>JAWSUS010000001.1:0-139589 GCA_033549025.1 Desulfuromonadales bacterium
TTGCCGGCTGGGCAGGAAAATTTCAGTGCGCGGCCTATTGAACCCGAAATGGCCACCTGAGTTTTTACGATGCCATCAAAAAAGGGCCAGCGAAAAATCGCTGGCCCTTCGTCATTGCTGGTGCCCAGGGACAGAATCGAACTGCCGACACGAGGATTTTCAGTTGGTTCTCGTAGCTGTGAATGCAATTAAACCCACATCTTATAGCGATAGATTGTTGCAAAAGCTTGCGACAAATGACAAAAGTAGCGTGGATTTTGTCTCACCATCAGCACATGGCCCAACAGTGTAAAAATTACAAGCCAATGAAATCAGATGCAAAACCAGTTTCATGTTGGACTGAGGTCAGATGCCGTTGATGGGTCAAATTTCGATGCCGATTGATACCCAAGCCTTCAACGGAGAGGCGTGACGAGAGCGGGCAGCCGGTTGGGACGTGTCGAAAAATTCCACCTATATCGACACATCTATCCGCTCATGTCGATACCGTCAACATCAACCGGGCGCCAGCGCATCTTATGTCGACAGAATTGACTTATTTCGACATTGTAGGGTTGACATGTCGATATTATCGACATATCGTGGACCAGCTAGCCACAATGTGTCGATAAAAGACGGATTTACAAAGATGAAATGGCAGCCAGATCACCCCTACAACACCCTTCCGCTCCTGCCTCCCCCGGTGGAAGCGGTCGAAACCCGGACAATTCTTAAAGCCTGTATCCCGGCTCGCGCCGCCCTTGCCGAGCTCAAGCAGGCGGGGGCATTACTGCCGGATCAGGGACTGTTGATCAATCTGCTGCCGCTGCTGGAAGCCAAGGACAGCTCGGGAATCGAAAATATCCTGACCACCACCGACAAGCTGTTCCGCCACGCCCAGCGGGAAAGCGAGGCCGATGCGGCCACCCGGGAGGCGCTGCGTTACCGTACCGCTCTGTACCAGGGGTTCAGGCAACTGCGGGATCGGCCTCTGGCCACCGCAACCGCCATCGAGGTCTGCAGCACCCTGAAGAATCAGGCCATGGAGCTGCGCCGGCTGCCCGGCACTGTCATTGGAAATCAAACTACAAGCGAGGTGATCTACACGCCGCCTGAAGGTGAATCCGTCCTCCGCGACCTGCTGAGCAATTGGGAGCGCTTTATCCACGCCGAAGACAATCTGGACCCGCTGATCAAGATGGCCATCAGCCACTACCAGTTCGAGGCCATTCACCCTTTTTACGATGGCAATGGCCGCACGGGGCGTATCCTCAATGTCCTGTACCTGATCGAACAGGGACTGCTGACTCTGCCGATACTCTATCTGAGCCGCTATATCGTGCAGAACAAATCGGCCTACTACCGCTTGCTAAATCAGGTGACACGGGATGGTCGGTGGCAGGAGTGGATTCTTTTCATGCTCGAAGGGGTCGAGCAGGTATCGCGCTGGACCTGTCTGAAAATCGCCGCCGTGCGGGAGTTAATGGAGCAAACCTCACTCTACGTTAAAGGGCAGCTACCCAAGATATACAGTCACGAGTTGATGCAGGTACTCTTCGAACAGCCCTATTGCCGCATCAGCTCGCTGGTGGAGCGGGATATCGCCAAACGGCAAACGGCCTCGGTTTACCTGAAACAACTGGTGGATATTGGCGTGCTGGAAGAAAAGTCCGCCGGCAAGGAAAAATTATTCATGCATACGAAGCTGGTGCGACTGATGTCCCACGATAATAACCAATTCCCTCCCTATCCGACGCTATGAGCAACTTCGCCTTCCTGCCCGACACATTCCGCGCCACCGCCGAATCTGCTAAACGGGCGGAAGGTCACATCATGGGCGATCCGCGTGCCGCCTGATTCCATGCCCGCTTCACTCTGGAGGCGGAGTAAACTGGCTCTACCGCCTCCTTCCAGAGCTTGCGCGCCGGAAGGCCTGTTTGCAGGCAGGGATAACCTTATTGAGGGAATCTTCTGTCAGCTACTGAATGATATGGCATTAAGTGGGAATGAGTGAGATTGTGCGGGCGGCGTCGGGAAATGATTGATTTTTCGAGGGCTTTAACTGAACTTTAACCGCCGGATGCTCTTGGCGGTTTTTGTTATGAGATTTGGCATTTAGATTTGACGCGCGGTGCTATCTTTTGAATGCGGCGCGACATTTGGCACCAAGCTGAAACCTTGGGAACTGGTTATATAGGGGGGCGAATTACAGGGTTGAAATAACCAGGGGCGGTTTTATTCGCCCCTGGCTTTAATCGTGTGGTCGGAAATATCTACTATGTTGGAGAGGAGCCTTTGGTACCAGGTTATTTCTAGCAGGCAGCTTTTATCAAATCCGAGAGCAGTCAGAAGTTCATTGTGGCAAATCGAGTCTAGGACCCTCAACCCCGGCGGCTCTTTGGCTTCTATATCAAGCCTTTCCCCTTCAAACCTTTTTAAAATCTGGTCATCAGTGATATTTGTTTGCAGTATCGACTTTTCAAGTTCGAAAAACTTTCTACAAAGCTCTTCGTGAAGCCTAGATTTAATATCAGTCCGTATAACAAGGTCACATATGGAGAAAAAGGTAACTAGCCCAGCAAAAATTACGCGGGAAATTCCTGCATCGGTTAAAACCGACACTATTGTTGCAGTGCCACTAAAAGCCGTTAAAAATGTTGATATTATATGGACTTTATCATAAAAACGACGCCTTCTATTATGGTACCTTATCGACCTTCTTACCCCAAAAAGCAAACAATCAACCTTCCCTGTGATTTCATTTTGAGTGGTCATTTGTTTTATTTCTTTGGTGGGGGGTGAGTATTTATTACTTTCTGGAAATTCCCGCTAGTACTGTTTTTTCCAGTACTCGTTTGAGAGTCTTCTCGTGTTGTGGATTTTCCAGAAGAAGAACTGCTTTTACCGGTGTCTTTCCCACTGTTAGAATCTTCAGCCATAATAATACTCCTCATGTTGACATTCATCAAGATCAATCACATTTTCCTTCCAGCCCAGACAACCTTTCCTACAATATTCAGCTGGCCCAGGTCCTTGGGGCCGACGAACAGGTCTGAATAGTCTTTATTGTCGCTTTTAACGATAATGCCGCCGTCTATGTTGCGCTGTAGGCGTTTGGCTATCAGGGTTGAATTCATCATTAAGATATAGATCGCGCCGTCCTGGACGTGCAGCTGGTTCAGATCGACCAGGAGCAGGTTTCCCTCCTGGATGGTCGGCCGCATCGAATCGCCTATGGCGTTGATCAGCGCGAGCCTGTCCGCCTGAAGACCCATCTCCCTAACCCATTTTCGTTTAAAGGCCAGGTGGTCAACGACCTGCTCGCTTTCGATGATGGCCCCTCCCCCGGCGCTGGCGCTGACGTTGTAGTGCGGCACCAGGAGGAAATCTCCGTTTAGGCATCCATCCGCATGAAGGCAGGTGCTTTCGGCCTCGGCCCGCAGCATGGGGCCTTCGCCGGTCAGCAGCCACTGGGGACTGTATTCGGGGCAAACCTCCAGGACCTTGATTAAATAGTCTGCATTTGGAGACCTGGAGTCAGATTCATAGTTCACAAGCGCGGTTTTGCTGATGCCGGTATCGGGGGCGAACTTGTCACGCGATACACCGCCTCTCACCTTTTTCAACCT
Source organism: Desulfuromonadales bacterium (assembly GCA_033549025.1). Lineage (GTDB taxonomy): Bacteria > Desulfobacterota > Desulfuromonadia > Desulfuromonadales > SZUA-540 > SZUA-540. The sequence continues at coordinate 3,609 of JAWSUS010000001.1, forward strand.
CTCGCCTAAAGTCACTCTTCCCTCCGAAACACAAATGTGATTCTGGTTGTCAAAAGCACGTTCGTGAACCGACAACCATGGACGTCTCTCTTTTCGCTGGTTTCCGGTTTTGTAAGTGCCTAATAAAAAACATAAAAACGGGAGCAAGCGGGCGGAAGGTTGTCAGTTGCGGATCAGGCTTAAGTGACAACCTTCAAGACCCTTTAAATGGAAAAGGAAAAATAAATCACAAATGTGCTTGACATGATGCACATACGTGATTTAATGTCGTTCACAAGACAACGAACGCGACACTAAAAAAACCGACACGCTGTCGGGGATCGGTTCTTACTTATGATCTTTTTCCAGACTCAAAACCTGCTGGATACCGCGACTGATTTCATCGCCCGCCCGCCAAAGAAAGGTCAGGCAGCCGGGATAAAAAACCAGCCGTTCGCATTCGGCCCGGTAACAGTTGGCTTCCTGGATACAGCACATGGCGTTGGGGCAACGGCTGAAAAGCCTGAACCACCCCGTAATGTCTTCGGAAGAGATGTTGCGGGGCGCCACAACAGCGCCGCATTCGGGGCAATGCGCGGCAAGGCCCTTGCCTTCAAGATATTGGATCATCAGATCCCCGGCCGACACCTCAGGCAGGTCATCTTTACCCGTCCAATCACATCCGTAGCATTCATAAATCACAGGAGTCACCTCATGAGCAATGAAGAGAAAGTTCTAAAGCTATTTGTTCATCCGTCTATGCCGACCGTGGCCGAAATATCCAGGCAGACCGGGGTCCCCGTGACCCGTGTGGCCCGCATTATTCGGAGGGCAGGTCGATGAACGCTCTCGCAAAAACCACCCCAGCGCCCCGGCTGACCGGCAGCGAAGCCGAGCGCCGCGTGTGGATCAAGGCCCAGCTAGAGCTGCGCGGCGAATCGTTCGCCACCATCGCCCGCGAGCTGGGCGTCTCCCGCCAGGCAGTGCAGCGAGCCTTGAACGAACGCCGCCCCCGCATGGAGCGGGCCATTGCCGCCAAGCTGGGCTTGAACCCGGCTGATTTGTGGCCCGAGCGCTACGACCCGGCCAACCATCCTAAACGAGGCCGCAAGCCCCGGCAATAGAAAATCCGCCCACCGGAGATTCGCACCATGAAAGTCAAAACATCTGACATCGTAGCCGCGCTTTGCGTTAGCAAGCAGGCGGTTAATAAACGTGCCGCTAAACAGGGCTGGCAACCCCTGCCCGAGCGCGTAAAAGGCGGCGGTAAGGTCTATCTGCTGGCCGAGTTGCCGCTGACGGACGAAGAGCGCGCCAGCGTGCGCAACTACCTGCAGAACAAGAAGCTGATCCAGCTGATGGACGAGACCGAAAAACACGCCGCCGAGCAGGTTGAAACCGCCGCCGAGACCGCCCTGGTCTGCCAGGAAGAAGCCGAGGTGCCCGCCGTAATCGCGGTGCCCGATTTGGGCTCGCTTAAAAACTGGCAGCAACGGGTGATGGATGCCCGCCTGGCCTTTATGCGACTTATCGAGCGGGCCCCAGAAGGGGGCGTCACGCTGGCGATCGACACCCTGGTTAAAAAGTCACGGACCGAAGAGCTCCCCCCATTCTACCAGGCTTTGGTGCCCATGGCGAACGCCCGGGCCGGAAAAGAGGGCAAGCGGGCCCTGTCGAAGCGCACCTTGATGCGCTGGTGGAGCGACTACAAAAAGAGCGGCGGCAAGTGGGCCTCGCTGGCCCCGAAAAAGGTTGAAAAAGACGATATCCCCGCCTGGGCTCCGGCTTTTCTCAAGCTGTACCGGGTGCCGCAAAAGCCCAGCATTAACCATGCGCTGGAAGATCTGGCGGCCATGCTGCCCGAAGGGGCCACACTGCCCAGCGAAAGCCAGGTGCGGCGCTTTTTAAAGAAGTACAGCCGCCTCGAAGTGCAGCGCGGCCGCAAGAGCGGCAGCGAGCTGCGCAGCCAGCGCATCTACCGCGAGCGCGACACCGACGGCCTAAGCCCGGCCGACGTCTATATGTGCGACGGCCACAGCTTTAAGGCTGACGTGGCGCACCCCGGCCATGGCCGCCCCTTCAAGCCCGAAGTCTGCACCGTGATAGACGCCGTCACCCGCGTGGCCGTCGGCTGGAGCGCCGGTCTGGCCGAGAGCTCGCTGACTGTAGCCGACGCCCTGCGCCACGCCTGCACGGTGAACGAAGAGAAGCCCTACGGCGGCATCCCCGCCATCTTTTATACCGATAACGGCGGCGGCAACACCGCCAAAATCAACGCTGACGAGGTCGCCGGGCTTTTCCCCCGCCTGGGCGTCACCTTCGAGACAGGCATCGCGGGCAACCCCCAGGGGCGCGGCATGATCGAGCGGCTGAACTCGTCCCTGTGGATCCCGGCCGCCAAGAAACTCGCCACCTATACCGGCAAGGACATGGACAGCCTGGTAAAGCGCAATGTCTACCTGACCCTCGACAAAGAGGTGAAGGCCGCCGACCGCGAACAGCGCGACGTCCAGCACGAACTGCTGATCTCCTGGCCTGAATTTTTACTGTTCATGGCCGACGAAGTCGACCGCTACAACCGCCGGCCGCATTCGTCGCTACCGCGCATCACCTGTCCGCAGACCGGCCGGCGCCGCCACATGGCCCCGCTGGAATACTGGGCCGAGTTCGTGGGGCACGGCTGGAAACCCATGATGCTCGACGAGCACGAAATCGTCTCGCTCTTTCGCCCGCACGAAATCGTCAAGTGCAACCGGGGCATGATTCGCCTGTGGAAACAGGTCTATTCAGACCCTGTTCTGGAGCACTACCACGGCATGGAGTTGATGGCCGGGTACGACGTCCACGACGCCAGCAAGATCTGGGTGCGCGACCTCGAAGGACACCTGCTGGTCATCGCCAAGCGAGACGCCCACAAGTCGAAGATTTTCCCCATGAGCAAGATCGAGCTGGCCGCCGAGCAGCGGTACAAGAACCGCATGAAAAATCTGCGCGCCAAAGAGGAAGAGACCGAACTGGAATATCGCAGCCGGACCATAGAGACCCGGCCGATACAGGATGTCATCGAGATTGAAGCGGAGGTGGTCGAGAAGAGCGAGAAGATCATCGCCCGCGCCGCCAAGAAAAAGAAGCTCTTCAGCTCGGTGTGGGAGCGTTACGAAGACCTGTGCAGCCGCATGTCCCAGGGCGACGCCACCGTTACCGACTACGAAAAGCAGTGGCGCCAGGACTACGAGCACTACACCGAAACCGGCAAGCGCAAAGGGCTGTTTAAAGAGGATGAATTCTGCCTTAAAGAGCAGCTTGAACAGGCGGAAAGCAAATAAAAAAGCCGCGCTGCAACGCGGCTTAGGCGGCCATTTCGGCCAAAACACACCCCAAGGAGGATAACAAAATGACGTACCAGATGGCAATGACGAAAAACCTGCGCCGCTTTCTCAACGCGGTGGGTGAACTGATGGACCGCCCCGAGGGCACCGAAGGCATGGGGCTTTTATGGGGAGAGCCCGGCGAAGGCAAGAGCACGGCGGTAGCTTACGTGGTGTCGGTGATGGATGGCGTGTTCGTCCGCGCCGTCGGCTGCTGGACCGTGACCAGCATGCTGGGCGAACTCTGCAAAGAGCTGGGCGGCCACCGCATGCTGCGCCGCAGCGACATGATCGACTACATCACGCAGAAGCTGGCCGACAACCCCCGCCCCATCTTTATTGACGAGGCCGATTACCTCTTTCGCCAGTTCGAAATGATGGACGCCCTGCGCGACATTTACGATGTGTCGGGCTGCCCCGTCATCCTGATCGGCATGGAAGATATCGCCCGCAAACTGCAAGCCCACGGCCGCTTTGCCCGCCGCATTACCCAGTGGGTCGAGTTTAAAGGGGTCGACCTGGACGACGCCCGCGTGCTGGGCGAAACCGTGTGCAAGGTCAAGGTCGAAAAAGACCTGCTGGCCTACCTGCACCAGGCCAGCCGCGCCAACGTGGGCCGCATGGTTATCGGCTTCTCCAAGATCGAACGCATGGCCAAGGCCAGCGGGCTGACATCGGTCAGCCTGGAGCAATGGGGAGAGCGTGAACTGTTCTACGACCAGCCCGTTTTCGCGTCGCGGAGGGGCGCAAACGGCAATGGGAACGGGGGGAAATCTTAATGTCTGGAATCAAAGGGATGCACCACAAAACCACCCGAACCAACACCCTGCGACGCAAGGTATGGCAGAGCATGCGCATTATGCGCCGCTTCTCGATCCCCGATCTGTGCCGGACCGTCCCCGGCGCCGCTTACGGCAACGTCCGCAAGTTCGTCTCCGGCCTTGAAAAACACGGCGTCATTGCCAAGCACGGCCGCTATATCGGCGGCCGCGCCGGAGAATATCAGATCTACCGCCTGGTCAAGGATGACGGCCCCGAATACCCCACGGTCTGCCCGGTGTGCGGGCAGTCGATGTCGGTCACGCGTTGCGACCCCTCTTTTTTAAAAAAAGACCAGGAAAGAAAGAAAGAGACAAACAAAGAGAACAGCCCGCCCGAGCCGGGAGGTGACCTATGACACAGGCCGACCGCATGACCCTGCTGCGGCAGAAGGTCGAAGAAAAAAGCCAGGCGCAGGTCGCCCGCGAGCTGGGTTATTCCGGCGCGGCGATCAGTCAGGCGCTCTCGGGCAAGTACCAGGGCGACCTGACCAACCTGCTGAATAAGGTCGAAGAGGTCTATGGCGCCAGCACCGTGGTGTGCCCCGTGCTGGGCGAGATCGTCCTGGGCAAGTGCGCCGAACATCGCCGCCGCCCCTTCGCAGCGACCAACCCCCTGCGGGTGCGCCTGTATCGGGCCTGCAAAAACTGCGACGCCTGGAGGTGACCATGAATATCACCTGCCCCAAATGCGGCGCGGGCCGCACGGCGCTTTACCGCAAAGCCGAGGTGCTCGAAAGCGGCACCAAGCTCGAAATTATCGCCTGCCGCCTGTGCTCGCACCGGCTGGCCGAACGGCAGATTTTCACGGCGCCGGTGGTCGCGCCCAGCCGCCCGCAGCGTAATAAGGCCGGACGGCAGCAACCCCGAGAGGACAAGCCGCAGTTTCAATACACCTACGAGCCTTGCCCGGTGCTGGGCTGCAAGGGCAGCTATGTGCCGGCCATGAGCCGCACCGGCATGTGCCCTACCTGCCACACCCGAAACCTGCGCTGGACCAAGGGCCACCGCACCACGGCGCCGCGCTGGGTAATGTCCAACGGCCACCGGGTGCTGAGCAGCCTCGGGTTTCTGCTGGGCGATAACGTGATTGCCGCCCCTAGACCTGCGGCCAAGCCCGCCCGGCCCAAGGCGCACAAGCCCAAGGCCCGGCCCGCAAGCCCCACCCCGGACAGCCGCGATCTGGCCGGGCTCTATCAACTGGCCAAAGCTGGCAACCTTGCCGCCCTGGCCCTGCTGGACCGCATCGAGGAGGCCTCATGATTCTGTACGTGATTATCGCCCTGATCTTTGGCGGCATTATCGGCATCACCCTGATGGCCGCCTTGCAGATCAACCGCCCCGACAATGACTACATAGATTTGATCGCCCCGCATAGAGAGGAGAAAAGCCATGATGAATGACCATACATTGGACGCCCTGGCTGAGCGATTTATCAGCAACCATATTCGCCAGACCTTGAAAATATCGTTCCAGCAATACCTGACCCAGCCGGAAAAGTACGACGGCATTATCGCCGCTTTCAAGGCGGGCAAGGCGGGCATCTGTATTCACCCTTTCAGCCGCGAACCGAAGGTTGTCACCCTCAGTTAACCCCCGATAAAGGAGACTTGAAAAATGGCAAAAGCCGCAAGAGTAAAAGCCGCCGCCACCACCCACACCGTGCCCCAGAGCCGCGAAGAGTGCACCGAATATATCGCCGAAATCGGTCGCTTGCAGCGCCAGCGCCAGCGCATCGAGGCCGACCTGAACGACCAGATCGCCGCCATCAAGCAGCAGTTTGAAGAGCAGGCCCGGCCCCTGGCCGACGATATCCGCCAGCTGTCGGGCGGCGTGCAGATGTGGTGCGAGGCCAACCGCATGGACCTCACCCGCGATGGCAAGGTCAAGTTCGCCAACCTCGCCAGCGGCGAAGTCAAATGGCGCATGCGCCCGCCCCGCGTCAGCCTGCGTGGCACCGAGAACATTATCGACGCCTGCAAACGTCTGGGTCTGTCGCGCTTTGTGCGCATCAAAGAAGAGATCAACAAAGAGGCCATGCTGGCCGAACCCGAGCTGGCCGCCACGCTCACGGGCGTCACCATCAGCCAGGGCGAGGATTTTGTGATTGTGCCCTTTGAGACGGAGCTGGAGGAGGTGGCGTGATGGAGCTTGAACCCTGCCCTTTTTGCGGCGCCCTTGAACAGGAATGGGACGGCGAGAAGCACAAGGACGGCACGGAGTATTGGTGGGTGAAGTGCTCGTTCTGCGGCGCTCGCGGCCCCCTCGGAGCCTCCCAGGAGAATGCCGCCTGGGCCTGGAACGGCGCGAAGGAGGCCCACTGATGCGCAACGCCGAAAGTCTAATTCATACCAGCGTGACGGATTGCATGACCACGTTGCAATTCTGGGGCCCCGACGACCTCGCGGAGTTGGAGAAAGCCTTACAGATGGCGTGCGATCTGGGTCACAAGTCCAGGGCCATTGTTATTGGCCGCCGGATCCGCGCCATAAAGAAGGAGGCCAAATGAAAGAAATCCGCCCCTGCCCCTTTTGTGGAGAGCACGACGTGGAATGGGACGCCGACGAAGAGCACGTCCCTGTGCTGCACTGGGTCTATTGCCCCGAGTGCCAGTGCACCAGCCCCACCGGCGTCACCCATGAGGATGTCGTCGAAATGTGGAACGGAGCCTTGCGATGATGACCACCATCAAACAGATCGGCAGCCCCTCAACGGTCGAAACCATGATCGCTGCCCTGTCAGAACTCCCCCTGAGAATGCCCATTGTCGACGCCCTGGGCGAGCCGGTGCGGCTGCTTTTGCGGGCCGAAGTCGATACGGGAAACGAGTTTATCGAAGTGCGATAAGGAGGCCATCCAAATGGGAAAACGCATGGGAATCACCATCGGCAATAGAGTTTTCGCCCGCCTCGATGACGTGCCGGCCACCCTGCTGCACGATGACAGAGCCGCCCTGAAGCGCGGCAAATACTAGGCGAAACCGGCCCCAGCGGCCGGTCGCTTCGGGGTGGCTCCCGGGGCCTGATGATGCCAGCCAACACGTTGACCAGGGCGCAAGCCCATTTTGCCCGCCGGGGTTTTCTCCCTCCTGGCCCCGGCGGGAATTTTTACCGGGAGCACCATGGCTACAAACCACAAATACGAAGCGGCACAGTCATCGTGCCGGCGCTTCTGGCAAGCCGCCAAAGACGACTATTACCAGCAGGGGCTGGCCGCTGCTGACGAGTCCGATTGCCCGTATCCTTACACGTCCTTTGCCGCCATCCACTGGCGTCGGGGGGCCGCAGACAGAGAAAGGAACGCCGCATGACCCGTATCCATTACGCCAAGATTGAAGAGTCCGAACGCCTGCAACGGGTCCACCGCCTGCTGACCAATGGCGGCTGGCACAGCACCCGCGACATCATGCGCGCCGCCGATGTCTGCGCCGTCAATACGGTGATCACCGAGCTGCGCTGCAACGGCTACGACATTGTCACCCGCTGCGCCGGCAAGGGGCGCTACGAATACCAACTGATAACCGAACCGCAGAGGAGTTTGTTTTGATGACAAAGGAAGACTGGGACAAAGTCGAAAAGGCGCTGTCTGGCATTTATGGCATGGCCGGGGTCAAAGCCGATGAGTTCGAGGTGACCTTTCACCGAGGTCTGGTCAGCAAGAACCGGCTCGCGATCGTGACGTATGTCGACGGCTACAGGAAGGGTAAGTGGGTCGACGCGAAGGATCAGCACCCTGAGCAGCGCTGTCTTCGTCCGGCCTCCAGGCTCATGTGCAAGCCAAAGGAGCGGGCAGCGCTGAAGAAAATGAGCAAGCGACTTTTGAAGGAGCTGGGCCCGGCCTTCGATCCGGACCGAAAGTGGCACTATTACGATTTTAAATGGACCAGTGTCGCCCAGATCCGCCGCCATTACGAGAAAACGTTTCAGAGCATCGAGCTGATAGAGGTGTTCGGATGAAATGCACTGAAAAAACCGAAGTCTGGAGCCGCGTTTGCGGCTTCTTTCGCCCCGTAGCGCAGTGGAACAAGGGGAAAAAAGAAGAGTACAAAGACCGCACGCCTTTTAAACCGGAGGGACACCATGGCGACAGCCAAGCAGATTAAGTTGATTCATACCTGCAAAGGCGCCCTGCACCTGTCCGACGAAGACTACCGCGCCATTCTGGCCGGGTACGGGGTACAAAGCAGCAAAGACCTGAGCACCTTCAAGGCCGCCAAACTGCTGGCCGACCTTGAAGAAAAAGCCGCCGCCGCCGGAGTCTGGAAGCGCCGGGGCGGTAAGGGGCACCGGCCGCACAACATGGCCACCGGCCGCAGCAGCCGCGCCGCCCAGCTGGAGAAAATCGGGGCCTTGCTCACCGTGGGCGGCAAAAGCTGGGCCTATGCCGACGGCATGGCCAAGCGGATCTGCAAGGTCGAAAAGGTGGCTTGGGTGGCTGATGACGAGCTGTATAAAGTGATTGCCGCGCTGAGGTACCAAGCCAAGCGCGAGGGCTGGGACTTGAGTGGGGAGGGCGCCAGATGACCCCCTGCCCCCTTTGTGAAGCCGACGACATGGAGGCGTGTGCCTGCGGCTGGGAGACCATCGCCGAATACGCAGCCGACGAAGTAACCGTGGCGCTCATCGAGCGCCGCTTGCATACGGCACAGTGACGAAATGAACGAGACGCTTGACACAAAAACCGCTTCGGGCTACGCTTGCCCTGCTGTCGGCAAAATCCGGCAGTCGGGTTTAGCGGCCCGCGTTACAGGCGGACACACCGCCTCTGCTTTTCGGCGGTCTTTTTGTGTCCACGGCATGGCGCTCCAGTTGGGCGCGTCGTGTGGGGAGCCTTCGGGCTCGCCGGTTTCCTGTAGCCGGTCCGCTAACCCGCACGGCGCGCCCTCTTTTCGTTTAGCGGCGAGAAGGGGGGATTATCAACCCCTTATACAGGAGAATGCCATGCACCCACCCGACACCCACCCCCTGGACGTACTCGCCGAGTGCGTCTGCAAGTCGGCCTTTTTGGCCGATGCCGTCAATTCCCTTTCGGTTCGCCGCGATGAACTCAGCGACCAAGGCCTCGAAGGCCTGGGCTTCTTTCTGAGCGAAATCGAACGCGACATCCGCCTGCTAAAAACCATTCTTGAAGAAAAGGAGGCGTAATCATGCTTGCTCAAGTAATCCCCTTCCCCCAAGACGCCGTGGCCCTCAAGGACGGCCGCCCAGTCACAACCAGCCTGAAAGTCGCCGAAGCGTTCGGCAAGCAGCATGACAATGTACTCCGGACAATCCGCACGCTGGATTGCTCGGACGAGTTTCGCCGCCTCAATTTTGAGGCGGCGACCTACACCGATGCGCAGGGCAAGCCTCGGCCTATGTTCGAATTGACCCGTGACGGCTTCACCCTTCTCGGGATGGGGTTCACCGGCCCCCAAGCTGCGCGGTTCAAAGAGGCATACATCGGGGCCTTCAATGCGATGGAGTCGGCCCTGTTGAGCAAGCACTTCGCGCCAGCTTCTGCCCCAAAAATCGAGGTTGACGCTGTCGAGCACTACAAAATGAAGGCCGAGCTTGCCGAGTTGAAGCTGGAAAAGGCCGAAGCCGCGAAGAAACGCCGCCGCGCCTTCACCGAGGCCGACAAGACCGTCATGCTGGCCATGAATGCCCGAGGCAAAACCCCCGGCCAGATCGCCGCCGAACTGGGCCGCACGACCTCTGCCGTGCGCACCTGGTTGCGCACCCGCAGTTAAGCGAAACCTTGGCGCGTCCAAAAATGGACGCGCCAAGGTCTGCCGGGCGTGGTGGCCCGGTACTGACGAGCAGCCAAAGGAGACCACTTGATGAAACTGCGCTGTCCCTGTTGCCACACCAGCAACAGCCTTGAAGCCTATACCGCCGATGACGCGGGCCGTGAACTGCTGGGACTGCTGGCATCAAGCGGCCCTCTCTTTCGCCCGATTGTGGGCTATCTGGGCCTGTTTCGCCCGGCTTCGCGGGATCTCTCCCACGACCGCGCCTTAAAGCTGGCCCGCGAAGTGCTGGAGATCGGCGCCGATCCGCGCGCCCTGGCACAGGCTCTGAGTGAGACCGTGGAGGCCATGCGGCAAAAGCGGCAAGAGGGCGATGTGCGGCCCTTGAAAAACCACAACTACTTGAAGCGCGTGCTTGAATCGGTGGCCGCTACGCCGAATGTAGCGCTTGCTACGCCGAATGTCGCGCTCGCCCCCACGGCCCCCACCGCCCCGCGCAGCAAGCGGGCGCAGGGCATGGCCGCCCTGGAGGACTGGGGCCGTGAGTAGCTGGCTGCGACGCGAAGTCAAAGACGGGCTGCAAGCCCTGGTGGCGCTGGGGCTTGAAGGCCAGCCAGCCGCCGAGGTGCTGCCGCGCACGGCGGATATCTGGCTGCGGGCGATGCAAAAGGCCAATATCGGCATGAGCATCGAAACGGTCGACGCGCCCCGCGTGCGCGCAGGGTTCGAGAATCTTTTTCCCCTTCTTCGCCGCTGGCCCAGCCCGGCCCAGCTCATCGAGCAGGTACCGGATCGCCCCAAGCGCCAAAGCCTGCCGCCAGCCCCCCGCAGCGAGGGCGAAGAGGCCGAGGCAAAGGCAAAGGCGGCTTTAACCGATATTTACAAAGGTCTTGAAAAAGGCTTTACCTTGTCTGAACAGTGAATGAAAGGAGGCGGGCAGTGAACGATTTGGCAGAGCGCAAATTTATGGGAATGCTGGAGGCGTCGGGAGCGCCGAAGAAGGCCAGTTACAACCGGGCGGAGTTCTGCCGGATCTTCGGGATCTCGGAGCGCACCTTTTACCGCATGGTGGCGGCGCATGACCTCGATCCGGAAACGGGAGAGCCCCTGTTCCCCTGGACGGTGGACAGCTACATGACGCGCGGCCATCACCGGGTGCGCTATGCCGAATGCGTCGACTACCTCGCCCGCAATCGCACCATCGAGCGCAAGCTGGCCGCCGACCCCCGTCAAATGTCGATATTCGATTAAACCCCCGCATTTTCAACCACATCCAGACAATGCACGCCGAAGCGCCGCTATTTTGCGGCGCTTTTCTTTTACCCTGCCTGTGACAGAATACGTCACACCATCAGTCAGCCGGGCTTGCCCGGCCTGACGTGTATCCACCGATACCCCCCGCGAAAAGGGGCAGGCAGGGACGGCCCGTAAGCCCTGCCCCGCGATTTAAGGGAGCCAGCATGGCCAAGTTGACCAAGCATTTTTCAAGCGAAGAGTTTGCCTGCAAGTGCGGCTGCGGCAAGGCCAGCATAGACCCCAACCTGGTGGCGGTGCTGGAGATGATGCGCGAGAGCATCGGCCAGCCCCTGCGCATCGCCAGCGGCGTGCGCTGCCATGCCCACAACGCCAAGGTCGGCGGCAAGCCCGATTCGGCGCACCTGCACGGCAAGGCTGTGGACATCATCTGCACCACCAGCCGGCTGCGCCATGACATCCTTGATGCGGCCTATCAATGCGGCTTTCGCCGCGTCGGCATTCACTCATCTTTCATCCACCTGGACTGCGCGGAGCATCTGCCCCAAGACGTCTGCTGGGTGTACTAACACGGAGGCACACATGGAATCGACCGGCAAGAAATTCTGGCTCTCTAAAACCTTCTGGGTCAACCTGCTCGCCCTGGTCTTTATCGTTCTGCAAAGCCTGACCGGGCTGGAATTGTCGGCCGAGGCGCAGGTGTCGCTGCTGTCGCTCGTCAATATCGGCCTGCGTCTGGTGACGAAAGAGGCGGTCACCTGGAGCTAAACCATGGCCGAGGCTTTAAGCGCCCTGCTGGCCGTGGTGCTGCTGCTGCTGAGGCACTACCTGGCCGAGAAGAGAACCCATGATCGACGTCATCTGCCCGACCTGCACGATTTGGATCAAGCGCTTGCTGATCGCGATACCGGTGCTTTGTCTGCTCTGTTTGACCGGTTGCGCAAGCCCCGAGATCCGGATCGTACCGGAGGGACGGATCATTCAGCCCCTGCCGAACGGGAACTATGAAGTAACCCCCGGCTGGCTGCGGGATCGCTACGAATACGAGGCCTGGCTCACCGAGATGCTGGACCACTGCCAGGAGGACTAAGTGCCCGACGATCTGGACCGCGCTCAGGGCATCAACGAGCAACTGCAGGCCGATGCCCTGGCCGCTCACTTCCGCCGGGTGCGGCGCTTGCCGGCGGCGACTTTTGAAGCCACGGCCTGCGTCGACTGCGACGAGCCGATCCCTGAAAAGAGGCTGCAGGCCTCGCCCGGCTGCATCCGGTGTGTGGATTGCCAACGGGATTTCGAACAGCGAGGAAGGAGAGGCTAAAGGGTGTCGCCAGAGCAACTTGCCGCTATCAAGGCCGTGTCAGACATTCTGACCAGCCTGGGATCGATGCCCCTGACCAGCATCGCCGTTCTGGTTCTGTTCGGGCCTTGGGTCGTCATGATCATGGTCAGCCTGCAACAGAACCGCCGCTTTGAGGCTGTGGCCACCATGTACGCCGACAACGTGCAGCTGGTGAAGGATTACCAGGACCTGGTGCGGGGCTACAAGGCCATCGTCAGTGGTCAGCAGGATCTCATTATCCACACCACCCAGGTGCTGACGGGGGTCAAAAGCGTGGCGGAAAACAATCTTTACTGCCCGATGGTCCGCAAGGAAACCAAAGGCAAACCGGAGGTGCACGGATGAGTCTCGTCCTTCAACTGCGCGAACAGCTCGACCGGCTCAAGCGCCAGAAAATAGACCTGTCGCTGCGGGCCGACGCGAATGTGAAGGCCGCCAAAGAGCTGCTTTCCATCTCGGCCTATTCGGCGCTGATGGAAATTGACCTGAAGACGGCCGCCCATCACCTGTCCCTGGCGATCCGCGACCAGGAGGAACTCGAAGCCGTGCTGGCCGACATCCGCAAGATCGAGCGGGAGCTGGGGGCCTAGATGGCGACTGTGCGCCGCCGCTCTCGGGTCGAGACCGAGCTTCCGGCCAACCTGAGGCAAGAGGCCAACCGGCTGATTCTCGAAGGGCTGACCTATGAAGACCTTGCCACCTGGTCGGCTTCCCGAGGGTTCGACATCAGCCGCAGCTCTTGGGGGCGGTATGGCAAAGAGTTTTATGAGGCGTATCAGGCGGTAAAGCGGTTTGAGGATCAGAGCCGCGCCCTGACAGGAGAGGCAGGTGACGGGCTGACCATGGAAGAAGCGGTCAGCAAGCTGCTGATGCAGAAGGTCATGGCCGCGATCACTTCGGGAGACTTCGACATCCTCGAAATACCGAGACTGCTGGGGGATGTCGCCAAGCTGCAAAGCTCAAGCATTCAGCGAGAGAAGCTTAAGGATGAGTTTTCACGGCGGGCTCGCGAGACCGCTGACAAGGTTGGGAAGATCGCCAGTCGCGGCGGCCTGACCGCCGAAACCGTTGACCAGATCCGCAGCGAGATCCTTGGGATAGCCAAATGACCTTAGCCCCTGTGCTCCCCAACACGACCAAAGCGGCACCGCCTCCGGTGCTGCTGCCCTATCAGCAGCGCTGGATTTCTGACCAGTCGCAGCTGAAGGTCGCCGAGAAGTCGCGTCGTGTCGGGCTGACCTGGGCCGAGGCGGCCGATGATGTGCTGATTGCAGCCGAGGCCGGCGGTCAGAATGTCTACTATATCGGCTACAACCAGGACATGGCCATCGAGTATATCGAGGCCTGCGGCATGTGGGCCAGGGCGTTCAACCAGGCCGCCTCAGCGGTCGAAGAGGGGCTCTGGGAAGACGGCAAGGAAGACATCAAGACCTACACGATACGCTTCCCCGGCAGCGGCCGGCGAATCGTCGCTCTTTCCAGCCGTCCTGCCAACCTGCGAGGCAAGCAGGGCGTGGTGGTCATCGACGAAGCGGCCTTCCACGACAAACTGGGCGAGCTGCTTAAAGCCGCGCTGGCCCTTTTGATATGGGGCGGCCGAGTGCGGGTGATCTCCACCCATGACGGTGTTGGCAACCCCTTCAACGAGCTGATCCAGCAGATTAAGGCCAAGAAGCGCAAAGGGTCCGTATTCAGGTGCGACTTCCAGGAAGCGATCGAAGAGGGCCTTTATCGGCGGGTCTGCCTGAGGCTGGGCCGCGAATGGGTTGCCACGGAAGAAGAGGCCTGGGTGAAGGACGTCTACGACTTCTATGGAGACGATGCCGAAGAGGAGCTTGATGTTGTCCCCAAAGAGTCTGCCGGCGCTTATCTGCCCGGGGTGCTGATCGAGGCGCGGATGAAGCCCGTGCCGATCGTGCGACTGGCCAAGAAGGACGATTTCGGTGAATACCCCGAGCATCTGCGCCGGGCCGAGATCGCCGACTGGTGCAAAGATAACCTGCTGCCGCGCCTGGAGCAGCTTGACTCGCGCCGCGAGCACGTCTTGGGCGAAGACTTCGCCCGATCGGGAGACCTGACGGTGCTCTCTCCGGCCGAGATCGGCCAGGACCTGGTGCGCCGTGTCCCCTTCCAGGTCGAGCTGCGCAACATCCCCTTTGCCCAGCAAGAGCAAATCCTCTGGTACATCCTAGACCGGCTGCCGCACTTCCGCTCGGCAGCGCTGGACAGCCGGGGCAACGGCCAGCAGCTGGCGGAAAACACCGCCGACAAGTACGGCCGCGAGCGCATCCACCAGGTAATGCTCTCGGACAAGTTCTACGCCGAGCAGTTCCCGGCTTTCAAGACGGCCTTCGAGGACGCCATGATCGAGGTTCCCCGGGATTCGGACGTCAAGGACGACCTGCGCGCCGTCCAGGTGATCGGCGGTACGCCGAAAATCCCCAAGACGACTGGCCAGGGGAAGAAGGGCGAGCGCCGCCACGGCGACGCGGCGATCGCGCTGCTGCTCATGTGGCACGCCAGTCAGCAGGATGGCGGCGAGTACGCCTATCACCCGGTCAGAAAACACGACGATATTCCTCGCCAAATCCGCGCGACGGCTGGTGTCGGACGCGGGAAAGGACTCTGGTAAATGGCACCCCTCTACGATGCATACGGCCGCCCGGTAATCCCCCGGGAGTTGACCCGCGAAAAGGCCGCACCGGCACTGACCGGGGTGCGCACCTTTTGGGACGATACGGTCGCCAGCGGCCTGACTCCCCCGCGTCTTGCAGCTTTGCTGCAGGCGGCGGCCATGGGGGATCACTATGAGTTCCTCACTCTGGCCGAAGAGATGGAAGAGCGGGATCTGCACTATGCTTCCGAACTCTCCAAGCGCAAGCTGGCCGTCAGCCGCCTGCCGATTGCCGTGGAGGCCTATAGCGACAGCCCCCAGGATGTGCGATTGGCCGATGAGGTACGCGCCCTGGTGCGACGCCCTGGTTTCCGCAATCTGATTAAGGATCTGCTCGATGCGCTGGGCAAGGGGTATTCCGTCGTGGAGATTCTCTGGGATCGCACTGGCCCCAGGTGGATTCCTCAAAAGTACAAGTATCGCGACCCCAGGTTTTTCCAGTTCGACCAGGTCTCCCGCTCCGAGATCCGCCTGCGGGACGAAGCCGATCTGGCCAACGGGGTGGCGCTTTCGCCCTTTGGCTTCATCGCGCATGTGCCTCGCATCAAGACAGGCATCCCCATTCGCGGAGGTCTGGCCCGCCTGGCTGCCTGGGCTTACATGTGCAAGGGGTACACGGTCAAGGACTGGTTGGCGTTCGCTGAGGTGTTTGGGCTGCCGATCCGGCTGGGCAAGTACAATGCCAGCGCCAGCGTCGACGATATCGCGGTGCTCAAGAGCGCGGTGGCCAACATCGGCAGTGACGCGGCGGCGGTAATTCCCGAGTCGATGCAGCTGGAGCTCAAAGAGGTCGCGGCCAAAGGCGGCAGCGCCGAGTTCTTCAAGACGCTGGCCCAGTACATGGACGACCAGGTCAGCAAAGGGATCTTGGGCCAGACGGCGTCCAGCTCGGGAACTCCCGGCAGGCTGGGCAACGACGATCTGCAAGCCGAGGTGCGGGACGACATCCGCGACGATGATGCTGAGCAGCTCGAAGAAACTCTGGGCCGCGACCTGGTCAAGCCATTTATCGACCTGAACTTCGGCCCGCAAGAGAACTATCCGGCCCTGCAATTGAGGGCCCCCAAGGCAGAAGACGTGGTCGCCCTGGTGACTGCTCTGGAAAAATTGGTGCCGCTGGGCCTCAAGGTCGAGCAGAGCGTGGTGCGCGACCGACTGAACATCCCCGACCCCGACCCGAAGGCCAAGCCGGAGGACCTGCTGGCCGCTCAACCTGCCCCGGCCCCGCCGGCGGTAAACCGGGCCCTGAACCGAGAGTTGAACCGGGAGCAGGACGCCCCTGACGCGGCTGCCATCATCGCCGATCGCGCTCTGGACCAGGCCGATGGCAGCGATTTGGCCGCAGCTGTCGAGAGACTGCTGGCCGAGGCGGAAAGCCTGGAGGACGTGCGTGACCGCCTGTTGGCCCTCTACCCGACGTTGGAGATCGGCCAGGCTGGCGAGGTTCTCGGAGAGGCCTTGCTGGTGGCGGATCTGGCCGGCCGGGCCGCCGTAAAGGATGAAGCATGACCGTCACTGCTCTCGATCTGCCCTTTGCCGAAGCGATTGCCTATTTTCGGCAGAAGGTCAACATCCCGACCGAACGGTGGGATGACCTGCGGACCGGCATGCATACGCGGGGTTTCATGATTGCCGGCGCTCAGAGAGACAGCCTGTTGGCCGACTTCCGGACCGCCATCGACAAGGCCATTGCCGAGGGTGGCACCCTGGAGAGTTTTCGGAAAGACTTTGACCGCATCGTGACCACCCACGGCTGGAGCTACAACGGGTCGCGGGGCTGGCGTAGCCGGGTGATCTATGAGACGAACCTGCGCACCGCCCACCAGGCAGGACGCTATGCACAGATGACCGACCCGGACGTGCTCAGTTATCGCCCCTATTGGCGCTACCGGCACGGTGACAGCCGGCATCCCCGGCCGCAGCACCTGGCCTGGGACGGGCTGGTGCTGGCGGCGGACGCCCCCTGGTGGCAAACGCACTATCCACCCAACGACTGGGGCTGCAAGTGTTTCGTCGAAGCGCTCAGCGGCCGTCAGCTGCGCAAGCTCGGCAAGGACGAACCCGACGACGCTCCGGACAGCCCCATCAACCCGACCACCGGAACGCCGGAAGGAATCGGCAAGGGGTGGGACTACAACGTGGGCGAAGCCGCCTGGGGGCGCAATGAAGCGGCCCGGCTCATGGAAGATCAGGGCCCGTGGCAGGACTTGCACCCCTGGGGTCCGGAGAGGTTTGGCCGTCCTGAAAAGCTGACCCCCGTTCCGGCGGCCGCACGACTGGGCCGCATAGTGCCAAAGGGGGACGAGGCAGCCCTGCGGCAGAGCTTGCGAGATGCCATCGGCGGCGAAGCGGCCGACATGGCCGACCCGACCGGCACGCCCGTACGGGTGACGCAGGCACTGGTGGACCACATCTTGGCCGAACCCGATGAGCGATGGGATGGCCGGGAAGCTTATTTCCCTCTGATCCGCGACCTGATCGAAGACCCGCAGGAGATCTGGGTCAATTTCGCGCGCAGCGAATTGTCGGGGCGCGTGGCCTTGCGCCGCAAGTATGTCAAAGCCGTTCGGCTCTCAAGCAACAAGGTGCTGGGCCTGTATGCCGAAATCGAAAACGGTCACTGGGTCAGCGGGAATATGTTCAGAGGGGGATTAACCGGCGCCAGCAACCTGCGCAAGGGGCGGCTGGTGTATGGCAAGGATTAAGCTCTCACTCCCCGTGCGGAGTGCAGCGCCCGGCAACCGGTTATCGGGGCACGGCCCAACCGACGCCTGCAATATCAATTTAACGGGAGCCCAGGGAGAAGTCAAATGGCCGGAGCGGGTCTGGACTTTAACACCAGCATAGACGACCGGGACCTCCGGGAGATGTTGCGCCGCCTGGCGCGCGCGGCCAGGGACATGTCCCCGGCCATGAAGAACATCGGCGAACACCTGGTGCAGGCCACCGAAGAGCGCTTCCGAACGGAAACCGGACCGGACGGGCAGAAATGGGCCGATGTTTCGGAGAAAAGAAAGGCGCGCAAGAAGCACCCTAAGATCCTGACCGAAAGCCTGCGGCTGCGCCAGTCGATCCACCCAGAGGCCAGCAAGGACAAAGTCGTGGTTGGGACCGATGTCCCCTACGCCGCCGCCCATCAGTTCGGGTTTTCCGGTCAGGTGCAGGTGCCGCAGCACAACCGGCGGATCACCAAGGTTTTTGGCAAGAAGTTGAAATTCCCGGTCTGGGGCACGGTCAACCCGTTCTCGTTCCAGCAGGAGATCCCGGCCCGGCCCTTCCTGGGCATCGATGAGGACGACCAGGAAGAGATTCGAGGCATTATCGAAGATCATATCGCCTTCGCCCTTAAAAAAGCTCCTGAGAGCGATTAGGACACCCGAACCCATACAAAGGGTGCCGCATTGAAAGAACGTCGAATACAGAGAGTTTTAAAAAGGGTTTAAACACGGTTCTGAATGAGGTCATCGATGGGAAAAGCAAGATTCGTCGTAATAACGACAAAAGCAGAGGAGTTGAAGGCCCTTAACGGTGTCTCCCTCCCCGAGGGATGTGGCGTCGTGGCTCTGAACTTCGAGATGCCGACGGACGGCAGCGTGCCGGAGCACATCGAACTGATTCCGGCCGGTGAAGTCGTCCAGGGCCGTGACGGCCGCACCTTTCTGAACGACAGTCCGGCCGGGCTGTCGGAGGCGTTCGCCCAGGACGGCAAGGATATCCCCGTCGACTGGGAGCATGCCACCGAGCTGCGCGCCCCCAATGGCCTGCCCGCGCCGGCGGCCGGCTGGATCAAGGAGATCGTCACCCGTGAAGACGGGTCGGTCTGGGGCCGCGTCGACTGGACCGAGAAGGGGCGGGCATCGGTGGCGGGCCGCGAATACCGCTATGTCTCCCCCGTGTTCATATTCGAAAAGGAGAGCCGCCGCATCCTGCGGATAACATCTGTGGGCCTGACCAATCAGCCCAACCTGCGGCTCAAAGGACTCAACCATCAACAGAAGGAGGAAGAGATGCTTCCAAAGGAACTGCTGGCCAAACTCGGCCTGCCCGAGAACGCCACCCTGGAGCAGGCGATGAACGCCATTGCCAAAATCCAGGGCGACCTGACCACCGCCCTCAACCGGGCGGAGAGCCCCAGCCTGGACAAGTTCATCCCGCGCGCCGACTACGATGCCGCCATGAACCGCGCCACCACCGCCGAGCAGAAGCTGGTCGCCCGCGACCAGGCCGACCTCGACAAAGAGATCAACGCCGAAGTCGACGCCGCCGTCAAAGCAGGCAAGATCACTCCGGCCACCGTCGAGTTCTACAAGGCCAGCTGCCGGGCAGAAGGCGGCATGGAGGCCTTCCGGAAATTCGTGGAGGCGGCGCCGGTGTTGGGAGCGCCTTCGGATCTGGACGGCAAGGCGCCCGAAAAGGGCGACCGCGCCCTGAACGCCCAGGAGCAGCTCATTGCCGAAATGTTCGGCAACAGCGCCGAGGATCTCAAAAAGTTCGGCCAGGCATAAGCCGGCCCCAACCCTTAGAGGAGGATGAACGCCATGGCACTGTCTGCCGATCGCAACACCCCCATGAAGGATGGCGAGCTGATCGCCGTCCCCGTCGCCGCCACGGCGAAAATTTACGCCGGGTCTCTGGTTGTGGCCAACGCCACGGGTTACGCCGCTCCCGGATCCACCGCCCTGAACCTGACCGCCCTGGGTCGCGCCGAAGAATACAAGGATAACTCCGCCGGGGCGGACGGCGCCCTGACCGTACTGGTGCGCCGGGGCAAGGCCTTCAAGTTCGCCAATGACGGTGTCGCTCCGGTGACTCAGGCCGCCGTCGGCAAGACCTGCTACATCGTCGATGACGAGACGGTGGCCGCGACGGACGGCACCGGCACCCGCAGCGCCGCCGGCACAGTCATTGCCGTCGATTCGGACGGCGTCTGGGTCGAAATCGGCTAACCAGTCACGTTTTTTACACCCCTTTCAACGGAGGATAAACAGTCATGAAAAAAACCTTTACCACTCTCGGGATCTGGGCTGCGCTGATCGTCATCGCCCTGGCCTGTTTCCCCGCCGCCGCCCTGGCGAAACCGGCGGGCGAAACCACGGGCTTGCTGCCCATGCTTGGCTTTGCCGGCATGATCGTCAACGCCGAGGCCATCAAGAACATCTTCATCAACCTCAAGGCGACCTTCAACAAGGCCTTCGACGCCGCGCCCAGTGTTTGGGAAAAGATCGCCATGCTGGTGCCTTCCGGCGGCAGCCAGAACGACTACAGTTGGTTCGAGAACTTCCCCCGCATGCGCAAATGGGTGGGGGAGAAGGTCATCAAGGCGCTCAAGGCGCACAAGTACACCATCGTCAACGATGACTTCGAGGCGACGGTGGAAGTCGACCGCAACAACATCGAGGACGACAACCTCGGGATCTACGCCCCCCAGGCGCAGATGGCCGGCTTCAGTGCGAAGCAGCTGCCCGACGAGATCGTCATGGACCTGGTCAACGAAGGTTTCGCCAGCCAGTGCTATGACGGCCAGTATTTCTTCGACACCGACCACCCTGTCGGCGAAGGCAGTGTCAGCAACAAGGGGACCGTGGCTCTGTCCGTCGCCACCCAGGCCGCCGCGCAGGCGTCCTACGGCGCCGCCCGCACCGCCATGCGCAAGTTCAAGGACGAGGATGGCCGGCCGCTGAACATCACCCCGAACGTGCTGCTCGTGCCGCCCGCCCTGGAGGACATCGCCCGCGCCCTGGTCACCAATGACCGTCTGGAAGACGGCAAGCCCAACCCCTACAAGGGGACGGCCGAAGTGGTGGTGGATGCCCGCCTGACTTCGGATACCGCCTGGTTCCTGCTCGACACCACCAAGCCTGTGCGCCCCTTCATCTATCAGGAGCGCAAGAAGCCGGTCTTCGTGCAGCAGACGGAGATGAACAGCGACAACGTCTTCCTGGCGAAGAAGTACCGCTTCGGCGCCGAAGCCCGCGCGGCCGGTGGCTATGGCCTCTGGCAGCTCGCCTACGGCAGCACCGGCGTCGGCTAAGCCCGGTAAGGAGTGAGGCGGCAGGGGCTGGCCCCTGCTGCCTCTTCTGACAACTTTTCCAGGAGGATAAGCGCATGATCCGCATCACGAGCAAGTACCCCGGTTTCCGCCGCTGCGGGATCGCCCATAGCAAGGAACCGACCGACTACCCCGCCGACCGCTTCAGCAAGAAAGAGCTGGCGGCTCTCAAAGCCGAGCCGATGCTGGTGGTTGAAGAGGTGGAGGAGCCCAAGAAGGGCAAGGAGAAGTAAACGATGTCCTACAGCACCCTGGCCGACATCCTGGAGCGCATCCCGGCCGAGATACTGCAGCAGCTCACCGACGATGCGGACACCGGATCGGTGGACGAAACGAAGGTTGCCGCGGCGATCGACCGGGCCGACAGTGAAATCGATGCCTGGTGCGGCGGCCGTTACAGCGTCCCCTTTGCCACGGTGCCGGCCATTATCGTCGAACTTTCCGCCGACCTGGCCACCTACTACCTCTACATGCGCCGGCAGGAAATCCTGCCTGAGGCGCGCCTTGGCCAGTACCGGGCCAACCAGAACATGCTCAAGGCCATTTCGTCGGGGCAGGTGCAACTGCCCGGCGCCGCGACCGCCAAAACGGGAACGGTGCGCATCGAGGTCACCGGCAATGACCGGCTTTTCTCCCGGGACAAGCTGAAAGGAGCTTTTTAACCCATGACCTACGCCGAAATCGAAGACCAGTGTCACGCCGCTCTCGAACCCCTGAAGGCCGAAGGGCTGAAAACCTTGAAAAGCTACGGTGGCGAATTCAGCCCCGACTCTTTCGGGCTCTTCCCCATCACCTTCCCGGCCTTGATGTACTGCGTGACCGGCTTCGAAAACGAGGTGCGCGGCAGCCTGGATGTTCAGGATCTGGAGATTGAAGTCTACGCCGCTGCCCGCGATCTGCGTGGCGAGGACGAGGCGCGCCAGGGCGCCTACGCCACCACCGAGCTAGCCAGGGGAAAGCTGAACCGTCTGCCGATCCCTGGCGCTGGCCGCCTGGTGCTCAAGCGGGAGAGAATCGTCGGGTACAGCCGTCAACTGAACCTCTGCGTCATGCGGGCTGTTTATCACCTGCGGGCGCAGCAACCAGCAGTCACCAATTAAAGGAGCAACACTATGGACAGTTTTCTCGGAGGCGGCGATCTCTACTTCGACCGTCTGACGGATGCGGGGGTCTCCCAGGGCGCCAAGATCGCCGGGGCCACCACGAAATTCGCCCTCAACCCCGAGTCCGAGCTGAAAGAGCAGGTCGGGCGCGGACGCGACAACTACGGTCAGGTCATCGCTTCGGCCACGCTGCCCGGCAAGACCAATATCTCGATCACCCTCAACCAGCTCGATGCGGCCAATCTGGCCGTCGCCTTTCTGGGCGATGTGACCGTCGGCCAGCAGGCCAGCGGCAGCATCTTGGTGGGCAGCCCGGTAGCGGTAGCCGCCATCCATGATCGTTATGTGGAGATCGGCAAGGAAGAGCTCAGCAACGTGGTGGTCAAGGACGATACCGACACCACGACCTATGTCGAGGGCACGGATTACGTGCTGCATGCCCGCCTCGGCATGATCAAGGTGCTCAGCACCGGCAGCATCGCCGATGCCGCCACCATACATGTCTCCGGCGACTACGCCGAAGTCAACTTCGAAAAGATTACCGGCGGAACCTCGCCGATCATCCGGGCCCGGCTGGTGCTCGACGGCAAGAACTACGTCAACGGCCGCAACGTCAAGGTGCTGGTCAAAGACGCCCGGCTCAAGCCGTCAACGGAGGTCGATTTTCTTTCGGAAGACTTTCTGCCCCTGGAGCTCGAAGGGGTCTGTGAAATCCCCGAAGGAGATACCACGCCGTTTGAGGTCATCTACTACGAAACGACCTGATTCACCGGGCGGCCATCAGCGCCGCCCGGTTTTTAACTGATCTTTAACGGGAGAGTCGCATGCGGAAAGAAAAGCGGGTCACGCTCGGGGAGGAAGAAATCGTCGTCTCCGAGCTGACCGTCGAACAGGTTACCAACGTCATGGATGGTTTGGAGGCGCAGCAGACCGGGACGCTCGATCTGCTCTTCCATGATCGGCTGCCGGTGGCTGCCGTCAGCCTCGCCTCGGCGCTATCGTCTAAGAAGCTGAACGGGATGGCCCCATCGGAGCTGGACACACTCTGGAAGGCGGTGGAGGACGTAAACCCTTTTTTCGTCGGGATGGTGGAGAGGCTGGCCGCCTTCGGCCAGGCGGCTCTGGCAGCCGGGAACCTTTCCGCCGAAGTGTTGAAAAAGCCTGCTGCCAGTTAATGGCGGCGGGCTGTGGTCAGCCGTGGGTCTGGGGTTGGTCGCTGTTTGAGACGGTATGCGAGGAACTGCCAAAAGCTATCGACGGCAAAGACTCGCGATGAAGACCACGACGGCCGCCGTCAGTAGCGCAAAGAAGGCGATGACGACCCCGGCGCCAAGGATGGGGCCAACATGGCCGAACAGCCGGGCGGCCTGTTCCGGGTCGAGGGCAAGCCAAGCTCCGATCATCCCGCTCAGCAGGATGACTAGCAGGTTGGGCCAGCCGAAGGTTTTGATGGCGGTGTTTTTCATACCTAAAATTTAGCAGGTTATGGGCAGATGACAAACCAAAAAGTCAAGGTCGAGATCAGCGCCGATGCCTCTGACTTCCAGAAGGGGGTCAAGGTTTCGCTCCAGGAGCTCGGCAATCTGGGCCGGGGCTATGAGCGCTTGCGCAAAAGCCAGAACAAGGTCAGTGCGGCCCGTGATCTGCTCGACGTGCGCCCCCACCGGCAGATCCGTCGCGAGATCGACCAGCTGTCCGCCGCCTATAATCGTCTCAAGCGATCGGGCCAGCTCAGTGCCCGGGAGCTCTACCGGGCGCAACTGCAGTTGCAGCGCAAGACGGCTGAACTCAAGCATGACACTAACGGCTGGGCCGATTCCATCGCCTCGGCGCGGGCCGGCCTGGCTGCCCTGGCTGTGGTCGGCTATGGCGTGGTGAGAGGTATGGCAGGCTACAGCGACTTCGCGCAGCGCATGGCAGAAGTCAGCACTCTCACCGACACATCCGCCGAAAGCATGGCCGCCCTGTCAAGAGAGGTCATCAACCTGTCGCGCAACGTGCCCCAGACCGCCTCGCAGTTGGCGGCGGCCCAGTACGATATCCTATCTGCCGGGGTGTCTCTGGAGCGTTCCGTGGGCGTGCTCGAACTCTCCAGCAAGGCCGCCGTGGCCGGGGTGACTGACACCAAGACGGCGGTCAATGCCGGGCTTGGTGTCCTGAACGCCTACGGGCTACAGGTGGGGGAGTTGGGGGACGTCTACGATGCTCTGTTCACCACGGTGAAATTGGGTGTGACCACCTTCCCCGAGCTCAGTCAGCACATCGGCGACACCTTGCCTACCGCCAAGGCGGCTGGAGTGGGGTATCGCGAGGTGGCCGCCGCCGTGGCCGCCTTGACCAAGGCGGGGATACGCACCCCTCAGGCAACCACCGCCATGAAGGGCGCCATCAACGCGCTGGCGGCGCCGACGGCCGAAGCCCGCAAGCAGATGCAGGCGCTGGGGATCGAATGGCGGGGGCTGCTGCCGACCCTGGAACAGATTGCCGCCCAAAGTCTCAGCATTGACCAGATGCGGATGCTGATCCCTGATGTGGAAGCGCGCACCGGGGTTTTGGCGTTGACCCAGAACATCGAGGGGCTGCGTCAGATCCTGGGCGAGATGGACACCGCGGGCGGGGCCATGCAGGACGCCTATGACAAGATGGCCGACACGCCACAGAATCAGCTGCAGCTGCTGAAAAACGAGGCGTCGGCCTTGGCCCTGACTTTGGCCGGGGTGGTCTCGAAGGGCCTGCTGCCGGCCATCAAAGGGATCAACATCTTTCTGAAACTGATTAACGAGGCCGACCCGGTGACCAAGGCTCTGGTTGCCACGCTGTTCTCGGCCGGGGCAGCCTTCACGCTTTGGCACCTGGGCCTTGGCAAGATTGTCTTCGGCCTGCGCGGCGCCGGGCTGGCCATGCTGGAGTCCCGGCAGCAGATGCTGGCCTGGATCTCTACCACAAAGGGCGCGGCCCTGGCCATGCGCGGGCTGACGGCAGCCGTGGCCATTTGGGCGGCGATCAAGCTGACTCAGGCGGTCGTTGAGTATGTCAAGATGCGCGAGGCGATCGAGGAAGCCGAGGCGGCCCAGGAGCGGCTCTTTGAAACCACTGGCCGGGTCAAGGACAAGTTCGCCGAGTTCCGAGATGTCGAGATCCCCGCCGATCTGACCGGCAAGACTCAGGAAGACTTGCAGGCGCTGCGTGCTGACCTGTCCCGCGCCAGGGCCTACTGGGTGGCTCAGCTGAGCGAAATATCCGAAAAAGCCCGGCAGACCAACTGGCTGGGGAATCCGACCGAAGAGGCACGGGAAGCCCAAAAGCAGCTGGCCGAGACCGAGCGCAAGGCCGACGGATATATTGCGGCTATCGGCAGGGTCAATCAGGCGCTGAATGGTCAGGGAGAAAAGACTGCCACGGTGGGCCGTATCGGGCAGGAGGTCTATGAGGACTTGGCCGAGGAGGCCAAGAAGAGCTACGAGGCCCAGACCCGCGCCGCCGAGAAGTGGGCCGGCCGTGTCATTGATCTCGACGAACAGATCCGGCAGCAGCGGCAGAGCACCGAGGACAAGCTGCGAGCCCTGGCCCAGAAGGGCATGACCGACCGTCAGCGCTACCAGGACGACCAGGCGCTGGGCAGCGAAAAGACCCGGGCGGCCGAGGCCGAACTGGCTGCGGCGCAGACGGCTTATGTCGGAGCCCAGGCCAAGCGCACCGAGGCGCAGCGGTTGATGGTCGAGATGCAGGCTGCCCTGGCATCGGGGGATGCCAAAGCGGTAGCCAAGGCCCGGGCGGCGGCCCAGGAGGCCACTCGGCAGGCCGAACAGGCCACGGCGGCAACGGAGCAGCATTTTGGCCGGGCGCAGGAGCTGGCCCGGCAGGCAGAGCAGACCTATGGCGAATTGGCCCGTGAGGTGCGCGATGGGGACACCGTCGTGATCAGCCTCCAGCAAGGAGTGCAGGCGGCACGGACCGGCGTCGAAGAAGTCGGCGCGCTTCAGGCCCGGATACTTGCAGCCCAGCGTGACCAGGCGGCCGGCTTTGCCGCCACGGCCATGGAAGCCGCCGGCCAGGCCGGCCAGGCGTTTGAATCCTTGAGCCAGCAGTCCCTGGAAGTGACCATCGAGACGCCGAACCTCGACCAGATCCGGAGCCAATTGCAGGAGCTGGCGAAGCCGGTAACGAAGGAAGTCCGGATCAAGACGGTCGAGGCCCGCGCGGCGGGTGGCCCGGCCGGTGGGTATGTGCGAATGAGCCGGGGCGGGAGACTGCCCGGGCCGGACAGTAAGGAAGACAAAATTCCGGTGCTGGCCCGACCAGGAGAATGGTTTATCCGCAATGAAGCGGTTTCGGTCTGGTCTCGCGCCCTGGGCAGCGGATTCATGCACGCGATCAACGCCCCCTGGTCAGGTGCCGGTCAGAAATTGCTGGCCGGGTTGCAGGGGGTGAAGATGCCGGCAATGTCTGCGCCCCGGGTGTCCGTGCCGAATGTTGCGCCGCTGCGTTTTGCCACGGGCGGCGCAGTCCCATCAGGAGCCGGCACGGTATCCATGGGCACCATCAATTTGGCGATCGGCGGCGACAGTGTCGCCGTCAGTGCGCCGGTGTCCGATCTTGACCGACTCAATCAATTGATCCGGAGGGCCAGAAGAACATCATGAATACTCTCGATACCATTGAGCTGCCCGGCTTGATCTGGGCCGATGAATTTGACTGGAGCGGTGTCGTGAGCGAGGCCGCTCCCGCCATCAACGGGAGCGTCGTGGTGCAGGAGGCGGCTCTTTCTGGCGGCCGACCGGTTACCTTGCAGGGCGACGCTACACGGGGATGGTTAAAGCGGTCGTCTCTGGTGGCGCTGCAGTCTCTGGCCGGCGCGCCCGGTGCCAGTTATGTACTGACGTGGGGTGGGACCCAATACACCGTGCGCTTCAGGCATGAAGACGGACCGGTGATTGCTGGCTCTCCCGTCATCGATTACGACACGGCCGGCGAGACCGACGATTACCACAGCATTACACTGAAATTAATCACGGTTTAAACGATGATTATATCCGTTGAAATTGAAGATGCCGCTGGGCAGTGGAACGACGTGAGCAGCCTCATCGAGGAGCTGACCGATGGCACCGGCGATGCCGATCAGGTCATCCCTGAGATTACTCTCCAGTTCAGAAAAAGGCCGGCCGATCCCGATCTGTTCAACCCCTCAATCAACAAATGGCGGCCGCGTATCCGCGTCACCGAAGGCGAACTGACTATCTATTATTTAATGGAGCGCCCCCAGGGCAGTATCGTGCAGAGTCTGGATGCCAAGAGCCTGTATGGCCGCGCCTGGGCCGGGGTGCTCGACAACCTGCGGCCGGCCAGTTTCGACTGGCTCTTTGATACCCCGGCAAGCGTCATCTGCGCCCAGGTGGCTCATCAAGACATCGTCAACCAGAGTGGTTTGACGGTTCCAATCGTGTGGCAGGCGACCTTGGATCCTGTTATCCCCGGTGGCAGGTACAGCATCAGCCGCGCCAGCCGACGGGAGGTCATAGCCGAAGTGGCGGCCGCCTGCGGCGCCAGGGTCCGCAGCACTTTGGACGGCCTCGGGCTGGAAGTCTACGATACGCCGGCCAAGGATGGCAGCGCCCCTATTGCGGCCCGGTATAGTGATGGTATTGCCCCACTCAACTACGAGTGCCGTCGGCAGTTTGAACTTGCCAACGCCGTGCGCGTCCAGGGCGAAGTGCTCGACTACACCCAGCCAACCCTGCCCCGCATCGAGATCGAACTCAGCCCGCCTTACATTGAGGCCAATGGCACAGCCACCGCCACGGCGCGGGCGCGGGTGTACGATGGCAGCGGCCGCGCCGTGCAGCACAAGGCCATCATTGACGAGGCCATCACCGCCGGCAGTTACAGCGAGATCCCGGTGCAGGGGTGCTATGCCGTGCAGGGGGTCTGGCTTAACATCGGCACGCAAGAGGCCCCGGTCAAAGGCACGCGCCTGGAGCCGATCGGCTTTACCGCCAGCACCATCACCGTGGCCGCGCAGAGCACCCAGCTCTTTATCGTCAGCTACACCCGGGCCGAGTCGGTGAGCTGGAGCCTGACCGACTATCAGGACCAGGTCGACGGCGAGGCGCAGGCCTCCACCGGCGACCTCAGCGTCTCCACCGCCCACCCCATCGGGCGGGTGCGCGGCGTCTATCGGGCCACCGACACCAACCGCACCGGCACCAACTACTTTGCCGGCGGCAGCGCCACAGCCAACACACAGACCATCACCTTGGGGATCTCGCCCGGGGCCACCGGCACGCCCCTGCTCATCGATTACGACATCTACAACGGCTTGCCCGTGGGGGCCTCGCTGTCGCCCACGTCCACCCTGGTGGATAGCGGCGGTTTTGCCACCACCACCATCGGCGCCGGCACCACCCTCGGCACCGCCGTGGTCACCGCCTCGGCTTTGGGGCAAAGCGGCACGGCCGAACTGGCCCTGATCGGCAGCGCCATCGGCTCACTCCAGGTCACCATCGACCCCGCCGTGCTGCGGGCCCGCCAGGGCGACACCGGCGCCCCGATGACCGTCACGGATGAAGCCTGCGTGGTGGCCAGTGCCGTCGACCTCGGCATGACCCGCCCCTATGTGGCCGTGGACAACAAGATCGTGGTGGCCGAATCGGTCTATATCGGCGGCGTGCGCCAGTCGGTGGCCTACTGGACCAACGACGAAACCCTGGAAGATTACCGCATCTACCTCAACGGCTCGCTCCTGGACGGCTCACCCGCTCTGGCCAACTACACCAGCATCGTGGGCGAAGCCGAAGACGATCAGCAGGCGACCATCACCGCCGTGGTCACCGACAGCGCTGGCGACCCGGTCAGCGACGGCGAGGCCGTCAAGTTCGAGCTGATCGGACAGACGGCGGGAGCCTCCCTCGACATCAGCCAGGGCTATACCGTCGACGGCGAAGTCGAGGCCGTGCTGACGGCCGGCAATGTGGCCGAGTTCACCGTGCGGGTCACCGCCGGGCCGCTCTTTTACGAGGGCACCGTCTCCGTCGTGCTCAACCCCACCGGCGCCGAAGAAGATTCGTCCGAGTCGGGCACCGGCGGGCTGATCCGCCCACGCGATACGGCCTGCGGGTCGGGCTATCTGGTCAGCGCTGACGATACCTGCTGCAAAGAGTCGCCCAAAGACAGCGACGGCCCCTCCGGCTCGATCTGCGGCAAGCGCCGTCTGGTGGGCTGCGACGGCGAAGGGCTGGCCAAGGTCTGGGTCAAGGTCTGCGGCAACATCCTCACCCAGACTGACGAAGACGGCTGGTTCCACTTCTGCTGCGGCGCCGAGGGCGCCAATACCGGCATCGCCTTCTACCAGGGCGAAGAGCATCAGATCTCCTGGACCATCGACCCCGCTGGCAGCGAGAGCCGTGGCGAGAGCAGCTTTACCGAGGGCTGCACCGTATGAGCGATATAAGGCTGTGCAACCAGGCCAGCCAGCAGGCGCAGAGCGACATCAGGCTGTGCAAGCAAACCCAAGAGCCAACCTCGCGAGAGATCGTGCTGTGCGAGCAGCCAACCGAATGCCCGCCTGACGCTCCTGATTTTACCTATGAGATCGTCGGCAACCAGATGCGGGTACTGACAGGGCAAACGCCCCTGTTTCGGGTGGTGGGCGCACCGTGCGGAACCGGTCAGCCCAGTGATACACTCGCCATTGGTCAGTGGGTCGCGCTCAATTGCCGGTGCAGCTCCGCCATTATCGACGCCTGCGGCCGCTCCACGCCTGCGGCCTATGGCGATCCGACCAACCCGCCGCCGGTGGTGAGCGGCCCTGATACCATCGGCGTGGGCTCTACCTATATCGTGACCGATGGAGACCCGCCATTCACCTGGGATGCCGCCGGCGCGCATTTCACCGAGGGCACCCGCTCGATACAGATCACCAGCATAGCCGAGGTGTGCAGCGGCAGTGTATCGGTCAGCGATGTTTGTGGCCGCACCGACTCGATGAGTGTGACCGTGGGTGGGGTGCTCACCCTGACTGGTACCGAAACGCCCGTGGTTGGCAGCCAATACGGCGTCAGCGGCGGCAAAGCCCCCTATCTTTGGTCGATCTCCTGCGGGTCAATCGATGAGACCGGCCAGATCACCAGCCTGGACGGCTGTTGCGGCAGCGGCACGGTATCGGTATCGGATGCCTGCGGTGGCAATGCTGTCATGGATGTGCGGTTTGCGGATGGGCAGTGGGTGTTTTTGGGGTGGCAAAAAACGGGCACGCTACAGGGGCAAGGTTCCTGCCATACCATGAATATTGAGGGTGCTCCTGTCGACTGTGAGGCCTTTGTAGTCACGGGCTGTGCCAGTTTCCCATCGGAGTATGTGTCTCGGGCCGGGCGCTGCGCGACGCACCGTGTGTATGAGCAATGCGATGTATGGAGTGACGGGGTGACGCCGATTTATATCAGGAAGATTTATTACTGCCGCCCCATCGAAGAATGGCAATGCCTATGAAAACCATCGCCGAGCGCATTTATTTAGGCGAAACCGCCACGCAGATCGGCATCACCCCGGCCGAGTGGGAAAGCCGGCAGCGGCTGGTGCAGGAGTTCGTCGTAATGTGGCCCGGTGACGATGACTTCAGCTCGGCCTACCGGGCCTGGATCGCCACCCGAGCCGAGGGGCAGCGTGGCCGCTCCGCCCAAACCACTGTCACGGCGGCCCCTGCCGGGCAGCGTGGCCTGGGGGATACGGTGGCGGCGATCACGCAGGCGACCGGCCTGGACAAGCTGGCGCACCTCTACACCAGGGTCACGGGCAAAGACTGCGGCTGCAAACGCCGCCAGGCGCTGTTGAACAAACTGGTACCATACAGGAGATAATATGGATCTGCAGAGCACGCAAATCAAACAGATCATCGACCGGGGCGGGCTGCTCTACCTGTTCAGCGAGGGCGGAGTGGATATCTACCGGCAGGACACCTGGCAGCGCCAAGCCTGGGCCTCCCTGCCCGGCGTACGATCCGGCGCGGTCAATGATCTGGGAGTCTGGCTTGGCACCGCGTTTGGTGTCTGGCATCTGCCCCACGGGGTAAGCGGCGGCGCCAGCAGTCGGCTGACGCTCACCTACACTGATCTGACAGCCACCGCCCTGGCCAGTGCCGATGTCAAAGGCCTGGCCGGCCTGGGCAGTGCGCTGGCGGTTGTCACCGCCGCCGGGGTCGATTTTATTCCGGCACCCGGGGCCGTCTATCGCTACACCGGCCTGCTATTGCCGGGGGCGGTGGCGCTATCCTCCACGTCGCTGGCCTATGCGGTGCAGTCCGGTCTGCACCTGGTGGCTATCCCTGCGGTAGACTGGGACGCCACCGCCGCCACAGTACTGTCGACCACCAGCACCCCGGCCCTGCTGAGCGATTCAGTGCAGGCGCTGGCCTGGGGCACCGATCTCTTTATCGGCACGGTCGGCGGTCTCAACGTGTTTGACCCGGGCGCCGTCAGCCTGGCGGCCATCACCAGCGAGCTGGGCACCGTGGTCGATGTCAAGGCCCTCTCGCCCACGCCGACGGCTACCGCAGCGGCCGGGTTTTGCGCGGTCGGCACGGCCGATGGGGCCAATGGCGGGCAATTCACTATTTTGCAGATGGGGTAACTATGCAACTGACGCTACTGGGCACCACCGTCAAAAAGATCGTCGGCTACGGCGCCAATCTTTACCATTTTACCGAGGCCGGTCTGGACGTACACACGCAGGCCGAAGGCACCCGGCTGGCCTGGGCTTCGCTGGCCAATGTGACCTGTGGCGCGGTAAACGACAACGGCATTTATCTCGGCACATCCGCCGCCGGGGTCTATTTTTTGCCGCATTCGTCGGTGTCCACCGGCGGCGACCGGACTGCGGATTTGGTTCAGCAACTGACGACAACCAGCACTCCGGCCCTGCTTAGCAATGCCGTAACCGGGCTAGTAGGCAGAGGGACGAAGCTGCTCGCCACGACTGGCGGCGGTGTCAACTATCTGCCTGACACGCTCACCGTGTACAAATACACGGATGTAGCAGGATGTTCGGCCCCGGCAATCTCCACTACGGCCATCGCGTATGTTGCGAGCGATGGGATCGCCTACACCAAGGCATACCCTTCAGCAGATTGGGCCACAGCAACAGGGGTCCCCTTGGCGACGAATCCTTTCTTGAGTTTTGATGGAGTTGATGACAATGTAAATTGCGGCGACGTATTAGATATGGGGCTCAGTGACCGGACATATGAAATATGGCTGAGAACAACGCAGTCCGTCAGTTCATTCTGCCTATCAAAATCTATATCGAAGGTCGAACCCTGTAGATGGGGGCTAGCACCTGTATTCGATAACGGAAAACCTTTATTCTTTTCCAACTTTGTGAACGTCGATATTCTTACGGAAGCCACAACTGCCGTCAACGACGGCGCATGGCATCATCTAGCCGTGACTATTGACCGCAGCGCGAACATAACCCTTTATGTTGATGGAGTTGCGGAAGCGGTTACAGACATATCAGCCCATGCAGCTGTTGATTTCCAGAGTGCCAATTTTTTCCGCATAGGAGCCTATACGGGGTCCACTGTGTCCTCCACTACTTGGCTCTTCGACGGGGACATATCCGAAGTCCGAGTATGGGACATGGCACTGTCTCCGACTGATATCCAGAATAACATGTACGCCACTTTAACAGGCTCGGAACCCGGCCTTTTGGCCTTGTACAACTTCGAGGATACTGGGTCGACTCTGACCGATAGCGCCGGGACGAATGATGGTCTCATTACCGGAGGGACCTGGGGTAATGAGCCAGTGCCGCCGGAGGCCATTAATGATCTATCGTATGGCGGCGACCTGTTTGCGGCTACGGATGACGGGGTAATTGTCTGGGACGGATTTAGCTCCAAAACCCTCACGACCGAACTCGGCACGGTACAGAATGTGGTGGCCATCCACCCCGGCAGCACGGCGACCAAAACCACCGGCTATCTCGCCTATGGCACTAGTGACGGAGTGGATGGTGGGCAGTTCGGTGTGCTCAATATGGCGGAGGTGCCCTGATGAACCCTATCTCTGGAGATGTGCAGGCCGTCTGGGTCTCCGATGACGGCAGCCTGGCCGCCTATGATGATAACCTGATATCGACCTCGGCACCGCCTGCCGGCGTGACGGTAGTCACCACCACCGCCGGCGACACCACCGCCTGCTGGCTTGACCCGCAGGTGCAGGCGGCGATCAGGGGCGCCATCCTGGTGCAGTATGCCCAGATCGCAGCAGCATCACCCGCCAATGGCGCCCGCGAAGTGCGGCGGGACTGGTCTCTGTACGCCGAGGTCACCGACAGTCTGGGTGGCATCGCCAGCGTCACCCTCACGATCAACGGGCAGGAAGTAACGCCCACCCTCACGGCCATCACCAACGGCTATCGGGTCGAGTACACCCCGGCCAGCCCATCAGGATACCGCGAGACAGTCCGCGTGGCCCTGTCGGCCATCGATGCGCACGGCTTCACCATCACCGAGCAATGGAGCTTTATCACCGCTGCCGCGCCCGTGGCCACCGTCAGCAGCGCCCCTCCGCCCAACGTGGTCTGCATCCGCGATATCGGCCTGACCGCTGCCGAGGCCGACGACACGGTGAGCGGGGTGCCGGTGGTCTGGCTGGAGGATATCGTGTCACCTTTGATTGTCACTGACATCCAAGCCTCTCGGGTTGGTAAAGTAGCGATCGACGGGGTGACCTTTCACGAATGGCGGCTGTCGGCGGCTTTTTTGCCTGCCGACGCTGATGGGGTTCCCGCTCGTACCTTGAGATGTGGTGAGACTGTGGCTGTGTCGGTACCGGCGCTCGGGTTGGTGTCGCAGGCATGCGTGTTACTGGCGAAGACCCGCGCAGCTAGCGGCGGGGTAGTGCGCTATCAGCTTTCATTGGCCTATTTTGAGGCGGCGTGAACATGGTCTTAAGGGACATTAAAAACAGCTTTACAGTCGACCAGGTCAATATTATGCCGGGCAGAATTGTTGCAGTCAGCAGCGCAACAGTCCAGGTTCTGCTGCATTCAGGTAAGATTGTTCGCGCAGTTGGCGTGGAATATGGGGTTGGAGAACAGGTGCTGCTACATACCGATGGACGCAGCTATTCTGTGGCGGGATCGGCCATGCGGGCCCCCTTAGATGGAGAGAGGGTCGAACACGTTTAGCAAGTGCCAAACCGAGCGCAATCCAGTGCCAAAACGCGCGGGGTGTTACAAAACGGCAGGCACATTCCAGGCACAGAGCATAAAAAAGGGGTTAGCGACATATCGCTAACCCCTTGATTTTTTATGGTGGGCGTTATTGGGATTGAACCAATGACCCCTGCCGTGTGAAGGCAGTGCTCTCCCGCTGAGCTAAACGCCCCTTGGTGGGAGGTCTTTATAGCAATTTGAAGCCGAAAGTGTCAACCGTTTATTCAGTATCCAGCTTAAGGCTGTGCTGCAGAATCTGCTCGACGGCACTGTAGGGGTCGACCTCGCGGCGGGCGATAGCCTGGATGGTCTCAGACAGACGGTTATCGGCATGCAGGTGGCTGTAAACCTGGAGGAACAGGGCATCCTTGAGCAATTCGGTGAAATGGGTCGCGCTTTTGTTTTCTTCAAAATGCGTCATCTCACCGCTCTGCACCAGATGCGCGTGGTGGGCCTCTATCTTGTCGATGAGTTCGGCGATGCCATCCTGACGAGCGGCCACGGTCTTGACGACGGGCGGCCACCATTTGCCTTCAGGGGGATGATTCATCTCTATCATGACTTCGAGATCGCGAACGGTGCGATCGGCGTCAGGGCGATCGGCCTTGTTGACGGCAAAGACGTCACCGATTTCCAGAATCCCGGCCTTGATGGCCTGGATATCGTCGCCAAGGCCCGGAACGCTCACCACCACGGAAGTATGGGCCGTGCGCACGATCTCGACTTCGTCCTGGCCGACGCCGACGGTCTCGACGATGATGATCTCCCAGCCCATGGCGTCGAAAACATTGACGATGTCGGCGGTGGAGTTGGACAGGCCGCCGAGATGGCCGCGGGTGCCGAGGGAGCGAATGAAGACGCCGTCGTCGGAAGAGTGGCGGTTCATCCGGATGCGGTCGCCGAGGATGGCGCCACCGGTAAAGGGGCTGGTCGGGTCGATGGCGACCACGGCGACGGTCTTGCCTTTTTTGCGGTAGGCCTCAATGACCTTGTCGGTCAGGGTGGATTTGCCGGCGCCGGGCGGACCGGTGATGCCGATGATGTAGGCGCGCCCGGTATGCGGGTAGAGCTTTTTCAGTTCTTCGGTGGCGCTGGGCATGCCGTCATCGATATCGCGCATGAGGCGCGCGGCAGAGCGGATGTCGCCTTGAAGTATTTTGTCGGCAAGTGACATGACAGGAGGATTCCTTTTCTGTGAATTAAGACAAGGGTCCGAGAAG
The DNA here is from genome assembly GCA_033549025.1 of Desulfuromonadales bacterium. GTDB lineage: Bacteria > Desulfobacterota > Desulfuromonadia > Desulfuromonadales > SZUA-540 > SZUA-540. The sequence goes on from JAWSUS010000001.1 coordinate 39,353, forward strand.
TTCGCGGGCGATCACCAGGCGCTGCATCTCGCTGGTGCCTTCACCAAGCTCACAGGCCTTGGCATCGCGCAGGTAGCGCTCAACAGGAAATTGCCGCAGGTAACCGTAGCCGCCGTGAATCTGCAAGGCAGTGTTGGCGGCACGGGTGGCCACCTCGGAAGCCTGGAGCTTGGCCATGGCGGCTTCGCGGGTACCCTTCTCCCCGGCGGTTATCATGGCGGCGGCACGCCATACCAGCAGACGGGCGGCGTCTATTTCAGTGGCCATGTCGGCCAACATCCACTGGATAGCCTGGGCTTTGCCGATAGGCTGACCGAACTGCTTTCGGCGGCGGGCATAGGCCAGGGCTTCTTCGAGACAGGCACGAGCGATACCGATGGCCATGGCGGCCATACCGACACGACCCCGGTCGAGCACGGCCATAATATCGGCAAAGGCCTTGCCCTCACGGCCAAGGAGCGCCTCATCAGGTAGCTGGACATTTTTCAACAGCAGCGAAGTGGTATCGGAAGACCGGCAGCCCATCTTTTTGAGTTTGGCGCCACGTTTGACCCCGGCGGATTCCGCCGGCACCAGAAAGGCGCTGATGCCCGCGTGCCGCTTGCCCTCCTGGCTGGAGGTTCGGGCCAGGACGATGAAAAGGCCGGCAACGGAGCCCAGGGTGACGAACATCTTGCTACCGTTCAGACGCCACCCTTCCCTCGTGCGTTCCGCCTGCGTCTGCAGAGAGGCGGCGTCACTGCCGGTGGTGGTCTCGCTGAGCGCCCAGGCCCCCAGCATTTCGCCGCTCGCCAGCGCAGGCAGATAACGCTCTTTCTGTTTTGAGGTTCCGCTTATCTTAAGGTGCCCAGCGGCCAGGGTATTGTGCGCCGTCAGCGTCAGGGCCGTGCCGCCATCATAGCGGGCGATCTCCTCCAGGACAATGGCATAACTGAGCAGGTCAAGCTCCAATCCACCGTACTGACGCGGGATGGCCATGCCCAACAAGCCTTCGGCAGCCAGCGCATCAATCGCGGCGCGGGGGAAAACCTCCGCTTCGTCCCACCGGGCCGAATGGGGGGCAATGTGCTGCTGCGCCAACTGACGGATGCGGTCACGCAACTTCTTCTGCTCGTCATTCAGGTCAAAAATCATGGATCACGGCCATCTCGGAAGGATAGAAAAGACAGGGCGGCCTCGCTAGCGGCCGCCCCAAAAAGGCGGGCCCTCGCCATGGAGGGCCCTCATACTTGCGTATTGACTCAGAAACCTTTGAGGTCAGGCCCGGGGCTTGATATTTTCCCGTACCCAGGCGTTGATGTCCTCGGTGCTGGTACCCGGAGTGAAAATTTCCTTGACGCCTACCGCTTTTAGGCCGGGGATATCGTCTTCCGGAATGATGCCGCCGCCAAAGACGGGCACATCGTCCGCCCCTTTGGACTTGAGCAGCTCGATGACCTTGGCGAACAGGGTGTTATGCGCCCCGGACAGAATCGAAAGGCTCACCGCGTCGACGTCTTCCTGGATGGCGGTGTTGACAATCTGTTCGGGTGTCTGGCGCAGGCCGGTGTAGATGACTTCAAAACCGGCATCGCGAAAGGCGCGGGCTACGATTTTGGCGCCGCGGTCATGCCCGTCGAGTCCCGGTTTGGCTACCAGCAATCTAAGTTTTCTTTCTGCCATTGAGTTCTCTCCTTTTTTTGCCTCTATGATTCGATCCCCTCGCGGGCGGGCTGTCCTGAGTTGTAGTAATGCTTCACTTCCCTCATTTCAGTCACCAGATCGGCTAAAGCGATGATATCGGGATGAGCGCCGCGACCGGTCATAACCAGTTCGGTGTGCGCGGGTTTCCGACGGATAAGTTCTTTGACCTCGTCGACAGGGATGAGACCGAAATCGACGGCACAGTTGAGTTCATCGAGAATGACCAGATCGTAGTCCCCTGACAGCAGAATATCCCGAGCCTTTTCAAAACCGGCCTGCGCCATGGCGACATCCACCGGGTCAGGATTGGACTTGGACACGAAGGTATCGCGACCGACCTGTTCGATGGTGATTTCGGGCGAGAGCCGCTTGGCGGATTCCAGTTCGCCATAAACCGTGCTCCCCTTCATGAACTGCAGAATACGCACCTTGAATCCATGCCCGGCCGCCCGAAAAGCCAGCCCGAGCGAGGCCGTCGTCTTGCCCTTCCCATTGCCGGTATAGATCTGAATCAGGCCTTTTTTGAGGGGATGCCCCTTGCTCATTGACTTTCTCCCGAGGATGCTTTGGCCAGCATTTCCGGCGGCAAAGCCACCGGCCGGCGATCCTGCCCGATAACGACATGCACCGTACGCCCTTCGGCCAGCAGGCGCCCTTCCTGATTCAAGGCGCGATAGCTGAATTCCAGCACCTTGCCCTTGAAACGGTCCAGGGTCGTTTCGATGGTGATTTCATCTTCATAATAGGCGGGTGCCTTGTATTTTAGCTGCGCTTCGGCCACCACAATGAAATAGCCGGACTTTTCAAAATCGGTGTAGTTGAGACCGCGCTGCCGCAAGAAATCGGAGCGCCCTTCTTCAAACCAGACAAGATAATTGGAATGATGCACGATTCCCTGAGCATCCGTTTCGGCATAGCGGACGGTCAGACGGCAGGTGGTGGTAGTCATGGCATCCTTTTACGGCAGCCCCATCAGCCCGGTAACCGGAGAGCACAAGGGGTGAAACAGCGGTTGGCATGAAAAGAAACGCTTTTAAGCGCGCTAAAAAGATTTAACAGGCCGAAAATATAGCAACCACGAAAAAGGGTGTCAAGAAGCTTCACGGAAATCTATAACAACTTTTGATTTACGTGAAAATGGCGCTCAAGGCTAGCGCCAACCGGGATCGTCACCCTGCAGATTGTCGAGGATATATAGATAGGAATCATAGCGTTCGGCAGGGATCTTTCCCGCCTGCAGACCGCTTCGCACCTGGCAGCCGGGCTCGTTACGATGAAGGCAATTGCGGAAGCGACAGGGGGTTTGCTGAATATCTTCGAATCCGGGGAAAAAGTGGGCCAATTCCTGTTCCGAAATATCGACCAGACCGAAATCGCGAAAGCCGGGGGTATCGACCAGTTCGCCGCCGCTGGCCAGCGAATGCAAGGTTGAAACTGTGGTGGTGTGGCGACCGAGGCCGGTATCTTCACTCAAGTCACCAATGAGGAGATCAATACCTGGCACAAGGGCGTTCAGAAGAGAGCTCTTGCCGACCCCTGAAGTACCGACAAAAACGGCCCGGTGCCCTTGAGCGAGAAAATGGCGCAATGGGTCCAATCCGGCCCCACTGGCGGCGCTGACCGGAAAAACCGGCATGAGATCGCCATAGACTGCCTGCAGGGCATCAAGAAACTCGGCGGTGGCTGGCAGATCGGCCTTGTTGACCACAAGAAACGGATCAATGCCGGCAGCCCGGGCGGCGACAATAGCCCGATCCAGGTAATGTCGGGGCGGCGGTGGTGTACAGCAGACCACCACGCCCAGCACATCAAGGTTGGCGGCAACCAGGCGGATTTTGCCGCGAGCATCCCGGCGCCGCATCTCCGTGCGGCGCGGCTGGCGGTGTAGCACCTCCCCACGGACGAGGACCTCGTCCCCCACCACATGACCGGATTGCCGCTTGACCCGCACCTGGCAACTGCGGCCGTCACCAAACCGTACTTCGACGGCAACACCGTAATGGGCCACGATGACGCCGGATTGACCCACTTCGTTTGAAAGCTTTCCTTTAGGTTGCGGCAACGACATCTCCTCGCTTAAATGAGCCGCTGAAGCTCATCGGTTTCCGTGGCGGGTGAGAGTATAGATTCTTCCAGGCCGCCGGCAAAGAATAAACGACACACGGAAAAAGGGTTTAATTTCGGCCTTTGATCCTTTTTTGTCCTCATTCAACGATTTCAGCACCCCATAGAACCCGACATAGACACGTCCAACCTATTGATATCAGGTGGACACTACCAGACATCGCTCAAAATGACGATAGATATCGAATGAAACTTCGTGCGACGCCGCCTATAGTGATGTCAACACGAAAGCACCACAAACGAAAAACAACCAAAGGAGGTATCTGCCATGCAAAAAATGTTCGCGCTACTGTCCGCCATCGCCCTGCTTTCTATTGCCGTAATCGCTACGGCGAGCGACACCGTTGTTCTGGAAAACAAACGGGGAGCGGTCACCTTTAACCACAAGGCACACAGCGAATCCATCAGCTGCGACACCTGCCACGGCAGCGGGGAACCTGCCAAAATCGAATTCGATATGAAATCGGCTCATGCGCTGTGCAAGACCTGCCATGAACAAAAAAATGGTCCGACGAAATGTAATGATTGCCATCATAAGTAATTCGTTATATAGTGATGCGATTTTTAACAAAGGCTGTCCTTGAAAAACAGCCTGAAAACAACACGGAGGTTTTCTGATGCGTAACATGATTAAAGTACTGGCCGCTTGTCTTCTGGTCGCTTTCGTTGCCACTTCTGCCCTGGCCGTAACCGGTGGGAACCCCAAAAAGGGGAAATATCTCTACAAGAAAAACTGCAAATCCTGCCATACCGAAGGTGCTGAAGGCGGCAACCTGACTCCGCTGAGCAAGACCATGGCCCAGTGGGACCGCTTCTTCGAGCGTGACAAGCACGCTGCCAAGCCCGAAGCTTTCGAGGGCATCAGCGAGAAAGACCTGCTCGACATTCAGCAGTTCCTCTATGACCATGCCGCCGACGGCCCTCAGCCCCAGACCTGCGGCTAATTGCCAGACGCACAAAGAAACAAATAAAAAATGGGAGCGGCCACATGCCGCTCCCATTTTTTTGTCTGCCCTTCACCGAAAACTGATTTTTTTCACCCCCGGCATCTTGCTGATGACAGCGGTCAGCTCTTTGCCAATGCGCCGGTGATGGTTGGTCACTACCACATCGATCCTCACCTCGTCATGCTCCAGATCCGTCGTCATTTCCAGGTCGCTCACCCGAAGCTTCATCTCGCCAAACAAAGCCTCCAGATCGTCACAGAAAGCCTCCCGGTTGCAGGCGAGGACACTGAGCTTGAGATAGCGATCCTTGCCAATAAAAGGTTCAAGCTTCTTGAGAAACATCAGGCTCAGCAAAGCCAGAACCGTGCTGAGGATGGCCGGGAAGTAAAGTCCCATGCCGATAGACATGCCGATGCCGGCAACGAGCCACAGACAGGCCGCCGTAGTCAGGCCACGAACCGAAATCCCTTCCTTGAGAATAACCCCGGCCCCGAGAAAACCGATGCCGGTGACGATCTGCGCGGCGACGCGGGCCGGGTCGAGGCGAACGACCGAGGTTCCCGGGATGTCTCCGTATTTGATAAAAAACGCCTCCGACACCACCATCATCAGACAAGAGCCGACGGTCACCAGCAGGTGGGTCCGCAAGCCCGCAGGACGCCCGTGTTTTTCACGCTCCAGGCCGATGAGTCCTCCGGCCAGGGCGGCCAAAAGGATTTTCGCGATCACTTCCAGTTCGTAATATCCCAAGTGCAGGGCAGATAACCAGGTCATGGCTGCTCCACTCGAAAAACCTTGGCTTGCGCCTTGGCGTATACCTGATCCTCAATCTTCAGTTCGGCCTGGACCAAAAGGATCCTCTTCTTCTCTTCAGTGATTTCCGCCGTGACCACAACCTCCCGCTGGGTTGGGACAGGTCGCAGGTATTTGACGGCGATCTCCGCGGTAACAAAATGGTCACCGATGGAGCGGCAGGCGTAAATACAGGTTTCATCCAGCAAGGTTGCGATGATTCCGCCATGCACGATATCCTGCCACCCCTGAAAGGATGCGGGGATACTCACCTTGCCGACCGCACTGCGCCTATCTTTATCGATAGAGAAGTGCACTTTAAGGCCGATTGGGTTGTCGGCGCCGCACACAAAACATTGCCCATCATCCAAAATCTCCATACTCTCTCCTCTTTCTACGCACTGGCGATTTGATCAAACCTGTCTGTCGCTTCAGCTCGTTTTTTCTCTCGCCAACCGGGCAGGACAGAACGCCGCCGAGCCACAGCTGCCTGCGGCAATATACCATGGATAAAAAAATCATTCATCGCTTGCAATAACTTTTTTATTGAAATTTCAGTGAGTTGAAACCAGCGATGCAAAAGAGGCCCCGGTCTCCTATTTTAGGATGGATATTCTATTCATACATTGCCGGCAACCTCGGCCATCAAAGCATTACTGTAATTTCTGACTTTTATCATTTGATTTCAATAGGATAGAAACAACATTCCTGGTTTTTCATTTTTGGCACAGAGCATGCTCTTACTATAAATCAAAAGGGAGAGAGAAATCCCGCAGGAGGAGTTATGAAAAATCTATACAACGCCCTATTAAGCATCCTGATTTTCACCGGCTCCGCTTTTGCCGCAGGACCGGCCATTGAAAGCCAGGGCATTTTAATTCCGTTGTTTATCGGCTTCGCGGCCCTGATACTACTCAACCAATTCGTCCCGGGTCTGCTTCGGTTGACCTCTCTGTTCAAAGGAGTAAGTCACACTTCGATCAACCGCCGGGTAAACTGAACGGCAGAGCCTGATGACCGTTCAAAAATGAAAAGGAGGGCACTATGAAAACCATGTCCCGTATCGCCATCGCAGCAACAATCCTGTTTGGTTCCGCCTCCTCGGTTTTGGCCGCCTCCGGCCTGCGCGAAGACAACAGCGGCATCGTCGTGTGGGTTTTCCTCGGATTCTGCGCCCTGATCGTAGTCGCTCAACTCCTCCCGGCCATCCTGCTGGCAGTCGGCATGGTCAAAGGTCTGGTCAGCACGAACGAAAAGGCCCCGCAAACCAATTAATTCCGCAATTCTCAGGCGGTTGCCCACGCGGTGCAACCGCCTGAGACATGAATCCCCCTCGCCCACCCTGCCCTCCAAATATCTCCCGAACAAAAATAAAATTTAATTTTATGGCGTTGTTTTTGCTATTAACCGACCGGTGAACGTGGAAATCACAACGAATCCATGTTTCTGGGCATCTCAAGGATGGGCGGAGACATGGTCTCCGGGAAATAACAACATCCCAATACCGCGATATGACAATTAAAGGAGCAAGAGGTGGAGCAAAAGAAGATTCTGCTGGTGGATGATATCGGGCTTTTTATCGCCATGGAAAAAGAATACCTGCGCCGGGAAAACTGCGTCCTTCTGTCCGCCCGCAGCGCCAAAGAGGCCCTCGAAAATACGAGAGCCGAAAAACCGGATCTGATCTTCATGGATCTTTACATGCCCGACGGCGATGGCGATGAGGCGTGTCGGGCCATTAAATCCGACCCGGAACTGCGCCATATCCCGGTGGTCATGGTGACCAACAGTCAGGACGAAAAAGACCAGGAGCGCTGCCAGAAAGCCGGTTGCGACGATTACATCAACAAGCCAATCGATCGCAATATCTTTTTGACCACGGCTTACCGTTTTTTAAAAATAGCCGACGAAGACATCCGCCGTCGAAAGGTGAAAGTGGAGGTCCTGTACGGACCGGATCAGGACCAGATGGTACAGCGCCGGAGTATCGATCTGAGCCCCGGCGGCATGTTTATCGAGACGGATCGTATGCTGCGCCGCGATACGGAGATTTACCTGGAATTCACCCTGCCCGGCGCTGATGAACCCATCCACTGCCGCGGCCGTGTAGCCTGGGCCAACCACAAGAACTGGCTGCACAAAGAGGATGCCCCCCCGGGCCTGGCTGTTCAATTTGTGGATATGCCTCAGTCTTCGCAGGAGATGATTCGGCATTTTCTGCGCACCAGCCCGTCATAAGGCATAAGGAAAGCGGCACACAGTTGTAAGCCAGGGAATGACCTAACGGGCGTTGGCGAGCAGGATGGCGCGAATGGGGGCGGGATATCCTTCGATCGTTTTACCCGCCTCGCGCGGATTGAGAAAGTCCTGCAGCGACTCCGTCTGAATCCATTCGGTCCGGCGCTGCTCGGCGGAGGTGGTCGGGGTGATATCGATGCAGCGGATGTTTTCAAAGCCTGCCCGCTGCAGCCAGTGGGTCAAACAGGTGACTGTGGGCAGGAAATAGACGTTATTCATCTTGGCGTAGCGCTCGGCAGGACAGAGCGCCATATCCCCCTCCCCCTCGATAATCAGCGTTTCCAGCACCAACTCGCCGCCTCGACGCAGGTTGTGGCGCAACTCCATGAGGGCGTCAATGGGCGAGCGGCGGTGATAGAGAATCCCCATGCAGAAGATCGTATCGAAGTAACGCCGCAGCAGGGGCATTTCCTCGAACTTGGCGGGCAGACCATAGACGTTGGGAACGCGGGCGTAGTGCTGAAGCAGGCGAAACTGGAAGTAGAAGGTAAGATAGGGCTCCAGGCCGATAACACAGCGGGCACCCTCTCCGGCCATGCGGTACATGTAGTAGCCGCTGCTGCTGCCGACATCAAGGACTTTGCGATCACGCAAAGGAGCGATGTGATCCTTGACCCGGTTCCACTTTAAAGAAGAGACCCACTCACTGTCGATATCGATGCCAAAGATGGAGAAAGGCCCTTTGCGCCAGGGGCTATAACTTTTGAGAGCCTCCAGCAGCAGCTCGCCGGCGGCTTTATCTGCGTCTGCCGCCGTGCCGATGCGGACAGCGTCGGCGTTCAATTCGACAGAAGAGGCGCTCAGCTCCGGCAGTTCGGCAAAGGTGCGCAGGTAGCGCTGCCCCTTGACATCCACCTGTCCGATGTACTTTTCCTTGCGATCCAGCAGTTCGGCCAACGCTCCCGCGTAAGGGGTCAGTTCCAGCGCCTCGATGTCGCGGACGAGATCATGCATGCCCATCCTCCTTCTGGCCGATGAGGGAGGCGAAATTAAACCACTTGAGCCAGACGTCCATGCGGATAAAGCCCGCCGCGCGCAGTCGCTGCACGTGGTCCTCCAGCGTCTCGGGAATCAGCACGTTTTCGAGAGCTTCTCGTTTCTGGCTGATTTCCAGCTGCGAATAGCCGTTCTCCTTTTTAAAGCGATAGTAGAATTCCTGCTGCATGGCATCAAAGGCAGCGTCGGCATGGACGACCTTCTCGGTCAACAGCAGGATGCCCCCCGGCCTCAGCGCCTCGTAAATCCGGCCGATCAGGGCCGTGCGGTCAGTCAGAGGCAGAAACTGCAGGGTCAGATTGACGATGATGACCGAGGCGTTTGCCAAAGGAATCTCGCGCACGTCGCCAAGCAGCAGCTGCACATCCTCCTGCCGGGCATGATCCTGCAGACGGCTTTGGTAAGCGTCAAGCATGGGGGCCGAGTTGTCCACGGCGATCATGTCAAAGGGCACAGCGGCCAGCTCCTGGCAGAGACAGAGGCCCAGGTTCCCATTGGAGCAGCCCAGGTCGTAGATACGGCTGCCCGGCTGGTAGTAGCGGGCGGCCAGTTGGGCCTGACGGCGGATGTTCTCGCGATAGAGAGGAACGGAACGGCCAATCATGTCGTCAAAAACACGAACGACCTGTTCGTTAAATGAAAAAGGCTCGACCTGATCTTTTTTTTCCGCAAAAACCTTATCCTGCTTCATCTTGTATCCTTGTCGCCTGCCCGTCAGTTGCCGCCATCATGTTCAAGCAGGCCCCGCAGCTTGGCGATTTTTCGCTCCACGGCCTTTTGTACCCGCTCTTCACCGAACATATAGGTCAATTGACCGACCATGAGAGTGACGTCGGCCAATTCTTCGATAATGACCTCTTCTTCGACCTTACCCCGCTTGAGATGCTTGAGGGAGGCAATCAACTCGGCGCATTCCTCCACGGCCTGATCGTATTGGGCCTCTTCCCCCCACTTGGCGAGGGTGGCCCGATAGAGTTCCTGGTAATCCATCATCATCCTTTTCAGGCAGGCAAAAGAAACAGAGGGGAAACACGCCCTCCCCTCTGTCGTCCAGTCTGCTATCGCATGGGGTTGTCCCGCTTATTTTTCCAGGGATAGACCAGCTTTTCGCCAGGCGGCCATCTGCCCATCGAGAAGTTCGGCCCGATAGCCCCGCTTGACCAGCAGCGTGCGGGCCATTTCGGCCCGCGGCCCGTGTTCACAGACCACGACAACGGGAACCTGCCGGTCCTGCGGCAGACGGGCTACACGAAACATGATTTTCCACAGGGGGGCATGCAGGGCGCCGGGGATATGGCCGCTTCGGTATTCGAAGCCACTGCGCACATCGACGACGCAAGGCGGCTGCTGCCCTCGCAGCCTCTTGTTCAGGTCGGCGGCTTTCATTCACTCCCTCCGCCGAAACGATTGATGTGGATACGCTCGCTTTTAAGGCTCGACGCCGGATGACCGGCCTTCTCTTCCCCCGGATAACCGAGACCAATAATGGCCTCGACCCGGTATTTTTCGGGAATATCGAGGAGTTCCCGGACAACCGACTCGGCACTTTTCTGCTCGTTATGGGGGCGCTGCCGGATCTGCACCCAGCAGCTTCCCAGGTCGAGGGATGCGGCCGTCAGCTGCACAATAGTGGCGGCGATGGCGCAATCCTCGATCCAGACATCGCTTTTGCTCTCGTCGGCGCAGATGACCAGGGCCAGGGGCGCGCCGGCAAGAAAAGTCGAACCATGCTGCTTGGCCCGTGAGAGCCCCTGCAGCAGCTCGGGCCGGGTGACCCACAGAAATTCCCAGGGGTCGTTACCGCGAGACGAATAGGTGCGCAGCGCCGCTTCGGTGAGCACGGCAACCTTATCCGGTTCGACGGCCCTGTCTTCAAATACGCGGATGCTTCGACGCTTTTGCAGCAAGGAGAGCAACATGGGGACTTGGTTCAAAAGAGACTCCTCTTATCGCACGGGGTTAAAAACAACCTGCTCCTGGGCCTGTTCCAGGCTCACTTCATAGCCGTCGACATCCACCAACCGCAGATTGCGCTGACAACGGTCGCAACGAAAAGCCCAGTAGGTCGCCGGAACGTTGATCGTTCGCCCTTCGGCATCTTTTTGAAACTTGACGCTCTCGAACTCTTGCCAATCCGTCAGCTTACGCCGGCAGTGGGGGCAGAAAGGACGAATCTTGCGATCCCACAGCACCTCGAACTGATAAACAAAACGGCGATACTGCCAGCGCTTGTATAGAACCCGGAGCAACAGTATTCCGGCCAATCCGCCGGCCACTGCCAGACCCACAACAGGAAGAGAAACAGTGCCATCGGTTAAAAAATCCAAAACCACCCTCCTTGCCGGCACACCACTGCAACACGGGTAATGGCCTACAAATGGCGACAGAATACCTCTTGGGGCGGAAGGCTGTCAATTCCTTCGAAGGGCGGTTTGGCCTTGCATTATGGCAGCGTCGCGATATGCATGTAGGAAGAGGGGCAGAACCATCATTAAAAACACAGGCCCATCAGGGGAGGAAAAAAGAGATGAAAAAGGCATGGATACCCGCAGGAGCGTTTTTGCTGCTGTGCGCCTGCAGCTTTCCCACCTATGAATGGCGCCATCCGCAGGGGCTGTCTCAGACGGCCCTCGAACAGGACAAGGAGGAATGCTACCGCTACGCCAACCAGGCCATCCCCCCTTCGTACTACTACGACGATCCCTTTTTATGGGGTGACCCCTACGGGGATATGTACTGGCCTTATCATCGTCACCCTTACTATCCCCACAGCTTCAGCTATCACTATCCCGGCTATTGGGGGTTCTCCTCCCACTTTTACTTCCGATACCGGGACGATATTTTCAGGGCCTGCATGAAAGGCAAAGGCTGGCGCCTCGAGCGGGTGGAAGAAAACAACAATAGAAAATGATTTACTGAAAAAGGGCCCAGACAAAGACACCGGCCATATACAATACGACCAGAATGCCCAGCAAGATGAGAACCGCCGCCACCGGGGGATAGGTTTTGCCGTAGAGTCTTTTCAGGGGTGTGGCGGGATGTAGAAACTCCTCCTCCACCGCCGCCAGAATGTCCTGATTACGGTCAGGCATGATGGATCGAAGGCCGGTGACGAAGTCTTCGGCAACAAACTTGCGGGTCTTTTGGGGCGCGACGACAAGCAGGGTGCGCTGCTGCGGGGAGATTTCCCGTTCCACCGTCAAAAAGGTGGAGAAGAGGTCCAGATTGAAGGATTTGCCGTATTTGACTCCCTCCAGACGCAGAAGCCAGGTTTTATCGGCAAAGTGCTCACGCACCGCCACCCCCGTCGGCAGTTCCGTTTCTTCCCGAATCAGCTCCCATCCAGCCAATAGCCGTTCAGCCATCATCCCTCCTCTTAAGTAGTCTGAAGACGCTTACCGCCAGGACGTTACGCCATCTTCCCCCATCAGTCAACAAGGCGCCAGTTCAGACGGTTCATTCATCAAATAAAAACCCGCCGGAGGGGTTACCCGGCGGGCTGGAAAGAAACTTGACGGATGTCGGTTCAGGACAGCCTGTCGCCCTGAATACCAATTTTGATGGTCTGCAAGGGAATGTCCTTGCCGCTGGCGGCCAGCGCCTGCCGGACGATGGCGACCAGTCCGGAACAACAGGGCACTTCCATGTGTAGCACGGTGAGACTTTTGATATCGTTTTTCATCAGCATCTCAGTGAGCTTGTGCAGATAAGCCTGGCCGTCATCGAGTTTGGGGCAGCCGATGAGCAAGGCTTTGCCCTGCAGAAAATCCTTATGGAAATCGGCGTAGGCAAAAGGAACGCAGTCGGCGGCAAAGACCAGCTCGGCCCCTTGCAGAAAGGGGGCGGTCGGCGGCACCAGGTGCATCTGCACCGGCCATTGACGCAACTGGGACTGACGAGTGCCCGCTTCGGTATTCGCGTCGTCTTTTGGCGCGGAAAAGCTTCGCAGGGCAGAACCAGGGCACCCCCCGCCGGCAGGCGGCGTCATCGTCATGACGCGCGATCCCGGGCAGCCGCCCCCATGTCCATGTCCGTGCCCATGACCATGGGCCGGCGCTGCGGGCTTTGGGGTGGACTTTTCCAGGTGCTCCTCAACGGCTTCCTCGTCGAAGGCGTCCGCCTGACGCTTTTCAATCGTAATGGCCCCCTGCGGACAGTCGCCCAGGCAGGCACCCAAGCCGTCACACAGATTGTCGGCCAAAAGGCGCGCCTTGCCGTCGATGATCTGGATGGCCCCTTCGGCGCAGGCGGGGACACAAAGGCCGCAGCCGTCACATTTTTCTTCGTCGATTTTGACAATTTCCCTGACCATGATGCACTCCGTTCTGTATTGAGAGGATGGATTCTTTTCCGTTTATAAATTCTATCTTATAAAAATCTCGTTGCCGCCGCCTTGACCGGCATCAAAAAAACGCGATTGCCGCTGTCTTTTTAGAAAAAATAGTGCCAGAGCAAATCCAGACGTCCCCGCATGATGAGCCTTTTCCCGGAAAAACGCATGATTTCCCGTACTTTCTCCCGATGCCCCGGCCGGTAGCAGTGAATGTGACACCCCTTGCAATCCGGCTTGGGGTCGAGAGGACACTTGATACGCCGGCTAAAAGCGTACTCCAGAAACTCCCGGCATTCGGCACAAAGGGTAAAACGTGACAGATCCATGCCGTCAAAAGCAGGAGAGGTCTTTTGCCCCTCGTGGTGAGCCTGGCAGTACACCGAGGTGAAAAGCACTAAAACGCGCAGATCTTTTTTTTCTTTGCGGGTCATGGTCCAATCTCCCGGAGCGGTGAATGACGTGTTGAACAAAGCATAGATCAAAAGGCGAGGTCATTCTTTGACGGCCGTCAAATTTTGCCGAAGATTAGGCCAGTAGGGGAAAAAACGATGGGAAGGTGAAACGAGCGGGCGTGTCGGCAGACGCTTATTCTTTATAGGTCTGGGCGAGATCTTCGAGACGGTCACGATCAAGAATGTCGATAACCTTGCCATTGACGGCAATCAGCTCGTCGTCGGAGAGCTTGCGCAGGGTGCGTGAGAGAGTTTCACTCACCGTACCAAGATTGGAGGCCAGCTGGGTCTTGGAAATCTCCAATTCGATGCGGCTGTCCTCGTCTCCGGCCACTTCGAGCAGATAGCGGGCCAGCCGGGCCGGCACATCCTTGAAGGTCAGCTCCTCGATCTGCGTGGTGAACTGGCGCAAAAAGCGGGAAAGCCCGGCGATCATATTGATGGCAATACGCGAATGTTCGTGCAAAAGGGTGAGGAATTCCTTCTTGGGAAAGAAGATGACCTGGCTGGCCTGAAGCGGTTCGGCGTAGGCGGGATAGAGGCCGTTGCCAAAGATGGCCGCCTCGGCAAAGGTGCCGCCGGGGTGGATGATGTGCAAGATACGCTCCTTCCCCTCAGGGGAGAGCTTGTAGATCTTCACCTTGCCGCTGAGCAGAACATAAAAACCCAGCGCTGGCTCACCATCGGCGAAAAGGACTTCTCCCTTGGCGTGCTGGCGCACCTTGCCGACCTGTTGCAGACAAGACAGATCTTCGTCCGTCACACCGGCAAAAATAGGGCATTTTTTCAGAATCGCATCGATATCCATAGCAGGCGGATAGTAGCAGAGAGGGACGTTGACGACAAGATGCAAAGGAAAATAAAAAATCCAACCCCAGGCGCTGCCTGTCTTGGGTTGGATTTCTGACTCCTGAAGATGCAGGAGGTTTTCTTTGTTGGTGCCGAAGGGGAGACTCGAACTCCCACGGGACTACTCCCACTAGACCCTGAACCTAGCGTGTCTACCAATTCCACCACTTCGGCTTGAAACGTGGGCTTTTATAACAAAAGGATTTGGCCATTGCAACAAAAAAAATCACAAAAAAAGAGGGCAGCCGAAAAAGCTACAGAGGCCGCAAAGGCGGCACCAGCACGGACCTAAAGCGGCTGACCGTCACCAGTCCTGGGCGCGCGCCTTTCGGTTTGTGCACGGCCTTCCCGTCGGCTACCATGACCTCGACTTTATTTGCGTCTTTGCCTCGTGAGTAACCGGCGGCGATACGGGCGGCGAAAAGCAGGTCTTCCGTCGGGATGTCGCCGGCATGTTGTCCCCTTTTGAGAACGACGTGGGCGCCCGGCATATCCCGGGCGTGAAACCACAGATCATCGCCGGCGGTCAGGTGGCGACTGACATAGTCGTTGGTGCGGTTGTTCTTCCCCCAGCAGATGGTGAAACCGCCGGGACTCTGCAGCCGACGCACCTGTTCCTTGGGGTCGCCTGGGCGACGGCTGGCCCGCCAGCGTTCACTGGGACGAATCAGCCCGGCCTCTTCCAGTTCGGAACGGATACCTGTGAGTTCCTCGGCTGTTTCCGCTTCTTCGAGGGCATAGAGCATTTCCTGCAGCCACTCTTTTTGCTGTCGGGCTTCTTCCCGTCGTCGCACAAGATGAACTTCCCCACGCTTGCCTTTCTTTACCCGGCGAAAATAACGCTCCGCATTTTCCTGCGGCGTGAGTAAAGGATCGAGCCCAATGGTAACCGGACAGGGTGGTTCGGCGTGGTAATCTTCTACGGTAACAGCTTCCATGCCACGGCGGATGCGATAGAGGTTGGCCACCAACAGTTCGCCGAGCTGCCGCTGCCGATCGAGCCCGGCTAGATTTTCCTGTTCCTGTTCGAGCTTCTGCAAGAGCCTGTCAACGCGCCGGAGCCCTCGCCGCAGCGCCTCCTGCATCTTCTCCTTGCCGCCGGCGTTTCCCTCGGCACCTTCCATCTCCCCATAAAAACAGTCGGCGGCGGCCGCGAAGCTGGCAAAGGTGCGCTGGCTACTCACCTCCAAAAATTGCACATCGAAGGGAAGCAGCAGCGATCGGCCGCCTATCTCGGCAATCTGGGGAAGTAGCGGCTCCAATAGCCAGCGCTGGCGAAAGGATTCCAGAACGTTCTCGGCCGGCAAGCCAAGACGGACCCCCGCCGCCAGATCGCGGGCCACCAGAGGGGTCATAGGGGCGATTTCCCCCTTGAGCCAGCCCTCAAACGCCTCTGCCTGCTGGAAAGCCTCGGGAACCGGCAGGGGTACATCCGCCAGCAGCGTACGCGAAAGGGCCTCGGGCAGGCGGTAGGGATTTCCCGGCATGAGCGCGCGCTCGCCACTGGATCGGGTTTCGCGTTTGAGGCAATCAACGATGCGGCCTTCGCCATCGACGAGAATCAGGTTGCTGCGCCCGCCCAGCAGTTCAGCCATCAACCGATACGGGTTGTCCTCCTCGCCGGCGAAGGTCAGCTGGACAACCCGTTCGCCGGGAATCTGCTCGATGGCAAGCAGCCGGCGAAGCCGCGCCCGCAGCAGCTGACAGAAACGCGGCGGTGAGGCAGGATTGGGGAAGGTTTTTTCGGTAAGATGCAGACGACTGGCGCGGGGGGAGGTGGAAAGGAGCAGGCGCCGGTCGCCGTGTCGATTCCAGAGGCGCAGGATGATCGTCTCGGCATCCGGCTGATAAATCTTGCGAATCAGGGCGCCGGGGAGGATTTCCTCCACTTCCCGCACCATGGCCGCGATGGCAAAATTATCCATATTCACGTTGTATTACGCCTTTTCCGGAAGATAAGCCGTCGGACTCTGACACCTGTGTTCACCAGAGCTGGGGCACTCAGGATAACCAAGTCGCCCAAGGCACTCAAGTTTTTCATTTAAAAACACCGTCAATCTGCTATCATATTCGACCTGCGCATTACCTGACATCAGACGCATCTTCGCAAAAGGGAGGTCCCCATGGATAAGAATTGGAAACTAGAGACCCTGGCCATTCAGGCGGGCTACAGCCCCAAGGCTACGGAACCGCGTATCGTCCCTATCGTGCAGAGCACGACTTTTAAATACGACAGCGCCGAGCATGTGGCCAAACTGTTTGATCTGGATGCCGCCGATCCTTTTTACACCCGCCTCGGCAACCCGACGACGTCGGCCTTTGAAGCCAAGATTGCCGCCATGGAAGGGGGCGTCGGCGCGCTGGCGACCTCAGCTGGCCAGGCGGCCTCCACCCTGTCCATCCTCAATATCTGCCGATCCGGCCAGCATATCATCTCGGCCAGCACCCTGTACGGTGGCACCTACTCCCTCTTTGCCAACACCCTGCCCAAGATGGGTATTGAGGTCACCTTTGTCGACCCTGAGGCGCCCCTGGACGAGCTTAAGAAGCACTTTCGCGCCGAGACTCGCGCCATCTTTGCCGAGACCATCGGCAACCCCGGCCTGAATGTGCTCGATTTCGAAAAGTTCTCCGCCCTGGCCAAGGACATGGGTGTTCCCCTGATCATCGACAATACCTTCGGCACCCCTTACCTGTGCCGCCCTTTCGAGCACGGCGCCCATATCGTCATCCACTCCACCACCAAATATATCGACGGCCACGCCACCAGCGTCGGCGGGGTCATTGTAGACAGCGGCACCTTCGACTGGACCTCGGGAAAATACCCGGAGCTGACGGAGCCTGATTCCAGCTACCACGGCCTGCGCTACGTAGAGAAGTTCGGGCCGATGGCCTACATCATCAAGGCCCGTGCGCAACTGATGCGCGACATCGGCACCACCCCGGCGCCCCTGAATTCTTTTCTGAACAATCTCGGTCTCGAAACCGTCGCCCTGCGCATGGAACGGCACAGCTACAATGCCCTGAAACTCGCCCAGTACCTGGAGGAGCATGCGGACGTCACCTGGGTCAACTACCCCGGCCTGCCCAGCCATCCCAGCTACAGCCGCGCCCAGAAATACCTGCCCAAGGGGGCCAGCGGCGTGCTGACCTTCGGTATCAAGGGGGGGAAAAAGGCCGGCATCAAATTCATGGAGAGCACCAAACTCATCGCTCTGGTCGTACACGTCGGCGACGCCCGCTCCTGCGTCCTGCACCCCGCCAGCACCACCCATCGCCAGCTTACCCCGGAACAGCAACGGGCTTCGGGTGTTTCCCCCGACCTCATCCGCCTGTCCGTCGGTATTGAGCATATCGATGACATCATTGCCGATGTCGAACAGGCACTACAAGCCAGTCAAAAATAAGCTTTCCTCTTCTTGTTTCTTTAAAACGGGCCTTTACGGGCCCGTTTTTTTTGATTCCCTCATTGCCAATTGCTTTCCGATATTTTTTCTGATAATTATCCAGACATTCCCTATTGTTTCCGTAGGGTTTACAGCGACCCGAAACGGAGTAAAATTTCAGCGATTCACCCGCTATTCGCCCAGACCATTTTACCTGGAGGTTGAAATGTCCGAGATAAAAAGAGGAATTGGCACACAGGCCCTGCATGGCGGCCAGAAACCGGATCCCACCACCCGCTCAAGGGCGGTACCGATTTACCAGACCACATCCTACACCTTTGATTCCACCGCTCATGCAGCCGGGCTTTTTTCCTTGGAGCAGCAGGGAAACATCTATACCCGCATTATGAACCCCACCACCGACGTATTGGAACAGCGACTGGCGGAGATGGACGGCGGTAGCGGTGCCCTCGCGGTGGCGTCGGGTTCGGCGGCCATCAGCCTGACCGTTCTCAACCTGGCCAGCGCCGGCGACAACATCATCGCCTCCAGTCACCTGTATGGCGGCACCTACAACCTGTTTAACCACACCCTGCGCCGCTTCGGCATCCGTGTCCGTTTTTTCGATCCGGCCTCCCCCGACACCTTGGCCGGTCTCATCGATGAAAGGACGCGGGGGATTTTCTTGGAGACGATCCCCAATCCCAAAAACTGCGTTATTGACTTCACCGCCATCAGCGCTATCGCAAAAGCACAGGGAGTTCCCCTGATTGTCGACAATACGGTGGCGACGCCCGTTCTTTTCCGTCCCATTGAGCACGGAGCCAACATCGTCTGCTATTCGCTGACCAAGTTCATTGGCGGCCATGGCACCAGCATCGGCGGCGCCGTCGTCGATCTGGGCAATTTCGACTGGGACAACGGACGCTTTCCCGAATTCACCACGCCGGATCCGAGCTACCACGGCCTCGCCTATTACCCCGCCCTGGGTGCGCAGGCGTTTATCCTGAAGATGCGCCTGACCCTGCTGCGCGACCTGGGGCCCAGCCTCTCCCCTTTCAACAGTTTTCAGATTCTACAGGGACTGGAGACGCTGCACCTGCGCATGCCCCGCCACTGTGAAAACGCCCTGGCCCTGGCCCGCCACCTGGAACAGCATCCCGACGTGGCCTGGGTCAACTATCCGGGACTGCCCAGCCATCCCGACCATGAACGCGCCCGCCAGTATCTGCCCCAGGGGCAGGGAGCCATCCTCGGCTTCGGCATCAAGGGGGGTAAAGAGGCAGCGGCACGCTTTATCGATCATGTGCAGCTCGCCAGCCACCTGGCCAATGTCGGCGACGCCAAAACCCTGGTCATCCACCCGGCCTCGACCACCCACCAGCAACTCACCCCCGAAGAACAGCAGTCCGCCGGGGTGACCCCCGATTATATCCGGGTCTCCGTCGGCATCGAAAGCATCGAGGATATCCTGGCCGATTTCGATCAGGCCCTGCGCGCGGCCCACGCCTAGCGCTCGTGTTGTTCACTCCCTGCACCGGCATCCTGCCCGGCCCTCTCAAGGGCGGGATGCCGGTGACTCCGTTTCGCCACCTTCGCCCCACCCCTTTTACACCCCTTTTTATTGCCAATCCCGCCTGCGCGTGCTAAGCTCCCTGCCGCTTCTATCCCCTCAATTCCCTGATGCAACGGCCTATGAAAAAGCGTTTTTTTAAAAATCGCCTCGAGTATATCCTCTTCCTCCCCCTGGCCTTTCTGGCCCGGGTGCTCCCCCGCAATGTCGCTTTGGGTCTGGGCGCTCAGCTGGGGTGGCTCAGTCAATATCTGCTGCCCAAGCGGGCCAGGCAGGCCCGGGACAATCTGCGACAAGCCTTCCCCGACATGTCCGCGACCGACCTGAAGCAGACGATCGACGACATGTTTCGCCATTTAGGCAAAAGTGGCATGGAGATGTTGCAGCTCGACCAGTTCCGCACCGACGAGGACGTAAAGAAATACTTCACCTTCCACGGACTGGAAAATCTGAAGGAAGCGCAGGCGCTGGGCAAAGGGCTGTTCATCCTCACCGGTCATCTCGGGTTCTGGGAGGTGGGAACCTTTTTTCTGCCCCGACTCGGCGTTCCCGTCGACTTTGTCGCCAAGAGAATGAAAAACCCCTATATCGACGAGTATTTCCGGCGACTTCGCGAAGCCGGCGGCGGTCAGGTGATCGAGGCCAAACACGGCGCCCGCCGCATCGTCAAGGCGTTGGGAGAACAGCGCGCTGTAGCGATTCTGCTGGATCAGCACATCTCGCCCCCCGCTGGGTTCAAGGTCAACTTTTTCGGGCGGCCAGCCTATACCACCCCGATTATCAGCCAGATCGCCATGAAGCTGGGAACCCCCGTGGTACCCGCGTTTTCCTATCGCAAGGACGACAATCACTACGATATCGTTTTCGAGCCGATGCTGGTCTTCGACAAGGACAACAGTGAAGAGGCGGCTCGGCGCAACACCCAGGTTCTCACCGATTACATCGAAGCCGCCGTGCGTAAAAAGATCACCCAGTGGTTCTGGGTGCACAAGCGCTGGCGGGCCTGATTGGCCCCATTCCTATGAACATAGCGCCCCTCCCCTTCCATATTGTGCTCATCGAGCCGGAAATCCCCCCCAACACTGGCAACATCGCCCGCCTGTGCGCGGCCACGGGCACTCATCTGCACCTGGTGGGCAAGCTCGGCTTTTCCCTCGACGACAAGCATCTCAAACGGGCCGGTCTCGACTACTGGCCGGCCGTCAAGCTGCAGCGCTGGCCATCCCTGACGGACCTGCAGCAGGCCTTTCCCGAGGGCCGCTTTTGGTACACCTCCAAAAAGGCGGCACACTCCTACGTCCAGGCCGCGTTTCAGCCCGGAGATTTCATTGTTTTCGGAAAAGAAACGGAAGGACTGCCGGAAGAGTTGCTGGAACAAAACGCCGAGAACACCATTCGCATCCCGATTTTCTCGCCGGATGTGCGCAGCCTGAACCTGTCGACGGCGGCGGGAATCGTGCTGTACGAGGCCCTGCGACAGGCGGGACGCCTTAGCTGAGGGGTTTTTTCTCCTCTTCGCGGTCTGTCAGGCGGGCCAGCGCCCGGTCATGCCAGCGGGACAGCAGCAGCAAAGCCGCGACCGCCCCCACCAACGCCCAGAACATATCCCACTGAGTATCCCAGATATCCCCTTGCAGGGAGAGAAAGGCGTCCGCGGCGGTGCCGGTAAGAACGGACATCCACCATTCGACCAGTTCATAAAAGGCGCTGATAGCCAGACAGACACAAGTGACCAGGAAAAAGAGCCAACCGCCCGACCGCAGGGGCGAAGTGCGCAACAGAATTTCCCGGGCCACAATAGCGGGAACGAAGCCCTGGGCCAGGTGCCCGACACGGTCGTAGTAGTTGCGCTGCAGATCGTAGGTGTCCTGCAGCCAGTTGAACAGGGGCACTTCGGCATAGGTATGGTGACTGCCGACAATCAGGATGGCGGCGTGCAGCCAGATAAGCACATAGGCGAGATTGGTCAAGCGGAAGGTGCGGTAGGTCAGAAGCAGGACGATGACGGCGACGATGGCCGGAAAGGCCTCGAGAATCCAGATAAAAAGGTCGGCCGGCTCGATGACCGACCAAACCAGCAGGGCCAGCAGGCTGATAAGCAGAAAAAGATGAAGGTTCCTGTCCCTGGTTGACGCCACCATCCCGGCTCCTGCCCAAATGACGATTTAGCTCTCTTCCCCGGCCTGCTGCTTTTCAAAATCCAACAACCACTGCTTGGTGGCTACCCCCTGCCCCCCCGAATAGCCTGTCAGCCTGCCGCCCCCTCCGACGACCCGATGACAGGGGACGACGATGGGAAAAGGATTGGTGGCCATGGCCCGTCCGACGGCCCGAGCCGCCTGGGGCGAGCCAGCCAGTGTCGCCAGGTCGCCGTAGGTCAGGGTGCGGCCGTAATCTACCCGCGACAAGAGGGTCAACACCCTGCGGGTAAAGACCGGCAGGTTCACCATATCTAGAGGTAGCTCAAACTGCCGCCGGCGCCCATCAAAATAGGCGTTCAGCTGTCCTGCCGCATTGTGCAGAAGGGCATTTTCCTGTTCCCTCGCTTGGGGATATTTGCGGCGAATCTGCTCTTTTATGATAGCCGGGTCTGCCTGAAAGACAATCTCCACGAGGCTGTCTTGATTCCCGACAAGTCCAAACATTCCCACCGGGGATTTCATCAAGGCAAAAAAGATTTTTTCGCTTTTCAGCATCATGCTCGCCTCCCGAGTTTGCGCCGTATCAACGCATAGGCCTCGGCGGCTTGGGGTATGCGTACCGCCATGCAGCCAACGCCGTACACCAACATCCCCGTACTTACCGCGGCGACCAGCACCACCGCCTTGAGTCCATGCCGGCCAGCCTCAGTCCAGGGGCCGAACTGTAAAATGGTCCAAACCACGACTCCCATAAGCACCGTGACGGGAATAAGCCGCAGCAGGTTCGTGATGACCGGTTTCAACCCAAGCGGACCGGCCACCCGCCGCAGCATCCACAGCAGGAGGGCGCCGTTGAACACGGATGAAAGGGTCAGGGCCAGTGCCAGCCCCAGGTGTTTGAAAGGCCCC
The DNA here is from genome assembly GCA_033549025.1 of Desulfuromonadales bacterium. GTDB lineage: Bacteria > Desulfobacterota > Desulfuromonadia > Desulfuromonadales > SZUA-540 > SZUA-540. Next base: position 61,836 of record JAWSUS010000001.1, read on the forward strand.
ATGAGTGCCAGACCGAGGCCGGCATTGACCAGCAGGGTCCAGAAGGATATCCAGACGGGTGTGCGCGTATTCTTCATGGCATAGAAAGCCGGAACCACCACGCGACTGATGCCGAGGAAAAAGAGCCCCGGCGCATAAAAGGCCAGAGCCAGGGCAGACTGGCGGACTTCCTCGAAACCGAAAGCGCCGGACATGAAAAACAGGCTGAAGACAGGCACCGCGCACAACAGCAGGCCGACCGCGGCCGGCACAGTGAAGAGGGCGATCAGGATGAGGGCGAATCGGAGCGACTCCTTGAGGCCGTCCATATCCCCGAGGGAGGCCTGGCGGCTCATGGAAGGAAGCACGGCCTGGGCCAGCGAAACGATGAAGATCCCCTGCGGAAATTCAAAAAGACGCTGACCGTAATAAAGGTAGGAGACGCTTCCTTCAGGCAAGAAGGAGGCCAGCAGACGCGTGAGAACCACATTGATCTGATAGATCGCCACCCCGGCTATCCCCGGCAGCATCAGCGAAGCGATACGGCGCACCGCCGGATGGGAGAATGAGAAGTCGAGTCGCAGGCGGATCTCCGTCGCCTTGAGGGCCGGGAACTGCATGAGGAGCTGGAGCAGGCCGCCAAGAAGAACCCCGACCGCCAGAGCTGTGATGGGCACCTCGAACAGGGGGGAGAGGAAGATCGCGCTCAGAATCATGGCGATATTGAGTACCAGGGGTGAGACGGAGGGCCAGAAATAGCGGCCGTGGACGTTGAGGATGCCGGTAAGCAGCGCCAGCAGACTAACGAAAAAGATATAAGGGAACATGATCCGATTAAGGTAATCGGTCAAAGCCAGCTTTCCCTCAATGCTGCCAAACCCGAAGCCGATAAAACGCACGATATAAGGGGAGCCAAGCACACCGGCCAGGGTCACCAGGGTCAGCACGATCAGCAGCAGCGTCCAGCAGATGGAAGCGACGCGCCGAGCTTCAGCTGGCCCTTCCCGGTGCAAGACGTCGGAGAAGGTGGGGACAAAGGCGGCGGTCAGAGACCCTTCGGCGAAAAATCGGCGCAGCAGATTGGGAATAGTGAAGGCCATGAAAAAGGCATCTGTCGCGAATCCCGCGCCGAAAAAACCCGCCACCACCATATCGCGCACCAAACCGCCAATACGGCTCAAGCCGGTCGCCAGGCCCATGATCCCTGTTGCCCTGGAAATGTGTCCTTTTTCTGACATGATGCCCAGCCTGTCTCTAGTCGTTTCATCGCCCCGGGAGTCCGTATAAGAGCTGGCCCTGCTTTCCCGAGGGGTGTCATACTGCCACAAAGAGGTTACAGCAGGTATTATTTTTTATTAATCCACAGAAACGTTGCCGCAAACCCTTGATTTAGGGGATTTTTATTGAAGTTATTAATTGTTTTTTATATTGACATCTCGTCATGGAGAATGCTATAAACGGGCCTTCGCAAGCAACATTAATACAAAAGAATCACTGGAGGATAGAACCTTGGCAAATCACAAGTCAGCACTGAAAAGAAATCGTCAGAACGCCGTCCGCAACGCCCGCAACACGCACATCCGTTCGTCCATGAGAACCTTTGTCAAGAAGGTCCGTGAAGCAGTATCCGCCGGTGATGCGGAAGCGGCCAAAGCTGCTCTGGCGCAGGCTGTTCCTTTTATCGACAAAGCCTCCACCAAGGGGGTCATTCATAAGGCTACGGCCAGCCGCAAAATCTCTCGCCTGACCAAGCTTGTCAACACCATGGGCTAAGAGAAACCCGGCCTTTAGACAGATTAAACCCAAAGGGGGGCTTTCGCCCCCCTTTTTTTGTGCCCTAGACTGAGCTATCAAGCCCCGATCACGTTGAGCACCAGTTCTTCCATAAGCGCTTCGTCATTGGCGCCACTCGATTTAAGGGCCACATCCGTCTGCAGAAACAACTCAAATATGCGCCGATATTGCCCCGCAGAAAACAAGTCCGCCTGGGCAATCAGGCCATCGGCGAAATAAGGATTGACGCCTACCTGTCGGGGAATATCCCGGCGCGGCACCTTCTGGTCGAGAAGCTCCCTGATTTTCCAAAGGCTCCTGTAATGGCGCGCCAACATGGTCAAAATCACCAAAGAAACAACGCCATCCTCTTGCAGACGCCGCAAAAATCGCAGGGCTTCACCCGTCTGGCGTTTTCCCAGCGCATTGCCGAGATCGAAGACCGTGTCCACCCGGGTGTCGGAGACAACGGCCTTCACTTCGGCTACATCAATTAAACGTTCCTCCCCTACATACCCGTAGAGCTTGCTCAGTTCGGCATCAATTTCCTGAAGATTGGTGCCGACACGGCGGCAGAAAAGAGCTAACCCCTCTTCTGTGAAACTCTTTTTCGCTTCCCTGACGTGGTTCTTGACGAAGGCCGGGATTTGATTGTCGTAGAGCGGCTTGAATTCGACCAACTCACCGTGCTTTTTAAATTCCTGAAAAAATTTTCGGCGGGCATCGATCTTGTCGGCGACGAAGATCAGCACGGTTTCAGGAACGGCATAAGGCAGATAGGGGAGGAAAAGGTCGAGTTGTGCCGCGGTCAGGAGCTGGGCGTCCTTGATGATAATAAGACGGCGGGCAGAAAAGACCGGGAAGGTGCGGGCGGCATCGAGAATATTTTCTACAGCGGCGTCCTTGCCATAGTAGATGGTCAGATTGAAATCACGGGCGTCGGCCGGGACAAGGGAATCGCGCAGGGCTTCCAGGCAGCGGTCACGCAAATAGGTTTCCGCCCCATGGAGATAAATCAGAGAGGGTACCTTGCCATCGTCAACAGCCCGTAAAAGTTCAACATGAGTCATGACTTTTCATCCCCGGTCAAAAGTTTTCAAGGATGCGAAAGTACAACTCTTCGGCCACGCGTTCGGCGATCAGGCTCTGGATTTCGCTTTCCCGGTCTTCCTGTACGCCTTTGTCCGGGCTTGTGCGGTATTCATCATCCCAGACAACCTGGCCCTTCCACAAAGCCTTGCCATCGGTCGCCTGTCGCAGGGTCGCCTGAACGGAAAGTGTAGCGCGATACTCGAGGATTCTGTCTTCGGGACCATAGGATACCGCCGACGACGAATATCCCGTGACCGTCCCCGTCAAAACGACATCGGCGTCATCCCAGCTCTCGACGATCTCCATCTCGGGCTTGCGCGCAAACCTGGTCACCACGGCGTTAGTGACCAGGTCTTCCAGGTAAGGTTCAGCCGTCTTATTGCCGAACAGCTCGACATACAGTCTGTTTTCCCCTTCAGAAAAGCGATTCGTCTTTTCGGAAAACTGGTAGCCGCACCCGCCAAGCATCAGAAGGCAAAGGACCAGAAAAGGGAGCGCGGACCTCATGCCACCACCACGCTGACGAGGCGACCAGGCACCACGACAATTTTTCGAATCGTTTTGCCTTCAAGGAAGCGCGCCACGTTTTCCTCTTCGATGGCCGCCGTCTTGATCGCCTCTTCCCCGGCGTCTGCGGCTACCGTGATCTTGCCACGTACCTTGCCGTTGACCTGCACAACGATGAGCTTTTCATCTTCCACCAAAGCCTCGGCATCTACCTGGGGCCAGCCCGCCTCACTGAGTCGGTCCCGATGGCCGATGAGGCTCCACAATTCTTCGGTGATGTGAGGCACAAACGGCGACAGCAGGCGCAGGACAGCCTCGATGGCTTCACGTACCGCACCGGGGTATTTCTCCTTTTCGTCAAAGCCGTACAGGGCGTTCACCAGTTCCATGACGGCAGCAATGGCCGTGTTGAAGTGGAAGCGACCATCGATATCTTCCGTCACCTTTTTGATGGTTCGGTGGGTAGCCCGGCGCAGATTTCTGGCCGCGCCATCGAGCTCGGGAACAATGGAGGCGGCGCCCAGCAGGGCATGGTTTTCATAGACAATGCGCCAAACCCGCCCCAAAAAGCGATAACATCCTTCGACCCCCTGATCGTTCCACTCCAGGTCTTTTTCGGGAGGAGCGGCAAAAAGGGTAAAGAGACGGGCCGTATCAGCGCCATAACGGCTGATGAGATTGTCCGGGTCGACCACGTTTTTCTTGGATTTACTCATCTTCTCGTTGCGGCCGGTCACGGCTTCGGCCTGACAGCGGGAACACTTGCCCTCCACGACTTCCTCAGGATAAAGCCAGCCATGCTCGGGGCAGGAACGGGTTTCCATGCACACCATTCCCTGTGTCAGGAGATTGGTGAAAGGTTCGTCAACCTTCATCATGCCCAGATCGCGAAGGACCTTGGTAAAAAAGCGCGCATACAATAGATGCATGACCGCATGTTCGACCCCGCCGATATATTGATCAACCGGCAGCCAGTACTCCGCCGCCGCTTTATCGACGGGACCGGAAGGAAAGTCGGGGCAGGTGTAGCGGGCAAAATACCAGGAGCTCTCAACAAAGGTGTCGAAGGTGTCGCATTCCCGCCGGGCTACTTCGCCGCACTGGGGGCAAGTCACGCGGACAAAATCCTGGCTTTTGGCCAGGGGGCTTCCCCCCTCGCCAGTAAATTCAACGTCGGTAGGCAACACCACCGGCAGGTCCTGTTCGGGCACGGGAACGACGCCACAGACGTCGCAGTAGATGATGGGGATGGGAGTACCCCAGTAGCGTTGCCGGGAAACCCCCCAGTCGCGCAGACGATAGTTGACCGTCTTTTGGCCGATGCCTTCCTGCTGCAGGTAATCGGCAATCTTCTCCTTGGCCGTATCGTTGTCCAGCCCATCAAAAGTACCGGAGTTGACCATAATGCCTGGACCCGTCCAGGCCTCGGTCATGGTCTCGGCCGCCAACGCCTCTCCTTGCGGCTGAATGACCACAACTTTAGGCAGATCGTATTTTTGGGCAAACTCGAAATCGCGCTGGTCGTGGGTGGGAACAGCCATGACGGCGCCAGTGCCGTAATCCATCAGCACGAAATTGGCCAAAAAGACCGGCATACGCTTCTTGCTGACGGGGTTGATGCAATAGGCACCGGTAAAAACACCCTCCTTTTCCAGATCGTCGCTAGTGCGCTTGATCTTGTCCTGCTTCTTGATGCGGGCAATGAAATCCTCGACCTCCTGACGCCGGTCAGCCGTAGCGATCTCAAGCGCCAGTGGATGCTCGGGAGCCAGACTCATGAAGGTCGCCCCGAATAGCGTGTCCTGACGGGTGGTGAAGACGCGGATCTTCTTGAGCGCCCCTTCCAGCGGAAAATCGATTTCGCAACCCGTGCTGCGGCCGATCCAGTTTCTCTGCATGGTCAACACGGACTCAGGCCAGCCCTTGAGTTCTTCGATGCAGTCGAGCAGTTCCTGAGCGTACGCGGTGGTCTTGAAGAACCACTGCTCCAGTTCCTTGGGCACCACCTCGCTGTCGCAGCGCCAGCAGCATCCTTCTTCCACCTGCTCGTTGGCCAGAACCGTCTGACACTCGGGACACCAGTTGACGGAAGAGCTCTTCTTGTAGGCCAAACCCTTTTCGTACATCTTGAGAAAGACGAGCTGTTCCCATTTGTAGTAGTCGACATCACAGGTCGCCAGTTCGCGGTCCCAATCGTAAGAAAGACCCATTTTTTTCAGCTGCGAACGCATGTTGGCGATGTTCTCATAGGTCCACTTGGCCGGATGGGTGCCATGCTGAATGGCGGCGTTTTCCGCCGGCATCCCGAAGGCATCCCAGCCCATGGGATGAAGAACATTGAAGCCCTGCATGCGCTTGAAGCGGGCGACAACGTCCCCGATGGAATAATTGCGTACATGGCCCATATGGATACGACCCGACGGATAGGGGAACATCTCCAGAAGATAGTATTTGGGCTTGTCGGAGAATTCTCCGACCTTAAAGGTCTTTTCCTCTTCCCATATCTTCTGCCATTTGCCTTCTAGGGTCGTGGCGTTATACCGCTCTTCCATAGTGCCTCCGAAATGTCACTTCACGGGGAAAAAACAGGAATACCGGCATGCGCCGGTATGGTTGTCGTCAATGAATGGCCACGGCTCTGCGCTGGCGCAGAGAGCACCAGCACGGGCCGCAGAGAACCGCTTTGCCCACAAGAGGACGGCGAAAACGGCTTACTTTTCGCGATAGGTGATTCGGCCGCGGGTCAGGTCGTAGGGCGAGAGCTCTACGGTGACACGGTCACCGGGCAGAATGCGGATATAAAATTTGCGCATCTTTCCGGAAATGTGTGCCAGGACAATATGTCCGTTATCCAGTTTGACCCGAAACATGGCATTGGGTAGCGGTTCGATGACCGATCCCTCGACTTCTATTGCTTCTTCCTTTGCCAAAATGGCCTCCATCTAAAAATTAATTGAAACAGGGAAAAGGCAGTATCAAAACCCGGCTATTTAACCTAAATACAACAGGCGTTGTCAAGTCCCATCCCCGGGGCCAGGCAACATAGCCTGCCCTCAGACTTATACGGCAAGATTCAGCAGACGTTTGGCTGAATCGATAATCTTGGTGGTCTGAATCGGTTTGGTAATATATTCATTGGCCCCCAGGGCGAGCGCCCTTTCACGGTCTTCATGCGCCCCTTCGGTGGTAATAATGACAATGGGAACACTCTTGTAGCTGGGATCGTTGCGGACCAGGCTGACGAGTTTCAACCCATCCATGATCGGCATATTGATATCGGTGAAGATCAGATCGAACTTCTCAACGGACAACTTCTTGAGACCATCCACGCCATCACTGGCCTCGACAATTGAAAGTCCTCGCATCCGCTTCAGGGCAAATACGATGAGTTGCCGCATCGTCGGCGAATCTTCAACGACGAGCACCTTGTAGGTTGACATGGAACCCTCCCCCATCATTTGGTCAACAGATCAAGAAAACCCTGAATCGTCGAGAGTTTGCGCTCGGATTCAGAATAAAGTTTCGATGAGAATATGGCTGTAGCCGCGTGACCGGCGAGCAGTGTAAAGAGCTCGTAATCGACTTCGGCGAAACGCTTCTTCTGCACGAGAAGCTTGTAAATGGCGATAACGCCGATCACATGCTCTTTGATTTTAAGGGGGATACAAACAATGGGATGATGCAGGTCCCGGCTGTAGTTTTCCATATCCTCGATAAAATAATTTTCGCCGGTTTTGGCCATCTGACCAATGATGCCATCACCAATGGAGATAATCGGCACGTCCTGCGTTTCCATACCTTCGGAAGCAACCGCCTGCAGGGTGTTGCTTTTGTCATCAAGCAGCATGACCGCAAATTCCTCGGCCCCGATGAGATTGATGACAATCTCCATGATGATCTGCAGAACTTCTTTAAAATCCAGCGTGGAATGGAGTTGATAAGAGGCGATATAAAGGTTGGCCAGATTGTTGTTCTCGGTTTCCACCTCGACATAGCGATTGGCGAAATCGTGGTTTTCCTCTTCAACCTGCTTGATCCGATCCAGGATCTTCAGTTTTTCCGATTCCAACTCCTCGATGCGCTGGCGAAGTTTGCGGATCTCTTCCTCCGCCTCGCCAAAATGGCCTCCTTCACCCTTACCGGCTTCCAGTTGGAGAATCTGGTAGCGCAGACGCTCGTTTTCACGCAGCAGTTCCTGGGTAAACTCCGCCCCCTTTTTAAAGACCTGAAGAAATTCTTCCGCTTTTTTGACTGTACCTTTATCGTCCATGGTTTCGCTCATGGCAAACTCCCATAAAATAGGCTTACCGTCATATTCGGGACATCCTAACAGCACCCGGACAAAATTTCCAGCATTTCCTTGCAGGAACTAGAGTCCACAACGCCTTAGAATTTCAGTACATAGAAGCGGAAGGGGGACAACCTTGTCGACCCGGCCGGTCGCTATGGCCTCTTTGGGCATGCCGAAAACGACACTGCTCTCTTCCGCCTCAGCCAGGGTCTGCCCGCCCACTTCCTTGATGGAGACAACGCCCTTGGCACCGTCGTTGCCCATACCCGTCAGCACGACAGCGAGAAGATTCGGGCCATAAACGCGAGCCGCCGAATCGAACATGACGTCGACGCTGGGAACATAGCGATGTTCGGCACCGGGATCGCGCGCGTGGGCCAGAATACGGCCGGCATCTTCGACAAAGGTCAGGTTGCGCCCCCCCGGCGCGATCAGAACGCGGCCAGGCTCCATGACGTCCCCGGTCTGCGCTTCACTGACATCGAGCGCACAGAACTTGTTCAGACGCTCGGCAAAGGCACGGGTAAACCCCGCCGGCATATGCTGGGAAACAGCAATACCTACCGGGATCTTCTCGGTGATCTGCGACAGGATGGCTTGCAGGGCCGGTGGTCCTCCTGTCGAGGCGCCGATAACGACCTGGGATATCGCGGGGCCGGCCGTAATGCGCCGATGGTGTTTGATCACTGTTTCCTCAGGGCGCGGTGATTCCCCTCCCCCAAGCGGCCGCCGGAGCACCTTGCGCATATCCGTCAGAACAACCGCGCGCACCTTTCGATGCAGGTCTTCTTTAATGGAGAGCAATTCGGTGGAGATGCGGGCGGTAGGCTTGGAAACGAAATCGACCGCACCGAACTCAAGGGCTTTAAAGACGTTTTCATCATCGGTTCGCGCTGAAACAACGATGACCGGCGTCGGCCTGTTCTGCATGACGATGCGGAGAAAAGAGAATCCGTCCATCCGCGGCATTTCGAGGTCGAGAGTGACCAGATCCGGTTTCAGGTCAAAGACCTTGCGCAACCCCTCCTCACCATCGCAGGCATAGCCCACCACCTTGACGCCGGGCAGATCTTCCAGCATCTTGGTGATCGCCCGCCGATTATAAGCCGAATCATCAACAACAAGGACGCGAACGGGTTGACTATTCATGCCGCACCCCCTTCAAAACCCGGTTGGGATGGTCGCTGATACACCATGTCATGGGTGAAGTGGCGCAGGGTGAAGACGTTGGTGATGTTCATCAGGGATTCCGAATGGCCTAGCAGCAAGAAGCCTCCAGGCCGGAGGCGCTGAAAGAAACTGTCGACCACCTTTTTTTTGGCAGCCATATCAAAATAAATAATAACGTTCCGGCAAAAAATGACGTCCATCCGCCCGAGAAGAGAAACGCGAGGAGCATCGAAAAGGTTGAGGTGGCTGATAGTCACCAGGTTCCGGACCCGATCGTTGATACGAAACTTCCCATCAACGGCGTCAAAGAAACGCTGCTGATAATCAGGAGGCGTCGCGCGGAACGATGAGGTTCCGTAAACGCCCTTCCGAGCCAACTGCAAAACGCGCTGGCTGATATCTGTGCCGATGATATCGACCTGAAAATCGGCCAGAAGAGGATGGTTCAGCAGAAGCATGGCGATGGTGTACGGTTCCTCACCGGAAGAACACCCGGCACTCCATATCCGAATGCGCCTGTCTTTGTCCTTTTCCTTCTGGCGGACAATTTCGGGTAAAATTTCTTCAATCAGGGTCTTGAGCTGAAAATCTTCACGAAAGAAATAGGTTTCATTGGTGGTGAGCAAATCAATGAGTTCCGTCAACTCCTGATCTTTGTCCTTGTTGTAGCGAAGATAGTAATAGTAGTCCCTGAAACTCTCCAACTGCAGATGCTGAAGTCGTTTGCCAAGCCTCTTCTCGAGTAGATATTTGGAATCTTCTGAAAAGTTCAGACCACAGTAATGGTAGACAAAATCCCTGATCAACTGGAACTCGTCCATCGACATGGCGATACTGGGAGAAGAGAACAAAAATGACATAATCCTAGACATTCCCCCTGGCAACATCTTCCAGCAAAGCATCGAGCTGACGGCGGACGAGGTCGTCCCTTTCCTGCCTGTTCATTTCACGCAGAACAGCCATTGCCTGATCCCCGGCCTCTTCAGCCAGAACCCGGGCATAGGCAAGACGTACCTCCGAAGCGCCATGCTGGCAAAGACAGGACTGTGCCGATTCGATCTCCCGCTGTCGCCCTGCCGCGACCAAAATTTTGAGACTGGCACAAACGACCTCGGCATCAGGGTGCGATAAGGCTTTCACCAAAAAGGGCGTTGCCTGTTCCAGGTTTTGTTCGGCCAGGGTTTCCAGGGCAGCAATCACCACCAGGCCGACCGGGTCGTTCAGGGCGCGGACCAGCAGGCTTTGGGCCTCAGGATGGTCGGTGGCGCCCAGCCCACGGACAGCCGAAACCCGGACCCAAAGGTCCTCGTCCTGCACAACCAGGGAGAGGGGTTCGAAGGCATCACGCCCCACCGAGCGGGCAAAAACGTCGACGGCCATGCGGCGGACCTCGGGGTCTTCATCGGTCAAGGTCAGCAGCAGGGCATCGCGGTGCCGACCGCTGCAGCATTTCCCAAGCGCCCTCACGGCAGCCTGTCTCACCTGGGAGGATTCATCCTTAAGAGCGAAAACGAGGGCTGATTCAGCCGCGGGTACATCGAGGCGCGATATCACCGAAACAGCAGAGGTCCTTAACTGGGAATCTTCCGCGCCAAGCAGTTTCTGCAGGGCACCATAGACCTTTTCCGGGCATTTGCCCCCAAGGGTCGAAAGGGATTCCAGGGCAGCAGCTCGTACCGTTTCGCTTGGGTCATCCAGTAACGAAACCAGTGGCGAAACGGCCTTTTCAACCCCGAGCGATCCAAGAGCCTGGGCAGATACAGCGCGCAGGTCGGCATCTTCGGATTTTAGTGCGGAGAGAAGATGATTCAGTCCTTCGACACAACCGGTCATGCCGACGACATAGGCCAGATAGGGCCGCTGATACGCTTCGATATGGGTCCAATGATCCATCAACGCTGCGGCAGCTTTTCTCCCCATGGAAATCAGCGCTCTGGTGGTGGCCTCACGCAGACTGTCCTCGGCCAGCAAGGGAAGGAGCCGGTGCGCGGTCTGTTCGTCTCTTAAGGCGCCAAGAAGGTATAGCGCTGCCCGCCTCACCCGATCGGGGTTGTCCTCCAGAAGGCGGATAGTCGCTTCAACCAGATTTTTGCGCATGGGCGCCGGCAGATGAGCGGTCAATTCACCGGGATTTCGCCTCTCCACCTTTTCGAGGGCCAGCAGGGCCGAATGCCGGACATTGGGCCTGTCGTCTAAAAGACCCTGCACCAGTTCTTCAACGACCTCCACGCCCCCCAGTTGTCCGAGACAATCATAAAGCGCCTTGCGCAGGAGAGGCTCCTGCCCCCATTTCAACAGGGATGCGGCGGGAACATCAGCTCCGATCTGGCCCAAGGCCTGCAATATGGTGAAGCGCAACAGAAGGTCGGCCTCTTCCATCAACTCCAAGAGCGGGCCGACAGCTGCCGAGGAGCCCATTTTCCCAAGGTTTTCCGCCGCTGCCGCCCTGATATTGCCATCGTTGTCGGACAACGCTTCGATCATCAGCGGAACCGCCGAGGTGTCGCGGATTTCGCCCAGGATATCCAGGATAAATTTGCGAACATCGCGGTCTTCGGTCTTCATCTCAGCAAAGAGACAAGACAGCGATTGCCGGCCGAGCCGCGTAAGAATTTCAACGGCAGCATTGCGCGCTCCCGCGTTATCATCGGCGTGTAGAAGAGCAGCGACGTCGCGAATATGGTCAGGCGCCGCGGGCTGCGCCAAAAAAACTTCAACAGCCTCTTTACGGACCCGCCAACTCGAATCGCCCATAGCCCTGTACAACAGGGGTAACCAATCCTCTCCAAAGGAAACGCGTAGCGCCCGCAGGCCATCAAGACGTTCTTCCTCCAGGGAAGAATTGAGATTTTGCCTGATATCCTCAGGAGTTACTTGGGAATGCACGTTTTTGCCTCTCTTCAGATCAGGGACGAAGCTCTTTCTCGCGGCTTACGACAAAGTCAGATAAAGCCTGTTGAAAAAAATCGGCATGCTGCCCGGCAGCGCCGCTGTAGCGTTCCTCGAAGAGTCTTTGCCCTTCGGCGATCTCTGCCGCCAGAGCCTCGAAAAAATTACCGTTTACAATACCCGCATCGACCTTCGGTTGGCTGTAAAGAGCGATGTCCGCCACGATGATCCGAGCAAAACGCCGGGCTTTTTCTGATTCGGTCTCCCCTCCCTCCTGCTCTTCAAGGTCATGAATGCGGTCTTTCATCCGCTCAATAAAGGAGGCAGCCGCGGACGGGCTCTTCCATTCACTCCCGACGGCACCGGATTCGGAAGGGGAAGATGAATTCATGTCACCGGCCAGCAGCTGGGAAATTTTGACGACCAGATCGCCGGGAATATGATGCTTTTCGATATACCCATCGGCGCCGTAGAGGGAGACCGGCGTTCGCTTGTAGGCCGTCTTGTTATACACAGAAGAGACCAAAAGCACCTTGACCTGATCGAGCCCGGGACGGCGGCGGATTTTTTCGACGGCCTCAAAGGCGTAAAGGCCGGGCAAAGCGACGTCGAGGACAACGACATGGGGCGCTTCCTGCTCCATGAGGGACAAGGCCTGCTCCCCGTCGGAGCAGACGCGGCACGTCATCTCCGAACGATTCAAGACCTCCTGGATGGTGGTGCAAAGCTGGGGATCCCCATGAGCCACCAGAACCCGGACCAAGGAGCGGTCAAGGGTATCGGCATTGCGCTGGGATGAAACATCGACCTGGAATACCTTCTGACAGCGGGCACACCGCAGAGTCAATCGCTTCTTGTCGAGATAGCGGTTTTCGGCCAACCGAAACCGGGCCGAGCACGCGGGACAGGTTATGATCATGGAAGCCCTTTGCATAATCGGGAACGGGAAGGAACAACCGGCGGGTCACTCCATCTCTTCAAACGGGTCGTCGGGCAACTGAGGGATTTTTTCCAGATCGATTTTTTCCCGGGAGGAAAGAATCTTTTCCAGATCGAGGATCATCAGCAGGTCGTCGTCATAGCGGCAGACCCCGGCGAAAAACTCGGTGCCGGGTCCCTTGAGAAAATACGGCGAAGGATAGACCTCTTTGCGGGTGTAGCGCCGGACTTCCGTAACCTCATCCACCCGAAGTCCGAGGATTTTGCCAAAGAGGGCGCACACCAGCACGCGCTCCTTCTTCAGGCCGTCTACGACGGTCAAGCCGAAGCGCTTGCGCAAATCCAGCACGGGAATAACCACATTGCGCAGGGTGAAGACCCCTTCGATAAAGGGGGGCGCATTGGGGATGGGGGTCAATCTGGGGGGGCGGATGATTTCCTTGATGCGCCTGATATCCAAGGAGTACATCTGCTCCCCGGCTCTGAAGCAGGCCAACTGGATTTCCTGACGCTCCCTGTCCCCGTCAGCGGACCCGGCAGACTGAGGCAAAGTCCTAGGGCTCATTTGGCCAAAAAGCGCTGAATGGTTTCAATGACCATGACGGACTTGAAGGGCTTGGTGATATACCAGTCCGCCCCCACCTTTTCGCCCCGCGCCATATCCTCGCGACTCTTTTTGGCCGTGAGCATGATAACGGGGATATGCTTGGTCTGCGGGTTCTCCTTGATCCTCCTGCAGACCTCAAAGCCGTCTATCTGCGGCAGCATGATATCCAGAAGCACCAGGTCCGAAGGATTCTCGGCCAGGGAATCGAGGGCAGCCTGCCCGTTGGTCACCCCCGTGACGTCGTATCCTTTCGACGTCAACAGGATGCTTTCAAGCTTTAGAAGACTTTCTTCATCCTCAACGATCAGAATCCTTTTTTTGGACACGATAGTGCTCCTTTCCCCTCAGCTACGTTCCGCATCGAGAACGTGGTCTAAATTCAACATAAATATCATGCGATCCTGATAACGGCCCACTCCCCTGACCATGTCCCTGTCGAGGCCCGAAAGTATCGCGGGGGGAGGTTCCGTTTTGCGGACAGGCATTTTAACGACCTGATTGATCCCATCGACCAACAGACCGGCGCTACGCTCCCCCTTTTGACATACAATAATACGGGAAGCGGGAGAAACTTCAACCGAACCCAGCTTTATGCGCCTGGGCAGATCAAAGACGGGGACAACCTGCCCACGCAGTGAGATGATCCCCAGCACAAAATCGGGGACCCGGGGGATCTCTTCCACTTCACGCCATTTGATGATTTCACTGACGTGGTCGATATCCAGGGCATACTCTTCATTACCCACCGGAAAGGTGAGCCACTGCTCCACCGCTTCCCGGTCTTCCCTCGCCAATGCCGCCAGCCCTTCGGCATAGGCTTCCTCGGTGGCCAAGTCGATTTCAGGGCAATAATTGAACAGAGCTTCCAAGGGATCTGTCGCCGGCTCAGCACCCGCCGAGGGAGCCCCTTCGACCGGCGGCGCGGGAACGCCCTGAACCTGGAGGACCGGAAGACGCACCTTTTTCTCCTCCGTCGCGGCAGGCGCTACGGCGGACTTGTCTTTTTCGGCCTTCTGGGCCTTGGCTTTTTTTCGGATATCAGCAAGATTCATGCGCAAGATTCCTGTTTTGCCTAGATAAGAAGATCCAGCTCGTTCATTACCGACTCCAGAACCGAGGAATCGATAGGGCGGACTTCCCGGCCAAATCCTTCCAGCAGAGCCAGTGAGGCGATCTGGTTGATCTTTCGCGGCACCCCGCCCGAGGCCTGATGGATCAGCTGTACGGCGTCATCAGCGAAAAGGCCGGGCAAACCGCCGGCCACGACAAGCCGGTAATCGAGATAAGCCCTGGTGTCTTCCAACTGCAGGGGCTGTAAATCAAACTGCATGCCGATGCGCTGACGCAGCGGTTCAAAGGAACGGTGAGCCAGACGCTTTTTCAATTCCGGCTGTCCCATCAGGACGATACTCATAAGATTCTGATCGTCCAGCTGAAAATTGGTCAACAGCCGAATCTCGTCGAAAGTTTCCTTGTGAGGAACCAGCTGGGCCTCGTCGATCACCAGAACCGGGCAGACCCCCTCCTGATAAAAACGGTAGAGGGCGGCGCCAATCTCTTCGAGAAGATCGGTTTTAAAACGCGAAGGATCGGCGATATCGAGACGCAGGGCCAGCGAGCGGAGAAATTCCATGGGGGTAAGACGCGGATTAATAAAAAGAATAACCCGGAAGCCTTCTCCCAGTTCATCCATCAAAGCGCGTGAAAGGGTCGTTTTGCCGCAGCCGATGCCACCCGTAAGCAGCACGAGGTCTCTTTCTTCCACGGCGTAGGTCAGGCGCGCCAGAGCCTCGCGATGCATCCGGCTCAGATAGAGAAAGCGCGGATCGGGCGTCTTGCTGAAGGGTCGTTCGGAAAACCCGTAGAAGTCTTCATACATAGAAAGAAGAATCTCCTCGCAGGGACTCGCTCATAAGACCGCCAACATCGAGCACCAGCACGGTCTTCTGATTACCGAGATCGGCGGCACCGGCAATCCCCCGGACAAAGGACAGGGTGTTGCCCAGGGACTTGATGACCACGTCCTGCTGGCCCAACAGATCGTCGACCACAATCCCCATCTTTTTATCGGCCAGGCCCACCACAACCACGAATAGCTTGCGGGGCGAACCTTCTTGGGCAGGTAGCCGGAACAGGTGGCTCAGTCTCACCAGAGGCAGCGTATGCTCTCGCAGATCGATGACTTCGTGGCGTTCGATGGTGCGGATCGAGGAGGTCTCGACCAGGAGGGTCTCCATGACGGAGTTGATGGGAATGGCATAGGCCTTGCCGCTGACTTTGACGACCAGGGCCTTGATAATGGCCAGCGTGATCGGGAGCGTGATGGTGACCGTCGTGCCCTGGCCGAAGGTGCTGTCGAGTTCGAGCATGCCGGAAAGAGCCGCAATGTTGTTCCGGACCACATCCATGCCGACGCCGCGGCCGGATAAGTCGGTAACTTCATCACGAGTAGAAAAACCGGGAGTCAGGATAAGATTGAAAACGTCTTCCCGCGACAATTCGGCCTCGGCGCTGATCAGCCCTTTTTCCAGAGCCTTTATCCGCACCCGCTCGGGATCGATACCCCGTCCGTCATCACGAATTTCTATGACGACGTGATTCCCTTTTTGGGAGGCCCACAGGCAAATGCAAGCCTTTTCGGGTTTCCCCGCCGTCCGACGCTCTTCCGGCGACTCTATCCCGTGGTCGACGGCATTACGGATGATATGCATGAGCGGGTCCGAGAGATCTTCCACAATGAGCTTGTCGAGTTCGGTATCGGCGCCCCGGATATCCACCTCGACCTTTTTTCCCTGCTCGTTGGCCACACGCCGGATAATCCGGATGACCTTTTCAAAAAGCTGCGACACGGGGACCATGCGCACATCCATAACCCCTTTTTGCAGGTCGTGAAGACGCCGCTCCAGCACCCGGGTGACCTTCTGCAATTCGCCGGCGACCCGGCTATTCTCGGCCCTGAGCTGGTCGCACAGCATGGAGACCGCCCCTTTGGACAAGACCAGTTCGCCAACGATATTCATAAGGAAATCGAGCTTATCGATATCGACCCGCACGGTTCGGCTGATCGACCGCAGCGACGCTCCTGTTCCCTCCGATTCAGGAGGAGGCTCCTGCATGACTTCGGCTGTTCCGGGAGGACTGACAACCGGCGGCGAGGCCGGAATAGCGGCCGGAGGTCGGGATGTCCCCACGGCGGCATCCCTGACGATGTCGATGTCGGCATCGGGACGGTCGAGCTTTTCGCCCAGTTCAGCGTGCGAGAGGGTGGTGGCGACCAGAATCTGAAAAGCGATCTTGTCCGAAATATCCCCGGCGCAAGGCAATGTACTGACAATCTCGCCGTTGTTTTTGAGCAGTTCAGAAATCTCACCCAGTTCCTGATCGAAACTGGACAGCGCAAAAGCCACCTTGACCAGCAGGATGTGACGGCCTTTCTCCAGATTGTCGCGAAGGCGGTGTTCCTCGTATTCGGTGAGCACATTGAGGATGGCCGGATCCAGGGAGAGGGCCCGGATAGGATCGGCTGCCTTGGGAGGGGGCGCATTGAGCAGCGCTTCGATACGTTCCTGCACCGGAGCACAGTCCAGAGTGAAGGACTCCGACTCCCCTTTGCCGTTGACGAGACGAAGGAGCAGGTCGAGCCCCTCGAAGAGCGTTTCAACGAGAACGGGAGAAAGGGAAACCTTGCCCAGCCGAAGATGGTCAAGAAGATTTTCCATGGTATGGGATATGGAGCCGATATCATCGAAACCGAACATGCCCGCCAGCCCTTTAATGGAATGGGCACTGCGGAATATGCTGTTGAGCAGATCGGGGTCCGTTTCGCGCCCGTCGCTTCCATCACCGAGAGCCATGAGATCGATACTCAGCTTCTCGATGATCTCCTCGGCCTCCGCGAGAAAGTCTTTAATGGCGCGCGATGATGAATTGCCGGACAAAATCCCCTCCTAACCCAGGTATTTTCGAATCAACTCCTGCAACTGCTCAGGGGAAAAAGGTTTGACCAGATATTCGTCCGCCCCGAGAGCCATCCCTTTTTCCCGATCCCGCTCACTCCCCTCGGTGCTGATGATGATGAGGGGCGTGGTTTGGTAGTTGGGGTTGGTTTTGATAAAACTGACCAGTTCCAGACCGTTGATATCCGGCATATTGATATCGGTGACGACCAGATCCACCTTTTCGCGGGGAAGTATCCGCAGGGCCTCAAACCCGTTGGACGCCTCGATCACCTCAAAGTCGCCAATCGCCTCAATGGTTGAGACGATGAGCGAGCGCATGGTCGGCGAGTCTTCGGTAATCAGTATTTTCTTTGGCACGTTACAGGCCTCACATTACGAGGGATAAAATCAGCGGACACCACAGCGTCTGCCCAAAAGTCAACCGGTGCTTCTTGAATTCCCTCTTCGGTCCGCCAGGGTTCGTTCCATGGCCAGCCCGGCTTGAGACAGAAAGATTTCCAGGGCTTCCGTGTTGCCGATCGGCTTCTTCTCGGGAAGATTGTCACCGTAAAGGACAGCAACAACCATACCGTCACTGATAATCGGGCCGAGAAAAACGTCCACCGGGCTGTCTCCGCCCAACTGGTCTTTCAGGTAGGTGTCCCAATATCCCGTCCCCAACGGAACCTTCTCTACCGTCTTCTCTTCAATAACCCGGTGAAAAACCGAAGGTTTGGACCGGGGGATTTTCATGCGCCGCACCCGCAGGTCCGCGCTTTCACCGGCGGCGATGCCAAATTGCCCAAGGCCGACGATCTCCTCCTCTTTGACCAGGAAAATGACGGCCCGGTTCATCAGTTCACTGGCGAAGCGCAGTACCAGCAGAATAACCCCGCCGCCGAGAGACGGATTACTCAATTCCTGCAGCATGCCCTTGAGCAGGCGAAGCCCGGGGGATTCGGGCCCTTTGACGGGCACCCCGACAGGCTCTTCGCCCAATTCGGCCAGCAGTTCGGCACCAAAGTTGACCAGCGCGGCAGGCTCGTTGCCCCCCGGGCAACTTTTTTCGGCCTTCACCGAACCTGTCGCGGTAGCAGATCCGGTCATTCCAGATGAAATCCCCGCCTGCGGTGAATCCGAGTCGATGCCCCAAAGGAAATTTTCGTCTTTCGCCTGGGCTGATTGTTCCTGTCGACGCCTTTCATCCAGCAGGCGACTTCCCTCCATGGCCAGCCATTGGGGATTGAGACCCTGGTCGAGCATAAACTGCAAAGGGTCAACCCGGGTCTCGCCCAAAGCCTCCGGTTCCCGGAGTTCAAAAGCGAAAGTCCCCTCCGTCCAGCCAAAAAATCCGTATACCAGCTTTTCGATCTGCCTGCGGACCACGTTTTCGATGTCCACGGCGGCAATAGCGTAATGCTCGACGAGAATGGCGCCCAAACGCAGGGCGCCTTCACTCTGCCGCTGGTGTTCAAGGGCCGCGTGGAGCGTATCGAGGGGAACGACCCCGGATCGCACGAGAAGATCGCCGAGATTTTCCGGCTCGGTACTGGAAGCAGCTCGAATGACCTGGCCGTTTTTGAAATAAATCGAACCTTGTCGCCCGCGACTGTTCAGCGAGAGCACCCCTGACTTGCGGCTCAGGCTGACAATCTGGAGAATTTCTCCCAGGCCCAGGTCTTCAAGATTTCCGACTAAACTCATGGTGGTCCAGAGCCGAATTGACGTAAGGGTTCAAAATTAAATAGAAAACAATATATCCCAGCCCCTGGGGCAAGTAAAGGTTTTTTACCCCTGGCCTTTGCGTTCGCGGTCCCGGAAAATCAGCCGGATAGGAACGCCTTCAAAGCCGAACGCTTCCCGGAGCTTGTTCTGCAGGTACCGTTCGTAAGAGAAATGAATCCCTTCAGCCTTGTTGGCGAAAACCACGAAGGTGGGTGGTCGCACCTGGGTCTGGGTCATGTAGAAGAATTTAAGCCGCGTTCCCTGAACCACCGGAGGCGCATGACTGCGCACCGCTTCTTCAAGGATGCGGTTCAGGGCGGCGGTGGGAACCTGGCGGTTAAATTCGGCAGCCACAGCCTCGACTTCACCCATAATCTTCGCCACCCGTTGCCCGGTTAGCGCCGAGACGAAAATAATCGGCGCAAAAGGGAGGAATTTGAAGCTCATACGCAGTTTTTCGGTGTACTGCCGCAGGGTTTTGTTGTCTTTTTCAATCTTGTCCCACTTGTTGACAACCAGAATGACGGCCCTGCCCTTTTCATAGGCATACCCGGCCACCGTCAGGTCCTGATCCGTAACCCCTTCTTCGGCGTCAATAACCACCAGAACCACATGGGAACGGTCCATCGCTTTTAGGGCCTGGATAACGCTGAACTTTTCCAGTTTCTGGCTGACCTTTCCCTTGCGACGGATGCCCGCCGTGTCAATCAGAACGTAGCGTTTTTGGTTATAGGTGAAGGGCGTATCGACGCTGTCCCGGGTGGTACCGGCCATGGGATTGGCCACGACACGCTCATACCCCAGCAGGCGGTTGACGAGGGAGGACTTGCCGACGTTGGGACGGCCGATGACCGCCAGGCGCACTTCCTCCGTCTCCGCCTCCGGCGCTTTTGCCGGGGGAAGATGGGTCAGCACCGCATCGACCAGATCCCCTACCCCCACGCCGTGTTCAGCCGAAACAGGGTGGAGCTCATCCAGCCCCAGAGCATAGAACTCGGCCATGGCCTCCTCCTGCTTGGGACCATCGACCTTGTTGACCACAAAGAGCACGGGTTTGTCGACGCGGCGCAGCATGGCGGCAACTTCCTCGTCGGAGGGAGTGAGTCCCTCCCGTCCGTCGAGGACGAAGAGAATCACATCGGCCTCTTCCACGGCCAGTTGCGACTGCTCACGCATCTGAACCAGCAGCCGCTCTTCGCTGGCCGGCTCGAAACCGCCCGTATCCATGAGGATAAAGGGCGCGTCGTACTTGGTGACTTCTGCGTAGTTGCGGTCCCGGGTGACGCCCGGAAAATCCTCGACGATGGCTTTACGCTGACCGAGAATGCGGTTAAAGAGCGTGGACTTACCGACGTTGGGGCGGCCGACGATTGCAACGAGTGGACTCATGTCTGTGTTTTCCGTTCTTTCCGTAAATGACTTTAGAGGCTATTCGTAGCCGAACTCTTTCAACAGCTTGTCGGATTCCGTCCAGTTTTTCTGTACCTTGACAAACAGCTCGAGGTAGACGCGGGTTCCCAGCATCCTTTCGATATCGACCCGGGCCGCTTTGCCGATGGCGCGGATCTTCTCGCCGCCCTTGCCGAGGATGATTTTTTTGTGGGGTTCCCGCTCCACCAGAATCGCCGCGGCGATGACCACGAGATCCTTATCCGGCTTTTCGGTAAAGCTTTCCACCACGACGGCCACCCCGTAGGGCACCTCGTCCCGCACCTGTTTGAGGATCTGCTCGCGCACCATTTCGGCGACGATGAAGCGTTCGGGAAGATCGGTGACCATGTCCTCGGGATAGTAGCGCGGCCCGGGCGGCAGCAGGTCGTATGTGGCTTTGACCAGAGCGTCCACCCCGCTGCCTTTCAAACCCGAAATGGGGATAATGGCGGCGAAATCGCGCTTCTGCGCATAAATTTCAATCAGAGGGAGCAAGGCCTCCGGCGACACCTGGTCGATCTTGTTGATGACCAGAATGACGGGCACCGAACTGCGCGAGAGAACGTCAAGAATGAAGTCATCCCCTCCCCCGGGGCGATCCGTCGCCTCGATCAGAAAAAGCACGACATCGACATCAGCGCAGGCCGCCATGGCCTGATCGACCATATAGCGATTGAGCTTGCCGGTGGCACGATGAATACCCGGAGTATCAAGAAAGAGAATCTGGCCGTCGTCGAGGTTGTGAATACCGAGAATCCGGTTGCGGGTCGTCTGGGGTTTGGGCGAAGCAATGGCGATCTTCTGTCCGAGTATCCGGTTCAACAGGGTCGATTTGCCGACATTGGGACGCCCGATAATCGAGACAAAACCAGAGCGAAAGGGGGGCTGTTCAGTGTTCAATGACAAGATCCTTAGTAAGCGGCCAGTTCCATGAGGGAAAATGACTCGGAGCCAACATGCAGTGTCCCGCGGGGGATGTCCTTTTGCCCGGAAATGGCAAAATCCCCTCTGCGGGTTCGAATAAATTCCAGGTTCTGGCGACGCTGCCCCAGGGCATCCGACAACTCGGACGAACAGACGAGAATCGGCTGTGCCGAAGTCTCTTCCACGACCCGCAGCAGCGCCCGCCGCCAGAGATGCGAACGCACGAGCTGTCCAAAAGCAGGATGATAGGGTCCGGCCACCACCCCCGCAGGACCATCGAGTTCCCGGGTCGGCTGCAGTCCCAGACGGATCACGGGCACCGCGGCCTGCCGGCAGCGCCAGAGCATCTCCGCGCAGATTCCGACCGCCTCATCCAGACTGAGCGGCTCGAATTGTCCGCGGTCAAATAGTGTCTCCAGCGCGCTGCCAGCCAACACCACCGTCGGGTAAATGCGCAGAAAATCCGGCTGCAGCTCCAAAGCCGTTTGCAGGGACCACAGGGCTTCTGCCCGATCGCCGCCGGGGAGCCCGGGCATCAGCTGCAAGCCCACCGCCAGCCCGGCGCGCCGGACTCTCGCCGTGGCGTTAACCGCCGCTTCGGCAGAGTGTCCTCGGCCAGAGCGGGCCAAGACCTCGGGATCAAAGGACTGACAGCCGATCTCGATGGTGCGCAGCGGAAATCCGTCCAGAACGTCCAGATGCCGGTTTTCCAGACCGTCAGGGCGGGTCGAGATGCGAATTCCCCCGGCGCGCCCGGCCCGGACAAATCGAGCGGCGACCTCCAGGTAATCCCGCTGTCGCGTCGCCGGCAGCAGGGTAAAGGACCCGCCGTAAAAGGCAATATCCCCGTCTCCGGCAGGAGGCAGCAGCCGGTTCAAGGCATCGGCCACGTCAAGGGGCGCCGGCGCCGCCGAATGACCGGAGGTCTTCTCCTGTTGACAGAAGAGACAGCGATGCGGACACCCTTCATGGGGAATAAAGAAAGGGAAAACCTGCATACCGTCAGCGCCTAGGGGCGCTCCATTTCGGCCAGAGCCTGCCGGGCCGCCTCTTGTTCCGCCGCTTTTTTCGTGCGCCCGCTCCCCTGCCCGATGGTCTGGTCGTCGAAGCGGACCTCAACCGTATAGAGGCGTTCATGATCAGGCCCTTCGGCACTGACCAGAATATAAGACGGCGTCCGATTGTACTGCCCCTGCATCAAGACCTGCAGACGGGTCTTGTGGTCGACGCCGGCCTTGCATTTTACCGACCGGGTAATCTCCTCGACAAACAGGCGATCGACAATGGACTTGACGGAGCCATAACCCGCATCGGTAAAGATGGCTCCCAGCAGCGCTTCAAAGGCATCAGCAAGCAGGCTGTCCTTCTGCCGACCGCCACTGCGCTCTTCTCCCTTACCGAGCAAGAGACAGGCCCCTATATCCAGCTTTTTGCCGATGGCCGCCAAACCCTTTTCGCGTACGACCTCGGCCCGCACCCGGGTCATCTCCCCTTCCGGCAACTGGGAATAGCGGCTGAAAATATGTTCACTGACCGCCAGATCAAGGACAGCATCCCCGAGAAATTCGAGACGTTCACTGAAAGGCAGGTCGATTCCGGCCTGTTCATTGCTATAGGACTTGTGCGTCAGAGCCTCACGCAAAAGGTCGGCCCGCGCAAAACGGTAGTCCAGCTTTTGGCACAGACGCTGTTCACATTCTCGAAGCTGCATCGTTTCTCGTTTCAAAAAGAACCCGCACGGGCCCTCCAAGTGGTCAAATCGGCTGGGAGTATACTAAATTCCCATGGTCTTATCAATGTTTACCCTGAGGATGGAATCTTTTCCTTGATTCCGCCCGGTTCCATTCACTATAATGTCGAATTTTAAAAGATATTCTTATTATCAGCCTGGATACCATGAACCTCTTTATCACTTTCGAAGGCATCGAAGGCTGCGGAAAAACCACCCAGCTGCGCCTGCTTGCCCGCAATCTGGCCGCGCAGGGGGTTGATGTGGTCACTACGCGCGAACCTGGCGGCTGCCCCATTGCGGATGCTATCCGCCAGATTTTGCTTGATCCCGGCAACCAGGCCCTGGTGCCCCGGTCGGAACTGCTGCTGTACGCCGCGGCCCGGGCCCAGCATGTCGACGAGGTCATCCGGCCGGCGCTGCAAGCGGGAAAGACTGTCCTGTGTGACCGCTTTACCGATGCCACCTGCGCCTACCAGGGGTACGGACGCGGGTTGGACAAAACGCTCATTCACCGCCTCAATGAGCTGGCGGCGGCTGAGACCTGTCCCGACCTGACCATCCTGCTGGACATGCCGGCCGAAGAAGGCCTGCAGCGGGCGCAAAGCCGCAACACCGTGCAGACGCTCGAACATGAGGGCCGCTTCGAGCAGGAATCCCTCACCTTTCACCGCCGCGTCCGGCAGGGGTACCTGGAACTGGCCCACAGGCAAAACCGTTTTCTGGTCATCGATGCTCTCGGTTCGCAGGAAACCGTCGCCAGCCGGATCGGTGAAGCGCTGAGACAACGACAGATTCTGAGTATGCCGTCATGACTTTCGGTCAGGTGCTTGGGCACGACAGACAGAAAGACCTGCTGCGACGAGCCATCGCCTCGGGTCGCCTGGCCCATGCCTATCTGTTCCATGGGGCAGACGGCATCGGTAAACGCCTGATGGCCCTGGCTTTTGTCCGCGCCATTTTCTGCCAGAACGGCACGGGATGCGGCACATGCACCGCCTGTCGCAAGGTGGATCACCATAATCACCCGGATCTCCACATTATGGAACCCGATGGAGCCACCATTAAAATTGAACAGGTGCGAATGATCCAGAAGGAGTTGTCCTTTCGTCCGCTGGAAGCGCCGAAGAAAATCTGCCTGATCGACGGGGCCGAAAAATTGAATCCCGCCGCCGGCAACGCCCTCCTGAAAACCCTGGAGGAACCCAAGGGGGAGGCCCTCATCATCCTGCTGTCCGCCCAGAAAGAACGGGTGTTGCCGACCATCAGGTCACGCTGCCAGCAGATTCCCTTTTATGCTGTCCCCCGCCCCATCCTGCAGCAGGCCCTGCAGGAGAAGCTGGGGCTGAACGAGTCTCAGGGGCATATTCTCGCGGCCCTCTCGGAAGGGAGCTTCAAAAAAGCCCTGGGTAAGGACAAGGATCTTTTCCTCGACCAGAGACGGGAGCTGCTCAAGGCTCTTACCGCCTTGTCACCCGGAAGCGTTATTGCCCTGTTCAAACTGGCCGAAGAAATTGCCGGTGAAAAGGAACGTTTTCAAGAGATTCTTGAACTCTTTCAGGCTTTCTATCGCGACCTGCTTCTGTACAAGCAGGGGATGCCTGAAAGCGAACTGGTCAACATCGACCTGCTGGAAAAGATCCAGCGGGTCGCGAAACGTGAAAACACGGCCACCCTGCTGGCAAAACTCGAAGCCATCGCCGTCAGTCGGCGGCAGGCGGATCGTAACGTCAACAAACAGCTGGCCATGGAGGTTCTGCTCATGCGCCTGGCTGCCTGAGGCAAGGCGCCATTTACGGGCATTTTTCGCCACACTTTCCATATAGAGGAAACGACAGACAACCATGATCCGAATTACTTCGGTTAAATTCCGCACGGCGGGAAAGCAGTACGATTTCAACAGCCAGGACCTCCCCCTCGAAGCCAATATGCGCGTGGTGGTGGAAACAGACCGGGGCCGCGCCCTCGGTACGGTCGTGCAGGCTCCCAGGGAAATCGACGAAAAAGAGGCGGCCAAGGAGCTCAAAAACATCATCCGTATCGCGACCGATGAAGACCTGGCGCTGGCGGCAGCCAACGCCGACCGGGAGAGGGAGGCTTTTCGCATCTGCGCCGCTCGCATCGGCGAGCGCAAGATGGAGATGAAACTGGTGCGGGCCGAATATCTCTTCGACGGCTCCAAGATCATCTTTTACTTCACCGCCGATGGTCGGGTCGATTTCCGCGAACTGGTCAAGGATCTGGCTCATCACTTTCACACCCGCATCGAGATGCGCCAGATCGGCGTGCGCGATGAAGCCAAACTCATTGGCGGGCTGGGTATCTGCGGCAGGGAACTGTGCTGCTGTACCTTCCTGACCGACTTCGCCCCCGTCTCCGTGCGTATGGCCAAGGAGCAGGGGTTGGCCCTTAATCCCAGCAAGATTTCCGGCCAGTGCGGCCGCCTCCTCTGTTGCCTGGGGTACGAATTCGAAACCTACTGCTCCTTGCGCAAGCAATTGCCCAAATGCGGTCGCAAAATCCAGGTGGACGGCCAGGAAGGCGAAGTGATCGGCCAGGATATCCTGGCCCAGAAAGTCACCATTCGTCTCGGTGACGGGCAGACTCGCCAAGCTACCGTCGATGAGCTGAATCAGGCGGAAAAATCGGGGACCCTGCCCTCCCCGCCCCCGGCCAAAGAGGGGAAGCGTCCGGAAGGAAGCCGCCGGGACTCCTCCAGAAATCGCAAGCCTCGTCCGGCCGGCGAGAACAAGCCCTCACAACCCCGGCCCGAAGGCCGCAAACCTCAGGCCGCCGAAGCCGCCAAGCCTGCCGGTGATGAAGGGGCCGCCAGCCCCCGTAAACGCCGCAGAGGCCGTCGTCGTCCCAAAAAGAAATAACCTCAGGAGCGTCAAACATGAGCAAAAACTTCTACATAACGACCCCCATCTATTACGTCAACGACGTCCCTCACATAGGCCACGCCTATACCACCCTGGCCTGTGACGTGCTCGCCCGCTACAAGAAGTCCCGCGGGTATGAGGTTTTTTTCCTGACCGGCACGGATGAGCATGGTCAGAAGGTCGAGAAAGCGGCTCAGGCGGCCGGAGAAACGCCGCTTGAACTGGCCGATCGCGTCGTCAAACGCTTCCAGTCGCTGTGGGAAAAACTCAACATCGAAAACACCGACTTCATCCGCACCACCCAGGAACGACACAAAGAGGGGGTCCGCGAACTCTTCCGCCGTATCGAAACCAAGGGGGATATCTACCTCGGTGAATATGAGGACTGGTACTGCACTCCCTGCGAGACCTTCTGGACCGAGACCCAGCTTCTCGATGGCAACTGTCCGGACTGCGGACGTCCCACGGACAAGCTCAAGGAAGAATCCTATTTCTTCCGCATGAGCAAATACCAGGACCAGTTGATCCGCCATATCGAGGAGCACCCTGATTTCATCCAGCCCAAAAGCCGCCGCAACGAGGTGCTCAACTTCGTCAAGGAGGGGCTGCGCGATCTTTCCATCTCCCGCACGACTTTTTCCTGGGGCATCCCCGTCCCGGGCAACGACGCTCACGTCATTTATGTCTGGTTCGACGCCCTGACCAACTACATCACCGCTCTCGGCTACCCCAACGACCCCGACGGCAACTTTGCCAAGTTCTGGCCCGTCGACGCCCACGTCATCGGCAAGGACATTCTGCGTTTCCACACCGTCTACTGGCCGACCTTTCTGCTGGCCGCCGGCGTGCCTTTGCCCAAAAAGGTCTTCGCCCACGGCTGGTGGACGGTCGAGGGGCAGAAGATGAGCAAGAGTCTGCGCAACGTGGTCGAACCCAACATGCTGATCGACAAGTACGGGGTCGACGCCATCCGCTACTTCCTGCTGCGCGAGGTTCCCTTCGGGCTCGACGGCGACTTTTCCCACGCCGCCCTCATCCATCGCATCAACTCCGACCTGGCCAACGATCTCGGCAACCTGATGAGTCGCAGTTCGGCCATGGTCAACAAATATTTTGACGGCATCCTTCCCGAGCCGACGCCCGCTGACGACACGGACAAACCCTTGCTCGACCGCATCCCCGGAACGCTGCGAGCCGTCGACGAGCACATGGACGCCATGGCCTTCAACAAGGCCCTGCAGCTGATCTGGGACCTCATCAGTGCCGGCAACAAATACATCGACGATACGGCGCCCTGGGCCCTGGCCAAGGACGAGATCCAACGGCCCCGCCTCGGCACCGTCATGTACAATCTCATGGAGATTCAGCGTCTCGTTGCCCTGCTCATCGAACCGTTCATGCCCGACACGGCCCAGAAAATGGTGGAAATTCTCGGGATCGATCCGGCCAGCCAGTCTCTGGAAGAAAAAGGCGCCTGGGGCGGCTTGCGTCCCGGTACTCGCATCCAGAAAGCGACCCCGCTGTTCCCGCGTATCGAACAGGAATAATCGCCCCGCTTGGCTCACCGACAATTTCGCATGTTATCCCAAGGGGGCGCTTTTTGGTGCCCCCTTGCTTTTCAAGAGAGATGGTTATGACCGAACAGCAGCCTTGGCTCATCGACACCCACGCGCATCTGGACAACGGACAATTCGCCGACGACCGGGAGGAAGTCATCAGCCGGGCCCGCCAAGAGGGCATTCGTTACATCCTTACCGTGGGTTGCGACCTGGAGAGTTCGCGACAAAATCTGGAGATAGCCGAAAAGCACCCTTTCATCTACGCTGCCGTCGGCATCCATCCTCACGATGCCGCCCAGTTGGACGAAAAGGCGCTGGCGCAGCTGCGAACCTGGGTGATGGAGAAGAACCGCGTGGTGGCGATAGGTGAAATTGGCCTGGACTTCTACCGCGATCGCTGCCCCAGGGATATTCAGCGTCAGGCCTTTCGCCAGCAGATCCGGCTGGCCCGCGAACTCAAAATGCCCATCATCGTCCACGACAGGGATGCCCACGCCGAGGTATTGCAGATCCTGAGGGAGGAGAAGGCCGCTGAGGTTGGCGGCGTCGTCCATTGCTTCAGCGGCGATCTGGCCATGGCCCGCGCCTGCATCGATCTGGGCTTTCTCATCTCCTTTCCCGGCTCCATCACCTATCCGAAAAACGAGGAAGTTCGCGATCTGATCCGGCAGATTCCGGTAGATCATTTTCTCGTCGAGACCGACTGCCCTTACCTCGCTCCCCAGCCCCGACGGGGGAAGAGGAACGAACCGGCCCTGGTGCGACATACTGCCGCAACGATCGCGGAGATCAAGGGATTATCTCTTGAGGACGTCTGTCGAGTGACCAATCTCAACGCCTTCCGGCTCTTCGGCATCGGAGAGTCCGATGCGGCCAGCCGCATCGCCTACCGCATCCGCGACGCCCTCTATCTCAACATCACCAACCGCTGCACCAACCGCTGCGCCTTCTGTGCCAAATTCAAGGATTTCACCGTCAAGGGCCATGGCCTGCAACTCGACCAGGAGCCATCCGCGGAGGAGATTATCGCGGCGATCGGCGACCCGGCCGGCTACACTGAAATCGTCTTCTGCGGTTACGGTGAACCCCTTATCCGCCTGGAGACGGTCAAGGAAGTGGCCGCCTGGCTCAAGGCCCGTGGTGCCAAGGTACGCATCAACACCGACGGGCAAGCCAACCTGGTGCACGGTCGCAACGTGCTACCCGAGCTCAAGGGCCTGGTGGACGCCATTTCCGTCTCCCTGAACGCGGCCGACGCCGAAACCTACCAGCGCATCTGTCACTCCCAATTCGGCCTGCCGGCCTATGAGGGCGTCAAAGCCTTTCTGCGCGAGGCATTAGCCCACATCCCCTCGGTGACGGCCAGCGCCGTCGCCATGCCCGGCATCGATATGGACGCCTGCGCCGACGTGGCCCGAGACCTGGGGGTCGAATTCAGGGCGCGACCCTACAACGATCTCGGCTGACCTCGAACCCCATGGATCTCAAAAAAAATGAGCCTGTCAGGCAACTGACAGGCTCATTTTTCTTTGGGCGGCCAGATCTAATGGGGTACCGCCGGCCCCCGGGCACCATCCTCACCGGAAGTTTTATCCCCCCGGGGGAGGATGAGATTAAGCAGCACCCCGAGAATCCCGGCTAGACCAATGCCTGAAAGGGTGACCGAACCCAGGGGAATACTCATCCCCCCTACCCCAAAGACAACCACGAGGGAAACAATGGCCAGATTGCGTGGTTCCAGCAGATCCTGCCCGGCCCGAACCAGGGTGTTGAGACCAACGACCATGATAGCGCCGAAGAGCAGCAGCATGATGCCTCCCATGACGGGCACGGGAACCGACTGCAGAAGAGCGCCTACCTTGCCGACAAAAGCCAGCACAATGGCGACCAGAGCCGTCCAGGTCATCACGGCGGGGTTGTATACCTTGGTCAGAGCAACGGCCCCGGTCACTTCCGAGTAGGTGGTATTGGGGGGTCCCCCCAACATGGCGGCCATGGAAGTGGCCAAACCATCCCCGAGCAGGGTGCGGTGAACGCCGGGATCTTTCAAATAGTTTTTACCCGTCACCGAACTGACGGCCAGCACGTCCCCAAAGTGTTCAATGGCCGGGGCGATGGCCACCGGGATCATGAACAGGATCGCCGCGGCATTCCATTCGGGCAGGACGAAATCGGGCATCGCCAGCCAGGCCGCCTCGGCGACCCGGGAAAAGTCGACGATGCCGTAGAAAAGCGACAGCAGGTAGCCAACCACCAGCCCGCACAAAATGGGGATGAGGCGTACGACGCCCCGGCCAAAGAGGGAAGCCAGCAACGTTGCTCCCAAAGAGGCCATGGAAACGATCATGGCCGTCGAGCCGTCCACCAGGATGATGGCGCCATCGCCGGACTTGCCCAAAGCCATATTGACGGCGACAGGCGCCAGGATGAGTCCGATGACCATGATCACCGGTCCGGTGACGATGGGCGGGAAAATGCGCGCGATGGCTCGGGTTCCGCGCCAGCGCACGAACAGGCTGAGCAGGATATAAAAGCCACCGGCAGCCACCAGACCGCTCATGGTTGAGGCAATCCCCCAGGTCTGCACCCCATAGATGATGGGCGCGATAAAGGCGAAGGAGGAAGCCAAAAAGACGGGAACTTTGCCCCCGGTGATCCATTGGAAAAGCAGGGTCCCGACGCCGGCGGTAAAGAGAGCCACATTCGGATTGAGACCGGTCAGCAAGGGCACTAGGACAAGGGCACCGAAGGCGACAAATAACATCTGGGCGCCGAGCAGGCTGTCTTTGAGTCGGAAATTATAATCCGAGGAAGAGGTTCGTTCAGTCATCCTGGCCTTCCTATTAAAGAGTGGAATAAAGGAGAAGAAATCTATTTGGTGCCGAAGATCTTGTCCCCGGCGTCGCCGAGTCCGGGAATAATGTAGCCCTGCTCATTGAGTTTTTCGTCGACGGAAGCCACATAGATGTCTACATCGGGGTGGGCAGTCTGCAAACGTTCGATGCCTTCCGGGGCGGCGACGAGAAAAAGCCCCTTGATTTTCTGACAGCCCGATTTTTTCAACATATCGATGGCGGCCACGACGCTGCCGCCAGTGGCCAGCATGGGATCGAGAACAAGGGCCGTTCGATCCGCCATTCTGCGGGTAAATTTCTGATAATAGCTGACCGGCAACAGGGTTTCCTCGTCCCGATAAAGGCCGATGACCCCCACCTTGGCGCCGGGGATCAGGTCGAGGACCCCGTTCATCATCCCCAGACCCGCTCGCAGAATGGGAACGATGGTGATCTTTTTCCCTTTGATCTGCTCTACTTCGACCGGCCCGGCCCAGCCCTGAATAACCGCCGTTTCCGTCTCCAGATCTTTGGTGGCTTCATACGTGATCAGGCGGGCCACTTCCGAGGCGAGCTCCCTGAAATCCTTGGTGCTGATATTCTTTCTGCGCATGAGCCCCAGTTTGTGTCGAACCAGGGGATGGGTCACTTCAATAACCGCCACGGCTGCCTCCTTGTATCGCTATGCTCGTCAACATCGTCTTTTCGGGGACAGAGAATATTGCAATGCGGCCAAGGGGTCAAGAATATGTGGCAGCCGACGACAAAAAAGCACCTCCCGAAGGAGGTGCTTTGTGAAAAACAGGATGATCGAAGCGCCTATTGGCCCAATATTTTGGCTTTGCGCTCTTTGAGAACCCGGGCGTGGCGATCCTCCTCGGCGGCCAGCCAGGTGAAAGCCTCCTTGCCGTCCTCGGTGCGCGCTTGGGCGGCAGCCTTGTGGAAATATTCGGCAAAACGTTCCTCGGCTTCAATCGCGAGGTCCAAGGCTTCGAGGTCGGAATCGTCTTTTTTCAGCACCTCTTCCAGGCGGGTCGGCGAAGGGAATATCTCGCTGGCGGAGAACCGGCGCAGGTAGGGGAGAAATACTTCCTCGCTCTCCCAGAAGGCGCCATCCTCGTATTTCGGTGCCAGATCCTCCAGGGTTTTCAGGTGCCCGACTTCATCCTGGGCCAGCCAGGTGAAAATTTCCTTGGCGAGAGGGCTTTTGGCCTTGGCCGACATGGTGGAGTAAAACCGATGCCCCTGTTTTTCCACTTCCATGGCGGCTCGAATCACTTCAAAACCGCTGAATTCTTCCAATCCAGTCATCTTAATATGGATCTCCTGTCTTTTTTTCAGACCTCTAGCATGATGGCGTCAGCCTGTCAACGGCCAAACAAACCGCGGATGGTGTCTTCCAGCACCTTCTTACCGGCATCCTTGGCCGGATCGGCTTCGCCCTCGGCGGTGTCGTCCGTTTTAAACAGCTTTTTTTCCAACTGGCGCTGCAGTTCCTGGGCGGCTTTTTCTTTGACCTGCTCCTTGGCCGCACTGGTATCAAGGCCAAAGCGCGGCTTGTCGAGAGTTCCGGCCAACCGCAGGGGAACGAGCCCCCAACCGTCGGCATCGGTCAGAAATTGACTGACGGTCCCCTTGCTGTCCAGCTTGCGCGACAATTCGGGGGACAGACGCAGATCAAGGGAGAGATCCAGGGAGCCATCCATGCCCAATGATCCTTTGGGGCTGAACCGTGCGTTGCTTCCGGCCAAAGTGCTCTGAATCAGAAACTTGCCTTTTTCAATGGTAAAACTGCCGGCGGACTCCCGCACGTTGAGTTCGCGCAGTTCCTCAAGAGCCAGAAAATCCGACAGTCCTTTGACCAAGGCGCTGCCCGACAACTTGCCGTCCTTGAAAAGAAAATCGCCCGCACCCGAGAGATTGCGGCGTAGGTCGTCCGAAGAAACCCCTTTGCCTTTCAGGGCGAGGTCAAGATCAAGGCCGCCATGAACGGTATCGGCCGATTTGGGCAAAAAAGCGGTGACCAAAGGATTCATCTGGGCGCCCTGAACGCGAAACGTCGAATCATAGGCCAGGCCTTTTTGGCCGAGATCGACTACGGCCTTTTCCGTGAAGGTCCCACCGGCCACATTTCCTGTGAGGGTTTCGAGGGTGAAGATATTGTTTTTCAGCCGATACTTGGCAACCATGTTGTCAATGGTCATGCCGCGATAGACCGTCTGGCCGATGCGCGCCTCGCCGGTAACGTCGAGCGGCAAATCGAAGGGGCCGATATCGGCTTGTTGGTCCTTACCAACCTTCCCGGCAGTCGCTCCACCGTCGCCGGCGGTCGCTTCTTTTTCTTTCCCACCCTGCAGCAAGGGGTCAAGCAGCAGTCGGTCTGCGGTGAGGCTGTTTTCAATGCGCAGAGGCTTCCCGAACAGGTTGGAGACTTTCAGGTCAATGGCCGCCGTGGTATCCCCCATTTTCAATTCAAGCTGCTGGGCATCGACGGTCTCCCCCTTGAGGGCGAGCCGGCCGGAAAGCGCCGGCCGCAGGGACGCAACGCTGGCCTGAACCCCGGACAAAACGATTTCCCCCTCACGCAGGAGTTTCAAGGGTTCGTCCGTCGTACCGGCCAGGTTGAGACGGGCCCTGACCTGACCGGCGGGATCCAGGTCGCCAAGATCAGGAACGAGCCCGGCTGGAACGGCCTGCAAGGCGGAGCGGATCTCCAGATCGGGCAATTCAACCGTCATATCCAACCGTGGCGCCGTACCGTAGTCCAACACACGCCCCTGCATCCGGGTCACAATACCGTTGGCCGTCAGCGTGGTCGGTTTGATATCCAGAACCTGCTGGGCTAGGTCGATGTCGAGGTCATAATCAAGGGAGAGTGAGGCGTCACGGATTGGAACATCCTTGAGAGCGTCCAAAAGGATATCGAGATCCGAGAGGCTGATCGTGCCTCGCGACAAAAGCCCCTTGCTGTCCCCTTGAGCAGTAAGATCGAGAGCGACCTTGAGAGCATCGAGACGTCCCGGCAGCTGCTGACGAAAATAGGGCGTAAAGGGCGTGATATCGAGGGGAGAAAGTTTGACGCTGGCCTCTCCACGCCCCGCAGCCACATTGGCCTTGCCGGCAACGGCGAGGGTCGCTTCCCCCAACACGGCATCCAGGGAGAAGGGGAAATCCTTTTCCAGGGAGATGTCCTGGGCAGAAAGACTGAGTCCACTCACCTTGTAGCGATAGGGCGCTTCGCCACCGAGACTCCGGTCAAGGAAAAGGACCTCGCCACCGTTCAGGACGACCTTGGAGATCAAAAGATCAATGCCGCCACCCTTACCGTCCTCCACGGGCTGAGAAACGGGCGCCTTTTCTTCTGCAGGAGGATTCTTTTCAGCCATCAGATCGCTAAAATTGAAAGTGCCGTCCGGCAGGCGCTCTATGCGAATTTTGGGTTCTTCAAGGCGAACTTCGTCGACCACCACCTTCATGAAAAGAAGCGGCCAGAAGCGGTAGCGCAGAACCAGTTTCTCAGCCGCCACAAAATATTCCCCGCCTTGAGGTTCAGCGATGCGCAGCTGACTGAGCCCAATCCCCGAAAAGAGACTGACCTGGACATCCCCCAACTCGACCTTGCGGTTGAGGGTTTTTTCAGCCAGAGGAAGAACGGTGTTTTTTACCCTTTCCGGGGTGATCAGAACCTTGGCGAGCACTCCAGCCGTCACGACCAGAACCACCACCACTGCCAGAACTATCGCGGCGTATTTACCAGCTTTTTTCATGAATTCCCCCGTTAATAGTAAAAATCCTCAGAGATCCCTATCCTGCAATCCACCGATTTTCAGAACGGCCTGCCATTCTTCCGGGCGCACGGGCTGCACGGAAAGGCGATTTCCTTTTTTAAGGACATCCATCCCCCGAAGTACCGGATGAACCTGCAGTTCGCTTCGTGTCAGCGGGTGCGGCAGAGGGGTCACATATTGCACGTCCACCATAAACCAGATGGGATTTTCCTCGCTGGCCCGTGGATCGAAATGATCACTGCGCGGGTCGAGCGCCGTATGGTCGGGATAACCTTCGTGGACCACCCGGGCAAGACCGACAATAGCCGGTTCCTTGATATTGCTGTGGTAAAACAGCACCCCATCCCCCGCCTGGATCTCATCCCGCAAAAAGTTCCGGGCCTGATAATTACGCACACCATCCCAATGCTCGGTGCCGTTGGGACGATTTTCCAGATCGGCAAAGGAGAAACACTCCGGTTCCGATTTCATCAGCCAGTAGCGTCTGGTCGGCATTTGCACATTCTCCTTGAAAACTGATTAAGGATACCAGGAACTTAGAGTTTTTCAATGCCTTATGCCCGATACCGGCTAAAGACAGGGAATTGCTTTTTCAGCGGCGGTGATTTATGATACGCCCCTTTGAATAAAGGAAAGGAGACCATCATGCCAATCTTCGAGTACCAGTGCCAAACCTGCGGGCAGATCTTCGAAAAAATCCGTTCAGCCCCTTCGGAGCATGAAAAATGCCCCAAGTGTGACGGTGTCGCCGTCCGTAAGGTTTCCATGACCGCCGCGTCACCTTCGTCGTCATCGTCCCCCGCTCCCGCCTGCGGCAGTGGCGGCTTCAGTTGAGCCTGATACTGCGGCGGAGTTTCCGCTGCATCTGAAATGAAAAGGAGGATCCTCGCGGATCCTCCTTTTTTATGGTTCTAAGCTCCCTGCACGAAGTTGGCGGCGGCCTTCATCAGGCCGTCCAGGTCATCCTGACTGCCCGCCTCTCCATAGACACGAACCACCGGCTCGGTGCCCGATTTACGGAAAAGCACCCAGGAACCGTCGGCAAAGAGGAATTTGCAGCCATCGATGGTGATGACCTGCTCTACCGGCTTGCCCGCCACCGCCTTGGGCGGATTCTGGAGTTTGCCCGGCAGGGACGCCTCCAGGTCGGGGCTCAGATGGATATTTACCCGCCGGGTGTGAAACTCGCCGACGCGTCGATAGAGGTCCTGCAGCAGTTGCGTAAGGGTCTTTTTTTCGACCGCCACCATTTCCGCCACCAGCAGACAGGCCAGGATGCCATCCTTATCGGGCACATGTCCCCGGATGGTGAGCCCGGCACTCTCCTCGCCGCCGAAGAGAATACGATCGTCGCGAATGAACTCGCCGATGAACTTGAAACCTACCGGCGTTTCCAGCACGTCAAGCCCATGATATCTGGCCACGGCATCGATGAAATGGGAGGTGGCCACGGAGCGGGCCGCTGCCCCTTTCATCCCCTTGACCCGCACCATGTAGTCGAGCAGCAGCGCGAGCACATAATTGGGCTCAATGAACGTGCCATCGGCATCGACAATACCGTAACGGTCCGCGTCGCCGTCGGTAGCCAACCCAAGTCCGATCTCCTCATCCTCACGGACCCTTTTGATGAAATCTCCGATGCTGCTGGCCGAAGGCTCCGGCGGGAGGCCGCCGAAATAGGGATCGCGATGATCATTCATGGTGACGACTTTGACGCCGGCTTCCTGCAACAGGGTGTCGAGATAGCCCCGCCCCGTTCCGTAGAGCGGATTGACGGCCAGCACCAGCCCACTGCGGCCAATAACCGGCAGATCGACCAGTTTGCGGATAGCGGCGAAATAATCGGCCCGGGGGTCGATCTCTTCAATCAGACCGGCGCGAAAAGCCTGGTCAAGAGGCATCTGACGATAGCAGACCTCGCCGAGCATGGCATTGGCCCGATCTTCAATATCCCGGGTCGTCTCAGGCAGCGCCGGGCCACCCCAGGCCGGAGAAAACTTCAGGCCGTTGTAGTCGTACGGATTATGGCTGGCCGTGAAGTTGATGCCGCCGGCAGCCTTCCGGCGCAGGATTTCAAAAGCAATAACAGGCGTCGGCGTGTCCCGGTCGCACAGAAAGGTCTTGATGCCGGCACCGGCCAGCACCCGGGCGGTCTCCCGGGCGAACCGCTCCCCCATGAATCGGGCGTCGTAACCGACCACCACCCCCTGAGAGCCAATTTTTTGGGCATTGAGATGATCGGCAATAGCCTGGGTCACCACCCGCACATTCTCAAAGGTGAAATCCTCACAGAATATCCCCCGCCAACCGGAGGTGCCGAAACTGATACGGTTCATAGATGGAATCCTTCCTAATATTAGGTGTGACACTCAGTCATAGCATAGCAGATTGACCTGAACATGAAAGGTCGTGATGCCGCCTTACGAAGGGTCCTCGTCGCTCCACAATCGGGGCGCCCGGTAATTATCGTGACCGGCCACATAAGGGCAGTCGGCCGGCAGAATGCCCTGTTCGAATATCTCGGCCGTTAATGGCACACAGCCGGGCCGGGCTTCATGTCGGCGGTCGTAGACGGTGCAGAGGCGGGTATTGAGATCCAGAAACTCGCAGGGCTCGTCCGTATAGAAGATGTCCCCATCGTAGTCGACCTTTTCATAGCAGCAGCGACCACAACGGCGGCAGACAGCTTCCCAGGATGTTTTGTCCATCATTGATAGTGTTCCTCCCCGGCGCC
The DNA here is from genome assembly GCA_033549025.1 of Desulfuromonadales bacterium. GTDB lineage: Bacteria > Desulfobacterota > Desulfuromonadia > Desulfuromonadales > SZUA-540 > SZUA-540. Next base: position 98,627 of record JAWSUS010000001.1, read on the forward strand.
GGCCAAGACTAGCCGAGACGACGACCGAGGTCAACCGGCAAAACATTGGCCGCCGCGGAACTTTCTGAAAACAGGTCGCGGCAGACCTCGAAAAAGAACCGGACGACCAATTTGTCGTTGACATAGGCAGAAAAAAGCGTTAAGAATTCAGTTTCAGATCAGGAACAACAGCAAACCAAGGAGGCAACATCCATGCAGTGTCAAACTGTTCTTCCCGGTACCGAGTGTACCTTTTGGGCCAAAAAAGGCTGTATTTTTCAGGGCGGTTCCTGCCAGAACGTCGTTGAAGAGTGCCAGGGCTGCGAGCGCATCGTCAAGGGTTCCATCGGTGAAGTCTGCTCCGTAGCACCCTCCCCCAAACAGAAATGGGTTGGCGGCCTGTGCAATTTCGCCACGCACCGCAAAGTGGAGATTCAGAGCGTCGAGACCAAGATGAATCCCCTCAAGGCTTCGAAAAAGGCAGCGGGCAAAAAGAAGTAAAACGGTTCAACTTTCAGTGGTTTCCTCGGGCAGGCGCTTCCGGCGCCTGCCTTTTTTTATTCCTTCTCAACCGAAAAGGACAAAAAGCAGAGGAATCAAAAAGGCCGAAACAAGACCATTGAGTCCGATGGCCAGGCCGGCCATGGCACCCCCCAATTGCCCGATCTCCAGCATCCGCGAAGTGCCGATCCCATGGGCGGCCGTTCCCACCGCCAGGCCGATAGCCGCCTCGTCGCGAATGCCAATCAGTCGGCAGAATTCAGGCCCGAAAACAGCGCCCAGACAACCGGTCATGACCACCAGGGCGGCTGTCAGGGGGGCTATCCCGCCGATTTTTTCCACAATACCGATGGCAATGGGAGTCGTTACCGACTTGGGCGCCAGCGACAACACCACCTCTCTGCTCCCCCCCAGAAGCCAGGCAATACCCGAGGCCGAGACGGCCGAGGCCAGAGCCCCGGCGAAGACACCGGCAAGAATCGGTCCCTTTTTCTCCAGGATTTCAGCCCGGCGTGCATAGAGGGGAATGGCTAGGGCTACCACGGCGGGCCCCAGAAAAAAGAGGATAATGCGACCGCCTTCGGCATAGGCCTCATAGGAAACGCCAGCCCCTTTCAGAAAAAGGATAATCGTCAGAATCGACACCAACACCGGATTGAGCAGCAGGTAGCCAGAGCGCCGGTATAGCCATTGCGCGATGGCATAAAAGCCCAGAGTCACCATGATGCCGAACAGAGGGGTTGCGACCAGTTCATTCCACATGCCGCCTCCCCTTTCTGGCAACGAGGGATTCCGTCCAGGCCGTTACCGCCATGACCACAAAGGTGCTGATGACGGTGGCCGCGACGATAGGGAGCCACTGCCTGGCGATGAGGTCCAGGTAGACCATGACCCCGACCCCGGCCGGCACAAACAGCAGAGCCAGGTGCGAAAGGAGCAGGTCAGCCGCCTCCTGCACCCATTCCAGCCGCACGATACCCAGACCCAGCGCCACAAGCAGAAGCCCCATCCCCAGCACATTGCCCGGGATAGGGATATCCAGTCCCCTGGATATGATTTCACCGACAAACTGCATGACCAGCAGTATAGACAGGCCTTTGACCACCGATTCCCCCTCTTCCCCGCCGTCGGCGCCTAAAGCTCTTCTTTGAGACCGGCAATCACGGCAGCCACTTCCTCCCGGATATCCCGCGAAGATTCGGCGCGTTCATGCAACAGAAACTCTTGAAAATACTGTAGAGCCAATCGGGTCTTCTCTTGATCGAGATAGAGGTTGCCCAGGGTCAGGTAAGCGAAGGACAGGCCCGGATCGAGACGGACTGCTTCGCGGCACTCCCGTTCAGCCGCCGGCAGATCGCCCAGGTCGTAGGCCATTTCGCCAAGGTTTAAATGGGCCTGGGCATCTTCCGGATCCAGCTCAACGGCTTTCTGGTAGCAGGTTAGGGCTTCGTCGTTTTCGCCCCTGCCATAGAGGGTATCGCCCAGACAGTTGAGGGCGAAAACCGAGTCAGGCTCCACCGTCAGCGCTTTTCGGTAGCACCTCTCCGCCTCCTCCATCTGCTCCAGATGAAAATACACCAGGCCGAGGCTTACCAGGGCATCGGATTGGGCCGGATCGACTTCAAGAATCTGCTTATAGGCATTGCGGGCCTGGTCGTTCATGCCCTGCTCGAAATAAAGATCCCCCAAGGCGTAAAGCGCCTCCAGATGATGGGGATCCTCCTTCAAAATACGCTCATAAACCTGGAGAGCCTCTTTGATCTGTGCATCCTCGGCCAAGGCCTCGCCCAGAAGTTCCTGAACCTCGATGGAAGACGGATCCTCCTGAAGTGCCTGCCGAAAGAGGCGGATGGCCTCGCGGAATTCGCCGACATCCATCGCTTCACGCCCCTTGTTAAGCCACTGCTCGATAGAATTCATGCTGATTGTTCTCCTGATTGGAAAGAAAGGTTCGTTAATGGCTGGGCGGCAAGGATTCCAGGGCTTCCAGCAATCCCCAGGGGCTGGTAGGCACGCGGCACACGGAAACCCCCAGGGACTCGGCAAGCTGCGTCAGGCTGAAATCATCGAGAAAAACGTCTTCGCCTTCCTTGAGCACCACATCGGGAACTATCAGGCAGCGACCGAGGGCCTTGCCCGTCAGTTGCGCAACGACGTCCCGGCCGGTCAGCAGACCGGTGACGGTCACCTGCCCCCCGAAGAAATCGTTGCGGATGGCAAAGACCTGGATCGCAATACCGGTGCGCCGGGCCAGCCCCTGAGCGAAGGTCTCGATTTCCAGCAAGGCCGATTCCCCGGTGATGACCGACACGGTCCCCGAGCCGAGATGGCCTGCTTCGGCCAGGACATCTGCCGCTTCAAGGCGAAAGAGCGGGATGAGGCCGACGCCATTTTCCAGCTGGGCCAGATCCTCATAGTCTTCCAGCGGGGGAAAATCCAGGGCCGCTTTAAGGTAAAATTCATCGGCGGCATAGACAAAACGTGAGCCGCCCTGCTCAAGAAATCTCTGCTGGAAATCGTGCACCCGGCTCACGAGGTCGTTCGCTTCCTGTTGCGTGGGAGGGCGCAGATCCGGCAGACGTTCACGGTATCCCGTCAGTCCCACCGGCACCACCGCCAGGGAGAGAATTCCCGGTCGCAGCGCGTAGAGGTCGGCAATGGTGCGGTCCAGTTCTTCGCCATCGTTGTACCCGGGACAGACCACGATCTGGGTATGAAGCTCGATGCCGCCATCGCACAGACGCTTGAGCAGAGGCAGAATGGCCGGTCCCTGACGGCCAATCATGCGCGTCCGCAGATCCTCCTCCGTCGCGTGCACGGAGACATAAAGAGGCGAGAGGCGCTGGTCGAGAATCCGCTGAATTTCACTCTCCTCGATATTGGTCAGGGTAACATAAGAACCATAAAGATAGGAGAAGCGGTAATCCTCGTCCTTGACATAGAGGGTCGGTCGCATTTTGGGCGGCAGCTGATGAACGAAACAGAAAATGCAGTTGTTGCCGCACTGCACGGGGGCCGGATGCTCCAAATGAATACCCAGACCATCCTCCAGGTCTTTTTCAAACTCAAGATCCCAGAGCTCGCCATTTTTTTTGCGTACTTCCAGCAGCAGCTCTTCCGTTGCCACATAAATCTGATAATCAAGCAGATCGCGGACGGGCTGGCCGTTCATAGACAAGAGAACGTCGCCGACCTCCAGTTCCAATTCTTCCGCGATACTGCCTTCGTCCACCCCTATGATTTCAACCACCGGCAGATTCCTCTTCTGGACACCTCTGGGGATCGGTCATGATCCCCCCAAAATGCCCCGTACCAATAAATCCTGTTTAACCAACATGCTTCCCAAAAAGAAAAAGACCCCAGCAAGGAGGTCTTGGTCTTACCACGATAACGGCCTGTTTTCAACGAATAGTGCCGACACGAAGAAGTGCCGGTTGACCCGGCAGGGCGTTTCACCCTGCCGGGAAGAGACATCCGCCGGGAAAGCTTGCCGTGCTAGTCCTTGCCCCCATGGAGACGGAAGGAACCGTCCGCCGAGGTGATCGAACTGATGGCATGCTTGTAGAGCAGAATATCGCCGCTGCTTTCGACGAGCAGGCAAAAACTGTCGAAGGACTTGATATACCCGGTCAGTTTTTCACCGGACATCATCATGACGACTACCTTAACCCTCTCTTTGCGAGCCTGGTTGAGGTACTGATCCTGGATATTGAACGGGGTCTTGGCCATATCCTCTCCTTTATGATGCGACATAGAAACATTCCATCAACGTGTGGATTTTATCAGACTCCTTTGAGGAATCAACCCAAATAATAGAGGAATCTCGTCGGAACCAGGTGATTTGCCTTTTAGCGTAACGGCGGCTCTCCTGCTGAATCCGGGATATGGCTTCTTCCAGGGAAAAGTCACCTTGCAAAAAACGGATAATCTCCCGGTAGCCGATCGTCTGCATCGACTTGAGGTGGGGCGAAAATCCCCGGGCGAGCAGTGCCTCGACCTCGGCAACCAGCCCTTCTGCCACCATCCGGTGCACCCTCTCGTCAATACGACGATACAAAGTGTCCCGGTCGGCCGTGACCCCGATTTTAAGCAGGCGGAAGGGCGTTTCGGCAAAGCCATGCCTCGTCTGCAGGTCGGACAGCCGCTGCCCTGTCAATTCAAAGACTTCCAGGGCTCTGACAATGCGCACCCGGTCTCGGGGGGAAAGCTTTTCGGCCAGGGCCGGGTCGACCCTCTGCAGCCGCGCATGGAGAGTTCCCTCCCCGTGCTGCTCTTCCAGATCGCTCAGGCGGGAGCGCAGCGCCTCGTCAGCACCTGGCGCGTCCAGCAATCCTTCCGTAAGCGTCTTAATATACAGACCGGTGCCCCCCACGAGCAGGGGACGGTGACGACGACAGGCGATGGAAGATAAAGCCTCTTGGGACAGCGTTACAAAACGGCCGGCGGTAAACTCTTCGTCGGGATCGACGACATCGATCAGGTGATGCGGAACGGCGGCTCGTTCCGAGCTGGTCGCTTTGGCCGTGCCGATATCCATCCCCCGGTAAACCTGACGGGAGTCCGCCGAGATGATTTCCACGGGAAAATTTTTGGCCACGTCCAAAGCCAGAGCGGTCTTCCCCGAAGCCGTCGGACCACAGATGACCACCAGGGGCTGTGGGCCGTCTTGAGAAAAATCAGCCGGCATCAGGTCCTCTTGAACATCTTTTCGATCTCTCCCCGCGTCAGACGCTGCATGACCGGGCGACCGTGCGGACAGTGACCTTTGAAATCGACGGTGTCCATATCGTTGAGCAAAGCCTGCATCTGCGGCAGGGACAATTTCTGGTTGGCCCGAACCATGGTGTGACAGGCCATGAGGATGAGGACCTGATCCAGGGCTTCATCCAGCCTGCCGCTCTGACCGATCTGGGTCAGTTCTCCACCGACATCGCGTAGCAGAGCGACCGGGTCGGCTTTGTGCAGCAGCTGCGGCACCGCCTTGAGGACGAAACTGTTGCCGCCAAAGGGCTCCACATCAAAGCCGAGGCGCTGCAAATCGTCCACATGCTCATGCACATGAGCCGCCTGCCGAAAATCGAATTCCAGCACATCAGGGAAAAGCAAGGCCTGCCGTTCAATCCTCCCTTGCCGAAGCTGCTCTTTGAGACGTTCAAAACCGATCCGCTCGTGGGCCGCATGCTGATCGATGAGAAGGAGATCTTCGCCGTCCTGACAGAGCAGGTAGGACTGACCGAACTGTCCAATGAGGGTCAGGGAAGAAAAGAAGCCGGCGGACGTCTCGCTGGAAACTTTCTGTTCAGGCAGCGAAAGTGGTGGCGCAGAAGGCGAGCCAAAGGGATCGGCCGCTTCCCTGGCCTCGAATCGAGGCGCTGGCGGGGGCGCCGCCGGGAGTGACATGGGAGACCATGGGGCCGACACGGAGCGGGGGACCTCTTCCCGTTGGGCAGGAGCATCCCGGCGGACCTCCGGAGGGGCCTCATCCTTCAACCAGGCGGCCGGGCGCAGAGCATCCCGCACGCTTCCAGCGATAAAATCGTGCACCAGGGACTGTTCACGGAAGCGTACCTCGTGCTTGGTCGGATGGACATTGACATCCACCAACTGGGGATCCAGCTCGATAAAGAGGACGACAACCGGGTAGCGGCCCTTAAAGAGCAGGTTCCGGTAGCCGTCCAGGATAGCGTGCTGAATAACGCGATCCCGCACATAGCGCCCGTTGACGAAGGAAAACATGGCCGATGTCGTCGAACGGGTGGAAGACGGCTGGGAGACCAGGCCGGTCACCTTCAGATCGCCCTCGCCGCGTTCGACGGCGATCAAATCGCTTGCCAAGGTGCGCCCCAGCAGGGCGAGGGTTCGTTCGCGAAGGCTATCGTGCCGGTAAACGTCGAGCAGAGACCGGCCGTTATGGCTGAGCTTGAACTGCACATCCGGACGGGCCAGCGCCATTTTGGTCACCACGTCGCCGATGTGGCCCAACTCCGTCTCCTCGCGCCGGAGAAATTTTCGCCGAGCCGGCAGGTTGAAGAAGAGGTTGCGCACCTCGATGGTCGTTCCGCAGGGCATGCCGATGGCATCCGCCCGTCGAACTGTGCCCCCCTCGAGATAGATCTCAACCCCTTCGAGGGAGTCCTTCTCGCGGGTACGTAAAGTCAGACGGGAGACCGCAGCAATAGAGGGCAACGCCTCACCTCGGAAACCCAGGGTGCGAATCGCGAAAAGATCTTCGTCCGTCCGAATTTTACTGGTAGCGTGGCGCTCCAGCGACAAAAAGGCATCTTCCCGACCCATGCCGGAACCATTATCCACGATACGGATCAGGCTTCTGCCTCCCTTTTCGACCTCCACACGCACTTCGGTAGCGCCGGCATCCAGGGAATTTTCCACCAGTTCCTTCACCACCGAAGACGGCCGTTCGACCACTTCGCCGGCAGCAATCTGGTTACAGAGTTTCTCAGGCAGCAGTTGAATACGGTGTTTCATCAGATTCCTTCACCCTGGCAGCCAGGTCACTTTGGAAAAAAAAGACGGCCGCAGGTACCCGGCCGTCTTGTATCGCTTTTCCATCCTGGATGCCGTCTTTTCAGGAACGCTGCTCAAGGCTCTCGAGCATGCTTTCGATTTCGTCAAAATCAGCCAGATCGTCTTTTTGGGAACCGCTGGAGAGCGGCTTGCTCAAAAGCCCCAGATCTCCCGCCACGCTCGTAACGACTTTCAGATTCACCGAAGGGAGCTTTTGCAGATAGGCCTCGAACAGGCAGTTGTCGCAGATCGTATTGATCAGACGGGGAACGCCGCCCGCGAAGCTGTGAATCGCCGCAACGGTATCCGGTTCGAAAAGCATCTTTTTGGACTTGGCCACCCGCAGGCGATGCTTGATATACGCTTCAGTGGCCTCCACCGTGAAAGACTTCAGGCTGTACTTGACCGCTACCCGCTGGGCCAGAGGTTCATCAAGACGCAGGCAGTCCTCGACTTCATGCAGACCGAAAAAGACAATATTCAGCAGTTTTTTGCCGGGAATCTCCAGGTTGAGAAGACCGCGAAATTCTTCCATGAGCTCCCGGGTCTGCATCATCTGGGCCTCGTCGATGAGGACGACGGCCTTGCGCCCGCTCGCTTCAATTTCCAGCAGGCGCTCGAACAACTGTTTGATCAGGGTGAGGCGATCGGGAGCCGGGTCTTCCACCCCAAGCTGCATGGCGATCCGGGTCAAAATCCATTCCGGTGTGACGCTGGAATGAATCATGACAAGAAGGGAGGATTCGTATTTGTCGTCGGGAAGGCTGTCGAGCATGCGGCGGGCCAGGGTCGTCTTACCAGTCCCAATGCCCCCTACCAGCAGCGCCAACCCCTTGTTGGAATCGACGGCGTAACGCAGGCGGATCAAAGCCTGACTGTGCTGTTCACTGTTGAAGTAGAAGCGAGCGTCTGGAGCGTTGGAAAAGGGCTCTCTTTCCAGGCCGAAATGTTCGCTGTAACTCATGTAATACCCCTGAACTCAGAACAGGCTAGACGAAGGAAATGCGATCTTTTTTGGATTTACCGACCCCGTCATCATTCCCCGCCGCACCGGAGACGCCCAGCTCCTGACCGAGGAGGGTCAATTTCTCCGAAACATTGCGGAAGAAAGAGTCGGCCGCGGCCACACGCTTGAAGCACTCGAAAGCCTCGCGAGGCTTGCCCCATACCTCATAGAGCAGGCCCAGTTCATAATAGATGCTGATGCGCTCTTCGCTGTCCAGCCCATCATTGGCCAGCCCGGTTTTGAACGTGTGCTCAGCGTTTTCGAAAGAGCCTTTCTCGGCCAGGCAGATACCCTTGGCGGTAATGCCGTCGACAAATCGGGCTGGATTCTTCATGGTCTTTTCGAATTCAGCGATGGCATCATCCAGCAGCCCCATTTCTTTGTAGGCAATCCCTAGGCTGTAGTGCGCTTCGGCGTCTTCCCCGCCGATCTGCGAATCGACCCCTTTTTTGAACTCGGCGAAGACGCCGTCAAACTGGAAGCGGTCGGACTCATCAACCCCCTCCATCCCTTCGGTGGCGTCTAAGGCACCGTCGTCCATAATTTCGGCAGCGAGATCAAAGTAGCCTTCTTCCGGTTCCTCGGTGGGGACGGGTGCGGACTGCAGGCGGCGGGACTGTATTTCGCCCAGTTTTTCGAGGGCAGCCTCAAGGGACGGATCCGAGGCCAGCAGGCGTTGGCAGATCTGTTCTGCCTCGTCGAGCAGATCCTGCTGCAGATAGAAATCGGCCTCTTCAAGCTCCGACTTAATGGTAGGCGCAGAAACGGGCTCGGGCTCGGCCGCGACCTCGTCTTCATCGACGAGTTCTTCCAGCTCTTCTTCCAGGTCGGTAATAGGTTCCAGGTCGAGTTCAAGGTCGACGACGGCTTCTTCGAGATCGTCATCTTCCTTTTCAACCTCTGCGACCAGCTCGAGCTCTTCATCAACGACGTCCAATTCGAGATCCATCTCGATTTCATGGTCATCAACCGCTTCGACAAGATCTGCATCCGCCAGCGTTTCCACCCCTTCGGCTTCATCGATCTCGTCCGCGACGAGGTCCTCGAGTTCCGCCCCTTGCGTCTCACCGGTTTCCCCCAACGCTTCCAGCACAGGTGGTACTTCTTCCGTGGGAGCGGCGGGAATCTCATCGGCAAAAGCATCCTTCTCGGCGCGGGACATCAGATCGAACAGTTTGTCTCCCTCACCCGCCTCTTCATAAAGCCCTTTAAGGGTCGCAATAACCCGTTGATCATTGGGCAAAGCCTCAAGCAGACCCTCATACAGCTCTTTGAGAACAGTCGTCTTTTCAGCTTTTTTGAAAGCTTCCCTAACCGGCTCCAGGGCCTCCAAAGCAACGGAGGCCTTATCGAGTTGCAAAAGGAGTCGGGCGTGCTCTTCCTGCATGGCCAGATCGTCCGGATCAACTTTAAGGAGATGGTTGAGCGTAACCCGGCTATTTTCCAGATCACCCGTCTCCTTATAGGCCCAGGCCAGGGCGGCAAGGATGGAGATATCGTCGGGATGGCTCTTGATCAGCCCCTTGAGCCACTGCATCCCCTTTTCGACCTCGCCTTCACGGATGAAGGTCTGGGCCAGTCCGGCCTTCAGGGTCACATTATCGGGGAAAAGGGGGAGAAAGATCTCATAGAGCTTCAGCAGTCTGGCCCAGTCCTGTTTCTCCTCAAGGACTTTGCAGACATCATCGAATTCGGTGAGGGCTTGGTCGGGGTTGCCGCTGTCGACATAGCGTTCGGCTATTTTGACCCGGATGGAGAGGTTCTCGGGATCAAGACTCTTCATCTTCTCGAGAATGCCGACAGCCTCCTTGTGTTTGCTCTGCTTTTCGTAAAGGCTGACCAGGGAACGGTATTCGGCCAGCGCGTTGCCGGCCAGGCCCTGTTTTTCATTGAGTTCGGCCAGGCGTTGATAGAATCGGGGCTGGCTCGCGTCAAGCTTCTGCAGCTGCTTGTAGACAGCGATGGCCTTCAGATAAAACCCAGTGTTGGAAAAATGCTTGGCGACCGCTTCATATTCGGTAATGGCCTCGTCGACCATCTTGGCCCGGCTCAGAAGTTCAGCCAGCTTCTGTCGGTGGCGAATATCCTTCGCATCGACACTGACCAGCTTCTGGTAGTCCTTGATAGCCTTGGCCAACTGACCTTTCTGGATATTTTTCTGGGCGGACGCCAGTAATTTTTCTTTCATAGACTCTTTGCCACCTGGGAGAAATAATCCGTGCGGAGAAATGCGCGTCCGTCTAACCTAAACTATCGTCACCGGGACTGTCAAGGCCAAAGAATGCTGATTTTATCTTTAGAAAACAAAGGAGTAGGACTTTTCCACCGGGGTCGGGGGCAAGCCTAGACAAATCGCTCCTTGACGCCACGAAACCAGTCATCAAAGGCCTTTTGTTTCTGCTCGTACCCCGCCCGTCCCATCAGGGCATAGGTGTATTCCTTTCCCTCCTCGACCCCCGGCTGATCGAGGGGATCGACCCCGAAGAGCCCACCGGCGAAGACGGTCTGCACCTCCAGCATGTAAACCAGCGCCCCAAGGGAGTGAGGCGAAAGGTCGGGCAGGGTCAGGGTGCAGTTGGGGCGGCCATTGGTGGACAGGGCCATGGCGGTCGCTTTTTGTTCGCTGCGAATCAGTTGGGCAAGGGTTTTGCCCTGCAGATAGTCAAGTTCGGGCGCTCCCGGGACGGGGGGAATGGTCAGGTCAGCGCCATAATCGTCCAGAGCCAGGAAGGTGACGACCTTGTCAAAAGGCCCCTCCATATACAGCTGCACCTGGCTGTGCTGATCGGTGGTTCCCAGCGCCTTGACCGGGGTGGGCCCCACGTGAATCACCTGGCCGTCCAGTCCGAATTTTTTTCCAAGACTCTCCGCCCAGAGCTGGCGATACCAGTCGGCCATGTCCCGCAAACCATCGCTGTAGGGCATCATGACGGAGATAGGCATATTCTTACGGTAGGCCAGATACTGCAGAGCCGCGTTGATATAGGCGGGGTTTTTACGGAAATCCTCCAGGGTGGCCCGTTTCTCCATGGCCGCCGCTCCAGCCAATAGCTCCTGCACATCGACGCCCACAGCCGCCAGGGGCAGAAGTCCGACGGGCGTAAAAACGGAAAAACGCCCCCCAACCCCCGCGGGGATGGAAAGGGATCGATAGCCCTGCTCGTCGGCCAGACGTCGCAACACCCCTTTGTCCGGATCGGTGATAAGGATGAAATGGCGGTTCACCTCTTTCCCACAGGCGTCCGAGGCCCACTGACGGGCAATGGCGAACTGACTCATGGTCTCGACGGTGGTTCCCGACTTGCTGATCACCAGAAAAACGGTGCGCAAAGGGTCGAGCAAATCGAGGCTCTGGGCAATACCGGCGGGGTCGACGTTGTCCAGAACATGCAGTCTGGGATAGCCGCCGCGCTTATCTGGGGTCAGCAGGTTGTGGTGAAAGGGACACAGAGCCCGAAAAAGCGCCAGGGTGCCGAGGGCAGATCCGCCGATGCCCAGAACGACGACATCGTCAAAATCCCGGCGAAGATCCGCTGTCAGAGCGACGACTTCATCGAGAGTGGAGCGGTCAAATGGAAGGTCGTAAAAAGGCAGGCTCCCCTGCTGGCGGGCCGCCATCAGCTGCCGGTGAATCTCCTGAGTTCTGGGTTTCAGCGCGTCGAGATCCGCCTCGTGAATCCCTTGCTTCTCTCCCACGGCATCAGCCATCATATTGGTGTAATCAAGACGAATTTTCATAAAGGCTCCCTCATGGGCAGGTGGTTTGCAGCAAGAAATTAATACTCAAGTATGCCAGAGATTAGAGCTTTTTCAATCGACCGACCTCGGCCGGGGTGAGATGACGAAATTGACCGGGAGGAATGTCCTTGAGATCGAGAAAAGCCAGGCGCACACGCTTGAGGCGGCTCACCGGGTGGCCCACCGCCTCGCACATGCGCCGCACCTGCCGGTTGCGCCCTTCATGGATGGTGATCTCAAACCAGGTGTGACTGCCGGACTGCCTCACCTGCGCGACCCGAGCCGGAGCCGTACGCCCATCTTCCAGGTCGACGCCCTCCTGCAGGCGTTTTTGCGCGGCCGCGTTCAGCGCCCCGCGCACGCGAACCAGATAGGTCTTATCCACCTCATGGCGGGGATGGGCCAGACCCTGCGCGAAGTCGCCATCATTGGTCAGAATGAGCAGTCCTTCCGTCATGAAGTCAAGTCGTCCAACGGGAAAGAGTCGAGCCCCCACCTCACGCACCAGATCCGTGACCAGGGGGCGCCCTTGAGGATCCCGCAGGGAGGTCAGGTATTTGGCCGGTTTGTTGAGCAGGATATAGTAGCGGCGGCCTGGCTGGGCGAGGGGTTTGCCGTCGACAGCCACTTCGTCGCGAGCCAGATCGGCCGTATCACCCAGGCTGGCTGGGTGGCCGTTCACCGTCACCCTCCCCGCCTCGATCCACTTTTCCGCCTCTCTTCTAGAAGCCAGCCCGGCGGCGGCGATGATCTTCTGCAGCCTTTCAGCGGCTCCCTTATTCATCCAGTTCGTCCTCAGGCCAGCCGTGCTCGGCATCGTCTTCGAGGTGCGCCCCTTCCGTTTCCAGCGTTTCAGGGGTCAGTTCGCTGAATTCCTTCAGGGTCGGCAGGCTGGAGAGATCGGCCAGACCGAATACCTGCAGAAACTCGGCGGTGGTGCCGTACAGCAGAGGCCGCCCGGCGATATCTTTTTTACCCAGAATGCGAATGAGATGTTTATCAAGGAGAGTTTTGACGACGCCGCCGGAATCGACCCCACGCAGGTATTCGACCTCGGCCCGGGTCACCGGTTGCCGGTAGGCGATAATGGCCAGGGTCTCCAGAGCCGCCCGGGAAAACTTGAAGGGCCGGTTCTTCTGCAGGCGCCGCACCCATTCGGCATATTCGGGGCGACTGCGGAACTGGTAGCCACCGGCCACCTCTTGCAGAAAAAAGCCGCGCCGCATGGACTCATAGTCGCGTACCAACTCCCGCAGGGCCGTCACAACCGCCTCTTTGTCCACATCGAGCGCCTCTGCCAGCCTCTCCGCCTTGATGGGCGCCTCGGAGGCGAAAATAAGACACTCCACGATGGTCTTGATCTCAGTGGTATCCAAGGGTCTCCTCATCCACAGGCCAGGTCGCCCGCTCACCGCCATCCTCAGACGGATAGAGCCAGATAGGACCATGTTTGTCGTTCTGCATCAGGCGGATCAGCCGCAGCTTGACCAATTCGAGCATGGCCAGAAAGGTGACCACGATCTCGTGCCGGTCGGGCTTCTGGCTGAACAGTTCGGTAAAGAGCAGGTTTTCCCGCTGGCTAAAGAGATCCAGAATGCCATGGATGCGCTCCGTGACGGAAAGCCGCTCCGTATCGACCTCGTGCACCGGCGCTTCGGGATGCTCCTGCAGAAAACGCCGAAAAGCCTCGACCAGTTCGTAGATGCCTACGGCTTCAAACTCCGTCTCTGCCGCCGGCTCGGCCTCCGGTTCGAGAAAATCCCGCACAAAGACGTCCCGCTGCAGTTGCGGAAAGGCATCGAGCCTTTCGGCCGCGTCCTTGTATTTCTGGTATTCCAGCAGGCGGCGAACCAGTTCGGCGCGCGGGTCCTCCTCTTCGTCCTCCAGATCCTCCTCCTCGCTGGCCGGCAGCAGCAGGCGGGACTTGATATGGATCAAGGTCGCCGCCATGAGCAAAAACTCGCCGGCCACATCGAGATTGAGACTCTTCATGGCGTCGATGAAGGCCAGATACTGGGTGGTGATCTCCGCCATGGGGATATCGTAGATATCCATCTCGTTCTTTTTGATGAGATGGAGAAGCAGGTCGAGGGGGCCTTCGAAATTTTCGATTTTTACCTGATAGGCCATGAAGCAGGGGCCTCAGTTTCCGAACAGGAAATGCATGACGTATTCCACCACACCCACCTGGGGCCCGGCCAGCTTATCGACCACGAACCAGATGAGGGGATACAGAAAAACGCGCCAGACATCGGTGAAGAACACCACGAAGATGATGATGACAAACCCGAAAGGCTCCAGCCGGGCCAGCATATCGGCCTGTTTCTTGGGAAGGATGCCCGTCAGGACGCGGCCGCCATCCAGCGGAGGCACGGGAATCAGGTTGAAAACGGCCAGAATGACATTGATCAGCAGGCTGAAGGACACCATGAGCACAATGGGTTCGAAGGCCGCCTGCAGCAGGGTCCCTTCCAGAACTTTCAGCTCGGCGATCACGGCCAGTCCTCGCAGTAGCAGCGCCGAAAGCAACGCCAGGGCAAAATTGCTCAGAGGACCGGCCAGGGCGACCCAGATCATGTTCTGCTTGGGATTTCTGAGGTTGTTGAAATTAACGGGAACGGGACGCGCCCACCCGAAACCAAAAAAAAGCAGGGCCAGGGTACCGATGGGGTCGAGATGCTTGAGAGGGTTGAGAGTCAGTCGTCCCAACAGGCGGGCAGTGGGATCTCCGAACTTTTCGGCAAAAAAGCCGTGGGACAACTCATGCATGGTGACCGCCAGCAAGGCAGGGACCAGCATGATCGAAATTTTAACCAGTATTTGTTCCATTTCGGCAGATCCGTTTCGAGAGCAAAGGTAAAATTTCTTAACAGATACGGCAGAGCAAGTCAACGAATCCCGACCCGACCCAACCGCCGAACCCGATGAAAAGGCGGCTACTCGTCGCCGTCGACATCCTGCGGTAGAAAACGCTTGCGCACCATGGCCAATTCATCCTCGCGGGCGACCACGCGTCCGGTAAGACGGGCCTTGAGCAGTGCCGCAAGAATCGTTTTGTACTCGGGGCCGGGCGGAATGCCGAGACTGCGCAGGTCATGTCCGGTGAGCAGCGGCGAGACCTCGCGCAGCTGGGTGACGAACAGGGAGATCCAGCGCCGCACTTCTTCGCAGGAGGCGCGAGCCATGAGAAAGAGCAGGATCTCTATGGAGAGGGGTTCCAGCCAGCGGTGCAGGTCAACAGGGCCCGGGTTCGATTGCCGACTGTGGCGGCGCTCCAGCAGCTGCAGAACACGCAGGCCTTCCCGGCGCTCCTCCATAAACACCTGCCGCGACTTGGGCGGAATATCCAGGCGTTCACAGAAACCGCGCACGGCCGCATGATCAAGATCGGAAAGCAGGCAGAGGAAATAGACCTGCCAGGCCTGGCAGGTCTCCCCCGTATAGAGCAGTTCGAACCAGTTCAAAATACGCGGCGCTCTCTCGAAAATCTGCCGGACGGCAGGGCTCACCTCAAGCCCGGCCTGCAGGCGCTGGAGCAAGCCGAACTCTCCCATGCGCAGCAAAGCCGGCAACGGCGCCGCCTCTTTGAGAATAATGACCAATTCGTTGTAGATGCGGCGCCCCCCCGCCTTGGCAAGAAACCCCATGCGCACGGCACTCTGAAGCAACTGCTGGGTGTGAACGCCGAGATGAAAACCGAGGCGCTGCTCAAAGCGAATGGCACGGAAAATCCGCGTTGGGTCCTCGACAAAGCTCAGACTGTGCAGGACGCGCACAGCCTTTTCCTTGAGATCTTTCTGGGCGCCGAAAAAATCGATCAGTTCGCCGTAATGGGCCTCATTCAGAGCGATCGCCAAGGTGTTGATGGTGAAGTCGCGCCGATAAAGGTCGAGCTTGATGCCGGCGTGTTCGACCTGGGGCAGAGCGCCGGGAGAGGTGTAATATTCCATGCGGGCAGAAGCGACATCCAGCTTGAAGCCGTCAGAAAAAATCAACACCGCCGTGCCGAACTTCTTGTGAGAACGGATGCGGCAGCCCTGGTCAATGGCGCAGGCTTCGGCAAAGGCGATGCCATCGCCCTCGACGACGATATCAATATCGAGATTTTCCTGCTGCAAGAGCAGGTCGCGCACGAAACCGCCGACAGCGAAAATGCTGACCCCCTGTTCATCGGCGATGCGCCCAAGCTGCCGCAGAAGATCCTGAATGCGTTGGGGCAACTGATCGGCCAGCATGCGCTCCACCCGCCGTTTTTTGAGGCCACCTCCGCCAACGAGGGTATCGATCGCCTCGGTGCCGGTGCGCAGGGCGCGGGCGCCGGAAATCATGTGGCGCAGAAGATCGGTGCGGGTGATGGCGCCGATTAGGCGGCCTTCCTCCACGACCGGGACAAACCGCTGATTGCGCTCCATCAGCTGTTCCTGTAGCACGGTGATGGGGGTATGAGGGCCGACCTCGAAGAAATCGCCTGTCATGTAGTCGCTGACCGGCTGTTCGGCCAGACCATGGTGAACGGCCCGATCCGCCAGCTGGCGGGTGATCAGACCAACCACCCGGTTGTCGTTCACCACGGGAAGAGCATTGATGTTGTAGCGGGTGAAAATGGCCCGCGTCTCACGCATACTGGCGTCTTTAGCGATGGTTTTTACGGGCGAGGACATCAGGTGGCGGGCCTCCCAGCGAGGCTGAACGTGCTGCTGCAACACGGCGGGCAACCGATCGACGATTTCCAGCAGGGTCAGGTCGCGCACGGTCGCCGAGGCGGCAAAAGAGTGGCCGCCGCCGCCAAAGCGAGAGAAAATCTGCCCCATGTCGACTTCGGGTGCCCGGGAGCGTCCGACCATGAACACCCGTCCGCCCAGACGCACAACCACGATCAGCGCCTGCGTCCCTTCCATGTCCATGAGTTTATGGGCCAATACGGCAAGATCGCCGACAAAGTGATCCGCCGAGGCCTGAGCGACAACCACTTCGACACCGGCGATATGGAGAATCGTGCGGGACTCGATCAGATCGTGCAGCAGCGCCACCTGGTCGGCGGTCAGTTCCTGGGTGAGAAAATCGGCGACCGTGTTGAGGTCGGCGCCATGGGAGAGGAGAAAAGCGGCGGCCAGGTAATCGTCCGTGGTGGTGGAACTGAAGAGCAGGCTGCCGGTATCTTCGTAGAGGCCGAGCATCATCATGGTCGCCTCCTCCGCCGTCGGCACGATATCCCGCTGCCGGAAGATGCCGGTCAGGACCGTCACGGTGGAGCCAACCGGCTCGATGTGCTCCACCACGCCTTTGAGATCGGCCTTGCCGGCCGGGTGGTGATCGTAGATATGGAGTTCCACCTTCTCCCGACGGGCCACCTCGCCGAAAGGGCCGATGCGGTCGGACTGTCGCACGTCCACCAGGATAAGCCGGGTGACCTGCTCCAGGTCGATATCCTTCACGCGTTCGAACAGGGCCGGGTCCACCACCCCGTCTTCCTGCAAAAACTCACGCAGATTCCGCTCCTGGGCCCCGGCAAAGATCAGATGGGCATCCGGGTAGAGCCGTTTGGCGGCAATCATGCTGCCAAGGCAGTCGAAATCGGCATTGACGTGGGTGGTGATGACCTCCATGTTCCCCCGGTGCGCCTCAGAGTTGCAGGCTGCCTATCAGCTGATGGATATCCGTAATCCCCTCTTCCACACAGAAAGCCTCGATGCCGTCAATAATGGTCATCATGACGGCGGGGTCAACAAAGTTGGCGGTGCCCACCTGCACGGCTTTGGCCCCGACGATAAGAAATTCCAGGGCATCCATGGGACGCATGATACCGCCGACACCGATGACGGGCACTTTGACAGCCTGCACCACCTGGTGGACCATGCGCACCGCCACCGGCCGGATGGCCGGCCCCGAAAGCCCGCCCGTCTTGTTGGCCAGGCGCGGCCGCCGGGTCTTGATGTCCACGGCCATGCCGGTGAGGGTGTTGATGCAGCAGATAGCATCGGCCCCCGCCTCTTCGGCGGCTCGGGCCGTAACGGATATGTCGGTGACATTGGGAGTCAGCTTGACGATAAGGGGCTTTTTCAGGTGCTTTCGCACCAGACCGACGACCTCGGAAGCCGCCTTGGGGTCCGTACCGAAGACGATGCCGCCCTGCTTGACGTTGGGGCAGGAGATGTTCAGCTCGACCCCGGCTACCTCGGGAATATCGGAAAGCCGCCGGGCCACCTCGCCATACTCGTCCAGGGTGTTGCCGAAGAAATTGACGATGACCGGTGTATTGATTTCCCTCAGAAAGGGGAGCTTATGCTGGATAAAGGCGTCCACGCCGACGTTCTGCAGGCCGATGGCGTTGAGCATGCCGCTGATGGTCTCTGCGATGCGCGGCGTGGGATTGCCGGCCTTGGGCGCCAAGGACAGGCCTTTGGTCACAATGGCCCCGAGGCGCTCCAGGTCGATAAAGGGCGCATATTCTTCACCATAACCGAAGGTGCCCGAAGCCGGCATGACCGGATTCTTCAATTTGATGCCGGCGATCTCCACCGCCAGGCTGGGGCGTTTGTTCTTCATCCCGTTTTCTTTGGCTTTTCCGCTCATATCTTGCATCCCTCACAATAGCCGGGCTCCTGCCCCAGTTTCGTCCAATCCAGTTGTTCCGCCCGGAAGACCGGCCCCTCCTTGCAGGAGCACAGATACCGCGGGCTGGCCTCGCTGTGCCCGGCGCCTTTGACCACGCACCCGAGACAGGCGCCGACTCCGCAGGCCATGAGGGCCTCCAAAGACACCTGCAGGGGCACCCCCCGCGTGGCACAGATCTCCTGCACCGCTTCGATCATCGGCATCGGTCCGCAGGCATAGACGGAGGCGTTGGGATACTTGTCGAGCTTGCGCAAGAGCACCTGGGTCACCAGGCCTTCTTCGCCCAGGCTGCCGTCATCGGTAGACACGTAGGTCTCGACCCCCAAACGTTCAAATTCGGTCACGGCCAGGATATCTTCCCGTGTTCGCCCGCCCATCAGCAGGCGCACAGAACTCTTCCGGGTCAACTCCCTGGCCAGCATGTAAAGCGGTACGAGACCGATGCCACCGCCCACCAGAATCTTCTGTTCCCCAGGAACCCCAATATCGAAGCCGCGCCCCAAGGGACCGAGGACTTCCACCTTGCTGCCTACCTGAAGATTGCTCATGATGTCCGTTCCACGCCCGACCACTTTGTAGAGAATTTCCACAAACTCCTTGGGCGGCTGTCCATCGCAGTCGGCCGGCAGAAAACCGGTGCGGAAGATGCCGAAAGGACGCCGCAGCAAAGGCGGCAGGGACGTCTGCACCCGAAACATGAGGAACTGGCCGGGCTTGGCCTTGCTGCCGAAACCGGGCGCCAGGATACGCATACGGTAATATCCGGTGGATATTTCCTGGTTGGACAGCACTACGGTTTTGTAATTCTTCATACCGACTCTCTCTCCTGTTAATCGCCGGTTGGAACCGAGCGGTTCCTAAAAACCGGACTCTGACTTTATTTCATCACGCTGCATCACCAGGGCGTCCTCGCCATCGGCATAATATCCGGGACGACGGGAAATCTCCCGAAAGCCGAAACGCCGGTAAAGGGCGATGGCCCCGGCATTGTTAATCCGTACCTCCAGAAAAACCTTTTCCAGACCGACCTGCCTGGCCTGTTCCAGCCCATGCGTGAGCAGTCTGGCCGCGACTCCCCGGCGGCGGAACTTTGGGTCGGTCGCCACATCGAGGATGGTCATCTCGCCGCACACGAGACTGGAGCAGAGAAAGCCCACCAGGCGATCCTCCATAAAGAGGAGATCGATGCGGCTGTGCGGGTTGTCCAGTTCAGCCAAAAAAGAGGCAGCCGACCAGGGGTGAGCCTGACACAAGCCTTCAATACGCAGAACCTCTTCCAGATCCTGGGGCGTCATGGGCCGGATAGAAGCGTGGTCCAATCGCATACTCCCTGTAAGGAGAAACCACACCGGGCAGAACGGTATGATACAGAGGAAAAATTTGCCGTGACATCAAGGTAAAATAAGATAAAATGGTGACCCTGCGGAGTCAATTTGCCGAAGCATCGCCGTTACCGCCCCATGTCGTGGCCCGCTATCTTAATGCACCCCTCAACCCCCTGTAAAGAACTAATGCGGCCCCGGTCGCCGGGGGGCAGATTGCCATTGACAAGGGGGGATCATTGATTTAAAAAGGGGCCACTTTTCACCATCAAGGAGCCTGCCGCATTGAGCCAAAAAGACAAAATTACCTACAGGGACGCCGGTGTAGACATTGATGCCGGCAATCGTTTTGTACAGATGATCAAACCCCTCGTCAAAGCCACGACACGCCCCGAGGTCAAAACGGATATCGGTGGGTTTGGCGGTCTTTTCTCTCTTCATGCCGACAAATACAAGAGGCCGACGCTGGTCTCCTCGACCGATGGCGTGGGAACCAAGCTCAAGCTGGCCTTCATGATGGACAAACACGACACGGTGGGCATCGACCTCGTCGCCATGTGCGTCAACGACATCATCGTCCAAGGGGCCGAACCCCTCTTTTTCCTCGACTACCTGGCGACGGGCAAGCTCTCCCCTGAAAAAGCCGTGGAGATCGTCAAGGGCATTTCCGAGGGCTGCGTACAGGCCGGCTGCGCTCTCATCGGCGGGGAAACGGCCGAGATGCCGGGCATGTACAGTGAGGGAGAATACGACCTGGCCGGCTTCACGGTCGGCGTGGTCGATGACGACAAAATCATCGACGGCTCCACCATCACCGTTGGCGACGCCATCATCGGCATCGCTTCGAGCGGTCTGCATTCCAACGGATATTCCCTGGCCCGCAAAGTCTTCTTCGACAAAATGGGCCTTTCGATCGACAGTCGTCTCGATGAACTGCAAGCCCCCCTGGGAGAGGCCCTGCTCACCCCCACGCGCATCTACGTCAAGGCGATTCTCAACCTGATCCGCGACTTCCAGATCAAGGGCATGGCCCACATCACCGGTGGCGGCGTCCTCGAAAACATCCCCCGCGTTCTACCCAAAAACTGCCAGGCGATTCTTCAAAAGGACAGTTGGCCCAAGCCTCCCATCTTTGAAGCATTGCGCCAGGGCGGCAACATTGACGAAACCGAGATGTACCGGACCTTCAACTACGGCATCGGCATGGTTCTTATCGTACCGGCGGCCGAAGCCGAGGATATTCTCGGCCGTCTCGGCGGGCTGCAGGAGAAAGCCTACCTGATCGGCGAGATAACCAAATGCCCCGACTGCAACGAACAGGTGAAGCTGATCTGAACCGTTGCCGGCAGCCTCAAACATCTTGACCATTCAATTACATGCAAGGGAAACCGTGGCACAGAAAGTACGCATAGGCGCTCTCGCCTCAGGCGGAGGGACGAACCTGCAGGCCATCATCGACCGTTGCCGTGATCATTCCATTGACGCTGAAATCGTCCTGGTCCTCAGCAATAACCCGGAGGCTGGCGCCCTGGAAAGGGCTCGCCAGGCCGACCTCCCCTGCCGCTGCATCAATCATCGCGACTACGAGTCCCGCGAAAGCTACGACCAGGCCCTGGTGGATGCCCTGCAGGAGGCGCACGTCGACCTGGTGGTTCTTGCCGGTTTCATGCGCCTGATCACTCCTGTTCTGCTGGACGCCTTTCCCGGCCGCATCATGAATATCCACCCGGCTCTGCTTCCCGCCTTTCCCGGCCTGCACGTGCAGCGTAAAGCAATCGAATACGGTGCCCGGTTTTCCGGATGCACCGTCCATTTCGTCGATAATGGCGTCGATACCGGCCCGATCATCATTCAGGCCGTCGTACCCGTTCTGGACGATGATACCGAGGCGACCCTGGCGGCCCGGATTTTGAAGCAGGAGCACCGGATCTATCCTCAGGCCATTCAGCTTTTCGCCCAGGGCAGACTGCATATTGAAGGCCGCCGCGTTCGCATCCTGCCGCCCCTCACCCCCCCGGACAATGCCTTGACCAACCCACCCGTCGAGATTTCCGAGACATAAGGTGTGAGACAGAGACACTACGACATTGCCATTCTGGGCGAGAGTCTGGCCGCGCGAGTGACAGCCGCACTGCTCGCCCGACGGGGCTACAAGGTTGTCTTCTGCCGAGAACCCTATACTCCCTCGCCCTGGCTTTTCTCTTCCTTTCATCTGCAGCAGCTGCTGTTGTCCCTAGGCGGTCGTTCTTGCGCCACCTCCGCCCGCCCTCTGCAGATTCTGACCCCGCAAGCCCGCTGGGAAATCCACGGACGCCACTCCAAACAGGAAGAGCTCTTTCGCGAATTTCCCGATCAGCATGAACAGGTCTCGAATCTCCTTAAGGAGCTGGCCGACAAAGGCGAACGTCTGGAGCGCAATCTCTGGCGAAGCCGCAAAACAGCCCTGACGAATCGCCCTCTGCACGCCAATCTGAGGGCCAGAGGGCATTTCGGGCTCTTCAAAAAGCCCCTTGAAGCCGTCCTTGCCCAATCATTGGGAACAACGTCAGCAACAGAATCTCTCACCGCGCTGTTTGAAGGGGTTTCGGGGCAGCCGATAGGAAAGCTTTCCCTGGCGGAAGGCGCCCTGCTCTGGAGCTGGATCCGGCAACACGAAACCGTCTCCGCTTCCGGCCTGGAGGAACTGCTGCTGCACCGCTTCGACCAGTTTCACGGGGACGCTCTTGAGTTGAGCGATATCGCTTCTCTGAATAGGGAAGGTCGCCGTCTGCACAGCCTGACCCGCAAAGATGGGGCCGTCTGCTCCGCTGACCATTTTATTTTAGGCAGTCCTGCCGGCGCCCGACTGCTGCCCCCTCCCTTTGAGAGGCCCACTTCCGAACCATTTTCACCGGCCTTTATGACCAGCCCCATAAACCGCCTGTCGCCCATGTTGGCGCGGCGCGTTATCTGGCGGGCATCGTCAACAAGGCGGCTTACCCTGACGGCCACCAACCCGCGCACCTGCCTTATCGAAACGGTGTCCACTCCGATCGCCCAGACAATCCTGCCGACCGACTTGCGGGAAGAGCTTACCCCTGTTTTCCCCTTTATCGATTTTACTCTCCACGAGGCACCTTCTTCGGAACGGATCCCCGCCCTGCCTAAACCGTTTTTCGCCCAACCGCTGCCTGGTCTGGTTAATTCCGTCCAGCTCAAGGGAAATCTGCTGCTCGCTCAGGGCTTGGGCGTCTGGCCGGCACTCGGAGCCTCCGGCGAGATTCTGGTGGGCTATGCCGTAGCTGAAAGGCTCAGTGGCGGCAAATCTTTCAGGCCCGCATAAGCAACGGAAAATCGACTTTTCTTTTCAAAATAACGAGGCAAAAACTTCTTGCAATACGCCGCAAGGCGTGATAACAATTGGCGTTCGAAACTTCCAGGAGGTCAAATTACCATGTCTAAGGTCTGTGAAATTTGCGGCAAGGGTCGTACTACTGGCAACAATGTCAGCCATGCACATAACAAAACGCGCAAAGTCTGGCTTCCCAATCTGCAGAAGGTCAAAACCATCAGCAATGGCACCGTTCGTTCCGTCAAGGTATGCACCCGATGCATCCGTTCCGGGGCGGTAACCAAACCTGTCTGATTGCACCGTTGCCGAAATCATCAAAAAAGAGGGGCACCCTGATTCAGGCGCCCCTCTTTTTTGTACCCCTTCTGCATCTGTCCGCATGTTTTTAGCCCCGAAAAGCCACCCACTCGATCTCGATGGCTGCCCCCTTGGGCAGAGCCGCCACCTGCACTGTGGCTCGGGCCGGATAGGTTCCTGAAAAGAATTCCCCATAGATCCCGTTGACCACGGCGAAATCGGCCAGATCCGTCAGATAAATTGTCGTTTTGACCACATGGGAAAAGTCGAGTCCGGCCGCCGCCAGCACCGCGCCCATATTGGCCATGACCTGACGCGCCTGTGTGTCAATGCCGCCGGGAACCAGTTCTCCGCTCACAGGATCCAGAGGAATCTGGCCAGAGAAAAAGATAAAATCACCTGCCGCCACTCCCTGGGAATAGGGACCGATCGCCGCCGGCGCTCTATCCGTCTCAATCTTCTTCATTGTCATCCCCCTTCTTTTTTAGCGCTTTAATTCCGTACGCGCTCGACCTTGTAGACGCCCTTGACCTTGCGAATCGCCGCCATCACCCGATTCAGATGATCGAGATCCTGCACATCGACCTCAAAGGTGTTGACGCCCTTATGGTCCGGAGTCGAATGCACACTGGCGGTGATGATGTTTGCCTCGCAATTGCTGATAGCACCCGAGATACCGGCGAGAATCCCCTTCTGATCCTGACAGTAGGCCCGTATCTTGACCGGCCGGGTGGTCTTCTTCTTGCGATCCCACTCCAGCACGACACGCCTTTCCGGATCCCCTTCCATGGCATGGGGGCAGTCTTCCGCATGCACGGTCACGCCCCGGCCTCGGGTAATGAAGCCGATAACGGGGTCACCGGGCAGGGGATTGCAGCACTTGGCAAAGCGCACCAGGATGTCCTCGATACCGTCGATCTTCAGGGCGCTTGACGGCTTGCGCCGAATTTTCTCAAGAACTTTCTCGAAACGCCCCGGGGCCGGACGCTCTTCCCGAAGTTTCTCCTGGGGCACGACACGGCCGATCACCTGTCCGAGGGAAACCTTCCCATAACCGAGAGCGGCCAACAGATCATCCACCCGCTTAAAGCCCAGTTCCTCAACGGCATGGGCCATTTCCGGCGAAACGGCCACTTTCTTCAGCGACAAACCATACTTGCGCAGCTCTTTTTCGAGAAGATCACGGCCGAGCTCAATACTCTTTTCGCGCTGCTCCGTTTTGACCCACTGCCGGATCTTGTTGCGCGCCTTGGAGGTGCGCACAAAGGCCAGCCAGTCCTTGCTCGGCGTCTGATTCTGCGAGGTGATAACCTCGACGATGTCCCCGTTATGGAGCGGTGTCTTCAGCGGAACCAGTTTACCGTTGACGCGCGAGCCCACACAATGGTGCCCGACATCGGTGTGTACACTGTAGGCGAAATCGACGGGCGTAGACCCCCGGGGGAGTTCCTTGACGTCGCCGTCGGGGGTGAAGACATACACCTCTTCCGGGAAAAGATCGATCTTGACCGTCGACATGAATTCGCGGCTGTCGTCCAGTTCCTGCTGCCATTCGAGCAGTTGGCGCAGCCAAGCGAATTTGCGGTCTTCGCGGGCGGCGGCCGGCGTACTGCCGCCTTCTTTATATTTCCAGTGGGCGGCGATCCCTTCCTCGGCGATGCGGTGCATCTCTTCGGTGCGGATCTGCACTTCCATGCGCTCTCCGAAAGGCCCCATAACCGTCGTGTGCAGCGACTGGTAGAGGTTCGCCTTGGGCATGGCGATATAGTCCTTGAATCGCCCGGGAATGGGCTTCCAGGTCGAATGGATGATGCCGAGCACCGCATAACAGTCCCTCACCGACTGCACGATGATGCGAAAAGCGATGAGATCGTAAATCTGATCGAGATCGGTGCCCTGCCGCAGCATCTTGTTGTACACCGAGGCCAGATGCTTGGAACGGCCGCTCACCTCGCCGGAAATCCCGTTTTCTTCCAGCTTGTTGCGAATAATCCCCTTGACGTCGTTAACGTATTTGACCCGCTCCTTGATGCGCTTGTCAATGCCGGCAGCCAGTTCCTTATAGGTCTTGGGCTCCAGATAGCGCAGGGACAGATCTTCCAGCTCGCTTTTGATCCAGCTGATCCCCAGGCGGTTGGCCAGCGGCACATAGATATCCTTGGTTTCCTGGGCGATCAGGCGGCGCCTTGGCTCCGGCTGACGGTCAAGCGTCCGCATGTTGGCCAGCCGGTCAGCCAGTTTGACGAGGATGACCCGGATATCCCGCGCCATGGCCAGCAGCATTTTGCGAAAATTCTCCGCCTGCCGTTCTTCATTGGTGCGGAAGGTCATTTTACCGATTTTGGTGACGCCATCCACCAGGGTGGCCACTTCCTCACCAAACTCTTCCCGCAGCGTCTCCAGGGATACAAGAGAATTTTCGATGGTGTCATGCAGCAAGCCGGTCAGCACCGTCGCTACATCCATGCGCAGTTGGGCCAAAATATGCCCGACCTCCAGGACATGGGTCAGGGAGGGGTCTCCGGACGGGCGCTTAACCCCCTGATGAATGCGGGTGCTGTATTCGCAGCCCCGCCGCAGCAGGTCGAGATCGGCTCCGGGATGGTAGGCTTGTACTTTTTTGAGGATTTCTGCTGACTGGATCATGACGACTCTACCCGGCTCGTGTTCGACATGCGACCGGCAGGAAACCAGAGCCTGCCGGTTCGCGTAGAGTCAGGAAGGAAGAAGGGGCTAGCTTTTCTTGCGGGTGGGAATTTCGTAATCCACCTTGCCGGCGGCAATCTCGCGCAAGGCCAAAACAATCTTCTTGTTGCGGGCCTTGTTCTCGATCAGGGAGGCGCCCCCCTTGTACAGCTGTTTCGAGCGCTTGGCCGCAATCATGACAAGCAAAAAGCGATTCGGGATTTCTTTAAGACAGTCTTCAACGGTAATACGTGCCATGAATGTGTTCTCCTGAGACGAAATAATGGAATCGCCGACGATTCCACAGTTTATTAGGTAAAATCCTGCGCCAGCATATCTTCGACCAATCCCGGATGCCGACGAACCCGGCAACGCTCCGCCACGATGATGGCCTTCAGTTGCTCCAGGGCCGTGGCGAACTGATCGTTGATCACGACGAAGTCGTACAGCGGCACTTGGGCAATTTCGTGGCGGGCATTAGCCAGACGCCGACGGATCACCTCTTCGCTGTCCGTCTGGCGTCCCTGCAGCCGTCGCATCAGTTCATCGAGACTCGGCGGCAGAATAAAAATAAAAACGGCCTGCCGGCAGGTCTTGCGCAGTTGCTCAGCGCCCTGGCAATCGATATCGAGCAGGACATCCTCGCCCTGCGCCATCGCCTCCGCCAAAGTGGAAAGCGCCGTACCGTAGCGGTTGCCATGAACCTCGGCCCATTCAGCAAATTCTCCCCGCTCCACCATGGCGGCGAAGGTCTCGGCGGTCACGAAATGATAGTCGATGCCGTCCACTTCCCCCGGCCGCATGGGGCGTGTCGTGTAGGAAACAGACTGCCGCAGCAAAGGGAAAAAGTCAATGACTTCCTTGCAGAGCGAGGTCTTTCCAGCCCCCGAAGGAGCGGAGATGACGAAGAGGCTGCCCGCACCTTCCGGTTCTTTTGGAGCATCCGACTTTGCGGCGTATTCTGCCGGATGCTCACTCGACATTTTGCACCTGCTCGCGCACCTTTTCCAGTTCGGCCTTGATGGCCACCACCTGCCGGGTTAACTCGGCGTCATTGGACTTGGAGCCCATCGTATTGACCTCACGGTTGAGCTCCTGCACCAGAAAGTCCATCTGACGGCCGACCGGTTCGTCGCTTTCGAAGAGGCTGCGAAACTGGCTCAGGTGACTGCGAAAGCGCACCAGTTCCTCACTGATGTCGCAGCGGTCGGCAAAGACGGCGACCTCCTGGGCCAAGCGCTGCTCATCCACGGCGACCTCACCAGCCAAACGGGTAATGCGCTCTTTCAGCTTGTTCTGCCATTCGGCCGCGACCTGGGGCGCCCTCTCCTCCACGGCCGCCAGCAGTTTCTCCACCACTTCCAGCCGCGCCTCCATGTCACGCAGGGTGGCCTCCCCTTCCCTTGCCCGCATCGCCTCCAGCGCATTCAGAGCCTGGGCTAAGGCGCTGTCCAGGCAGGCCTTCAGACTCTCCTGCGGCAGATCCCCCTCCTTCAGGGTGACTACCTCTTTCTGGGACACCAGCAGGGACAGGGGGATGCCGCCATCCACCGGAAATTCCGTGCGCAAATCCTCAAAGAGGGCCACATAGGCGGCGGCCAGCGGTCGGTTCAGGGCCGGCGCCATGACACCCCCGCCGTTGACTTCCTGCGTGATGAAGACATCGATCTTGCCGCGTTTGAGCTTTTCGCTGACGCTCTTTTTTATCTCCGTCTCCAGCGACATCATCGAGCGCGGCGCCTTGATGGTCACATCCCCGTAGCGATGATTGACCGATTTAATCTCCACGCTCAGGGATAAACCCTCCTGTTCGGCCTGGCCTTTGCCATAGCCGGTCATGCTTTTAATCATCGTTGTATCCTCAGACGTTGTAATAATGGCGATACCAGCGCACGAACCGTTCCACACCCTCCTCAATGGAGGTCGACGGCTTGAAACCGACATCCTGTACCAAAGCCTCGACATCGGCGAAGGTGGCCGGCACATCCCCAGGCTGTATGGGAAGCAGGTTCTTCTCCGCCTTTTTGCCGAGAGCTCTCTCCAGCACCTCGATCAGATGCAGCAGTTCCACCGGCTGGTTGTTGCCGATATTGTAAATCCGATAGGGCGCGCGACTCGTACCGGGATCGGGGCGATCGCTGTCCCAGTCGGGATTCGGCTGGGCAACGTGATCGGTCGTGCGCACCACCCCTTCGACGATATCGTCGACAAAGGTAAAGTCGCGCCGCATCTTCCCGTGGTTGTACACGTCGATAGGCCTTCCGGCCAAAATGGCCCGGGTAAAGAGAAAAAGAGCCATATCCGGCCGTCCCCAGGGGCCATACACGGTGAAGAAGCGCAGGCCGGTGCAGGGAAGCCCGTAGAGATGGGCGTAGGTATGGGCCATCAGCTCGTTGGCCTTTTTCGAGGCGGCGTAGAGGGAGACAGGGTGGTCGACGTTGTGATGCACCGAAAAGGGCATGCGGGTATTGGCGCCGTAGACAGACGACGACGAGGCGTACACCAGATGCCCCACCTGGCTGTGGCGACAGCCCTCTAGAATGTTCATGAAACCGACCAGGTTGCTGTCGACGTAGGCGTGGGGATTCTCAAGACTGTAGCGCACGCCGGCCTGGGCCGCCAGATGAATGACCCGATCGAAGCGCTCCTCGCCGAAAAGCGTCGCCATGGCGGCGCGGTCAGCGACATCCATGCGCAAAAAACGAAAGCCGGGACGCCCTTCGAGCTGGGCCAGACGATCCTTCTTCAGCTGCACTTCGTAATAGTCGTTGAGGTTGTCCAGACCGACGACCTCGTCCCCTCGCGCCAGCAAGGTCTGGCAGACATGGGAGCCGATAAAACCGGCGGCGCCGGTGACCAGAAAACGCTTGCCTGATATTTTTTGTTCCGTAATTTTCATCTTAGCGCCGCCCGATGCCGCTGTATTCAAAACCGGCCTTTTTCACCACCACCGGTTCGTACTGGTTGCGGCCATCAAAGATAATGGCCTGCTTCATGGCCCGCTTCATGGCGTTGAAATCGGGGTGGCGGAAGGGCTTCCATTCCGTCACTAGCACCAGGGCATCCACTTCTGCCAAGGCTTCGTACTGGTTTTTCACCAGCTCAAGCCGGCCCTTTTCAAACCAGTCGGCCGGCAGCACCTTGCGGGCCATGTCCATGGCCACGGGGTCATAGGCTTTCACCTTGGCGCCGGCGCCGATGAGTTCATGCAGCAACACCTCGGCGGGAGCCTCCCGCATGTCGTCGGTCTCGGGCTTGAAGGCCAGGCCCCACAGGCCAAAGGTCAGGTGCGAGAGATCGCTGCCGAAACGCTCGGTGATCTTATCGAACAGCACATGCTTCTGCGCCTCGTTGCGGCTGTGAACCGACCGCAGCACCATGGAATCGAAGTCGACCTCTTCCGCCATGCGGATCAGGGCGCGGACATCCTTGGGAAAGCAGGAACCGCCATAGCCGCAGCCGGGATAGATGAAAGAATAACCGATGCGACTGTCAGAGCCGATCCCTCGCCGCACATTTTCCACATCGACTCCGAAGGCATCGCACAGGCGGGAGATTTCGTTGATGAATGAGATCTTGGTGGCCAGCATGGCGTTGGCGGCATATTTGGTCATTTCGGCGTCACGCACCCCCATGAACAGGGTGCGTTCGTGATTGCGGTTAAAAGGCGCATAGAGCTCCCGCAACATTTCACTGGCCTGCTCGCCGTCCGTCCCGATAATAATGCGGTCGGGACGCATGAAATCGGCCACGGCCGAGCCTTCTTTGAGAAACTCGGGGTTACTGGCCACATCAAAGGGGATCGACACCCCGCGCACCTCCAGAGTCTCCCGGATGGCGGCAGCGACCTTGTCCGCCGTTCCCACCGGCACCGTCGACTTGTCCACCACCACGCAATAGTCCTTCATATGGCGGCCGATCTCACGAGCGACGGCCAGCACATACTGCAGATCAGCCGAACCGTCCTCACCGGGAGGCGTGCCCACGGCGATAAAATAGACGGAAGAATCCGCCATGGCCTCGGCCAACTCGGTAGTGAACTGCAAACGCCCGTCACGAACGTTGCTCTCCACCAGATCGTCTAATCCCGGCTCATAAATGGGAATGATCCCCTGCCTCAAACGCTCAATCTTGTTTCTATCGACATCGACACAGGTGACCGTATTGCCCATCTCAGCAAAACAGGCCCCGGTCACCAGCCCGACATAGCCGGTGCCAACCACGGTGATATGCATGATCTATATCCTTTCCGAAAATTTAAAAAGGGCAGAAGAAAATCTGCCCTTTCTTACCACATTTCACTATAAAAACCCAAGACTTTGCTGAAAACCTTTTGCCACGAATAAGTTCAGATAAAAGCAAATAAAATCATAAATCCATAAATGATTGTAGCCAAAGACAAAGGTTTTGCTTTCATTTGCAGTTATTTGCCGTCATTCGTGGCTAAAAAGGGTTTTGCCTCCCCTAGCCAGACTTGCAGCGAAGGCAACGCTTCCTGCAGCTTCTCTTTCAGAGCCTGCCGGGCCGGTTCATCGCCATGCACCAGCACGACCTCGCGAGGAGGCCGCCGCATCCCGCGCACGAAACGCACCAGGTTCCCCTGATCGGCATGGGCCGAATAGCCGCTGATGGTATGCACCCGGGCACGGATGTCATGCCGCTGGCCGTCCAGAACCACGTAGCCATGGCCGGGGCCATATTGCTGAATGGCGCGGCCCGGCGTACCCTGGGCCTGATAGCCGACGAAAAGGACATCTGTACGCTCATCCCCGAGCAGCGCCTTGAGGTAATTGACAATGCGGCCGCCGGCGCACATGCCGCTGGCGGCGATCACAACACAGGGCCGAGCCGACTTTTTCAGGTAAGCGACCGTATGCAGATGATCTTCGTGGCTGTCGACGGTGGTCAGCTGCTCGAAGCAGAGGGGATGACGCCCCTGCGACAGACGCTTTTTCGCCTCCTGATCCCAGTACGGTTTGAGTTGACGGTAGGCTTCAGTAAAGCGGGAGGCCAGCGGAGAATCGACGATGATCTCCAGCTCCTCCCAGGGGAGACCGCGAGCGGCATAGTCCTGCCGATGGCGATAGATCAGCTCTTCCAGCTCGTAAAGGAGTTCCTGAGTGCGCCCGATGCTGAAGGCCGGCACCAGAATAACGCCCCGATCCCGCAGGGCCAGATCGATCACTATCTTGAGGCGATCCCGCCGCCCGCGCCGGTCATCGTGCAGCCGGTCGCCGTAAGTGCTCTCCAATACAAGAATATCGGCACGATCAGGCGCTTTGGGGGCCGGCAGCAGCGGGGTATAGGGGGCACCGAGGTCACCGGAAAAGACCAGGCGTACAGGCACCGGGGACTTCGCAGGACGGGCCGAACACTCCACATAGGCCGAGCCGAGGATGTGTCCCGCCGGCCGGAAGCGCACCTTGAGCGCGCTGGCGGTGCCGGTATCGACCTCGGTCCACTGTCCGCAAGGCACCGTCACAATCTGTTGCTTGAGCCGTCTGGCAAAGAGCTCCAACAGACGCCGGTCGCGGGTGAAACCCACTTTTACGGCATCTTCCAGTACCAGCGGCAAGAGCAGGGCCGAAGGCTCCGTACACAGAATCGGCCCTTCAAAGCCGGCCGCCAGCAGATGGGGAATGCGGCCAACATGATCGATGTGCACGTGGGTTACCACCAGGGCCCGAATGTGCCCGATGGGAAAGTCAATCTCCTGCCCATCCCGGCCAGAAGTCTGAAAAGGAGCGTCATCCCCCTGAAACAGGCCACAGTCCACCAGAATCGCCGCCTTGTCATCCAAGCGCAGCTCATGACAGGAGCCCGTTACACCGTTGGCAGCACCGTGATGAAGAATATGCGGATAAGTAGAATTCTCACGAGCTGCCATTCACCACCCTTTTCAATCGACAAATATTAAAATCCACCACCAAGACACGGGAACACCAAGGAAAACCGCGAATCGATGAAGAGACGGGTTATTGTCTGCCACACCCAAACCAGCCTTTCTTGGTGCCTTGGTGTCTTTGTGGTGGGCAAAAAAGACTTCAGCAACTCCCCTTGCGGGAGAAGACGACGGCAATCGTCTTGAATAGAATGCGGATGTCCAGCCACAGGCTCCAGTGGTCGATATAGTGCAGATCCAGGCGGACAATCTCGTTAAAATCTTCGATGGTGCTACGACCGCTGACCTGCCACATGCCGGTGATCCCTGGCTTGATACTGATGCGCCGTCTCTGCCAGTTTTCGTACTGCTCCACCTCGGCCGGCGTCGGCGGCCTGGTCCCTACCAGGCTCATATCGCCCTTGAGCACATTCCAGAACTGCGGCAGCTCATCGAGGCTGGTCTTGCGCAGGAACCTGCCGACCCGAGTGACGCGTGGGTCGTTTTTCATCTTGAACATGGCCCCCTTCATCTCGTTCCGGGCCATCAGTCCCTCTTTGCGCTCCTCGGCATCGATATGCATAGAGCGGAATTTCCAGCAATTGAACAGACGATTTCCCACCCTTACCCTCGGTTGGCTGAACAGCAGGGGACCAGGCGAATCGAGTTTGATCGCCAAGGCAACAAAGGGGAAGATGAGACCCGTAAACGCCAGCCCGGCCAGCGCCCCAGTCACATCCAGTACCCGTTTGAGAAAAAGTTGATGGGCATCGAAGGCCTTGGGATAATAGGTGAGTATGGGCAGTTCATTGTGAAACAGGCTGATCTCCTTGCGGTAAAAAGACGCTTCAAAGAAATCCATCACCATTCTCACCGTCACGCCCAACTCTTCCAGATCCTGAAGGTAGGGTTCGGCGCTCACCACATAATCCTTGGGGATGCAGAACACCGCCTCGTCAACCTGGATATCCTTGCAAATGGCTATCAAGTCGTCGGCTCGCCCGAGAACACGATGGCCTTCAACCGACTCCTGTAAAGTACCCGGTGTCACCTGGACAAAACCGACTATCTCCAATCCCCAGTCTTTATGGCTTTCGATGAGTTGGCAGAAACGGCGGGCTTTTTCCTGCGTCCCCACCACCAGAATGTGGCGGACGTTGAGCTTGCGTCGCCGCAAAGAGCCGAGGATAACTTTGACCAGTATTTTTTGGAGAACGAACAATAAAAAAGAAAGAAGCAGAAAAAGTAGGTAGAGACCACGGCTATATTTGTCCCGATCCAGAAAATAGATCAGGGAGGCAACCACTATGCCTCCGGCCAAGTGTACACTGGCAAGGCGGGTGATCATATCAAAGAGGGAAAGGCGCCGAATCGACTGGTAAAACCCGTGTTTGGTCAGCAGATAAAACCACACCGGAGAGACCACCAAAAACACCCAGAGATACTCGATGGGTTTGTGAAGCCCGATGCCGATCTGGCCCCGGATGATATAAGCGATGGCGAAAGCCAAACCCAGCGTGAGGGAGTCGGTCAACATGGTAAGACGCGTAAACAATCGCGCCTGCTGTCTAAGCATCGTCCGTCTCCACAGCTTCCCGGTCCCAGAACGTCTTCTGCATGCTTATGAATCGCTTGACTCCTGCAGGAAGGAGTCTCTCCAGCACCCCTGATCTGAAACCGAGATACTTAATGGCGGTCCGCAAAAAAGCCGAAGGCAAAAAAAGAGGTGCATTTGTCAACAGAAAGCTGATTTCAGAGCGCAAAAAGCGTCCACCTTCGCCTTCGGCACCGCCGAAGCTTTGGCGAACCCAGGGTTGGCGCGCATGGAAAACCCCGATATCGAAATAACGCTGGAATTCCTGCCAATAACTGTAGTTATGGGAATGGTTCACCTGGGCTTCCGCACAGTAGGCGATTTTCCAACCTGCCAAAAGCATCTTAGCTGCGACATAAGTATCTTCACTAACAATGCAGTGGTCAGGAAAGCCGCCAATGGCATTGAGGGCGCTGCGTCGATAGGCCGCAAAAGAGTTGGAGATAAAGGCTGTCTTTATTCCCATTGAAGGAATGTCATCGACTGTTTTTTTCCTGCTTTCAGGGGGATAGTTGAACAAACGGGCATGAGCCTCGATAGGATTAGCGGATTTTCGAGGTAATTGGCGACCATAGGCTGCACCAACTGTCGGATCATCAAAAGCAGTAATGAGGCGTTCCAACGCGTGGGAATTTGCCAGTATAGCATCCTGGGTCATATAGACGATGATATCGGAATCATGACACAAGGTATTGGCTAGCTGCCGCGTAGTGCCATGATCGAAGCTTTGTGACAGTAGGCTGTAAAATGAAATTCCTATTGAATTTAAAAGCTCCCTCGTTCCGTCTGATGAATTTGAATCAAAAATTAAAAAATCGGTTAAAATACATTTTTGGGATTTTAAGGCATCGAACCAACTTTGAAACGTAGATAATGAATTTTTAGTCAAAAGGCAGACAATTACCTTCATAAGCCTACAACACCCAGAAACAGATCCGACAACTTCAAGACAATTAAATACCTAAAGTATCAAAAAATTTTAAATTTTACCAATTTTGGCCACGATATCCTAAGAAATGTGCCTGGAATTCAATTCATTCAAACAATACATACATCACTATCTATCACGTCTAATTACTCTTGAATTGAAAGTACGAACAAGCCTGATTGCAGAAAGGATGATTTGCCGCAACCAAGGCAACCGATTTATTGTGAGCTTTACCTCACCAAATTTAAGGGCACCGTGGTAATTAAGAACCTCTCCGATATCCTGCCAAAACTTACGGCAGCGAGATTCACCAACATGGGGCAGTCTCGTTTCCGGGAAATAGGCAAAACGACGCAGCCCTCTTTTAGCGTTCTGCGTTGCCTGCAAAAAGCTGTGACCAAACCAGCGATCCGGTTCAAGGTGGCACCCCTCTGCCCACTCGTTCCATGCATTAATGAATACCAATTTATCGCCTTCTAGTGAGCTCTGCAAAGTCCGGTCAATTGTAGATGAGAGCCAGTACTCGTAATTGTCAGGCACGCCGTTCAAGACGACAAGTGCACGTTCATTAGTCCGAGCTGTGTTATCCCAAGACGGAAACACAGTCCGAAAGATCCTTGACCCTTCATAATCGCGCTCAAGATAAGAACAAGCAACGTCAGCATACTGTATCACGTTACCACGAAATGCCTTATAAAACCGGATATCCCTATTTATATTGTCAGCAGAAAGATTATGCGGAGGAAACTCGACGCCACTGTCAAAACCAAACCGCTTGTAGTCCATATTGCCGTGCGTCAGAGCGGCGCAGATGTGAATTTCACCCAAACCGACTGAACGACAGTGATCACGCCAAACATGAGAAGACCTACGAGCATCAGGCAAATGTTGGGGCCGGTAAATAATTAGGAAAGGCCTACCATCGACGCGAATGTAGCGCCGATCCTCAAAGAAAGGAACCAGTGACTTTATAAATGCAAGATCGTCCCCAGGCAGATATTTTTGTTCAATCAAAACCTCATGATCTGCCGCATCCCATCTTCGCGTCCAACTCTCGTTAGCCCAACATAGGCAAAAAGGCATGTCGCTGTCCGGATCTGCCAGCATATCATCGAGTGGACGGTTAAGAATGCGAGTTCCGGAGAACCAATAATAGTGGTAGCAAAAGCCATCTATATTATAGTTCTTGGCGGTTTGAATTTGGTCACGGCGTGTTTCCTGTACCCTTAGATCGTAGAAACCGAAATCACTTGGAAGATGCGGTTGGAGATGCCCATTGAATAATGGAAGCGCCTTTGTCACATTAGTCCACTCAGTAAAACCCTTCCCCCACCATTGATCGTTTTCCGGTGTCGGGTGAAATTGGGGAAGGTAGAAGGCTATTAACCTCAAGAAATCACTATCTCTACCATTTGTTTTTTTTTCCATTAAGACACCGACCTAGGAGTAAAGAATTACCTTCGTGCGTGGTCTGGATCCAGCCATTGGAAGGTCATATCTGGGACTTGATAATATCTCCGCAACCAATGATATATAATATCACGTTGATATGGCATTGTTTCTGCGTAGCGCTCCTCAGGAAGGCGATAAAGCAACAAGGTTTTTGGTCCTATATTATGCAGAGTATCAAACCCTGCAGCAAGCAATTTTGCATGGTTAGCCTTATGATATGGTGCATTTGCTGAATAGCCTTTGTAAGTTTTTATTGCCTGTGGCAACGCCATTATTGCTAGCATGGCAACTAATACCATCAGCCAACGATTCCAAACCCACCCTATGCTTATCCAGTAAACAGAAGGAAAAAGCATCAGCAAATAAAATGTGAGCAGTGCCCGACCAGAAACACCTGGTGCGAAGAGCAAGAGAAGCAAGGAAGCTACAGCTGCAACAAAAGTAGCTGCAATAGCCGGTGGAATCCACCCCTTACGCACCCCCACAAAATGCATGACTGTAAACCCAACTAGCCATAAACCAACCGTTACTATTGGGGGAAATAGCTTAACTACGCCAAACAAGACCGTGACCACAGCAACCCCTGTCACAAGAATCCGTCGGGCCGGCACATAAGAACAAATTTTTGATGCAAAAACAATTAAAGCTAAGACAGCAAAAAGCGAGATAGGTCCGCCCTCGGAATTTAATAAAAAAGTGGCAATGTCTTTAGCGTTAGCCCAAATGGTCGCAAAAATGCCCTCATGTGGATAGGTCGACACATTACGACGAACATAATTTCCAGGAGCTAATATCACCAACAATGCAGCCCCTAAAACGATCACGTGATGGGGCCATTCCTGGTATAAGACCTTAAAGGTGGCACGCTGCAAGCTCAAAAAAAACGTGTAAGCAAGCATAAAGGCAAACATAGCAACGGACATTTGTTCATGAAATAGGGCCGCCAGTGCAAC
This sequence comes from Desulfuromonadales bacterium, assembly GCA_033549025.1. GTDB lineage: Bacteria > Desulfobacterota > Desulfuromonadia > Desulfuromonadales > SZUA-540 > SZUA-540. The sequence goes on from JAWSUS010000001.1 coordinate 135,434, forward strand.
CAACACAGTGGAGGGCCAATAGAGATGACCTTTATAAATAATTAAGCCAATTGCTACTCCAAATAGCGCCACTCCCCAAGCGTATGCAATGGAGGCGGAAAACCAGTATAACCCTCCTGCAGTGACAAAAGTCGGCAAAGCTAAAAAGTACGCCACAGGTATCAATAACAATGAGGACCATAATTCCCGTCCTCTCTGAAAAACCACAACTGCACTAAAAACTATTGTAACCAAAACGAAAATCTGCACTAGCCGAACAGCTTCAACCCCAAATTTAAATAAATTAATTTGCAAAAAAAAGGGGAAAAACCGGCCAGACCAATTTTGATATTCCTGATAAAGAAATTGAATCAAATCAGCCTGTGAGAAGTCTCTTCCTACCCCGGTCACCACCTCAGTACTGTATGAGAGCGTTGCATAGCCCCAATCGTCATGATAAGGGAACACCAGCCTGTGCTGTGCTAGCAAAAAAGCAAAAAAGCAAAGGGAAAATACCTGCCAACACTTGCGCTGCATGTCACCCTGCATTTCTGAGTTCTGTGGCATTGACTACCTCTTGCAATACATACCGAGGCCTATGTTTTGTTTCAAGGTAGATACGCCCAACATATTCCCCCAAAACCCCAATGCCAACCAACTGAACTCCTCCAAGGAACAAAATAGCAGTCATCAAGGACGGGTAACCCGGGACAGGATTGCCCCATAAAATTTTTTCAACGACCATCCACATGGCGTAAAACAGCGCTAGTGACGCAACAAAACTGCCAATATATGTCCATATTCGTAAAGGCACGGTGCTAAAAGATGTGATACCTTCGAGGGCCAAGTTCCAAAGTTTCCAACCATTAAACTTACTATTACCCGCAACGCGAGCTGCCCGCTTATACTCTACAACAGCAGTACGAAAACCAACCCAAGAGAGTATACCTTTCATGAATAAGTTTCGTTCAGGCATCGCCAAAATAGCGGTTACCACCTGTCTTGACATTAAGCGAAAATCACCAACATTTTCTTCAATAGGCGGATGGCTGATTCGGTTGTGAAGTTGATAAAATAGTTCAGCTGTGCGGCGCTTAAGGTAGCTATCATGTTTTCGGTCTACACGTTTCGCCAACACAACTTCCGCACCATTGCGCCATTCAATCAACATGGAGGGTATAACATCAACAGGGTCTTGAAGGTCAACATCAATAGGGATAATGACATCGCCAGTAGCATAATTCAGCCCAGCGAATAGTGCTGCTTCTTTACCGAAGTTACGTGAAAAACACACAAGGACAACCCTTTTATCTTTTTCACAAAATGATTTAATAAGCTGCCTAGTGTTATCCCGACTTCCATCATCAACAAACACCAACTCAACATCTAATCCTTGAAAATGTGAACTGTGACGCACTTCTTTATAAAACAAAGGGATAGCTTCTTCCTCGTTAAACACAGGAACAACAAGGGAGATTTTCATTTAATGTCTCCTAAAAACAACAAAATGAGAAAAGGAAAAACCAAGCAATAGACTCAAAGCAGAAGACAGAACAAGCGTTAGTACGGGCCATAGAGCAAAAACATCTGCTAAGTGTCCTAGCAAATAGTTTACAGAACCCAAAAAGCTAACAAAGATGACATAGCGCAGACTGCTTGCAGGAGCATTAAAAGTCCAATAGGCGTTCAGGAAAAAAGAAACCGTAACAGCGGATCCAAAACCTACAAGATTACTGGTCGCCTGATTAATTCCTACAAAAAGGTGCAAAAACAAAAACATAAACCAGTGTAATAATGTATTAAGAACTCCCACACTGATGTATCGAAAAAGTCTGGAATACAAAGAATTTTGAATTTTCACCATTGAAAACTATATCCCATTGAGATTGATTTAAAAATTTTTATCGATAAATTTTTATCTCAAACGCTACGCTTTGCATATTGGTACTCCATCAAAGCATCAGGTTCTTTTTGATCTGTATCAATAAGTATGTATGATTTGGCGAAATTACTTACAGAAATCACTCTTTCAAGTGCATGTGCAAGTGTCCCATCAATTTGTCCAGCTTCTGGCTCAAAATCAGAATCACTTAGCTCCAAATTCAAAAGTGGAAGCAACGCATCTGTACGAGCAAAAAACATAGTGCCAGCAACAAAGTTTAAAGAGATCGTCATTTCTAGGGATTGGCCGAGTCTACGTGCAAGACGCTCAACAGTTTTGGCGTTCGACCCAAAATAGAATTCCATTGGAACAACGTGACCGGATGGACCAATTAGACCCACACGGTTATTTTCATTAAATATACTTATGGCCCGCTGCACAGCATCATTGCTCAGTAATTTACCGTAAAGATCATCTCTCCAATAATCACCATCTTCCCTGTGGAATGATTTCTTAGTGTGAATTTTCAAAAAATAAGCATATCCCTCGGCAACAATTTTCCTAAAAGTTTTTAGAAAAGGAAGCACATCGCGTCCACGGTTTTCAACTGGTGCAAGGCTGTAATGAAAACCACTGGAAGACAGGACATCCTCAATCCGTCCATATAAATCATGAGGGGTAGTAACAAAAAGCTTAAATGGAATATGGACTCCACTCAAACGTTTAATTATATCAATAAAAACGTCTTCGTAAAAAGCATGTATGATAATTGCTATTGATTTACTGTCTGGAAGCATACAGTGTGTAGTTCTCACTTGAGCCATCCGCGTCGCCTCTAAATAAGCATATCCATTGCGCTGGTCAGGCTCTAAGTGCGCCCCCTCCGCCCATTCATTCCAAGCATTAATAAAAACAACCCGTTCGTCAGCATTAACAAAACGGCGCTGTGTATCAATTATTGCGTTATGTAGCCACTCTTGATACCCTTGAGGCGTATTATTAAGGAAAATGTTTCCTTTGTTCTTTTTACGAGCTGTATTATCCCAACCAGGATTTACGCTTCGAAAAAGCTTATATCCCGGATCATTGTAGTTTTTACTACGTTCAACAAACACTCGCCAATCGTAAACCTCACCCAAAAAATCACCATCAGCTTTCCTCTTTACACTATTTGTGATATTTGGTGGTGCAGAATTATTAGGTGGAAACTCGATAGCTGCGTCAAATCCGTACGTTGAAGGATCCATATTTTCAAAAGATTGTGTGTACGCGAGGTAAATCTCACCTATCTCGTTCTCCAAGCACCATCCACGCCAACGCTTTACAGTCTCCCTAGCAGCGGGCAAAAGACTTGGCCGGTAGACAAGAAGGAGAGGTTTGCCGTCTATCCTGATATAGCGATCATCTTTCATGTAACGTGTAACATGAGCAATGAATTCGATGTCATCTTCAGGTGAATGTTTTTGCGAAATAAGAATGTCACTTTCCAGCCCATCCCATCGTCGGCTCCAATTTTCATTTGCCCAGCACAAGCAAAACGGCAAATCTAAACTTCTATCATGAAGGTAGTTCTCGATTGGGGCTTCCAGAAGCCGCGTTCCTCCAAACCAGTAAAAATAGAAACAAAAGCCACTAATTCCATAGAGCTTTGCTAACTCAACCTGACGACGTTGTACCAGAGGTTCAAGCAGATTGTAATAACCAAGCTCACCAGGAATATGAGGTTGATAGTGCCCCACAAACTGTGGCTGAGCCGGTTGTACGTTGGTCCATTCAGTAAACCCTTCTCCCCACCATTCATCGTTCTCCGGAATAGGATGAAATTGCGGCAGATAAAAGCAAATCAATTTTACAGGTTTATCCTCTAGAGGTGTCGCTTGAAGCAGAGGAACATAGCCTTCAGCAGACTGAACAGTTTCGGGGATTAAAGGATTCTGTGCATTATCAACCACTAAACTTTGATGGTCGATCCAATTTTTGTAAGCTACCATGTGACGGAACATAAAGGGGGCATGAGTAAATAGTATGCCCTTTAGCTTCTCCTTTGCCTGAGTAGGGATTGGGAATGAGTGCCATATTTTTTTTACAACTGTTATGATTTGGTTCCACAAAGAACACTTTACCGCCCTTGTCAAAACACGGCGAAAATTACGCAACGGTGCAGTCAAAGTCCACGATTTACTGTTTAGAACTTCTTTGAACTTACATTTGAGGGCAATGATCTGACCGTCTCGCTCAGCAACCAAATGGTGGAGGTTCTCAAGCTGGCCGTCTCGCTCGGCAACTAGATGGTGG
>JAWSUS010000001.1:139684-389688 GCA_033549025.1 Desulfuromonadales bacterium
GGTGGAGGTTCTCAAGCTGGCCGTCTCGCTCGGCAACTAGATGGTGGAGGTTCTCAAGCTGACCATCTCGCTCGGCAACCAAATGGTGGAGGTTCTCAAGCTGGCCGTCTCGCTCAACAACCAGATGGTGGAGGTTCTCAAGCTGGCCGTCTCGCTCGGCAACCAGATGGTGGAGGTTCTCAAGCTGGCCGTCTCGCTCGGCAACTAGATGGTGGAGGTTCTCAAGCTGACCATCTCGCTCGGCAACAGCCAAATTAATTTCATCAATACCTTTTTTTAATGACTCAATCTCAAACCGCTCAGATTGCCTCATGCCCAAGGCGGCAAAGTAGTCTTTTATGGTTTGTTGCACAGGCGATAGAGGCTGGAGCCATTCAGCCTCTATCGCCCCCCCCCCCCCCTTTGTCTGCAAAATACCAAGACCATGGGAATGCATAAACTCAAGATGATTAGAATATTTTTTCTTTAGCTCTTCCCACAATTTCCAAACACCGAAACCACGTTCTCTGACATTAACATCATGAAAAAGAACGACTGCTCCGGGCGAAAGCTTGGGCACCCATGTCTCAAAGTCATGCCTAACAGCTTCATAAGTGTGCAAGCCGTCGATATGCAGTAAGTCAATAGAACCATCTGAGAAGTAGTCAACAGCTTCATCGAAGGTCATACGCAGTAAGCGAGAAAATTTTTCGTAATTTTCATGGTTTTGAGCATTTACCTTACGAAAAACTTCTTCATCGTAAAAACCGGCATGTTCTTCCCCTTGCCAAGTATCAACTGCATAACACTTAGTCGGCAGGCCGTCTTCAACGACTGCCTGGCAAAACGCGAAATAAGAATTCCCCGAATGTGTTCCTAGTTCTACAAAAATCGTTGGGCGAAGTCGTTTAATTAACCACGCCGCAAAAGGCAAGTGTCCGACCCAGGCATTGGGCTGTTCAACGGAAACCGGGGAAAACGAAGCTGCCTCGAGTAAACTGGTGTGTATATCTTCCATCTAATTATCCTCTATGCAAAGCCTGATGGCCCTCATGGGTATACCAATGAGACCCCCGGCGACACTGGTTGACTCTGATTTAAAAAATACAGCGTCGTGAATCCAGTGATGCTGAACATGGACATCTTGCGTACCATTGGCTATGGCTACAGTTATTGAATAATCACCCGCAGCGAGCCTCGGCATTTGAAAGGAGAATTCTGCCTTCAAATAGTGGCCAGCATTGCAAATAACGGGCGAATCCAGATAACTCAAAAAAGTATTATCTCCAAATAAATTTTGCCCGAGTTTATCTTTAATGTAAAAACCAACTATTGGTGAATCCAAGGACTGTTGCGCCAGAACTTCTACTTGCAATACCACTTCTTCCCCACCGACTATCCAAGCAAGGGGATTACCATTCCTGTCCAACAACCTGACATCCGAAATTTGCGCGGCACCTTGTCCAAATGAAGGAGCTTCGGGATCGAAATCAAATATTTGGATATCATTACGCAGGTTGCTCGCGTTGATGAAATCCTGGCGTTGGTCCTTGACCGGTCCTGAAGTATTGCTTTTAGCCACCTTTATCCGTGTGGTCGTTGTTTTACCCTGCTTCGCTTCATAAAAAGCCTCAAGGTAGCTTTCACACACATCCTTGGCCACCCCCTCTTGCAGCACATTTCCCTTTTCAAGCCAGATGGCCCGGCTGCACAGGTTTCGCACTGAACCGGTATCATGACTGACGAAGAGAACCGTGCCGGTTTTCATGAATTTACGAAGATAGCGCATGCATTTCTGCGTAAAGAAAGCGTCACCTACTGCCAATGCCTCGTCAATCACGAGAATGTCCGCATCCACATGGGCAATGACCGCGAATGCCAATCGCACCATCATGCCGCTGGAGTAGGTTTTAACGGGTTGCTCTATAAAATCACCAATATCGGCAAAATTGACGATATCTTGAAACCGTGCGTCTATCTCATTCTTGGTCAGCCCCAGAACCGATGCATTCATGTAAACATTTTCACGGCCACTGAATTCAGGATTGAAACCGGAACCGAGCTCCAACAAAGCGGCGATACGCCCACTGGTTTGAATCGTGCCAGTGGTCGGCGTCAAAGTGCCGCAAATCATCTGTAGCAAGGTGGACTTCCCACTGCCGTTACGACCAATGATCCCGATCGTTTCACCTCGGCGAACCTCAAACGACACATCCCTGAGAGCCCAGAATTCGTGGTGATACCTCCGGGGTGTGAGACCGACGGACCGCTGAAATCGAGGGAGGACAAACTGTTTTAGCCGATCCCGCGGTGTATCGTAGATTTGATAACACTTGCTGAGATTTTCGACTTTGATAGCGATATCAGAGGACATCGGCGAACCCCTTCCGTGTCTTCTGGAACCAGGCAAAACCAAGCCAGGCGAAAAATCCGTAAGCCAACAAAGACAATCCTAAGCCTTGCCAGTCAGGAAACTGGCCCAAAATTAAAACCTTTCGAACTTGCTCGATTATAAAAGTCAAGGGGTTGAGAAACAGGTACCCGCGGATCGATTCGGGCAAAGCCGAGGCAGGGAAGAAAATAGGGCTCAGAAACATTAAAGCTGTTGTGAGGATGCCGACGGTCTGACCGACATCGCGTAAAAAAACGCCTAAAGAAGCCAGGAGCCAGGCAAAACCCAGAGTCAACGCAAACAGTGGGAGAAGAACCACCGGCAGCAATAAAGCAGATAAAGGAAAAACCTGATTAACCATGCCATTAAAAGCAAGGAGTACGATTACGCTAACCAAAGCATGGAATAGAGATGAACCGATGGCTATAACCGGAAGAACCTCCAGCGGGAAAACCACCTTTTTGACATAACTGACATTACTCAAAATCAAACTTGGCGCTCGATTAACCACCTCGGAAAAGAGATTGAAGACAATCAGGCCGGCGAAAAGAATAATAGCAAATTCGGTCTTGCTATCGGAGTGGCTGGCCCCCCATTTGGCCTTAAAAACCACACTGAAAACAAATGTGTAAATTGCCAGCATGAAGATCGGGTTAAAGAAAGACCAGAACAAGCCGAGAATGGATCCGCGATAACGGCCCATTACCTCGCGTTTGGTCATCTGCCAGGTCAGGTGGCGATTGCGCACCAGGGTGCGAATAAAGCTCAAGGGATTAACAGAATGATGCATCAGGGTTACTCAAAAACTTCAGCGTCGGCAAAACACTTGGCCAGACGATCCTTGTCGGAGAGCTGGGGTAGTTCGGGATAAGGCCAGGTGATATTGATATCGGGATCATCCCAGACAATGCCCCGATCATATTCAGGCGCGTAGTAGTTTGTTGTTTTATAAAGAAACTCGGCATGTTGGCTGAGCACCAAAAAGCCATGGGCAAACCCTTCGGGGATCCAGAACTGGCGTTTATTCTCAGCGCTGAGATGCACCCCGACCCATTTACCGAAGGTCGGTGAGTGTTGGCGAATATCCACCGCCACGTCGAAGACTTCCCCCACCACACAGCGCACAAGCTTGGCCTGCGCCATCGGCGGCAACTGGTAATGCAGACCGCGCAGAACCCCTTTCACAGAGCGGGAGTGATTATCCTGCACGAAAATTGTCTTCAACCCTGTTGCTTCTTCCCAAATCTTCTGGTTGAAGCTTTCATAGAAAAAACCCCGTTCGTCACCGAAGACTTTGGGTTCAAGGATTAAGACGTCGGGGATTTCTGTTTGGATTACGTTCATTTAAAACCCATCCTCGATAATCCTCTCCAGGTACTCCCGATAACTCGACTTGGGGGTTTGGGCAATGACTTTTTCCATTGCTGCGTGCGTCAAAAAACCTTTCTTGAACGCGACTTCTTCAAGGCAGGCAATCTTCAAACCCTGCCTCGCCTCCAGGGTGCCGATGAAATGGCTGGCTTCGAGCAGGCTCATGTGGGTGCCGGTGTCGAGCCAGGCAATGCCGCGCTCAAGGCGTTCGACACGCAGTTCGCCGCGGTTGAGATACTCGACATTGACGTCTGTAATCTCCAGCTCCCCACGGGCCGAAGGTTTCATCTGCTTGGTGATTTCGACGACCTTGTTGTCATACAGGTAGAGTCCGGGCACGGCATAATGGGATTTAGGCTTGGCCGGTTTTTCTTCGATACCGATGGCCTTGCCGTCTTTGTCGAACTCAACCACGCCGTAGCGCTCTGGATCGTGTACGGGGTAACCAAAGACTTTGGCGCCGCCATTGAATTCAGAGAAAATCTTCGTCAGTCCCATTTTGCCGTAGAAAATATTGTCTCCCAAAATCAGGCTGACGGCATCCTTGCCGATAAATTTTTCACCCACCAGAAAAGCTTGGGCGATCCCTTTGGGCTCAGGCTGCACGGCATAGCTCAGGCGGACACCAAAACGGCTTCCGTCCCCAAGCAAGGCCTCAAAACGAGGAGTATCCTGGGGAGTCGAGATGATGAGAATATCCTGCACCCCCGCCCGCATCAGGGTGGACAGAGGATAATAGATCATCGGCTTGTCATAGACAGGCTGCAGTTGCTTGCTAGCCACTAACGTCAGCGGGTAGAGACGCGTACCGGCCCCACCGGCGAGTACGATACCTTTTTTTATTCCAGTCACTAGAACCTCCTGAAAATATTATTACAGGGATGAAGGGGATTCAGGGGATGGATTCAAAACCCAAATCAAGACCCTGATTTTATCCTGTTCATCCCTTTTATCGCTGTTAAACGCCTATGTTCTATTGTCAAAATATTTGCGCAAACTCCGCTTCCACTCGGGCACCTTCGTACCGGTAGTCCTCTTGTACTTCTCCTTCGACAAAACCGAATAGCTGGGCCGTTTGGCCGGAACGGGGAATTCCTCAGTTCGCAGTGGCTTGATCGTTTTGGCCTTGAGGCCCGCGCCTCTTTCGCGCAACTGGGTGACGATCTCGCAGGCGAAGTCGTACCAGGTGCATTCACCTTCGTTGGAAAAATGGTAAAGGCCGTAGGGGTTCTGAGGCGTAAGGGGTGAGGGGTGAGGGGTTGCCTCCAAAGCCAAAAGACGAATGATCGCCTCGGCCAGATCGCCAGTGAATGTGGGGGTGCCGTGCTGATCGGCGACAATACCCAGTTCTTCACGTTCGGCAGCAAGGCGGGCGATGGTTTCGACAAAGTTCGGGCCGCCGGGGCCGTAGAGCCAGCTGGTGCGAACGATATAATAGCGCTCCAGAGGGCTGTCTATAATAGCCACCTCTCCTTCGAGTTTGGAGCGACCGTAGACGGACTGAGGGCCGACAGCGTCATCCTCTGTGTAAGGAGTAGTCTTGTCGCCGGCGAAAACGAAGTCGGTGGATATGTGCACCAGCACCGCACCGACTTGGTGCGCCGCTTCAGCCAGATTCCCCGGCCCTTGGCCGTTAACCTTGAATGCCGTCTCCTGCTCCGATTCACAGAGATCTACTTTGGTAAAGGCGGCGCAGTTGATGATCACATCGGGTCGAAGCTGAGCCATGACCTCCCGAACCTGCGCCGCACCGGTGATATCAAACTCCGGCAGATCGAAGGCGTGAATTTCCCAGGAGGCAGGAAAAACTCGTTTCAGCATCGTGGCCAGCATGCCGTTGGAACCAATGAGGGCGATGGTGCGGTTAGCATCTTCTCCTAGTAATCTGTGCTCCTTCACCCGTGATGAGTTTCCTATTGTCCTATTTTTGCTCATATATCTTCTGTTTTCCTTTGAGGCAACTCCAAACTCAAGCCTTAACTCCAAGCCTCTCCCGCTGATAAGAACCATCTTGTACGCGACGGCACCATTCAGAATTTTCCAGATACCATTCAACCGTTTTACGAATGCCGGATTCGAAAGTTTCTTCAGGCTTCCACCCCAGTTCGCACTGGATCTTGCTGGCGTCAATGGCGTAGCGCAGGTCGTGGCCGGGGCGGTCCTGAACGAAGGTGATGAGGGATTCGTATTGCACAGTGGCAGAAGGAGACAACTCCTCGAGCAGGGCGCAGATCGTTCGCACCACTTCAATGTTCTGCTTTTCGTTGTGACCACCGATGTTGTAGGTCTCCCCGATTTTACCTTCGGTCACCACCTTGTAAAGGGCCCGGGCATGGTCATCGACATAGAGCCAGTCGCGCACCTGATTGCCTTTGCCATAGACAGGGAGCGGTTTGCCATCAAGAGCGTTGAGGATCATCAAGGGGATGAGCTTTTCCGGGAAGTGATAGGGGCCGTAATTGTTGGAGCAGTTGGTGATGACGGTCGGAAATCCATAGGTACGGCGCCAGGCACGCACCAAGTGATCAGAGCTGGCTTTGCTGGCGCTGTAGGGGGAACTAGGTGAATAAGGGGTCTGTTCGGTAAAGAGATCTTCCGGCCCTTCCAGATCGCCGTAGACTTCATCAGTAGATATATGATGAAAACGAAATGCGGCCTTGCGGGGCGCATCCAGACTCTGCCAATAGGACCGTGCCGCTTCAAGTAGTGTATAGGTACCGACAATATTGGTTTCGATAAAAGTGGCGGGGCCATCGATGGAACGGTCGACGTGGCTTTCGGCCGCTAGGTGCATCACGGCGTCGGGCTGATGCTGGGCAAAAGCGCGGTCGAGTTCGCCACGGTTGCATATATCGACTTGCTCAAAGGCATAGCGATCGCTGCTGCTGACAGAAACCAGGGATTCCAGATTCCCCGCATAGGTCAGCTTATCGACATTGATAACGGAGTCGCCCGTATTCTGAATGATATGACGGATAACCGCCGAGCCGATAAAGCCGGCCCCGCCGGTAACGAGCAGTTTCATGGATTCACCTCATTTTTTGAATAATGCTGCCTTCATGTCCGGTGGAGTTTTGTATACAGCAATTCATGCAAATATGCAAATTGAGCACTTTCAAGAGACAACTGGTGAATATTATGGATTTTCTAAAAGGGACTGGGCCAAGGCCTTGCGTACAAACTACCGTAAAACCGGAAAGCCGACGTCTCTCTATGACTCCTCACGCCCCAAGACATACCAAGCAGCAGCCAGCAGGTCATCCGCTACATCATCCGCCACTTCCCCGGCTCCCTTTTGCAACTCCTCTTCGCCATATCCCGTGCGCACCAGAATAGTATAACAACCTGCGGTCCGGCCTGCTTCGAGGTCGGCACGTTTATCACCGATCATGATAGAAGCGGGCAGATCGATATTCCAGTCCTTTGTCGCCTGCAGCAGCATTCCCGGTTTGCCCTTGCGGCAATCACAGTCGCCCCCCCCTTCCCCCTTGCCATAGTCGGGATGATGAGGGCAAAGATAGAACGCATCGATACCGGTGCCATGCCGGGCAAGTTCTTTTTGCAAATGAGCATGGAGCCTGTTGACGTCGTCTTCAGTGAAATAGCCGCGAGCGACACCCGACTGGTTGGTCACCACTACGACGAGAAATCCGGCTTCCTTCAAACGCTGGATGGCCTCAATGGCGCCGGGGATAAACTCGAAATCTTCTATGCGGTGGAGATAATCCTTCTCGACATTGATAGTGCCGTCACGGTCGAGAAAGACCGCCCGGTGGGCGAATTTTTCGGTGAGTGGTGATGGGTGAGGTGTGCGGCGGGTCATTTTGGCAGCCTTTACTGCAGGGAATCCATCAGACAGCCTGAAAGCATGAAATTTTCTTCATTTTTCAAAGAAGTAGACTCCTCACTCCTCACGATATTGTTGAAGTATTTTTTCAACAATATTCGTCGTGGACTTGCCGTCGACGAAGGTGATGAGCTCAACGCGGCCGCCATAGCTTTCAACGACGTCCTTGCCGACGACCTGATCGGCCTGGTAATCCCCGCCTTTGACGAGAATATGGGGGCGGACTTCACGGATGAGTTCGAGGGGGGTATCTTCATCGAAGATAACGACGTAGTCGATGCAGTCAAGGGCGGCGAGAATATGGGCGCGTTCGTCCTGATCGATGAGGGGGCGTTTGGGCCCCTTGAGGCGGCGGATGGAGGCGTCGGAGTTGAGGCCTAAGACCAGCAGATCCCCCAGGCGTCTGGCTTTCTGCAGGTATTTGACGTGCCCGACATGGAGCAGGTCGAAACAGCCGTTGGTGAATACGACAGTACGACCCTTTTGGCGTTCGCTTTCGAGCAGGCGCTTAACAGAGACAGCGCTACGAATTTTGAGATCGCTGTCTCTGTGCTGATGGGACAGTTCCTCAAGAATCTCTTCGGGGGAGACCGTGGACGTGCCGACCTTGCCGACGACGATGCCGGCCGCCAGGTTGGACAGACGGGCGGCCTGGTTGACGGATACCCCGGCGGCCAGACAGGCGCCAAGGGAAGCGAGCACAGTGTCGCCGGCACCGGAGACATCGAAGACCTCGCGGGCCAGGGTGGGAAAGTGCTCTTCAAGACCGTCCGGAAGAAAGAGGGTCATCCCCTCTTCGCTGCGGGTTACCACCAGGGCGTCCAGCGCCAGCTCGTCGAAAAGCTGACGACCCGCCCGGCGTAGGCTCTGCTCGTCCCCAATGGTGATCCCAGAGGCCAACTGGGTTTCCTTGCGATTGGGGGTCAGCAGGGTGGCACCGCGGTATTTGCGGTAATCGGTGCCCTTAGGATCGATGACCACGGGGAGAGCGGCGGCTTGGCCGAGGGCGATAATTTCCTGGACGACTCTCTCCGTGAGAACGCCTTTGAGATAATCGGACAGCAGAATCCCCTGCACGTCGGGCAGCATCTGTCGGACTTTCGCCAGCAGGCGTTCCTCTTCTGCGGTGGAGATGGGGGTACAGACCTCGCGATCGATGCGCAGCATCTGCTGGTTGCTGGCGAGGATACGGCTTTTGCGGCTGGTGGTCCGGCCCGCGTCCCAGACCAGGCCATCGACGTCGATGCGGCGCACCTGCAGCAGTTCCTGCAGCCTGCGGCCGTCGGCATCTTCCCCCAGCACGCTGGCCACGCGCACCCGGCAACCGAGGGACAACAGATTGTTGGCCACGTTACCAGCCCCACCCAAGCGCAGGTCTTCCCCTGTGATGTTCACTATGGGAACCGGCGCTTCCGGCGAAATGCGGTCGGATTTTCCCCAGAGGTACTCATCGAGAATCAGGTCGCCGACCACTAGGATGGATAGATTTTCAAAGGATTCCAGCAGTTTTTCCGTTTCGCCGTAATTCATGGTTGATCTATGCACTTTCCGCAGGGGTACAAAGAGCCTCTTCCACCAGGTCACAGAGGATGTGAATGATGGTCAGGTGGGCTTCTTGAATGTAAGGGGTGTGAGCAGCGGGAACAACCAGGGCCAGATCCGTGAATTGGGCGATGGGGCCGCCGTCTTTGCCGGCAAGAGCAATCGTCGTACAACCACGTTCCTGTGCGAGGTTAAGAGCTTTTAGAACATTGGGAGACTGACCGCTGGTGGAAATGCCTAAAACAATATCGCCTGGGGCGGCCAGGGCTTCTACCTGGCGGCTGAAAACCTCGTCAAAGCCGAAATCGTTGCCGACAGCGGTCAGGATGGAGGTGTCAGTGGTCAGCGCGACAGCCGGCAGGGCCTTGCGGTTGCGCAGAAAACGCCCCACGAATTCTGCCGCCATGTGCTGGGCGTCGGCGGCGGAACCGCCGTTTCCCATGACTAGCAGCTTATTGCCCCGGGCCATGGCATCGATAAGAGTCAGGCCGCAGCGCCGGATATCGGGGGCCATCTGCTGCACCACCTTTTCCATGGTGCGCATATGGCCGCTCAGGTGTTCGTTGATTTTGGTAGAGATACGATCTTCAGGCATGGGATTGTCTCGATGATCAGTGTTTAGATGTCGGATAAAACTCGCTTAACTATACCGATTACCTCAGGAAATAACAAGATAGATACTCTTTTTCAGCGTTTGGCATCCTCGTACCCTTGTAAGAGCTCCAGCCAATCTTCGTGGTTGAAATGGAAGTTGGGGTGACGGTTCTGGATTTTTTTGAGGGAACGCAGCAGGCGCGCTACATTATGCTGTTTCCACGAACCGGACTTTCGGAAGCCGCCACGGTCGAAATCGATAAGGTAAACCCGCCCTTGTTCATCCAGAAGGATGTTGTTGGCGTTGAGATCGGCATGAAAGACATTGGCTTCGTGAAAGCGCCTTATGCAGCGACCGACGGCCAGCCAGACGGATTCGGGCTGCGGGGCCTTTTTCAGCCGGTCGGCCAGAGTGCTGGTGTCGGCAAGACGCTCGGTGATCAGGTCCGCCCGATAGACGCCAAAACCCGATACCACACTGGCTGCTACTGGCCGAGGAACCGGAAGTCCCTGGGCATAGAGCGCCGCCAGCAGACGCCATTCCCGCCAGGCGCGGGATCGTTCGGGGTGCCACCCCAGATAGTGGTCGTGAAAAAGCTTGGCGACCAGACCGCCGCGACGATAGTGCCGCAGCACCCAAGCCTGCCCTTGATAACGAAGAAAATAGGCCTCGCCCCGGCCGAGAGCTTTGCCGACCAGAAAGCCGCCTTCGGCAAGCCTTTCCGGATCGAAAATGTCGTCGGAAGGCTTTGCAATCCGCCCGGCATCGTATAGAATATGCCGATTTCCACTTCTGACGATGCGAGGATCCAGTTCAGATGTCATTATCCCTGCCATTAATGGCTCCCCCGGAGAGCCTCTGTATTTTACGTTTGTCCGCCCTGGGCGATGTCACCCATGTGCTGCCGACCCTGCGAACCCTGCAGCAGCACTGGCCACAATGTCACATAACCTGGGTTATTGGCAAGACCGAAGCGAGCCTGGTCAACGACATCCCCGGCGTCGAATTCATCATTTTTGACAAATCCCAAGGCGTGAAGGCCTACCGGGAGCTGCACGAAAAACTCAAAAACAGGCGCTTCGACGTGCTGCTGCACATGCAGGCCGCCTTGCGGGCCAGTCTGGCCAGCCTGCTGATCCGCGCCGACATTCGCCTGGGCTTCGACCGCGCCCGCGCCACCAACGCACAGTGGCTCTTCACCAACGCCCGCATCGCCCCCCAGAAACACCAGCATGTTCTGGACGGTTTTCTGGAATTCTCCAAAGCGCTCGGACTGGAGCCCGCTCCTCTGCGCTGGGACATCCCTATCCCCTCAGCAGCCCGAGAGGCTGCCGAAAGGATGCTGCCTGACAAACCTTTTCTGGTTGTCAATCCCTGCTCCAGCGTACGTGCCCGCAACTGGCGCAACTGGAGTGTGGGATCGTACGCCGCCGTCATCGATGATGCCTTTGAGACCCACGGCCTGCGCACCGTGCTGACAGGCGGTCCGGCCGCCAACGAAAAAGCCTATGCCGAGGCTATCGTCACTGCCTGCCGTCATACACCCGTTAACCTGGTGGGCCGCACCACTCTCAAGCAGATGCTCGCCGTGCTGGATAAAGCCACAGTCGTCATCGCTCCCGACACCGGCCCGGCACACATAGCCAATGCCCTGGGGAAAAAGGTCATCGGCCTCTATGCCACCTCGAACCCTGAGCGCACCGGCCCCTATTGTCACCGGGAACTGACGGTCAACAGATACCCTGAGGCAATTGAAGCGGAATATGGCAAAGACGTGGAGGAACTGCGCTGGGGCAAGCGGGTTAGAAATCCGGAGGCGATGGATGATATTTCTGCTGAAATGGTTTTGATAAAAATCTCTCAGGCTATGGGCTCAAGAGTGTTGTGAATATCGACAACATGAAAGAACTCACCTGAAAGCCTGGCATAACGGTCGTAAACATTCTTGACGCTTTCCCCGCGCTCGGCTTTTCGGGCGAATTGGTCATCGCTGAGAGTAAAAGCATAAATCGTCAGCATATCCCCAAAAATCGCGCGACAGTTCTCCAAGGCCGATGAGAAGAAGGCCGCGAGGATCCGCGGTCGCGGACCAACAACAGCCAACTGAAACTCAATGGGGTAGTCAAACAGCCGCACATCCCACCCTAAAGCCCGCCCAATTCGCTTGACGCGCTCCCAGTTTTCACGCCGGTGCGCCACGTAGGTTACTTTTCGGTTGGAGAAATACCGAGCTACTCTCTCTAAGTGCCAGAGATATTCCTCTTCTGACAGAATACTTGCTTCAACCAGGGGGCCCCCAAGAAAAAACACCGATTCTTCCAGGGGCATATCGCCAGCTTGAGCACGAAGATCCATGAAAGTGTTTTTCACTACCAGGTCTTGCGGTGGCACTTCTATCTCGTAGGCAGAAAAAAAGGTGAGCCGACCCGGCAGATTATCACGCAACCCCAAGGCAATACGTTTTAACCAAAGACCAGCCTTTTTACTCAATCGCTGCTTTCGCCCCCACCTCCCTTGATTTCGCCAAACCGCATACTGCAAGGTCGCCGTGCCATCATCAAGCGCTACCACTTCAGAGACATCGGCAAGATTGGCGAAATGCCGCATCATCAAGTTGCCTAAATCTCCCAGAAATACATAATCGAGGCGCCCAAGTCGGCGCGCCAGGTTTTTCAGCTTGATGATACCAAAGGCGTCATTGCCCCAGATGGCGTGGCGTTCATGGCTGAGGCCGTCAGATTCTTGAATAGAGGGGTCCAATCCAACATTTACCAATGAAACGGTACCCCCCCAGCCTGAGGTTTTCTTAACGAGAGAAAGCATTTGAGGCAGACTTTTATGATCAGCCATCAATACAAGAACACATTCACGGCGCGCAATTCCGAAATGCTGACAAGCCTCTAGGGCATTGAGAAGCTGCAGGGGGGACTTCAACAGAAATACAGCGTGATAACTCATGTTATTACTTTTCAATACGTTTGCTAAGAAGCGCGTCGCAAATTTCCAAATCGATTTCTTCATCGATATCAAGGGAACGTGAAATCGGCATGACAAAACCAACTGTCTCTGGCGTAAGGAATGTTTTTTCGGTTCTCAGCCATCCACAATCCGCTACGTATATGGCCCCATTGAGCACCATTGTGTCAGGCAGGTCTTGACGACGGAGAATTAATTCTTTCTTTATAAGGGGATGTAACTTGGCATTGGTGTCGAGTGTATACATCCAGAAAGGACTTTTGGCAGAGGGAGAAACAGAAACACATGCAGGGGCCTTCTGCTTCGCCCAGAAGTCTATCGCCCCGTCAATATCTGCAGAAGTACGTAGTGGTGAGGTCGGCTGAAGGAGGACCACAACATCGTAACCAGAGAGGTTATCAAGCGCATGAAGAACTGGGGCAATTCCAGGAGTATCATCGCCGGAAAGCTCAGAAGGACGCAAAAAAGGAACCTCGCAACCGTACCTGCGAGCCACTTCAATAATTTCCTCATCATCCGATGAAAGCACCACGCGATCAATATAACGCGACTTTGCAGCCGCGTCTATGGTCCAGGCAATCAGTGGCTTACCCCCAACGTCTCGAATATTTTTGCGTTTTATTCCCTTAGAGCCCCCACGTGCAGGTATGATCGAAAGAATTTTTTTCCCGTCAATCATCGGAACACCTTATCGTAATCTGCCTGAGCTCGGGCAAAGTCGTCAACCCGCCCAAGATCCAGCCAGTATTCACGCAAAGGGAAAACGGCTGGTTTTCTATTATTTTTAATCATCTCGTCAAAGGCCGATGGCATGTCAAAGAATTTCCCTTGAGGGATAATCTCCAGAGATTCCGGAGATAACACATAGATTCCAGCATTAACAAAGAAACGCTGCACTGGCTTTTCCTCAATCCCCAGAAGCTGGTGTTCTTCCACCTTGGCCACTCCGTAAGGCACCTGAAAATCATATTCCCGCACGCACATCGTGCCATGAGCTTTGTGCTCTATATGAAATTCAATCAAGGAACGAAAATCTACATTGGTTAACAAATCGCCGTTCATCACAATAAATGGGTTGTTCGGACAGTGAGGCAACAAGCTAAGAGCCCCCGCCGTCCCCATCCGTTCAACCTCGTGTAGATAACGGATATTCACACCAAACCGGGAACCATCGCCAAAATAGTCGATTATTGACTCAGCAAGGTAGTTGACCGAAATGAAAATTTCCGAAAAACCTTGGTCACGGAAATTGTTAAGAATCGTCTCGAGGATAGGACGTCCACCAACCTTAAGCATAGGCTTAGGGCAGGTTTCAGTCAGGGGCATCAATCGTGTCCCCAGACCTCCTGCCATCAATACTACCCAGTTGTCACAGGACTGCTGCTCAAGCAGGTCATCGAGGACAAAAAGGGAGACGACCTGCCTGTTTTCATTGACAACCGGTACATGTTGAAGCCCTTTACTGCGCATCAACTCGCGAATCGCTTCGCGCCCGCTCCCCTCAGAGGCGGTCGTCGGCACATTGTTCATAATCGAGCGTGCAGGCTGCTTCAGGGCTACACCACGCAGAATACCTCTCCGCACATCACCATCGGTTAAGGTTCCCAGCAACCGTTGCTGGTCATCCACTATCAGGGCAATTTTCAAAGCCCCAGCGTCGATAATCTGAATGGCATCAAGGATTGTTGCGTCCTTTTGTACAAGAACCTGTTTCCAGTTTTTCATTTCACCACCTTCGCGGGAACCCCCATCGCCTTGGCTCCAGGAGGAATGTCGCAAACAACTACCGCACCGGCAGCGACAACGGCGCCCTCGCCAACAGACACCCCCTGAATGAGAGTCGCACCGCTCCCAATATGGCACCCAGCCCCAACAAGCACTCCACCCGACATGGTTACACCTGGCGCAATATGGCTATGTGCAGAAATTTTACAATCATGGTCTATAGAAGCACGGGTATTGACAATGACATTTTCATCAATCTGCGCACCGGCCTGGATTACAGCACCGGCCATCACCTGAACCCCTTCAGCACACTGAGCATGTTGTGATACGGCAGATAACGAGTGAATAACACTACGAAAAGAGAACCCTTGTTGACGAAAACGAAAAAATATATCCGTGCGCAGACGTGGCAGAGTGACCGAACCTATTGCATTAACCAAAGCAACATCCCCTGGCGGGTAATCGGCCAGTAATTCATCATTGCCGAGCACCCGGCACCCAAGCAAACTGGTTCCCGTCAAAAGGGGGTCTGGATCGAGGATACCAAGAACCTTAACGCGCATCAGCAACAGTGCGTCGATCAAAACCTTAGCGTGACCACCTGCACCGATAATGACAACAGGCTTGCTTTTCATAATTCAATTAATTCATCCGGTTGAAAGTCCCTAGACGCCACCCTCCCAATAAGCTCCCAATAATTCATGGGACTTAACCCCTTTCCAGGTCGCTTCACCCCAAGATTATCCTCAGAAAAAACCTCCCCCGCTCTGATGGCACACCGAGCAACTAAACTCTTGCGCGCCACCTCCATGTTTTTCCTTTCACTGATCGTCGGAGCTTTCACAGCCTCTCCGAGAGCCTGTTCGACTTGGCGGATTCCTCGCACCATGTTTGCGAGTTCCTGCGGTTCCAGCGATGCTTTGTGATCTGGACCAGGAAGTGACCGGTCTAATGTAAAATGCTTTTCAACAACCTTGGCCCCTCGCGCAGCTGCCGCAATGGCTACCGCTACACCTTCGGTGTGGTCGGAAAAGCCAACCGGTAGTCCGAAGGCCTTCGATAATGCCTCCATAGCCCTAAGGTTGACTTCCGCATACGGCGCTGGATACTCAGTTGTACAGTGCAATAATGTTACCTTTTCACGCAAAACGTGCTGGCCTTCTGCAGATTTAAAAGCGTCCTCAAAATCGCGTACACCATTCGGGATAGAATCATACAGCAGACCATAGGCCAAGACACCCAGCGCCGCAGTAACGTCCGCCAGAGTACACATTCCGGTAGAAACAATCAAAGGACGACGGAACTGGGCAACCTTCAATAATAGGGGTGCGTTGGTTACTTCACCGGAAGGAACTTTGATAATCGGCATATCAAACATTTCTACCAGCATTTCAGCACTGCCCGCATCGAAAGGAGTTGAGAGAAACTGGATCGCACAATTTTGGCAGTGAGCAACCAGATTGGCGTGGGCTTGAGCATCGAGTTCAAGACGGGAAATCATCGTCCACTGACTCTCTTCCGCACCAGTGGAATCGATCTGATATGCGGCTTTTGGTGCTCCCGCAATGATTAGTTCTGCTGCCTTGAACGTTTGGAACTTAACGGCATCCGCTCCAGCCTCGGCGGCAACCTCGACCAGGCGTTTTGCCATTGCAAGAGAGCCGTTATGGTTTACTCCTGCTTCAGCGATAATATAACAGCGATCAGTCATTTAACCCACCTTGATCACGCTCATTGCGTCACTTCAAGATTAAAGGTTCAACCCCGCAGATGCAGTCAAAACTGCGGCAGAGTAATATGGTGCCAACACCCAAAGAACCTATTTAGCGGATGCTGAATAATAAAATTGATTACTAAAAATCAAAAAATGATTTTTTAATCAATTCTGCCTCAAGACCGATCTCACAAAGTACCTTGGCTATTCGAGGGGATGAGTCGCCGTCACCGTATGGGTTCACCGCCATACTACAATCGAGGACCACGGCATGCTCGATAGCAGCCCTTATAGCCTCACAGTGAGGTTCACAATTGATCACAGATGACGCCTGTAGTCGCCCTTTCTGGCGGTCTCCTATATTGACCGTAGCCGTGTGCAACGAAGGGGCCTCATAAAGACCACTCGACGAATTACCAACCACGACATCAACTAACGCTAAGACACTGAGGTAACGCAATTGCCCCAGAGAAGTATGAACGGTGGAGTTGTCGTGAAGCACAACGAACTCGTCAATCATGGCATTTAGGACCCGTCCATCAGTATCCGCATTGGGACGAGTGAAGATGAAACCGTAATCGTCACCAAAAGTAGAGAGAGCCATTAACAATTGTGTAAACTGTTCAGATGGAGCCTTTTCCTCAAGAGTGGCCGGATGGAATGTAATCAACAAATTACGTTCCCGAAAAGAAAAACCAAGGGCTGCCTCCAGTTCGGGCTTCCTTAGCAATTCTAATCGTTTAATCTGGTCAATTCCGGGGCTTCCAACATTAAATATAAATTGAGGGTTTTCACCGAGTTGACGTACCCGCCTAGCCGCCGAATCATTGGTCACGAAATGAAGATGGGACATTTTAGTAATGCTATGCCGTATAGCCTCGTCCATGGCTCCCTCTGTCGTATCTCCACCTGCGATGTGCGCTACAGGAATTCTGCGAGGGAGGGCGGCCTGAACGGCTGCAAGAATTTCGAAACGATCCCCTAGGACCACGAGCAGATCAGGTACTAGGCTTTGATAAGCATCTGCGAACCCAATTACACCGAGTCCCATTGACTTGGCAATACCAATGGGCGAGTCGCTTGAGAGAAGCATTTCGACCTTGGCATCGATTCTAAAACCATCATCCTCGATCTGTCGGTAGGTCAATCCAAACTCAGGGGAAAGATGCATTCCGGTTGCGATCACCTGCAATTCACAACGATCATCAAAATGCAATTCCTTGAGCAGCCAAAAAAGAAGACCGTAGTCAGCTCGTGTTCCCGTCACCACGCAGATTTTTCTCTTATTCATTCGTGACACAAAATCACCAGTTTCCTCACCAGAGGTTATTCACTCTCAAGGCCAACACTACTGGGGATATTCACTAAGCTAGAATGTAATTTCTTAGCAATCGGCAATGACATTCGTGGACAGTCAGAAAACATCTTCAGTTGTGGCATTAAATCCCAGGCAGGGCGCGTCATTACGCCGGCATCATTGGTAAGACCAAGCAAAGTGTCTCTCGCCTCAGGAGAATCTGTTTGTAACAGAATGACATTAAGCCAATAATTGCTCCGCGCGAATTCTGGCTCATTGAAGAACTTGACTCCGTTGACGTTCGAAAAAGCCTCTCGATAGCGATTCGCTAAACGACGCTTTCGTTTGAGAAATTGAGGTAATTGTTCAAGTTGTGCACATCCCAGAGCTGAATTGATGTTAGGTAACCTGTAATTATACCCTATGGCATCGTGGACAAAAGCCCAGCGATGGGGCAATTTAGCAGTGGTTGTCAAATGTTTAGCGCGGACGCCCAACTCCTCATCGTTCGTGAGAATCGCCCCTCCCCCGCCAGTTGTAATGACCTTGTTTCCGTTGAAACTCAGAGCTGCAATTCTACCCCAGTTGCCGGTATGCCGCCCCTTATAAAAAGAACCAAGTGATTCAGCGGCGTCCTCAATCAGTTGAAGCGAAAATTGGTCACATACCTCGACCAAAGGATCAAGATCAACGGGATGTCCATAAGTATGCATCGGAACTACCGCTCTAATGCGACGGCCGGTCAATTTGTTAATGCACTCACCGTTTCGTACTTCGGAGATTTCTTTGAGATAGGATTCTAAATTGACTGGATCGATGCCAAGTGTGCGCATCTCACTATCGACAAAGTGTGGAATGGCTCCCTGGTATACGACAGCATTTGCTGTTGCAACAAACGTAAGTGCGGGAATTAGTACCTCGTCATTTGGCTTTACACCACACAACACAAGAGCAATATGAAGTGCGGCGGTACCGTTTACAACGGCCACCGCTCGCTTAACACCTGTGTACTCTGCAAGCATTTGCTCAAATTGATCTACATAACTTCCTACCGAAGAGACCCACCCGGTATCAAGACATTCCTTGACATAGCGCCACTCATTCCCCCCAAAGTTTGGCTCATGTAAAGGCACAAATTGAGAGTTTGATCCAACAACACTTCGAATTGCCGCAAGAATTGACTTACTATCCATTTTCAAACTCACAGATTATAAATGTCTGCTTTATAGATTTTCAAATTCCCAGGATCTGTGAACCACTCTATGGTTTTGGCTAACCCCCGCCGCAACCCTTCACCCCCGCCATAACGAGGTGTCCACCCTAACAGTTCTTTCGCCTTCCTATTGTCAGCCCAAAGCCTCTCCACCTCACTTTTTTCAGGTCGAATTCGCTTGTCATCTGTCACGATTTCAACCTCAACCCCCATGAGGTCGGCAATCATCTCGACCGTATTACCGATAGACACCTCGAAATTACTGCCGACATTGATCACTTCTCCGACAGAATGTTCGGATTCGGCAACGGCGATAAATCCCTCAACTGTATCCGTGACATAATTGAAATCTCGGGTAGGGTGTGTGGCCCCAAGCTTAAGCCTTCTCTGACCATTGGCGATCTGTGTGATAATGGTCGGGATGACTGCGCGTGCTGATTGACGTGGCCCATAAGTGTTGAAGGGGCGAATGGTCGCAACCGGAGTTTCGAATGAAGAATAAAACGACATGGCAATCTGGTCGGCACCAATCTTCGATGCAGAGTAAGGAGACTGCCCCTGCAAGGGATGCTCTTCGGTGATCGGCACGAAACGGGCCGTCCCGTAAACCTCGCTGGTCGAAGTATGTACAACCTTGGAAACCCCTAGTTCACGCGCAGCTTGCACCACGTTCAAGGTTCCCTTAACATTGGTGTCCACATAGGTATCAGGCGAATGATACGAATAGGGGATTGCTATCAGAGCGGCCAGATGCAGAACAACATCACAGCCCCTCATCGCGTGTTTGACCCCATATGGATCGCGGATGTCCCCAGCAAATACCTCAATGGACGATTTAATCTCTGGAGAGGAATGATCAAGCCACCCCCAAGAGTTAAATGAGTTATATAAAACAAAAGCCTTTACAGTGTGGCCACGTCGTACCAGTTCTTCCGTCAGATGGGAGCCGATAAAACCATCCGCACCTGTTACCAGTATTTTCTTTCCTTTTGACATATATACGCTGTCCTCTGGTTAAGTTAAATCAAATGGTAATATACCAATTTTCTACGCATTTTCCATTTGCGCAGCAGATTGAACGGTTTAGGTTTCAATCCTGCCCTGCCTTGGGTAAGAAACTGGTCGACGGCCTCCAAAACACGCTGACTTGATCGCCCGTCGTTCCAAGGATGAAGAGCATGAGTGAATTGCCGTGTCGCTTTCATAAGCTCTTCAGGTCGCTGTAGTGCCTTGTTCAGGGCCGTTTCAACCTTCTCGCTGTCTCGCACATCAATTTGCTGCGGTCCTGGGCACTTGGCCCGAAAAGTAACCAAGGGCTTGTCGAGCATCTGAAATTCAATGGCAATGGAGGAAGTATCGCAGAGCATGACATCCGCCGCACGTAGCAGTGGGACAATATCTTCGTGACTTTCAAAGAATCGCAGGTTTTTTCCGGCTAGCCCTCGATAGCGGGCTACCAGATCCGGATCGGTTTTCGGATGAAGCGTCACGAGCCAGAAAAAGTCCCCCTGCTGGGCAAGTTGCCGGATCGTCTCATACAGAAAAGGCGCTGAAGTCAGCGATGGACTGAAAGTGGAACCATAGAGCACAACCGGCTGTTTGGCATCGATACCGAGTTGGGTGTGCAGATCGGCGTCCTGCGTTTCGGAGAATAAGGGGTCGAGCTTGGGCCAACCGGTCTGGGCGACGCGAAAATATCTGTATTTTTGAGCCAATTGCTGAAAACGGCGGGTTTCTTCATCCCCCCGCGTGCAGTACAGGTCGAAAAAGCCACGAATACGGTAGTGTCCCTTTTTGCCAGTATCGTCCGTGGCGAGGCCATGGAAGACCTGCACCTTGATACCGGGAAAAAAGTCAGGGACGACGTTGCCGGGGACGAATACCGCCTGCGGCTCGAACGTTTTGACCTCTTCCACACTTTGTAGGTGGCGCTCGTGTGCCTGTAGATGGTCGGCCCCTGGTCCATCAAAGAACCAGGCCACTTCATCCCCACGCTCTATAATGGCACTCTGCAGAGGCCGTAGAATGGCCAAGGCGTAGAGTTGGGAGCCGTACATCAGGTAACGTTTTTTAGTCATGACCATTTCATATCCAATCGGCGAGAACTAAAATCCCTGTTCAGACCGAGCTGCCTAACCCGCAAGCAGTGATTGAAAAAACGCAAGATAGTGCTCCGCCGTGCGTTCGCAGGAGAGATCGCTTCCTATCTTTTGCCGGCATCTTCTGGACATATCCTTGAGCAATTCCGGTTTCTCGTGAAGCTCACGGACTTTATCCGCTATAGACTCCGGATCATGAGTCGGCACAACAAAGCCGGTCACGCCATTTTCGACCACCTCTTTTCCTCCCCCAGTCGTGGTGATGATTGGCGGCGTGCCACATCCCATGGACTCCATGACGGCCCGCGGCAGCCCTTCCCCGCTGATGGATGGCTGCACGAGTACGTCACTGGCGGTGATCAATGCCGGCACATCCTGGCGATAGCCTGCCACATGGATGCGGCCTGCCATGCTATTCTGGCTAATGAGGTCGCGATATCCGTCCATATTTTTGCCGACGAGAAGCAGGTGCAGATTGGCGATGTCGGCCAATTGATCGACCGCCTGCAGCAGGACGGGTACCCCCTTGCTGGGACGGGCATTTACGGCGCAGATTACGACAAAATCACCGGCTGTGATACCAAATTCTTCCAGATCGGCGGGTGGAGTATCGTACCAGGAGAGATTGTGCCCCTTATGGATCGCCACCATCTTGTCCTTGTTTTTCCAGACCCGCCGCAGCATATCTTCCCGCACCGCTTCGGAAACGCAGACGATGCCGTCGACCCGGGGATGCAGATGGGTCAGATAGGCAGAAGGATCGTGGCGATACAGCCCCCCCGTCGTACCACGATAGGTGACGACCTTGACATCAAAACCGATGGCGGCAAAAGCGCCATTCGGGATCGATTTGGAATTGGTGGCATAAAGAATGTCGTACCTTGTGCGTCTAAGCTCCTCTCGCACGGTTTGGATAGCCTTCCAGGAAATCTTTTTGCGTGGCTGACAATCGACAACCCTGATGCCCTGGGACTGATATATGCGGCCGTATTCAGAGTCCTTGTCGGTCAGAATCGTGACCTGATGACCCATTTTGGCAAAATGAATAAACATCTCCGCTTCGGGACGGATGCTGTTCAGTGAGCTTCTGGAGTCCGTAAAAACAAGGATATTCATGCAACCCGTCATCCGTCCTGAGTTTTGCCCTGCAGTCGGTCCTGACGCTGCAGCGTCCAGAGCCCAGCATATTTGTTGAACGCTACCTGACTGTACATCACCGCCATCAAAAAACCAACTGACCCGTCAAGAAAGCCCCCCCGCAGAATATAGACCTGCAGAAAAACGAGGATGCCCCTCGCGGTGGCACCGACCAGCCCCCCACCCTTCTTGCCGGCGTCATGGCGTTGTTTGGCGCCCAGCCAGGCGTAATGGGCGTTTTTGTAGAGCGTCTCCCCGAAATGCCGGTGAGTGAAATGGAGGAGTCGCCCCTTCATGGTGCCGACCTTACCGGGTGGCAACAACACCGTTTCATGGACCTGGGCATCGGTGAAGCGGGAGCCTTCGCGCCGAAACAGCCGCAAGGGGGCGCGGGCACTGCGACCATGATCCAGTCGCTTGCCAAAAATGGTCACGGCCCAAGGCAGGCAGTAAGCTACTTCTTGCGGATTACCATCGAGCATTGCGGCTATTTCCTGCTGAAGTTCGGGCGTGAGAACCTCGTCGGAATCGATGGCCAGAACCCAGTCGCCTGTGGCTTTTTCGAGGGCACGCTGCTTTTGTGGTCCATAGCCGGGCCAGTCGGTGACCCAGACCTTGTCTGTATAGCGTCGGGCGACCTCAACGGTGTGATCCGTACTGCCACTGTCAAGAACGATAATCTCATCCGCTAACTCTTGGACAGAATCAAGACAGCTGCCAAGACGGTCTTCCTCATTTTTGGTGATGACCGTGACCGAAAGGGACTGGCGGCGCTTTGTCATGCACGCTCCTTCATTGGTTCGGAATCAAGAACTTCGATTGATGTATCAGGGCCTGCATACACGCCGGTTGAAAAAACGAGCAGGCATACCACATACGAGGTGAGCAGAGGAGAACGCGCTGTCCAGGCCTCACTCAGTCCAAAAACGGCAAAACTGAGCAAACAGCCCAAACCCGCGGCCACGGGGAAGGTCACTGAACTCATTTTACCCCCTTGCGTTTTCCGAAAATACGCCACAGAGGGGACAACGAACAGTCCCCCCACCAGAGCCAGCAGACCAACCAGACCGGTGGTCGCCAGCAGCTCAAAATAGATGCTGTGGGCATGGGGCCATACTGTATTCAACCGCGTTTCGCCCGCATCGATTATTTGGTCGATATCGTGGGAATAGTCGCCAAGCCCCGTTCCCAGAAGCAGATGTTCCTTCCAGATATCAATAGCGAGGTCCCATAAGAGGAAACGTGAACCAAGAGAGGTATTTACCTTGTCTCCTGAGCGATAGTTGACGATATCTTCATAAGCGTGGGTTATCCTCTCCCTGACGGGATTGTGGCTGACGGTCATGCCCGTTGCCATAACAAAAAAAACGGCCAGGATGAGGACACGGAACCGGCGGGCCAGAGCTGAACGGAAAAGCCAGAGATACAGCGCCACCAAAAACGGCAACGCCAGCCAACCACCACGCGACCCAGAGAGACCGGAAGCGACGAGAGCGCTACACAGGGATAGCAGTGTTAAAACCCAGAGCATTCGGGAGCGGGGAGAAAAACAGAGCGAAGCCCCAAGCACCCCGGCAATCAATACGGCCTGGTCACCGAAAACAATAGGGTGATAGGCCCCAGCGCTGCGGGAAGCTGTTTCAATGACGGCCTGGTAAAGTGAAACGGCCAACATCCAGGGCCCGGCCAAAAGACATCCCCAGAAAAAGGGGCGAACCAGACTGACATTCAACTGCCGGAGCGAAAGATAAATGGGGATGAAGGCCAATATTCGTGCTACTTTTTCCAGCCGGCTGAAACCGTTCTTCAGATCATCCGCATTCACAAGACTCAGGACAGAGACAGCGAAAAAAGACAGCATTCCCAAAAGCATGGCCTTTTCCCAAAAATCCAGATCTCTCCAGCCTCCCTTGCAGCCAGCAAATCCAACCAGAAGCAGGAGAACAAAAAGAATGGAACCGGCGTGGTCAACGGTCGCCAAGAGTCCGGGGAAAAGAAAAACGGATCCTGCCGCAGCCCAGGTCAGCCATCTGCCAGAGGACGGCTTTGCGGTGATCATCAGAGTGTTTCAGCCTCATCCATCAGCATCACCGGGATTTCATCCCGGATGGGGAAACCCAGGCGGCAGGGTTCACAGACCAGCCGACTCTCGGGTACTTCATAGCGCACCACCCCCTTGCATTGCGGGCAGGCGAGGAGTTCCAGAAGTTCTTTATTCAGGGACATGTTCTCTCCCGGGTATGAGTTGGTGGAGTTTTTGAAAGAAGCGTTTCTCCTCGAAAAGTTGAACGGCGAGGGGAACCTGATAGCAGGGGATGCCAAAATCGGTCTGGTCCAGTTTCACGGCGTCCTTTTCGGTGGTGACCAGATAATCCGCCTCTTTCGCGAGGCATCTAAGCCGCTTCAGCAACTGTTCATCATAAACCACATGATCGGACAGGGCAAGGTTTTCGGCGAGCCGAAGTCCTTTGGCGGCAAGCGCCCCAAAGAAGGAAATCGGGTCGGCGATTCCGGCAAAGGCCACTCCTTTTTTTGTCTGCAGACGCGTCAGCGGAACGACATCGCCGGTAAGACTGGTTGCCTCGGATGCCAGCAGATGTTGACTATAAAAAGCGGGCTTTTTGCCTTGATGACGAGGGATGGAGGGAGGATTTGAAACTTCTGGACAGCGGGTAAAAACCAGCAGGTCGGCCCTTTTCACGGCAGAGGGAAACTCCCGCAGCAGGCCGGCCGGCAGAACCTGGCCGTTGCCCAGGGGCTTGCTGCCGTCAAGGAGCAGGATATCCACATCGCGCTGAACGGCAAGATGCTGAAAGCCGTCATCGAGAATGATCAGTTCGGCCTGGTAGTGTTCTACGGCGGTGCGGACGCCATCAGCCCTTTTGCGGGCGACAAAAACCAGCGCTTGCGGATTTCGCCGGGCCAACAGAAAGGGTTCGTCACCACATAGATCGGCGGTCAGTTGCGGCCCTTCGCCGGCACTCACTACACCTACCCCTTCCTTCAGCGTTCCACCATACCCCCGACTGACCACAGCAACCCGCAATCCCTTCGCCAGAAAGTGCTTGACGATGGCATCAACCACAGGTGTCTTGCCGGTACCGCCGGCGGTAATATTGCCCACCGACAAAACAGGTACCGAAGCTCGAAAAGACGGGAGAATGCCCCACCGGTACAGGGGGGCTCGACCAAGCCCAGCCAGGCCATAGAGCCAGCCAAGGGGGATAAGGAGGCCAAGCAGAAGACGATCCAGTACTCCCTGAGGTCCTTTTAGCACCAGGCGTCTATGCCAGAACACAATACTCACGTTTAAGATTCCAGGAAGGATTTCATCACGTCGAGGGTCTTGCGCGTGGCGCCGGCATTGCTGGCCAGCACGCCGTTACCATTATTCCCGAGGACGCGGCGGGCGCGGCTGTCCTTCAAAAGTTTGCGGACCTGAAGGACCAGATCCTGCCTGTCCGCCACCTGGACGCCCCCTTTGGCGGTAAGCAACAGGTGGGAGATTTCCTTGAAGTTGTGCATGTAGGGCCCGAACAGCACGGGTTTTTTCAGCAGGGCGGGCTCCAGAATGTTGTGACCGCCAACTGGGACAAGGCTGCCGCCGACAAACACCAGATCCGCCGTCGCATAGAGATCGAGCATTTCTCCCATCGTATCGACGAGTAGGACTTCGCCGGGTGCCACCCTCTTCATCCCCTGTTCCAGAGAACTGCGAAGGACGTAAGGGATCTTTTCGCTGGCCAGCAGTTCCCCCACGATCTTACAGCGTTCTACATGCCGTGGCACCAGCACCAAAACGACATCGAGCCCCTCGGTGACCAGTTGCCGATAGGCTTCGACAAGGATCTCGTTTTCGCCCGAGCGGGTACTGCCAGCCACCCAGATCATCGTCTCTTCAGGCAGCCGGAACTTTTCCTTGAGTGCGGTGATGCGGGCCGGTTCGGGCGCCACGACCTGCATATCGAATTTGAGATTGCCGGGGACGCCAACACGCTCGGAGGGGGCGCCGAGATAGTGGATGCGCTGCGCGTCGGTCTCACTCTGCATGCATAAAGAGGAAAAGTTCTGGAGAACGGGGCGTAGCAGGGGCCGAATGAGCTTGTAGCGCGGGAAGGAACGATCGGAGATGCGGCCGTTGACAAGGACTATGGGAATCCCGGCTTTTTTAGCCTCGTGAAGGAAATTGGGCCAGATTTCGGTCTCGACGATGACAAGCAGGTCCAGAGGAAGTTGGCGGAAAATGCGGCGAGCAACCCAGGAAAGGTCATAAGGAAAAAAAACACACAGATCAGCGAGGCCGGAGTTCCGCGCGATGGTCTGCCCGGTAAAAGTCATGGTCGACAGAATAAGGGAAGACTCCGGATAGGCCTCCTTGACCTGACGCAGCAGTGGCATGGCTGCCCGCACCTCTCCCACGGAGACGGCATGGACCCAAATGAGCGGCTTCCCCTGCAGATCGGCCAGACGCTCCCGGGAGTAGAAGCCGATCCGCTCCCCCATTCCACGCCAGCCGTTGCCGTGCCTTAACCCCTTGAGCAGCGCATAGGGAAGCAGCACCACGCTGGCCAGCAGCAATATGACATCATACAGCAGATACACCACAGCTCTCCAAGTGGGCACGGGCCTGTTTCTCATTCTCTTCCATTGCGGCCTGCAGTCGCTGTCCGAAGGCTTCCACCGATTCATCGCTTTCGTAAATCATAGGTTTGCCAAATGAGTACACCCCGCGACCAAAAGGGTATGGGAGCAAAAAGCGGTCCCACGAGGCAAGGCGATGTCCCCGGCTGGCGGCAAAAGCCATCGGAACGACATGCCGGCCGCTCAGGCGGGCCAGCTGGACGACCCCTTCTTTCACTTCATGGCGCGGGCCACGCGGGCCGTCGGGGGTAATCACCAGATCAAAGGGCTCTTTGGCCAGGCTCAGCAGATGCCGAAATGCCGCCCGCCCCCCGCGGGAGGAGGACCCACGCACGGCATCCTGACCGAAATAGGCCATGGTACGGGCGATCAATTCCCCATCCTTGGAGGCGCTGATGAGGATCTTCGCTCCCGGCCCATGGTAGCCACAAGCCATGAGCAGCAGCTGGTCGTGCCAGAAGGAAAGGATAACCTGCTCCCCCCGATCCCAGAATCCCTGGGGATGCTCTGCGCCTACCGTATCGATACGAAGGGACCAATACAGAAAGCGGATCAGCACGGCGCCCACAAAAGGCACCACGGCCAGCAGTAATTTGTCGAGAAAATTCTTCAGCATTATCAGCTCTGAAACTGCATATCGTAGAGTTTTTTATACAGTCCGCCATGGGCCAGCAGCTCTTCATGGCGACCGACTTCACAGACACGCCCTTGTTCCAGCACCACGATTTTATCGGCATGCAGAATCGTCGAGAGTCGGTGGGCAACGACAAAGGTCGTGCGGTTCTGCATCAGGTTGGTCAGGGCCTGTTGCACCATGGCCTCGCTCTCCGTATCGAGGGCGCTGGTCGCTTCGTCGAGGATCAGGATGGGCGCATTTTTGAGGATGGCGCGGGCGATACAGATGCGCTGACGCTGGCCGCCGGAGAGACGCAGACCGCGGTCTCCGATCTCTGTTTCGAACCCCTCGGGCAATGTCTGGATAAACTGATCGGCATAGGCCTGCCGAGCCGCCTCGGCCACTTCCTCGTCAGAAGCCTCGGGACGCCCGTAACGAATGTTATTCGCCAAGGTATCGTTGAACAGGAAGGTTTCCTGATCCACCATGGCAATATGGGCCTTCAGGCTGTCCAGAGTCAGGTCTCGAATGTCCTGACCGTCAATCAGCACGGCACCGGACTGGGGGTCGTAGAAGCGATTAAGCAGGGAAACAATGGTCGACTTGCCGGCACCGCTGGGTCCCACCAGGGCCACGACTTCTCCCTGCCTGGCGATCAGGCTGACATCTTGCAGGATCGGTTCATCGCCATAAGAAAAGGAGACGTGATCGAAGCGCACATCTCCCCTGACATGGGTCAGAGGTTTGGCGCCAGGACGGTCGACGATCTCATGGGGTGTCTCCAGTAGTTCAAAAACCCGCTCCGCCGCGCCAATAGCCTGCTGTATCCGGTTGTACATTTTGGATAGTCGTTTGGCTGGGGTGTACATGAACATGATGGCCCCGATAACGGAAAAGAGTTCCCCCTGGGTCATGCCGCCGGACATGACCCGGTGCAGACCAAACCAGAGCACCGCCGCCACGCCGAAAGAAGACATAATTTCCATCACGGGCGACGAGGCTGCATCGTATTTGATGACTTTGCGCAAGAAGCGGTAATAGAAGAGGTTGCGGTCCCGAAAACGACCGACTTCTCGCTCTTCGGTGCCGAAAGCCTTGATGACCTTGATGCCGGAGAAGGTCTGCTCCAGCACCTGAGTCAGGGTGCCCATGGCGCTTTGACCGCTGCGGGTGTATTGCTTGATTTTTTTGCCGATGCGAGAGGCGGGCCAGGCCGCCAGGGGCAGTACGACAAAGGCCATCAGCGTCAATTGCCAGTCACCGTAAAAGGCGACCAGAGTCAGGGCAACTAGAGTGAGCCCCTCACGCAGAAGACCGACCAGCACTTCGGCGACGGCGGCCTGCATCACTGTCACGTCATTGAGGATGCGGGACATCAACGTCCCCGAGGAGGTTTTGGAGTAGTAGCGCATACCCAGGTGGAGGGAGTGGCCGAAGAGATCGTTGCGCAAATCCTGCATGACCAACTGACCGGCGGTCTTGATGTAGTATTCCTGCACAAAACGGGAAACGCCTTTGATGGCGGCCAGTCCGAGCACAAAAACAGGCACCAGATTAACCAGAGAGACATCCCCGGCCACGACGAGGCGATCAATAAAGGGCTGAATCAGCTTGGCCGCGGCCGCATCGGAACCGGCCACCCCCAGAGAGGCCACCATAGAGAAGATAATTCGCCAGCGGCAGGTGCGGGTATAGCCGAGCAGCCGCAGATAGACCTGGGTTCCCTTGCTCTTCATGACCGCACCTTTCCCTGACTCATTTCCGCCGCCATCTTCGCCACCCGGGTCGAACAACCGGGCGCGCCCATCTTCTCTTTGACCGCGGCCAATCCAAGCTGAATCTGCTGGTTATAGCCGCTGTCGCTCAGAATGCGCAGAAGCTCGGCGGCAATATTCTCGGCCTTCGCCTCATCCTGCAGGAGCTCTCTGACGACCTCCTCGCCGGCCACGATATTGACCAGACTGACATAGGGTACCTTGACCAGCAGCCTGGCAATGGCAAAACTTATCGGCGACATGCGATAGACCACCACCATAGGGGTTCCGGCCAGAGCCGTCTGCAGAGTCACCGTCCCGGATACGCAGGCCACAGCGTCACAGGCATGGGCCAGATCGTAAATGCTCTCGTTCTCGACCAGGGTCACCGGCAGGTCTTCTTCGGCCAGCAGCTCGTCAAACAGCGCCCGGGGAAGTGATGAGGCCACGGGCAGCAGGAACCTGGCCGCGGGCTTATCACGAAGAATCAGGCGGGCGCTCTGCACCAGAGTCTGAAAATTGTAGCGGATTTCACTGCGGCGGCTTCCGGGGAAAAGACCGATCACCGGAGCAGCAGCCTCGATGCCGTAACGATGGCGGAAAAGGTCCCGGCTCTCCAGATCCTGCACTTCGTCCATCAAGGGATTGCCCACGTACACGGCTTCCAAATCAAGCCCCTGAAAGTAGGCTTCTTCAAAGGGAAAAATGAGAGCCAGCCTGTCAACAAAGCGGGCGATGGTCTTCACCCTCCCCTTCTTCCAGGCCCAGACCTTGGGACTGATATAGTAAAGAACAGGTATGCCGATCGTTTTGGCATGACGGGCCAGTCGAAGATTGAAGCCAGGGTAGTCGATGAGAATAACGAGATCGGGCCTGGACTCTGCGTCTAGAACGGTACGCAGTTTACGCATGGTTTTGGCGATGACCCGAATATTGGCCAACACCTCGACCGCCCCCATGACCGCCAGCTCTTCGCTGGGAATCAGGATATCACAACCGGCTTCGGCCATGCGCTTGCCGCCCACGCCAAAAAAAGACAGTCCGGGGTCCACCTTGGCGGCCGCTCTGATGAGGTTGGCGCCATGCAGATCCCCGGAGGCCTCGCCGGTTACAATAAGGGCCCTGCGCTTACCGTCCTGACTGCTCAAAATCTCTCCCGACAGTGGCCTGTTCGATCAGCGGGCAATACCTCGCTGGCTGTTCTGAATAAAGTCGATAAAGACCTGTAGCTCCGGCGTCTTGACAATGTCCTGATCAATCTTCGACAAGGCGTCTTCCATGCGTAGACCGGAGCGGAAGATCAGCTTATAGGCCTGCTTGATGCCACGGACAGCCTCATCGGAAAAACCGCGACGTTTGAGACCGATGAGGTTGAGGCCGACGGTCTTGGCCCGATCGCCCTGGGCAATGGTGTAAGGCGGGATATCCTGAGCGACCATGGAACCGCCACTAATCATGACATGGCAGCCGACGCGGGTAAACTGATGCACTGCGGAAAGGCCACCCAGAATGGCGTGGTCATCGACCTGCACGTGCCCGGCCAGGGTGGCGCCGTTGGCGAGAATGACCTGATTGCCGACAATGCAGTCATGGGCGACGTGGGAATAGGCCATGAGCAGGCATTGATTTCCCACAATCGTCTCGCCGCCGCCGTCCTCGGTACCACGGTGCAGCGTGGCGAATTCGCGGATGGTGTTGCCGTCGCCGATGCGCAAGAAGGATTTTTCGCCATGGAATTTCAGATCCTGGGGAACGGCTCCCACGGAAGCGAACTGAAAAATCCTGTTGTTTTTACCGATCTCGGTCCACCCTTCAATGACGGTGTGGGGACCGATGACGGTGCCGGCACCGATGCGGACGTGTTCGCCTATGACGGCGTAAGGCCCCACCTCGACGGTCGGATCAAGCTGGGCACCCGGACTGATAATGGCAGTTGAATGAATCATGACGGTATCAGGACTCCTGTCGGGGGGCAAAAGTGGCCTTCAGCTCAGCCTCGGCAACCAGAACATCTTCGACATAGGCCTTACCGGAAAAGCAGTAAAGCCCGCGCTTGCAATTGATCATTTCCAGCTCAATGCGCAGCACGTCGCCGGGAACAACCGGTTTACGGAAACGGGCGTTGTCGATGCCGGCGAAGTAGGTCACCTTGTCGTCGCCGATCTTGTTGACCACCATGGCATACAGACCACCCACCTGGGCCATCGCCTCGATAATGAGAACTCCTGGCATGATGGGGTGCCCCGGGAAATGTCCCTGAAAAAAGGGCTCATTGATGGTGACATTCTTGATGCCGACAGCCTTTTTGCCTTCCTCCAGCTCCACAATGCGATCCACCAGCAAGAACGGGTAGCGATGGGGAAGGAGCTTCATGATTTCCTGACTATTGAGAACCATGGTCTCTATTTCTCCTTTAAGAGCTTTTCAAGAGCTTCCACCTGATTTTTAAGGCGGTTCAGCTCACGACGCATATCGGGCAGCTTGGCGAAACTCATGGACGACTTGAGCCAGTCCCTGTGAGGGATGGCCGGCACCCCTGAAAGCACCTGATTGCCTTCGGTGTGGCTGGTTATCCCTCCGCGCCCGCCAATCATGACATTGTCGCCAATCCGCAGATGGCCGGCCGTACCGGCCTGCCCCCCGAAGGTACAGTGATTGCCGATAGCCGTACTGCCGGCAATACCCACCTGGGCCGCCATCACCGTATCTTCCCCGACGGTGACGTTGTGACCGATCTGCACCATGTTGTCGAGTTTGACACCGCGGCGGATGCGCGTCTCTCCCATGGCGGCGCGATCGATACAGCTGCAGGCGCCGATTTCCACGTCATCTTCCACGACAACGATGCCGACTTGGGGGATTTTGAAATATCGCGGTCCGTCGGGTGCGAAGCCAAAACCGTCGGAACCAATAACGGCGGCAGGCTGCAGGATAACCCGATTGCCCAGGCGGCATTCTTCCCGCACAATCGCCCCGGCATGCAGGACACAATCCTCGCCAACCTGAACGCGGTCATAGAGCGTGACGCGGGGATAAAGGATCGTGCCACGGCCGACCCTGACCCCTTCACCAATGGTGCAACCGGGATAAACGGTCACATCCTCCTCGAGGATGGCGGAAGGGTGAATCCAGGCTCCTTCCATCACCCCTTTGGGCTCCGGATGAACGACCTTCAGGCGGGTCAGAATCTTGGCAAAGGCCAGATAAGGGTTCTTGACCACCAGCAGGTTGAGTCCCGGCATCTCTACACCAGGCCCCACAATGACAGCCGAGGCACGGGTTGCCTTGGCCTTGGCGGCGTATTTGGGGTTGGCGAGAAAAGTGATATCGCCTTCACGGGCGGCATCGATGGGCGCGACCTGGCCGATCCGGATCGATTCATCCCCGAGAACAGAGCCTCCAACCAGATCGGCAAGCTCTCGAAGAGTTGCCGTCGTCGCCATGATTACTTGCCACCCTGCTTTTTGAACTGGGCGTTGTAGCGCTCAATGACCTTGTCGGTCAGATCGGCCGATTTATCGGCGTAAAGAACCGAGCTTTCAGATTTTTCAAAGACCATGGACATCCCCTCGCTGGCGCCGATTTCCTGCACGATCTTGAGCAGATCTTCGATAATCTGGCGGGTGAAGTCGGCGTCTTTCTGCTGCAATTCTTCCTGAATGTCTTTGGTGAAACGCTGGAACTCCTTGAGCTTCTGCTGATAGTCGCGCTCCTTGGCGGAACGGGCATCGGCACTTAAAGCCATGGACTGTTTTTCCAACTCATCCTTGAGCTTCTTGATCTCTTCCTGGCGGACCTGGATCGTCCCTTCATAGTTTTTCACCGAGGCGGCGATTTTTTCCTTGGCGGCCTTGCCGGACTCGGAGAGGTTCAGGGCTTTTTGCAGATCGACATAGCCGACCTTGACCTCAGCGAAGGCAGGGGCAGCAATCAGGGCAAAAACCAGC
The DNA here is from genome assembly GCA_033549025.1 of Desulfuromonadales bacterium. GTDB lineage: Bacteria > Desulfobacterota > Desulfuromonadia > Desulfuromonadales > SZUA-540 > SZUA-540. Next base: position 172,530 of record JAWSUS010000001.1, read on the forward strand.
AGAAAGGGCACGAGCAATCTTTTCATGTAAAACTCCTTTTTAGATAATAGGCTTAAAAAAACCGACCGATGGAAAACTCAAACCGTGAACGATCCTCATCCTCTTTCGGATCCAGATTGTAGCCCCATTCAAGCCGCAAAGGCCCCATGGGGCTGTTCCAGCGAATTCCCCAGCCGGCGCTGTAGCGCATGCTGGAGAAATACTCTTCATCCTTGCTCCAGGCGTTGCCGATATCGAAGAAGAGCAGACCCTTAAAGCCGAGGTCCCGAATGAGCGGGAAGGTATATTCGGCATTGAAGAAAGTCTCTTTTTCGCCGCCGATAAAGTCACCGTTTTCGTCCTGCGGACCGACTTCCCGCGTTGAGAAGCCCCGCAGGGTGTTGATGCCGCCCAGAAAGAACTTTTCGTCGATGGGGATCTCTTCGGTGCTGCGCAGCTTGTGGACATAACCGACCTGCCCGTGGAGAGAGAAGACCGAACCCCATTTCCAGGGGAAGAAGACCCGGTGGTCGGCGATGTACTTGCTGAAATACTCTGTCCCCCCCAGACCGGCAATTTCCCAGGAGATCTCCCCAAGGTGACCGCGGGTCGGATCGGGCCGATAGTCCGTCGTATTGAGGGAAAAGGAGGAAAAGAGGGACGACAGCGTGGAGCGGCCAGCTTGATCCTGCCAGTAAATGCTGGCAAAGGGATCGATATCGTATATTTCTTTCTCTTCGTAGCGATAGACGAAAAAGAGGCGGGTGTTTTCGGTCAGCGGGATGCCGAGCTTGATATCGCCCCCCGTCGTTTTTTTGGAGAAATCCGTATATTCGCGGTCGGTGTTATAGATGTCGCCGCCCAGGGCGAAATCCGTATCGAGAAAATAGGGGTCGAGGACCCCGAACTGATAGGTGGTCGTCGTGCCCCCCAGCGAAGCGGAGAGGTTCATGCGTAGCGCCCTCCCCAGAAAATTCTCCTGGGAAACGGAGCCCTGGGCGATAAAACCATCGACGGACGAGTAGCCGCCACCGATACTGAAAGTACCCGTCGGCTTCTCCTTGACCTCCACGTCCACATCGAGATGAGCTTCGTCCTTACCCTTGCTGGTAGAGACATTCACCTCTTCGAAAAAGCCGAGGTTGTTGATCTTGCTCCGGCTCGACTTGATCAGGCTGGCGTTGTACAGCTCGCCTTCGAGCAGATGCATTTGCCGCCGGATGATCTTGTCCCGCGTCCTGGTATTGCCGGTAATGCGGATGCGGTCGATGCTGACCTGAATCCCCTGCTCGATATCATAGAGAATATTGACCAGGCGCTCCTCATGATCAAGCCGGGTAACGGGCGAGACATTCACGTAGGCATAACCCTGATTGGCGTACAGATCGTTGAGGACCGTCACGTCGCCACGCAGGATTTCGCGACTGAAGACATCGCCCTGTTTGAGTTTGAACAGAGAAAAAAGTTCCCCTTTTTCGCGAAGGAGATCCCCCTGCAGCCTGATCTCGCCCACCCGGTACTGCTCGCCTTCCTCGATCTCAATCAGCACGTCCATGTACTCTTTGTCGTCGCTGAAGGTGATCTGGGGCTGCATGACCTTCACTTGGACATAGCCCTTGTTGTAATACTGGTCGGCGATGATTTCCAGGTCGATCTGTAGAACTTCTTCTCGGTAGGTGCCCCGATCGGTCAGCCAGGAAAGCCACCATTTTTCTTTGGTCTGGATGGCTTTCTTGAGTTCCTTGTCGGTAAAGACAGTGTTCCCCTGCAATTGAATATTGCGAACCAGAACTTTCTGTCCTTCGGTGATCTCAAAGTGGACCGTGGCCTCATTGCGCTCGCCCGTTTCCACCCGAGGCTCGATGCGCACCCCGTGATAGCCCTCTTCAATATAGGCGTTGCGAATGGCTTCGACGCTTTTCTCCAGAGTCTTGGGATGGAAGATGCTGGCCGAGCGAAAGGTAACCAGGGGGCGCAGTTTTTCTTCTTTAAGCTTCTTGTTGCCTGAAAAGACGACGCGCCGAACCAAGGGGCGTTCGACCACCCGGAATGAAAGAATCTGGCGATTACCTTCCTGTTCCAGTTCCGCGGCAATGTCGGAGAAGTGCCCCAGTTTGAAAATGGCCTTGACATCCCGGTCGATCGTCTCGGCGGACACGGTGCTACCGGCCTGAGCCGAGAGAACGGCCGTGATCGTCGAAAGCTGCACCCGCTGGTTTCCGCTGACGGCTACCTGATCGACCCTGTAATCCTCAGCCCAGCCTGCCATCGGCAACAGAAACAACAGGACAAGTCCGATCAGCACTCTTCTGGTCATCCAGATCACATCCTCACTAAAAACCTTCGAAAAATAGAGCATTATAGATTAAGTCCAAAAAGGGTGTAAATCAAAAACTATTCCCGTATGCGGCCGTCTTCCATGCAGACCACGCGGTCAAGACGCGAGGCCAGCGTCTCGCTGTGGGTGACAATAATCATGGTCAATCCTCTGGTCTGGTGCAGATGATTGAGAAGCCGGTAAATTTCATCGCTGGTGCCGCTGTCGAGATTACCGGTAGGCTCATCAGCCAACAGAAGACGGGGGCCCATGACCAGCGCCCGGGCAATGGCCACCCGCTGCTGTTCCCCCCCGGAGAGCTGGCCCGGCTTGTGCGTCAACCGATGAGACAGGCCAACCTCTTCCAGCAGCCCCGCCGCCAGAGTTCTGGCTTCAGCCTTGGATCGACGGGCGATAAGCGCGGGCATCATGACATTTTCCAGGGCCGTGAATTCGGGAAGCAGTTGATGAAACTGAAAGACGAATCCCGCCGTCTGGTTCCGGAAGGCATCGAGGTCGCCGCCCTTGAGAGAAAAGACGTCGCGCCCTTCAACGGCTACCCGTCCGGCAGTCGGCTGGTCGAGACCGCCGAGAATATGCATGAAAGTGGTCTTGCCGGCCCCCGAGGACCCGACAATGGCCACCCTTTCGCCCCGATGGATCCTCAGATCGATGCCGCGCAGGACATCCACCCGGCCACTGGCGGTCTGAAACGATTTCTGCAGACCGTCGACCTGGATCAATACGTCCGACTGCAGATCATTCATAGCGCAGAGCCTCCGCCGGATCCATTCGGGCCGCCCGCCAGGCCGGATAGATCGTGGCCAGCAACGAAATGGTCATGGCTACCAGGACCACAGCCGTCACATCGGCGGAATGAACCACGGATGGGAAGCGGTCCATACCATAGACCGACTGATCGAAAATCTTCACCTTAAAGACCTGTTCGCACCATTTGATGATCGGATCGGCGTTTTTGGCCAGAAAGAGCCCCAGCATGGTCCCCAGGGCAGTGCCAACGGTCCCGACGATGAGGCCTTCTAAGACAAAGATCTTCATAATGCTGTGAGAGGTGGCGCCCATGGCCCGCAAGACAGCGATATCCTTGTGTTTTTCCATAACCACCATAATCAGGGTGGTGGCGATATTGAAGGCCGCAACCAGCACGATGATTCCCAACACAATGAAAAGTCCGAGTTTTTCCAGCTTGAGGGCCGAGAGAAAGGAGCCGAACAGCTCCTCCCAGGAACGCACCATGTAGGGATAGGTAAAATCCTGGCGCAGCTCCGAGGCCACCAGGCGGGCGTTGTCGAAACTGTCGACCTCAACTTCGATGCCGCTCGCACTTTCCGGCAGATCGAAGAAGGTCTGGGCCTGGCCAAGGGAGACGTAGGCGAAGTAGGTATCCATGAAGCCGCCGCGATGCCGGAAAATGCCGACGATCTCAAAGGGCTTCATTTTGGGAATCATGCCGAAGGGGGTGATGGTGAACATCGGCGGAATGACGTTGAGCCGGTCACCGACGGCCACCCCCAGGGAAGTGGCGGTGTCGAGACCGATGACGATGCCGGGGATGGAACGGTCACCCTGGTAGAGGAGATCTTCCACATCCTGGTCATCGACCGTGAGAAATTTCTGCACAAAAATCTTGTTCCCCGGTTCGATCCCCTTGACGTTGACGGCGGCGACGTTCCCGCGGGCCAGCAGCATGGCCTCCTTCGACACGAAAGGCGCCGCGCTGACCACGTGCGGTGAGACCGAAAGAGCTTTTTCGGTGATCTGGTCGTAATCCCGAATCTCCTTGCCGTGCGACTGGATAAGCACATGGGGAACATTGCCCAGGATCTGCTGACGGACACCGTCGTGGAAACCGGTCATGACCGCCAGCACGACAATAAGGGCCGCCACGCCCAGCGTGACGCCGGCGATGGAGATGAAGGAGATGACCGAGATGAAGGTCTGTTTGCGCTTCGCCCGCAGATAACGCAGACTGACAAACCATTCGTAGCCCATGAGGAATTCCGTGAGGGGTAAGGAGTAAGGAGCAAGGCGGCCGGGGCGAGATTCACACCTCGGCAAGGGCCTTGCTCCTCACTGGATTACTTGCTTTCCCGCCGCAGTTGGGGGAAGAGGATCACGTCGCGGATCGAGGCGGAGTCGGTGAGCAGCATCACCAGGCGATCGATGCCGATCCCTTCACCGGCCGTGGGCGGCAGGCCGTATTCGAGGGCACGGACATAGTCTTCGTCCATGGCATGCGCCTCTTCGTCGCCCGCCTCTTTTTCGGCAAGCTGTTTGGTGAAGCGATCCTTCTGATCGACCGGATCGTTGAGCTCGGAGAAGGCGTTGGCCAGCTCACGGCCGACGATGAACAGTTCGAAGCGGTCCACAACTTCGGGGTTCTGCTCGTTTTTCCGGGACAGGGGCGAGACCTCGGTGGGGTACTCGGTGATAAAGGTCGGATTCCACAGATTGGGTTCGACGACCTCGTCAAAAATCTCGGTCAACAGCTTACCGAAGCCAATATGGTCGTCGAGTTCAAGGCCCAGACTCTTGGCGTAGGCCAGGGAACGATCCCGATCCTCAAGAATGGCTGGATCGATCTTTCCGTACTTGACAATGGACTCCTTCAGGGTCAGACGATCCCAGGGAGCCGTCAGATTCACCTCACGGCCGCCGTAGGTGAAAACCTGGCTGCCGACCACTTCCTGAGCCACGTGGCAGATGAGTTTCTCGGTGAAATCCATCAACTCCCGGTAGGTGGCATAGGCCTGATAGAACTCCATCATGGTGAACTCGGGGTTGTGCTGGATGGAGATTCCCTCGTTGCGGAAATTGCGGTTGATTTCAAAGACGCGCTCGAAACCACCGACCACCAGACGTTTGAGATAGAGCTCGGGCGCGATGCGCAGAAAGAGATCCATCTTGAGGGTGTTATGGTGGGTGACGAATGGCTTGGCCGTGGCGCCGCCGGCAATGGGCTGCATCATGGGGGTTTCGACTTCGAGGAAGTCGTGCTCTTCCATGTATTCACGGATAAGGCGGATGATGCGCGTGCGCTTCTGGAAAACCTCCCGGACCTCGGGGTTGACCATGAGGTCAAGGTAGCGCTGGCGATAACGGGTTTCGACATCGGTCAGGCCATGCCACTTTTCCGGCAAGGGCAGCAGGGATTTGGTCAGGATGCGAATCTGCTCGGCGCGAACAGACAGTTCGCCGGTCTTGGTGCGGAAAGGCTTGCCGGAAAAGCCGACGATATCGCCGATATCGAGGCGCCGAAACTGTTCAAAGGCCTCATCCCCCACTTGATCGCGACCGACGTAGACCTGCAGGCGGCCCTTGCGATCCTGAACCTGGATAAAGGCAGCCTTGCCGAAATCGCGGCGGGCCATGATGCGGCCGGCAAGCGTGTAATGATGCGGGCAGTCTTTCAACGCCTCGGCATCCTGGGTTTCGTGGGCGGCCATCACATCGGCGGAGGTGTGGGCCACCGGAAAATCATTGGCGTAGGGGTTGACCCCCTGCTGGCGCAGGTCGTCTATCTTGGTACGCCGCTGAAGCAGCAGATCGTTCAGTTCTTCCATGAAATTCAACACCTTTCATCCCGGTTTGGCGAGGGGGTACGATATACTCAGGGCGTCTTCAAGTCAAGGAGCAAGGGCCAGTCGCCCCACTACATCCAAAGACCACTGAAATCTCCCCAGAAAATGCGCCACCCTCTGCCTGAGCCGGCTTATTTTTTACTCAAAAGATAGGCTTCGATAAAGTCGTCTAGTTCCCCATCGAGAATCGCGTCGGTATTGCCCACCTCGTAGCCGGTTCGATGATCCTTGACAAGCCGATAGGGGTGCAGCACATAAGAGCGGATCTGGCTCCCCCAGCCGATTTCCTTCTTTTCGCCGGCAATGACCGAGGCCTCCTCTTCCTTCTTGCTCACCTCCATCTCATAGAGACGGGCCTTGAGCTGCTTGAGAGCCACGGCCCGGTTCTTATGCTGGGAGCGTTCGTTCTGGCAGGCCACGACAATACCGGAAGGGATGTGCGTAATGCGGATGGCCGAATCGGTCTTGTTGACGTGCTGGCCGCCCGCGCCGCTGGCCCGGTAGGTGTCGACCTTCAGATCTTTTTCGTTGATCTCGATCTCGATATCGTCGGAGAGCTCGGGAAAGACAAAGACCGAACAGAAGGAGGTATGACGACGGGCGTTCGCATCAAAGGGTGAGATGCGCACCAGGCGGTGGATCCCCATTTCGGCCCGCAGGTAGCCGTAGGCGTATTCCCCCTCGACATTGAAAGTGGCCCCTTTGACCCCGGCTTCATCGCCGGGTTGATAATCGGTGATCTCGGTGCGGAACCCCTTGCGTTCACAATAACGAAGGTACATGCGCAGCAGCATCTCGGCCCAATCCTGGGCTTCGGTGCCGCCAGCGCCGGCATTGATGCTGACGATGGCGCTGTTGGCGTCATGCTCGCCGGAAAGCATGCGGGCAAATTCCATCTTGGCGACTTTTTGCTGCAGATCAGGGAGAATCCCCTTGATCTCCTGCAGGGTCGCCTCGTCCTCCTCGGCTTCGCCAAGCTCGACCAGCACCTGCAGGTCCTCCAGTTCCTGGGCCGCTTCGTCCCAGGCGTCGACCCATTTCTGCAGGGAGGTACGCTCCTTGAGACGTTCCTGGGCCTGTTCCCCCCGGTTCCAGAAATCGGGATGGGCTATTTCCGCTTCCAGCTCGGCAATACGTTCTTTCTTGGTGTCAACGTCAAAGATACCTCCTCAGCTCTTCGAGCTTGAGCTTGATCTCTTTGAGTCCCTCTTTTTCATCACGAAACATGGTAAACCCCTTTTAAAAATTCAGGAGGGGGATTATAGCGGCTGATGATCATTTCCACAAGGTTTCTTTCCCGGTTTCCAGACTGCTCAACCGCGCAATCTTCGGCGGGTACGCAAGAGCCAGAAAGTGCCGAGAATCAGGGCGAGAACGGGACCGACATCGCCGTAGCGGGTGTAGATGGTCGGCGTACTGCCCAGACCGACCTCTGCATTAAGATAGCCCCTTTCGAAAATCGGGGTCTGCCGGTCGATGACGCCGAGGGGAGAGATTACCGCCGAGATGCCGGTGTTGGCGGCCCGCGCCACCCAGACGCGGTTTTCGATGGCCCGGAAACGGGTCATGGCGAGGTGCTGATAAGGGGCGGAGGAACGGCCGAACCAGGCGTCGTTGGTAATATTGACCAGCAGGTCGCTGCCTCGGCGGACATAGTCGCGGGCCAGTTCGGGGAATATCCCCTCAAAGCACACAAGGGTGCCGAGTCGGGCACCGTTCATGGGCAGGGGGCTGATGAGGCCGGGGGAGAAATCGCCGACGCCCACCACCAGCTTGTCGATGAAAGGCAGGTAGGCGCCAAAGGGGACGTACTCCCCGAAGGGCACAAGATGGACCTTGTCGCTGCGCCCAAGAGTGTTGCCTTGCGCATCGAGCAGAAAAGCGCTGTTGAGATAGCGGAAAGAGCGATTGACAACCTGATAGGCAGGACTGCCGAAAAGCAGGAAGGCCTCGGTGTCCACCGGCACCGCCGCGACCTGCCCTGCCAGCTCCTCCCCTTCCTGAAAATAGAAGGGGGTGGCGCTTTCAGGCCAGAGGATCAGGTCAAGGTCGTCCTTGGCTGCCGCCTGCCGGGACAGCTGGCCGTACAGGGCCACCGTTTCAGCCTGATAGGCCGGGTCCCACTTGAGAGACTGGTCAATGTTCCCCTGAATCAGCCCGACACGCAACACCTTCTCGGGCGGGCGGTCAAAGGTTTGCAGGCGAAAATAGCCGTACCCCAAATTCAGACCCAGCAGCAGGAAAAAGACGCCCCACGCCCGCCAGGGCAGCGCAGGAATGAGGCCGATGCCCCGACGGCGCAAGGTCTGCGCCAGCACGGCATTGCTCAAAACAAGCAGAAAGCTGAGTCCATAGAGCCCGAAAAGATCCGCCGACTGCAGGACAAGCAGATGGTTCTGGGAATAACCGAGGGAGGCCCAGGGGAAACCGGAGAGCATAAAAGAGCGGGCAAATTCCAGCGCCACCCACAGCACAGGCAGGGTCAGGGTAATCGACAAGTTGCTCTTTTCACGCAGGCGGCAGGCCGCCCAGGTGACGGTCGCAAAAAAAAGGGACAGGTAGGCGACGAGCAGCAGATAGGCGACCAGGGAAAAAACAGGAGCCAGCCTTCCGTAGGTCGTCATGACGATATTGAGCCAGTAGAGCACCACCCCAAAAAAGGCCATCCCTGCGGCAAAACCACTGCGGAAGGGCCTTTTGTCCATGACCAGAAAGAGCGGCACCAAAGCCACCCAGGCGAGCAGAGACAGGGAGGGGCGGGGAAAAGACAAAGCCAGCAGACCACCGGAAAGCGCCGAAATGGCCGTCACCCGATCGGGCAACAGGTGCCTCATCCTGCTCATTCGCCGCTTTCCTGCAAAAACTCGGGAGACTCCCGGTGAACGCGTACCTTGCCGATCTTGCGCGAATCGCACTCGACCACCGTCATGTGCAGATCGCCGTCCCGCAACGCCTCCCCGCGCACCGGGATACGCCCAAGCAGATTGAAGACATAGCCGCCGACAGTATCGAACTTGTCCCGGGCTATCTCGATATCGAAATGCTCTTCGATTTCCTCTATATTCAGGCGGCCGTCAACGAGGACTGTCGACTCATCCTCTTCGACCAGCCATTCCTCTTCCAGGTCATACTCGTCCTGGATGTCTCCGACGATCTCTTCCAGCAGGTCTTCGATGGTAATCAGTCCGGAGGTCCCGCCATATTCATCGATGGCGATGGCAATATGGACACGCCGCGAGCGGAAATCCTGCAGCAGATCTTCAATGTTTTTGGTTTCCGGCACGAAAAAGGGTGTGCGCATGACCTGCGCAATGTCGAGATCTTCGCTGCTACGACCCCAAAAACGTAAAAGGTCTTTGGCGTAGACCATGCCGACGATGCGATCGTTGCTCCCTTCGTAGATGGGAATACGCGAATGCCCTGAGGAAATGATGGCCTCCAGCAATTCATCGAGGCTGGCCGTCAGGCTGCAACAGACCATATCGGTGCGCGGCACCATGACCTCACGCACAATGGTGTCGCCAAACTCGAAGATGGAGTGGAGCATGTCCCCCTCCCCTTCGTTGATCAGCCCTTCTTCTTCGGACTGTTCGATAATATCCTGCAAGTCTTTTTCGGTCATGGGCCGCCGGCGACCGAACAGCAGGCCGCGAAGGCCTGTCATCCACGAGGGCGGTTTGTCATGGGGACTGTCATCGTCCACGGAAATTCTCCTTGAATCTGTCATGTTATGACCGCCTGCGGGCGGTCAGGAAAAAAGCCAAAACAGCAGCCAGGTTACACCAGCCCCCAACAGGGCACCGGCCACCACCTCGCGCAGCGTGTGAATTTTAAGGAGAAGACGGCTCTGGCTGACCATGATCGCCAACCCCAAGGTCAGCAGGGCAATCACCGGACCGACCTGGGCCAGCACGATGGAGGTGGCAATGGAAAAGGAGATCGCGGCATGCCCGCTGGGCATGCCGCCGTGCAGGGGCGTTCCTTTGCCCAGAACAGCCTTGAGCAGAACCACCAGAATGGTGACCACCAGCACGGACACCACGGCCAGCTCTCCCGGAGGGTGTCCGAGCAGGCTCAGCCCCTGCCCCAGTATCGGGAAGAAGTAATGGGACAAGGCCAGATACCCCATGACCACCGCCCCGATACTGGCAATGAGCACGGCGCCGGCGGCGACGTCCTTGACCCGGCCGGCCAGGGGATGATATTCGGGCGAGACGAGATCGACGAAAACTTCCAGGGCCGTATTGATCATTTCGGCGAAGAGCACCAGGGTGACGGCAAAGGCGAGCAGAATGAACTCAAGGGCCGTCACTTGAAAAAACAGGGCCAAAAAGAGCAGTACTAGCGCCGCGACAAAGTGATAGCGCATGTGCCGCTGGGAGCGGGCCGCCCAGATAATCCCTTCGATTGCGCAGTTGACGCTCTGAATCCACCCGGAAGGTTTCATCCCCTCTTTCAAACTGGCCCCCGCCTCACGCCGCCAGGAACTCTTCCCGGATGACGTCGAATATTTCCCGTTCTTTTGCTTCCATAAGTCTGGCCTGTTCCTCGGTGCCACGCTCGTGATCGTAGCCGAGCAGATGCAGAATCCCATGGATCAGGAGGAAATACAACTCGCTCTCAAAACTCACGCCGGCCTCGGCGGCATCGCGGGCGGCCGTGTCGGCAGAGATGAGGACGTCGCCGAGCAACAGGGGATTCAGCCCGGCGCCCTCCCCCTCCTGCATGGCAAAAGAGATCACGTTGGTGGGGCGGTCCTTGTGCAGGTAATCGCGGTTGACCTCGCGGATCTCTTCATCCGAGAGAATGACGACGGAGAGTTCGGCGTCAGGACATCCCGAGACGCTTAAGATCTTCCGAGCCACCTTTCGCAGGTCCAGCTTCCTTATCTTTTGCCTCTTTTGGCGGTTCTCGATCTGAATCTTCAACGTTCTTCCTTTTGCTCGGATCTTTATCCCTCTCCTTAAACGCAGGCTCGGGATAGTCGATGCGATGGTGAAAAATGCCAGACAGTATGCGGTTGAAGCTCTTGGCGATGTTGTGGAGGTCTTTAAGGGTCAGCTCGCATTCGTCCAGCTGGCCGTCGATAAAAATGTTGTTGATAATCTTCTGCACCATCCCCTGAATGCGGGCCGGCGTCGGATCGGTCAGAGTGCGGCTGGCCGCCTCCACCGCGTCCGCCAGCATGATCAGGGCCGCTTCCCTCGTCTGCGGTTTGGGCCCGGGATAGCGGTATTCGCGCTCGTCCACCTGCTGCACACCGGGGTCTTCCTTGCTCTTGGCCTTGTCATAGAAAAACTTGATAAGGGCGGTGCCGTGATGCTGGCGGATGATATCTACCAACGGATCACCCAATTTGATTTCGCGGGCCAGCTCGACACCGTCCTTGACATGGGCCATAAGGATCAGGGCACTCATGGAAGGAGCCAGCTTGTCATGCTTGTTCTCCAGGTTGCCGATATTTTCCACGAAGTAGAGCGGTTTGCGGATCTTGCCGATGTCATGGTAATAGGCGGCCACTCGGGCCAGCAGGGGATTGGCGTTGATGGCCTCGGCGGCAGCCTCCACCAGGTTGCCGACAATAATAGAGTGGTGGTAGGTTCCCGGCGCCTGAATCATCAGCTCCCGAAGGACCGGCGTATTCATGTTAGCCAGTTCCAGCAGCTTGATATCGGTCGTATATTTAAAAAGGTGCTCCACCAGCGGCACGGTGCCCGTCACGATCACCGCGCAGAAAAAGCCGCCGGCCAGGCCGAAACCGAGTTTGTAGAGAAGCTGGATATCCATGGCCCGGCCCGCCATAAAATGCAGGGCCAGAATCATCAGGACATTGGCGATGGAGACCCACATACCGGCCCGATAGAGGGTCGTACGCTGCTTGCACTGGCGCACCCAGTGAGCGCCGGTAAGGCTGCCGACCAGGGTGTACAGGGTAATAAAGAGGCTGTTACCGAAGAGCAGGCCCATCAACACGGAAAAGACCAGCGTGAAAATCAAGGCGATTTCCGAGTTGAGAACGATGCGGACCAGAATGGCGCCGACGGCAAAAGGAAAGACATAGTAGTAGGTTGGCGACTCGATGTACGGAAAGGCCGTTTCGAGAGCGGTGGAAATAAAGATGGCGATCTTGATCAGGAGAAAAAGGCCCAGAAAAGCCGCCGTGAGAAAGAGAAAATCCCGTGTTCTGGGGCGGTATTTACGGATGTTGACCTGGGCGAAGCTGTGGGCGGCCACGATGAGCAGGGCGATCCCCCCCAACATGCCGAGTCCCATGCGAAAAACGTTCAGATCTCCCCCAAGTTCACGCAGTGCTCGAAGTTTCTTGATCTGGTCGCTGGTAACCTTCTCTCCCTCGCGCACAATCATCTCGCCCTTTTTCATCTGAAAAAGAACGGGTTTGACCTCCTCGGCGGCCTTGCGTTTTATCGCCTCGGTCTCACTCTTGTTGAAGGTGAGGTTGGGACGCAGCAGTTTCTGAATAACGGCGAAAACCAGGGTTCGGTCTTCTTCCGACACACCCTCAAGGGTTTTGAGCTTGGAGCGCGCGAAATCCTGAGCCTCTCCCAACCCGATCACCTGATCGAGATTTTTCCCGGGCGCTTCCTTCTGAGTCTCCAGGTCGCGAATGACAATCCCCTTCTCCCGGTCCGCTTCAAAGAGCTGCAGATTACCGACGACCTGACGGTTCAGGGTCTGAATAAGGATGTTGCGCAGGGGAACCTGGTACACCTCCAAGGGAGAAAGGCGCCCCAGGGCGCGCACTTCATCGGCGGTCAGACTAACACCGACCAGCCCTTCGACCTCCTTGAGCAGGCTCTCGAATTCGCCCTCTTTGCCTTTGGCGCCCTGAATGGCCTTCAAGGCCTGCAAAAGGCGATCAAAAATCTCCTGGCCGGCCTTTGGGTCAAAGTCGTACAGAGCCAGGGTGGCATCATGGGCTTCCTGGCGCTTTTTCTCGGTCAACTCCAGGTCGGGGATCAGCATGTCCCGGGGCGCTTTGATATCCCGCGAAGCGATATCTCCCGGCGCATAGTAATCGGGGACGAATCCTCCCTTGGGAATAATGACCACGGTTAGCAATACGGCCAGCGTAAAGAGAAGCAGCAGACGAACATAGCGCTCCTCCAAGGAAAACCGGAATCCTGTAGTCAGCCCCTTCGCCTTTCGGGGGGTCGACTCGTTTTTACGTTCGTTTTTAGTCATAGAAAGATTGAATCAGTCCTTTTCCGCGACACGTTGAGAAACGGCATCCCCGGTGGCCCGATCATAGGCCTGCACGATACTCTGCACGATGGGATGACGAACGACATCACGGTCTGAAAAATACTGCAGGAAGATACCGTCGATCCCCTGCAGAAAATCGGCAGCCTGCACCAGCCCCGAAAGACGCCCGGCGGGAAGATCGATCTGCGTTTTGTCGCCGGTGACCACCGCACGGCTGCCGAAACCCAGGCGGGTCAGAAACATTTTCATCTGTTCGGTGGTCGTGTTCTGGGCTTCATCCAGAATAACGAAGGCGTCATTGAGAGTTCTTCCCCGCATGAAAGCCAACGGCGCTACCTCGACAATCCCTTGCGCGATGAGCTCCTGCCCCTTGTCGATGCCCATCATATCGAAGAGGGCGTCGTAAAGGGGGCGCAGGTAGGGATTCACTTTTTCGGCCAGATCGCCCGGCAAAAACCCGAGCTTCTCACCGGCTTCCACGGCCGGGCGAACGAGCACGATGCGGCTGACTTCCTTCTTGAGCAGAAAGGAGACCGCCATGGCCATGGCCAGATAGGTCTTTCCCGTGCCGGCCGGACCGATGCCGAAAACGATATCATTGGTCCGAATGGCGTCGATATACTGCTTCTGCGCCAGGCTCTTGGGGGAGATGATCTTTTTACGGGCGGAAACGAAAATGGTATCCAGGAAGATGGACTTCAAGGAAGCCTTGGAGTCACTGCTGAGGATACGGACAGCGTAATCGATGTCCGTAGAGTACAGAGGATAGTCCTCCTGCAGCAGGGCATGCAGTTCCGCCATCAACCGGACAGCGAGGTCGACCTGAGACCCCTCCCCCTCGATGGTGAGCTCCAGCCCCCGGGAGCCGATACGGACCCCCAGAGAACGCTCTACCTGCTTCAGATTCTTATTCTGTTGACCGAACAAGAGGTTCGCCAAGCGCTGATCCTCAGCGACGAACCTCTTTCGCATGTTGCTCTTATCCAAAAAATGTCCCTTTGCTGGCACATATATTCGAACGCGCAGAATATCACCGGGTCAAAATAAAATCAAATCATTTCAGCAAACCCGACTGGTGCCGCGCTGGTGGAAAAAGGGGTTTCAAATTAACTCCATTGTGCTATATAAAGACCCTGTCGCCGGCACGCCGGCCCATCTCATTCTTTTGATTCAAGGGGGACGCCATGAGTGAAATTATCGACATCTATGCCCGGGAAATTCTCGATTCCCGCGGAAATCCCACCGTTGAAGTGGAAGTATACCTCGAAAGCGGCGCCATGGGGCGCGCGGCCGTACCGAGCGGCGCTTCTACCGGAGAACGGGAAGCTCTCGAACTGCGGGACGGCGACAAGGGGCGCTATCTGGGCAAAGGGGTCACCAAGGCCGTTGACAACGTCAACGAGATCATCGCCGAAGCTCTGGTTGGCTGGGAAGCCTCCGATCAGGCCGGCATCGACCGCAAACTGCTCGAACTCGACGGCACCGACTTCAAGAGCAATCTCGGCGCCAACGCCCTGCTCGGGGTCTCCATGGCCTGCGCCAAAGCCGCCGCCGAAGAAGCCGCCCTGCCGCTTTACCAGTACATTGGCGGCGCCAACGCCAAAGAACTGCCCCTGCCCATGATGAACATCATCAACGGCGGCGCCCACGCCGACAACAACGTCGACATCCAGGAATTCATGATCATGCCCGCCGGGGCCGACTCTTTCAAAGAGGCGCTGCGCATGGGCGCTGAAATATTCCACGCCCTGAAAAAAGTGCTCAAGGCCAAAGGCTACAACACGGCCGTCGGCGATGAAGGCGGCTTCGCCCCTGACCTCAAGAGCAATGAGGAAGCCCTGCAGGTCATCATGGAAGCCATCAAGGAAGCCGGTTACGTAGCCGGCGAGGACATCCTGCTGGCCCTGGATGTCGCCTCCTCCGAACTGTTCAAGGACGGCAAATACCATCTCGAAAACGAGAAGCAGCCCGTCAAGACGGCCGCCGAACTGGTCGACTTCTACGAGGACCTGGTCAACCGCTACCCCATCATCTCTATTGAGGACGGCATGGCCGAAAACGACTGGGACGGCTGGAAACTGCTGACCGATCGCCTGGGTCAGCGCATCCAGATCGTCGGAGACGACCTGTTTGTGACCAACACGCGCATTCTCAAGGAAGGCATCGAAAAAGGGATCGCCAACTCCATCCTGATCAAGGTGAACCAGATCGGTACCCTGACCGAAACTCTTGAAGCCATTGAGATGGCCAAGCGGGCGGGGTACACCGCCGTCGTTTCCCACCGCAGCGGCGAGACGGAAGATACCACCATCGCCGACTTGGCGGTGGCTACCAACGCCGGCCAGATCAAAACCGGCTCCCTCTGCCGCACGGATCGCATCTGCAAATACAACCAGCTGCTGCGCATTGAGGACGAACTGGACGAAGTCGCCTTATTCAGCGGCAAAGGGGTCTTTTACAATCTGCGCAAGAAATAATTGAAAGATCGTTAGAAAAACAGAAAGGGCCCGCGGCATGATGCGCGGGCCCTTTCTGTTTGGGTTCTGAACCACGCTCTATTTTCAGGGCACAAAGAGCCGGTAGGTGCTCCCTTCCTTTTCCCGCCGCAGCAGGCCGCCGCGAGCCATCTCCAGCAGAATCCCCTGCATGGTCTTGCGATCCTGCTCGGGAAAGTAGCCATAAAGCTCCGTCTGGAGCATCCCCTGGCGCCCGGCCAGGCACTGGAGGATTCGGGTTTCCATGGAGAGGCCCTCCTCGGTCTCGACATGGAGAGGCGCCGGTTCCGGTTCGGCCTGGACATCCGGTGGACGCTTCTCCTGGCCAGGTTCGGTGACAGACCCCACCTCCTGGCGAATCTCCCGCTCGATTTCCTTGAGTTTTTTGACACCCAGATAGCCCGCCGCAGCCGCACCGGCCAGAAACACCATAAATCCCAACCCCATGAGCTCGCCTCCCTTCAGGATAAAGTCTCGTCTTTGCGTCGATTTCAGCCTGACGGATCATCCTGCTCGTCCGTTTCGGCCAATTTCAGGATGTCATCCACCCGGACCCGCTCCAGCACCTCTTCCTCCAGCAGGGCCGCGGCCAGTCGCTCCAAGGCGGGTCTATGCCCTTCCATGATTTCTTCGGCGACCCTTTCTCCCTCTTTGATGATCTTTTCGATCTCCTGATCGATCAGCCAGGCCATCTGTTCGCTGAAGGTCTTCTCGACCGCCAGCTTGCGCCCCAGAAAAGGGTGCTCTTCGCCCCGGCTGAAAGTAACCGGGCCGATCTTGTCGCTCATCCCCCACTGGCATACCATTTTTTCGGCCAGGTCCGTCACCTGTTTGAGATCGCTCTGCGCCCCCGTCGACACCACACTGAAAACGGCCTTTTCCGCCGCCCGCCCGCCAAGGCTCACGGCGATGCGCGTCATCAGGTAATCCCGGGTATAGTGATAGCGGTCATCCTCGGGTAACTGCTGGGTGACACCCAGCGCATGCCCCCGCGGGATGATGGTGACCTTATGAATGGGATCGGCGCCGGGCAGCAGTTTGGCCACCAGCGTATGCCCGGCTTCATGATAGGCCGTAATTTTCTTCTCTTCTTCCGAGAGAAAAAGTTTGCGCTCGGCCCCCATGAGAATTTTGTCCTTGGCCGTTTCCAGGTGGGCCATACCGACCTGATCACGATCCTGCCGGGCCGCAATGAGAGCCGCTTCGTTGACCAGACTTTCCAGATCCGCTCCGCACATCCCCGGTGTGCCGCGCGCGATGACCTGCAGGTCGACATCATCGGCCAGCGGCACCTTGCGGGTATGCACCTTCAGGATGGCTTCACGGGCCCGCCAGTCGGGGCGTTCCACCACAACTTGGCGATCAAAGCGGCCTGGCCGCAGCAGGGCGGGGTCAAGCACATCGGGCCGGTTGGTCGCCGACATGATGATGACTTCCTCGTGGGGCTCAAAACCGTCAAGCTCGGCCAGCAGCTGATTCAGGGTCTGTTCCCGTTCGTCATTGCCGCCCCCCAGGCCCGTACCCCGCGATCGGCCGACGGCGTCGAGTTCATCGATAAAGATGATGCTGGGCGCGTTTTTCTTGGCGTTGGAGAACAGATCGCGCACCCGGCTGGCACCGACACCGACAAACATTTCGATAAACTGTGAAGCCGAAATGGAGAAGAAGGGAACCCCGGCCTCACCGGCCACTGCCCTGGCCATAAGTGTCTTGCCCGTCCCCGGCGGGCCGACCAGCAGTATGCCGCGAGGCACCTTGCCGCCGAGTCGGGCGAATTTCTTGGGGGAGCGCAGAAACTCCACCACCTCCATAAGCTCCTGCTTGGCTTCGTCCAAACCGGCAACATCATCGAAGGTAACGCGCGAATGCTCCTGCGAATAGAGTTTGGCGCCCGACTTGGAGAAATTTCCCATCAAGCCACCGCCGACGCCGCCGCCCCGGTTGCGCAGCCCCTTGATTATAAACCACCAGAAGCCGATGATGAGCAGCCAGGGGATCAGGTACACAAGAACAGAAGACCAGGCCGAGGGTGTCTTGTCGGGGAGGATGTGGATCTCGACCTGACCCTTCTGCAGAAGCTCAAGCAGTTCGGGATCATCGAAAGGAGGCAGGGTGGCAGAAAATCGCGGGTAGAGGACAGCTGAATCTGGGGCCGTTTTTTCCCCATTCAAAGCAATGGGCTCTCTGAAAACGCCCTCGATTGTCTTGTCCTGAAAGGTTATTTCCTGGATATTGCTCCGACGGGCTTCCTCCTTGAGGAGACTATAGCTGACGGCCGCAACCCGTTCCGGTTCAACCGGCGCCCGATAGATCAGATAGGCGTTGAAGACAAAGGCCACCAGGGCCAGGATAAGAATCTGACGCCAGACAAGCTTGGGCATGGTGTTCCCCGAGACTAAGCAAAAGGCAGCCAGTCAATGCGGCCTGACCTGGGCGGCAACCTTCACCCCAGGCCGACAAACAACTGGTTTCGCCTTGCAGCAGCCGTGTTATTCTTCTTCCGACTTGAACCAGTGTTCAAACCAAGTGCGATGGTCCTTCTCAGCCAGAATCTGCAAATCTTTGGGTCCCAGCCAGACACCGCCGCACTTTACGCATTTATCGAGCGGGACACCGCGAAATTCCATGGGAACAATTTCATGACCGCATTTGGGACAGCGATTTCGGCACAGTTCCCGAATGAGTTGTTCGCGATGCTCCTCACGCATCTTTTCAATCAATTCTTTTTCGTGTTTGTAGAAATAACTGTTCTCCAGGGCCTTTTTTCGCTCTTCCCACAGATCTGTCATAGCGCACCCCCCCAGAATCATTGGATTTTGTAAAAGTATAACCGAGGGGAGGTGCTTGGCAAGGCACGCGGGACTGGAACATCACTCCAGCAGACGATAATGGCCCTGCCCAAAGGAAGCACTCTTGCCGATGTTCATGAGGGCGCCAAGGCGCAGCACCCAGGCAAGGTGATTGAGAGGTGCGCCGGTCAAGGTGGTAGTGCCGACCACGCCGCCAAGATCAATAGCATGGTCCTGCCCTTCGAGCGTACGCCAATCCTCCCAACACAGGGAAGAGTCAGACTCTTGCACCAGAGACGCCTGAGCGAGCAGCTCCCGAGGATCGTCCTCAAGTTCAACGCCGCAGTGGGAAAAAAGCATTGAGGTCACCCGACGCAGCACAAAAGGGAAAACACGGGCGAACTCCGGCCGAAACAGGGGCCGTCCACCGGAGAGCAGCCGGGCCGGCGTCAACAACTGCAGAGTGAGAGTTTGCGGCACCGCTCCAAGGCGGTCCAGCTCCCAGGCCGCCGAAGAAATAGCGGGGCACAGGGGTTCGATCGGCTGTCCCTCCCGCCAGATTTTTTTAAAATGGCCGGCCGGATCGGCCGTCTCCAAGGCAATCACGTCAAAGCTCCCCTCCCCCCGACTGATCCCCTGTCGCCCCAACTCCTGCAGCGCCCGCAGAAAATCCCCCATGGCCGCAATCCCCTTGCCCCAGAAAACCACCGGCAGACGCAGGAGGTCACCCGCCTCATAAAGCGAGGCCTGAGTTTCTTCAGGCAACAGGGCAAAGGGGGGAGTGGGTTTCTGGTGCCGGCGACGCCCCTGAACATCGGGGCTGACGTTGGGCGAAAAGAGTTGACGAAAACGTTCGGCCGAGCCCTCGACAGCCGCAAGGACGGAAGTCGCCTGCAGAAGTTCCCGGCGCAGTCGCAGCAGATGGGCGATAGCCAGATCGCAGGGATCCTGAAATTCCAGGACAAATATCGCCCTAGTGAATTCAGCCCTCTCCAATCCAGTGGGAATTTCCGGCAGAAACATGGTTCATCTCCTGTTAGTCGTCGAACCCAGAATGGCCAATCATACCCGCAACCGCCGGGCATTCCAAGCGGGAAGCACGGGAAGGGGTCTGGTGGAAACACCGTAAAGCATTTGGTTGCGCCTCCATCTTCCTTCTGCTAAAGTTGGCCCCAAAATGAACCGGAATAGGCTCCTTTTAAAAAACCGACGACCTGTTTCCCACACGACACCATACTTTTCCCAAGGACAACACGCATACCATGCTGCAATTTGAGCTTCTGGCCCAGGACAAGCAGACGGCGGCCCGACGCGGCCGCGTCACCACCCCGCACGGCGTCATCGAGACGCCCATCTTCATGCCCGTGGGGACCCACGCCGCCCTCAAGGCCATGACGCCGGCCCAGGTCGAAGAGACCGGCGCCCAGATCATCCTGTCCAACACCTACCACCTGCACCTCAAACCCGGCGAAGGCCTAGTGGAAAAAGCGGGCGGGCTGCACACCTTCATGAACTGGCACAAGCCGATCCTCACCGACAGCGGCGGCTTTCAGGTCTTTTCCCTGCCCAAGAAAAAAATCACCGAGGATGGCGTCTTCTTTCGCCATGAATATTCCGGTGATGAGATATTCCTTGGACCGAAAGAGGCCATGGCCATCGAGAATGCTCTCGGCGCCGACATTATTATGGCCTTCGATGAGTGCATCCCCTACCCGGCCACCCACGACTATGCCGCCCGATCCATCAAGAAGACCCTGCGCTGGGCCGAACAGTGCCTGCAGAGCCACGGGCGCGCCGACCAGGCTCTCTTCGGCATCGTACAGGGGAGCGTCTATGAGGATCTGCGCCGTGAGTGCGCCAAAGCCCTGACGGCCATGGACTTTCCAGGCTACGCCATTGGCGGCGTCAGTGTCGGAGAGGGGCTGGAACTGCTGAAAAAGGTCGTGGACTATACGGCTCCTTTCCTGCCGGAGAACAAGCCGCGCTACCTCATGGGGGTCGGTCTGCCCGAGGATATTTTGGAGAGCATCGAGCGCGGCATGGACATGTTCGACTGCGTCATCCCCACCCGCTACGCTCGCAGCGCCACCCTCTTTACCAGCCGCGGCAAGATACGCCTGACCAACCGCCGCTACCGCCGCGACTTCTATCCGGTGGACCGCGCCTGCGACTGCTACTGCTGCCGCAACTTCACCCGGGCCTATCTGCACCACCTGTATAACGCCAACGAAATTCTGTCAGCGATCCTGGCGGCCATCCACAATGTCCGCTTCTATCTGACTATGGTCGAAGGTGCCCGAAAAGCGATTGAGAAGGGGGAATACCTCGATTACAAACGTGAATTCCTCGGACAGTACGGATTTAACGAAGACGGGGAATAACCGGAGCGGATAGACGGAAAGGATGAGCAGCCTGGATGCGAACAAGGCCATAAGGCTCCGGCAAGCGTTGACAGCTGCGGCAGACGAGCTTTTTGCGTTGCTGCAGGAGGCCGATGGAGAGGTACTGCGCGCCACCCTCAAAAACCCTCGCCTGACAGAAGAACACCTGCTGGTTCTCCTCAAGAGACGAGATCTGCCGGAAGAGCTTCTCCAAGTAGTTTATCAGCACAAACACAGCGCCGAAAGTCATCGACTCAAATTGGCTCTGGCCCAGAACCCGGCCACACCGGGGCACCTGATGCAGACCCTGCTGCCACAGCTCTTCACCTTCGAACTGCTCAACCTCTGCGTGCTGCCGGGCACAACCAGCGACCAGAAACTGGCGGCGGAACGGGTCATCGTGCAACGGCTGCCCACTATGCCGCTGGGCCATAAAATGACCCTGGCCCGCCGGGGGACGGCTCTCATTGTCGGTGAACTGCTCAAAGAGGGGGATACCCGACTGCTGGAGGCCTGCCTGGCCAATGCGCGCTTAAAGGAATCTGCGATTTTTCAGTTTCTGAACGGCGCCAAGGCCACGGCCGAGACCATCTCCTGCGTGGCCCGTCATCCGCGCTGGAAAAACCGCCCCAATCTGCAGATGGCTATCCTGAAGAACCGCAAAACCCCACCCATCTGGTACACGGTGCTGCTACCCCGCCTCCGGCCGACGGAGATCCGGCAGCTGCGGACCAACCCCAGCCTGAGCCCCGCCCAGCGCACCCTCATTCAGGAAGAGATGAACAGGCGCCAAAAACGCTCTTCCTGATTCTTCCCCTTATCAGTCAAACGCCACGATAAATCCGCTGCCGTACCCCTGTGCCACAAAATCCCGCTGGGCCGCTTCCGCCGCCGGCAGCGTCTTGTACTGGCCGACCCGCACCCGGTAGAAGCGCTGCCCCTTCACCACCGTTTCAGCCACCGTCGCCACGCCGTAGCGACTTTTCAGCTCGGCGGCGAACCGGCGGGCGTTCTCCGGCTGGGTGAAGGCGCCCAGCTGCACGGCATAGCTCGCCGGGGCATAGCTCACCGGTTCACGGTACGTCACCTGGCCGGATGAACCCTTGACCTGGTAACCCAGCGCCTCGATGCGCACCGGCGCCGTGCCCGGCCCCACCACTTCCAGCTCCTTGGCGGCCGCAAAGGAGAGATCGATAATGCGACCCTTGACGAAGGGCCCGCGATCGTTGACCCGTACCACCATCTGTCGGCCGTTGTTTTTATTGTGAACCCGTACGTAGACGCCCAGGGGCAGGGTCTTGTGGGCCGCGGTCATGGCGTACATGTCGTAGATTTCGCCATTGCTGGTCTTTTTACCGTGAAAATCCTTGCCGTACCAACTGGCCAACCCTTCTTCGATGAAACCGTGATGGGAGCTCAGGGGATCGTATCTCTCCCCGTTGACCGTGTAGGGTTTCTGATGCCCCTTCAATTCACGGGTCTGCGGTGTGTCGATCACGCGGGTATCGTAGATCGGCTGACCGGCACAGCCGGCCAACAGCCACAGGGCACCCAAAACAACAAAGAGTTCTTTCCTCATGAAAACCTCGCCAGCGTGAGTCAAATAAGGAACAGGGCGGTGGCCTCTGTGGCCTACCGCCCTGTGTATTTAGCATGCTTTTTAACGGATGGTGCTCCCCCGACCGGCCAGGCTATTCTACCACGCGGCTCATGGCGCGGAATTTCTGGTAGCGCTGTTCCACCAGTTCCTCCGGTGAAAGCTGGTTGAGCTCATCCAGGTGTTTCTTCAGGTATTTCTTCAGATTCTCGGCGGTGGCCTGGTGATCGTTGTGCCCCCCGCCGACGGGCTCTTCCACCACATCGTCGATGACACATCCGAGCTCGGCGATGTCCGTCGCTGTCAGCTTCAACGCTTCGGCCGCCTGCGGTCCCTTGGTACCGTCACTCCACAGGATGGCGGCGCAGCCCTCGGGGGAGATAACGGCGTAAACCGAATATTCCATCATCAGTACCCGGTTGCCGACGGCGATGGCCAGCGCCCCGCCAGAACCCCCTTCACCCGTGATGGTGACGATAACCGGCACGGTCAAGGCCGCCATTTCCCTCAGATTGCGGGCGATGGCCTCGGCCTGGCCCCGCTCTTCGGCACCTATACCAGGAAAGGCCCCGGGCGTGTCGACGAAAGTGAAGATCGGCAGGCCGAACTGTTCCGCCATCTGCATGACGCGCAGGGCCTTGCGGTAACCTTCGGGATTGGGCATGCCGAAGTTGCGATAGACCTTTTCCTTGGTGTCCCTCCCCTTCTGATGGCCGATAACGGCACAGGGCTGTCCCTCGAACCGGGCAAAACCGCAAACCAGGGCCGGATCGTCACGGAAATTGCGATCGCCGTGGACCTCGAACCAGTCGGTAAAAATATGCTGCACATAGTCGAGGGTAAAGGGGCGGTTGATATGCCGCGCCAACTGCGTGCGCTGCCAGCGGGTCAGATTGGAAAAGATCTCTTCGCGTAGTTTCTGGGCCTTTTTTTCCAGCTTTTTCAGATCGCTGGAAAAATCGACCTTGTCGGTGGAGTAATCACGCAGTTCGCGGATTTTCTGTTCCAGGTCGACAAGGGGCTTTTCAAAATCAAGGTAGAATTGCATAGCCACATCTCCTGACTTGTCCATTTGGGTCGCAAGCGTCTATGTATATACCAACAAGGCCAAAATAACAATGCCTTATCGCCCGCCGGCACCAAAACCCGAGTAAAAGCCTGGATTTTCCCTAAAATTCGATCCCTACTCGAAGGTCACCACTTTATAGCCGAAAAGCTTCTCGGCCTCCTCCATCAACTGGTCGCTGGCCGCCACCTTGAGGCGTTCGACAGGGCGAATGGTCGTTTCACTGCGATTGGGGATGACCAGATGCACCAAGGGTTCGCACTCGCCACGATGTCGCTCCATAATGCCGCGCAGCGCACGGAGCTGGTTTTCCTCCAGGCCAGGACTGCTGACGCGAAAATGTACCTTCTTCGTCTGCCGTTCCTTGACCTCGCGCAGGGAAACAACCTCGTTGGCCATCAGCTTGCAGGTATCCTCCCCCACATCCAGCGTACCGCTGACCAGCAGCGGCTCCTCCGATTTCAACAGTTCCATGGAGGCCGCGTAGGTTTCGGGAAAGACCACCATTTCCACGAAACCGCTGAGATCCTCCAAGGTCACGAAGGCCATGCGGTCCCCTTTCTTGGTGGTCAGCTCCTTCAGGCCGGCGACGATGCCGCAGACCCGGACCTCCGACTTGTCGGGGCGCTCCTGCAGCCCGGAGGTGTCGCAGGTGGCAAAACGCCGGATGGTGTCTTCATGGCGGGCCAGGGGATGCCCGGTGATGTAGAAGCCCAGAGATTCTTTTTCAAAGCCCAGCAGCACCTTCTCCGGCCATTCGTCCATGGCCGGCAGTTCGCCATAACCGTTGCCGTTGTGGGAGACGATCTCGTTGACGCCGAAGAGGGATTCCTGCCCCATGGCCTTCTCACGCTGCACCTTCTGGCCGATGTCCATGGCCTCTTCCAGCACGGTCATGTACTGGGCGCGCTTGCCCCCCAGGGAGTCGAAGGCACCGCAGCGAATAAGGGCCTCGACCACCTTTTTGTTGACTTTGCGCAGATCGACCCGCTCGCAGAAATCATGCAGGGAGGTGTAGGGCTCCTCGCGGCGCACCTCGATGATAGACTCCAGGGCCGAGGTACCGACCCCCTTGACGGCACCGAGACCGAAACGGATGGACCGACCGTGGACGGTGAAGGAGCGGTCTGAGGCGTTGATATCGGGCGGCAGCACCTCGATGCCCATGGAGCGCACCTCGGAGATGTTTTTGATGACCTTGTCCGTGTTCTCCATGTCCTCGGTCAGCAGCGCCGCCATAAACTCTACGGGGTAGTGGGCCTTGAGATAGGCGGTGTGATAGGCCACCAGGGCATAGGCCGCCGAGTGTGACTTGTTGAAGCCGTAGGCGGCGAACTTTTCCATGAGGTCGAAGACCCCTTCCGCCTTCTTCGGGTCGAGCTTGTTCTCCTTGGCACCTTTGAGGAAGAGGTCTTTCTGCTTGGCCATCTCCTCCGGCTTCTTCTTGCCCATGGCCCGCCGCAGCAGGTCTGCGCCCCCCAGGCTGTAGTTGGCCAGGGTCTGGGCGATGAGCATGACCTGCTCCTGGTAGACGATTACCCCGTAGGTATCCTTGAGAATCGCCTCGAGTTGCGGAAAGTCGTAGGTGATGGCTTTGCGCCCGTGCTTGCGCTGGATGAAGTCGTCCACCATCCCCGAACCCAGCGGACCGGGGCGATAGAGGGCGCAGATGGCGATGACGTCCTCAAAGCAGTTGGGCTTGAGCTTGACCAGCAGCTCTTTCATCCCCGAGGATTCAAGCTGGAAGACCCCCGTCGTCTCCCCGGCGGAGAGCAGCCGGTAGGTGTCGAGATCGTCGTCTCCGATAATACGCAGGTCAAACTCGGGATCCTTGCCTTCGCGGATGAGCCGCACGGCGTTGTCGATGACGGTGAGGGTCTTGAGGCCGAGGAAGTCGAACTTGACCAGACCGATCTTCTCCACGTAGCTCATGGGGAACTGGGTCACCTGCCCGCCGGACTTGGGATCGGTGTACAGGGGCAGGTACTCGGGCAGCGGCTTGGGCGTGACCACGACGCCGGCGGCGTGGGTCGAGGCGTGCCGCGTCAATCCCTCCAAGGCCAGAGCGATAGTGAAAAGCTCCTTGATCTTGGGATCCTTTTCCACCAACTCCTTGAGCTTGGGCTCCTGCTGCAGGGCCTCCTTCAGGGTGATATTGAGTACGCCGGGGATGAGCTTGGCGATGCGGTCGACGTCGCCGTAAGGCATGTTCAGGGCGCGGCCGACATCGCGGATAACTCCCTTGGCCATCATGGTGCCGAAGGTGATGATCTGGGCTACGTTCTCTTCGCCATACTTTTGGCGCACGTAGTTGATGACGTCCTCACGGCCGTAGATGCAGAAGTCGACGTCGATATCCGGCATGGAGATCCGTTCGGGATTGAGGAATCGCTCGAACAGCAGGTTGTAGGGCATCGGGTCGATGTCGGTGATGCGGATGGCGAAGGCCACCAGGCTGCCGGCGGCGCTGCCGCGCCCGGGTCCGACGGGGATGGAGTTGTCCTTGGCCCAATTGATGAAGTCGGCGACGATGAGAAAATAGCCGGGGAAGCCCATCTGCTTGATGCAGTCGAGTTCCCGTTCCAGGCGAACGCGATAGGTCTGCTCCTCCGCCGCCGAGAAGTCGGGGCGAATCTTGCGGATATCGGCAATACGCTCGTCGAGGCCTTTACGGGAGTCCTCGGCCAGCACCTCGTCCAGGCTTTTGTCCTGGGGCTTCTCATATTGGGGAAAGTGGTAGGTGCTGAAATCAAGCTCCAGATTGCAGCGCTCGGCGATGGCCACCGTGTTGCTGATGGCCTCCGGCACATGGCGGAAGAGCTGGGTCATCTCCTCCGGCGTCTTGACATAAAACTCGTTGTTGGAAAAACGCATGCGGTTGGGGTCATCCATGGTCTTGCCGGTCTGGATGCACAGCAGAACCTCATGGGCGTAGGCGTCTTCCCGCGTCAGATAGTGGCAGTCGTTGGTGGCCACCAGGGGGAGTTCGAGTTCCTGAGAGAGTTGGATAAGCCCCTTGTTGACCGGTTCCTGCTCGGGCAGGAAGTTTTCCTGCAGTTCGAGAAAAAACCGGTTGTCATCGAAGATATCCGCCATGGCCCGCGCCCTTTTGGCGGCTTCCTCCATGCGGTTCATGCCAATCAGGGTCGGGATTTCTCCCCCCAGACAGGCGGTCAGGGCGATCAGCCCCTCGTTGCGCTCTTTCAGCAGCTCCCAGTCGATACGCGGCTTGTAATAGAAGCCTTCGCGGTAGGCGGCTGAGACCAGATGGCAGAGATTACGGTAGCCGGTGAGATTCTGGCAGAGCAGCACCAGGTGATAGGAGGCCTCCGACGAACCACGGGCGTTGCTCTTGTCGAAACGCGACCCTGGGGCGACATACATCTCGCAGCCGACAATGGGCTTGATGCCGGCGGCCGAGGCCTTGCTGTAGAACTCCAGCGCCCCGAACATGTTGCCGTGATCGGTCACCGCCATGGCGGGCATCCGGTATTCGCGGGCCCGGGCGATGAGATCGCCAATCTTGATGGCGCCGTCAAGCAGACTGTACTGGCTATGTAAATGGAGATGAACGAAGTTGGCGTGTTCCATAAATCCTCTGGTGCTAAATAGGTGAGGCGTGCGGTAGAGACTGAGGTGCGAGACGGCGGAATGAAGCGTTTACCTCAACCTTACTCCTGACGCCTCACAGGCTCAGATCACTTCCACGCCGAACTGGCCGAGCAGATCGACCAGCTTGATGAGCGGCAGGCCGATGAGGCTGGTGTAATCCTCCCCTTCCACCTTCTGCATGAGGGCAATGCCGAGCCCTTCAATCTTGAAGGAGCCGGCGCAGTCCACGGGATTTTCCCGCTGCACATAGCGGCTGATTTGCTCGTCGGTAAGGGTTTTGAGGGTCACCGTGCAGGTGGCGAAATCGGAAAGGGACTGGCCGTTGCTGGCATCAAAAACCGTCACCCCGGTATAAAAGGTGTGGCTGCGGCCGGCCATGGCTCGCAGCTGTTCCACCGCCTTGGCTTGGGTCATCGGTTTGCCGAGCACCTGATTGCGCGGATCAACAAAGATCTGATCCGAACCGATGATGAGCGCTTCCGGGTAGCGCTCACGCAGGCTGTGCGCCTTGTGGTAGGCCAGGTGCTTGACCAGCAGCTCCGGCGCGATGCCTTTGTGCATCTCCTCCTTGTAGAGGGGCGCATCGGCCACAAAGGGGATTTCCAGTTGGCGGAGCAGTTGACGGCGGTAAGGGCTGGTGGAGGCCAGAACGATGGATCGCATGGAGATTCCTCAGGGTAAAAATTCCTCCCCTTTTTACTCCAGCTACCGCAGAATTGCAATGGTTGAACCGGCCATTCGCGCCAATCCAATCAACCCTGCCGGCACCAGCCTGGCACGTCCTCCGCGATCAGGCCCGCTGCCGAAAAGAGGGGCAAATGCACATGGGGCAGGGGCTGGCGGCCGCCTTCATCGGACCGCATCCCCCGCACCAGGGGCAGATCAAGGGCAGCCTCCACCAGGGCGGCGCGCAGCCTGTCGGCACCGCAGCGCGACAGAAAGGAAGCCGCCTCCCGGCACCCCAGCCACTGGTCGACAAAAGTCACCTCGGCCTCGCCGCCAACCTCGATAAGCACCTCCCCTTCATAGCAGCCGTCCCCCACCGTACCGCATACGCGCACGCCACGCCCGCTGCGCTCCACCGAACGAGTATCAAAATAGACGCCCCGGCCTTCCATCTCTTCCGTCGCAATGTAAATCATCCTGTCCTCCTTCTCGGTTATGATTCCATCATACCGAGCTGAGTGACAGAATGTGTCACACAGTTTCGACCACACAAAAAGGGAAAAAACTGTTGATTCCTACCTTTTCGCCATCGTCTTCAGCCCCTGCCGCAGCCCCGCCACAAAGGTCTTGCGCAGGCCTTCCGGCGCCAGTACTTCCACGTGCGGCAGGTAGGAATAGAGCCAGGAGAGGATCTCCTGCTCACCTGCCGCCTCAAAGGAGAGGATCACCGAGCCGTCCTCCTGCTCGTCCAGCTGCTGAGCCGGGTGCCAGATGCGCTCACGGATCAGGTGGGCCACGGCCGGGCCGAAACGGACCTTAAGAGCCAGCGGTTGGTCGTTGATCAGACCGAAGGCGTTGCCGGTGAGATCCTCCAGGCGGAAGTTTTCGGGAATCTCGAAACGCGTATCGCTACAGTGAAGCTCCTGAATCCGGTCGACCAGAAAGAGGCGCAAATCCTGGCGGTTATGAGCGTAACCGCCCACATAGAGGGAATCCTTGTAGAAGAGCAGTGTGTAAGGGTCGAAGAGATATTCCTGACCGGAGCGGTGGGGCGGCGCGTAGATCAGGGTGCAGCGGTACTGATAGAGCAGGGCCTCGCGCAGGCGACGCAGGATTTCCTTTTTGCCGCTGTAGTCCCGTATTCCCTGAAAACGGGGGGCTGCCGCTTCGGCCAGGCGTTCGAGATGGGCGACGCTACGCGGCGGCAGACTGGAGCGGATGCGGCCAAAAATGGCGTCGAGATCATCGGAAAAAGGCGTTCCCTGCAGAAAGGAGAGTTGCCCCCGACAGAAATAGAGGGTCATCAACTCCGGTAGGGAAAACGTGATGGGTGGGATATTCTTGAAGCCGGTGATGAATCGATAAAGGGTGCGTCCATCGGCCTCGCGCTCCCGCACCAGCGGATAACCGGCATCGGCTATTGCCTGCAGGTCGCGGTAGATGGTGCGCCGATTAACCTGGCACTCCTCGACCAGTTCCTCCACCGTGGCGCCGTACCGGGCTTCGAGCAGGCGGATGACATCATGCAGTCGGGCGGCCTGGCTGTATTTCTTGGCCGGCTTGGTCACACCTCACTCTTCATTGGTCACATAATAGGTGTACTTGTGGGCCTTTCCGCGGACCTGCTCGCTGGGGTACTTGCGGATGTTCTTCTCCATCTTGGCCAGCACCGTATCGGCCATGTCCAGCCCCAGTGTATTGGCCAGCGAGAGCGCATAAATGACGATATCGGCGAGTTCTTCGCCGATATCCTGGAGTGCTGCAGGAGACAGATTTTTCGACTGCTCCACTGTCAGCCACTGAAAATGCTCCATCAGTTCGCCCGCCTCGATGGCAATGGACATGCTCAGGTTCTTCGGGGTATGAAATTGCTCCCAATCCCGCTCCCGCACAAAGTCCGCCATCTTCTCCTTGAGGTCCTGCAAGGTGGTCTGGTTGTCGCTCATGGATATCTCCTTGAATGCCTTTAGCGCAATTTCTCTTGACTACACCCTCTTACGCAGGGCCTGCTCCCAGTCCCAAGCCGTCTGGATAATGTAATCGAGATCGGCGAAACGAGGCTGCCAGCCCAATTGGTCGGTAATTTTGCCGCTGTCGGCGATCAGCGAGGCCGGGTCCCCTTCGCGGCGGGGCGCTTCCTCCACGGGAAAATCGATGCCGGTGATGCGCTTGGCCGTCTCCACCACTTCACGTACCGAATAGCCGCGACCGTAGCCGCAGTTAAAGATGTCGCTGCCGCCGCCGTCGAGGAGGTGGCGCAGGGCGACCAGGTGGGCCGCGGCCAGGTCATCGACGTGGATATAGTCGCGGATGCAGGTGCCGTCGGGCGTATCATAGTCGGTGCCGAACACCTGCAACTTGTCGAACTCCCCCGCCGCCGTCTTCAGGGCGCGGGTGATAAGATGGGTGGGGTTCTTGTAGCACTGGCCGATGCGGCTGTGCGGGTCGGCGCCGGCCACGTTGAAATAGCGCAGGGCCACATAGGCGAAATCACTTCCTGACGCGGCCAGGTCGGCCAGAAAGCGCTCCGTCATCATTTTTGAGGCCCCATAGGGATTGATGGGGGCGAGCAAGGACCCTTCGCCAACGGGCACCTGCTCCGGCGTACCGTAAACGGCGGCGGTGGAAGAAAAGATAAAACGGGGGATGCCAAGCTCCTGCAGGGTCTCCAGCAGGCCTAGGGCATTGACGGTGTTGTTGCGATAATACTTCAGCGGCTGGCGCACACTTTCGGCCACCTCGATAAAAGCGGCGAAATGCATGACGGCATCGGGGCGAAAATCCTGCAGGGCCTTTTTCAAGGCCTCTCGGTCAGCGATGTCGCCTTCAACCAGATCGCCGTGCAGAATCGCCCAGCAGTTGCCCGTCGACAGATTGTCATAGGTGCGAACCTCGTAGCCCGCCTCCCCTAGCGCCTTGACCACATGACTGCCGATATAACCGGCGCCGCCGGTAACGAATATACGTGCCATACGCTTTGCTCCTTGCAAATGACGCCGTTGACCGCGCCGAGCCGGCGCCCTAAAGCGAAAGCTTCACCAGGCCGACGCTCACGGCGAAACGGGTGATTTCGGGCAGGCTGTACAGATCGAGTTTTTTCATCAGGTTGGCCCGGTGGGTCTCGACGGTCTTGCTGCTGATGTCCAGAACGGTGGAGATTTCCTTGACGCCCTTCCCTTCGGCAAGCAGCGCGAGGACCTGTTTTTCCCGCTGGGACAGGTGTCCCAGCGAAGGCAAGGGTTTTGGTTGAAAGGTGCCGGTAAGTTCGTCAAGGTCGATCTCGGCCACGCGGGGGCTGAGAAAGAGATAACCGCCGCGCACGGTCTCGATGGCCTGCACGAGTTCGGTAAAGGACTCTTCCTTGAGGACGTAGCCCTTGGCGCCGGCGTGGAAGGCCTCGCGCACCATGTCGCTTTCGGCGTGGCCGGAGAGGATGATGACCAATGCTTCGGGGTTCTCGGCGACGATCTGCCGGGTCGCCTCGATGCCGTGCAGAACGGGAATGGACATATCCATGACCACGATGTCGGGACGCAGCTCACCGGCCAGACGCACGGCGCTCAGCCCGTTGTTGGCGGCGGCGACAATCTCCATCCCCTCATGCGCGGCGAAGAGGGCTCGCATGCACTCGTGGAAGACTTCGTGGTCGTCGACAAAGAGGATTCGTATCTTGCTGTCCATAGACTTGTCCAACATCTGCTCCCGGTTTATTCCCATTCAATGGTTGCAGGGGGCTTGCTGGAAATATCATAGACGACGCGGTTGATGCCCTTGACCTCGTTGATGATGCGGTTGCTGATGCGGGCGAGATCGGCGTAGGGCATGGGGTACCAGCCAGCGGTCATGAAATCCTTGGTTTCGACCGCACGCAGGGCCACCACGTACTCGTAGGTGCGGCCGTCGCCCATGACCCCGACACTCTTGACGGGCAGAAACACGGCGAAGGCCTGGCTGATCTTGTCGTAGTGCCCGCTGCTGTAGAGCTCTTCAATGTAGATGGCGTCGGCACGGCGCAGGATGTCGGCGTACTCTTTTTTGACCTCGCCGAGAATGCGCACGCCCAGACCGGGCCCCGGGAAGGGGTGACGCCAGACCATCTGCCGGGGCAGGCCCAATTCCTCGCCGATGGCGCGGACTTCATCCTTGAAGAGTTCACGCAAAGGCTCCAGCAACTGCAGCTTCATGTAGTCGGGCAGACCACCGACGTTGTGATGGCTCTTGATATTGTGGGCCTTGCCCGTTTTCGCCCCGGCCGACTCGATGACGTCGGGGTAGATGGTCCCCTGCGCCAGCCATTTGGCATCGCTGAGTTTGCCGGCTTCCTCTTCGAAGATGTCGACAAAAAGGCCGCCGATGATCTTGCGCTTGCGCTCGGGGTCGCTCACCCCGGCCAGGCCAGCGAGGAAACGGTCCTCGGCATCGACGCGGATGACCTTGACGCCCATGTTCTCGGCGAAAGTGGCCATGACCTGATCCCCCTCGCCCAGCCGCAGCAGGCCGTTGTCGACAAAGACGCAGGTGAGCTGCTCACCGATGGCCCGGTGAATGAGGGCGGCGGCTACAGAGGAATCGACGCCGCCGGAGAGGCCGAGGATGACGCGATCGCGGCCGACCTGCTCGCGGATGCGGGCAATGGCGTCTTCGATGATGTGCCCCGGGGTCCAACTGCCGCTGCAGCCGCAGATCTTGCGCACGAAGGTGTCGACGAGAATTTCGCCGCGGGGGGTGTGGTTGACCTCGGGATGGAACTGGACGCCATACAACCGGCGGTCCACGTTCTGAATGGCGCACACCGGCGCGTTATCGGTGTGAGCAACGACCTCGAAACCCGCGGGAAGGCGCGAGACGTGGTCGCCGTGGCTCATCCAGACCGGGCTGCTGCCTTCGACGAAGAAACCGTCAAAGAGCGGGCCGGGCTGGCCCTGACTGTGCAGATCGGCATGGCCGAATTCCCGCTTGCCCGCCGGCACCACCTCCCCGCCGAAATGACGGGACATGAGCTGCATGCCGTAGCAGATGCCGAGGACGGGAACGCCCAATTCGAACAAGGCCTCTTCCACGGCCGGTGCCCCCTGGTCGTAGACGGACTTGGGCCCGCCGGAGAGGATGATCCCCCGGGGCGCGAAATCGCGGATGGCCTGCAGGTCCATGTCGTAAGGATGCAGTTCGCAGTAGACATGGGCTTCACGCACCCGGCGGGCGATGAGCTGCGTGTACTGGGAGCCAAAATCGAGAATGAGTATCTTTTCGCTATGAATATCGGACATGTTGACTCCGTATGGGGCACGAGGCGTGGCGCCTATCTGCCCTACCCCTGGCGCTCGACGCGGTAGTTGGGGGCTTCGTGGGTGATGGCCACGTCGTGGACGTGAGACTCGCGCAGGCCGGCGTTGGTAATGCGCACAAACTGGGCGTTCTTCTGCAGCTCCCTGAGGGTGCGGCAACCGGTGTAACCCATACCGGCGCGCAAGCCGCCGAGCAGCTGATGGATATTGGCCGAGAGGCTGCCGCGATAGGGCACACGGCCTTCAATCCCCTCGGGAACGAGCTTGACTTCGCTCTCCACATCGGACTGGAAGTAACGGTCTTTGCTCCCCATCTTCATGGCGCCGAGACTGCCCATGCCGCGATAGGCCTTATAGGTACGCCCCTGGTAGAGGATGGTTTCGCCGGGCGATTCGTCGGTGCCGGCGAAGAGAGAGCCGATCATGATAATGTCGGCACCGGCGGCGATGGCTTTGGGCAGCTCGCCCGAATACTTGATGCCGCCGTCGGCGATGAGGGGGATGCCGGCCTTGTGTGCAACCTTGGCCACGTCGTTGATGGCGGTGATCTGGGGAACACCGACCCCGGCCACCACGCGGGTGGTGCAGATGGAGCCCGGTCCGATGCCCACCTTGATGCCGTCGGCGCCGGCCTTGATCAGGGCCTTGGCCGCCTCGGCGGTGGCGATGTTGCCGGCGATGAGCTGCAGGTCGGGATAGAGGCGCTTGGTGTCGACCACAGCATCGAGTACCCCCTGCGAATGGCCGTGGGCGGTGTCGATGATGACCACATCGACCCCGGCCCGGATGAGGGCTTCGAGGCGTTCCTCGCGGTCGCCGCTGACGCCGATGGCGGCGCCGACGCGCAGGCGACCGAATTCATCCTTGCAGGCCATGGGGTATTTGCGGACTTTCTCGATATCCTTGATGGTGATCAACCCCTTGAGGGCGTAACTGTCGTCGACCACCAACAGCTTCTCGATGCGATGTTCATGCAGATGCTGCTTGGCCTCCTCCAAGGTAGTGCCGGGCGGCACGGTGACCAGTTTGTCCTTGGTCATGACGTTGGAGATGGGCTGATCAAGCTTGGTCTCAAAACGCAGGTCGCGGTTGGTGAGGATACCGACGAGCCGGCCATCCTTGGTGATGGGTACCCCGGAGATACGGTACTTCTTCATCAGGTCAAGGGCTTCGTAGATCTTCTGGTCAGGATGCATGGTGATGGGATCGACGATCATGCCGCTCTCCGACTTCTTGACCTGGTCGATTTCCAGCGCCTGCTCCTCCGGTGTCATATTCTTATGGACGATGCCGAGGCCGCCTTCGCGCGCCATGCAGATGGCGGTGCGCGATTCGGTCACCGTATCCATGGCGGCCGACAGCAGCGGGATGTTGAGCTTGATTTTCCGGGTCAGGTCGGTAGTCAGATCGACTTCTTTAGGCAAGACTTCCGAGTGGGCGGGCACAAGCAAAACGTCGTCAAAGGTCAGGCCTTCACGTATCTCCAGATCCTGCATCGCGATCTCCTTATTGTCGGTTGCTGGGAAAAACTTTTAATCGATGATGCTATGCAATCTCGGCGGTCTGAGTCAAGGAAAAATACCACGTCAACTGGGGATGAACATGTTGCGGTCGGCGATGCGGTCGAGAAGCCCGACGAGCAGGCGCACCGTGTTCTCCAGATCGCTCAGGGACAGCAATTCCACCGGGGTATGCATGTAACGCAGCGGCACGCTGACCAGGGCCGCCGCCACCCCGCCGCGGGAGAGCTGGATGACATTGGCGTCGGTGCCGGTGGCCCGGGGAGCGCCCATGACCTGATAGGGGATATTCTCGTCGCGGGCCGTCTGCACCAGCAGCTCGAAGAGGACGGGATTTATGTTGGCGCCGCGGGCGAGGATCGGCCCCTTGCCGACGCGAAAGTCACCGATCTCCTTCTTGTCGACATCGGGATAGTCGGTGGAATGCCCTACCTCGATGGCGATGCCCACGTCGGGGTTGACGCCGTAGGCGCTGGTGGTGCCGCCGCGCAGGCCGATTTCCTCCTGCACCGTGGAGACGCCGAAGAGATCCACGGGCGAGCTGCCGCGCCGGCGCACTTCCTTGAGAACCTGGGCGACGATGAAGGCGCCCATTTTGTCGTCAAAGGCGCGGGAGGTGACGCGGTCGCCCTGCAGCCGCTGCAGTCCCACGGCAAAGGTGGCCGGATCGCCGACGGCGACCAGGGCCTCGGCCTCCTGCCGGTCGCTGCAGCCGATATCGATGAACATGTTCTTGAACTTGGCCACCGTATCGCGCTCTTTGGCCTCGATGAGGTGGATGGGCTTTTTGCCGATGACACCGGGAATGCTACCGGCAGCGGCATGCACCCACACCCGCTGGCCGGGGACCAGATGCGCGTCGACACCGCCGATGGGGCCGAAATAGAGGAAACCGTTGTCGTCGATATACTTGACCATCAGGCCGATTTCGTCGCAGTGGCCGGCCAGCATGACACGCGGAGCATCCTCCCGGCTGGCCCGCACGCGCGCCATGACATTGCCCATGACGTCGGTTTCGACGGTATCGGCTACGTCCGCCAGCTCCTGGCGGAAAACCCGCTGGGCCGGCTGTTCGAACCCGGAAGGACTGGGGGCTTCGACAAATCGCTTGAAAAAATCAAAATCCTGCTCGTTCATAAAAAACCTCACTTTTTAGGCTTCAGGTCTCACTCACCATTTCTGACGGCCATCACCCCCAGGGCCTTGCGCACCAACTGGTCACTGTTGCGGCGGGCCTGTTCAAACTGCTCTTCGGTCAGGCCGGCACCCAGGGCAATCTTGCGGGCCATGGCCAGAGGCGTCAGATCTCCCGGCGCGTGGCTGTCCGTATTGACCACCAGAGGCGCGCCCTGTTCCAGAGCCAGACGGGCGACATGACCATTGGTCAGGCTGTGCCCCTTGCGGGTGGTAATTTCCAGACAGATACCCCGGCGGGCCGCCAGCGTGGCCTCTTCGGCTGTGATCAGGCCGGGATGGGCCAGAATGTCGACGTCTGCCTCCAGAGCCGCGCGGTTGGTACCGGGCGCGACCGGCTCGACGATCGTTTCGCCATGGCAGACGACAATCTGGGCACCGAGGCGACGGGCCTCCTGCACGGCGGTCAGAATCATGGGCGGTGGCACGTGGGTCAATTCGATGCCGGCCAGCACGGTAAAGCCCCAAGCCTTGCCCAGGTCGGCAGCGACGCGGACAAGACGGGGGATGATGAGATCCATATTGGAAAAATCGCCATGGTCGGTGATCGCCAGGGCGCGATAGCCAGCGACGGCCGCCCGCCGGGTCAGTTCGGCAGGAATCAGTTCGCCGTCGCTGTAGATGGAATGGGTGTGCAGATCGATCACGATTAATCCTTTTCAATAGACTGTCGAAAGGGCGCCGCCAGCTGCTGGAGACAGCGAAGCAGGCTCTGACGCCGGTTGTCGGTCAGGGCGGTGGAATCGAAAGGGAGAACCTGAACCCCGAACCGCCCGGTGAAGAAGCGCTCCGCCTCAGTAAAATCTCCTTCGCCGTCAAGAACGATGACGCCGAAAAGACGGCGAGCGAAAGAATGCCACAGGGGAGTTGCGTTGGCCAATGAGGGAAGCGCAACGAGCCTGAGATAAAAGGCCTCATTGAGGTTGAGGCGACCGGCGTCGCCCAGAGGCAGCCCTTCCCCCAGATCGAGAAATTCCCGGCGCGCCTCGAACTCCTCCAGCCCCTGCAACGCCTGCAGAAAGCTGACTATCCTTTGTTGCGAACGGGCCAGCAGAATCAGCTTGCCACTGGCGCGTTCGGGAAGCGTATCGGCCGGCACCAGACGATTCCTGACCGCCAGAACATCCTCGCTGCTGAGCAGGGGTTGACCGGCCGTCTTGGCAGCAGCGGAAGACCGCACCTCGATCAGACCGCGATCCAGGAGGCCCTGGAGAATCTGCAACACCTCAAAGTCGGGCCGCGAGCAATGGTCGACGAGATCACCGCAGCGCGGGTAGTAAGCGAGCAGATCGAGGATTTCCCAGGTGACGGGCCGCAGATCTTCGGATATCCGCTGCCGAGGCACTTTCAAACCCAGCAGAAGATCGGGCGCCGGCAGGGATTGCCTTTGCTGCACCAGTTCATCGTTCTGCCGAAGACCCTCCATAAGGAGATGATCCATGGGCAAATGGATACTGGCTTCCACATCGACCCGGGTGGGTGAAAAAGCAAAGCGGCCATCACCCCAAGTGAGCAGACGATAAAAAGCTTTTTCACCGCTGACCTGCCCGGTTTGCGCATGAATGACGCAGCCGTCCAGCAGATAGATCGTCCCTTGGCCCTGCGGGCGAGTAAGGGTCAGAACGCCCTCTTTCTGATTGAGACTCAGAACCTGAAGGAGATCAATCAGCGACAGCCGGCTGAGGCTCCCTTCAAAGTCGGTCTTCTTGCGGCTGACTTGGCGGGCCTG
Source organism: Desulfuromonadales bacterium (assembly GCA_033549025.1). Taxonomy (GTDB): domain Bacteria; phylum Desulfobacterota; class Desulfuromonadia; order Desulfuromonadales; family SZUA-540; genus SZUA-540. The sequence goes on from JAWSUS010000001.1 coordinate 209,986, forward strand.
ACCGGCCCGGCGAAAGAACGCGTGAATATCGGCCAGCAGCTGCTCGGCGTTGAAAGGACACGGGACAAAACGATCTTTGTGCCGCCGGAAGCCATCGACATTTTCTCCCTCTTTACCGACATAGAAGATCGGAATTCCCTCGGTGCGACCGTTTCCCCGCAACAGCTGGCCGAAACGGCTGGCTGAAAGCCCCGGCAGCCGGGTATCGACCAGGATAAGCTCCGGCGGCGTCTTCAGGGCCTGTTCCAGGATTCTGGCACTGTCCCCGTCACATGTCACCTGGTAGCCCTGCTGTGACAGCAGAGGGACCAGGGGAGAAAGGTCGTCCGCGGACGAGGCAATCAGGATTTGGGCGGTCGGAGAGGCCATGGTCATCCTAGATCAGAGCTTGCAGACGGTACTGCTCCTGGAGTTTGGCAATCAGGTTTTCGACAAAAAAGAAGTCGCAGCTGTGAAAACCGGCCACTTTGCCCTCAGCCTGCCGGGTAAAGAGGGCATAGGCATGGTCTTCGTTGAGGTAAAGCAGAAAATCGACCTGCGAAAAGCGCGGGTCGTCGATGTAAATGGGATGGATGCGCTGGTAGTCCCAGGTGACCCGCCCCGCGCCCCCTAAGAGGAAAAGGGAGGTCGCCGACTGCTCAAGGCCATCGATTTGACCAAGGGCTTGGCGGGCGGCCTCAAAATCAGCACATCCCCGGTAAACGATGCCTCGCACCCGGTTCGATTCGACCACCTCGCGGCAAAAGGCCTCCATCAGCGCATTCACCCGGTCGCGATCCAAACAAAAAGGGCTGCTCTCCGTATTGGATGTAACGGTGACAGAGGACTTTTGATCGAGCAAGCCGTCGACGATATCCCAGAAGGAGAGCGATTCCATGTCGGCGCGCCGGAAAAGGCTGTCGGGCAGCTGGGCGATGTTTTTTTCCACCGTGGCACGAAGAGCGGCAAAAGAGGTGCCATCGACAGGAAAGGAAGCGGAACGCATGTACACGTCCAGATCGACCTGTTTTTTCGGTCCGACCACGCAGAGCTGCCCGGCCAGCGCCTTGCGGATGCGTTTCTGGGCCACCAGCGCCCCCCAGTAGTCCGTTTCGGGCAGCAGAATAAAATACTGATCGGGCGATTCCATGGCCAGAATGTCGGCATCCCGCAGGACGGACTGCACGGTGTCAGCCAGACGCTCCACCACGTCACCGAGCTCCCGATCGAGAAACCGGCAGGCGACCTCCCGGTAATTGGCGACAACCAGCTTGATCAGCGACAGGTTTCGGCCATAGCGGTCGCAGCGCCGCAATTCACGCTCGAGGGTGTCGGTAAAAAAGGCCATGGTGTAGCCGCCCCCCGGCCGCACCCGAAAACATTGTCGGTCAAAACGACGACGCTGCAGGCTGCCGGCAAGGGCGCTGGCAGCGAACTCGCCGACGGCATCGGCAACAGCCTGATCCTCACGGCTGAAGTCGGGCCTCTGCACAGGGCGCTCTACCCGAACAAAGGCCAGAGGCTCCACGCCGGCTAGCAGGGGGAGCCAGAGAGCGGCGCCATGATCCATAGTGACCGCCTTGCCCCCGTGAATAAGCCGGCGTTCTACTTCGTTGGGGCGAAAGACCTCATCCCCTGCCGGGGGAACGGAGCGCCCACGACCGCTCTGTAAGCGATATTGCCGACCACCGTCCTCGGCCAGCCAGAGGACGGCTCCTTGCGCTTTAAGCAACTCCATGAGGGTGTCGAGAATCAGATCGCCCAGACGATCCGGATCATTCACCTTCAAAAAAACGAGACATTTGCGATACGCCAGGAGAATGGAGAGAAATTCGAGATTTTCGCTGAACAGCTTGGTCCGCTCGACGTGGAGCGCTTGCCGGAAGAGGACGCGGTTGATGAGCAGAAGGAATTCCTCGGCATTGACCGGCTTGAGAATATAATCGGCGACGCCACGCTTCATGGCTTCTACGGCCAGGGTCACGTCATGCTGGGCCGTTACCACGATCACTTCCTGTTCCGGATACAGCCGCTTGATAGCCTCCGTGGTCTCGACACCGTTCATACCCGGCATTTCCATATCGGTGATGACCAGATCGAAGCCCTTCTCCTCACGGAGGATATCCAAGGCCTCCTCGCCGCTAGCGGCCACACGAACCTCGTAACCCTCGTTGCTCAGAAGGTCCCGGTAAAATTCGCGGAAGAATTTTTCGTCGTCTATAGCGAGAAGTCTGCCTTTGGCCATATGCTCACAGAGGACTGCTGGCTTTTCAGACGTGGTCTTTCAGGGTTGCAAAAAGATCGGACGGCTGGTCAAAGGCCGAGCCGTCCGGATTCTTCAGGAAACCTGCAGGTCGCCTAGATGGGAATTTTTATACACGCGCTTGATGCGGACCGGCACGATCTGGCCGATCAGGTCGCGGCTGCCATGAAAGTTGACAATGCGGTTCCAGGTCGTGCGGCCGAAAAGCTGCCCGCCGCCCTGGCGGCTTTCCCCTTCGACCAGCACATCGAGCACGTTGCCCTGATCGGCCGCCCAGATCGAGGCGGAGGCCGACTCCTGCAGCGTGATGAGGCGCCCGAAGCGCTGCTGCTTGATCTCCGGGGTCAGATCGTCTTTGAGCTTGGCGGCGGCGGTTTCGGGGCGGCTGGAATAGAGGAAGGAGAAGACGTCGGCGTAGCGCACCTCCTCCATGAGCGACAGGGTATCGGCGAAATCGGCTTCGCTCTCTCCGGGAAAACCGACAATGATATCGGAGGTGATGCGAATCTCGGGACAAACTTCCCTGAGGCGGCGGACGATGCGCAGGTACTGTTCCCGGGTGTAGCCCCGGTTCATGCTGTGGAGGATGCGATCGGAACCGCTCTGTACCGGCAGATGCAGGTGCCAGCAGAGCTTGTCGAGAGCGCCGAAACAGTCGATCAGCTCGTCGGACAGATCTTTGGGATGCGAGGTGGTAAAGCGGATGCGCTCGATCCCCTCGATCTCCTGAACGCGGTGCAGCAGCTGGGCGAAGGAAATTTCGCCCTCTTCCTTGCGCCCATAGGAATTGACATTCTGGCCGATCAGGGTCACCTCGCGCACACCCTGCCCAGCCAGATGCCGGACCTCGTCGAGAACCTCGGCACTGGGGCGGCTGACCTCGCGTCCCCGCACATAAGGAACGATACAGTAGGAGCAGAAGTTGTCGCAGCCCTGCATGACGGTAACGAAACGGCTGACCGACTCGCCCGGAGCACGGTCGGGAAAGAGACGCAACCGGGTGTCGCGGTCGAGAAATTCCGTTTCGAGACAGCGGGCGCGATTCTCTTCCACATCCCGCACCATGTCCGGCAGCTTGTGCACATTATGGGTGCCGAAGACCAGATCGAGATAGGGCAGCTTGTCGAGCAGGCGCTGCCCTTCCTGCTGGGCGACGCAGCCGCCGACACCGATGATGAGGGCAGGGTTTTCTTCCTTGATGGGCTTGAAGCGCCCCAGATGTCCATAGACCTTGCGTTCGGCCTTGTCACGGATGGAACAGGTGTTGAGCAGCACCAGATCGGCGCTTTCGGGCGCTTCGACCTGCCGGTAGCCGATCCCTTCCAGCAGAGCGACGATCCGCTCCGAGTCCACCACGTTCATCTGGCAGCCGAACGTTTCGAGATAAAAGCGTTTTTCCAAAGTCACGCGATCAACAATCCTTCGGGAAATAGGTGTCCGGGATGGTAATCAATCGAACCGTCAAATGTCAAACGCTAAAACGCAAAAGGGACTCAGCCCCTATCTGCGCCACGTTCACACAGGGGCTCGAGCAAGGTTGTAAGCGTTTCGGGATGTTCGAGGCAGAAAAGCCGTCGAGGACGCGCGTCAGGGTGAAAGTACAATCTCACGCTAGCGAGCTGGGAGCCATGCCGATCCATCCTGAAGTCGGCGAGGTCGGCAAGCTCCCGCGCACTGTGGTCACACAGCAGGCCGCCGCGCCAGTGCAGACGGCGATCCGTCAGGATGTAGTCGACGCGCCCCCAGAGGCACCGGTTAAATACCGGCAGCCCGACGGTCAGCAGCAGCCCTGCGAGCAGCGGAAAAAGGCTCAACCAAATGGGCCAAAAAGGCCATCCGGCCAGGCCGAGACAGATAAGTAGCACGCCCAACCAGTTCAGGCGCCAGTGCCGAAAGGTATAGCAGCGGGGAGCCGGACGGCCTCGCCAGAGAATCTGCTCGCCCTCGTACAACGGGGGTTGCCAGCTCACTGCCTCCCACCCAGAGCCTGTATCCGTCCGGCAGCCGCCTGGCCGAGCTTGCCCTGAGGATCGGCCTTGGCGACCGCCTGGTAAAGTTCCAGAGCCTTGGCGGTCTGCCCCGTCTTCTCGTAAGCCTCCGCCAGCAGATAGGCCCCCTGCAGACCGGGCATCAGTTCCATGGTCTTTTCCAGCTCCGCAACGGCAGCCTGGTTTTCGTTACGCTGGAGATAGACGTAACCCAGCCCCATACGCGATTCATAGTAGTTGCCATCGAGGCGGATGGCTTCCTGCAGGTAGCGCCGGGCCGGCGCCAGATCGCCCATGCGCAGCGAGGCCAGTCCCAGACCGGTGTAGATGAGGGCTTCCCCCGGCGCCGCGTCCAGAGCCTGCAGATAGGTCTCGATGGCGGCGGGCATATTGTTCTGGGCTTCAAGCTGCTGGGCGGCGTCATAGAGTTCATAGGCTTTTTTCTTGGCGCGGATGCCGACCGTGGCCTTCAGGAAGGGGTCTTCCCGGAAGGAAAAATCACCGGCCGTCAAGGTAGCGGCGTAGTGCGAGCGCACATAATCCTGGTTGGCGAGCATACGCTCCTTGGAAAAAGGGTGGGTGCGAAAGAGGCCGCTAAGCCACATGGGCTCGGAACTCCCCTCGATTTGGCGGTAGAAGAATTCCTGCAGCTGCACGCTGCCCAGCGGGTTATAGCCAGCCCTGACCATGTAATCGATCCCCAGGCGGTCGGACTCGCGCTCCTGTTCACGGCTGTAGGAGCTGTCCAGCAGTTGGGCGGCGATCTGCCCCGCCTGCTGGGCCGCAGGTCCGTACGCGGACTGTCCTGTCACGCCGGAGAGCACGGCCATGCCCACGCCCAGCAAGGTGCCGCGCTGCATCCCCGACACGGAATGACGAGCCGTCACATGCCCGATCTCATGCCCCAGCACGGCGGCCAGCTGGGCCTCGTTTTCCAGCTCTACCAGCAGGCCGCGGGAGATGGCGATATACCCCCCGGGCAAAGCGAAGGCGTTGGGAGAGGAATCGTTCACCACCTTGAACTGATAGGGCAGCTCGGGGCGCTCGCTGTAGCGACCCAGCTTGGCGCCAACCTCCTGAACATAACGGCCCAGAGCCGGATCGGGATACTCCCCTTTCATCTGCTGAACAACCTGGGGATAGCTTTTTTGGCCCATGGCGATTTCCTCTTCGGTCGAAACCTGAAAAAGGGCCAGCTCTTTTTTGCCGGTGACGGGATTGACGGCACAGCCGCCCAGCACCAGGGAAAACAGCAGCGAGAGAAGAATAACCGTGTGGATGAGCGGTTTCATGGCAGAGGACCTCCTTGTCGCAAGATATCCATGGAAATTTAAATATTAATGCGGATATTCCAGTCATGCAACCCTTCAATCGCAAGGAGGTCTGCTCCGAAGCACCCGCGGCAACCCAATATTTTTTTCTGGCTTTTACTGAAAACATCCCCTACAATTGGAGGGTTTTCCCGTCAGCCGCAATCAAAGAGAGTCGCAGAACTCAAAAGAGGAGTCACAGAGAATCGTATGCCTGAAAAAATTCGCAATATCGCTATTATCGCCCACGTTGACCATGGCAAGACAACCCTGGTGGATGCCATGCTCAAGCAATCCGGGGTGTTTCGTGAGAACCAGGTCATTACCGAAAGGGTCATGGACAGCAATGATCTGGAAAAGGAACGGGGCATTACCATTCTCTCCAAAAACCTGTCCATCCACCACGGCGGCCTGAAAATCAACATCGTCGACACCCCCGGCCACGCCGATTTCGGCGGTGAAGTGGAGCGCGTCCTCAAAATGGTCGACTCGGTTCTGCTGCTCGTGGACGCCTTCGACGGCCCCATGCCCCAGACCCGCTTTGTCTTGAAAAAATCCCTCGACCTCGGGCTCAAGCCCATCGTGGTCATCAATAAGATCGACCGCCCCGGCGCCCGCCCGGTCGAGGTGGTCAATATGGTCTTCGATCTCTTCTGCGAACTGAACGCCGACGACAAACAGCTCGACTTCCCCATTGTGTACGCCAGCGCTAAAAACGGCTATGCCATGCGCGAACTCGAAGACGAGTCCAAGGACCTGGAACCCTTGTTCCAGATGATCGCCGAGCGCGTGTCGGCGCCGGAGGTCAACCCCGACGCGCCCTTCCAGATGCTGGTGACCAACATCGACTACAACGACTATATCGGGCGCATCGCCACCGGCAAAATCTTCAACGGCCGCATCAAGGCCGGCAGCACCATCGCCGCCATCGACCGCGAAGGCAAGATCACCCGTGGGCGCGTCAGCAAACTGCTGGGCTACGAAGGCCTCAAGCAGGTCGAGCTGGAAGAGGCTTCGGCTGGCGACATCGTCACCATCGCCGGTTTCGACGACGTTGGTATCGGCGAAACGTTCGCCGACGCCGCCAACCCCATCGCCCTGCCCTACGTGGCCATCGACGAGCCGACCCTGTCGATGAATTTCATCGTCAACGATTCCCCCTTTGCGGGTCTGGAAGGCAAATTCGTCACCTCCCGCAACATTCGCGAGCGCCTTATGCGCGAACTGCGCACCAACGTCTCTTTGCGAGTGGAAGACACGGACAACACCGACACCTTCAAGGTGTCCGGGCGCGGTGAACTGCACCTCTCCATCCTCATCGAGAACATGCGCCGCGAAGGCTACGAACTCTCTGTCTCCAAGCCCGAGGTCATCTTCCGCGACATCGACGGTGTGCGCTGCGAGCCGATGGAATACCTGGTTATCGACGTCCCCGAGGAGTTTCAGGGCACCGTCATCGAAAAGCTCGGCACCCGCAAGGCCGAAATGGTTTCCATGCAACCCATGGAAGGCGTCAACCGCCTCGAATTCGTCATCCCCGCCCGGGGGCTTATCGGTTTCCGCAGCGAGTTCCTCACCGACACGCGCGGCACCGGCGTCATGAATCACACCTTCCACGAATACGCCCCCTACAAGGGCCCCATCAGCAGCCGGAAGAACGGCGTCCTTATCGCCCTGGAATCCGGCGAAACCGTGGCATACTCGCTCTTCAACCTGCAGGATCGCGGCATTCTTTTTGTTGCACCGGGGGTCAACGTCTACGAAGGCATGATCATCGGCCAGCACGCCAAGGAAAACGATCTTATCGTCAACGCCTGCAGAGGCAAGAAGCTGACCAACGTACGCGCTTCCGGCTCCGACGACACCGTCCGCCTGACGCCGCCGCGCATCCTAACCCTTGAGCAGGCGCTCGAATATATCGATGACGATGAACTGGTGGAAGTAACGCCGAAATCAATCCGGCTGCGCAAAAAATATCTCGACGCCAACGATCGCAAAAAACACGAGAAGAAAAACAAATAAAAAATCTTTGCTTCGCGTTAGCCAGCGACAAAAAGGCCCCGAATTTCGGGGCCTTTTCTGTTTCTTTTTCGGAAGAAGCTATCCGTTCCCCTGCCAGGCATAATAGTGGTTTATTCTGAAAATATCCCTTTTATTTCAACCGGTTAATGGCGCACCCCTCCTCTTTTGCCCAACCTTCCCCGGTAAATATAAACAAACGGTATGGCCAATAAAACAAACAGAACGCTAACATATTGTTTTAAAAAAGTTTTTTTGCATTTTTGCCTTGCATTAAGGCAAAGAGTTCTTATAATGGACAGAACTTTTGGTAAAAAAAACCAAATAACACCAGACGAAGGAGAAAAGAGATGGAATGCCCCATCTGCAAGAACACCAAGCACATTGAACTGAACTCTCACCCCGATGGTTTCGCCAAAAATCTGCAGGAATGCGGCGACTGCGGCCTGCTGTGGATTCGAAACGGCAAAGACGCCATCATCGTTCGGGACCCCTCCCAGAAACTGGCAGCCAACCAGTAAGAGGCCCCAGATACAGCTCTCCCCCACAGAAAACGCCACCAGGCTCCCGCTGTAACGGGAAAATGGTGGCGTTTTTTATTTTCTGTTCCATCCTGCCGATCGGCCGCTACCGGGACGGTGACGTACCGATAAACCCCAGCCGCTCAATCAGAATCTGGGCAAGCTTCTCACCCAGCTTTTCCCGCGCCAGAGTATCGGCCCGGGAGGCAATCTGCGAGCCTTCGCGCACGTTCACCCGCACGGCGTCGAGAATCCTGCCATCCGGCTCGACAAACTCCACCTGGGCCGCGGCGGCAACCCAGTTCCAGGGATCCGAGGCCTTGTAGGCATCGACGCTGATATGCCCCAACAGCCGCACGTCGCCGGCAATCGAAGGGGCCAGCTGAATGCCCAGCCCGGTCAACGACTGGATGACCGCCCCCCGCACAATGCCGTCGCGGTCATCCTGAAGATCGATGCCGACCTGAATCGTGCCGGCCACTTCATCGGCTTTGGCCGCAATGGCGGCAGGGGAGTAAGGGGGTTCCGCCACCCAGCCGGAGGGATCGGTGATGCGCAGGTCGGCGGCCAGAGCGCTCCGTAGCTCCAGGGCTTTCAGAGCCTGCAGATAGTGGCCCAGCGCCCTGAAACGCGTGCTGGCCTGTTCCGCCTGACGGACCTGGGTCATGGCGCTCTGGTCGGCTTCGTTCATCTCGGCGCGCAACGCCTGGCTGGCCTTCAGACTATCCAGCACAGCGAGGGCATGCCAGGTGCCGGCCTTCTCATTCTGCCAGACCTCGGCGATGTGAACTCCAGAGAGGACTTTGTCGCTGGTGGCGACCAGGTCGGCCTGCATCGCCTGCCGGTAGCCGGTACCGGCGACGTTGCCGGCACGGTTGAGCCACTCGGACTCAGTGCTGACTTCCCGTGAGGCAATATGCACCGTAAATATCTTGGCCAGCTCCGAGCGGGCACGGTTTTCAGCTTCCGCCCGGGTGGAGGCCATCCCCACCCCCACCAGATAGGCCTGCTCAGGATAGAGCGCGCTTTTTCCCAGGGTCCACTCGGGGGGTTTGGGCGCACAGGACGCCAGCAGCACCAGGGTCAGCAGACCCGCCAGCACACCAGTCCATCTCATGATGAAACCTCCTTGAAATACTTGATTGCCTCAATAAATCCGTAGCGTCACAAAGCGAACGTCCGCTTCGGCCGATCGCACCTCGCAAATCCAGCTGTCTTGACCATCCCGTATTTTGATCTGGCGACCACCATCCGGATCAGGCAAAAGCGCCAGGTAAATTTCAGCCGGCAGCATCGACCAGGACCTCAAATCAGCCTGTTCCGTGATCAGCGCCGTGATCTGCATGGCCAGGCCGGCCAGCGGACCGTTATCTTTTTCGATCTGGCGGGCCGCCACCTGCTTGGCCGTCGCCCGGGCAATGGCCTTGGCGAGGATGCGGCCGTTGTGATCCTCCAGACTGGCCCGGGCCACTTTTTCCACATCCTCAACCCGCTCGGGCCTCACCCAGCCATCGCCCTCAAGGGAGACTTCCAGCCGCCGTGCCGGCTGAGGACGATCGACAAACTCGGGCAAGGCCAGCTTGACGGGAAAACCTTGCGACGTGGGAAAGAGGGCGAAGACCTCCTGCTTGACCGGCACCAGCCCAGAGGCAACGATAACAGCGATGACCGGCCGCTCATCTTCCTCGGCCAGCTCGAGCGCCTCAGCCTGTTCCCGGTAGTGGTGATATTCCTCCAGCAGGCCCGAGCGTCTCGCAGTAAGTAACAGGCGGTTCCAGAGAAAAACGGGTGCCCTCACCCCATATTTCGGATAATTGCTTTGATAGAGTTCGAGGCTTTTGCGGTAAGCGATGAAGGCATCGTTATGTTCCCCCAGAGCCTCGTAGATCAGGCCGGTGAGCAGCCGCAGATAGGCACTCTCCTTGAACCGGTCCCCGCCGCCGAACGTGTCGGCAAAATAGTTCAGCTTCTGGTCGATCTTGCGGCTCTCGATGCGGGCGCCCTCAAGGTCGCTCAGGTTCAGAAAATTCAGGGCCTTGTAGTAGTTGAGGTAGACCGTTTCGTAATCGGCCCCGCTGTAGGCGATAAGATGATCGTTGGTGACAAAGCTGAGGGTTTCGGCCGACAGACTGCGGGTAAACAGCTGTTCGACCAGGCGATCGGCCTCCTCGAAGACCTCGTTGCTGCGCCTGTACTCGCCCTCAAGGTGCAGGAGGAGGCCCTTTTCCATCAGAAACAACAGGCGGTTTTTGTCACTACGGGCCAGCGAGGACTTCTCCAGAACAGTCAGGGCGCCGTCGTACTCACCCGACAGAGCCAGGGCAGAGCTGCGCTCCAGCGCTCTGCGGTAATCAGCGCAGCCTGTCAGGGCAGTCAGAACCAGCACGCCAGCCAGCAGTGCCCTTCCCCACCCCATTTGTCCTCGTGTCATCGCCACCAATACCGCCGCCGGGCCGATTAGAGTTTGAAGCGGGCCCGCTCGACGAACTTCTTGATTTTCTTCTCGCCCAACCACACCTTGCGGTTATCGGCCATGTCGATCAACTCAAGGTTCACCTGGTAGAAGACGACCATCTCCTTGCCTTCACGATCGACAATGGAGTTGATGGAGCCGATGAGCATGAAATCCGCGCCGGCTTCCATGCCCGGTGCCTTGCGCGTCTCCGGCGAGGCGTGAATATCCTGGTCGAGACGCTCCTCGCGCACCCCCTCGCGCTCTTCAGAAGAGGCGACAAAATTGGCCCGGCCCGAGTTGATCAGCGCCCTTTCCAGGTCTTTGGTGAAGGTTTCCGTGCTGATATGTTCCGACGAACGATTGCGAACCTGGCCGACGATAATGTCGGGGGTCTTGCCGGTGCGGGTCACAAATTGCGACAGCCAGGGCCTGTTCAGGCAATCCTGCACCATGGCTTCGGCCACCAGACGGCTGTCCGTATCGTTCCAGCGACCCGACAGGTCCCGTACTTCATCCGTATCGATGCGGGTCACCTTGGTGCCGCAGCCGACCAGTCCCAGAAACAACACCAGCAGAATAAAGTGAAAAAAGCGCCATCGAATCATTTATTCTATCTCCTTCCCTCTTCCAGACGGATCTCGTCAAAAGCCTTCTCGGCATTGGAATGGACAAATCCCCGCAGGTCGGGATCCATCTCCTTCATCTGCTCCAGGGTCGCCTTGACGCCATCCAGATCGAGGCGGACCAGGGAGTAGATGGTGTTGGTCTCGGGGTCCTTCCAGCGGTCAACGACCTTCGCCCCCTTGACCGACACCTGGGTAAAGGTCTTGAGACTCTGCTCCACGTGCTGGGACTCCATCTCCTGCCGCCCCATGGCCGCCGCCGTCGAAGTCTGATAATCGCGATAGAGGTTGGCTACATAGGTATCGAGCTGCTTGGCGATATCGGCCCGAGCCCGCTGATCGGCGGTCTGCACCGCCAGCGTCTGGCTGGAAATGCCGGCCACGGCGCCGACACCGTAGAAGACCCGGTCGCCTTCCTTCTCAAAGGCGCCGCTCCCCTGGTTGACCCAGTCGGGACCACCGGCCACGAGTTTGTGTTTGCTGCTGCAGGCGACCAGTGACAGCAACGCCAGAATAACCACCATTGTCCTGAGAAAAATTTTCATCCTGATAACTCCTTTTACCCTTAAAACGAACCACGGCTGAAAAACATCCGCAACAGGGAGTATCCCTTTGACATTATGGAAGTCTAGCAGGAATACCTGGAATTATCATGGGAAAAATGGTATGACACCCTACCAGAAATTGATGCCCGCCCCGTCCTCACAGACCTTTTCACCCCGAGGAGATTACGCCATGACCGCTGCCTTTTTTTCGCCATTTCGCCTTAAAAACCTGGAGCTCACCAACCGCTTCGTCCGCAGTGCCACATGGGAAGGGATGTGCGACGAAAAGGGCGAGCCTGGCAAGAAGCTGGAAGATTATTACCGGCAACTGGTACGTGGAGGCGTTGGCCTGATTATCTCGGGATACACCTTCGTCCGGGCCGACGGCAAACAGCTGCCGGGCAAGATGGGCATCGACCGTGACGCCCTGCTGCCGGCGCTGCGAAGCCTTACCGATGCCGTGCATGACGAAGGTGGTCTGCTGCTGTGCCAGTTGGTTCACGCCGGTGGGCAGACCAGCAGCAAGACCATCGGCACCATGCCGCTAGCACCTTCAGCCATCGATTTTCCCAGCTACGGCGAGACGCCGCGTGAAATGACCCAGGCAGATATCCGCAGCCTCGTGACGGCTTTTGCCGAGGGAGCGACCCGGGCCCAAAAGGCCGGCTTTGACGGCATTCAACTGCACGGCGCCCACGGCTATCTCATCCACCAGTTTCTTTCCCCCCTGACCAACCAGCGCCAGGACGAATACGGCGGCGACCTGGAAAACCGCAGCCGTTTCCTCTTTGAAGTCTATGCGGCGGTGCGTGAGGCCGTGGGGGTTGATTTCCCGGTAACCATCAAGCTGACGGCGGCGGACAACCTCCCGGAGGGCTTTACGGTTGAAGACGCGGTGAAGGTAGCTCAAAAGCTGGATTCCCTGGGCATTGACGCCATTGAGGTCAGCTCCGGCAGCGCCGCATCCGGAGCCGAATCCCCCGTGCGTCAGGGAATCGACACACCAGCGGACGAAGCCTACAACGCTTCCTTCGCCCGCCGCATCAAAGAGGGTGTTTCCGTTCCCGTCATGGTGGTTGGCGGCCTGCGCTCCTGTGCCGTCATGAAACACCTCCTGGAAAATGGCGACGCTGATCTCTTTTCGCTGAGCCGCCCCCTGATCCGCGAACCCGCTCTGATCCGGCGCTGGCAGCAGAACGAGGACCACCGGGCCACCTGCATTTCGTGCAATGGCTGTTTTCGTCCCGGCCTCAAGGAAGGGGGCATCGACTGTGTCGTCGAGAGGATCGAAGAGAAAAATCGTAGCCCCGTCATCTGAACCGCATCATGCGACCGTGGCTTTGGACTTGAAAAAAGGGAAGGTTGCGACTATATTGGCGCCGACTTTGACGCCCAAAACGATGATTCGGTTTGTCGGGAGGTTATGTGGAAAAAGAACTCAATGCCAAAGAGAAAGAGACCTTGCTTGCCATCGCCCGCAAGGCGATTGAAACCTATGTCCGCACCGGCGAAACCTACGTCGAGCCCCGCGAGGAAAAGATTCTCAATCGGCGCAACGGCTGTTTTGTCACCATCAAGCAGAAGGGCCAGCTAAGGGGCTGTATCGGCAACTTTCAATCCGAGTTGCCCCTTTTCAAGGAAGTTGTCGAAATCGCCATCTCTTCGGCGACCCGCGATCCCCGTTTCTATCCCATTAAAGAAGAGGATCTTGACGATTTCTCCCTGGAAATCTCGGTGCTATCTCCCTTGAAAAAAATCGAGGATATTTCGGAAATCGAAGTCGGCAAACACGGCATCTACCTGGAAAAAGGCTACTATCGGGGGGTCCTGCTCCCCCAGGTGGCAACTGAGCATGGCTGGGACCGCGATACTTTCCTCAAGCAGACCTGCATCAAGGCGGGCCTGCCGCCGGAAGCCGCCAAAGCCGAAGACACCGAAATCTACATCTTCAGCGCCCAGGTTTTCGGCGAAGACTAAACGCAAAAAAACGGCCTCTTAAGTGGGGCCGTTTTTTTTTGCAACACCTCAAAACCATCAACCATCCTTGAACAGGTCGCTGGGAGCAGCCTTCTGCTGTCCCTTCTGCACGCCGGGCGAACTCGAAGCCCTGTAAACGAATTCCCAGTCCCGGTATGCCGCCTTCCCCTTGAACCCGCTGTTCTCTTCTGAAAAGTTGTCCTGCTGGAAGGGCTTCAGGCTGCTGGAACTGCGCACCCCCATGATGCGACCGCCGGGATCTCTGATCAGCACCCATTCCCCCCCTGTCATCGGCTCCGGATAGAGCCGGCGGATGTGGCGCCGGATTTCGAGGCTGCGCGGATCTTTGAGCAAATCGTCCAGCGTATTGGGATAACTTCTCGCCTGCGGCCTCTGCCCTGCTCCGCTGGAAAAGAGGTAATAACTGCCAATCGCCTTACGGTACTGCTCCCCCCGCCACAGCAGCTCTTTTTCCCGCGCCTGCTGCACAACCGTCTTCCAGCTTGAGCCCGCCAGGCCGGCGGTCAATCCCACCACCGTCACCATGACCAGAACCATCATCAGCGTCAGGCCGCGCTGGTTTTTCAGAGGCTGCAAAAAGATCATTCTTCGCTCACCAGGTCATCATTGCAGAGTAAAAGTCCAGACGTCACTTTCGCTGACAGCACCGTGGCTGTCCTCGGTGACGACTTTCCAGTAATACGTCCCCGGCGCCAGACCGTCAACCTGATATTTCACGATCTCAACAGGTGTCGGCGTGACGCTTCCCGAACTGCCACCGCCCCCACCTCCGCCACAGGAAACCAGCAACCAACCAGCCGCCACCAGACATAGCAGCAACGATATCGCGCCATGGCGTCGTTTTGACCACAGGCCCGCGCCCAGCAAGAGTCCGGTCCCCAGTAAAAGGATCGTCGATTCAACAAGTGACGTGTCAACGTAAGTATACGGTGAAAATTCAGCATTTTCAGCATAAACAAGGGTTTCTGTCAAAGGGTCGCCATTGGCATCCGTTCCCCTCGCCCACTCGAACACCACCGAGGAACCGACAAGATCAGCGCCATTTGCCGGGGCGCGAAGCTGGGCGGCGACGGGGGGAACGTTGAGCTGCTTGTAGGCGGCGAGGGCGTTGACCAGGCCGTAGCCGTAGTAATTATCTGGACCTGCCTCGCCGAGATCCGTTGCCCCGCCTGTCAGGGCCCTTTCCAATTCAGCGGAGGAAGCGTTGGGAAAAGCATCGAGCAACAAGGCCATGACACCTGCCACATGAGGCGTGGAGAACGAGGTGCCGGAGTAAAGCGCGTACGGAAAAGAAGGGTCGTTGGTAGAGGTCTCGATATATTCGCCGGGGGCGGTCAGCTCGGGATAGATGGAGCCATCACAGGTCGAAGGCCCGACAGCGCTGAAGGTCGAGACGACCAAGGTCTTGCTGACACTTCCCACAGCCACCGACTCCGGGTAATTTGCCGGACTGATGTCACCCGTTTGTTCTGTATTGCCTGCGGCAAAAACCACCGCTATCCCAAAAGACTTAAGCGCGCTGACAGCTGGTTGGAAGTCAAGAATACATCTATTGACTTCGTCATCAAAGCCCCAGGAATTATTGACAATATCGGGAGCGTCATCGGTTGAATCTACCCCGTCAGGGTTAAGCATCCATTGAAAGGCCAGGAGTATCTTGGAGTTATCCGCATTCCCCTCGTCATCGAAAATTTTAGCTGCAATCCACTGGGCCGCCGGAGCAACACCAATACCGTTGTCACCCAAGATAACACCAGTGACAGCCGTTCCGTGCCCTGAAGCTTCAGGATCTGCGGGATACAAGGGGTCATACGGAAGTGTCGTGTTTTTATACGGGTCAAACCAGCCGCCGTTTTCACGCCACTTGGCTGCCAGGGCCGGATGCGTCACATCAACGCCGCTGTCCATCACGCCCACGACGACACCTTCCCCTTCGTATCCTTTGGCCCACAAATCCGGGACCTTTACGGCGCCCAGGTTATCCCAGGCACTAGTCATGGCAATGGCCTGAGGCGCAGGCGAACTCAGGCGAATGACCTCGTCATAGCGGATGGATTCCACCTCGGGCAGTGCGGCGAGGTCTTCTACTTGGGCAGCGGTCAACTGCACCGCCAGCGCGTTGATAAGCCAGAGGGGACGCTCTCCCGTTACCCTCTGCTGACGGAGATAGCGGATAACGTTCTGCTGGCTGCCGACGGCGTGGCTCCGGAGATAACGGATGAGTTTGGCGCGGGCGGCGGCCCGCTCTTCACATCGCCTCATCCCGCGCACCGCGAAAGACTCTACCTCCGGCGGCGCCGCAAATTGGATGATGACCGGAACAACCTCGTCCGCGGCTGTGGATTTCAAAGTACCCTGAAGCCTTTGATCCAGAACCGCTCCGGAGGCGCCGCCGATCATGAAGCTCGTCATGAAAAAAAGAAGCAGCAACGCCGGGCCACTGTATTTTTTTAAATTCATAGAACCCTCGCAAGGAAACCTCTGGTTTCAACCGGGGGAGGAATTGCGATCCGTCGTGAGACGGAAGGCTTTGGTTGATAGGTGTAGCCGTCAGCCTGATGCACGATCCGGCAGTGCCGGTAAGATATGCCCTGGATCGTTCCGAAGGCCGTCGCGATATTGAATCTGCCGCTGGTTCTAACGGCGACACGGCCCAAGTGCAGACCGGCTCTTTTGCCGGAGGGAACGACGGCTTTAACCTGGTCACCTGTGCGAAACCCCTGCACGAAGCGAGCACTCTTGGCGCTGGTGCGGGGGATGCCGAAGCGATCCATACGGCACATCTGACGGCTGCCCCGTCCCGTGGCGGTGATGGATAAAGGGGCCTGGTCGGGTTTCAGTCGCACGGTATCTCCAGACTCACCCACACATGCCGCGTCAATCCAGTGGGCCTTGGGATAGTGCAGCCCAGTGCGGTTGTACTTGGTCCGACCGCCAGACCAGAAAGAGACGGGTAGCCCCAGCGTTTTAACCGCATGGCCGATGGCGTAGCGGGTGGCGTTGACGGCAGCGGAATCATTGAGCGGTCGCTTTAATTGACCAAGGATCTTTTGGAGCTGTTCCGGCCGGTCAGCCAGAAATTCCTGCACGGGCCGATTGCCTTTGCGTTCGTTGCAGTCCCGACACGACAGGGTAAGATTACTGATCCGGTTGGAGCCGCCTTTGCTTCTGGGAACGACATGCTCGATCTCCAGCGGCACATTCTCGTCCCCACAATAAACACAGCGTCGCTGCCATTTTTCCAACAGATACTCGCGAACCTCGTAACCAAATAGCGTCCCTTGCTGGTATTCCACGCCACTAATCTCCGGGTTCTCGGCTTTCTGCAAATCAAACCTCACCGTTTCGACCGCAACGCTGGTGATCGGGCAGAGTCGTTGCAGCCGCTTTGCCAGCGTCAGGACGTTGTTGACTCTGGACTGCAGTGACGGTGGCAACCAGCCTTGTGGCCGAGTCCGGTTATCGAACCGGGGCGCACGGTAGCGGGTCTTGCGATGACGCCGTGAACGCCGGATCGCCCGACGGCTTTCGAGGGCTTTTTTGATGGCTGCGCCTCGGTGGTGCAGTTCCGCGCACCAGAGAACGGTATTGGCGGAGTCGTGGTTGCCTACGAGGGCAACACCGGTGGTCTTGCTGCCCGGATCGAGCTTGAGTTCGACCGATTGCACATCCCCGCCGGTGCGGTGCTTCAAAACAATAGTGAACGGGTAGCGGCGATACACCGCCGCCTTTCCGTTTCGCAGGAGCATTCTGGCCCGTGCCGGCGAGCAAGGGGAAAGGGGTTGTTTGGTATTGTCGAGTACAAAGACTCTCTGCATCGTTGTACCTTTTAAGTACCGGGTTACCCCGGCTTTCTCGCCTTGCGGCGGTAAAGTCTCCCTCGGCAAGGTTGTGAAACGGTTTAACGTAGACGGCACCGACGCTTTACCCAGAACGTCTTTTAACCGGCTACCGCAGAGCCTGGAACTGGGAGGGCATTCCAGGGTGCCTATTTCGTTTCCAACGTAGCCCGTCAGCGATCTCTCGCTGGTGGCTGTGCCCGGTCAATCCAGACTTGTTGCTACAAGCCTCTGACTTCAGTCAGGGGTGATTGACCGTCTGTGACCTCGCTGTTTACGGATTACTATACATTCTACTGCACTGTGCTCTCCAAGAACAGCCATCAAAATCATCTGACCAGGCGATACGGGACATCCGCTTTGCGATTTAACCGGATTGTTTCCAGCAGTTCGGGCAATTGACCAGTCGTTGGCTCATTCGAATGGCCTTCTTCACCTTCTGAAAAAGTCCGAGCAACCTCAATACTTTCTCACCCGTTGGGGCATTTCCCCTATGGCCTTTCAGCCAAACGGCAGACAGTTCCTAACCGCCGTCAGAAAAATCATCCTAAAAACCTCAACAAAGATCTGTTAAAATAGACCCTGCCTTAAAAAGTTCGCGAATCCCCCCATTTCGACCTAGGGCAAACCCCCTTACCTGAGCATGTGGTCGATCAGCTAGGCAACCGTGCCTGACAACCCCGCCGAAAGAGCAGATCACCCTTGGTGCAGCTCTTGCAAACAAGCCTTTCGGCGCTATTATTTCAGGGTCATGCCCCTTTTTTAATGTAAGTATATTGGCGACATCATGGGCACTTTTCGATGCAAAATAGGGACCGCTGACGGGCGGATCCTGGAAAAAGACCTGGATGCCGCCAGCAAGGGGATCCTGAAGGAGAGCCTTGAGGATCAGGGCTTCCATGTCTTTCGCATCCAAAGACGCGGGCTGCCCCTCTCAGGGGCCCTCAGCGGTCAGCAAGGGCGTCTGAGCAGCAGCCGCTTTCTCTCTTTCAATCAGGAATTCCTGGTTCTGCTGCGGGCCGGGCTGCCCATCCTGCAGGTACTGGACACCATCATGGAGCGGATGGAGTCAGGGCGCCTGCTGGAAATCCTGCGGGAAATCCGCGAGGATGTCAAAGGAGGCAGCTCCATCAGCGAGGCCTTCAACAGATTTCCCACCGTCTTTCCTTCCCTTTATATCGCCTCCATCCGGGCGGGGGAACGCACGGGTGAACTCCCCGTGGCCATCGAGCGTTTTATCGCCTACCAGAAACGGGTGGAGGCCATCAAAAGCAAGGTTCGCAACGCTTCTTTCTACCCGATCCTGCTATCGACGGCGGTGATTGCCGTGGTCCTTTTTCTCATGCTGTTCGTCATCCCCCGTTTCACGCAGGTCTACGCTGATGCCCAGGTAGAGCTGCCCCTGATGACCCGTTTTCTCATCACCGTCTCTCAGGGCATGGGAAAGGCAGCACCCCTGCTGGTGCCGCTTGTCATCCTGCTGGCTTTCATGGCCCGGGGATTTCTGCGCACCGAAAAGGGATATTGGCTGCGCGACAGGCTCAAACTGGTTCTTCCCTTTTTCGGTCAGCTTTTTAAAGACTATGCCCTGCTCAGTTTCTGCCGCACACTCGGCACCACCCTGGCCAGCGGCATCCCGGTGGTGCAGGCGATGCAGATGTCCCGTGGCACCCTGAATAACCGCCTGCTGGAAGAGCGGCTGAGCCTGGCTGTCCGCCGGGTCCAGGAAGGCACCTCGCTGTCGGAAGCCCTGGAGGAGACCGGTTTCTTTCCCAAACTGGCTCTGCGCATGATCGGCGTGGGCGAAACAGGCGGTTCTCTTTCTTCCATGCTGGAGGATGTCGCCATGTATTACGAGGGCGAGGTGGAAAAGAGGCTCGACCGTCTGACCACCCTCATCGAACCGGCGATGATGATGACCATAGGCCTGCTGATTGGGGCTATCGTCGTCGCCATGTACCTGCCCATTTTCCAGCTTGCCGGCACGGCCGGCTGACGATATCGGGAGTTCGCGGATGAATTTTGAGCGCAAAAAGATCGGGGAAATCCTGGTGGAGATGGGGAACCTCACTCCTTCAGAGGTTAATCTGATCCTCGAGGAGAAGGGCGACAGCTACCGGCGTTTCGGCGAAACGGCCATCGCCAAAGGGATGCTCAAAGAGGACATTCTCGCCCAGGCTCTGGCCCGCCAGTTCCGCATGGAGTATCTTGATCCCGATTCGTTCAGCCTGGATGCGCAGCTCTATGCCGCCATTCCCACCGGCCTGCCCGCCCGCTTCAATTTTCTTCCGATACGGCAACAGGGGGATGCCCTGGTGGTGGCCGTGGGCGACCCCACGGACGTAGCGGCTCTGGACAATCTCGAGGTTATTCTCGGGCGTCCGCTCATACTGCAGGTGGCGCCGGCCGAAAGAATCCATCTTTTTCTCGAGCGCGCGGACGGGGGCTCCAAGCATGTCCTCAAGGAGGTGTCGGAAGACTTCAAGCTGCAGCTGGTAAAGGAGACGGACAAGGGGGAGGAAGTGCTCTCCATCGAGAAGCTGACGGCGGACACCAGCCCCATCATTCGCCTGATCGACTCGACCCTCTACGACGCCCTGGGCAAACGGGCCAGCGACATTCACATTGAGGCCAGCCACGAAGGGGTGATCATCAAATACCGCGTCGACGGCGTGCTCTACCGCGCCACCGAGCCTCTCGACGGCCGTTTCCAGAGCCCGATCATCTCCCGCATCAAGGTCATGAGCGAACTCGACATCTCCGAGCGCCGCGTCCCCCAGGACGGCCGCTTCAAGGTGCGTCTGGGCGGCAAGTCCATCGATTTCCGTGTCTCCATCATGCCCAGCAGCTTTGGCGAGGACGCCGTCATCCGTATTCTCGACAAAGAGGCCATCGCCTCCGACCTCAAGGGGCTGACGCTGGAGGCCCTGGGCATCAGCCCGCGAGAGATAGAACGTCTGCGCCGCATGATCCGCGAGCCCTACGGCATGGTGCTAGTCACGGGGCCGACGGGCAGCGGCAAAACGACCACCCTCTATGCCGCCCTGTCTGAAATCAACAACGATCAGGAGAAGATCATCACCATCGAGGATCCGGTGGAATACCAGGTCTCCGGTGTGGTGCAGATCCCCGTCAACGAGAAGAAGGGGCTGACCTTTGCCCGCGGCCTGCGCTCCATCCTGCGCCACGACCCCGACAAGATCATGGTGGGCGAAATCCGCGACCCGGAGACGGCCCAGATCGCCGTGCAGTCGGCACTGACGGGACATCTGGTTTTCACCACAGTGCATGCCAATAACGTCTTCGACGTACTCGGCCGTTTTCTGCACATGGGTATCGATCCCTACAACTTCGTCTCCTGTCTCAACTGCGTCGCCGCCCAGCGCCTGGTGCGACGCATCTGCCCCAAATGCAAAAAACCCGTGCACTATGATCGTCAAACCCTTGAGCAGTCGGGCCTGAGCTTTGAGCAGTACGGCGATTTCACCTTCTACGAAGGAGCCGGCTGCGAAGACTGTCACGGCATGGGCTACAAAGGGCGCAGCGCCATTGTCGAACTGCTCGATCTCAACGATGAACTGCGGGAGCTGATCGTCCAGAAAGCCCCGGTCACCCAGCTGAAGAAGGCCGCCAGAGAGGCGGGCACCATCTTCCTGCGGGAAGCGGCGCTGGAAAAAGTCTTTGCCGGCCTGACCAGTCTGGCGGAAATCAACCGGGTAACCTTTATCGAACAGGTGGAGCCATCGTGATTCGACGCACCTATCTGGGACTGGACCTGCATGCCGGCCAAATCGCCGCCGTCGCCCTGCGTCGCCAGGGCAAAGGCTCCCTGTTGACGGGATCGGCCACCTCCCCCTTGCCCATGGACATCCTGAAGCCGTCCCTGCGCGATCCCAACATTCTCGACCCTGGGGCCTTTCAGAATAAAATCCGCCAGGCTCTGGGGCCATTGGCCGGGCGGGAGGACCGCATCGCCCTGTCTCTGCCTGAAGGATCGGGAAGGCTGCTGCTGACGGACACGGATACGGCTTTTGCCTCCCACGAAGAAGGGCGTGACATCCTGCGCTGGCAGCTTAAAGCCCAGTTTCCCGCCGACCCCAAAGAAATTCAGCTGGACTACCAGGTGGTTGGAAAAACCGAGGGCGGGCGATACCGGCTGGCCGTTGCCTTTGCGACCCAAAGGGTCCTGAGTCAGTATGAAGAAGTCCTGTCACAGATCGGCTTCAATCCGGCCCATATCGATTTTCACACCCTGAACCTCTACAACTACTACCGGCCTCGCATCGATCTGGGGGAAGATTTTTTTCTCGTCGCCATCGAAGAAAATTCCTTGAGCCTGCAGTTTTTCCAGGGGCACCACCTCGGTTTCCATCGCAGCCGCGACATCGAACCTTCCACCGAAGCCCTCTTTCAGGAACTGCTCAGAACCCTGGTCGGCTGCGCCAAAGATTTCCCCAAATCCAGCCGGGCTGCCGTTTATCTGCACACCAACTGGCCGAACCGGGATGAGTTGTCCGACCCTCTCCGCTCAGCCTTTGGGCGCGAGCCGATACATCTCGATCCCCATATCGATCGCATGGGTTCCGTTTCGGCCCTCATCCGCCCCCAAGATCTGGCCGCCGCTATCGGCGCGGCCGAACGTATGATGTGAGGCTTTTGATGAAACCACAAATCAATCTCGCCAGCCGTTCTTATATCAATCGCCGGGGCCTTAATGCGCTGTACGCCGTACTCACGGTTCTCTTTCTTCTCCTGCTGATTCTCAGCGGGCGCACTCTATTTTCGCTGCAGGCAAGACAGAGCCAGACCGAAACACACCTGGCCGAAGTCAGACAGACCCTGGGTTACCTGAAAAACGATAAAAACGCCAAGCAGACCACCAGCGAGCTGGCGGCTCTGCGACAGGAAATCGCCTGGGCCAACGCCATACTGCTGCAGGATAGTTTCCGGTGGACCGCCCTGCTCGGCCACCTGGAAGAAGTCATCACGGAGACCACCCGCATCCGGGCGATTCAGCCCCAATTCAAGGAAGGGTCTCTCAAAATCAGCGGCGTGGCAAAGAACGTGACGGCTCTGCAGGATTTTCTCGATCGGATCGTCGCCTCGCCCCATTTTACCAGCGTCTATCTCTTCAGTCAGAGTCGGGTGGAAATCAAGGATGCCGGCGGGCGCCCCCGCGAGGCGTTGAATTTTTCTCTCGAACTCAAGGGGGCCTTCTGATATGAGCAGAGAGCACCTGATTCTGACTGCCTGGAAGCAGAATAAATTGTGGCCAAGCCTTTTGATGGTGCTGCTGCTGGCCAATGTCGCCCTTTTTGTGGTGGGAAACCAGGTCATCGCCCCGAAGGTGATGCGCCTGGAAGAACAGCTGGTAAAAAACCAGGCGGAAGCCCGGCTTGCCCGCCAGCAGGGAACCAACGCCGCTACTCCTGAAAATATTCTGATCCGCGGCAGGCAGGATCTGCAATCCTTCCGCGAGGCGATACCGGGTAAGGAAACATTCAGCGAGTTGATCGGCGATGTGTCCCTGCTCGCCAACCGCGCCGGCCTGGAAATTGACCAGATCACCTACGCCCCCGAGGAAAAACCGGAAGAAAAGCTTCTGGTCTATTCTCTATCCTTTACCGTTTCGGGAAGTTACCGACAGCTCAAAAAATTCATTCATTCCCTGGAGCACTCCCCCCGGCTGATTGCCATACAGGAGCTTTCCCTGAGCGGCAGCAGTGAAAAACAGCAGGAAGGTGTCAGGATGCAGATACGCCTTTCCACCTACTTCACTTCGGAGGTGGAACGATGAATAAAAAAAATCTGCTCGTGCTGCTGCTTGCCCTGCTCGGCCTCTCAGTCGCCTACGCGATTATTCAATACCCCCGCCAGCAGAAAATCGCCCAAGGAAAATCGCCTGCCGCCAGAACCGCGAAGGATGACCTTTCGACCAGGGTGAGCGCCGATCCCGATCGCGTCCGACTCGATTTGCTGACCCCGGCCGATGAGTCTTTTGCCGCCCCCCAAAAAGATCTCTTCGGGCCTTTGTACCGCCCGGTGGCCCGCACCTCAAAGCCGGCGGCTCGCCCCCAGGTGAAGACGCCCGCGCCACCCCCTCCCCCACCACCGCAGCCCGTCCAAAAACCGCTGGCGCCCCTGCCTCGTTTTACTGTCCTGGGCTCGCTGGAAAAGGCCGGAGATAAACAGGTTTTTCTCTCTCTCGGTTCCGAATTGTATCTGGTCAGGCAAGGTAGCCGTTTTGGTCCTGGAGAAAAATTCCGTGTCGTCGACATGACTGACCGTCAACTGAGCATTCGCATGACCGGCGAAGACCGACTGATCACGTTGCCGCTGGTGGACAAAACGGCGGGGAAACCCCTGGGGATCAAACGCAAGGTTTCAGCGCCCCTGCGTGAGCCGCTGCCGGCTACGGCAGAGCCGGTGGAACTGACCCTGCCTGAGAGCCCGACCCCGCAAGAACCACCGCCCGAGACTCCCATGGAAAGCGGCTCGGTTCCGTATCTGAAAATGCCCGAATGACGCCTGCCAAGAAGAGGTGCTTTATGATGAGATATATCCACAAAACCATCGCCGTCACCGTGCTGACTTCCTTCCTTCTGGCCGGTTGCGCTGGCCGCCAGGCTTTCCGGGATGGTGAACAACTACTGAATGAAGGCCGCTACGATCAGGCGGTGGCCAAATACGCCGAAGCCGTGGCCAAAAAACCGGACCGGCAGGAATACCGGATGAAACTCTTCACCGCCCGCGCCGAAGCCGGGCTCTGGTACCTGGAACAGGGGCAGAATCATCTGGAGAAGGAACGCTATGCCGAGGCAGTGGTCGCCTTTCAGCAGGCAGCTGCCCTCGATCCCAGCCTGGAAACGGCCAATCAGAAGCTCAAACTGGCCGCAACCCGTCTCAAAGCCCAACAGGCAACAGCGGAGGCCCGCCAGTTCTTCGACACAGACCGCCTGCCGCAGGCCCGCAAGAGCATCGAATTGGCGCTCCAGCTCGATCCCGACAACCAGGAAGCCAGGGCACTTCAAGAAGAAATCACCGCCGTGCGAATGACCGTCATCGACGGCTTTGAATTGGCGATAGCTTCCTCAGAGCCTCTCACTTTACGCTTCTCGGACACCAATATTCGCGATGCTTTCGGGATTCTCAGCCGACTGTCAGGCATCAACTTCATCTTCGACGAGGATATTCGCAGTCAGAAAGTCACCCTCTTTCTTGAAAAAGCCACCTTTGCCCAGGCCCTCGAACTCCTACTGACCATGAACGACCTGAACAAGAAGGTCCTGAATCCCAAAACCCTCATCGTCTATCCCAAAACCCGCGACAAGCTCAAGCAATACGAAGAGCAGATTATCCAGACCTTTTACCTGTCTAACATTGAAGCCAAAAAGGCCGTCAACCTATTGCGCACCATGCTGCAGCTGCGCAAGATCTACGTTCACGAAGAACTCAACGCCCTGGTCATCCGCGATACGCCCGATGTCATCCGCCTGGCGGAGCAGGTTATCGCCGCGTCGGACCGACCGGATGCCGAAGTCGTTTTTGATCTGGAATTGATCGAGGTGAAGCATGACGATACCATGACTCTCGGCCCAAAACTGAAGAGCTACCAGGTCGCCGGCGGCCTGGCCAAAGAAGGCGTCGATACAATTTCAGATTCGATCACCCTGCGCAACTTCAACAACCTGGATTTTCTCTACACCATCCCCAGTGCCACTTTCGACTTTCAGAAGCAGCTGACCGATTCGGAGACCCTGGCCAATCCTAAAATCCGGGTCAAGAACAAGCAGAAAGCCAAGGTTCATGTCGGCAGCCGGGATCCGATAATAACGGCCACGATTTCCGACAATGGTGTGGTTTCGGAGAACATCCAGTATGTGGATACCGGCGTCAAGCTCGACGTCGAGCCCCTCATCAATCTGGACAACTCGGTCACCACGAAAATCACCCTGGAACTCAGCAATGCCCAAAAAGGGTCGGCCACCCCCAACGGCACCGTTCCCCTCATTATTACCACCACCAACGCCCAGACGGTGCTGAGTCTGAGCGACGGGCAACGGACCATCATCGGTGGTCTGATCAAGGATGATGCCTCCAAAACCAAAACCACCTTCCCCTTTATCGGCGCCATTCCCATCATAGGCGACCTGATTTCGGGGCACAGCGATATCAAGACCAAGCGGGAGATCCTCCTTTCCATCACGCCGCATATCGTCCAAAATGTCGACCTGCCCAAATCCAGCGTGGCCACCATCTGGTCCGGCGGCGAGGATAGTCTCAAGGCCGGCCCCATGCTCGGTTCCTTTGCCGATGAATTCGCGGCCGAAGTGGAGCAGACACCCAAGGCCGTCGTTCCTGCCTCCAGACCTGCGCCCGAAACGGCGGCACCTGTACCTGAAATGACTGCGCCTGAAGCGGAGGCACCTGCACCCGAAGCTGCGCCAGATGCTCCGCCGCAAGCCGTGGCAGAGGAGGTACCGACCGAGACGGTCGCGCCACAGCAGGAAGCCGTCATTCCGACGGAAAGCCAGCTGCTTCTATCAGGCCCATCCCTGGTGAATGCGGGTGAAGAGTTTCCTGTCGCGGTCAAAGTGAACGACGTCACCGAACTGCATAACGCCCCGGCGGTCGTGCTCTATGACCCTGCCCTGCTGGATTTTGTGCGAATTGAAGAGGGGAACTTTCTTCGCCAGAAGGAGGCGGCAACCCGCCTGGAGGTCTCCCCTGAGCAGGAATCGGGGCAGGTGGTTATAGACTACCGGCAGGAGACCGAGGGGCAGGGAGCTTCAGGACAGGGAGAGCTTTTTCACATATATTTCAGGGCAAAAACCCCTGGGGAAACCTTCCTGCATTTGGATACCATCGGCTTCCAGAATGCCCAGGGGCAGCCTGTGGCCGTCGATCCCGCTGAATTTTTTCTGGAGGTTAAATAACCTTTGATGGTGGTTGGACGTTTGTGCAAAAATGAGCGGGGCCTGACCCTGATTGAGATGATCATCGCCGTGACCATCCTGGCGATCCTGGCGTCCGCCGTCATCCCCTTTGCCGAGGTCAACGTCAAACGCACCAAAGAACTGGAATTGCGCCGCAGTCTGCGACTGATGCGCACCGCCATCGACGACTACAAGGCCGACTATGACAAGGCCGTCGCCCAGAAGAAGATATCTGCCGTCGTCGGTGAAACAGGCTACCCGGAATCCCTGGATATCCTGCTGGAGGGCACGGACTGGGGCGGACTATATCCCTACAAGCGCAAATATCTCCGCCGCCTCCCCCGCGATCCCTTCGATCAATATGGTGATAGCTGGGGATTAAGAGCCTACGGGGACGATCACGATTCTACGGTCTGGGGCGGAAACGATATCTATGATGTCTACTCGCAGAGTGATCTGACCGCCCTGGACGGCACCCCCTACAACACCTGGTAGAGAGTTATGAACCCTATTTTTCGACATCGAACGGCGGCCGGTTTCACCCTGATCGAACTGCTGATCATCATGACTATCATCGGCATTCTCTTTGCCATTGCCGTTCCGAATTACAAGCACAGCCTGATCAAGGCCCGCGAGTCGGTGCTGATGGAAGACCTGTTCCAGATGCGCAGCGCCATCGATGCCTATTTCGCTGACAACGGCCGCTATCCCGACTCCCTTGAAAACCTCCAGGAGGGCAAATACCTGCGCACCATTCCCCGCGACCCTTTCACCCGTTCGTCGGAGACCTGGGTGACGATTCCCCCCGCCTTCTCGTCCTCCGGCGAACTGGCCGAGGGTCAGGTTTTCGATGTGCGCAGCGGCAGCGATCTCATCTCCCTCGGCGGCACGCCTTATAAAGATTGGTGAGCGCGTCCGAGAATTTTCCTTGCCCGTCTTCCCCCGTATTCACAGGAACCTGCATGCCCGACCAAAACTTTCTCAACGACAACCAACACCTCGACATTTTTAAGGATCTGATCGACCAATCTTCAGACGCCATCTTTATCGTTCATCCTGCCAGCGGCCAGGTTCTCTACGCCAACGAGCAGGCCTGCAGCAATCTTCAGTATTCCCGCACCGAGCTCACCAGCCTGCACCTCTGGGACTACGCCGGCAACGTCACCACTCCCGAAGAGTTTGCGAACTTCCGCGATCAGATGAAAACGATCGGACAGCGCCGCTTTGAGACCTATCAGCGCACCCGCTCCGGCGAAAAAATTCCGGTGGAGATCAACGTCCGTATGATTCATTGCCAGGACGAGGACTACCTGGTCTCCTCAGTCCGGGACATCCGCCGCCGAAAAGCTTATGAAACCAGCCTGATCAACGAGCGCAACAAACTTGAAGGGGTCATCTCGGCCATCGAGGATGGCATAACGCTGGTAAGCCCCGACTTCACCGTGCTTTATCAGAATTCAAGCCACCGGGCCAAACAGGGGGATCAGGTGGGGCGCCCCTGCTACCTGGCTTACCATGGCCTCGAAACCGTCTGTGAAGGGTGCCTGGTGGCCAAAACACTGCAAGACGGCAAGAGCCACAAAAGGCAGGTCGAGGCGTTGAACGCGGAAGGCCGGCTGTATTTCGAAGTGATCTCCTGCCCAATTCGCGATGCGGCAGGAAAGATCACCTCCGTCGTGGAATCGGTGAGGGACATCACCCGGCAAAGACTGGCGGAAGAGGCCCTGCGGGAATCAGTACGGCTGCGCACCGATTTTATTTCCATCGCGGCGCATGAACTGCGCACCCCGCTGGCTGTCGTTATCGGTTACGCCGAACTGCTGGAGGCGTCGGAAGGCTCGGAAGAGTTCACGCCAGAAGAGAGGAAAGAATTTGTTGAGGAAATTCTGGCCAAGTCCAGTGCCCTCAACAAAATCATTGATGAGCTGCTGGATCTCAGTCGCATTGAAAGAGGCCAGAAGCTCACCATTGACCTCTCTCCGATCAATATGCTGGAGCTACTGCAGAAAATCTGGCGTTCCTATATCAATCTTTTTCCAAGGTACCGTTTTGATGTCAGCATAGCTGAGGGCATGCCCCCCACCTTCGAGATCGATGCGACCCGGTTTAGACAGGCACTGGAAAATATTCTCAACAACGCCATTAAATATTCCAGCCCCGGTTCGTTCATTCACCTCAGCGCCGAGGAAGTTCCTGACGGCTTAAAGCTTACGGTCCGCGATGAAGGCATCGGCATGACGGAGGATGAGGTGGAGCGGATCTTTGAACCATTCTACCGGGCCAGGCCCGACGATCCGACCGTCCGCGGTCTGGGCCTGGGCATGAGCCTGGTCAAGCACATCATCGATGCGCATCACGGCCAAATCAACATCAAGAGCGTCCCCCTCGAAGGAACGACCGTTACCCTCTTTCTGCCCCGGTCGCCCTTCACCCCCGCCGACTGATTCCGGGGTCATGCCCGGGAGCCGGAAGAAGAATCAGGCAAGGGTCAGAATCTGATCGGTCACCTCGGTAAACGCCACATCGTGACTGATCAAAAAGAGCTGATCGTACCAGTGCTCCGTCACTTCTTCCTGGCCGACGTCGATGGCCCTGAAAGCCTGGGCCAGATTTTCCCGGCGAGTCGCGTCAAGGTTGGAAGTCGGTTCGTCAAAAAAGGCTAGACGGGCGCCGATAGTCTGCAGCATGGCCAGCCGCAAGGCCACCACGGCGCTCATGGTCTGGCCGCCGGAGAGCTGATCATCGGCCCGTTCGCGTAGTTGACCTTCAACCAGGTCGCGCAGCACAATCTGGTAATTCTCGCCCCAGGCCAGTTCCTCATCGGCTTCCGCGATGATCCGGTAGATGCGGTTGGCCCGCTGGCTGATTTCTTCGCGGAAGCGTTCGGACAGATACCCCGATACATGGCGAAACACCCGGTTGCGCAGAAACTTGACCAGCTCCTCCTTCTCCCGGTACACCCTGATCTGCTCCTGTTTGGCGGCGATATCCTTTTCGATCTGTCTGAGCTTGTCAACCTCGGCCTTCAGGCGGGCACCGTCGGCAGCCAACCCTTTAACCTGTTGCCCGAGCGCGTTGACTCCCCCCAAAAGCGCGTCTCTCTGTTTGCGAAGCGCCTCATGGGCGGCGGCGCCATATTCCTTACCCGCCTGGCTGTGGGCTGTTTCCCTGGCCGTCAAGGTCTCCCGCAATTGGCCTAGAAGGTTTTCGAACTTTTCTAGTTCGGCACGACGCCCGACCAGTTCGGCGGCCTGCTGCTGGTTGGCGACATAAAGGTCACGGGCCGGCTGGTGTTTAGCTTTCTCCTTTTCGGTGGCCTCAATGTCGGCCTGCAAGCCGCGATACCCCTCCAAAACTTTCTGTTTTTCATCCAGTTGATGCTGAGCTAAGCGCTGTTCCTTTTGCAGTTGGGCCAAGCCTTCGGCCCGGCGCTCATTGGCCTCACGCCGCAAGACAAGGCTGGCAAGCTGCTCGTCTACGCCCTGGAGTCTGACAGTAACGGATTTGATCTCATCGCTGGCCCGGCTTGCCGCTTTCTCTTCCTGCTCGGACAGCTGAATTTCATGCAGAAGTCGCTGGCGCTCTTTATCCAGCTCAGAAAATCGGACCGAGAAGACATCCTCCGCCGGCTTTTCGGACAGATTGAGACAGGGCTCCTGGAAAAAAGGGCAGATACCCTCGGCGAGTTTTTCGCTCCCCTCCGCCAGAGCGCCCCGACGCCCATCGAGCTGCCCGAGTTGTTGACGCAAACCTTCAAGACGCTGGCGAATTTCCGGCAGGCGCGCCGCCAAAGCCTGCTGTTTCTCATCCAGCGCCAAAGCCTTACGACTTTCGGCCAGACTCTTTTCTTCGGCAGCTAGGTCCTGCCGGGCTTTTTCGATGGATTGAGACTCGACGGTGTGGCGCTCCCCCAAAACGCTAACCCGGGTTCTAAGCTCGGCAGCTTCCTGTTCAAGCCGCCGCTGCGCCTTGACCTGCTCCCGCAGGGCGCTCAAACGGGCCTCGGCCTCTTCGAAAGCCTTCTTGCCCGGGGCGGTCTCCTCGATAATTTTGCCGGCCTTTACCGCTTCATCGACCAGCAGTTTCTGTTTGCCGATCATTTCATTGCCGTTACCGATCCGCACGTTGAGACTGTCGATCTCCTTTTCAAGCTCCTTGAGCTCCTTTTCGCGTTGATCGGCACCAAGCAGTTGCGTTTCCAGCTCCTTGAGCCCTTGCTGCTGAGCGGCAAGATCAGCCTCGGCCTGCGCAAGTGCTTTTACGGCGGCCTGGGATTCGGCTTTCTTCACAGGCAGCTCGAGGACCTGACTCTGCAAGGGGCCAATGGCGCTTTCGAGCGCATCCACCTTCGCCTTGATGGCAGCGGTCAGCACCTTGGTCTCGTTGAACGTCTTGCGCCAGGCATCAATCCCGAGGATTTCATCGAACTTGTCACGACGTCTGGCCGGCTGTTTGATGACGAAAGGCCCGAGGAATTCGTGCTGAAAGGGGCCGATTACCAGCTCGAACTGTTCGGCCAGAGAACGCCCGCCACTGAGCCCGAGCAGTTCTTTGAGGCGCGCCTCGGTCTCCTTGGCGTCCTTATGCTCCTCGACCTCGAAGGTGCCGCCGACCTCCTTGGCCAGCAGCCATTTAGAAGGAGTTCCCACGGTTCGACTGACCCGATACCGTTCATCACCGGCCCCTTGAAAGACCACCGCAATCTCGCCCCGTTTGGCGCCGATGGTGACAAACCGGTCGATATTGCCGACAAAACTCTGAGCGTCAACCCCGAACAGCGCATAACCGATCGCCTCGAAGATGGTGCTTTTGCCGACTCCGTTGGGGCCGGAGAGGACGTTGATCCCCGGCGAAAAGGCCAGCTCGGTATCGCGATGCGATTTGATGTTTTTGAGATGGATGGAAAGAATCTGCACAGGCCAACCCTTTTCGTATCTTAAGAATCAATCCAGCAATGCCAGCAACTCGCCGCCATCGACATCACCCTTTTTCACGGCCTCACGCAGGCGGACTGCGAGCTGGACGAGTTCCTCCTCGCGTCCCTGATAATCGCTGCCGGACAGGATCAGATCGTGCAGAACTTCCAGCTCGATCTCTTCCAGGCTCTTTTTAGTCGCCCCCGCCTCCCCGGTACTGCTGACCAGGGAGAGATGGTTCTTGATCTCGACATGCAAGGGTTCAAACAGTTCTGCCAGGGTCAGTTTCAGTCGCTCGCGGCCGAGCTCAAAGGGATGGAAGCCGACGCGGCCGACCAGCTTCAATTCGAGCAGCGGCGGGCGCTTATCGCCGGCGGGTTCTATCCTGGCTGCCACCTGGTCGCGAAACAGCGCGAGCGCCTGGTCAGCGTTCTCGGCCCCCTGCAGATCAATCGTCTCGACAAACATGGGACGCGGCGAGGTGTTCCGGAATTCGGGGGTAAACACGCCATTTTCGAAGGTGACGACATAGTACCCCTTGTCGTACTTCTCCTCCCCAAAGTTAACCCGCTCCGGCGAACCGGGATTAAAGGCATAGGCCTTCCCCGCCGGCGTTTCAATGACATAGGGCTTGTGGCCGTGGCCAAGAGCGACATAACCGAATCGCTCTGCCAGCGGGTGGGCTTCCTGCAGCTTCATGTTGCCAATTTCGACGGGCGAATATTTCCAGATGCCGACGTGAAAGAGCAGCAGGTTATGTTCCGTGTCAATGGCCTCAACGATACGGTTAACGTGGGCGCCCGCCTGCGCGCCGATATATCCCAAGCCATAGAGATTGACCTCACCGATGCGCAGATGTCCCCCCATGCCCGCATCCTCATCAAAGGGATCAAAGCGGTAGTCGCCTTCGCCGGTCCGCGAGGGGCGCAGCAGCCGCAGATACCCCATGTGCGACAGGGCTTCCATCCACGAGATGTTATCGCGGCGGTGAATCCAGTCGTGATTCCCCTCGATAGCCACACAGGGGATGCCGGCATCCTTGAGGGGCTGCAGCGTCTCGATGGTTTTGGCAAAGGTGCGTGGCAGGATCTGGCCGACGTGAAAAAGGTCCCCGGCAATGAGCACGGCATCGACTCGTTCGTGGACGGCATCGCGAACGATGGTCGCCAGAGTGGCGAAGAAGTCGTCATAGCGCTCCTTCTCGCCATCGGAGCCTCGGTAGGTTTTTCCTAAATGGATATCCGCCGTATGGATGAAACGCATAATCAATCCAGTCCTTGAAGACTAAAAGAGGCAGCCGGGCACAGCGTGGCCCTCACTTTGGGAAGAGCTTGCCGAAGGCCTCTTCCTGGGCGGGGGTGCCGATAAGAATTAACGCATCGTCTTTTCGCAGCACGGTTTCCGGCGAGGGCACAACAACAGGGTCGGCCATACCGGAAACTTCGAGGGCCACAATGGAACAGCCGGTCCTTTCCCTTAGGTGGGAGGCGGCAATGGATTTCCCCACCAACGCGGCTGGCAGAGGGCGACGAAAGATATTGATTCCTTCGGTGAGAAACACCGATGTCTTGGATTCGATGATATTCAGCAGAATGCTCCCCCCCACCGAGGCGCTGGACACGACGAAATCGGCGCCCGCCGCATAGAACTGGGCGACGTTTTCATCGGCAGTGGCCCGTGCCACGATGCGGATGTGGGAATGGGCGTGCCGGCTGGCCAGGGTGAGAAAGAGATTGGTGTTGTCATCGTTCGTGGTGACAATAAGCCCACGAGCCTTATCAATACCGCTCTTCATCAAAAAATGACGGACCGTGGCATCGCCATAAATGGGGACGTGCTCTTCGCAGTAGGGGTTTTCCTGGCGGTCGACCAGGATGAACGGTACCGGCTTGCGATCAAGGAAACTGGCGGCGGCACAACCGACGCGGCCGTGCCCAAGAATAAAGATCAGATCATCATTCGCCTGCTCACCCGTCAACTGTTCAAGGGATTCCAGCTGCTCCCGGGTTCCCGCCAACACCATCAGGGCGTCATCCTGCAATAGGGTATCGGCGGCGGGAAGGGTCAGATTCCCCCGCTCCCACAGGCCGATCACGGCCAGCCCGGTCTGTTGACGGATCAGGGAGTCTGCCAGAGACAGTCCGGAAAATGGCGTGCCATGCACGGGGATTTCCGCAATGACGAGCTTGCCGAAGCTGTCGATGACGTGGGCCATGGCCCCCTTGGTCGTGGCCCGCGTGGCCAAGTAGTTCCCCAGAATTTTGTGCAGGGGGATAACCTGATTGGCCCCGGCCAGGCGCAGCAGATCGCCATGCTCCGCCTCGGACACCAAGGCGACAATAGGCGTTTCGCAAAGGGAGCGAGCCGTCAGACACAGGTTGACGTTTTCGGGGTCGCTGAGGTTGGCAATGATATACCGCGCCTCGGCAACCCTTAGACCTTGAAGCACTTCAGGGTCGGTCGGTGAACCGACCACCACCTTGACACCGTTGTCCTCAAGGTTTATTGCTTCGGTGGCATCTTCGGTCACCACCACGAAAGGGATCTGGCGGGTTTTAAGTCTTCGAATCAGGTTGCGGGTGACGGAATCGACGCCAAAGATCAGGACATGCCCTGAGGTCTCCGGCGGCAGATCAACATCCGGTCGGTGGCTCAGGCGGTACTCGATCCAGGGGGCCAGAA
Source organism: Desulfuromonadales bacterium (assembly GCA_033549025.1). Classification (GTDB taxonomy): domain Bacteria; phylum Desulfobacterota; class Desulfuromonadia; order Desulfuromonadales; family SZUA-540; genus SZUA-540. Next base: position 244,060 of record JAWSUS010000001.1, read on the forward strand.
ACAAGCTGACCAGAGTAAAAGGGAGGATGATCAGCAGAAAAACCACCCCCGAGACCGTCACCACCGCAGCAAAAATATAGCCGGGGTCGCTGTGAAAGGTAATGTCCCCGAACCCCAGGGTCGTCATCACCGTAATGGACCAGTAAATCCCGGCAATCAGCGAAAACTCACGCCCTTCCAGATGCCACATGAGATAGCGGAAGAGAACCGCATACAGCAGGATCATGCCGGCCAGAAAAATACAGTAATAGGTCAGGTACTTAAGGTTCTTGACCACTCTGCCGCGGAGAAAATAGGCGAGTTCCGACGCGATTGTTTTCATTGCACCTCACCGGCATCGCAAAAAGATTATCTTTTAAATTGCACACTTTTATAGCAAATCCCACTCATCGGCGCAAACAAAGGGAACAAAAAAACCAAAAAGACAAACCCCGCAGCTAAAAATGCGGGGTTTGTCAATAATCTGGACCCTACCTGGGAGTTAAGGCATGGTTTTTGTTCTAAACGCCATTGCTGATAAAATCGTATACGAACCGGCCGCAGTGCAGTCGGTGTTACCTCTTCCGAAAGATGCCAAGCTTGCCCAGGACGAAGATGAGCAGCGCCGCGCCAGAGAGTGCAACCACGAAGCGCAGAATGCCGCCTGTGGGCGCCATCCCCAGTTGTCCGGCGAGCCAGAAGCCCAACATCGAGCCCAACACGCCTACCAGAACATTGGCGATCCAGCCCATTTGCGCATTGGTCTTCATGAGGATGCTCGCCAGCCAACCGACAATTCCGCCAATAATCAAAGTGATGATCCAACTCATGTCTGTCCCCCCCGGAATGTGCAGAAATTTCCCTCGGCGCTCGTGCCGACACGACTAACGCATCGACTTTCCAACCATCCTCATGATGTCATCCAGCGGATTGCCGTCGCCGTTCAGATCAAGCATCGAGGCGAGCCCCGAGGTTGGGGATTTTTGACCGCCCAACAAGCCTCCCAACAGACCGCCGAGCCCACCACTCTCCGAGGAGCGCTGCGGTTCGATGGCGCTGACCCCGGGTTGCTTCGCCATGTAACCCGTAACCAGCATCGCCAGCATCGGCAACATTTTCTTAAGAAGGGACGGTTCGAGCCCTGTCTGCGAAGCGGCATTCTGCGCAACCGCACGGCTGACATCCTTGGAGCCGAAGATCTGTCCAAGAACGTCATTGCCGCCTCTCACGTCCGTCGGTTGCGACCCCAGCACCTGGTCAAGCAAGCCCCCACCGCCGAGTTTTCCGAGCAGTCCGCTGAGACCGTCGACGCCCCCGGGCTGAGACTGCGCCTGCTTTTTGAATCCGCCGAGAATCGCAGGGACGAGGGCCTCGGCCCCACTCGCAGCCTGGGTCTCGCTAATGCCCAATTCACGAGCCATGGACTGGAGTCCTCCCATCTGCGCAAGAAGGTCAGTGATCTGCATGTGTCTGCTCCTTTAATTGTGTTGCTTCACCGACTCAGTTCAGGAGGTCTTGGGGCACATTTCCGCCGTTGGCGGCAATGCGTGCGAGAACGGTTTTGTGCAGCCAAACATTCATTTTCGCTGAATCTCCCATCAAATCATCCGGGCAGCCCAACTCCTTGGCCATGGCCTTACGCGCAGTGAAACTGCTGTCGATATCGAGGAGCTTCAGCAAGTCGACAATGGAGGTCCGCCAGTTCAGTTTCTGTGGGTTAGCCGCCGCACGCTGCTCCAGTTGCGCGACGACATCGACAAGCGTGACCGCCTTGGGTGCTGGCGTTGCATCCTGTCCCGTGCCTGGGGGTGCCTCGGTGGAAGCGGTGGCGGCAGCTGCGCTGTCGCTTTCGATGCCAAGTTTGGCGAGAATCTTGCTGAAGAATCCCATGGTCGCTCCTTTCATGGTGTGCTTGATGGTTTGTCCATGTTGATAAGGACACGAAGGTTCAAGTCCATTACATTCTACTTCCTTACCGCACTTTGTCGACTGATCAACAAGGACACAAACAGTCAAAAGTCCAAAAAAAAGGCGAAACAGCTAAATAGCCGTTTCGCCTATACTTTCTTGGTGCCCGGGACGGGAATCGAACCCGTACAGCCATAAGGCCGAGGGATTTTAAGTCCCTTGCGTCTGCCAGTTCCGCCACCCGGGCAATGCAGCGCTAAAACTAATCAATTTGACCGGGAAGTGTCAACCGAAAACATGGTATGTTACGGGCATTGATCAACTTTCAAAGGAGACTGCGTGAATAACCAAACCCTCGAATGTCCCCGATGCGGGGAGGCTGTCACCGTCTATCGCAACCCTGTCCCCACCGTGGATATCATTATTCGCCGCGGCAACACGATCGTCCTGATCAAACGTAAAAATCCGCCGCTAGGTTGGGCCTTGCCGGGCGGATTTGTCGATTACGGCGAATCCCTGGAGGAAGCGGCGGTGCGAGAAGCGAAGGAAGAAACGGGGCTGGAACTGACCGAACTGACCCAGTTCGGCGCCTATTCGGACCCGGCGCGGGATCCCCGTCAACACACCATCTCTTTTGTCTTTACCGCCAGGGGGCAAGGCACGCTGGCCAGTGGCGACGATGCCGCTGAGGCCGGCTGGTTCGACCTGGATAATCTGCCGGCCCCCCTGTGCTTCGATCACGCCAAAATCTTGCAGGACTACCGGGACAGACAGGAGTAATTTCAGTCAGTCAAAGAAATGGATTTCGGGCTCTTCGGGGAGCAGGCCATATTTGGCGCTAAGATGGAAAAAGTGCCGCACCCCACGAAGGTGCTCTTCACCCAGGTCATAGGACATGCACTGCCAGTAGTCCACCAGGCCCTCTTCACCCATCCACGCTTTTTCCGGGGTCTCCGCCGCCAGCTCTCCCAGGTTTGCCATGGCCCGCTTGCGGGATTGCGCCAGCTGCCGTCTTAGAGCACGCAGGGCATCCCCTTTTTTTTCTGCCGCATCGCGACGCAAAATCCACAGCGCAAAAACAAACGGCAATCCGGTGAAACGCTTCCACAGGCCCCCCAGATCATAGATCTGCTGTCCTTCGACACGATTGCGGGCAGCCCGCAGCGCCCGATCGCCGATCAGAAGCGCGGTCTTTCCCTCGGCGATCAGCTCTTCAACGGGGCGATCAGGCACGGTGCTGCGGAAATTTTCGCACCCCAGGTATTCTCGCAGGAGAACCTGAAGGAGATTGATCGAGGTAGCGGATTCGCCTGTCAGATAAAACACCTCATCTTTCAAGTCTTCCAGATTTCTGGGTGAAAACAGCAGGACGCTCTGGACGTCGCCGAAGGAACTGATGGAATGTTCCGGCAAAAGGAGGTACTGACGCCAGTTGCGGGCGTATTCAAAGGAGGACGAGGGGCTGACGTCGATATCGCCTTCGTGAAGCATGGCATTGAGACTTGAAGGAACACCCTGCACGATGCGGGCGGCATGCCCTTCCAGCGTTGCGGGCAGAAAGTGAAAAAACGGGACGCAGTTAATATAGTGGATGTGGCCGATATTCAATACTGTCATGGTTTCATTCGCAAAACAGGGTCAGTTGCGAGAGGATCCTCTACAGCGGATACATAGATGCCCTGGCTTTCGAGGAGCATCCCGGTAACCCGCAGGTATTCCGTCACGCTTTGGTTATAGTCGACCAGGGCAAGGGTATGCTCGGTGCGGGCCAGCGAGAGGTCTTCTTCTCCTTCCAAAACGTCCCGGGTAGTGGCAAGCCCGACTTCCTGGCGTTTAAGCAGAATGTGCAGCTTTTTATCGGCCAGCGCCGTGCCAAGCTCGGTGACCTCGATCTTTTTCCGGCTGACCTCCAGGGTACGCACTGCCTGACGAATATCACGGCGAACTTCCTGCTTCTTCTGGGCAAGCTGGGCCTCCTGGCTTTTACGCAGCAGAGCGCTCCGGTGAGCTTCATAGCGAGCGGCACGATTGCCGAGCGGATACGACAGCGTCAAGCCCACCTCCCAGTTTTCAAAATCGCCCGAAGCCATCTCATCGTGACTGTCGGCGTAACCATCTCCCAACCCTTTGTATCCGTAGCTGGCCACCAGGTCGACAGCGGGAAGCTGCTGATTTTTGGCCAGGGTGTTTTCCAACTCAAGCTTTTCAAGCTGCCGGAGGTGGCGCTGAATTTCCGGACGCCGGCGCAAGGCCTGCTGATAACCCTCCTCTCCATCGACGACCAAGGCCTCGGCCGCCAGGGAAGTTTCCGTCAATTCGGGTGAAGCGTCAGCAGCCACCAGAACGGCCAGCTCATCCAGGGCATCACGATAGGCCTGTTGGGTCTCCAACAGTTCTCTTTCGCGCACATTGAGGCCAACCTCGGCTTCGAGGATTTCATGCTGCGGCAGAACTTCGGCCTCGACGCGGGCCTTGTTCTCGGCCAGAACCCGGCGGGCCAGCGCGACAGAGGCTTCGCGCGTACGCAGGGTTTCTCGCACACCCAGGGCCTGAAAATAGGTATCCCGCACCTGGGCTACCAGCTGAGAGGCCCTCAGCAGCAGGTCCGTCAAGGAGGCTTCTCGCTCCTTGGTCGCCAAAACGATAGCCTGTTCGGTAGGCAACAGCCCTAAATTTTTGAGGAGAGGCTGACGCAGGGTCAGGGCTACTTCGCCGGTATAGGCCGGGTTGATAGCCCCAGCCGGTTCGTCGTCCTGCCGACGGGAAGCATAGACCAGCCCGACATCGGCGCCCGTGGGAAGCTTCTGCAAAAGCGAAAAGGAGAGCTGTCGGTAGCGGCTTTCCGCCCCCCTGAACGAAGGGGTATAGAACAGATTGAGGGGCTCCTGCCCCTGCCCTTCGGTGTAGGACAGCTCGGCCCGGGGATCGTACAGGCCGAATCCTTTCAGCTCCAAGGCGCGGCTGGCCCGGTGCTGCAGCTGTTGGGCCTTGAGATCGAGATTGCGTTCGATGGCAAGACGTTGTGCCTGCGCCAGGTCAAGAGAAAGAGAGGGAGCGGCCCAAACATCCTCCTGGAAAACGACCAGAGCTATCAGAAGAACCAAAAACCATCTCATTGAAATTCGATGCGGGCGATGTCGCTGGTGCGAATCTGGTAGTTTCCGTAAGAAGTTTTCCCATAAAACATGGCTCTTTTGCGGCTGACAACCTTGAGTGTTTCTCCCGATTTCAAGGCCAGCCTGGCCTGAACATCTTCCCCGCTGATATCACCAAATTCGATGGATTTTAAGTTCCGGAAAAATACCGTCACCTTGCCGTCCCCCAACCATCCCTCGAAGTACGTGTTTCCATCCATGGAAAACTGGGATATCGCCGTATTGGTGCCGCTGCGATCGAGCAGACTGACCGCATGATTTTCGTCAGGTTCAGGGACCGAACCCTGCGGACCGCCTCCCATACCCAACAGGACCAGGGCGCCCAGAAGGACAAAAATGGACAGCCACACACGTTTCATTAGGGTCTCCTTTCGGCAAAGACTATTTCTGGTAGGTGCTCAACAACCACTCTGGAGAGGTTGACGTGAATCCTTGAAGGTCCATTCCGGGTTTACGTACCGTGTGCAGGCAAGCTGTTGGGCCAGCGTCCACTCGGCTGCTGTTACCTGATCTGGCACCAGGGTAATTCCGAGGCAGCGGATAAAGGTCTCAATAAGTTTTAGCTCCAGCATATCAATCGTGACAGGATGATCAAGCCAGCGGTTGACCCAGCCAATCTTCTGGCCGTAGGCGGACACCCCCTGCCCTTTACAGTCGACTGCCCCAGGAGTCAACACCCGATAGAGGACATCCAGATCAAGATCCAAGGGAATAGAGCCGTGCTGGAGAAAAACCCCATCCCCTCGCTTCTGCGAGCTTCCGGCGATTTTACAACCCCGACAGGTCAACTCATAATGTGACACAGCGGTAAAGCAGGCGCTCTCAGGCGCTGTCCTGGGTACTTTTTCGCTAAGCTGTCCGGGGGCCAACTGCACATCGAGCCCGCAGTCCCTGAGGGTCTGCCCGACGATATCCGCGATTATACGGTAACTGGACAACACCCCCGCCGGAAAAAGGCTTGTGCGATCGGGAGAGACCACTGAGTAGGTTACCTCCCGATCATGCAGCACCGCTCTGCCGCCTGTCATGCGCCGCACGACCTGAATCCCCAGTTCCGCACAGGCCCCCAGGTTGACGGCCTGGTGTGTTCGCTGGGCGTATCCCAGGCTCACTGTCGGCGGCTGCCAGCGATAGAGCCTTAGCACAGGCGGCGACTGACCGCACCGGACGGCCTCCCACAGAGACTCATCCAGAGCCATATTAAGCGAGCCGGAGAGCGGCCCGGTCTGCAGAAGCCGCCACGAAGACAAGCGCCTACCCCCAAAGAGAAAAAGCCAGGAAGGCCCCTGACTTTTTCCGTCTACTAGAAGAACAGTCGTTCCATGAAACCTGTATCAACCTTGCCTTCCATGAAATCCTTGTTCGCCATAATGCGTTGATGCAAGGAGATGGAAGTGCGTATCCCCTCGATAATATATTCATCCAGGGCCCGTGACATGCGCTGAATGGCTTCTTCACGCGTATCCGCATGGACGATGAGTTTGGCAATCATGGAATCGTAGTGGGGAAGAACCGTGTACTTGTCATAAACGGCACTGTCCACCCGTACGCCAAGTCCGCCGGGGGTGTGATACCCATCGATCTTTCCGGGAGAGGGCGTGAACTTCACCGGATCTTCCGCATTGATGCGGCATTCGATGGCATGACCGTGGAACTTCACATCCGATTGCTTGTAGCGCAGGGGAAGCCCGTAAGCTGAGCGTATCTGCTCTTTGATGATGTCGATGCCCGTGATCATCTCGGTGACGGGATGCTCCACCTGAACACGGGTATTCATCTCCATGAAATAGAAGCTGCCATCCTGATCCAGGAGAAATTCCATGGTGCCGACACTGGTGTAGTTGACCGCCTTGGCTGCGGCTACGGCACACTCTCCCATCTTTTTGCGGACGTCGGGGTTCAGCACCGGGCAGGGGGCCTCTTCGACCAACTTCTGGTGACGACGCTGGATCGAGCAGTCACGCTCGCCGAGGTGAATCACGTTGCCATGCTTGTCGGCCAGAATCTGGATTTCCACGTGGCGCGGCTTTTCGCAGAACTTCTCGATGTAGACGTCAGGGTTGCCAAATCCGGCCTGGGCCTCGGAACGGGCTGCCGCGAAGGCATTGCCCAAAGAAGCCGGCGAATGGACCACCTTCATGCCGCGACCACCGCCGCCGGCGGTCGCCTTGATGATGACCGGATAACCGATCTCATCGGCAATGCGCTTGGCCTCTTCAACGGAAAAGACGCCCTCTTTGGTGCCGGGGAGAATGGGGACACCGGCCTCGGTCACGGTCTGGCGGGCCCGGATCTTGTCTCCCATGCGCCGCATGTTTTCAGGTGTGGGACCGATGAAGGTGATGCCGCAGTTGGCACAGATTTCAGCGAACTCAGCGTTTTCCGACAAAAAGCCGTAGCCGGGATGAATCGCCTCGGCGTCGGTGACTTCGGCGGCGCTGATAATGGCCTGCATGTTCAGATAGCTTTCCGAGCTGGGAGCCGGGCCGATGCAGATACTCTCGTCGGCCATTTTGACATGCAGGGCCTCGTGGTCAGCCGTCGAATGGACCGCAACGGTTTTGATCCCCATTTCCTTGCAGGCGCGGATGATGCGCAGGGCGATCTCTCCGCGGTTAGCGATCAGGACCTTGTGAAACATGGATTCATCTACTCCTATAAATGCTTCGATAATTCGAAAGAGTCAGCCGACGAAAGGCGGCCGCCCCGAGAGCGCTCTATCAAAAATTAGAGCTTCTCGACCACAAAGAGAGGGTCTCCGAATTCCACAGGCTGAGCGTTCTCTTTGAGAATTTCAACGACCTTGCATTTGAAGTCGGCCTCGATTTCGTTCATCAGCTTCATGGCTTCCACAATGCAGAAGACCTGACCCTTTTCGACAATGGAGCCAACCTCGACATACGACGCCGATTCCGGAGAAGGCGCACGGTAGAAGGTACCGACAATGGGGGAATTGATGATTTCCTGCCGCTCGCCGAGGACCGGACCAGCAGCCGGTGCCGCCGGAGCGGGGGCAACGGGTGCCTGCATGACAGGGGCAGCAGCCATAGCCGGAGCAGCCATTTGAGCCGGAGCGGTCACATGAACGATCTCCTGGGTCTTGCCACGGCGGATGGAAATCTTTTCTTCCGTGTTCTCCATTTCGAATTCGGTGATATCCGTTTCCGTGACCATCTTGATCAGTGTTTTCAGATCCTTGATATCCATTTATATCCTCCTGTTATTTTTCGTGAAACACCGGGATGGCTCAAGAAAGCCCACCCTCTGAACATGCGATATGCCTCCACCCTCTCAACAGGGCAGAACGGTATAGCTTTTGGGTATTTTAGTCACGGTGCGGTAGCCGTCCCTGGTCACCAGCACCATATCCTCGATGCGAACACCGCCTGTCCCGGGCAGATATATGCCCGGTTCGATGGTAAAAACCATGCCCTCCGCCGCCACATCTTCGCTTCGCGATGACAATGTGGGTGCTTCATGAACCTGCAGGCCGACTCCGTGCCCTAAGCCATGGCCGAAATAATCGCCGTAACCATGGGCCTGAATATGTTCTCGTGCCGCCGCGTCAACATCCTGAAGCCGTACCCCCGGACGCACCAGCTGCATGGCCCTGTCATGGGCCTCCAGGACAATATTGTAAATGTCTCGCAGCCTGGATGGAACCTCACCGACTGCAAGCGTGACGGTCTCATCAGAATGGTAGCCGTCAAGGCGCGTGCCAAAGTCGATGGTTACGAGATCCCCTTCAGCAATCACCTTGTCCGAAGCGACTCCATGGGGCAATGCCCCGCGAAGACCGGAAGCGACGATCAGGTCAAAGGATCGATCCTCCCCTCCCCGGCGCCGCATGGCAAACTCCAAGGCCAGCGCGATATCTCTTTCGGACACGCCCGGCCTGATCTGGGGCTGTATCTCAAAAAAGGCCTCAGCGGCAATAGTGGCGGCTTTCTCAATGCAAGCCACCTCGTCAGCCTCTTTAGTCGCCCGCAGGTCTCGGAGTTCTTTTCCGAGAGGGATCCATTCCAAGGCAAGGTTGCTTTCTTTCAAGCGCTGGAGTTCAGCGCATGTCATCGCCTCTGCCTCAAAACCGACCCGCAGGCATCCTTCGGATAAAAGGAAGGATGTCACGCCTTCTGCCTTGAGCCGGTATTCTCTCACCTCTGCCGCCATGACCTGCTGACGGGCCTGAGACGTGTATCGAGAATCCGTAAGGAAGCAGGTTTTTTGGCGGGTGAGGACCAAAACGCCGTCCGACCCGGTAAAGCCCGAGTGATAGCGAACATTGGCCAGCCCGGTAAAAAGCAGGGCGTCCAGGTTGTGACCCGCCAAAATGGACTGGGCAAAGGCGGTTCTGTCTTGTACCATAACGGGCTTTTACCCTCAATAACTATCTATTTCAGTCTCGCTAAAAGACCGCGAATAGCCAACTTGTAGCCAATGGCCCCCAATCCGGCGATCTGCCCGAGAACGACAGGGGCCACATACGAATGCCGCCTGAATTCCTCTCGCGCATGGACATTGGAGAGATGGACCTCCACCGTCGGAATGGCCACCCCCGCAATGGCGTCACGAAGGGCGACACTGGTATGGGTCAGCCCCCCGGGGTTGATGATCATTCCGGCTATCCCTTCGGTCCGGGCGGCGTGAATGCGATCGATAAGAGCCCCTTCGTGATTGGATTGGAAAAAAACGAGGGTAACGCCGAGTTCCCGCCCGAGATCGGTCAGTTGCCTATTAACATCTTCAAGGGTCTCATGACCGTACACTTCCGGTTCGCGAGTGCCGAGCAGATTGAGATTGGGGCCGTGCAATACAAGGAAGGTCATAATGGGCCTCTATTGAAGGGCTTCCAGAAACCTGGGCGCCTCTTTCATAAGGAGATAGCGTCCTTTGCCAAAGTTGCCATCAGACCCAACCGTCAGCGCCACAAAATAATCCTGCCCCAGGGCGCGCAAAATGACATAAAACTGGGAAGTCCTGATGGCCACTTCTTCCATGGCCCCGGTGCCAAGCACTTCAATGGTTTTCCTGATGTCTTTCAGGATATTGGCATATTCGACGGAAACGAGTTGCAGGTCGACATCGTCAAGGGGCAGAAAATACTGGTCGATGGCGATGCCGTCATAGCCCATCAGGACGGCGCCCACGCCGCCAGGAGTCTTCTCCACGATTCCCTGCAGCATTTCAGCGAACATCCATTTTCCTCCTGTAAATCGATTCCAGCCAGCCGTTCAGGACCGTGAGCAAATCGGGACGCGGCGAAGGCTCGACCGATGGGGGTGATATAAGATTCTCCACCTCGGGCGGAACGGCAGGGGTAAGCGAAGTATCCTTCAAAGGCGGCGTTAGGGCAGCCTTTTCGGCAGCGCCCCCCTCAGTCTCCAGAATGCGTTGTTGCAGATCGGTGAGCTTCTGCTTGACAACCGTATTCTGGGGGTCTGCCCGCAACAGGTCCCGATAGACCTTCAGGGCCCGCTGCAAAAATCCCTGCCGAATATAAATTTCGGCGATAGTAGCAGTGGTGATCGGCTCAGCTGCCCTATCAGCTGTGTTTTCAAGAGCTTCGGAAGGTTCAGGGGCGGCGGGGGATACACCGGGCGAAGGGCCAATTCCGGCTGGTTGTGCCTCCCCCCCTTTTGCTGTCCGTTCTGTCGGCTGCGCTTTGATGGCCTCATCCTCTGCGGTCAGAGCGGCTGCTTTTCGCTGCCACTGCAGAGCCAGCTCCTGCTCCCCCAAGAGTCGGCAGGTCCGGGCGAGTTCATTGATCGCTTGGATGTTTTCAGGTTCGAGGGTCAAAGCTTTTTCAAAAGCTTGCCGCGCATCGGCCAATAATCCCTTCTCGACCTGAATACGCCCCAGGGCAAGAAACCCGCCAGGATACAGGGGTTGAGAAAGGGTACCCTGCAGGGCGATATCGAGCGCGTCATCGAGCAAACCCATGCTTCGGTACGCCTCGGCCAAGGGCACAAAGACCGTGGATTTCGGGTCACGAGACAGAATTTCAGTGTAGGAAGCGATTTTTCCAAGAAGGGTGGAGGCGGGAGAGCTGTTTGACATGCGCGATACCTAACCTTCTGACAAGTTATGCAAAAGAGGGGCGAAAAGGGCCTCCGGGTCAGGAACATCTCTAACCAGACAGTCCCCGATTCCCTTGTTGAGCACCATGCGCAGAACCCCCTGCTTGACTTTCTTGTCCCGTCCCATGGCCTGCAGATATTGTTCAATTGAAAACGATGGGAAGGAAACCGGCAGCCTGAAGCCAACCAACAGGTTTTTGATGGCCTGCACATCCTGACGGGTGCAGAGCCCAAGAGACATGGCAACCTCGGACGCGAATGCCATTCCGATCGAAACCGCCTCTCCATGGCGAAAGGTGCCATACCCGGTCAGCGTCTCAACCGCGTGTCCAAACGTGTGTCCAAAATTGAGTATAGCCCTTAAGGAGCTTTCTTTTTCATCAACTTCTACAACATCCGCCTTGATTTGGCAAGACATCTTTACCGCGTGGATAAGCGCCTGAGGGTCCTGTTTTAAAAGCCTGCCCCCGTGAGAACAGAGCCATTCAAAAAACGTGTCATCACGGATGATGCCATACTTGACAACCTCGGCCAGCCCTGCGGAGAATTCACGTTCAGGCAAGGAAGCCAGAGTTTCCACATCAATATGAACGTGGACGGGTTGATAGAAAGCCCCGATCAGATTTTTACCAAGGGGGTGATTGATCGCCGTTTTCCCCCCGACAGAACTGTCAACCTGCGACAGCAGCGTGGTTGGAACCTGCACGAATGGAACTCCGCGAAGAAAGGTGGCGGCGGCAAAGCCAGTAATATCACCGATGACCCCTCCCCCAAGCGCCAGCAGTCCCGAAGAGCGGTCGAAACGCTTTTCGATAAGCGCATCATAGATTTGCTGCAACGAAGAGAAATTCTTAAATTCTTCCCCATCGTCAATAAGGATCGTAGTGGGTGAGAAATTGTGGGTCGTCAGGATCTCCTCAACACGCTGTCCGTATAATCCATGTACAGTCGGATTGCTGATAACAGCGACTTTCCGCGGGAAGGAAGCCGCGGCTAGGGCCACACCTAATTGGTCAAGAATTCCCTGACCGACCCAGATCGGATAGCTTCGCTCCCCAAGACCAACGACAATTTTTTCAGGCACGATGAGTCTCCCCTGAGAGCATCTCAACAATGGTAAGTGCTACTTCAGATGGCTCTTGATTCTTCACAGCCACCCGAAGATCGGCTTGTTCGTACAACGGCTGTCTTTGGGCAAAAAGAGCCTGTACGTTTTCGAGGTCTTTACCGGTGACGAGGGGGCGGTCAGGGCAATCGGCTATCCTGGAAACAATGGTTTCCCAGTCATTTTCAAGATAAACGACCGTACCCAAACGACGCATCACGTCCCAGTTCCTGGCGCGACCCACTATACCGCCGCCGGTAGCCACAACACAATGCGTTCTTTGCGTCATCGCCTCCAGGGCTTCACTTTCAAGCGTCCTGAAATACTCTTCGCCTTTGATGGCAAATATATTTTTGATCGAAGTTTTGGCTCTTTCTTCAATCCAGTGATCCAGATCGACAAATTCACGTCCGGTTAAAGCTGCTAACACCCGACCAACGGTAGTTTTTCCTGCCCCCATAAAACCGACGAGAATAAGATGGTCAGATTTTTCGTAGGATATACGGTTTTCTGTCATGGGTTTCTTCGGTTCTCTTCCTGGCCTGCGCTCTATGCAAAAAAGGACAGGTTACCCTGTCCTTTTTTGCATCATCTGAACTAATTTTTACTATTCGGAAATAATCCTCGGCGTAATAAAGACCAACAGTTCACGACGGTCATTGGACTTGTTGGTTGACTTGAACAAATGGCCCAATACAGGGATGTGCATGAGAATCGGCACCCCTTGCGTGCTATAAGCTTCATTTTCAACGAAAATCCCGCCCAGTACCGTGGTCTCACCATCCTTGAGAAGTAGTTTGGTCTCCGCCTCTTTTTTGTCGATAGCAGGAGCAGTCGCGCCGGCGACCGTCGTCGGCGTGTTGTTGGAGGCCTTGATTTCCAGAATCACGGTATTGTCAGGGTTGATGATCGGCTTGACTTCCAATTCCAGGGTCGCATCGACGAACTCAGTCTTGGTTCCTGCATCACTGATCGACTGATAGGGTATCTGGGTTCCCTGAGAGATCGTAGCTTCCTCACCATTTAGGGTCGTTACCCGCGGCTTGGAAATAACCTTGCTCTGCCCCCGTGTTTCAGAGGCCGCCAGGCGCAGGTCCAGGATAGTAGAATCAATACCCACATTGCCGAAGCGGATGCTGCCGCCAAGGCCAGGCGTCCCAACGGTGGAGGGGAGCAAGAAGCTGCCGCCGCCGGCCAATCCGCCAAGGGTCGGATCCAGGTAAGGATCGCCATCTCCACTGTAGGTGATTCCCCAATTGATACCCAGGTCGCGGCCAAAATTGGAGTTGGCCTCGACTATCCGGGCCTCGATCATGACCTGCTTCTCGGGTGTATCGAGGATCTTGACGAGTTTTCTCACTTCAGCGATGCGCGAGGCGATGTCACTGACGATAATCTGCTTGTTACGGGCATCTTCAGTGATTTTGCCGCGCTCGGTGAGCAATTCACGAGCGGGAGCTGAGACGTTTTTCAGATCGGTGTAGCTGACGCTAATCACTTCCGTCACCAGGTCTTCCAATTGTTCCTTGGTGCGGGCTGCAGTCAGCTTGGCTTCATCCATGGAGCGGATTTTCTCCTTGGGCAAAACGCGGACTACGTTACCTTCCTGAATCATGCCCAATTCCTTGATTTCAAGGACGAGATCCAGAGCCTGATCCCAAGGCACATCGATAAGGCGCAGACTGATGTTACCCTTAACCTCTTCACTGACAATGATGTTCTGGTTGCTCACCTCGGCAATCAACTGCAGAATCTTGCGAATATCGGCATCATCAAAAACCAGGGTCACCTTCTCCCCAGTATACTGAGGCTTGGCGACGGGAGTCAGGGTCGTTGGGCTTTCCTCAGACGCGTCAGAGTCCTGAGCCGATACAGTACCACTTTCAATCGGGGCGGCTACCGCGGTAACCGCGGGAGCTTGTTCCTGGGCTGGTACCGCGAGGCTCACGGTTTCAAGGGGTGCGGGAGCTGCTTCAGCATAGCGGCCATCCTGCACAATGAACCGAACCTGATTGCCTTCCGTCTTCAGTTCATAGGGAACGGAACCTTTGAGTTCAGCGGCGAAACGAACGGTCTGACCGGCCTTTTCCTGTACCGTATAAGGCGTAATGAGCTTGACGGCACTAGGGAAGGCAGAAGCGTCAAAGACGCGACGCAGACTGCGACTGATATTGGCGTTTTTGACATCAAAAGAAACGATATTCCCCTTTTTCACAGGCTTGCCGACGGTGGCAGCATGGGAAAGGCTGACCGTGAAGACGGATTGGCCATTTTCCGCACTGAAATCCAGAGCCTCAACATCAACAGCGTTTGAAGAGGCATCGACAACCGGTGTCGAAGCCGAAGTCGCGGCGGCAACGGGAGCGGGGCTATCTTTCTTAACCTGCTCGCCGGACGTCCAGGTCACCAACACCTTGTCCTGTTCACTGTCGACGGTAAAATCCGGCAGTGCGGCACTGGAAGCGTCAAAGACGAAACGGGTTTTGTCCGGATAGTTGCCGACCCTTATCTTGTCAAACCCATTCTGGGCCATGAAGGACTTCTCCGTAAAGGCTGGCTTTACCCCGAGAAGATCGACAACCAGGCGAGAGGGCGACTTCAGTGTGAAGTACTTAAATGAAGGCTCACCCGAAGTCAAGCTGAAAGCCGCTTTACCGGGGGTTACATTCACGGCGGAGATTACCTTGCCTGCAACAGCAATTTTCGGTGCCGGTTCAGCGGCCTTCTTAACGGCAGGAGCAGGTGCCGCAGCAGTAGCCGTGGCAGTAACTGGCTTCGACTCGGCCGCGCCGCGGAACGTCAGGGTAAAGCGCTCTTTGACCAGCGACACATCATAGGCCGAGGGCTTGGAGAGAACCAACTCAACACGCCCCAGTTTGCCGGAAGGAAGTTCGGTGGTAGAGGCTTTGATTTCCTGTAGAGGGGACTGATTGACGGCTGTCAGGGGAGAAACCGCCGACACATCCATCCCAGGAAAGTCGATGACCACCCGAACTGGGTCGAAAGACTCGTAAACCGTGTACCGGTATTCTACGGGTTTTTCCGTCACCAACCCTACTACCGGCAAACCATTGGCTTCCTGAACCTGAATCTCGACCAGTCGGTTAGTCGAGGTTTTGGCCGGACTGTCAGCCGCCCCGGCGTATCCAGCCAAAACAAAAGTGGATACAAGAACAGCAAGTATGCTCACCCTGCCCAAAAACAAACCACCAAATGACATACGCTTCATATCGCTAGACTCCTTCCCGCTGCGGAAGTTGGATTTTTTGAATACTTTGCTGTTCCTGACCCATCATGTCCCGATAGGTTTCGCGAACCAAGACGGCGTCTTTCTCGACCAGAGTCACCACACCGCCACTGCGACCTACCTTGACACCTCTTTTAAGAATATACGATTTCTGGTCAGGGGCGATGACCATGGCCACAGGGTCCCCCTTTCCAAGAATAATTCCGATCAATTTAAGTTGGGACAGATCAAATTTTTGAAGAGGGGTCAACTGTTCCGGCTCGGGCATGGAAGCCCTCCTGACCTGAACGACCGGTTGAAAGGGATCCCTCTTTCCTTCGGCTTTATAGACATAGGGGGGGACTGCCTTGACTTCCTCAGCGGCAGCGGCTTCTTCTTTGGGTTGTACCGGGGCCTTGGCAACAGGTTTACTAATCTTGGGCACGGTCGTCGGCATATTGCTATCAGAACCGCATCCGCTAAGGGATCCCACAACCAGCACCATGGTGAGCATTGGCAAAAATAGTCTGCGCATCATGTCTATTTCCTCTTCGTATTGGCGGGTTGCGCGGCGGGCTGATCGACAAATCGGAACGTTGTCGCCATGCAGTCGACCGACAGAATCGTGTCGTCCGAGTCCTTGCTTTTCCCCGCAGAAAGCTTCAGGTTGCCGATATTGACAATACGGGGCAGCTGACCCACTTCGTAGAAGAAAGAAGCGACCTGGTGAAATGACCCAACGAGCTTGAGCTCTACCGGTACGTCGGCATAGAAACCGCGCGGCACTTCATTGCCCGGCTTGAACCTCAACACCTCCAATCCCTCGTCGTTGGCCAGCGAGGCGATACTCGACAGGAGGCTGGGGATTTCTTTCTGGTTGGGCAACTGGGTCAAGGCGGCTTCGAGCTGTTCCGACATTTTCTCGAACTCGGCTTTAAACTGGGGAAGATTGTTGGCAATGCGCCGGTCTTCCTGCAGTTTGGTTTCAAGAGTCGCGCTTTTTCTCTGCAGATTACGAAGTTCTTCCTGCTTGGGAAGATAAAGCAGATAGACAAAAAGACCAACAATGATCGCCACCAGTCCAGCCAAAATAAGGATGCGCTGGTAAAGGGGCAATTTCAGAAGTTTTTCAACACGAGGATTCATGGTCAGGCCACCTCAATTTGTGGAAGGAGGGTTTTGGGCAGGCATTTGCGTCCGACAGGCAATTTCGAACTTATGCAATACGCTGTCCTTGTTGCGGGTCTGCTCCACAACCTTCAACTCGACATTTTGATAATAGTCCGAAGATTCCAACTGTCGCATGAACTGGGCCACGGTCTCCTCGGTCAGGCTGATGCCGCTGATAGCGACACTGCCGCCCGTTTCCGAAAAATTGACAATCCACATTTTTTCAGGAATGGACTGACTCAGTTCGTCGAGAAGCCTTACGGGCCCGGTTTTGCCGGCACTGAGCTTGTCCAGAATGTCCAGTTTTTCCCTAAGCTCTTCCTGGCGCTTCTTGAACTCGGCCACCTCGCCGATCTTCTTTTTCAACGAAGCAATTTCCGCCTCTTTTTGAGCAATGAGGGTCTTTTCATCACTGACCTTCGAGGACAGATTCATGTAGAGCCCACCACAGGCCAACAGCGCGAGGAGAAGAGTCACAGCAAGAACAGCCAACTGTCCCTTGACTATCTCCTTCTTTCTGGTCGCTTTTACGGGTAACAGGTTGATCCGTATCATTTATCCCCCGCCCTCCTCATCGCCAGGCCAACCCCGACGGTAAACATCGGGCCGACATTCTGGATGTATTCAGGGTCAAATTCCTTGCTATCGACACCCATCAACTCAAATGGATTAAACACTTCCACAGAAATACCCAGCCGCTTTTCCAGCATCCCCTTGACGCCAGGCGTTTGGGAAACACCACCTGTGATAAAGACTTTGTGAACCTTTTCATCAGCCGACGTCGCCGAGAAGAAGTCGAGAGATCGCTGTACTTCCTGGGCCAGACTTTCCGTCGCTGTAGCCACAATTTCCTGAACGGAGTCCGAATCGGCGCCTTCCACCTCTTCGCCACGCTTGGCCCGTTCGCTATCTTCACTATTGAGACCAAGGCGCTTTTGAATTTCGTCGTTGACCATATTGCCGCCGACCTGAACATCCCGGGTAAAGACGGTGTTTCCGGCCTTGAGGATGTTGACATTCATGGCGCTGGCCCCCATGTTGATCAGGGCAACCACCTCTTCATCTTCAACCCCCAGGCAGGACTCAAAAGCATTCTCGAGGGCAAAACAATCGACATCCATGACAACCGGCGTCAAGCCGCACTCGTTGAAGACCGCGACATAGTCGTTGACCATATCCTTCTTGGCCGCCACCAAGGTAACATTCATCACGGAAGGATCGTTCGCATCCGGCCCCAGGATATGAAAATCGAGATTTACCTCGGAGACCTCGAAGGGAATATACTGCTCGGCTTCCCATTGAATCGAAGCCTCCAGTTCATCTTCGGTCATAAGAGGCAGCTGTATCTTACGGATGATGACCGAATGACCGGACACCGAAGTAGCGACATTTTTTGTCTTGATCTTGAGGCTTTCCACCAGACCGCGAATGGCGTCCGCCAGAGCGGCAGAGTCCATAATGGCGTTGTCGACTATAACCTCGGTAGGCAATTCGGTCATGCCGAAAGTCACGAGGTGATACCTCCCCTTGGACTCCCGCAGCTGCACCAGCTTGACAGAACTGGAGCCGATATCGACACCGATCAAATCCTTATTCGACTTGAACAACATGAATTCATCCTCGCAAAAAGGTTGATTGACTGCTGATACTCTTTAAACCACCGACATAGAAAGCAAGGTATATGCCAGCGAATTTTAATCTTCAGGAAAGACCTTATCCTTCTCCGACAGGGGCAATCCCAGCGCCAGGATGATTTTACGCATGGTGGCCATGCGACATGCCTCCCCTCGCTCGATACGATCCACCGTCAAAGGTGACACCCCGGCCTTCCGTGCCAGTTCTGCCTTGCTCATAAGCAGGGATTCACGAATATCCTTCACACGGTTTGCGGCCATCCAGAGTAACTCCCCTTACACATAATTGTTATGCAAATTGTGCATAATTATATGTCAGTAAAAACACCTGTCAAGAACTATATTTCTATAACATATTGTTTTTTATAGATAATTACACCAAAAACACAAGATAAAGCAAAAGACACCCCACTGCATCACAAGATATAGGGGGCAATAATGACAATTTTTTCAGATAAGAAGGATGGATCAGGCAAAAAGGGAGAGGTACCAGGAGAGGATTTCATATCCCCAGAAAAGACAAATCAAGGCCCCCAGTGCCAGGAATGGCCCGAAAGGGATGGCCAGACGACTGTCGGCCTTCTGGATGAGCATGACCGGCACGCCCACCAGGGTACCGAGAAGGGAACTAAAGAAGATGACGGGGAAAACCGCTTTCCAGCCCAAAAAGGCGCCGATCATGGCCAGCAGTTTGATATCGCCGCCGCCCATGCCTTCCTTTTTGGTCAGCAGTTCGTAGAGAAAGGCCACCAGATACAGGCTGCCGCCGCCAATCAGAATACCCAGCAACGAGTCGGCCCAACTGAGCCAAGGGACGAAGAAGGTACATACGAAGCCGATGGGAATGCCCGGCAGACTGATCACATCGGGGATGATCTGGTGGTCGAGGTCAATAAAAGTGATGACCACCAGCAGGGCGGCAAAGAGCCAGTAAACCAGCGTGGCGGCCTGCAGCTCGAAGGTCCACAGCACCAGCAGGAAAAGCCCGCCGGTCAGGGCCTCAACGGCCGGGTAGCGCCAGGGGATAGGCGTTCTGCATGATGCACAGCGTCCACGCAAAAAAATCCAGCTTAGGATGGGAATATTCTGATACCAGCGAATGCCGGCACCGCATTGGGGACACCGTGAAGGCGGTGAAATCACCGACTCCCCCGCCGGAACGCGATATATACATACATTGAGAAAAGAGCCGATGACGGCGCCGAGGATGAAAGCATAGATCAGGAGTTGTGCAGGAAGGGGCATTTAAAAAGCAGTCCTTTTGGATTAGCCTTAACATCCGCTTTGCAGCTACCCAACGCACGGAAATTCGATCTGCGTTGTCTTTGTAGCGGGACATGGGCCATTGGCCCTCACTGGCCGGGTTCAGGATAAATCAATTTGAGCGTAGGCGCTTCCCATTGCAGCACATAACCCAAGCGCAAATTCGGTAGCGCAGCCAAGTAGTCAGGGATAAGGTCTTCCAGCGATCGGGCCTCTTCGCCGTGCTCCTGGCGGTACAGATCCAGAGCGCTCTGAACCATCAAGGCTTTATCAAAATTTTCAACCTCCTTAGCGTAACGCTCCTTAACCCCCTCATGCTCTTCATTCTCGTAGAGCACCACCAACATATCCCTACCTGCGGCCAACTGCCCACCCCGGGCTCTCAGTTTACTGCTTAGCGAGGAAAACCAAGTGGGCGCATCAGGCATTTGGGAAAGTTTCTCAAATATATCAGCGGCCTCGATCGGATCATTAAGGTACTTAAGATAATTAAAGGCCTGAAAAAAGGGAAAAAACAGATAGTCAGGATGAGCGGCGACGCCACGTTCAAGGATGTTGTTGGTTTCCGTAGCATACTCTTTGGAAATGTGGGGCAGAAATGACTGGGCAAAAAAATAAGTGTCTATAAACTTGGGATAGAGTTGCGCGCCTGTGTCGTAGTTCTGCGCCAGATTCGCAGCATAGGTCAGCTCGTCAAGACCCGTCAGATTATTTCCACCCGTAAAAATAGCGGTCTTAACAAACAGGGAAAAGCCGGTCATATGCTGGCCATAACCACTGGCCACTTTTAGCGCCGGCGCCGGCATGGCGGGTGAAAGATAGCGGTCAGTCCAGTGAATTTCATTTTTGAACTGCCACCACAAACCGCCATAAACCAACAGGCAAATCAAGATAAGCAGGCGTTTCATTTGATATCCCGCGCATTGTAGATTTTTGCAGCCAGCACCAGGGCCAATCCGCAATAGAGCACAACATACAGGCTATCGAGCAGCAAACCAGACAGCGGCGGCAAACCATCCACCAGAATAACCAGCCCCTTGTAATCCCAGCGGTCAAAATTGGGAAAGAAAAAAGTCAGGCCCGTTAACGGGTGCCGACTGACGGAGGTGCCGCTTTTAAAGAATTCCATGGCCGCCGGCAAACCGTTGCAGATCAGATAGTAGGCGATGGTCAGCAGCAAAACACTAAAACCACCGCGCACCAGGCCGGAAAAGAGCGCAATCACTGCCAGCAACATGACCTGCAAACACAAAGCCCCACACCAGGACAGCACATACTCGGCCACACCCAGATGACTGAAGAATGCAGGACCTACCGAACCCTTGATTACCGCCAGAACCACATAACTGACCACAGCCAGCGTGCCATTCAGCACCAGCAACAGGCCGAACAATCCAACAAAAAGACCGACGACATATTCAGAGCGGGAAATCGGATGGGCCAGAAGCATCTGAATCACCCGGCGCTCTTCTCCCCAACTCATCACCTGCACCGCATGAAAGAGCAGAAAAAGCATGCCAGAAGCCCAGCCAATGGTCACAACGTAGTCCACCAGCACACGGCCGATATCGCGGGGTACGAAACCGAAGAAAAACAGACCACCGAGTTCGACAAACAGGGCCAGTAAAAAAAGCCCCAACAGGGCTCGTCGACGCATCCCGTCAATAAAAATCAGCCGCGAAAGAGCCAGGATTCGATTCAGCATAGCCATCACGCATCCATACCAATGGTTTTTAAAAAACTATCCACTATTGAAGAAGTGCCACAAGCTTGGGAAAGCTCGGTGGCGGTTCCTTCAAAACGCTTTTCGCCCTTGTGTAGAATCAACAAGCGGTCGGCGAGCCGGTCTACATCTTCCAGAATGTGGCTGCAAAAAAGAATGGTTTTCCCCTGGTTTTTCAAGCCGGCAACCAAGTCGGCTATCTGGGCCCGACCAATGGGGTCGAGGCCACTCATCGGTTCATCAAGAATCAGGAAAGAGGGATCATGCAGCAAAGCCAAAACAAACCCGGCACGTTGTTGCATGCCTTTGGAGTAACTGCGAACCGGTTTCTTACGCGCCTCCCACAACCCGATAAGTTGCAATAAATACTCAGACCGCTCCTTCACCAGTCGTTTGGCCAAGCCATGCGTTCTGCCGACAAAAAGAATAAGGTCAAGGATAGTCAAATTAGGCGGGAAGCTGGCGATTTCGGGGAGATAACCGATGTCATGACGCAGCTGATTGTCTCTAACATCTTTGCCGCCAATCTCAATACTCCCCTGGTCCGGGCGAATGAAATCCATCAGCAATCGGATGCAGGTGCTCTTGCCAGCGCCGTTTGCACCGATCAGTCCGACTGTTTCACGTTCACCAACGGAGAAAGACACTCCTTTTAGGGCCGGCACAGAGACTTGTCCTAATTCTTTCTCGTAGGTCTTCCATACACTGGAAAAACTGACTTTTTCTATGCTCATATCAATAAAACTACTCAAGACAAATGGGCGCAAACCCCATCGGGATTTGCGCCCACATTCTCGGATAAAAAACACTAATTAACGGGCTGCCCAGTCAGTAGCATTGGCATGCGTGGGGCTAAGTGCAGCAGAAGTAAAATTGTCAATAGCGGTTGATGCAGGTACATCACCAACAACCAGGGTAGTTCCTTCACTGGCCTGCGCTTCTGAGAAGAATATTGCAGTCGTGTCACCATCAACACCATAATAGGTATTACCGTTTACATGTTTTGAAACACCTACAAAGGTCGCATTAGCGCTGAGTGTACCAACTACTTCCGCGTTAGTATTCGATGCCAGCATCACATTATTCCCCAAAGGAATCTGAACACCCCTGGCAGCCCCCTGTGCTGTTGCTTCAATGACAGGAACAAATGCACCGCCTGCGGGATTACCTGCTGGGCCAGTCAATATATTGGGCGCCGCGCCACCTGCGAACGCAGCAAATACTAGGGGATTTGCCTGCGCAGCCCAGTTAGAGCCACCAAAGACCTGCCAATCAGAAAAGAGCGCTGCTTGCGAGGTTGAAAGGTTTCGAATATCACTCTGCGCTGAGGAGTTGAATCCACGAACACGATAGGCGGCAAACTGAGGAATAGCGATAGCCGCCAGGATGCCGATGATCGCGACGACGATCAGCAGCTCGATGAGGGTGAAACCCTTTTCAGACTTTTTGAACTTGGTGAGCATGTTTTTGTACTCCTTTCAGGGGTTGATGGTTCATGCCAACGAACGGCACTGACTTCGTGTTATGACTTTTGCTCTAGCAAGGCACATACCAAAAACACATTTTTAAAGATTTTCTCAGTAACATCTTATTTTTAAACCGTTTTATTTTGCGCCCGCTATTGTTCCAAAAACCTTTTTGACGTTCTAACGCCAAAGGCCCGCAGATAGCCTCCCTTGACTGACAATTATCGTCACTCTTCGTCCCCATCCGCCTCGATACCAAACTTGGCCAGACGGTAGCGGATGGAGCGGAAGGAGATGCCGAGCAGCTCAGCCGCTTTTTTACGCACACCACTGGTCTTATCCAAAGCCTTGAGCAGAATATCCTTCTCGATCGCACCAAGATAGGCGTCGATATCCAGGCCGGTGTCGGGAATCTGGCTGAACTGGCCTTCGGCAGTAATAGAATCGGCGACCAGATTGGTAGGCAGACAATCTTCCGTCAAGTCCTCCCCCTGCCCCAGAACCAGACAGCGCTCGACAATATTCTCCAGCTCGCGGATATTGCCAGGCCAGCCGTAGTCCAGCAGGCGGCGCATGGCTTTTTCCCCGACATGCAGTCCTTTTTTACCCGTGAGCTTCTGGTAGAAATGCTCGATAAGCAGGGGGATATCGTCGCGGCGTTCTCGCAGGGGGGGCAGAGCCAGGCGGATGACGTTGAGGCGATAGAAGAGATCTTCGCGGAAGGTGCCGCTGGCAACCTCGGCCTCCAGATCTTTGTTGGTGGCGGCCACGACGCGCACATCGACGGGGATGTCGCGGGTGCCGCCGACACGCCGCACTTCGCGCTCCTGCAGAACGCGCAGCAGCTTGACCTGCATCATGGCGGGCAGTTCACCGATTTCATCGAGAAACAAGGTGCCACCATTGGCCACTTCAAAGAGGCCAGGTTTCTGCTGAATGGCCCCAGTGAAAGATCCTTTTTCGTGGCCGAACAGCTCGCTTTCGAGCAGGTTTTCGGGGATAGCCCCGCAGTTGATAGGGACAAAGGGTGCCTCGTGGCGGTCGCTGTTGTAATGGATGGCCCGGGCCACCAGCTCCTTACCCGTACCGCTTTCGCCCGTGACCAGAATGTTGGCCCGGCTGGCGGCGACCTTGGCGATGAGATCGTAAACTTGCTGCATGGAGCGACTTTTGCCGATAAGGTTGCCAAAGGAATAGCGCCGCCCCAGCTCCTTTTTCAGCTCCTGATTTTCCTGGCGCAGGGTCTTGCGTTCGAGGGCATTTTTGACAATGAGGCGGATTTCCTCATTTTTAAAAGGCTTGGTGATGTAGTCGTAGGCCCCCTGCTTCATGGCCTCCACCGCCTGTTCGGTGGAGGAGAAGGCAGTGATCATGATCATGGCGGTTTCCGGCGTGCGGGCCATCACCTGGGCCAACAGCTCAAAACCACCCAGCCGTGGCATCTGGATATCGCTGATGATCAGGTCGTAGCTGTTTTCCTTCAGCAAATCTAACGCTTGGGCACCGTCGCTGGCTACATTGACGCCATAGCCTTCGCGCTTGAGCATGATGGAAAGAAACTCCCGCATGCTTTCTTCATCATCAACGACCAGAATATGTGCATTTTTAGTCACAGTGAGTCTCCTGCCGTGTGTTTGGCCACCATTTGAAACGATTATAACGGCATGGCCCCCGACTGACAATTTTTGTTTCAGACAAAATTGAAATGGCGTGAAAGTTTAAGGCAGGGTGAGGGTGAATCGGGTGCCATGAGGTTCGACAGCACGGACATCGAGGCTGCCACCGTGGGCTTCAAGTATGGTATGAACCGTCGCCAGCCCCAAGCCGGTACCGCGTTCCTTGGTGGTGAAGAAAGGATCGAATATCTGACGGCGTATTTCGTCAGGAATCCCCGGCCCCGAATCTTCCACGTAGATTTCGTTGCGCTCCGGATGGATACCGATATGTAGAGTGCCGCCTTCCACCATGGCTTCGGCCCCGTTGATCGCCAGGTTCCACAGGGCCTGATGCAGCTGCTGGGGGTCGGCCGACATCAGGCAGGCGGTCGGATAGTCGCGAAAGATGCGAACGCGGGCAAAGCGCGGGTCACAGCTAGCCATTTCGATAAGGTCATCAAGCAGGGCGGGTACGTTGACGGACTCCTTGCGGGGTTTGGCCGGGCGGGCAAACACGAGAAAATCGCTGAGCAGCAAGCTAAGACGCTCTGCTTCGCGCACGACGATACGCATCAGACGGCGGTCGTCATCATTCATGGAAGGGTTTTCCATGAGGAGCTGTACGGAGCCGCTGATAGAGGCCAGCGGGTTGCGGATTTCGTGCGCCATGCCGGAAGCGAGACGCCCCACGGCGGCCAAGCGGTCAGCCCGCTTGAGTTCGTCTTCCATGGACTTGAGATGGGTGAGGTCCTGAAAAGTCACCAGAAGCCCGATGGTCTTGCCGTCCGGCCCATCGAGCAGAGA
The DNA here is from genome assembly GCA_033549025.1 of Desulfuromonadales bacterium. GTDB lineage: Bacteria > Desulfobacterota > Desulfuromonadia > Desulfuromonadales > SZUA-540 > SZUA-540. The sequence goes on from JAWSUS010000001.1 coordinate 269,225, forward strand.
GGTGGCGTAACCCAGGATGTGTTGTTCCCCCTTGGGGTCTACAAAAGCCCCTTCGCCCCGGCTGACGAGCATGAAGTCTTCCCCGCGCAGGATAGGGATATCAGGAAACAACTCCTTGACGGGGCGATTATAGACTTCGGTCAGAGAAAAGCCGCTAATGCGGGAAGCCGCGGCATTAAAGGAGCGGATACGCCCCTGCTCATTGACGATCATCAACCCGCTGGGGGTATTAGCCAGAATAGCCTTGTTGAGCGTTTCGAGCTCTTCATAGTCGACTTCGCGCCGCTCCAGGTCGCGTTGGCTGCGACGCAGGCGTTCCACCAGAATGCCACTGAAGAAGGCCGCAAGAAAGAAGGCGAGCACATTGACAAAAACGGCGAAGAAAAATTCACCTCCCTCGTGCGAGGTCGAGAAAGTCAGGCCACGCAATTGGGGGAGATAGCCGTAGTACTGCAGGTCGAGGAGACTGCCGTAGAGGATAGCGGCAGCGGAGGCGACGACGTAAAGATCACGACGGGGCAGGTAAACACTGGCCCCCAGAATGACCAGAATAAAGAGAAAGGAGAAGAGACTGTCGAGGCCGCCGGTGAGATAGATAAGGGCGGTGCAGAAGAGCAGATCCCAGGAAAACTGAAGGTGCAGAAAAACCCGGCAGAGCCGCACTTTGAACAACAGCAGGGCTGACAGCAGGGATTGGGCAAAGCTGGCCGCAAACAGCAGGTAGAGATAGGTATGCGCGGTGGAACCCTGAGGGACGCCGCCGCGCATTTGATAGATCAGGGTACCGCCCAGAAAAAGGGCGGTCACCAAAACCCGGACAAAGAGTAGCCAGACCAGTTGCCGCCGCGTCAGGGGTGCAAGACGGTCTGTGGCCAGTTCGCAGGTGACCAAGCGGCCCCCCTAGCCTCCGACGGCGCCGGCGAGTTTGAAGATCGGCAGATACATGGCGATAACGAGGCCGCCGACGGTGGTACCGAGAAAGAGCATAAGCAGCGGTTCCATCATGGCGGTCAGGTTGGAGACGGCGTCATCGACCTCGTCATCGTAGAAGTCGGCGATCTTATTGAGCATGGTATCGACAGAGCCGGACTGTTCACCGACGGCGATCATCTGGCAGACCATAGGCGGAAAGACGCCGGACTTCTCCAGGGGCTCGGCAATGGTCTTGCCTTCGCTGATGCTCTGCCGCACCTTGTAGATGGCCGTTTCCACCGTTCTATTGCCGGCGGTCTTGGCGACGATATCGAGACCATCGAGAATGGGCACGCCGCTGGACATCATGGTGCCGAGGGTGCGGGTGAACTTGGCGACGGCGACCTTGCGGATCAGGATCCCCATGATTGGCAGCTTGAGAGCTAAATCATCAATTTTTTTGCGACCGGCCTCGGTCCGGTAGATCCGCTTAAAGCCCCAGAAAAAGAGCACAATGCCGCCAATGATAACCAGAATATAATCCTGAATAAAGTTACTGAGGTTGATAACCACTTGGGTGGGAGCCGGCAGAGCGCCGCCAAAGTCGGCGAACATCTTTTCAAAAGCGGGGATGACGAAGATCAGGATAACGGAAATGACCACCACGGCAATACCTATGATAGTGGTCGGGTAGGTCATGGCGCTCTTGACCTGCTTTTTCAGCTTGAGGGCCTTTTCGATATAAGCCGCCAAACGGTTGAGGATGGTATCGAGAATACCGCCCACCTCGCCGGCCGCAACCAGGTTGACATAGAGTTCATCAAAGGCCTTGGGATGTTTTTTCAAGGCTTCGGCGAAAGTCGAACCCGACTCGACATCTTCCTTGACCTGAAGCAGGATCTTCTTGAAGGTTTTGTTGTCCTGCTGGCGGGTGAGGATATCTAGGCACTGGACCAGGGGCAGACCCGCATCGATCATGGTCGAGAACTGGCGGGTGAAAACGACGAGGTCCTTGGTAGTGATTTTGGGTTCGAAGCCGGGGATTTTCAGCTCCATATCCAGGCCCTTGCCGCGCTCCTTGATGCTGGAGGGGGCAATCCCCTGCCGTCGCAGGGCGGCCGTGACCGCTGCCTCGTTCGGCGCTTCCATTTCCCCTTTTTGCACCTGGCCGGTACGGGTTTTTCCTTCCCAAGCGAATTTGGCCATCTGTCCCCTCTTCTTCCTTTAAATTAAATTATCCGCGTCCCGGCGCGGTCGGCACATGCCGCTTGAGCACGGAGGCCGGGTTGGCGATCATCTGTTTCAACTCTTCCGGCTCCGAAGAACGGGTGAGCGCCGTTTCCATGGAAATCTGCTTTTTGTGATAGAGCATGAACAGCGACTGATTCATGGTCTGCATCCCGAACTTTTCCTGCCCCATCTGCATCTGCGAGTACATCTGGTGGATCTTGTCGTCACGGATGAGGGCCCGTATGGCCATATTGGGCACCATGACTTCCAGGGCCAAGGCCCGACCCTTGCCGGACATTTTGGGCAGCAGAATCTGTGACATAACCCCTTCAAGTACGAAGGAAAGCTGGGTACGCACCTGGGCCTGCTGGTTGGTGGGGAAGACGTCGACGATACGGTTGATCGACTGCACCGCACTGTTGGTGTGCAGGGTGGCGAAGCAGAGGTGGCCCGTCTCGGCGATGGTCAGCGCCGCCTCGATGGTCTCCAGGTCACGCAGCTCGCCCAGCAGAACGACATCGGGATCCTGCCGCAGGATATACTTGAGGGCCTTTTTAAAAGACTGGGTATCGGAGCCGACCTCCCGCTGATTGACCACGCATTTTTTGTGTGGATGGATGTATTCGATGGGGTCTTCGACGGTGATGATATGCTCGTGACGCTCGTTGTTGATGACATCGATGATGGAGGCCAGCGTCGTCGACTTGCCGCTGCCGGTAGGGCCGGTAACCAGCACCAGCCCCCGCGGTTTTTTAGAAATGGTACGAACCACGGGCGGCAGACCGAGCTCTTCGAAGGTCAGGATCTTGTAGGGGATCTGCCGAAAAACGCCGGCCAGGGCGCCTCGCTGCAGGAAGATGTTTCCCCGGAAACGGGCCAGCCCCTTGACGCCGAAGGAGAAGTCCAGCTCGTTTTCCTCTTCGAACTTGCGTTTCTGAGCGTCGGTCAGAATGCTGTAGCAGAGCTGCTTGGTTTCAGCCGGCTGCATGGGGGGCAGCTTCATGGGGGTCATGTGCCCGTCGATACGGCACTGTGGCGCGCTGCCGGTGGTGATGTGCAGGTCGGAGCCGCCCTGATCCACCATGGCCTTGAGCAACTGGTGCATGCTGGGCATTCCGGGCCGGGGTTGCTGTTCGCTCGTCATAATGTGATCCGTTTCCTTTGGTAGCTATTCGGGGCTGCCGGTTCAGTCGTCAGCCACGGTACAGCGCAGAACCTCTTCAAAGGTCGTGGCGCCTTCCTTGAGCTTGGTGAGGGCAGACTGCCGCATGGTTTTGACACCGAGGCGCATCGATTCGCGCTTGATTTCGGCCGTGTTGGCCCCGGCCAGAATCAGTTCGCGGATTTCCTCAAACATGGGCATGACCTGGTAGATGCCGACGCGCCCCTTATAGCCTGTGTTATTGCAGGCCGGGCACCCCTTGCCCCGGTAGCAGACATACTCGTCGACGTCGTCGGGCGAGGCGCCGGCATCGATAAGGGCCTGCTTGGGCACATCCTCGACCTCTTTGCACTCGGAACAGACCCGGCGGCCCAAACGCTGTGCGGTGATGAGATTGACGGCGGAGGCCACCAGGAAGGGCTCGATGCCCATATTGAGCAGACGGTTGATGGTACTGGGTGCGTCGTTGGTGTGCAGGGTGGAAAGAACGAGGTGGCCCGTCAGCGCCGCCTTGACACCGATTTCGGCCGTCTCGAAGTCGCGGATTTCGCCGATCATGATGATATCGGGATCCTGCCGCAGAAAGGCCCGCAGGGCCGAGGCGAAGTTGAGACCGATTTCCTCGTGCATCTGCACCTGATTGATACCGGCGAAGTTGAACTCGACCGGGTCTTCGGCGGTGGAGATGTTCTCGGTAATCTTGTTGAGTTCCGCCAGGGCCGAATAGAGGGAGACCGTTTTACCCGAACCCGTCGGCCCCGTCACCAGGACCATGCCGAAGGGCTTGTGAATCTGCTCCTTGAACCACTTGAGAGCGCTTTCCTCGTAGCCCAGCTTGGTCATGTCGAGCTGCAGGTTCGACTTGTCGAGCAGACGCAGACAGATCTTCTCGCCAAAGAGAGTTGGCAGACAGTTGACCCGGTAGTCCATGTCCTTGCCGCCGGGCAGCTTGATCTTGATGCGGCCGTCCTGAGGCAGGCGTCGTTCGGCGATGTCCATCTCAGACATGATCTTGATGCGCGAGGTGATGGCGTTTTTCAACTTCATGGGCGGCTTCATCACCTCATAAAGCACCCCGTCAATGCGATAACGGACGCGGAAAGACTTCTCGTAGGGCTCGATGTGAATATCGGAAGCCTTGCGCTTGATGGCGTCGGTCAGAATCAGGTTGACCAGCTTGACGACGGGAGCATCCTCGGTGGCCTTTTCAAGCGCGTTGACGTCGACTTCTTCCTCGTCGACAAGTTCCAGGTCGATGTCGTCAAGATCTTCCATGACCTCGGCCAGGGAGGCCGACTGATCGTAATACTGGTCAATGGCGTTTCTGATGGCCGTTTCGGATGCGACCACGACCTCGACATTGTAGCCGGTCATGAACTTGATATCGTCGATGGCGAAGATATTGGAGGGGTCGCTCATGGCGACGATGAGAGTGGCACCGGCGCGATTAATGGGGATGATCTGATATTTCTGCGCCACCTCCGCCGTGATCAGTTTGGTCACCGCGGCATCGATCTCGAAATCGTTGAGATTGATGGAGGGCACCCCGTACTGGCGGGAGAGAAAGGAGGCCAGCTCGTCTTCCTTGATAAAGCCCAGCTTGACCAGGCTGGCGCCCAGACGCCCTCCCTGGGTTTTCTGTTCCTCCAGAGCTTTGGTCAGCTGTTGAGAATTGATCAGATTATTGCGTACCAGCAGTTCGCCAAGGCGGTTACTTGTCATAAGACGGGTATTCTCCTGGGATGTCAATTTCCCGGAATTCTATTAAAAATAATTCCTCAAGAAAAGTTTTATCTGTTTTTCCGTGGAGTCGCAGGCTCATCACTCCGTCAATATACTGCCTGCCATCACGCCAGAAGGCGGTCTCTGCCCCGCCCACAGGGCAAAGGCGGCTTCTCCCTGAGCCACAAGCATTCCGCGGCCGTCGGCTGTACGATGTTCCCGTTTTTCCGCCTCGATTTGCAGAGGGGTCTTGCCGCGCCCATAGACCATGTCGTAGACGCAGGCAGCTTCGGGCAAAAAGGGCCAGGGGAGATGGCCAAAGGGTTCCCCCTTCAGACCCATGGCCGAGGTATTCACCAGCAGGTCGACCCCGGCAAAGGCCTGCCGCAAATCCCCGCTGTCCAGAGATGTGTAAGCAAAATCCGTACCCGAGAAAAAAGGAGCAAAATGATCGCAAAGCAGTCGGGCTCTGGCCGGCGTTCGGTTGGCGATGATGATCGTCGCGGCGCCGGCCTGAGCTAAAGCGACCAGAGCCGCCCGACTGGCCCCGCCAGCCCCCAGCACAAGAATCTTTTTCGTCGCCGGGGCAAAGCTCAGATCAGCGGCAAGGGCATGCAAAAACCCCGGCGCATCCGTATTGTGTCCAATGAGACAACCGTCTTCGTGCGTCACCGTATTGACAGCCCCAATCAAACGGGCCGGCTCCGTTATCCGATCAAGAAGCGGCAGCACCGCTTCTTTATGGGGAACGGTCAGGTTCACCCCCCACAGGGGCAAAGCGCGTATGGCCCGAACGGCGTCGGCCAGATGTTCCGGCCGCACGCGAAAGGGGACGTAGACGGCGTCGATACCGGCCGCGGCCAGGGCCGCATTCTGCATGCGCGGCGACAGGGAATGAGCGATGGGATCCCCGAAAATACCGAGCACACGTGTGCCTCCCGACAGCCTCACAACGCCCCTCCCCGGCCCAGAGTCGACACCTGCAGACCGCAATCGAGATAGTCCCGGTATTCGAGGATGGGGGTTTCGGCCAGAATCTGGCGTGCCCGGCAGATGTCGGCGTGGATCGCCTTGACCAGCAATTCCACGGAGGGAAACTGCACCTCGTCGCGCAGGTGCTCGACAAAGTAGATACGTACCGTATCCCCGTAGAGTTCGCCGGAAAAGCCGAGGATATGCACCTCGATCGTCGTCTTCGAGCCGCCGAAGGTCGGATTGGTGCCGATATTGGCGACACCGTCCCACAGGGTATCCTGCCAGCGGACCTTGACGGCATAGACCCCCGGTCGCGGCAGCAGTTCCTTGTCCGTGCTCAGATTGGCCGTGGGGATGCCAATGGTGCGGCCGCGGGACTGGCCATGCACAACCTGGCCTTCGAGCGTAAAATGACGCCCCAGATAACGGACCACTTCCGCCACCTCCCCGGCGCCGATCAATTGGCGAATGCGGGTGGAACTGTAAACCAGCCCCTCTTTAGTGACCGGCCCGACCACCTCCACAGTAAATCCCCACTTGCGGCCCATCTCCTGCAAAAAATCGACGTTCCCCTCGCGGTTTTTCCCGAAAGCGTAGTCGTAGCCCACCACCAGATGCTTGACCCCGATGGTGCGCACCAGGATCTCCTCGACGAATTCCACGGCGGAGAGGCTGGCTGTCTGAATGGTGAAGGGGGCACTGATCAGCACGTCGATGCAGGACGCTTCAATGAGTCGCTCTTTTTCCTCGTAGGTGTTGATGAGGCGCAGAGCCCGGTCGGGGGCCAGGACTTTCAGCGGATGGGGTACAAACGTGTAGACGACGGAAGTACCCTGAATCTCTTTCGCCTTGGACACCACGCGACGGAAGATCTCGCGGTGGCCCAGGTGGATGCCGTCGAAGTTGCCCAGCGTCACCACCGCGCCCTCGAAGGGGGTCGTGATATTTTTCAGATCTTTTATGATTATCATCGTTTTTTCGATTTTCCCTGAGCACGCCGACCCTTGGTCGGCTCCTGCGCTGCCGTCTGTTTGGCGGCCAGATCAACCAGCGTAAAATCGATTTCGCGCCTTTCCACACTGACATTTTGCACCAGGACCTCGACCTCATTCCCCACCTGGAAAATCCGCCGTCGATACTGGCCGACCAGGCGATGCCGGTCCTCTTCGTAGGTGTAAAAATCGTCGCTGAGGGAAGTCAGATGCACCAACCCCTCGACAAAAAATTCTTTCAACTCGACAAAGAGGCCAAAGGGCTGCACCCCGGTGATGTAGCCGGCAAACACTTCCCCGACCCGCTCGGCCATGAACTGGCACTTTTTCAGTTCGACAATCTCTCGTTCGGCCTCCATCGCCCGCCGCTCGGTCCGCGAGGTATGCTCCCCCATTTCGGGAAGCCTGTCGGCGAGTCGTTTTCGCTCCTGCTCCGCCACACCACCGGCCCGCCAGGACTGACGCAGCACCCGGTGGACCTGCAGATCCGGATAGCGCCGGATTGGTGACGTAAAATGGCAGTAATGCTCCGCCGCCAGACCGAAGTGCCCGACGTTGTCCGGCGCGTAGAAGGCCTGCTTCATGCTGCGCAAAAGGACCTGGTTGATCGTCCGTTCCTCGGGCTTGCCCTCCACCTGCGCCAGTAACTCCTGCAGAGCCCGGGGATCGACGCCCTCCGCCTCCAGATTGAGCCCATAGTTGAAAAAGGCGATGAACTGCTGAAACGCTTGCAGCTTGGCGAGATCGGGCGGCTCGTGTACCCGGTAGAGCAAGGGGATGTCCCGCTGGCCCAGAAAAAAGGCGACGGCTTCATTGGCGGCGAGCATGAATTCTTCAATCAGCCGGTGCGCCTTGGTGCGCTCGGCCTTGATGATGTTTTCGGGCTCCCCCCGTACCCCGAGGATGATTTCCGCCTCGGGCAGATCAAAATCGAGGCTTCCCCGCTGCCGACGCATGGCGGTCAGACCTTCCGACAGGGCCAGCATCTCGGAGAGCATGGGGTAGAGATCCGCATAGCGGTCGATGGTTTCCGCCAGCTGCTTCTCCACCATCTCGTGGACTTCGGTATAGGTCAGCCGCGCCCGACTGCGGATGACCGCCGGATAGAAACGGCTGCTTTGGCGGTGGGCCTTGGCGTCAAAGACCATCTCGGCCACCAGAGTCAGGCGGTCCACCTGGGGATTGAGGGAGCAGATGCCGTTACTCAGCCGCTCGGGGAGCATGGGGACAACCTGCCCGGGGAAATAGACGCTGGTGCCGCGCAGATAGGCTTCCTGGTCGAGAAGGGACCCTTCCTTGACATAGTGGCCAACATCGGCAATAGCCACCCACAGACGGGCGGTGCCGCCCTCCTCACGCCGAAGGCAGACGGCATCGTCGAAATCCTTGGCCGTTTCGCCGTCGATGGTCACGAAAGGCAGGTCGCGAAGATCTTCGCGCTGTTCCAGGTCACCCGCCTGCACAGCTTCCGGCAAAAGATCGGCCTCGGCCAGCACGTCGTCGGGAAACTCGTGGGGCAGTCCATGCTTGTGCACGATGGAAAGGATTTCGACGGCGGGATCGGAGGGGTCGCCAAGCACCTGCACGATGTGCCCTTCAGCGTTGCGAAATTCGTTCGGATAGGCATCGATGGCGACCAGGACAACCTGCCCTCCCCGTGCGCCAAGCTCCTGGCCAGCCGGCACGAAAATAGGCTGATTCAGTCGGGGGTCGGCGGGATGAACCGAGCCGAATTTGCGCCCCTGCTCGTAAAGGCCGACCAGGGTGGTGTGGGCTCGCTTCTCCACCCGGACAAGGCGTCCCTCCGGTTTTCCGGACCGCCCCCCTCTTTCCACCCGCACCACGACTTCGTCGCCGTGCATGACTTCACGCAGAAAACGCGCCGGAACAAAGACATCAGGACGCTGCTGCCCTTCCCGCGGCGAGACAAAGCCATAGCCGTCACGATGGACGGAAATCGTGCCGGTTACCAGATTCTGTTTGCGGGGAAGACTATAGCGGTCCCCCTTGAGATGGTCCACCAGACCCTCGGTGGCCAAAGACTCAAGAAGGCGATAGAACTTTTTTCGTTGAGAAGGGGAAATGCGCAGACCCTCGGCGATTTCCCGGGCAGAGAGGGGACGCCCGGGCCTGCTTTCAATGAATTTGACAATATCGCTGGGCGTAACTGGCATCGGTTAGTGGTCGATATCCTTCAGGGATTGCCTCCCGGCCAGACTTGGAGAGCCGGCTGGCAAGGCTATTTAGTCCTCGACTTTCTCACTGGGGACGATCTTGTTGATCACAAGGCCAGTCAAAAGTTTCGGATAAAAGTAAGTCGATTTCTGCGGCATTTTTTCACCGGCGTTGGCCACGTCACGCACCTCGCTCATGCGGGTGGGGTTGAGCAAGAAGGCCAGCTGCACCTCGCCGGACAGGACGCGGGAGAAAGGCTCATCCATGTTTTTAACGTACTTGAGATTGGTCTGCTGTTCCTGGGCTTCCGGGGTGATCTTGAGGACATCCTCCAACACCAGGCGGTGGAGGATGGAGACGTCCAGCGTGCGCAGCGCCTTGGGGGCTTTCTCGTCGAAGAAGCGGTCCATGACCGCCTCATCTTTCAGCGTGAGGAAATAGACGGTATTCTCGCCGCCGTAAAGACCAAAAGCATGGCCGTTCTCCCCCTTCTCCAGCAGGGTGCGCTGCACCTTTTTGCGCGCCTCGGCATCCTCGGGATCAAGACTCATCGATTCGACCTCAAAGTAGGGCCGCAGAGCCGTGATGAAGGTTGGCATGCGAAAACCGGGCAGATTGAACAGGAGCCGGTGGGTCGGAAAGATCAGCATGCCCTGGTCTTCCATGTTGGCGAAATACATCAGCACATAGTTGAAGGGCTCTTTACCGGTAAAATCAGGATGTTTCTCCCGCATGTAGTTGCGATAGTTGATCGCCGTTTCATAACGGTGATGACCATCGGCGATGAACAGGGGCTTGCTGTCCAGAAGCTCCTGAGCCTTGTCGATGACCGCGGCGTCGGTGACCTGCCAAAGGCGATGGATCACCCCATCGTCATCAGCCACTTCCACATCGGGGGTGCGCTCTTTCTGGGAGCGACTGAGAGATTCGAGCACACAGCAGGGATCGGAATAGAGGGAGAAGATTGGGCTGAAGTTGGCGCCGCAGGCCTTGGTGAGATTCAGCCGGTCCGTTTTCGGACCCGCCAGGGTCTTTTCGTGAGGCTTGACTACACCGGTGGAAAAATCCTCGATGCGGGTCAGGGCCATAATCCCCTTACGAACGACAGTCCCCAGCCCCTCGACCTCGTATTGCTGGTCATAGAGGTAAATGGACGGCTCGGCATCACGCTGCAGAACCTTATCCTGCTGCCACTGTTCAAAATCGGCGGCAGCGCGGGTGTAACAGTTGTTCTTCTCGTCGTCCCCCGCCGTCTTCTTGCCGAGGATAAGCCGCACCACGTTGGCCGGATGCCGATCATAGAGGTCGTCCTGCAAGGCAGGCGAAATAACATCGTAGGGGGGCGCCATTACCGCACCGGGCTTTTTAATCTGCTCCAGGTTATAGCGAAGCCCGCGAAAAGGAACAATCTTGGCCATAGTGCAAACTCCCTTAAATGACTGAAAATGAAGTTTACACTATAGGAAAAGGGCGTTGACGTTGCAAGGGAAAAGCTGTTTTTACACATGGCGAATCACGGGCTGCCAATTCTTACCCGGCCAGTCGCGTTGACAATTATCCGCAGGCTATGCCCTCGGTCATTACTTACAACCACAGAACCGGCGCCGAAACCGCCGCTAGGTGAAACAGATAATCCCCTGGGCGTGTAACTGAGGGTTGGCTGTCCCATGGAATTCTGACCGAAGTTCGCTTCGGCAAAAGATACCCCTCTGGCCGTGGGGCACGACATTGAACGCAGGACTTCTTCATCTGGATCCCAGACGCTGTTACGGTTCAAATCGACATATACATGACAGTCAGCCTCTTTCCCGTCCACCACACCCCCAAAGCTTAGGGTACAGCGCAAACCGCGCCTTACCGCTTCAAGTCTGGCCAATTGAAAAGCACCGTAGATTTCCCGCCCTGTTCCCCGCAACTGGTAGGCCGTCAACTGGTCTTTGATCGCCGGGACACTGACCGCGCCAACCACGGACATTATCGCCACCACCATCAACAATTCCAAAAGGGTCAACCCCGCTTCAAACAATCCACTGTCCTTCATAACCCCCCACAATCAGCACACGGCAAACAGCTTGCCTCGACAGAAATGAGGGTCAACTAACCAATTTTATAAAAAGTTGTCAATAGTTTTTTACTAATGATCAATCTCTAACAAAAGACAAATAAAAAAAACCCACGGACATCGGCCGTGGGTCGGGAATCTGTTTATTTTCTGACTTTACGGCCTGGCCACATCCACATTAAAGGCCTGTACCGCCTTTTTACCCTCCGCATCCTCGGCCTGAATTTTAACCGGGTACACACCAGCCTGATCTTCGCCGATATCCCAGGTGATTTTTCCTGAGCTTCCGTCAATAGTCATTCCGGGCGGCCCCTCGACCAGCGCGTAGGTCAGGCTGTCGCCATCCGGGTCATCCGCCTGAGCCAGGTAGCGGTAGGAACCGCCCGTGATTCTTTCGGGTGGGCGACTGCTGAACCGGGGGGCGGCATTTTCAACCTGGTACCTGCCCTGATAGACAAACCCTTCTTCTTCCCCATCAAAGGGAGTGACGATAAAACCAATTTCATCGCCGCGCTGCAGACCGCTTGCCACATAGGTCGAATCTTTGCTGTTGGGGTCTTCAACACCGTCAACCAGCCAGGTGTACCGATATTCGATGGGATCATTGTCCACGTCGAAGGCTGTCGGGATGAGTTCGATTTCTTCGCCGTCGGAAACCTGTCGGGTATTGACTTCGACCCCGGTAACCCTGGGGACAGAATTATGGATTAAAGTCGCGATACGAACCTGGCCGTTATCGGCGATGACCGTTACGGCAACTTCATCCCCTTTGGCGAACAGACCAGGCCCCAGAGTTCCCTCACCTGCCCCCGGCACGACCTCACCGTTATGTTCCCAACGATAGTCGCGAATATTCCGGGCACCGCTAACATCAAGAGAGAGTACCTGGTCAGCCGTGGGCTTATGAGGATACAAGCGTACCCTGAAATTGCCATGGGGAGCCTCTTCGAGGTCGGGGCTTGCATCGCCCTCGGCTAGACGTTCTTCGCCAGAAGAGCTGTCCGCAACGGAGGGCTCGGTAGGTGCGACTGGCGCCACCGCCTCATCACGATCACACGCGACCAGACTCAAAAAAAAGACAATAAGAACTGGCAACTTGATAAAAACATTTATCATCTTTTTAGGCTCACAAAACTGGCTGTTGACTCGACTCATTCAAACAGCTCCCGCCACCAGCGTATAAAGAGATTTTTGGGTGGTGAGTCCGGAGTGATCCCCATGACACCAGCGCCTGTCTCATCGGTATCTGCAATAGGATTAGTACTTCCTACCGAGATCAACATATTTGTTTTATCACGAATAACAACAACAGGTCTGGAGGCAATTCCTCCACCCAAAAGTAGTGCGTCATCGGGTGAATCAAGCGCAGAGAAGCCTGTCTTGTAGCCCAGACCATACAGATAGGCATAGCCACCTGGCACGCAAGGTTCGGTATTGGGAGCAAAGGTCGTAATGAAAAAGACCTTATAGAAAACAACACCCTGGGCCAAAACCTTTTCGCCGGTCGCTAAAGGATAATACCAACCCTTGTCAACCGTTCCATTCCCGTCAACATCGGAAACAGCGCTATCGAAAATGGGGGTAAACAAACTGGCATTTACCAGATCCGCTTCGGTCAAATTGACAAACTGGTGATTATCTTTGATGGCAAAGATACGGTCACTGGAAACCAGGGAACAAGCCTCTTCACGGTTCCCCGAACCGGTAAAGACCACATCATACCCCCATTCGAGCGCCACATCAGGCGGATAGAAAAACTTACGATCCGTACCGAGCGTGTTGGCGTTGAAAAGAGCCTGAGCACTCCAGCTCGATACATTCTCATTGACTGTATAAAAGCCAAAGGGGTTACCATCACTATCGGTAAAACGCCCCAGTCGCCAGATATTCCCCCCCATATCCCCAACATAGGCCTTGTCAACAAAGCCGTTATCATTGGCATCGATCAGAGTCAGACTGCTGGGTATACTGGCGGTCATGCCGGTGGCAGTGCCGGCAGCCACAGAAAACTCCTTCAGCTTTTGACCGGTTAACACATCCACGATATATATAGCCCGTCCCTGGGTATTTATTTCGCTATAACCGCCACCGATGAAAAGTACATGTCTCGTTTCTTCGGGATCGCCATATTTCACCTTGCCGAACTCAGGCTCAGACCAGCTTTCGCCTAATTCGCTAAATTCGGCAAGGCCAGGATTTATGGTCCAGAGCACTGTGGGGTAATCGGGGTCAGTAACATCCAAGGCCCAGTAACTGGTCCCGCCCCGGCGCTCGCCAAAAACAAGGATGACCTGGTCGGTACTCCTATCGATATACCCGTCGTTGTTGACATCGTGGAAGTAAATCTTGGGGCTGGCGTCGACATAGATTTGGTGCCCCACTCCCTCGACCATCCATTTCAACGACCCGAGAAGATCGGGGGGAACAAAAGCCCAGGCTTCGGTACCATCGGCATCATCGACCACATGAAGCATGCCGTCGTTGGCGCCATAAAAAACTCGAGTGATCGTATTCTCTGTATCGGGATTGCCTCCACTATCGAGATAGGTATAGCTAAAGACAGCGGGCTCACTATGCAGGGCGTCCCCGGTGATCAACGAACGATTGTTGAGCCTGTCAGCCAGATTATCCGCATAGGCATCCGCCCCGCGAATATAGTTGACCAGCTGGGAGGCCTTGTCTGTTTCACCAGAAAGATAACCCAAGTCCTCCGGGCTGATGTTAGTTGCCGTAAAAGCATTGCCTGACCACGTCAAATTCGTTCCGACATCCTCTTGGTAGGTGTAAATATTGCGGTCGGCATTGGGCATGTAATTGGGCTCGGTGGACGAGGCCCATTTAAGTGTGGACCAATAGGGGACGGCGGTCGGTTTCATAGCGCCGTTGGGCTCTGTCGCCGGGTTCCCGTTCATGTCGATAATTTCGTTATCCGGCCCCAAGGCAAACTTGGCGATATCCCCCTGCCAGAAATTGCTGTCGTCCAAGGGTTTGAAAAAGGAAAGATAGATGTAGTCTCCGCTGGAAGTACGGGTAACGGGGACAACTGGGGCGGTAAAGGTGGCGGTATTTTCCAGGATGGACTTGAGGGCGTCTTCCAGTCTGTCGGCCAGCTCACTGGGGTCTGCCGCTTGAAAATGGAACTTGCCGTAATCGGGATCATCGGTGTCGTACAGGTTGGTGTTGCCGTTACCATTGTTCGAGGTGTTAATCAAAAATGCCTGCGCGGCGGGATTCTTCCCAAGGCCCACCGTGTAGGTCATAATATTCTGAAACCCTGCTTGGTAGTCGACAACATCATTAGCATAAAGTGATTGGGCTAGGTCGTCGAGATGGGTGGTTCCATTCAAGTTAAGGGGTATTGAGTAGGCATTCGCACCTGCTCCTGTCAACGTTAAGGTTGACGTTTCTCGATCACCGTCATAATCGTTATTTGACAGTTGAGAGTCAGCCCAAGTGGCTTCGGCGGCCAAATCTTCCGATGAGACCCCAGGCGTGACGACGATGACGAAGTTCTTCTGACAGTAGTACCCTACCACTCCGGAAGAAGGGGAGCCATAATAGGTGCCGATGGATTGTAAGCCTTCTGCAAGCGGAGAGTAGGTAACTGTCCCCATATTATTGATATTGTTAACAAAGGCTGAATCCAATACATTGTTTTCAGGTAAAGCAGTTAATGGTGTTTGAACAACCAGGCCCAAAGGCTGTACGTTGCTCGCTCCGCTGGCATTGGAGGTAAAAGCATAGATACCAAAGCTGGCTTGGTTCGCCGTTTTCTTAGCAACCTGCATCAAGGCCTGCTTGGCTTGATAAAAGTTGCTCTTATTGGGTAAGGTCCCATCTGTTGCACTGTTATAAGGGCCGAAGAAAATCCAGTTCAGGTAGTTGGTGTCATAACGAAAGCGCGTCGCATTATCCTTGATGCCAGCCGCGTCGACCACCGCCGAAGGCACTGCCGGCAAAGTAGCGATCTTGCCGCCGATGCTCCACACTCCGTCTGCTGTGGCACTGGTCGTCGCCACGATCCCCCCTGTGGTATCACGCAGGAGAGACGAGTTTATTTTGTGGATATAGTGCTTATTGCCCGTAGTGTAAATGGTGTAGCCATAAGGATTGTAAAAACCATTCACGCCTTCCTCTGGCAAAATTTCGTTAGGCGTCCAGTCAACTGAAGGGTCATAGGCAGAATGGGTCAATATTTTTTCCATCTCGGCGCCGTTATCAAGCAGGAGCACCACGTTGGGCGGCACATCATCGGCGGTGATGGCGAAGATACAGCTGTCGTCAGCCAGTGAGCCGACCGAGCCAAGCAGAAGCAGCAGACCGCTCAGAAGCAAAACCATTCTTTTCATAAAAACTCCCCCTTTCACTTCTCAGCTTTAAAAACCGATCCGGTGCCCCATGGCTTGCACGCGGCTGGTATCGTTTCCTGTAGATTCAATAACATAGCTATGCGCCCTGAAGATGCCAGCGGAATAGCCGGATCCTCGTAAGGACTTACCACCACTACTGGCACCATCGTAAGTGACCACGGCATCGAAGCTGAGGTCGCCGACGGCCACATCGGTCATGGTCGCGGGCGTTGCTGAATCGGTATTGTCATTGCTGTACATATCCGGCGAGCCGATCACATAAGCGAGACCCGTTTCAGCGGCGTAAAAAGCATTTTTGTAGAGCCGGTCATTGCCGGCGATGCGTAATTCAGTCGTGGTATTATTCCCGGCAAACAAACCGATGATGGTCAGTACCGTCATCAGCAGCAGGGCGAGAATCAGAACCGACCCTTTTTCGCTCTTGAATATTTGCAGCCTTTTCAACATAAAAATCCCTCGTTAACTGCTAAATTAAAAGCCGCCATTCGCTTTTACAAAATCAAAAACAACCCGCTTGTTCTGCAGTTTTTTCTGCCAGGTTACGATAACGCGTACGGTTTTGGTGTCCACCACGGGCTCATCTTCCGCCACATTCCACCATACATCGTATGTTTCACCCATCAGATCAATACCTGGTTGCGAGGCATCCGCCACCGCACCTGTGGCATCCAACCCGACCAGGCCATTCGCATCCGCATCATCCAGACTGTCGTCGTCGTAAGGAAGAATCATCAGCTCTTCGATCTTGCTTTGCGCCAGGGTGGTCGCCTCGGTCACATCACGCGCTGTGGTATTGCCTTCCATGGAGACAATCTGCATTTGGGCCAGAGCCAGCATGCCGACAGCGAAAATAGTCAGCGCGATAAGTACTTCGATCAGGGAAAAGCCTTTTTCGTCACGTATCATCACACCCCTCACAGCCCCAGATTCCTGCTATTGACCATGGCATTCAGCAGGCGATATCGAAAACCTGTATTTGCCGGCACATTGACCCCGGTACCGCTGATTACATAACCGGCACTTGGCTGTATAACCTGGCTACCGACGGCATAACGCCGGCTGTCGACAAAGCCTCTGGCCTCCACGCCGGTGCGGGCCAGCACCCAAACCTGCACCGCACGGATATTGGCAAGATCAGCCACGATGCCGGTATCGACCGCATTGACCACCCCGTTATTATCGGTATCATCGGCGGCAGTAACCTGACCATCACCGTTGGCGTCTAAATCGTGCCAATTGCCATTGGCTCCGACAATGGCCCAGTAGATGCGACCACCGGCATCGGCGGCAAGATTTTCGTCATCGACATTTTCTACAAAGGCATAGGCGAAACCCAGTCCGACGATATTCTCCGCAACGGCTTGTATGGCACCACCATCGGTGGTTCTGCGTCCCAGGCAGGGAATGCCGCCGCTATCGAAAAGTTCATAGGTCAGATATTCGCCGTCATCATCAAGGTCGTCATCCTCATTTGCCGGATTATCTTCGCGCGCATTGAGGTTGAGAGTAAATTCGATGCGGTCGGCCTCAGCCGCCTCAAAGCCGGCCTCCACGAACCCGTCACCCACATAGCCCGCCAGACGCATCTCACGTAGCATCAGGTCGAAACCGGCCCGCAGATTCTGCTGCATGGCCACCACCTGCTCCTGCTCGATATAAACCTTGTTCTGGGAGAAGAAGGTCGTAAAGAGGGCAGTGCTGACGATGCCGGCAACTGCGAGAGCCACAAGCAGTTCAATGAGAGTGAAGCCCTTATCGAACCGGGCACATTTTTTATGCGGAAATCTGACCATGAAAAACCCCTATTCGATTCGGGCCCGGCCGGCAGGTTCCAGCCTGAGAGTAAAGATGCTTGCTGGGCCACTGACAACGACCGACCCATCGCGTCTGGAGATACCGCGTGAATCAAAACCAGTGATCTGTGTACCGTCAAAATCGGCATCGGAAAGTTGAACCCTTGGCGGCATGTTTAAGGTGCTCACTACCGTTTCGCCGGCCTCAAAAACCAGCCCGTTAGCCCCATCATCAACAAAGATACGAACCACTCCAGCCCCCCCCGTACCATGAACAAATTCTACGGCCACCGGCCGAGCCCGCCGAACCGCTTCCGACCGCGCCTGTTGCAGTGCGCTCATGACATCGCGAGCTGCGCCCTTGGTCTGATAGCGTTCCATGAAGGTTCTTATGTTTGGCACGGCAACAGCGGCGATGATCGCACCGATGGCCACGACGACGATGACTTCTATCAGGGTAAAGCCTCTTTGGTTATTCTGCTCGCTTGGCATTACATATCCTTTATTTTGTGGGGTCACCAAACATCCTTAAGCAAAGCTCATGCCATCCAATATCACCTCAATTGGACCCCTTTTTTCCGCCCTGTTAAAAAAGGCAGACAACAGAGCCCGCATAGATACGCAATTTTTGCGCACCTGGATGCAGTCTTTTCACGGTTCGTCCAATTCCTTCATCTTATACAAAAGCCCCCGCAAGCTGATCTCCAGCATCTTGGCCGCCTGGGTGCGGTTGCCGCCGGTGGCGGTCAAAGCCTTGCGGATGTATTCGCGTTCGAGTCGGGCGACGGCCTGCTTGAGGGAGTAATCGTGGTCGTTCTCCCGCGGGCGGCGGCGTACCTCCCAGGGGAGATCCGCTTCGTCGATGGCATCGCCGCGGCAGAAGATGAGGGTTTTTTCCATGAAGTTTTCCAGCTCCCGTACGTTGCCGGGCCAGGGATGGCTCTGCAGCAGATCGAGGGCGGCTGGTGTGAGGCGGGGGGCGGGTCGGCCTTCGCGGGCGGCGTGGCGGCGCAGAAAGCTGTCGGCCAGCAGGGGAATGTCGTCGGGGCGCTCATGCAAGGGGGGGATGTGGATTTCTACCACGGCCAGCCGGTAGTAGAGGTCGTCACGAAAGCGTTTGGCCTCGACTTCGGCGCGCACGTCGCGGGCGGTGGCGGCCAGCACGCGCACGTCGATGCGCCGGGGACGGGTGTCGCCCAGACGCAGCACCTCGCCTTCCTGCAGCACGCGCAGCAGCTTGGGCTGCAGTTCGAGGGGGAGTTCGCCGATTTCGTCAAGAAAGAGGGTGCCGCCGTCGGCGGCTTCGAACAGCCCCGTTTTGTCGCGGTCGGCCCCGGTGAAGGAGCCTTTGCCGTGCCCGAAGAGTTCGCTCTCCATGAGGGTAGGCGAGATGGCGCCGCAGTTGACGGCGACAAAGGGCCCCTGCCGCCGGCTCCCTTCGTCGTGCAGGGCGCGGGCCACCAGTTCTTTGCCGGTACCGGTCTCCCCGGTGATGAGCACGGCGGAGGAGGAATCGGCCAGACGACTGACCAGGCTCATGACCCGCCCCATGGCGGCGCTTCGATAGAGAATCCCCGCCTGGCCGGAAGCGAGGCCGCTGCGCTTGAGCTCTTCGCGCAGGCGACGGTTCTCTCCCTGCAGGCGGATGCGTTCCTGGGCCTTGCGCAGGGTGAGGACGACCTCGTCAGTCTTGAACGGTTTGGAGATATAGTCGTAGGCGCCTTCTTTCAGGCATTGGATGGCAGTGTCCAGGCTGCCGTAGGCGCTCATCATGATGATGGTCGGCAGCTTGTCCAACGTGGTGGCTTCTTTCAGAAAAGTGCGGCCGTCCATCCCCGGCATGCGCAGATCGCACAGCACCAGGTCGAAGGTTTGCTCCTGCAGGCAGCGCAGCGCCTCGGCGCCATCCCCCGCTTCGCTGATATGGTAGCCCTCTTTTTCGAGCACCAGCCGAAGCATGTGGCGCATGGCCGCTTCGTCATCGACCAGCAGCACCTTGTTGCCCGATTCCGTCATGCCTGCTCCTCGGCCTTTGGCAGCCGTACGATGAATTCACTCCCCTGCCCCGGTCGCGACCGCACTTCGAGGCGCCCGTTGGCATCGGCCACCAGCCGCTGACAGACCGCAAGACCCAGCCCGCGCCCCTGGTCGGGGGCCTTGGTGGTAAAAAAGGGATCGAAGATGTGGGACAACACCTCGGGGTTCATGCCGCAGCCCTCGTCGCGCACGGAAAGCCGGATCTCCTTGCCATCCTCGCCGCCCGTCAGCGTAATAAGGCCCCCCTCTGGGGAGGCATCGCGAGCATTGAGCAACAGGTTGATAAAAACCTGTATCAGCTGGTGACGAACCAGGCCCACCGCCGGCAGCAAGACCGGCAGACCGTTTTCCAGACGCAGTCCCTCGAACGCCCCCTGGGAGCTGAGCAGTTCCACCGCTTCGCGCACAGCAGCCACGGGTTCGAAAACCTGGCGGTCGCTGCGGGAGGGGGAGGCGTAATCGAGCAGATCCCTGACCAGACGGTCGATGCGGCCGGCCTCGACCAGGGAACGTTCGACAATGTCGCGCTGGGTTCCTGCCGGCAGTTCCCCCTTGAGAAAGTCGAGGTAGCCCATCAGCGCACCGAGGGGATTGCCGACTTCGTGAGCCATGCCGGCGGCCAGCTGGCCGACGGAAGCCATCTTCTCGGAGCGGATCAGCTCGGCCTGGGTCTGGCGGATTTCGGCGTTGGCCTGCTGCAGGGCGGCAATGTGGGCCTGCGTCTCCTGCCGGCTCTGCTTGAGGGCCGCCGCCGTGGCGTTAAGGGTGTCGCCCAGTTCGGCCACTTCTCTAGGACCATGGATGGCCGGCGCCGGCTCGAGATCGCCGGCAGCGATGCGGCGGGAGTGATTCTGCAGGGCCCGAATCGGCCGCACCACGGCGCGGTGCAGAAAGTAGAGGCCGAAGAGCACGAGAACTGCACCGTAGAGGGCGACATAAAGGGCCATTATCCTGTAGGTCGCCTGCACGCGGGCGCGCACATCCTGCAGGGAGAAACGAGCCTGTAGGGCGCCCTGGAACTGACCGGGACGGCCGAGGGGCACGGTCATCACCACGTAGCTCTTCGCGTCGGCGCCGGACCAGGGCAGCAGGGAAGGATAATGGAGGCGCACCGCCGGCTCGCCGGTCAGCCGCACCTGGGCCAGGGGTCTGGCGTCAAGGCCAAAGTCCGGCGCGACCTCTTCGCCGGCCAGCGGCTCAAGTTCCCGGTTGGTCCAGACCCAGCCATCGACGGCATAGCCGGCCGGCAGCCCCTGAAACAGCGGCGGCACACCCTTTTGAGCCTGCTCATGGTCGAGACTGCGGCTCAGGGTATTCATGAGCGCCGTGATCCCGACCAGACGCTGATCGAGCAGCTCTTTTTCGGTAAGACGGACAAAGAGGACACCGGCAAAGAGGAGCGCTGCCGCCATGAGGAACATGATATTGACGATGATCTCCGTGCTCAGTCCAGCCCTGATGCGCACTCTCGCTCCCCCTTTTTCCTGACTTGGACCACGGCTTCCGTCGGCGTCATTTCGAAGTCGCCAAAGCCGTTGAAATCTGCTAAAGTCCGTCCTTACTTTTTCTGGAAAGGATTTCTGCCATGTCCCGCATACCCGTTGTCGATCAGGATGAATGCATCAGCTGCGAAGTCTGTGTCAGCATCTGCCCCGAGGTTTTCCGCATGCAAGGCGAGGGAGACGATCATCACCATCACAAATCCTTCGTCTACAACCCCACTGGCGCCCCAGAGGAGAAGATCGAGCAGGCCATGGACAACTGCCCCGCCGCCTGCATTCACTGGCAGGACTAGACGGATCGGGGATTCATTTTGGCCCCTGACCTGCGAGGCCAGCCTGTGACCTTGACCGCCAACATCCGCAAGCTCTACGCCTTTTCCTTTCTCAAGATGGCCCTCTTTCCCATGGCCATCATCACCCTGTTCTGGAAGGACCACATCGGGCTGTCGCTGAGCGAGATCCTGCTGCTGCAGGCCATCTTTTCGCTGGCGACCCTGCTGATGGAGTACCCCTCGGGCTATCTGAGCGACCGCCTGGGCTATCGCCTCACCCTCAGCCTGGCCTCGCTGCTGGGCATCGCCGGCTGGAGCTGGTACACCGTCGCCGGCTCCTTCGCCGGTGTGCTGGGGGCCGAAATCCTGTTGGGCATCTCCTACGCCTTCATCAGCGGGGCCGATAGCGCCCTGCTCTTCGAAACGCTAAAGGCCGACGGCCAGGAGGAGCACTACGCGCGCATCGATGGCCGCATGACGGGCTGGGCCCAATTCGGCGAAGCGGCCGGGGCCCTCTTTGCCGGCACCCTCTACGCCTTCGCTCCCCTGACTCCCTTCTTTCTGCAGATTGCCGTATGGGCGCTGGCCTTCCTCCTCTCCCGCACCCTGCGGGAACCGCCGCACCTGCGTCAGGGAGCTCCCGCCGCCGGTCTGAGCGAGGCCATCCAGATCAGCCGCCACGCCCTTTTGGAGAACCGCCGGCTGCGCTACGGCATCGCCCTGGCCGCCCTGCTGGGACTGGCCTCCTTCATCCCCGTCTGGCTCATTCAGCCCACCATGCAGCTTGCCGGCGTGCCTCTGGCCTGGTTCGGCCCGGTGTGGGCCGGGGCCAACCTGACCGTCGCCCTCTTCTCTCTGCTCAGCCACCGCCTCAGCTTCCACCTAGGCGACCGTGGCATGATTGTTCTTTGCGTGGGACTGGTGATCGCCGGCTATGTCGGGCTGGGGCTGGTAGAGAGCGTCTGGGGCTTCGTGTTCTATTATCTGCTGACCGCCATGCGCGGCCTGCAGGGGCCGCTGCTGCGCCACCACCTGCAAAGGGAAAGCCGCCCCGGCACCCGCGCCAGCATCCTGTCGCTCAAATCCCTCGTCTTTCGCCTGCTCTTTGTCGGCAGCAGCCCGCTGGTCGGACATCTGGCCGACAGCCAGGGGCTGGGCACGACCTTCCTGCTGCTCGCCGCCGCCTTCGCCCTGCTCCTGCTCCCCTTCTCCATCCTCTTTGTGCACAGCCAAACAACCGCCCCAGACGCCGTGAAGGATTAATCCTCTCCCGCCTCACGTCCCTTGACCCGCGCCAGCAGGGACTGGGACAGGGAATAGAGGACCGGCACCACGACCAGAGTGAGCATGGTGGCGACGGCGAGACCGAAGATCACCGCGATGGCCATGGGTCCCCACCACTCGGCCGACTCGCCGCCGATCTCCCAGGTGAGGCTGCGGAAATCGAAACTCAGACCCACGGCCATGGGCAGCAGGCCGAGGATGGTGGTCATGGCCGTGAGCATGACGGGGCGAAAGCGCACCACCCCGGCCCGGATGAGGGCTTCGTTCAGCTCCAGCCCCTGTTTGCGCAGCTGGTTGATGTAATCGATAAGGACGATGGCGTTGTTGACCACCACCCCGGCCAGGGAGATGACACCGATGCCGGTCATGATGATGCCGAAGGGGGTCACGGTGACCAGCAGGCCGAAAAAGACGCCGGACAGGGAGAGGACCACCGAGGTCATGACAATGAGGGATTGGGACAGCGAATTGAACTGGGTGATGAGAATCAGGGTGATGAGGAAGACCGCGGCCAGAAAAGCCTTGCCAAGAAAGGCGGTGGCCTTCTGCTGCTCTTCCTGCTCGCCGGAGAAGTTGACGCGGTAGCCAGCCGGCAGGTCGAGGCCGGCCAGACGTCCCTGCACCTCGCGCAGCACTTCGTTGCTGTTGCGGCCGTAGGTGTTGGCCGACAGGGTCACCACCCGCTTCTGGTTGAGGCGACGGATGGAGCCGAAGCCAGTGCCCAACTCCACCTGGGCCACCGTCGACAAGGGGACGGGAGCGCCGGCCTGGGTCGGAACCAGCAGGTTTTCGATATCGCTGAATTCCCGGCGGCGGGGCTCCGGCAGGCGGGCGACGATGTCATACTCGTCCTTCCCTTCCCGGTAGACGCCGAGCTTGCTGCCGCTGATGGCGGCCTTGACGGTGCGGGAGATCTCGGCCGTCGACAGGCCGAGCAGACTGGCTTTTTCACGGTCGACCACCACGCGGATCTCCGGCATGGCCATGGAAAAATCGTCTTTCAGGTCGACCAGACCGGGCACATCCTGGATAAGGGCCTTGGCCTGGCTGGCTAGCGCCCCCAGGGTCTCGACTTCCTCGCCGCTGATTTCCACGTTGACCGGCGGCCCCGTGGGCGGCCCCTCCTCCTGTTTTTCCACCTTGATTTCCGCCCCGGGAAAGGGCACCACCGCCTGACGGATACGGGCGAGAACGGCATTGGCGTTTTCCTGACGGTCACGACGCTCCTGAAAATCCAGGGAGATCTTGCTCATGTGGGCCTGCCCCGTGGAGCCGCCGCTCTCGCCGCTCGACCCCACCCCGACCTCGGCAATGACATAGCGGATATCCGGCTCCTGCAGCGCAACCTCTTCCACCGCCAGAGCCAGGGCGTTACTGGTGTCGAGATTGGCCCCTTCCGGCGCCTTGATCTCCACGAAGGCCCGGTTGGGCTCGGTGTCGGGGAAGAGCTCGACGCCGTGACCGAAGACGGCGTAGATGGCCATCAGCCCCACCAGCGAGACCACGGAGGCCAGCACGACCAGCCCTCGAAAACGCAACGCCACCTCCAGCGTCCGGCGATAAAGCCGCAGGATGAAGGGCTCCCGCTGTGCTCCGGCAGCCCGCTCGGAGGGCACCCGCATGAAGCTGGCGCAGACGACGGGGTTGATGACCAGGGCGACAAAGAGGGAAGCGCTCAGGGTCACGATGAGGGTCAGGGGGAGAAATTTCATGAATTCCCCCATGATGCCCGGCCAGAAGATCATGGGGAAAAAGGCGCACAGGGTGGTCAGGGTCGAGCTGATCACCGGCCAGCCCACCTCGGATACGGCCTCGCGGGCGGCGGCGAGGCGTTCCTTGCCTTCCTGCATGTGACGGTAGATATTTTCGACAATGACGATGGCGTTATCCACCAGCATGCCCAGGGCCAGAATCAGGCTGAAGAGCACCACCATATTGAGGGTGATACCCATCGCCTGCAGAATGGTAAAGGAGAGCAGCATGGAATAGGGGATAGCCAGGGCGACAAAGAGAGAGTTGGTGAACCCGAGGAAGAGAAAGAGGACGAGAATGACCAGAATGAGGCCGTTGAGGATGTTGTTTTCCAACTCGGCGACGATACGGCGGATGTCCTTGGACTGGTTGAGGGTGACAGCGAGCTGCACCCCTTCCGGCAGCAGACGCTCCGCTTCGCCGAGCAGGGCGAAGACCTGGTCGGCCACGGCGATGATGTTCTCTCCCGTTCTCTTTTTGATAGAGAGGGTGACGCTGTCGCGGCCATTCAGACGGGCGTAGCTGGTGCGGTCCTCGAAACTGTCGTGGACCGTGGTGACGTCCTTGAAATAGATGGGACGGCCGTCGCGGCTGACCAGCACCAGGTTGTCGATCTGGGCCGGGTCGGTGAACTCGCCGGGGATGCGCAGCAGATACTTGCCGCGGCCGATGTCGATACTGCCGCCGGGGATGTTGACGTTCTCCCGCTGGATGGCGGCGAGAATTTCGGAGAAGGAGAGTCGGTAGGCAGCCAGACGCTCGGGGTCGAATTCCACCCGGATCTGCCGTTCGCGTGCCCCGGCCAGCACCACGTCGAGCACCCCGGGAATCTCCTCGATGCGATCTTCCAGCTCCTCGGCCACGGCCTTGAGGATCCGTTCGTCGACCTTGCCCGAAACGGCCACGGCGAGGATGGGAAACTCGGAGAGGTTGATCTCCAGAATGGAGGGGTCATCCTCCAGGTCATCAGGGAGTTCGCCTTTGGCCTGATCGACCTTGTCGCGCACCCACTGCAGGGCGTTTTCAATATCGACATCGGGGGTGAATTCGATGGTAATCATGGAAGAACCCTCGGCGCTGACCGAGCGGATTTCCTCCACGTTCTTCAAGCCTTTGAGTTTGCGTTCGATGGGCAGGGTAATGAGGGTTTCGATGTCGGCGGGAGCCACCCCTTCGTAAATGGTCTGCACCAGCACATAGGGCACGGTGATGTCGGGACTCGATTCCCGGGGCAGGGTCAGATAACTGTACAGGCCGCTGATGACGGCGATGACCATGAGGGCAAAAACGGTGCTGCGGCGGCTGATGGCGGCATCGGTGATGAGCATGTCAGTCGCCTGCCACCTTGACTTTGGCCCCATCCGTCATGAGCTGCTGCCCCTTGACGACCAGGCGTTCTCCGGCAGAGGCTCCGCTGACAACGACCACCTTATCCCCAATGACGGCCCCGAGCTCAACGGGGCGACGAAAGACGGCTCCTCCTTCTTCGACAAAGAGGAACTTCTGCCCCTCTCTTTCAACGACAGCATACAACGGAACCGCCAGCACATCGGGGAGACTGCGGCGCACGATGCGGGTGCGCACGATCATGCCGGGGCGCAGCAGACCGGTGCCGTTGTTCACCTCGATCTTGGCCAGGTAGGTCTTGGTGGACGTATCGGCTTTATAGGCCAGATGGATGATCTCTCCCGGCAATACAATCTGGGGCAAACCTTCAATAGCCGCCTGCTCGATGCGCACCTGGTCGCCGACCTTGACGAAGGCCACATCTTTTTCCGGCACCTCGATGAGCACTTTCAGGCGGTCGACCTGAATAACCACGGCGGCGGCAGTCCCCTCCTTGACATATTCCCCCCGATCCACCAGCAGACGGTCGAGCCAGCCGGCCACGGGAGTTCGCAGAGTGCTTTTTTCCAGGGTCATCCGCAGGCGCTTGAGCTCGGCGTCGGCCACGTCAAAGACATTGATGGCCGTGTCGAGCTCCTGAGCGCTGACGAAGTTCTGTTCACGCAGGCGCCGGATCCGCTCCAGCTCTTTCTGCCGCAGGCGATAATCGGCCTCGGCTCGTTCCAGGCTGGTCTCCAAAATGTCCGTATCCATATGCAGGATCGTCGCCCCCGCCTTGAGCTGATCGCCTTCCTGGGGGCCGATCTGCCTGACGGTGCCGGCGACTTCGACGGAGAGGGTCAGGTCCTCCCAGGCTTCCAGCGTGCCCGGCAGGGTGAAGGTCTCTTCGAGATTTTCCGGCTGCAGTACCTGCACCTCTACCGTGGGGATCTGTCCGGGACGCTCAGCGGCAGCGGCTGTTTCCTGCTTGTCTTTATCGCTGCAACCCAACAACAGCGCCAGAGAAAACAGGGCCAGGGCCCCTCGGATCAACAGGCGGACAGAAGCTGTGCCTTGGTTGCACCGGCAAAAATCGACTTTCATGGGTGATCCCGTGATGATAATTAAATGATAAAATTAAAGTTGCTGCAAAACCCGCGCACAGGTGCGTATTATTGATTACAGGCTGACAGGGGTCAAGACAAAACCTGAAGAGATAAAAGGAGTTTTCTGTTGGACCTGATGAGGATTTTCAACACCTATTACCCGCCGGGTACCAAGGCCCACGACATCCTGCTGCGCCACAGCCGCAAGGTGACCGAGAAGGCCGGCCTGATTGCCGAAAAACTCGGCAGCAGCCGTGTCAACCTGAAGTTCGTGCAGGAAGCGGCCTTCCTGCACGATATCGGCATCTGCCGTACCCACGCCCCCGAACTGGGCTGTCACGGCGACCTGCCGTATCTGGCCCACGGCTACAAAGGCCGGGAACTGCTGGAAGAGGAAGGCTTCCCCCGCCATGCCCTCGTCTGCGAACGTCATATCGGAGTGGGCCTGACGGCAAGGGAGATCGAGCGCGACAAGCTGCCTCTGCCCGTACGGAACATGGTACCCAAAACCCTGGAGGAAGAGATCGTGGCCTACGCCGATCCCTTCTTTTCCAAAAACCCGCTGGAGAATGACGAGGAACGGTCGGTGGAGGCCGTCCGCCAGAGCCTGGCGCGCTTCGGTCGCGACAAGGTGATCGTCTTCGACCAGTGGCACCGCTATTTTTCCACCGGCGTGCCTGTCTGAGAAAGGACTGTGGATGGAAGCTTGGCTGCAGGAGCTCTTTGCCTGGCTGCCGCAGGGCGGCAGTTACTACCTGCTTATCGCCTTCATCTCCCTCTTTGAATCCATCGTCGGCATCGGTCTGCTCATGCCGGGGAGTGTGCTGGTGGTCTTTGCCGGGTTCCTGGCCGCCAGCGGCAAAGGGGCGATCCTTCCCCTGATGGGGAGCGCCGCCCTTGGTGCTTTGCTCGGCGACCTGCTCAGCTTCTGGCTGGGAGCGCGGCTGGGGGCTCAGCTCATGCAGAGCCCCTTCCTGCATAAACGTCGCGCCCTGGTCCACCGGGCGGAGGCTTTTTTCGCCGCACATGGCGGTAAGAGCGTCTTTATGGGGCGCTTTACCGGCCCCATCCGCGGCTTCATCCCCTTTGTCGCCGGCAGCTCTCGCATGCGGCCGATGCCCTTTGTCCTCTATACGCTGATCAGCGCCATCCTCTGGGGGCTCTGCTATCCAGGACTTGGCTACCTCGGCGGCGCCAGCTGGCAGCAGGTCCGGCGGCTGACCGGGCAGCTGAGCCTGGCGGTGACGGCCTTGGTGGTGCTGCTGATTCTCAACGGCCTCTTCTGGAAAAAACTGGCGCCGCGGCTGGTCGACCTGGGCACGCGCGGATGGCTGCGGCTGCGGCGGCAGGGTGAACGGCTTTTGCAGGGACCGACGGCGCAACGATTGCAGCGCCGCTATCCCCTGCTCTGGCAGTTTCTGGCTGACCGTTTCAGCCTGCGCAAAGGGGCCGGTCTCTACCTGACCACGGGGCTGCTTTTCAGTGCCCTCTTCGCCGCCCTCTTCGTCGGGTTGACCAACGCCATGCACATCCGGGAGCCTCTCTTTCGCTTCGACCAATGGGCTTACGCGGAAGTATCCAAGCTGAAACACCCCGTGGCCGATGCCTTCTTTGTGGCCGTCACCACTCTGGGCAGTGCGGGAGTCGTGCTTATTCAGGCCCTGCTGGCCCTGTTCTGGCTGATGCTTTACCAGCGTTTCTTCTCGGCCACGATCCTCGCCGCCGGCACGCTAGGAGGGGAACTGCTCGTTTTTGCCCTTAAATTCGTCTTCGACCGCCCCCGCCCCATCCCCCTGCTGCCCCATCTGGAGCCATTCAGCGCCAGTTTTCCCAGCGCCCACGCCTTTGTCGCCCTGGTCTTTTATGGTCTGTTGACCTATATGCTCCTCGACCATATCCGCGATTGGCAGTCACGGGCGGTTCTGCTTTTTTGCGGCAGCTTCGTCGCTTTGCTCATCGGCTTTAGCCGCATCTATCTGGGCGTTCACTGGCTCAGTGACGTGCTGGCGGGCTTTGCCCTGGCGGCCATGTGGTTGACTTTTCTCATCACCGCCTCCGAAATTCGCCGCCGCTACGCCGGCGAGTTCCCCTGGCATTCTCGCTGGCCGCCCCTACAGTTCCCCCGGGGGATCCGGCTGGTGCTCCTGAGCCTGGGGATGACCGCTGCAATAGGCGGCGTCATTCTGCTCATCCGTGCCCAACTGTTGCAAATGGGCTGGCCCTGAGACGTCAACTGTGGTAGAAAATGAGGCCGAAAAACCCGACTTTCACCCAACGCAAACAAGGATCCGCCATGAACATACGCATGCCTGCCGAATGGGAAAAACAGGACGGCGTCCTGCTCGCCTGGCCGCACCAGGACAGCGACTGGGAACAGCACCTGGATGTGGTCGAACCGGTCTTTCAGCGGCTCGCCACCGAGATCAGTCGTTTTGAGCGCGTCCTCATCGTCGCCCCCGACGTCGAACGCGTCCGCACGCAACTCGCCCGCACCGACGCGGACATGACGCGCATCCGCCTCTACGCCATCCCGACCAACGACACCTGGTCGCGAGATTTTGGGGCTATCACGTTCCTACGGGACGGCGCCCCCGTCCTTCTCGACTTCGGTTTCAACGGCTGGGGGCTCAAATTCGCCGCCCATCACGACAACCAGGTCAATCAGGCTCTGGCCAAAGCCGGCGCTTTCGGCTCTATCCCCCTTGAAATTCCCGGCCTCATCCTCGAAGGGGGCAGCCTGGAAAGCGATGGCCGCGGCACCCTGCTGACCACGGCGGAATGCCTGCTGAACCCCAACCGCAATCCGCACCTCTCCCGGCCGGAAATTGAGACCCGGTTGAGGGCTCTGCTGGGATTTGACCGCTTTTTGTGGTTGGAAAATGGCTACCTGGCTGGCGACGACACCGACTCGCACATCGACACCCTGGCCCGCCTCTGCCCCGACGATACCATCGTCTACGTCAGGTGCGATGATCCCGCCGATGAGCATTTTGCGGCCCTCAAGAAAATGGAGGCCGAGTTGCAAGCCTTCCGGACCCGGGACGGTGCGCCCTATCGCCTGCTCCCCCTGCCCTGGCCCGGGGCCGCCTACGACGAGGACGGCGAACGTCTGCCCGCCACCTACGCCAACTTCCTGGTCATCAACGGGGCCGTACTGGTGCCAACCTACGATGATGCCCGGGATGAGCAGGCGCTGCAGGTCATCACCGAGGCCTTCCCCGGCCGCGAAATCATCGGCGTCAACTGCCTGCCGCTGATTCTGCAGCACGGCTCCCTGCACTGCGTCACCATGCAGTTTCCCCAAGGAGTTCTGTCATGAAAAATCTCACCGTCGGACTGGTTCAGCAGTCCTGCAGCGCCGACCGCGAGGCCAATGTGCGCGCCAGCATGGAGGGGATCCGCCGCGCCGCCGGAAAAGGGGCCCAGCTCGTCGTGCTGCAGGAGTTGCACACGGGACCGTACTTCTGCCAGAGCGAGGACACCGCCTGCTTCGACCAGGCCGAGACCATCCCGGGGCCGTCGACGGAAGAATTCGGCGCCCTGGCCAAAGAACTGGGCATCGTGCTGGTCACCTCGCTCTTTGAAAAACGGGCGCCGGGACTCTATCACAACACGGCGGTGGTACTGGAGAAGGACGGTTCCATTGCTGGCATCTACCGCAAAATGCACATTCCCGACGACCCCGGCTATTACGAAAAGTTCTACTTTACCCCCGGCGACCTGGGTTTTACTCCCATCGACACCTCCGTCGGCCGCCTGGGCGTGCTTGTCTGCTGGGATCAGTGGTATCCGGAAGCCGCCCGCCTCATGGCCATGGCCGGCGCCGACCTACTAATCTACCCCACGGCCATCGGCTGGGATCCCCGTGACGATCGGGAGGAACAAGAGCGGCAACTGCAGGCCTGGATCACCATTCAGCGCAGCCACGCCGTGGCCAACGGCATTTTCGTCATCAGCGTCAACCGCGTCGGCTTCGAGGCGGCGC
Organism: Desulfuromonadales bacterium; assembly: GCA_033549025.1. Lineage (GTDB taxonomy): Bacteria > Desulfobacterota > Desulfuromonadia > Desulfuromonadales > SZUA-540 > SZUA-540. Next base: position 299,882 of record JAWSUS010000001.1, read on the forward strand.
CGGAAAACGAGGGCGCCGGGGCCCAATTCTGGGGACACAGCTTTGTGGCCGGCTGCCAGGGGGAAATCGTCGTACAGGCGGGGGAGCAGGAAGAGGTTCTGCTGGTTGACATCGACGGGGAACGCAGCGAAGCGGTGCGACGCATCTGGCCTTTCCTGCGAGATCGGCGCATTGAGGCTTACGGTGATCTGACCCGGCGCTACCGGGACTAAAACGCCCACGCCGCCAGCCTTTGCAGGCGGTCAATAGCGGAAGACGATCCCCAGGTTCAGGGAAAGAGTCGTCCAGGACACCTCGTTGAGCCGGGTGGAGGCCAGGCTGCCGTCGGCGAGATAGATGCGGTCCGTGCCATCTTCAGCCTGCCAGTCGCCGTACGCCATGGCCAGTTCTATGGCCCAACGCGAATTCAGGGCGTATTGCCCCGTCACCTCGCCTACCAGACCGTATCCTGTCGCTTCCTGAACAAAGCTCTGGGGATGCTGCATGTCGCTGCGCAGATTCCAGTTCGCCTCGGCCCGAAAATCGACCAGATGGAATTCCAGGCGCCCGGCGAGGAAAAAGCGCTCTGCCGGAGAGAAAGTCATCTCGACGCCCGTCCAGGGCCCGGACCACTGGGTCTCATAGGTGCTGTCCAACCCGGGAAAAGCCCCGAGGGCGGGAACTGTCACCTCCCCCACCCCGAAAAACTGATCGGCCAGTTCCTGGTCGGAAAGAACCTGCACTCCGTCGCGCAGCGTCAGATTTTGCTCATGGTAGGAATAGCCGAGCAAGGGCGTGATGCTGGCACGCCCGTGGGCCAAGGGAAACTGCAGGCCGCCGGCCAACGACAAGTCAAGCACCTCGCCCTGATCCGCGGCATTGGTAGAACGGGACCACTCGTCGCTGCGGTTTGGGCCGGCATAATCGGAATCGCGATTTTCCCCGTCGACAATCCAGCCGTAAGCGGCGCTGCCCCGCACCGCCACATCAAAGGCGCTTCCCGGCCATTCCCAGAGGTAGCGGCTACCTCCCTGTACCTGAAAGATCTCCAGGTTGTCCCAGCGCAGCTCAGAAAGGACATCCAGCCCCCCGCCGCCAATACTCCAACGCAGCTCATCCTGGCGAAAGCCGGAGCGCAGGTCGACCTCTGCCTCGTCGGACCAGACGGGGGTGGCGAGAACCAGGGCGAGAAACAGGACGCCAGAGGCAGAAAACAGTCTGAACAGCATCAGCGCAAAACCTTTCCGGCTGGGATGACTCTATTAATTGTCATGCAAAAGAGAATTGGGACAACGGGCGACTTTTCGTCGGAAACATTTGACAACCTCCCCCCGGATATGTTTTTTCTAGGGCCGCAAAGGAGTTTTGACATGTCGCCTAAGAAATCACTGATTACCTATTCTCTCTTCTGGAACTGCGGCCTCATCCTGATCGGGTCCTTCATTCAGGCCATCGGCTTCAAAGCCCTGGGTGAACCGCAGGGCTTTGTCCCCGGCGGGCTGTTCGGCGTTTCCACCCTGATTCAGTACAAGACCGGTTTTGCCAATACCGGCCTCATCTATCTGCTGCTCAACATCCCCATGTTTGTTCTAGGGTATATCTTTATCTCAAAGCGTTTTCTCGGCTACAGCTTTCTGTCCATGCTCACCCTGTCCCTGTCTTTCATGGTGATCGATTTTCAGATCAACCTGACCGACCAGCTCTACGCCGCTGTGACCTTCGGCGTCATCATCGGGGCGGGGGCCGGCATGGTCCTGCGTTCACTGGGTTCGAACGGCGGGCTCGACGTGGTGGGGATCATTCTCAACCAGCGATTCAACCTCGGTCTGGGCAAGTTCTATTTCTTCTTCAACTGCGCCCTTTTCACCCTCAGCTTCGCCGCTCTGGACAACGATCTGGTCATCGCCTCGATGATCGCCGTCTTCATCACCTCGGTGACCGTCGACTACTGTCTGTCTCTCTTCAACCAGCGCAAGCTGGCCCTGATCATTTCGGAAAAGCCCCAGGAGATCGCCGACCAGGTCATGTCGCACATGAAGATCGGGGCGACCTTCCTGCCCGCCGTCGGCGCCTATCATCGTAAGGAAAAAACCGTGCTGATGGTGGTCATCAACAACATCCAGCTCAAGCGACTGGAGGAGATCGTCTTCACCAGCGATCCCTACTCCATGTTTATCGTGGAGAACACCTTCAACGTGCTCGGCTCGACCTTTTCCAAGCGCAAGATCTACTAGGATCAGCGCAGCAGGTCGACGCGAAAGCGCAGGCGAAGATGTTCCAGAAATTTTTTGACTTCCTCCAGGGCCAGGCGAAACCGTCCGCGCTCCATGCGGTTGAGATCCTCCAGAGAGATATGGTTGGTCGGGGTCTCCCCCCGGGCGATCGCCGCGACCTGCCCACGGAGCCGTTGGAAGACAAGGTAATTGAAGCTGGCCTCGAGATCGCCTGCCATTCTGGGCTCGAGCACGCCGGCGTCGACCAGGCCCTTGATGCGATCGCGCGTGCCGCCATCAAGTATCCCGGCTTGCAGGGAAAGAATTTTCACCCCCTCGGTGATGGCAAAAATTCCAGCTTTTTTTACATCCACCAGCCCTTGATGGGGCCCTTTCGTCTCTGTCTTAATCTGCCCGAACCATCCCAGCGGGGGCCGGAACCCCTGCACGTTCAGCGCGGCCCGTGCCAGGAAGACTTCATTTTTGCGGATATTGCCAAAGATGTGCTCCTTTAGAGCCTTCTCCAAAGAGGCATCACCGTAGAGGGTGCGCAGGTCGAAAAACATGCTCCCCTTGAGTATGTTTTCCGAGCTGATGTTGCCCAGCCAGCTGTCGAGTTCCTGCCGCCAGCCCCGCAGGCTTCGCCGCCAGGGGGGATTCTTGGCCATGATCCCGCCGGGACAGGGCGGCACCCCGGTCTCGATAAGAGCGTCGATCAGAACCTTTGAGAACTCCTCAAGTTGCCGCACCTGGTCACCAGACAGATGATCGGCGTAGACGATGGCGTTGTCCTGGTCGGTGGTCAGGGTCTGTTCGTGCCGCCCTTCGCTACCGAGGACGATGAAGGCAAATTCCGAGGGAAGATCGGCAAATCGATCCCGGCGCAGCAAGGCGATGAGGCGCAGCAACAGCTGATCGTTGAGATGGGCGATAAGTCGCACCAGATCCGGGGTTTTTACGCCGGTGCCGGTAAGATGAACGACCAGTTCATTGATGCGGGCCCGCAAACGACGTAGATCCTCAAGGTTCTCGGCCCCCTCGATGTCGCGGACCATTTTATGGGGAGAACGCGTCTGCAGTCGCAGGATGTCCGAGTCGGTGAGAATGCCGACCAGGCGGCCGCCGGCATCCACCACCCCCAACCGATGGATGCCGTGGCGGGACATGCGGTAGAGCGCCTCAAAGACCAGCTCATCCTCGCCGATCACGATCAACGGGCTGCTCATGATCTCGGCCACCGAGAACGCGTTCGGATCCACACCGCGCGAGACGACCTTGTTGCGCAGGTCCCGGTCCGTCACGATCCCTACGGGCGCCTCGTCGACCGTCACCACAATGCTCGAGATGTTCTTCTTCCTCATGACGCCAACGGCGTTCACCAGCGCTTCATCGGGCGGACAGGACACCACTTCGCGTTGGCAAAAAGCCGCGATGGGCAGGAAGAAAACATTGGCCTCAGGCATAGGGAGTCCTCTTCAGAGACAGGTTGGGGGCGGCGACTGTCAATCGATCACAGTCACCTGCTGAATGACGATCGGCTCTTTGGGGACATCGTCAAAGCCTGCCACTTTGGTCGTCGTCTGCTGTTCGATGGTATAGACCACATCCATGCCATCGACCACCTTGCCAAAGACGGCATAGCCGAAGTTGTCGGGGTCGGTGCCGGTGTTGTCGAGAAATTTGTTATCTTCGGTGTTGATGAAAAACTGGGCGGTGGCGCTGTTTACCTCCTGGGTGCGCGCCATGGCGATGGTGCCGGTTTTATTCTTGAGCTTGTTCTGCGCTTCGTTCACAATCGGCTCACGGGTCGGTTTTTCCTGCATGTCAGGCGTCAGCCCCCCGCCCTGGACCATGAAATTTTTGATGACGCGATGAAAAATCGTGCCGTCGTAATGACCTGCCCGCGCATAGGCGATGAAGTTTTCGACGGTAATGGGGGCTTTTTCGACATCCAGTTCGAGGACGATTTCGCCAAGGGATGTTTCCATCTGAACAAGGGGATTGGACTGGCTCACGGGATAGCTCCTTCGGTTTTAGTGGTGTGCGTATCGGGAAAGTATAGGTAAAGCATGGCGCCGAGGCAAGCGGATAGAGGTAAACCATGGGGGAATCTTGACTTCGGGTAGCTGTTTTCGGGTCACAGGATGGGCGGCAAGAGGAGTTTCGCTAATCATCTGGGGCATTCTGGCCGGTTGCATGCCGGACCCGGCGGGGGCGCCGCCAAGCCTTGCCCCTTCGGCAGCGGGTGATCCTATCGCCGGCGTGCTGGACGGACTCCCCTCTGCCGCCCTGGGAACCATGGGCTACAGCATCCAGGTCGGTGCCTTTGCCAGTCTGGATAATGCCGTTCGCTTGGAAGCAGCCCTGACCGCCCAGGGGATTGACGCTTACTACTTCCGCGACGAATCGGGCTTATACAAGGTCCGGTTTGGCAATCACGACCACTATGCCGATGCCCGCCGCGAAGCCGAGCGCCTGCAAAACCTCACCATCATCAAGGATTTCTTCATCGTCATACCGGAGGACTATGCCCACAGCCGCATCCAGCGCAGCGGCCAGGGCGACTTAGGGACCGAACTGGTTAAAACGGCCCGCCGTTTTATCGGCGTCCCCTATCGGTGGGGTGGTGAGGATCGGCACAATGGCTTCGATTGCAGCGGTCTGACCATGGTCTGTTATCGTCTGAACGGCCTCAACCTGCCTCGCAACTCACGCAGCCAATTTCAGGCGGGGGCACCCGTTCAGCGGCACGCGCTCGCCCAAGGTGACCTGGTCTTTTTCGCCACCCAGGGAGGCACGCGGGTCACCCATGTAGGGCTCTACATCGGCAATGGAAAGTTCATCCACGCTCCGCGCACCGGCAAGACCGTTCGCATTGAGAACCTTTCCAACGGATTCTTTACCCGCACCTACATGGGAGGACGCCGTTACTTCTAAGATTCAGCTCCTGCCTCTTCAGTGCCCCAATAACAAAGCCCCTGCCGAGAGTTCCCGGCAGGGGCTTTGTTGTGTTCGAAAAGAGTCCGGCAGCCTTACTTGCCGTATCCTTCCATTTCGTCGAATTGCAGATATTTGTAGACCTGATCGGCCTTGGGCGCGACCTTCTCCTGGTAAACGGCCAGATACTCAGCCGGTGTGGGGAGTTTGCCCAGGTTGGTGATCACGGCACCGAGTTCGGCGCTGCCGAGGTACACCTTGGCGCCGTTACCGATACGATCATCGAAGTTACGGGTCGAGGTGGAGAACATGTTCACCCCGTCGGGTACCCGGGCCTGGTTGCCCATGCACAGGGAGCAGCCGGCGATCTCGATGCGGGCGCCAATGGCACTGTAAATCGAGAAGAGGGCCTCGTCCTTGAGCTGCTGCTGATCCATACGGGTCGGCGGGCAGATCCAGGTACGAACGGCCGGGTTGAACTTCTGGCCGCGCCAGATTTCGGCGGCGGCGCGGAAATGACCGATATTGGTCATGCAGGAACCGAGGAAGACGTCCTGGATGGGCGTGCCGGCCACTTCGGAAAGCAGCTTGACATCATCGGGATCGTTGGGGCAGGCCAGAATCGGCTCGGTGATCTCGGCCAGGTCGATCTCGATGACAGCAGCGTACTCGGCATTGGCGTCAGCCTTGAGCAGCTTGGGATTCTTCAGCCACTCGTTGACGGCGTCGATGCGATTCTGCAGGGTCTGCGGATCCTGGTAGCCCTCTTCGATCATCTTCTTCATCAGGGCCACGTTGGAGCGCAGGTAAGCGCAGACCGAGTCTTCGGAGAGCTGGATGCAGCCGGCAGCAGCGGAGCGCTCGGCGGCGGCGTCGGTGAGCTCGAAAGCCTGCTCAACGGAGAGCTCGGGCAGCCCTTCCATTTCGAGGATGCGGCCGTTGAAGATATTTTTCTTGTTCTTTTTGGGCACGGTCAGCAGGCCCTGTTTGATGGCCCAGTAAGGAATGGCATTGACCGCGTCACGCAAAGTGATGCCGGGATTGAACTTGCCCTTGAAGCGGACCAGCACCGACTCGGGCATGTCCAGGGGCATGAAGCCCATGGCGCCGGCAAAAGCCACCAGACCGGAGCCAGCGGGGAAGCTGATGCCGATAGGGAAGCGGGTATGAGAGTCGCCGCCGGTGCCGACGGTGTCGGGCAGCAGCAGACGATTCAGCCAGCTGTGAATGACACCGTCACCGGGACGCAGGGCGACCCCGGCACGCTCGGCAATGAACTGGGGCAGCGTCTTGTGCATCTTCACGTCCGCCGGCTTGGGATAAGCGGCGGTGTGGCAGAAGGACTGCATGAACATGGGGGACTGGAACCTGAGGCAGGCCAGTTCCTTGAGCTCGTCAGCGGTCATGGGACCGGTAGTGTCCTGGGAACCGACCGTGGTCATCTTCGGCTCGCAGGCGGTGCCGGGCAGAATTCCGTCAACGCCGCAGGCCTTACCGACCATCTTCTGAGCCAGCGAGTAGCCCTGGCCAGCCTTGGGCTCAGGATTCACCGGCTGAGTGAAAATGTCGGCTTCAGGCATGCCGAGGGCGGCGCGGGCCTTAGCGGTCAGGGCGCGACCGATGATCAGGGGAATGCGGCCACCGGCGCGGAACTCATCGGGCACCGTATTGGGCGTAATCTCAAAGGTCGTGATGACCTTGCCAGCCTCATCAGTCACTTCACCCTTCTTGGTGTTGATGACGATGACGTCCCCGGTGTTCATCTCCGTCACGTCCATCTTCAGCGGCAGGGCGCCGGAATCCTGAGCCGTGTTGAAGAAGATCGGCGCAATAACGCTGCCGATGATCACACCGCCGGTCTTCTTGTTGGGCACGGCGGGAATTTCGTTACCGATATGCCAAAGGACGCTGTTGCAGGCCGATTTACGGGAAGAACCGGTACCGACCACGTCGCCGACGAAAGCCACCTGGAAGCCTTCTTCACGGAACTTGGCGATAGTCTCCAGGCCGCCGGGAAAACGGGTTTTACCCATAGCCAGAGCATGGAGAGGAATGTCCGGACGGCTCCAGGCGTCGCCAGCCGGAGAGAAGTCATCGGTGTTGATCTCGCCGTCCACCTTGAAGACTTTAACCTTGATGGTCTCGGGCATGGCCGGTTTGTTGGTGAACCACTCGGCCTTGGCCCAGGATTCCACGACCTTCTTGGCGGCGGCATTGGACTTGGCCAGGGCTGCGACCTCGTCAAAGGCATCGTACACCAGGGTGATGCCAGACAGGGCCTTGGCCGCTTCGTCGGCCAGTTCGGCCTCTTTGAGCGCATCGACCAGGGGCTTGACGTTATAGCCTCCCATCATGGTGCCGAGAATACGAACGGCCTCTTTGTTATCGAACAGAGGAGTCTTGGCCTGCCCTTTCAGAACTTTTGCCAAAAAGTCGGCCTTGACTTCAGCTGCGGGATCCACGCCGGGAGAAACCCGCTCGGTGAAGAGGTGCTTGAGAAAATCCTCTTTACCAGCCGGTGGGTTTTGCAGCAACTCGCACAGTTGTTGAGTCTGCTCGGGATTCAGGGGAAGCGCGGGGATGCCCTGGGCATTCCGCTCGGCTTCGTGCTTCAGATAAGCGTCGATCATCTCTCTCCTCCTCGAATTATTGCGGCCTGTTAGTGCCCATTGGCAAAGCCGCTATTCACACCGTGTCCCGGCAACGAAGCTGCAAAATCCGACTTCGTCCAGGCGCGTTTTCCATACTGAAACTTGCATACTGTATACGATTTACAAAGGCCTTGTCAACGATCAACTCCGACACAAACCGTGGTTTAACCTAAGACGTCTGCCTGACCTCCCCCACTTTCTTCTGCCCTTTCCGCCACCATCATGGCCGACCTGGCTACGACACATTCTGTCACACAAGGTCGTTAGGCTTTGCCGTAAAGGAGGCCGCCATGTTTGAATTTCTCATGCTTATCGGTTTTTTTTCAGCAATTCTAAGTTCGCTCACCCGCCATGCACCTAAAAAGGATTTCTTTTCCCCAAAATCTGGGCACCAGAAAAGGCAACGGGCTCATCCCCCAAAACGGGCCAAGATGACCAGTCCAGGCAACGCACGAAACATGGTCAGGCCAGCTTAGAAAACAGAGTCGACTCAAAAAAAAACGCCCGGAGGCAAAAAGCTCCCGGGCGTTTTCAGTGGAACGATCAAAAGTTACTTCATGAGCTCTTTGACTTTTTCATAGCCGAGAGCATAGGCCTTCTTGTTGAGGTCGAGGAAGGCTTCAGGCACACGGGCCAGAACGGCTTTTTCGCCAGCCTCACGAGAGACAGCGCCCGTCAGGGCGATCATGGCGCCGAGGGCAACCACGTTGGCGACGATTTCACGGCCAAGATCCTCTTTGGCGGTGCGAGTAATGGGGAATTTGTAAATCTTGAAATCCCCTTGGGGCTCGTTCTTGACAAAGTCCGAATCGAGCAAGAGCACTCCACCAGGCTTGATGCCATTAGCGTACTTGTCGGCAGACTCCTGCGTCATGGCCAGGCAGGCATCGACGATGGTCGCCTTGGGGTAGTCAATAGGTCCGTCAGAGATAATAACCTCGGACTTGGAAGCGCCACCGCGGGCTTCTGGACCGTAGCTCTGGGACTGAACGGCGTGCTTGCCTTCGATGATGGAGGCCGCTTCAGCCAGAATGATACCGGCGGTGATCAGCCCCTGACCACCGGCGCCGGAAAATCGAATTTCAAATCTTTCAGACATCGATCCTTCTCCTTATTCGCTGGATAATCAGGCGCCCTGCGCCTTGGCGATAACCTTGGCATACTGCTCGCAGTACTCGGGCTTTTCCTCTTTGTAGAGAACACCGGTGAGCACTTTCCCTTCAAGCTGCTCGGCCGTCATCTTGCTGGCGGCCGCCACGGGAACGGCAATATCCTTGAGACGCTTCATCATATCGACGACGCTGCGGAATTTGTTGCGGCGCCCATAGGTGGTGGGGCAGTCGTCGAGAACTTCGATAACGGCCAGCCCCTTGTGCTTGATGCCTTCGGCAATCAGCTTGTCAATCTGGGTGGCGTGAAAAGAGGTGGTACGGGCGACAAAGGTCGCGCCAGCGCCGATAGCCAGCTTGCTGATGTCAAAAGTCGGATCGGGGTTGCCGTAAACGGTGGTGGACGCCTTGGCCCCTGTGGGAGTGCAAGGAGAGAACTGACCGCCGGTCATGCCGTAGATGCTGTTGTTGAAGATGACATAGGTCATGTCAATGTTGCGGCGGCAGGCATGGATGAAGTGGTTTCCGCCAATAGCGGTACCATCACCGTCACCACCGACACAAATCACGTTCATCTCGGGCTTGGCCATTTTGACGCCGGTAGCAAAGGCAGCGGCACGGCCGTGAGCGGTGTGCAGAGTGTTGAAATCGACATAACCGGGGAGACGGCTGGCGCAGCCGATACCGGAAACGATGGCGGTGTTGTTCTTGTCCAGACCGCACATGTCAATGGCCCGGATCAGGCCCTTCATGGCAATCCCGTGGCCGCAGCCGGGGCACCAGATGTGGGGCAACTTGCCGGGGCGCAGATATTTATCGTAATCGAAAGCCATGTTACTTAACCTCCTTGACTTTATCAATGATCTGGCCGGGGTTGATCGGCTCGCCGTCGACGCGACCGATAAATCCGATTTCGCAGGCCCCTTTGGCGACGCGCTCTACTTCGAGCACCATCTGGCCGAGGTTCATTTCCGGCACGACGATGGCTTTGGCCTGCTGGGCCAGGGCTGCTACGCGCTTCTCCGGGAAAGGCCAGAGGGTGATAGGACGGAAGAGACCGGCCTTGATGCCTTCCTTGCGCAGTTCGTTGACCGCATAGCGAGCCGAACGGCTGGTGGATCCATAGGCGAAGATCACAACTTCGGCGTCCTCGGTCAGGTACTCTTCGTTCTTCTCAATATCAGCCTGAGCCGCATCAACCTTGCGCAGCTGACGGCGCTGCTCATCGTCAACGAGGCTGGCCTTCGTGGTCGGGAAGCCATCCTGAGCCTTGTTCAGGCCGGTAACATGGAAGCGATATCCAGAGCCAAAAGCGGCCAGAGGAGGCACGTCACCGAAGGAAGTATCGAAGGGCTTGTACTCTTCGGGGGAAACAGTCGGGCCCTGACGGTCAATGACCTCAAGCTCACCCGGCTCGGGGAACTCGATGCGCTCGCGGCTGTGGCCGACGATTTCATCATAAAGCACCTGCACGGGCATGCGATATTTCTCGGCGAGGTTGAAGGCCCGCACCGTTTCGCTGAAGATTTCCTGGCAGGAAGCCGGTACCAGCGCGATAGCGGCGTGGTCGCCGTGGGTACCCCATTTGGCCTGCTGAACGTCGGACTGGCCAGGGCCGGTCGGCATACCGGTGGAGGGCCCGCCACGCATAACGTTGATGATGACGCAGGGCACCTCGGCGATGCAGGCATAGCCGATGAGTTCCTGTTTCAAAGAGACGCCGGGACCGGAAGTCGCGGTCAGCACCTTAGACCCGGTGAGGGAGGCCCCGATAACCGAAGCCATAGCGCCGATCTCGTCTTCCATTTGGATAAATTTCCCTCCGACCTTGGGAAGTTCAACAGACAAAACTTCCGCAACCTCGGTAGAGGGGGTGATGGGGTAACCGCCGAAGAATTTGCAGCCGGCGTAAAGAGCGCCTTGTGCACAAGCCTCGTTCCCCTGCAACAGAGCAACTTTCTTAGCCACGTTAACCGACCTCCTAAAGTTTTAAATTAATCTTTGAAGACTTTGATAGCAAAGTCGGGGCACCGCAATTCGCACTGCATGCAGGCGATGCAGGCCTCAGGCTTGGCAACCTTTACCAGAAAGGCATCCATCTCCAGGACCTTGGTGGGGCAGAACTCCACGCAAATGCTGCACCCTTTGCAGTACCTTTCGATCACTTCCACTCTCGGACTGCTCATTACCGCTTTTCTCCTTTGCGAGTTTTTACCGCGCCTAACGCGGTCGGACAAAACGTTACCGGAATCCACAATGCCCTGAACTTGGTCAGGGCCGAACCCACTGAATCTCGTACATTTTGCGAAAAAGTCTTCCACGACTACGTCATGCAAACACTGTTTCCACCCAAAAAACCGGTGCAGTATACACATTTTATCCAATAATTCAAATGCAAAAGAAGGGCAATGTTGCCATTGCCCTTCTTTTGCAACAATCACTGGAACTTGGATTACTTCATGCTGTCGACGAGGCCCTTAACGGCAGCGACGGACTTGTCCATCATCGCCTGCTCCTCAGCATCCAGTTTGAAGGAAATGATGCGTTCGATGCCTTTGGCGCCGAGAACGCAGGGGACGCCAACATAGTAGCCCTTGACGCCAAATTCACCGTTAAGCAGGGCGCAGGTGGGCAGTACGCGCTTCTGGTCCTTGAGGATAGACTCGGCCATGGCGATAGCGGAAGAAGCAGGGCTGTAGAAAGCGCTGCCGGTCTTGAGCAGGGCAACGACTTCGCCGCCGGCGCCGCGGGTGCGCTTGACCATGGCTTCCATGACTTCCTTGGCCTTTTCAGCGCTGCCGTATTTCTGCTCCAGCAGTTCCATGACCGGAATGCCCTTGACACTGGCATAACGAACCAGGGGAACCATGTCGTCGCCGTGCCCGCCCAGAGTCATGGCGGTAACGTCCTTGATGGAAACACCGAGTTCCCAAGCGATGAAAGACTCGAAACGGGCCGAGTCGAGGACGCCAGCCTGACCCATGACGCGCTCGGCGGGGAAGCCGGTTACTTTCTGGCAGAGGGTAACCATGGCGTCGAGAGGGTTGGAGATGACGATGACGAAGGCGTCGGGAGCGTTATCGCGGATACCTTCGGCCACCTGAGTCATGATTTTGGAATTGACCTCGATCAGGTCGTCACGGCTCATGCCGGGCTTGCGGGGCAGACCGGCGGTCACGATGACAACATTGGCGCCAGCGATATCTTTGTAGTCGTTGGTCCCCTGGAGATTGACATCGAAACCGTCAACAGGAGAAGCCTCGGCAATATCGAGCATCTTGCCCTGAGGCAGGCCCTCGACGATATCAAACAGCACCACGTCGCCCAGTTCGCGCAGAGCGCAGAGCTGAGCCAGCACACCACCAATTTGCCCACCACCAATCAATGCAATTTTCGGTCTAGCCATTGTCTCTCTCCTCATCGTTAGAAAATTAGAGTGGGACGGGGCAACAGGCCCCGTCCCGACCGTAACACACTATAAATTACAGGCTGTCGATGATTGCGTTCAGAGTTGCACTGGGACGCATTTCCTGGTTGGCCTTTTCCAGCACGGGACGGAAATAACCCCCGATGTCGGCAGGACGACCCTGGGCAGCCAGCAGCTCCTGATTGATCTTTTCCTCGTTGGCTGCAAGCTTTTCAGCCACTGGAGCAAAGCGGGCCTTGAGCTCAGCATCCTTGTTCTGGGCGGCGAGAGTCTGGGCCCAGTACATGGCAAGATAGAAACTGCTGCCGCGGTTGTCAATCTCGTTGACTTTGCGGGAAGGCGCCTTGGCGTTCTCCAGATATTTGGAGACAGCATCGTCAAGGGTTTCAGCCAGAACAGCCGCCTTGGCGTTTTTGAAACTATCCGCAATCATCTCCAGGGACGGCACCAGAGCACAGTACTCGCCAAGAGAGTCCCAACGCAGATGCCCCTCGCGAAGGAACTGCTCGACATGCTTCGGTGCGGAACCGCCGGCACCCGTTTCGAACAGACCGCCACCAGCCATCAGCGGTACGATGGAAAGCATGCGGGCGCTGGTGCCGAGTTCCAGAATCGGGAAAAGGTCGGTCAGGTAGTCACGCAGAACATTGCCGGTCACCGTGATGGTGTCAAGCCCCTTGCGAGCGCGCTCGCAGGTGAACTTCATAGCGTCAACGGGCGTCATAATGCGGATGTCAAGACCGGCCGTGTCGTGATCCTTAAGGTAGGTGTTGACCTTTTGGATCAACTGGGCGTCATGGCCGCGATTTTCGTCAAGCCAGAAGATGGCGGGAGTACCGGAAGCCTTAGCGCGGTTTACCGCGAGCTTGACCCAGTCCTGAATCGGGGCATCTTTGACCTGGCAGGCACGGAAGATATCGCCCGTCTCGACCTTCTGCTCCAGCAGTACAGCACCGGAGGCATCGACGACGCGCATCGTTCCTTTGCCGGGGGCGTTGAAAGTCTTGTCATGGCTGCCGTACTCTTCCGCCTTCTGCGCCATCAGGCCGACATTGGAGGTAGCTCCCATGGTGGAGGGATCGAACTGGCCGTTTTTCTGGCAGTCTTCGATCATGGTCTGGTACATGGTGGCATAGCAGCGGTCGGGAACCATGGCAATGGTGTCCTGCAACTCGTCGGCCTTATTCCACATTTTGCCGCCGTCACGGATGACAACAGGCATGGAAGCGTCAACGATGACGTCGTTGGGCACATGCAGGTTGGTGATCCCCTTGCGGGAGTCGACCATGGCCAGGGCCGGGCCGGATTCATAGCACTTGGCAATATCCGCCTCGATGGCGGCTTTCTTGTCGGCAGGCAGACGGCTGAGCTTGGACAGCACATCACCCAGACCATTATTCACATTGGCGCCGATCGCCTTGAGGTCGGCGGCGTACTTCTCCAGCGCGTCCTTGAAATAGACAGAAACGGCATGGCCGAACATGACCGGGTCGGAAATCTTCATCATGGTCGCCTTGAGATGCAGCGACAGCAGGACGTCCTTTTCCTTGGCTTCCTTCATGCACTCGGCATAAAAGGCACGAAGCTTGGCCACATCCATGTGGGTCGAATCGAGAACTTCACCGGCCTGAAGGGCCAGGTTGTCTTTGAGCACCGTAACGCTGCCGTCAGCGGCCACGAACTCGATCTTGGCGGTGGTGGCGGCGGGAATGGTGGTCGAGGTCTCGTTCTCATAGAAGTCTCCGCTGTCCATGAAGGCAACGCGGGTCTTGGAAACCTCAGGCCAGGGTTTCATCATGCGATGGGGGTTCTGCTGAGCGAACTTCTTGACCGAGGCGGCGGCGCGGCGATCGGAGTTCCCCTCGCGCAGCACCGGGTTAACGGCGGAACCGAGCACCTTGGCGTAGCGGGCCTGGATCGCTTTTTCTGCATCGTTTTTAGGCTCTTCCGGGTAGTCGGGAACGTCGTAGCCCTTTTCCTGCAGTTCTTTGATGGCCGACTGCAGCTGAACGATGGATGCCGAGATATTCGGCAGCTTGATGATATTGGCTTCAGGCGTTTTGGCCAACTCGCCAAGTTCGGTCAAATAGTCGGCAACCTTCTGCTCGGGCTTGAGGTTGTCCGGGAAGTTGGCGAGGATACGCCCGGAGAGGGAGATGTCGCGGGTCTCGACAGCAACGCCGGTGCCCTTGGTAAAAGCCTGCACGATCGGCAGCAGAGCGTAGGTAGCCAATGCGGGTGCTTCATCAATCTCAGTCCAGATAATTTTTGCTTCTTTCGTGGTCATGTTCTCTCCTTAGTTTTTATGCCAGCATCGCCAGAGGTTCAACAATATCAGCAAGATCAAGCCAATCTCAAAATACCCGCCAGGGCACACGACCGGCACCTGCCCTCAAACCCCTGATACAACAAACAGTTAATTAATTGAATTGGATCAAACCAGCCAATTAATCGTGTATACAGTATGCAAAAGACCTGGGAGTGTCAAGAAAAAACATGGCGTTAATCGGGTCCTTTACGACCCTCAAAAGGCCCTGATTCCAACAGAAAATCACTCAACTAACTCTCTGTCCTTCAACATGATGTCTACCGGAAAAATGTCAGATCTTCTGGCTTTTTCCCGCGCCTCATCCATCGCCTCGGCACTGAGATCTCGAGGAATACTTAAAACCTGGCCCGGATAAATTTGGCGAGGGTCCTTGATCTGGTCCCGATTGGCCTTGTAAAGAAGGGGCCACAAGAGACCATCGGCATAAACTTCCTCTTTCGCCGCAATAGACCAGAGATTTTCGCCACCCACAACGGTATATTGCGGCGCCGGCACTGGCGTTATTGGCGAAAGATCCTTGTCGACGGGACTTTCAGCCGAGGAAGAATCCGGCACTTTGGGGGCAGCGGGCTTGGTTGGCTTTTTTTTCACGGGGGTTTTTACGGGCAGGGAGGCCCGCTCAGCGGCCTGAGCGGCTTCAAGCTCGCGAAGACGCGCGGCTTCGTCGAGGGACTTCGATATCGCTCGACGGGCATGGGACTGCGCCAAGGGGAGGATCTGGCGAGCCTGCCGGTAGTCACCGTCATGGATATATTTTTCCGCGTCATACAGGGCCGTGCTGGCCGAGCGGTATTCGAGAGGGGCCAGCTGCGGCGCGCCGACAGCATAAGCCCGAGCGACGGATTCTCTGGCGACCTGAAGCTCGTGTTGGGGGAGTGAAGCACACCCCCCCAACACAAACAGAACCAAAAGGACCAAAAACTTGTGCATTTAACGACAAAACCTTCCTCAGCCGAGAACTCAGAAGAGGATCAGCCCCCTCACAAGAAACGGGACAGGGGGCGAGAGACTATTTGGGGCGGCTGGCCAGGCGAATCGAAAGCTCCCGCAGCTGTTTTTCGTCAACCACATTGGGCGCTTCAGACATCATACAGGTCGCCTTCTGGGTCTTCGGGAAAGCAATGACGTCCCGGATGGAATCGGAGCCGGTCAGGATCATAACAAGCCGATCCAATCCGAAGGCAATTCCTCCGTGGGGGGGCGCCCCGAATTCGAGGGCATCGAGCAGAAAGCCGAACTTCTCCCTGGCCTCCTCGATGCCAATCCCCATAAGGTCGAACATCTTGCTCTGAACAGCCTGATCATGGATACGAATGCTGCCGCCGCCGATTTCCGAGCCATTGAGTACCAGGTCGTAGGCCTTGGCCCGGGCCTTGCCGGGATCCCCATCGAGCAGGGGCATGTCTTCATCCATCGGCGCGGTGAAAGGGTGGTGAACCGCAACGTGCCGCCGCGCCTCTCCGTCCCACTCAAGAAGAGGGAAATCGGTGATCCACACGAACTTGAAGTCATCCTTGCGGGTCAGGCCAAGCTTGTGCCCCAAGTGGCCACGCAGTCGCCCCAGCGCTTCATTGGTGACTCTGTAACTATCGGCGACAAAGAGCAGGAGGTCGCCGACCTCGGCATGCAACACGCGATTCAGCGCCGCGAGTTCCTGCTCGGAGAAAAACTTGGCGATCGGAGACTGCCACCCTTCCTCGGTAACCTTGACATAGGCGAGACCTTTGGCCCCATAGATTTTGGCAAACTCCGTGAGATCGTCGATCTCTTTTCGGGAAAAGGAGGCGCAACCCTTGACGTTGAGGGCCTTGACGATACCGCCCCCCTTGACCACATCGGCAAAGACCTTGAAACCGGAATCCTTGACCAGATTGGAGATTTCCACCAACTCCAGGTCAAAACGCAGGTCCGGATTGTCCACCCCGTAGCGGGCCATGGCTTCGGCATAGGTCATGCGGGGCATGGGTAGGCTTACCTCCACCCCAATGGCGTCGCGGAAAACTTCGGCGATCATTCCTTCCATGACGGCTATCACGTCATCGCGGCTAACAAAGCTCATCTCGCAGTCGATCTGCGTGAACTCCGGCTGACGGTCAGCCCTCAAGTCCTCGTCACGGAAACATTTGACGATCTGGCAATAGCGATCATAGCCGGAAACCATGAGGAGCTGTTTGAACAGCTGGGGGGATTGAGGCAGCGCATAGAAAGTTCCGGGATTGACACGGCTGGGGACGAGATAGTCACGAGCGCCCTCGGGCGTGCTTTTGGTCAGCACCGGGGTTTCGATTTCCAGAAAGCCCTGGTTGTCAAGATAGGTGCGAACGGTACGGGCGACCCGGTGACGCAGCATGAGATTGCTCTGGATGCCCGGACGGCGCAGATCAAGATAGCGGTGCTTGAGGCGGATACTTTCCGCCACATCGGCGTATTCGTCGATCATGAAGGGAGGGGTCTTGGCCGTATTGAGAACGCGCAGTTCCCGAACCTCCACTTCGACCTCGCCGGTGAACATCTTGGGGTTGACCGTTCCCTCGGGCCGGGGAGAAACGACCCCCCGCACCGCAATGACATATTCATTGCGCACCCGGTCGGCCTTGGTGTGGGCTTCGGGATCCCGGTCCGGATCCAGCGCCAACTGAACGATCCCTTCCCGGTCCCGAAGGTCGATAAAAATAAGCCCGCCATGGTCGCGGCGACGCTGCACCCACCCCATGAGACAAACGTCCTTGCCGATATCTGCAGCGGTAACACGCCCGCAATAATGGCTTCTTTTCCAGTCACCAAGAATGTCGTTCACGCCCTGTCCTCCAAAATGGTTAAATCGGCCACTGAACCGTGGCGAAATCAAGCAAAACGAAATTATACAGAGCCTTTTTGCGTGGCGTCAAGACAAGATTCCGTCATGCCCCGAGCACTCTCGCGCGCAGCTCTTCCTCAAGGCGGTCAAAGGCCACTTCTTCTTGACTGCCCTTGTCCATGTCCTTAAGTTGTGCCACGTTACGGCTCAACTCTTCCTCCCCAACGATCACGACAAAACGGGCCTTGAGCTTGCCGGCGCGTCTCATCTGCGCCTTGAGACTCTTTCCCGAAAAATCCATCTCCGCATGCAGGCCATGACGCTGAAGATCCGACATAAGGACAAAGGCTTTTTGACTGGCCTCCTCGCCCATGCCCGCCAAAAAGACATCCGCCCGCGAAGATGGCTCGTGATCGTCTCCCTTCATCAGAACCAGGCGCTCCAACCCCATCGCAAAACCGATGCCAGGCAGAGAAGGCCCCCCCAGGTCAGCGATAAGACCGTCATAACGCCCGCCAGCCGCTACCGCATTCTGGGACCCGAGTCGCGTGGTGACCATTTCAAAAGTGGTCTTGGTATAGTAATCGAGCCCGCGCACCATCCGGGGATTGATCGTGAAGGGGGCATTCAGCAGGCGCAGATAGGTCTGAACCTGGGAAAAGTGGTCATCACAACCTGAGCAGAGATGATCCAGGACCGACGGCGCCTGGACGGTGGCCTCTTTGCAACCGGTCGCCTTGCAGTCCAGAACACGCAAGGGATTGGTCTGATACCGCCGGCGGCAATCTTCGCAGAGCGAATCGAGGCGCTCCTGCAAGAAGGCCACGAGCGTTTGACGGAAGCCGGGACGACACTCTGCACACCCCAAGGAATTCACCTGCAGTTCGACGTCACCAATGCCGACCTCGTCGAAGTAATGGATCAGCATGGCCAACACCTGGGCGTCAACCCGAGGATCCTCCACCCCGATCACCTCGGCACCGATTTGGTGAAACTGGCGGTAGCGGCCCTTCTGCGGGCGCTCGTAACGGAACATGGGGCCCATGTAGTAAAGCCGGGCCACCGGGTCCTGTGCGTACATTTTATTTTCAATATAGGAGCGCATGACCGGGGCGGTTCCCTCGGGTCGCAAGGTCAAGGAATTTCCGCTCTTATCGTTGAACGTATACATCTCTTTTTCGACGATATCGGTTGTTTCACCGATTGAGCGACAAAAAAGCTCGGTTTTCTCAACCACCGGAACACGAATTTCAGAAAATCCGTAGGCCCCGAAGACCTTTCGAGCGCTGTGTTCGAGAAATTGCCAGGTTTCCACTTCGCCCGGCAGGATATCGTTCATCCCCTTGATACCTGTAATACTCACTGATCTCTTCCTCTTTATTTATGGTTATGCAACAGGCACACGAAGCCGGAATCGCCACAAGGCCAGTCAGCCCATCAAAGCACAGGGCTCCTTCATGGCTAGAATTAACGGCATTCCAATGTCATGGAGAAGGAGGTCCCCCAGGCAGAGGGGTCCGGAGGCTTGAACCGGCGGATCAGGACCTGATTTCCCAGGCCCCGCGAATCACGTTACGTATTTTTTTCCCTTCGTACATTGCCCGGTCGGCCAAATCGACGATGCTGTTTCGATCGTCGGCGTCATCAGGGAAAATGGCACTCCCCACCGTGGCGGTCAGGCGGCACTTCAACCCCATATCTTCCAGAAAAACATGCTCTTCTATGACCTTGCGTATTCGTTCCGACACCAGAGCAGCCCCCTTGGCATCCGTCTCGATGAGCAGAGCAGTAAATTCGTCACCGCCATAACGAAACAACGAGTCGACCTCACGAACCGCGTGGTGAAGAAGGCTGCCGACTTCTTTCAGCGCCGCGCTGCCAGCCAGATGACCATGGGTGTCGTTGACTTCCTTGAAGTGATCTATATCGATAAAGACCAGAGCAAATTTGAGTCTGAAACGTTCGGCCCGCCTGATTTCCTGTTCCAGCACAATCTGCAGATAGCGATAATTGAACAGACCGGTAAGATCATCAATATAGATAAGCTGCTGAACATCCTGGTAACGCAGCGAATTCTCGAAAGCCAGGGCAGTCTGGTCCGACAAAAAGGTGAGGTTTTCTTTGGGTAGCGGACGGGGCAGCCCCCCCTCGGCGGGGTTAAAGATGACGATAGCCCCTTTCAATTCACGGGACAGAAAAAGAGGGAAGAGACAGGCCTCCTGGACATTCACCGGCCAGTCCGGCCGCGAGTCCAGATCAGAGACATGAAGGGTGCGGACGGTGGTCAGTCCGGGCAAGTGAGGCCGAATGGACATGGCCAGAGACAAAGCCCCAAGCGCTTCCACGCCCTCCAATCCCGCCAAACGCAGTCGATCGCCATCACACAGGAGCATGGCAAATCCGCGTCCAGTGCCGACTTCCTTCAGCAGGGTATTCACCGCCTGAGGCAGTAATTTATCAATATCCAGAAAAGACGCAAGGTTCTGTCCCTTCTGGTAAAGGCGTATCTGACTTTTGAGAAGGGTATTTTCGTCCAGAAGACGGACCTGATCAAGGCACGACCGCACCACGTGCCTTAGCTCTTCGGGATTAAAAGGCTTGATGAGATAATCCCGCGCGCCCCCCTTGAGGGCCTTGATGGCGGTTTCCAACGTGGCGTGCCCGGTCACCAGGATGACTTCGGGAGGATTCTCCATGTTGCGAACCTGGTAAAGAACATCCAGCCCGCCGATATCCGGCATAACCATATCGGTCAGGAGAACATCCACCCCACCCTTGGCGATTCGCTCAAGCGCCGCATTACCGGATGCAAAGGATTCGACAATATAGCCTTCCTCACTCAGCAGCTCGGAATACATCCGGCGGAAGAACAGCTCATCGTCAACAACCAGTATGGTGGGTTTTTTCATCCAGGAAGGCCCCCTTTGATTACAGGCTGACGCTAACAAAACCGCACATTTCTGTCAACGGAAAAGCCTTGATCGCCACGGATACACCTGCCAGCCGTCCCCATCACTGACAAACCGCAAGGTACCGTTCCAATCCGTGCGATATAAAGGAATTTGTTGGGAGGCCAGCGTATTCACCACCGACGCATGAGGAAAACCGTAACGGTTTGCCAAACCGACCGAGGTAAAAGTCATCTGGGGATTCAGGGCTTCCAGAAGAGCCTCCGGAGAAGAATGCCGGCTGCCATGATGGGGCAACTTGAGCAACTGGACTGAGTTATGGGAAAGATTGCCTAGCAATTTGTCAACACCGGCGGACTCCAGATCTCCAGTCAACAGAAGGCTCGCCTCACCCAGGGAGGCGAGCAGCACCACGGAGCGATCATTGATGTTGCCGCTTTGGGGTGGCACATAGAGGCTCAAGTGGGCGGGCGAATCGACACTGTCATGCGACCAGCCTTCCGGCAAGGTCTCAAGGGGAACCTGCCCCATCAGCAGGGACTCCCTAATGCTCTCCGGCAGCTCCTCCCTGCGCAAGGCAGTCCGGAATGTGCGTACCGGGAAACGGGACAGAACAGCACCCAGACCAAGATAGTGATCGGGGTGGGCGTGGGTCAGGATGACGGAGTCGAGCGCCGATATCCCGAGGCGGGCCAGAGCTGGCAGCAGCAGGCGTTCTCCCACATCAAACGTCTCGCTGTAGAGCCCGCCGCCATCGATCAGGTGATGCTGGCCATCGGGCGTCGACAAGAGTAAAGACTCCCCCTGGCCGACAGAAAAGACAGTCAGAGCAAGCTCCGGTGAAGCGGTCCGGGGGAGAATGAAAAGCAACAGGGCCACACAGGCCAGAGCGGTGCGCAATCGATAAAACCGGGCCCAGGGAAGAAAAACAAGGACCAGAAGCAAAACAAAACAGAGCAAGGTCTTTGGGGCAAGAAATACATTCACACTGCCCAGCAGAGGAAAAGAAAGCAGAAAACGCAGGGCGACCAATACGGCGGAAACCACCTCTCCGCAAACGGCAAAAGCCAAGTTCGCCAGTAGAGGACTGAGGGGACTCAAAAGCGACCCCATAAGCGCCAGCGGCACGGCGATAAAACCGACAGCCGGAACAGCCACCAGGTTGGCCAGAAGGCCGGCAGGAGAAAACATATGAAAATGCAAGGCGACCAGAGGGGCTGTCGCCAGGGTAGCCGTCAGGGTCGTGAGCAGAAGCAGGGTGACCCATCTCAGGGGCAGTGGCCAATGGTGGAGTTTCAAGGCCGTACTCAAGCGAGGTACCCCCAGCATGATCCCCAAAACCCCGGCAAAGGAAAGCTGAAACGAAGCCTCGTACAAAGACAGCGGGCTGATGAGCAAAAAAAGGAAAGCGACCGTCCCCAACAGATGAAGGGGGTTGGTGCGCCGGGAACTCAGACAGAACAGAGCCACGGCAACAGCCATGAGAAACGCCCGCAGGGTCGGGATAGCGCCGCCCGTCAGGAATAGATAGCCGGCGAGCAGAGGGAGAATCACCACGGGCAGCAGGCGCCGCGGGGGGGCCAGAAGCAGCAGCGTTTCCGAGCGGCAATAAAAGAAGCGGCCGATGCCATAGAAGAAGGACGCGATAATCCCCAGGTGCAACCCTGAGATGGCAAAGAGATGCGACACACCCCCGCGGGCCAGCAGATCACGCTGCGCGGGGAGCAGTACGCTCTTCTCTCCAACGGCAAGAGCCTTGACAAAAGGGGACAATTCCTCAGAAACAGCCCCGTCGATGAGCCGAACCACCCTGCCCCGCTGCTGTGCCAGAAAATCCATCATGGAAAATCCTGTAGATTGCTGGACCAGCACCACATCCCCAAAACGCTCCAAAGCCGCCGTCACATAAATGCCCTGGCGGGCCAGGTGTCGGGGAAAATCGAATTCACCGGGCGTCCCGAAAGAGCGGGGCCTTTTCAGGCGGGCATAGAAGCGGACGGAATCCCCCATGCGGACGGTCGGCTCGCCCTCTTCAATAAAGACGCGAACCATGCCGCGGCAGCTTACCCCGATCCGACGACGGTCGATTTGAGAAACATCAACATTGAGGGTAGAGCGGCCCAGAGAGCGGTTTTCTATGGCGGTCACCCGGCCTTGCACCGACACGGCCTCGCCGCCGGCAAAGGAGCGGACATCCTGAGAGGCAAGAGGGGGAGAGAGGTGGTGATGATAAAGGGAGAAGCCAAAACAGATGAGGGCGGCCGGCAGCAGAAAAAGCGCCGGGTCAAAACGGCGCAGCACCAGCCATATAGCCACCAGAACGGCGGCAAGAGCGGTAACGGCGGGGGAAGGTCCCGCAAAGGGAGCCAGCAGGATCCCCGCGGTCAAAAAGAACAGGGAGCTGAAGGCACTGAAGCGCCCGTCTCTCATGGAGCGCCCGCCGGCATGAAAAAGGTGGTGTGATCCACAGCGTCGAGGATCTTTCGTGGCAGGAGGCGATCGTGAGCCGCCCCAGGATCAGAAGAAAAGGATCACCCTTGAGCGCGAATCAGCTCCTCGGCCTTGGCCACATCCTCCTTGCAGCCGATAAAGACTGGCGCCCGATCATCTATCTGGCGCGGCTGCAGATCTAGAATCCGCTCCCGGCCGGTAGAGGCGGCCCCTCCCGCCTGTTCGATAAGGTACGACATGGGATTGAGCTCGTACAGAAGGCGAAGCTTACCGTTGGGACTCCCCTGAAGATGAGGGTACATGAACACCCCCTTCCCCTTCATGAGAATCTGGTTGATATCGGGGACGAACCCCCCGCTGTAACGCAGCTTGGCACCATTTTCCTCCATATAACGCACGAAGCTTTCGGTGCCCGGCGTATACAGATTGCGCTGCCCCCCGGGGGAATAGATGCTGCCTTTGGGCTGCATTTGGATATTTTCCCGCACCAGGGTGTACTCCATCAACTGATTCATGCCGAATTCATGCACGCCCCGGCCCGTGCTGTAGACGAGAGTCGTGCGGGGACCGTACAGGATGTACAGCGCCGCCACCTGATTTCTGCCCGGCTGCAGCAGTTCGCCCCCTTCGTAAATGGAGACAATCGTTCCGACGGCCAGGTTCACGTCGACCAGAGAAGACCCGTCCAAAGGATCGTAGGCCACGGAATAACGTCCGTCGAAGTCCGTGGAGATGGATATGATGTCGCTGGTCTCTTCCGAGACGATATTGGCGACGACCCCGGAATGCAGCAGGCGTTTGCGCAGGATGCGGTCGGAAAGGACATCCAGGGCCAGCTGATCTTCGCCATACAGGTTGGAGGTTCCCGCCACGCCCAGATCACCGGTCCGGATGGAGTTGACGATATACTTGGACGCATCGGCGATCTCGCAAATGAGCCTTGTAAGGTTGCGGTCTTCTTCCTGCTCGCGCAGATAACGACGGAGATCCATCTGAAACTTGGTTTGGCCAGCCTCGCCCATCCATCCACCTCCTGTGCCCTGATATAAAAAACATCGTTAAATTCGGTGAATCATATTAGACCAAACCCACCCAACCAGCAAGCCCGCCGTGGCGAAAAAGCGCTGACATCTTGACTCAGGGCATAAAACTGATATTTTTTGAGCCATAACATCTTGATCTTACAGAGGGAGGAAACCCATGACAGACGAAAAGACCTCGAACAGCCAAAGCAACAAGACCGAAAAAATCTGGGACGCCACCAAAAAGGGACTGCATACCGCCGCCTTTAAAGCGACGCAGATGAAGCGTGTGGTTCAAAAACGTATTGACCTGGCTGCCATTCACAAAAAGATTTCCAGCGCCCACACGGATCTCGGCAAACAGATCGATGACTGCCGAGAAGCAGGAGAGGCGGATATTCTGGACAACGCCGAGGTCGCGGTGATCTTTGCCCGGCTCGACCAGTTAAAGCGCGACGCCGCGGCGCTGGAAGAAGAAATCGAAACCATCAAGGCAGAGGAACCGGCCGAACCCGCGCCTGCACAAGACGAAACCCCTCCGCAAGCCTGAGGTCAAGCCGTCAGAACGAAAAAAGCCCCCGCAATGACACGGGGGCTTTTTTGTAGACGACATCATCGATTAGCGAACATGTTTACGGGGTCGGGGGATACTGTGCAAGTGCTCGTTCTTATATTCACGATCCCTTTTTTTGAGGGCCTCTCTCTCCTCTTCCTCCATGTCATCGAGTTCGGAGGAATGTCTTTCCATGACATCCAGTTCAGCGTCCAATCGCTCGAGGTTTTTGTCGAGACCGGGGTCCTTTTTTTGGTTTTCCAACGGGGTGTTTCGCTCGGTCATGATACCTCCTTGCCACTTCTGGGCCCACTGCCCCATCAGGCCCTCTGCCCAACTGAAGCAGTCAGCGCCACTCAGACTTTCGCGGCGGTTGCCGCACTTTTCTAGTGTAGCGCTCAAGGCCAGGATAGCAACTGGATACCACTATCGTGCCGGGAAGAAACCGTTCACGCCGGCCTCTTACCGGCTTTGAGCACATCAATCATTTCTTGATGGATGCGTCCGTTGCTGGCCAGACACTCAACCCCATAAATATCGAACGGATCTCCGTCGAAATCGCTGACCCTGCCACCAGCCTCGCTGACAATCAACTGCCCAGCCGCGACATCCCAGGGTTTGAGCTTCATTTCCCAGTAGCCGTCCAGGCGACCGGCACCGACGTAAGCCAGATCGAGACTGGCGCTTCCCGGCCGGCGACAGGCCTGCGCCGCCTGCTGGAAATGGACGAAATGGTCATAATTATTGACATCGCTTTTTTTGCGGTCGTAGGGAAAGCCCGTCGCAAGCAGAGAATCGCCCAGCCTGCCTGTCCGCGAGACACCGATCTGCACATCGTTGAGAAAAGCCCCCTTCCCCTTCTCGGCCCAAAAAAGTTCTTGGCTGAAGGGATTGTAGACAACCCCCAGGGTCACTTCATTTTCCACCTCCAGAGCAATGGAAACGGCAAACCAGGGGAATCCGTGGGCGTAATTGGTGGTTCCATCCAACGGATCGACAATCCAGCGGTACCGGCTGCCACTGTCGGCATACTGTCCCTCTTCGGCCAGAATGTCGTGCCGCGGAAAGGTGCCCCGCAAAACAGAAACAATCACGTCCTCTGAAGCCCGATCCACCTCTGTAACGAGGTCAATTTCCCCTTTGTGTTCCACGGTCAAAGCGGTGCCAAATCGCTGCATAAGCACTTTGCCTGCGGACAGGGCCGCCTCGATGGCAATGTCTTTCATAAGGTCATCTCCTTCAGCGCGGCATCCTTTCCCCGGATGGATAAAGGGGAATAGATGCCGGCACAGCAAATTTATCCGTCGGCAGACAGATTTCCTTTTTCACAATACAGGCGCGTTGCCCCCACGACGGCAAGAGGAATGCAGAGCAACTGCATAAGGGGGATAGCCAGCAGGCACAGCACACCGACGGCGAAACCGAGGTGCAGGAAAGTCTGTCCGAAAATATAGTGGCGCTGCTGGGCAAAAGATAAACGTTTTCGGCTCAAAACGTAGCCGAGATATTCAACGGCGAGAAAAAAGAGGGTAAAGAGTGCGGCGGCAATGGAGTAGAGCACCTGCCCCGCCAGCGGAATCAGGTTGAGCAGCAGCAGGGCCAGCATGCCGACGACAAAAAAACTCATCTTCTTCCCTTCCACGACGATAGCGCGCCAGGCATCGCCGCCGAAGGTCTTCCAGGAAAAAGTTTCGCTTGAGCCGATGCCGGTCAGGATCTCTTCCGTGCGTTCGGACAGCAGATCGTTGAAGGGAGAGGCAATCAGATTGCCCACCACGGTAAAGCAGAAAAAAACCAGCAGCGTCGTCACAATGGACGCCAGCAGCCAGGCAAAAAAAGTCAGAAAAGCCCAATACCAGGCCTCTCCATGAGGAACATACCGGGCGACGATGTCCCCGAAGAAATCCAGACCCAAAAATACGACCCCCGAAAACACCACCAGGTTGATGAGAAAAGGGATCAGCACAAATTTGAGCAGTCGCGGGTTTTTCCTTATAAAACCAAAACTTTTAAAAGGATAAAAAAACCCGATAGCAAAACGGGACATGGGATTGTCTTTTAAAACATCGATCATGACTCCCTCCTTCACAGCCCCGGTCAGGGGCAGAATTTCATTCAGGACTTAAAAGGTCTTCTTTAAAGACAACAAATAAAATAGTGTTTTACTTTTTTGCATTCCTGGTGATAATAGGCCCATGAATCCGTTCTCGTCCCCTTTGTCTCCCATTAAACTATGCCTGGTGGTCCTGCTGCTGGCCGTTTTATTGGGCCGCAGCAGCGCCGCAGAAGAAACGTCCGACATTCTCCTCGGCATGACGACCGCCCTCACCGGACCGACCTCGGAGCTCGGAACCGCCATGCGGGACGGCGTTGTGGCCGGCCTGGAACGGATCAACCGGGCCGGCGGTATCAACGGACGTCAACTCAAACTGTTCGTCCTCGACGACGGCTACGAACCCTACCGCGCCGCCGCTAACATGCGCACCCTGCTTGAAGAAAAGCAGGTACTCGCCATTATCGGCAATGTCGGTACACCAACGGCCATCGCCTCCGTACCGATTGCCATAGAGCAAAAAACCCTTTTCTTCGCTCCCTTCACCGGAGCCGGCCTGTTGCGTCGCCACCCCCCCGAACGCTATGTCATCAACTTTCGCGCCAGTTACGAACAGGAAATCGAAGCCATGGTCGAGGCTCTGATCGACCAGGGAGGACTCGCACCGACGGATATTGCCTTTTTCACGCAGCGCGACGGCTACGGGGATGCCGGATACGTCAGTGGCTACCGCGCCCTTAAACGGCGGGGACTGAAAAACGACCGGCAAATCCTGCATGTGCGTTATGAACGCAACACGCTGGCCGTGGAAAACGCGCTGGCCGACATCCTGTACTATCGGCATCCCCCCAAGGCCATTATCATGGTCGGCGCCTATGCCCCCTGCGCCAAGTTTATCCAGCTGGCCAAAGAATCGGGCCTCAAGGCCCTTTTTCTCAACGTTTCCTTTGTCGGCAGCAAGCCTTTGCAGCGCAAACTCGGTCCCTATGCCGACAATGTCATCATCACTCAGGTCGTCCCCCCGCTCACGGGAAGCCACCCCCCGGTCGTCGACGAATTTATCGCCGATCTGGAAAAAATTCGGTTTAAAACCGATCCCAACGATGTCAGCCTCGAAGGATATATGGCCGCCCGGATTCTGGGCAAAGCCCTCCAAAAGGCGCCTTCGCCCCTGACCCGGGAGGCGGTGATTGACGGTCTGGAATCCCTCGGATCCTTTACCCTCGGTCCGGGCATTCCCTTGAAGCTCTCCCGCCAGCGGCACCAGGCCAGCGACGGCGTCTGGCCGACCCGCCTGACGGCGCAGGATGTGCTGCCCTTTTCCTGGACGGAAATCGGTCCCCTGCTTAAAGAAGTGACAGCGCCATGATCGTTACCCGCTGCTTCCAGCGCATTTCCCTCATGATCTGGGTTCTCATTGCGATCGCCCTGCTCGTGCCAGTCATGGGCATCGTCCACCTGACGACCATTCTGGGGGACACCCAGGCGCAGCGGAAGCATCTCCTTCAGACCCAACAGGAAGAAGTGTACCTTCTCAAAGAACTTCGCAGCAAGACGCATGCGGCCAAAGAGGAACTCAACAGCAAACTTTACCATACCCGCGTCCCCGTTACCGACGACGGGCAGGTGACCAGCTACCTGCAACTTCTCGAAGATATTTCGCAACGAACGCCGCATCTGGGCCAGGATGCGATCTGGGCCCAGCTTGAGGGCGCCGCCGATCCCCTGTCCGAGCTCGCCAGGGAGGCTTCCACCTGGCGGGAGCACTACATCCGGGTGGAAACGGACTTGGTGCAGGACATTTCCATGAACCGCCTGCAGGACTTCCAGCAACGCTTGGCGGCCGCTATCGAGTCGGCCGAAGGGCGCTGGCGCCTGACGGAAGCCCGCCAGATTCGGCGTTGGCGCGAAAGCTCCGGCCCTGAAGCAGAGCGGATAGCCCGCAATATCCTGGAAAAAAGAGGAGAGTTATGGTTCCCTCTGCTGAACGAACTTTCCGTCGAGCTCAATTTCCTGTCGACGCTGGTCGCCAGACTGGCCATCGAAAAAAGCATCGACCACCTGCATGACCTCAAAGACAACCAGATCAAGCCCAGCATGGACCGATTGGAACACAACATCCTCATCCTGGAAGAGGAAGGGATCTTCCCGGCCGGAGAAACCCTCGCCCTTTTCAACGATTACAAAAACGCCATTTTCGGTCAGGGGCACCGCATCGACCACGACTATCAGACCATCGAGGCCACCGGCGGTTTTTTTCGTCTATGTCAGGATCACCTTCAGCTTCAGGCCCATCGTCTGGTCCTGGATGACGCCATCGCCAGACACTTTAACCAGATCGAGGCGATTTATCCTCAGCTGGCCCACAAAACCAAAGAGCGGGTCGATCGCCTGACGGAAGCGATGGAAGCCGGCATCAGCCAGGCACTCTGGCGCATGGGACGCAACGGCGCTCTGGCCATGACCGCCTTCCTGATTCTGGGCACGCTCATCCGTCTGCGCATTCGCCAGCAGGTCCGTCGACTGGAAAAAGTGACCAGGCACCACAACCTCATCCTGAACTCAGCCGGGGAAGGGATCATGGGACTTTCGCCGGACGGCAACACGACGTTTATCAACCAGGCCGGCGCCGACCTGCTCGGTTTCGCACAGAGCGAGCTGGTAGGACAAAACTATCTCCAGGTGGTCTGCCCCTCAGACAAAAAGGACACTCCGGCGGAGTCCCCCTGCCTCATTCGCCAGGTCTGGGAGACGGGCGCTCCGGCCCGGCAGGACAGTGCCTTGTTCTACCATAAAGACGGCCGTGCCATCCCGGTGGAATACATCTGCACCCCCATTCTGAACGAGGAACAACAGGCGGAGGGAGCCGTCATCGCTTTTTCCGATATCCGGGAACGCCAGGAGGCCGAACGCGCCCTGCTGAAAAAGAAGCAGCTCCTGGACCACCTGGCCCACCATGACCCCCTGACCGATCTGCCCAACCGCCGCCTCTTTCAGGACAGGCTCGTACACGCTCTCGACCGGGCTCGCCGCACAGGCAAGGAGGTCGCTCTGCTCTTTTTGGATCTGGACCGGTTCAAAAAGGTCAATGATACCCTGGGGCACGAAATGGGCGACAAGCTGCTGGCGGAAACCTCCGGCCGCCTGCGTCAGATCGTACGTCATTCGGATACCCTGGCCCGCCTGGGCGGCGATGAATTCGTGCTGCTGCTAGAAGATTCAGAGAACCCCAATCATGATGCCGTGGTGGCCCGTAAAATCCTCGAACAGCTGGCCACACCCTTCAGCATCGGCCCCCATCAGCTCTATGTCACGGCCAGCATCGGCATCAGCCGTTTCCCCGCCGATGCCGTCGACGTCAAAGGGCTGACCAGTTGCGCCGATGCGGCGATGTACCACGCTAAGGCCAAGGGCAAAAACACCTTTCAGTTCTACACCCCCGAGCTCAACAGTCGTGCGGCGGAATTTCTCGAAATGGAAACCCGTCTGCGGCAGGCGCTGGCCCAGGATCTGTTCACCCTCCATTATCAGCCGCAGTTCGAAATCGCCACCGGAAACATCGTGGGGGTAGAAGCGCTCATCCGTTGGCACGACCCCGTCCTGGGTCATATCCCCCCCGACCGGTTTATTCCGCTGGCCGAGGAGAGCGGCTTGATTGTGCCTCTGGGCAACTGGGTATTGCGCAAAGCCTGCGAACAGAATGTGGCCTGGCAAAGACAGGGGCTGCCCTGCCGAACCGTGGCCGTCAACATTTCAGGCATACAGTTCAGCCAGAGTGATTTTGTCGATATTGTGGATAACGTCCTCGCCTCCACCGGCCTGGATCCGCAATGGCTCGAACTGGAGATCACGGAAAGTACCATCATGGAGGATTTCAGTACCGCCATGATGACCCTCATCGATCTTAAAATTCGGGGAGTGCAGCTGGCCATCGACGATTTCGGCACCGGTTATTCGTCACTGAGCTACCTGAAACAGTTTCCCGTGGACAAACTGAAAATCGACCGTTCCTTTATCGGCGATGTGCTGCACGACGAAAATGCCTCCGCCATCACGCTGGCCATCATGGCCCTGGGCCGCGCCATGCATATGACCATCGTCGCCGAGGGCATCGAGAGGGAAGATCAGGTGAGGTTTCTTGCGGAGAACAACTGCGCCATCGGCCAGGGCTTCTTTTATGCCCGCCCGATGCCGGCGGCGGCGTGCGAAGAGCTTTTTCGAAAAGCACAAAGCCGCAATTGGCCCGTCGCCCCTGTTGCGAAAACACCTTAAAGCGCCAGGCAACCTCAATGGCCGCAAAAAAGGCCAGGGTTTTCGCCCTGGCCCCGTTTCGCCCTATCCTTTAAGGGACTGTATCTTCTTCAGGCTTTCCTGCAGAATCCCCAGTTTTTCTTCCGCCTCTTTCTGCTTGCCGCGATCCTTCTCCAGCACCTCGGGCGGCGCATTGGCGACGAACTTCTCGTTGGAGAGTTTTTTGGCAAAAAACTCCACATCCTTCTGCACCTTGGCAATCTCTTTACCCAGACGCTTTTCTTCCTCTTCAATGTTGACCAGCCCTGCCAACGGCAGCAGAATCTCGACCTCGCCAGCCACCTGGGTGGCGGCCTGAGCGGGGCGTTCGACACCGACACCAGAGGTCAACTCGCCGACGCGGGCGAGAGCGCGGATGTAACCCTCGCCGGCGGCCATGACGGCCATCGCCTCTTCTCCCTTGCAGTCGAGCACGGCGGCAATCTGTTTGGACGGCGGCACGTCCATCTCACCGCGGATATTGCGGATGGCCTTGATGACATCCATGATCCACTCCATCCGCCGGGCGCCTTCCGCATTGACGGGCAGGCCTTCTCCGGTGGGATAGTCGGCCAGCATGATGGATTCGACGGGTCGGCCGCCGGGCAGGGCCTGCCAGATCTCCTCCGTGATGAAGGGCATGAAGGGGTGCAGCAGACGCAGGAGCTGCTCGAGCACGGTGAAGACCACCGCCTTGGCGCGGGCTTTGGTCGCCTCGTCATCACCGTAAAGATCATCCTTGCTGAGCTCGATAAACCAGTCGCAGAACTCGTGCCAGGTGAAGGCATAGAGAATGGAGGCGCCTTCGTTAAAGCGGTACTCGGCGAGGGCGCGGCCGGCGTTCTGGGCCGCCTCACTCAGACGGGTCAGAATCCACTGGTCAGCCAAAGAGAGATCAAGCCGGTCCAGATCAATGGTGGCGGGATCAAAGTTGTCGAGATTCATCAGCGCAAAGCGGCTGGCATTCCACAGTTTGTTGGCGAAGTTCCGGTAGCCGGCGATACGCTCGGTGGAAAGTTTGACGTCGCGGCCCTGGGCAGCAAAGGCGGCCAGCGTGAAGCGGAAGGCGTCGGTGCCGTACTCTTCGATGACGGTCAGCGGGTCGATGACATTGCCCTTGCTCTTGCTCATCTTCTGCCCCTGGGCATCGCGCACGAGAGCGTGGATGTAAACGTCCTTGAAGGGAACCTGCCCCATGAACTTGAGCCCCATCATCATCATGCGCGCCACCCAGAAAAAGAGGATGTCGAAACCGGTGATCAGGCAGGAGGTGGGGTAGAACTTCTGCAGGGTCTCGGTATTCTCGGGCCAGCCCATGGTGGAGAAAGGCCACAGGGCTGACGAGAACCAGGTGTCGAGTACGTCTGTCTCCTGACGGATATTGCTGCTGCCGCAATGAGCGCAGCTGCGGGCGTCTTCCATGGCGACCGTGATCTGGTCGCAATCGTCGCAGAACCAGGCGGGGATGCGGTGCCCCCACCAGATCTGGCGGCTGATGCACCAGTCCTGGATATTGTTCATCCACTCGAAATAGGTCTTCTCCCACTGCGGCGGCACGATGCGAGTCTGGCCGGTCTCAACGGCCTTGATCGCCTCTGCGGCCAGCGGCCCGACCTTGACGTACCACTGTTTGCTCATGTAGGGCTCGATGACGGTGCGGCAGCGGTAACATTCGCCGACAGCATTGGCGTAATCGTCGATGCGGTCGAGCAGCCCCTGTTTTTCGAGGTCGGCCACCACGTTGGCGCGAGCCTCGTAGCGTTCCTGGCCGGCGTAAGGGCCGCCGTTTTCGTTCACCACTCCCGAGGGATCAAAAATGTTGATGAACTCAAGATCATGCCGCTTGCCGAGCTCGAAGTCGTTGAAGTCATGGGCCGGGGTGATCTTGACGGCGCCGGAGCCGAACTCTTTGTCGACGTAGTCATCGGCAACGATAGGGATTTCCCGGTTCATCAACGGCAGCAGAACCTTTTTGCCGATCAGATCCCGGTAACGCTCATCCTCGGGATTAACCGCCACGGCGGTGTCGCCGAGCATGGTCTCGGGCCGGGTGGTGGCTACGACGAGATAGCGGTCGGTGCCGAGCACCGGATAGCGCAGGTGCCAGAGATGGCCCTTCTTGTCCTCATGCTCGACCTCCAGGTCGGAGAGGGCGGTGTGACAGCGCGGACACCAGTTGATGAGGCGGTTGTCGCGATAGATCAGCCCTTCGTCATAGAGGCGCACAAAGACGGTACGCACCGCTTTGGAGAGCCCCTCGTCCATGGTGAAGCGCTCGCGCTCCCAGTCACAGGAGGCGCCAAGGCGCTTGAGCTGATTGATGATCTGGCCGCCGGACTGTTCGCGCCACTGCCAGACTCGCTCAACAAATTCTTCGCGGCCGAGGGCATGGCGATCACGTCCTTCAGAGGCAAGCTGCTTCTCCACCACATTCTGGGTAGCGATGCCGGCATGGTCGGTGCCGGGCATCCACAGCACCTCATGCCCGGTCATGCGCTTCCACCTCACCAGAATGTCTTGCAGGGTGTTGTTGAGAGCATGCCCCATGTGCAGAACGCCGGTGACATTGGGGGGTGGGATGACAATGGAATAATGGGGCTTGGAGGATTTTTCGTTGGCGTGGAAGTAACCTTTGTCCTCCCAAACCCTGTACCACTTATCTTCAACCTCTTTCGGCTCATACCCTTTGGGGAGCGATGCATCCATGAACTGATCCTTCCATCTTCTATGTACTCAGGGGCCCC
This sequence comes from Desulfuromonadales bacterium, assembly GCA_033549025.1. Lineage (GTDB taxonomy): Bacteria > Desulfobacterota > Desulfuromonadia > Desulfuromonadales > SZUA-540 > SZUA-540. The sequence continues at coordinate 333,346 of JAWSUS010000001.1, forward strand.
AGGGGATCCCCTGGCGTTGGCAAGGGTTGCAAAAGGAAATGGGGATTCTAGCAATCCCCATTTCGTCCGTCAATATATCGCTGTGTGTGCCTTTTGAAGAAAAATAGCTACTGAGCAGCCCCTTCCTTGATCTGGCGGATTTCCTCCTTGATCAGGCTTTCCGCCAGATCCGGCACCACATCCCAGGCAATTTTCTCAAGAATGGTGCCCGCCAGGCGCTCGACCACTTCGGCCGCCACCCGCTCAACGATACGAGCTACTTCCGCTTCAGAAACGGCGGGGGCCGCGGCAGCGGCAGGGGCGGAAGCGACAGGCGTTTCCGGGGCCGGTTCGTCGAACAGGGCCTCCTCCAACAGTCCCTCCTCGGCAACGGGGGCAGTCTCCTCGAATGGGGCCGGCATCTCTTCCGTCGAAGAAGGCACCTCGAAAGGTGCAGCCGACGTCTCCTCACCAGCAGTGGTCTCCTCCGAGCCCGCGTCGAGTGCGTCTTCAGGGGACTCGGAAAGAAGATCCTCGTCGTCCCAGTCCGCCAGATCGGCCTCCTCCAAAATATCTTCGTCGGACAGGGCCAGAATGTCCTCGAGTTCCACTTCATCTTCGGCGGGCTCAGACTCAGAAGCAGGCGCCTCGTAAGTCCCCCAGACATCCTCTTCCGCCTCGGCACTCATCAGGTCCACTCCGGCCGCAGAAGTTTCGGAAGGGGCCGATTGTTCGCCTGCTTCGCCCAGCCCCTCAGGTTCATCCCCCCACAGATCATCGCTGGCTTCAGCACTCATCAGGTCTTCAGGGGCAGCTACCGGACTCGGCGATTCCTCGTCCTGCCAACCCTCCTCCCCTTCGACTTCGAAGCCGAAATCCTCCAGGGTGGCCTCTTCCACCGGGTGTTCCGCCAAGGTATCGGTTTCTGTTTCTTCGTCCCCGAGGACTTCAGTCTCGGCCTGCCACAGGTCTTCATCAGCCTGGTCGGTCGCGGCCGGCTGATCCAACTCTTCGTCATCGAAGGAAACATCGGACCAGAGGTCTTCGTCAGCAGCAACCCCATCCTCCCCTTCCATCGCCCCAGAGGGTTCGGAGGGGGCAGCAGGAGCGACGGCAGCGGGGACCAACTCCTCCCACATATCCGCCTCAATGTCTTCAACCGGAGCGGACACTCCCGAAGGTTCCGACAACGGCGCCGCAGCGTCCTCCATTTCAGGAATCTCCGCCACGATATCGTCGGCGGCGGCGAGAAGTTCTTCGACTTTCCGGATAAGAGCCTGGGATTCAAAAGGCTTGGCAATCCAGCCATCGGCGCCACAGGCACTGGCCTTATTTTCATCAAAAGGTTCGAAGGTGCCGGTCAAAAGCAGAACCGGCACGCCCTTGAGCCCCCCTTCCTGCTTGATTGCCGCACAAAGCTCATAGCCATTTTTCCCGGGCATGAAGACGTCGGCGAGAACCAGGTCGGGGTGACTGGTGCGGGCTTTCTCCAGGGCGGCATCACCGTTGTCAACAACGATCAGGTCGTAATCTTCGTTGGCAAAGGTAATGCTTATGACTTTCTGGATGGTAATACTGTCGTCGGCCAACAACAGTTTTTTGCTCATGCAAGCCTCCTTGGCACCCCGCGATAAAGGGAGCCGGCAAAATTCCGCGGAAAAAGCCGTTTGGCATCGAAGCAAAACAGGTTCAGCGCCTTCAGATGGCGCACAGGGTACGCCTGACCGGGGAGCACCCTCCGAAAAAGGGAATCAGACCGCCGGCGAAAGGCGCAAAAACGCCATAAAATTAGCACAGGGAAATCAGGCGAGTCAAGCTTTCTCCATCGGAAATTCAAAGAGTTAAGTCCCTTACAAAATCTTCCATGGCTGGGGCAGAAAAAGCCGGTGATACAGATTGATGGCAAAACGGTCGGTCATGCCCGCGATAAAATCGGCAACCGAAACCTCAAGAGAGTCCCCGCAGAAGCGATCGCCCCCATGAGCCACCAGGGCCTCCTCGTCCTGCATGAAGTAAAGGAACAGTTCCCGCAGGATGCGTGAGGCCTTGATGAAATCATCATGGACGGTTTTCACCTGGTAAACGTGAACAAACAGCCATTCACGCAGCGCATCAATGGCTTTGATGACCGCCGGCGAGAGCGAAATCTCCTCTTCATCGGATCCGATCGAAGCCTGGATCATGTCGCAGACCATAGTATTGATTCTTTGGGAGTGGCTGCGCCCGAGAACATCCACAATGGCGGCCGGAACCTGTTCTGCCCGGATAAGACCGGCACGAAGAGCATCGTCAAGGTCATGATTGACGTAGGCAACAATATCCGCCAACCGCACAACCTGCCCCTCCAGGGTCTCCGCCCTTACCGCAGGGTCCTTGGCCAGAATAGCCCCCCGCCCCTTGGAGTGTTTGACGATACCGTCGCGCACCTCGGCGGTCAGGTTTAGCCCCAGGCCCTCCTTCTCCAGGCAATCGACCACCCGCAGGCTCTGACGGACATGATGAAATCCACCGGACACCAGCTCACTCAGCACCCTTTCGCCGGCATGGCCGAAGGGGGTGTGGCCCAGATCGTGGCCAAGCGCGATGGCTTCGGTCAAATCCTCATTCAAACGAAGAGCCTTTGCGACAGTACGGGCGATCTGCGCTACTTCCAGAGTATGCGTCAGGCGGGTACGATAATGATCACCTTCCGGCGCCAGAAAGACCTGGGTCTTATGTTTAAGTCGTCGGAACGATTTGCAATGAAGGATGCGGTCACGGTCATGCTGAAAAGCCGTACGAACAGCGCAGGGATCTTCTTCCTTTTTACGCTGGCCTCCACGCATGCTCAAGCAGGCCTTGGGCGACAGAGAAAGTTCTTCCTGGTGTTCGAGTTGCTCACGGATAGTCATAAAAGCCCTATAATTTTGGTGTAAACGTGTCCGGAAAAGTCCTGATGAATGGATTTCAATCTTGTGTTCTGGCGACAATAAGCTTATTTCAGGCAAGAGACTTTAAAAAAGCAAAAGGAGCCTTTAGTGCCGTTTACAATATAAAACCTTTGCAAGGCCATCTTGTTTTCAGGGACTCTCGCCCCTTTTTTTTTAAAAGATCACGGATTGAAACACCCTACCTGATCCAAAAGTAACACAAAAAAATTAAGGAGAAGTGAATTTTTCACCATTGTGACCGATCTAAAGCTATTTTTCCCCTTGATTTTATTATCGACAATTGTTCTATTATAGAACCTGATCAAACTTGTTATCAAAACAACTCACACATTCACAAGGAGGAAGATAACCATGGCAACACTTCTCGAGATGGCGGCTGAAATTGTGGCGGCCCACGCATCGACCACACCCATGTCCCGCGACGAACTGGTCGCCGAACTCAGTGAAATCCACAACGCCCTAAGCGCTCTTGAAAAAGGCGAGGCCGTTGCCGCCGAAGCAGAAACCGTCGAAGCTCCCGCGGTTTCCCGCAAAAAAGCTTTCGGCAAAGACAAGGTGACATGCATGATCTGCGGCAAAGAGATGAAGACTCTGGCCCGCCATCTTCGCACGGCTCACGACATGAAACCCAGCGATTATCGCAAGCAGTTCGACATTCCCCGCACTCAGCCCCTGGCCGCCCGTGCCTATTCGGAAAGTCGGCGGCAAATGGCTGTTGACCGGGGTCTGGGCGAGAATCTCGCCAAAGCTCGCGCCGCCAAGGGTAAAGCCAAGGCCAAAAAGTAACAGTCTGCCCTAACAAGACACGTTGTACAAAAAAAGCGCCCTGGCGGGGCGCTTTTTTTGTGATGACCAACGTCTGATTTTCAGTTCAGCGTAAATGCAAGGGTGCGAATAACCGTGCCCTCCGCATCGAGCACATCCACGCGCCATTCCCCCGTCCATTCGGGAAGAAGGGCTTTGGAGGACCAGGTCCGCCAATTATTGGAGCGAACGGCCAGATCAACCCGGGCCATTTCTTCGTCGCCGCGGTACCAGACATGGGTCACCTGGCTGTCAGACGCCGCACCGACAATGCGGGTAAAACAATACAACTTCCCGACATCGGCCGAATAACTGGTCAGAGAATCAACGGGATTGCGGTCACTGATTTGGGAGGTGATGACACCTTCGGCCACTTCCAGGGCAAAGGCCGAGACAGGCAGACTCAGCCATGCCGCAAGCACAACAACAAAGGCGATCACAGACAAGCGCTTCATAGATTTTTCTCCTTTACAGATCGGATAAAGTTTCCAGCATGCCCAATTTATATACCATAGGCTTTTCGGGTACGCCAGCAAAGGAGGGCATATTTTTAGGGGAGATTGTCGCCTTGCGAAATTCCCCTTGACCCAACCCAAAACCCTGCTCTAAATTGTCTTGCTGTCACAAAAAGGATACTTGATTTGATATGAAACGCGTCATCGTCGGCGATAATCGGGAAAAGGTTCTCTCAACCCTGGAGGTCATTCTCAAACATTGGGGATACCGGGTGGTGGTATCTTCGCGTCCCGAGCAGATTGAAGCTTTATTGCTGGAGACCTCTCCTGACCTGTTGTTCATGGGAGCCCATTTCCTGCAAACCGGGCCAACCCAACTTGCCGAAACCGTTCGCGAAAAGACGCTTGGGGAAAAATGTCCTCTTGTCGTTCTTAAAGAAAACGGTCGGCCGCTGCCTGCCAACCTTACGTGCGAGAGTCTGGATGTTCCTATCGGGCTATTCGAACTCTACGCCATGATCCAGAAATATCTTGAAAAAACTCCGAGAAAAAATCTGAGGCTGGACCTCAAGCTCCCGGGCGTTCTCTATCGGGAAAGCGCCCCTCATCTGTCGGAAATCATCAGTCTGAGTGAGCAGGGGCTGTTTATCCGGAGCGCTTTTCGTTTGGCCCAAGATGAGTCGCTCCAGGTCATATTCCCCTTGATGGGGATGAAGAAAGAGTTGGAAATCGAGGGGCGGGTTCTATACAACGTCCTGCCGGCGCCGGAAAACAACTACCTGCAAGGCTCCGGCGTGGAATTCCACCACCTGACCGACCAGGACCACCTTTGTCTGCAGCGGTTCATCGAGCGCTGTTTTCTCGGCGAAATGACGCCAAGCGAAAGGAGTCGCATGGACCTGACGGATGACCAGGTCCAGGGCCTCGAACAGGATGTTTCATTAAAACTTATCAGCAGCCACTAACGCCCCCCCCCACCCTTCCGTCACAGAACGCTTTTCCCCACCTCAAAAGGCACCTGCAGCGCGGCTGCGACCGTTGCCGCCACATCTGCGAAAGAAGCACGCACACCGAGATCCGCCCCCTTTTCCAGGCCCGAATGCCAGATAAGCAGCGGCACATACTCGCGGGAGTGATCGGTACCGGGGGTGGTCGGGTCGCAGCCATGATCGGCGGTGATCATCAGAAGATCCCGTGGGCCCATGGCCCGCTGGAGATGCGGCAGCCAATGATCGAATTCTTCAAGGGCACGACCAAAGCCCGCCGCGTCCAGACGGTGGCCGTAGAGCATGTCAAAATCCACCAGATTCGTGAAGATCAGCCCTCGGTTTACCACAGACAGCGCCTCCAGGGTCTTGGCCATACCATCGGCATTGCTCTTCGAAGTTACACTGTCGGTAACCCCCTGCCCGGCAAAGATATCCCTGATTTTACCCACGGCGTATACGTGCATCCCCAACTCCTTGACTCGATCGAGGATGGTCACCTTGGTGGGCAGGAGGGAAAAATCATGCCGGCGGGAGGTCCGGCGAAAATCCGCAGCGCACGCACCGACAAAAGGTCTGGCAATCACCCGCCCCACCCGGTAGGGATCGAGCAGACGCCGGGCGATGCGGCAGATTTCATAAAGGCGTTCCACCGGCATGACATCTTCATGGGCGGCGATCTGAAAAACCGAGTCGGCGCTGGTATAGACGATGGGCCTACCCGTACGCAGATGCTCCTCTCCCAGCACTTTGAGAATCTCGGTACCGCTGGCGGCGATATTGCCCAGAGGCTCCAAGCCGGTCTCACGCTGGAAAGCCATCATGATTTCAGCCGGGAACCCGTCGGGGTAGGTTGCAAAAGGCTGCGTCTGAATGATGCCGGCCAGCTCCCAGTGGCCTGTTGTGGTATCTTTGCCGGCGGAAATCTCCCGCAGGCGCCCATACAGGCCCTTGGCCTCTGCCACCGGCGGCACTCCTGCCACGGGATGGATGTTTCCCAGGCCGAGCGCCTGCAGGGTTGGGAGCTGCAGGCCGCCGCAGGCCCGAGCCACATGCCCCAGCGTATCAGCCCCCTCGTCGCCGTAATCCCCGGCGTCCTCCTGGGCGCCAATGCCTACCCCGTCCAGGGTAATCAGCACCACCCGATCAAATGTCGCTTTGTTCATAGATCCCTCTGACGCCGCCATTGTTCAACGATGGCTACCCCCGCACTGGTGCCGATGCGGGTAGCTCCGGCGGCGAGCATGCGATGGCAGGTTTCCCAGTCGCGTATGCCGCCGGCGGCCTTGACCCCGATACGGCCGGCCACAGCCTCGGCCAGCAGGGCAACATCCCCTTCCGTCGCGCCACCGGGACCGAACCCCGTCGAGGTCTTGACATAAGCGGCGCCAGCTTCCACGACCAGACGGGCCAGTTCGCCCTTAAGGGCATCCTCCAGATAACAGCACTCCAGGATTACCTTGACCCGGGCCCCTTCGGCGGCGGCGACTACCTGGCGGATATCCTGTAAAACCTCATCAAGGCGCCCCTCCAGCGCCGCCCCGACCGGAATAACCATGTCGACTTCAGCGGCGCCCTTTCGCACCGCGTCCTGCGCTTCGAAGGCTTTGACCAGAGAACTGGCATAACCAAGCGGAAAGCCAACCACCGTTCCCACGGCGACCTCCGAGCCATAAAGGATATCCGCGGCCAGGGGGATCCAGAAAGGGGGGATGCAAACCGAAGCAAAACCGTACTCCACCGCCTCTTCGCACAGGTGGCGAATCTGGCTCGAGCGCGTATCCGCCTTCAGCAGTGTATGATCAATCCGGGATGCAGGGCTCTCAAAATTCATGTTCAGCCTCATCACTCAAGGGCAGTAAAATAGAAACGGGCCGCAGAAAAAAGCGGCCCGCATCGTTCAGCAGACAGCGGAAAAGGCAGAAGCCCGTCCCTCAACTGCGATAATCGGAGTTTATCTTCACATAATCGTAAGTCAAATCAGACGTGTAGTAATCGCCCGTCCCCTCACCCAGCCCCAGGTCAACGGTCACAGTGAATTCCGGCTTTTTGAGCACGGCGGTCGCCTGCGCCTCAATATCCTGGCCGGTGCTCAGCCCCTGACGAACGACAGGAACCTCGTCGAACAGAATGGACACCCGGTTGGGATCGACTTCAGCTCCGGAATAACCGGCCGCGGCAATGATGCGCCCCCAGTTGGCGTCCGCCCCGAAAAAGGCGGTCTTGACCAGACTGGAGGTGGCAATGCTGCGCGCCACCGTTTTCGCTTCGACGGCATTGAGGGCCCCTTGCACATGAATGCGCACAACCTTGGTGGCCCCTTCGCCGTCTCGGACGATCATCTTGGCCAGATCCAGCAGGACCGTCTTCAAGGCCTGCAGAAAAGCGGCCCCGGCCTCCGTCCCCTCCTGGATGGGCGCATTGCCGGCCAGGCCATTGGCAAGAATAAGGACCATATCGTTTGTGGAAGTATCGCCGTCCACCGTGATGCTGTTGAAAGAATCGGCAACGGCCTGGCGCAGCGCATCCTTGAGGAAAGCGGGTTCCACTTCGGCGTCAGTCATCACAAAGCCGAGCATGGTCGCCATGTTGGGATGAATCATGCCGGCGCCCTTGGCGATGCCCATCAGGGTGTACTGTCCTTGCCCACAGGAAACACGCACCGACGCCATCTTGGGAAAAGCGTCGGTGGTGCGAATGGCCTGGGCCACATCGGGGGCAGCGCCTTCATTTAAAGCCACAGGGAGCGAAGGAATGGCTCTTTCGAACTTGTCCATCGGCAGCGGCACCCCGATGACGCCGGTGGAAGAAACGGCGACCAGCGCTTCGTCAATACCCAGCGCACTGGCACAGAGCGCGCCGCAACGGCGGGCATCCTTGAGGCCCTGCTCTCCCGTACAGGCATTGGCGTTCCCACTATTGACGAGAACAGCTTGGCAGCGTCCGAGTTGGATACGGGGGGCGGTCACCTGCAAGGGAGCCGCAATCACCTTGTTGGTGGTGAAGACACCGGCGGCCGTCGCCGGTACTTCAGAGAGGATGAGGGCCAGATCAGCTTTACCTGACTTTTTGATGCCGGCCGAAGCTGCGGCGAAGCGAAACCCCTTGACCGTTTCGGATATGGTCTCAGTCATGACAGATGCTCCCGAATCCTGACGTGATGGATGAGAAAACATGATAGCCCTGAAGCCGGCGAAGGACGTTCGCTCAGGCTCCGCAACACTTCTTGTATTTTTTGCCGCTGCCGCAAGGACAGGGGTCGTTACGCCCGATCTTGTCTTCTTCGCGGGTCATCGGCTGCTTATCCTGGCTTTCGCCTCCCACACGATTCAGAACGATGCGCCGGCGGCGTTGTTCGGCCTCCAACTTCTCCACATCCTCTTCCTTGGCCAACTGGATGCGATAGAGCTTCTGCACCACTTCATGGCGAATACGCCCCATCATCTCCATGAAAAGGCTGTAGGCCTCCCGCTTGTATTCCTCTTTGGGGTTGCGCTGTCCGTAACCCCTCAGGCCAATGCCTTCCTTGAGGTGATCGATGGAAAGAAGATGGTCCTTCCACTGAGAATCGATGGTCTGGAGCAGCAGCACCTTCATCAGGTGCTCCATGACGGGAGGCGTAAATTCCTCTTCGCGCTGCTGCAGCCGCTCCTGAACCTGCTCCCGAAGACGCCCGGCCAGGCTCTCCTGGGTCAGGCCGGCAGCGGTGGTGTCCCCCAAATCCGGCGGAAAATTGAACTGGTTTAGAAAGTCTTCCGCCAGGCTCTGCCAGTTCCAGTCATCGGCGCGCGTCTTTTCGGGGCAGAAGGTCGCAACCATATCCTCGATCGTTTCGCCAATGATCGACTCGTAGGTCTCGCGCAGATTCTCGCCGGCCAGAACCTCCTTGCGCTGGTTGTAAATGACCTCGCGCTGCTTGTTCATGACATCGTCGTATTCGATCAGGTGCTTGCGGATGTCGAAGTTGTGGCCTTCCACCTTTTTCTGGGCGTTTTCAATGGCCCGCGAGATGATGCCGTGTTCGATGGGCTCCCCTTCGGGAATTTTGAGCTTGTCCATGACGAAGGCGACGCGGTGAGAACCGAAAATGCGCAGGAGGTCATCTTCAAGACTCAGATAAAAACGGCTCGCCCCGGGATCGCCCTGGCGGCCGCTGCGGCCGCGCAGCTGGTTGTCGATGCGGCGTGATTCATGACGCTCCGTCCCCAGGATATAAAGTCCGCCGGCCTCAAGCACCGCTTCTTTTTCAGCCGCGCAGAGGGCACGATATTTCTCCAGCAGAGCCTCTTCCGCCGCGTCGGGATCCTCAGCCGTCGCCGCTTCCTTACGGGCGAGGAGCTCGGCGTTGCCGCCGAGGATGATATCGGTGCCACGACCGGCCATGTTGGTGGCGATGGTCACCGCCCCCTTGCGGCCAGCCTGCGCCACGATCTCCGCCTCCTTCTCATGATGTTTGGCATTGAGAACGTGATGAGGAACCCCGCGCTTGCGCAACATTTCGGCGAGTACTTCCGATTTTTCAATGGAGATGGTGCCGACAAGCACCGGCTGACCCGTTTCATGACAGCCGACCACATCGTCCACAACAGCCTTGAACTTCTCTTTTTCCGTTTTATAGATGACGTCGGCGTAGTCTTTACGCAGCAGCGGACGGTTGGTCGGAATGACCACGACATCGAGTTTGTAAATCTGGTGGAACTCGGCGGCTTCCGTATCGGCCGTCCCCGTCATACCGGAAAGCTTGTTATACATGCGGAAATAGTTCTGAAAGGTAATGGTGGCCAGCGTCTGGTTTTCGCTCTCGATCTTGACCCCTTCCTTCGCCTCCACGGCCTGGTGCAGACCGTCGCTCCAGCGCCGACCCGGCATCAGACGACCCGTAAACTCATCGACAATCATGACCTCGCCATCCTTGACGACGTAGTCAACATCCCGACGGAAGAGAGCATGGGCCTTGAGGGCCTGGTTGACGTGGTGGAGGAGTTCGATATTGCGGGGCTCGTAGAGGTTCTCCACGCCGAGCAGCTTTTCGACCTTGGCGACCCCCTCCTCGGTCAGACTGGAAGCCTTGGCCTTTTCGTCAACGGTAAAATCACCGGTGTACTCCTTGAGGGTCTGGCCGATCTTGCCGTCGCGAGTTTCGATGACCTCCCCCTTCTTCAGCATGGGGATGATGCGGTTGACCGTATAATACAGTTCGCTGGACGCCTCACTGGGACCGGAAATGATCAGCGGCGTACGGGCTTCATCGATCAGGATGCTGTCGACCTCATCGACGATGGCAAAGTTGAGTTCGCGCTGCACATAATCGCTGAGGGCGAACTTCATGTTATCGCGTAGATAGTCGAAGCCGAATTCGTTGTTGGTGCCGTAGGTGATGTCGCAGCCGTAGGCTTCCTTGCGCTGGGCATCCGTAAGACCATGCACGATGCAGCCGACAGTCAGCCCCAGAAAACGATGAACCTGCCCCATCCACTCGGAGTCGCGGCGCGCCAGATAATCGTTGACGGTTATGACATGAACGCCGCGCCCGCTCAAGGCGTTGAGATAGGCCGGCAAGGTAGCGACCAGGGTCTTGCCCTCGCCCGTCTTCATCTCGGCGATTTTCCCGGAGTGAAGAACCATGCCGCCGATCAACTGGACGTCAAAGTGGCGCATGCCGAGGACCCGACGTGCCGCTTCACGCACAACGGCGAAAGCTTCCGGCAGCAGGTTGTCCAAGGGCTCCCCCTGCTCAAGGCGTTGACGGAACTCGGCGGTTTTGCCACGGAGCTCCTCGTCGGACAGAGGAGATATCGAAGGTTCCAGGGCGTTGACTTTATCTACGACAAGCTTTAACTGCTTGAGTTCACGCTCATTCTTGCTGCCAACAATCTTTCGTACCAATGAACCGATCATCAAAAGGCTCCTTACCGTTTCAGAATTTGTTCAGCGGGGCGTCGCCAGTTTTTCCACCGGCAGGCCAGATCGCGCTGAAGACCCGGAATCATAGCATAGCCCCGAGAATCCTCACAAGGACTATGACGCTCCCATACTGCCGTTTCGTGTCATCCCCAAAAAACAAAACCCCGGGAATTCCGGGGTTTTGTAATGGGTGACAGGCAAATCGTCAGATATATTTTTTTGGATTGAGGGGCACGCCATTGAGGCGAACCTCATAATGCAGATGGGTACCGGTGGAAGTCCCCGTGTTGCCAACCGCCGCGATTTTGTCCCCGCGCTTGACCCGTTGACCGACCTTGACAAAGAGTTTGGAGTTGTGGCCGTAGAGGGTTTTGAAGCCGTAGCCGTGGTCGATGACGACCATTTTGCCGTAGCCGGGAGCGGTTTCCGCCCGGCTGACGATGCCGTCGGCGGTCGCGATAACTGTCGTACCGGTACTGGCCGCGATATCAAGCCCTTCGTGCATTTTGCGTTTCCCCGTAAAGGGAGAATTACGTATGCCGAAATTGGAGGTCACCCAGCCTTTGACGGGCCAGCCATTGGGTTTAGCCGCCATGAGAGAGCGCTGGTCGTTGAGAAAGCCCTGAACCTCTTCCTGACTTTCCCGACGAAGCTCAATGGCCTCGCGGATCTGGTCGATCTGCCGCTGCAACTCGGAGAATTCGGTGGCCGCATCGTCCTCCGGCGCTCCCCCCATGCCATTGAGGGCGTCGGGGCGGGGACCGGACAACTGGGCGAGCACCCGAACCTTGGCGTCATTCTGGGCCAAGACCACCATTTCCTTACGCAGATCTTCGATGTTGGCATAGAGCCGGCCGATCTCCTGCTGCTGGGAACGGTTTTCGGTACGCAGGCGCTGCAGTTCCTGACGGTCCACATGCGTTCTGACGTAATCGAAAAGCAGCGCGCTCGTACCCAGAAAAAGCAGGACGGAACAGGAAATGGCCAGAGAGATCCAGCGCCGGGGCAGCGTGAACCGGCGCACCCGATGAGATCCTTCCGGAATGACAAGCAGTGTAAATCGTTTAGCGGACAAACGGTCCTCCTGGTTTTTTAGTATCGCACCATCCGAATGAACATGAATCCGCGACGCTCATTAATAAAAGAAGCCGCCAAGCCCTGTCAAGCTATTTGGGAATCTGCGGTTTACTTTACAAGGTCCGTTGACGTTTTTGGGCTTATTGAACCGCCATTGAGCAGAAAGATCAGAGCTCGATACTCAGGGCGATTTCATCGCACTCGGGAAACTTGGCGCACTTGATACAATCGCTCCAGATCTTGTGCGGCAATTCCGCTTTTTCAATCAGGTGGAATCCCATCTTTTCAAAAAATCCGGGCTTGTAGGTCAGCGCAAAAACCCGTCTGACCCCAAGCTGCCGGGCCTCTTCCAGACAGGCCATGACAAGCTGACGGCCGATCCCCTTAAGGCCGCTGGACTCTGAAACCGCCAGGGAGCGCACTTCGGCCAGGTCCTCCCAGCAGATAGTCAGCGAAACCGTACCGACAACTTCGCCGTCTTCCTCGAAAACATAAAAATCACGTATGGTTTCATATATTTCCGACAAGGAACGGGACAGCATGAGACCGTCCTTGGCATAACCAATCAAAAGCTTATGGATGGACTTGGCGTCCGGTATTCGGGCTCTTCGTATCATCGCGCGACTTCTCTCCATCTCACAAAAAACGGCCCCACAAAAAAACCTGAAAAGGTCAGCCTCTGGCCGAGGAGGCGATCATTTCCCGGGCATGGGCCAGGGTTTTTTCAGTCACCTGAGCACCGCCTAGCATGCGGGCCATCTCTCGGACCCGATCCTCCCCTTCCAGGGGGACCAGGGCCGTAAAAGTGCGTCCACCCTGCTGCATTTTTTCCACCCGGTAATGCCTGTCCCCAAAAGCGGCGACCTGGGGCAGATGGGTAATGCAAAGAACTTGCAACCCCTGTGCCACTCCCCGCAGCTTTTCCCCGACCGCCGTGGCAGCCATACCGCCGACACCCGCATCGACTTCATCAAAGACAAGGGTAGAGACACCGTCCCGCTCGGGGGCGACACTCTTCAGGGCCAGCATGATGCGGGAAAGTTCGCCGCCCGAAGCGATCCAGGCCAGAGGTTTGGGCTCTTCACCGGGATTGGCGGAAATATAAAATTCGCCCCGTTCCAACCCTTTGGGGCCCGGGGCGGGAAGGGGGAAAAGGCGCATCTCGAAACGGGCCTTCTCCATGGCCAGATCTTTTAGTTCATGTTCGAGGGCTTCACGCAACCTTTCGCCGGCCGACCGACGGGCCTCGGACAGTTGCTGCCCAGCCTCCTGAAGGCACGCCCGGCTTTCGGTCAATTTTTTGTCCAGGACCTCGCGGGTGGCGTCAATATCTTTGAGAATTTCGATTTCGTGCTCGATTTTCTCTTTATAAGCGAGAATTTCATCGATATTCGCGTTGTATTTACGCTTGAGTCCGGCCAGCAGGGCCAGGCGTTGCTCAACCTGATCCTGACGCCCTTCCTCATAGCCTCCCTGTCCGGCGTGATCACGAAGCTGTAAGGCCACGTCTTCGAGGGCATAAAATGCGTTGCGGACAGCTTCACCGAGGGTTCCCAGCCCCGGATCCACCTCGCGCAGGCCCTCCAACCGGTCAGCCAAAGCCCCCAGCTTTTCACAGACCGCCCCCTCCATGCCATAGAGGAGCTCATGCCCCCCTTCTGTGGCGGCGACCACCTTCTCAGCATGTTGCAGACGCAGTCTTTCGGCCGCCAGGCTTTCTTCCTCGCCGGACCGCAACTGGGCCCTGTCAATCTCCCCATGCTGGTAGGTCAGCAGGTCGAGGCGCTGCTGCCGTTCTTTTTCGGCTTCTTCAAGCTTCGTCCGGTTGCTTTCAAGCTCCTGGGTCTCACGGTAAATTTCCCGGTAACGAGCCACCTCCTCCTGCAGGTTGGCGTAGCGATCCAGAAGGTCGAGGTGTGTATCGGCCCGCTGCAGGTTCTGGTGTTCATGCTGACCATAAATGGTCAACAGTTCAGAGGCCACTTCCTCCAATTGGGACAACTTGGCCAAAGAACCATTGATATAAATCCTGTTTTTTCCTGACCGGCTCACCAACCGTTTGACGATCAGTTCTTCCCCGGCCTCAAAGCCTTCCGCCTCCAGGCGCTGCACAATCCCCGACCGACCCGAGATATTGAACATGGCCTCCACCTGGGCTTCGTCCTCCCCCGTGCGAATGACTTCCGGCCGAGCCCGGTCTCCCATGAGCAGGCCGACGGCATCGATGATGATCGACTTCCCGGCGCCGGTTTCGCCCGTCAACACATTGAAGCCGGGCTGAAAAGTTACATGCAAACGGTCGATAATCGCGAAGTTTTTGATAATGAGATCGGTCAGCATAAAGAAGCTCGTCCCCTTACATTGGGCGTGAAATACATTGTTCATTTAGACGGGGATCAACGTTCCCCCCACTTCAACTTTGTGCGCAACACCTGAAAAAAGTCCTTGGAAGGACTTTTGACCAGCAGGGTACTGCTTTTGGACCGACGAACCTCGACAATGTCCCCACCCTGCAGCGGCATACCGACCTGCCCGTCGGCGGTGAAAACCACATCCTCGTCCTGAAACTTAACCTCAACACGGATTATCGATTCATCCGGGACAATGATGGGACGATTGGTCAACATGTGGGGGCAGATCGGCGAGATGACCAGACAGTGCAGGCCGGGCGACATGATGGGACCGCCGGCCGCCAGATTGTAGGCGGTAGACCCGGTAGGCGTGGAAATAATCAGGCCATCCGCTTTGAAGGTCGTCAGGTAGACGTCATCGACCGAAGCCTCCATGTCGATGATGCGGGCCAGGGCGCCCTTGTTGATGACGACATCGTTGAGAACCCGGAAGCGCCCGACTTTCTGACCCTGGCGCAGAACGACCACATCCATCATCATGCGATCGCTGACGGTAAAATCGCCCTGAATGACCCGCTCCAGCACGGGATAAAGCTCATCCAGGGTCACTTCGGTGAGAAAGCCAAGACTCCCCAGATTGACCCCGAGAATGGGCGTTTTCAGATCACCGACCTGGCGGGCGACGGAGATCAGGGTGCCGTCGCCGCCCAGAACGAGAATAAGGTTGACCATGGCGGGGATGCTGCGACCGGGATAGCCTTGGGCGTCCCCCATTTCGGCCGCCAGCCCTTCCTCGAAAAAAACCTCTATTCCCCGCTGCGCCAGCCAGGCGCTGACCTCGCGTGCAACCTGCACCGCAGTGGGATTTTTGCGTTTAATGTAGATACCGATACGCTTCATGGCAATCCTCACGGAGGCAAAGTGGCTCAAAGCTACCACACACCTCAGGCAAAGTCCATCGCTTTCAAGAACTTAGGCTGACAGGCCCTTGTGAGTCAGGACGTTCTGTGATAGCTTTTCCCGAGCCGGTTACAGGCGGCAGAGAGGATGATTATGGATCTTTTTACCCACGGTTCCGAAGGCTTGAAAAGTGCCCCCCTGGCCGAACGGCTGCGCCCGCGCACTCTGGATGAAATGGTCGGCCAGGACCACCTGATCGGCGAAGGAAAAATCCTGCGCAAACTCATCGAGGCTGACCAGGTCGCCTCCATCATCTTCTGGGGTCCGCCCGGCACGGGAAAAACGACGCTGGCCCAGGTCATCGCCAACACAACCCGCAGCCGCTTCGTTTTCTTTTCCGCCGTGATGCAGGGCATCAAGGATGTGCGCGAAATCGTTCAGAAAGCCCGGGAAGAAAAGTCCTACCACGGGCGCAAAACCCTGCTTTTCGTCGACGAGATTCACCGTTTCAACAAGGCCCAGCAGGATGCCTTTCTGCCTCATGTAGAGAAAGGGGACATCATTCTCATTGGCGCCACAACCGAGAATCCCTCCTTTGAGGTGAATTCGGCTCTGCTGTCGCGCTCCCGGGTTTTTGTCCTGCAGGCTCTCAGTCCTGACGACATCCGCCTGCTGCTGACAAGGGCCCTGCAGGACGAACGCTGGCCGGAGGGACGCGGCCGGCAGATCGAACCGGACGCCCTCGACTTTCTGGCCGGACAGGCGCAGGGGGATGCGCGGGTCGCCCTGAACACGCTGGAACTGGCGGCGGCGACCGCCGCGGCCGACCAACGGATCACCCTGCAACTTCTGCAGGAGGTTCTGCAGAAGAAGCCCCTGCTCTACGACAAGGGTGCCGAAGAGCACTACAATGTCATATCCGCCTTCATCAAGAGCCTGCGCGGCTCAGATCCCGACGGCGCCCTCTACTGGCTGGCCCGCATGATCGAGGCCGGCGAGGATCCCCTTTTCATCGTGCGCAGGCTGGTTATTTTCGCGACCGAAGATGTCGGCAACGCCGATCCCCGCGGGCTTCAACTCGCCGTCGCCACCATGCAGGCCCTCCAGTTCGTCGGCATGCCGGAAGGCCGGATTCCGCTGGCCCAGGCTGTCACCTATCTGGCCACCGCGCCCAAAAGCAATGCCTCCTACAAGGGTATCAATGACGCGCTGGCAGAAGTACGCCAGAGCGGCGCCCTGCCCGTGCCTCTACATATCCGCAATGCCCCGACCGGCTTGATGAAAGAGCTGGGCTACGGCCAGGGATATCGCTACGCCCACGATTACGAAGGGGGATTCGCTCCGCAGCAGCATTTGCCTGACCAGTTGCAGGGACGGCAATTTTACCGCCCCCATGACCGCGGCTACGAAAAGATGATCGGTGAAAGGATGCGCCACTGGCGAGATCTGGCCGGCAAAACAGCCGGAGATGACACCGAAGAAAGCTGAGGCCCAGAGAGGCGGCCAGGCTGTTTTCTCCCTTTCCGACCACCGCCTGCCCCGTTAGCACCTACTCCCAGACGCCCTCGATAGAGGTTCCACAGGCATCGCAGCGGCCCTGATCCAGGTGACTGGCATCGATACGATATCCCGCCCGTGAAATAATCTTTTTGCCACAGCCCGGGCAGAAGGTATTTTCACCCCCCTCGCCGGGCACATTGCCCTCATAGACATATTTCAACCCCGCCTCAAGCCCTATCTGCCTGGCACGCCGTAGGGTTTCCACGGGTGTGCGCGGCACATCCAGCATCTTGTAGGTCGGATAAAAAGCAGTCACATGCCAGGGAACCTGGGCGCCGAGTTCGTTATGAATAAAGCCGGCCAGGGCCCGCAACTCTTCATCGCTATCGTTGTGGCCGGGGATCAGCAGGGTGGTAACTTCCAGCCAGATACCCAGCCGCCGGTAGTCGCGCAGGGTATCCAGCACCCCCTGCAGACGGGCTCCCGCCACTTCCCGGTAGAAATCCTCCGTAAAACCCTTGAGGTCGATATTGGCGGCATCGAGACAGGGGGCAATCCGTTCCAGCGCAGCGGTCCCCGTATAGCCATTGCTGACGAACACATTGCCGAGACCGGCTTCCTTGGCCAGCACGGCGGTGTCATAGGCATACTCGTAGAAGATGGTCGGTTCGGTATAGGTGTAGGAAATACTGCGGCATCCCGCCGCCAGCGCCCGCTGCACGAGGTCGGCTGGGGAGACTTTCTCGCCCGGCACCGCCCCCCTGGAAGCGCTCCACTGGGAGATGTCGTAATTCTGACAATGCTGGCAGTGGAAATTGCAGCCGACGGTGGCGATGGAATAGCTGGTGGAGCCTGGCAGATAATGAAAGAGAGGTTTTTTCTCGATGTGGTCGACGTTCTCGGCAATCAGCTTTTCATAGACAAGCGAGTAGAGAATGCCGTCGCGATTTTCTCGCACCCCGCACAGGCCTCTTTTGCCGACGGCAATCAGGCACTGGTGGCGGCACAGGATGCAAAGGGTCTTGTTTCCCTCTTTTTTTTCCCAGAAGGCAGCTTCGCGCATGAGTCCCTCCCTGAAGTTTTCATTTCCTGCAGGAAGTATAGCAGACGCGAAAAACAACGGCGCCGTCCGGTCATCAGAACTTGAAGCGCCTCATACTGACGTTGAGCAGCAAACCGGTTCCGATCATGGAGGTCACCATACTGGTGCCGCCGTAGGAAAAGAGGGGCAGCGGGACGCCGACGACGGGCAACAGGCCGATGACCATCCCCAGATTTACCACCATATGCCAGAACAGCATGGCCACCACGCCCAAGGCCAGAAACATGCCGAATTTATCGGCCGCGCGCCGGGCAATATAGAGGCCCCAGATAATAATCAGCAGATAGAGCGCCAACAGGCCCAGGCTGCCGACAAAGCCCCACTCTTCGGCAAAGACGGAAAAAGCGAAGTCCGTGTGTCGTTCCGGCAGAAAAGAGAGCTGGGACTGGGTCCCCTTCATGAAGCCCTTGCCCCAGAACCCGCCACTGCCCACGGCGATCTTGGACTGGATAATGTGATAGCCGGAGCCCAGAGGATCTCGTTCGGGATTGAGAAAAGTATAGACCCGCTCCCGCTGGTAGTCATGCAGCAAAAACCAGCCCCCGCCGGCTCCCAGGATGCCCAGCACGGTCAAGCCGATAAGGGTGAGTCGCTGAATGCCGGCAAAGAGGGCAACAGTCAGGCCGATAAAGACGACCATCATCGACGTGCCCAGATCGGGCTGCTTCATGATCAGCAGAACCGGTAGCGCCAGCAGGGAAAAAGGCGGGAGCAATTCTCTGAAATTATGGCCGAAAGCATGCCCTTTGCGGCTGAAATGGCATGCGAGGGTGATGATGATGACGATTTTCATGACCTCGCTCGGCTGCAGATTGAAAAAACCGAGATCGAGCCAGCGTGTGGCCCCCATGGAAGTCTTGCCGAACAAAAGGACACCGATCAGCAGCAGGACATTGGCCCCATAGAAAAAAAAACCCATATATTCGAGGTGACGATAATCGAACACACAAACGGTCAGGGCGATGACAATCCCCAAAGCAAACCAGTACATCTGCTTGATGTAGACAGGCGTTCCCCCGGAGGACCAGGAGGCGGTGGCGCTGTACAGGTTCATCATGCCAATGGCGGCCACCAGGCAGACGAGGGCCAGAAAAAACCAGTCGAAGTGTGTCAACAGACGGCGGTCAAACATGGTGTTCAGTCTCCCGCATAGGGTACATTTTCGGGCTGGGGACCCACTTCCACCCCAAAATAGCTGGCAATCATTTCCATGGCGATGGGAGCGGCGACGGTGCTGCCATGCCGGCCGTGCTCAACGACGACGGCAACGGCAATTTCGGGCGCCTCGGCCGGCGCATAGGCCACAAAAAGGGCGTGATCCCGAAAACGGTAGGGGATCTTCTCCTCATCATCCTCCTGGTCATCATCGTCTTTGAGACGGACAACCTGAGCGGTTCCCGTCTTCCCGGCCACCTTCACGCCTTCAAGCTTACGGGACCAGGCCGTGCCTCCCGGTTCGTTCACCGCCGCCACCAGCCCGGTGTGCACCGCCATCAGGTCTTTTTGGGAAAAAGGAGTCGATTTGAGAATTTCGGGAGAATGGTCCTCCAGCACATTGCCGACAAGATCAACAACCTTCTTGACGACCTGCGGGCGATACACGGTACCGCCATTGGCCATGGTCGCCGTCATGACCGCCAGCTGCAGGGGCGTTGTCAGCACATAGCCCTGTCCGATAGAGGCGATGACCGTTTCACCGTCGTACCAGGGGGCGCCGAATCGCCGGCGCTTCCAGTCCCTCGTCGGTATCAGTCCGGCCTTCTCCCCTTCGAGGTCGAGGCCCAGCGCGCTGCCCAGGCCCAGATCCATGGCCGTTTCGGAAAGCCGATCGATACCGAGATCCTGCGCAACCTGGTAAAACCAGACATCACAGCTTTCTTTCAGCGCCTTTTTGAGGTTCGTTTTACCGTGCCCTCTCCTCTTCCAGCAGCGAAATTCCCTATCGCCCACCTCGAGCTTCCCCGTGCAGTTAACCGAAGTCGACGCGGTGATCAGTCCCGATTTCAAGGCCGCCAGGGCAGACACAATCTTGAAGGTCGAGCCGGGGGGATACTGCCCGGTTATCGCCTTGTTCTGCAGAGGATGGCGGGGATCCTTCAGAAGGGCGATCCACTCTTCGGAACTTATGCCCTGAGCGAAGGTATCCGGGTTGAAGGAGGGGCGACTGACCAGAGCCAAAACCTCGCCGGAGTGAACATCCAGCACGACGGCGGCCCCGGCATGGTCTTCAAAAGCCGCTTCGGCCGCCAGTTGCAGATCCCGCTTGATCGTCAGATAGACCCGATTGCCCGGAAAGGGATCCCGGGTCTGGAGACTGCGAAGGAGCTTGCCCCTGACGTTGACCTCAAGTCGCTGCTGCCCCTCATGGCCGCGCAAGGTGCTTTCCAGGCGTTTTTCAATCCCGCTTTTACCGACAAATTCACCGGACCGGTATCCGGAAAAGTCCTGGCTGCGCAATTGCTGCTCGGTAATCTCTCCCAGATAGCCGAACAGATGAGCACCGATTTCCTGATAAGGATAAGTCCGGTTGGGACGAACGACGGTGAGCAAGCCAGGTAGATCAGAGGCGTTTTCCTGAATGACTTCCATGCGGTCGCGGCCAATGTCTTCCGCTAAAGGCAAGGGCCGGTAGGCAGGCAGACGCCTCCCCTTTTGGTAGCGTTCGTGCAGGATGACCACATCCTCATCCAGGTAACCGGCAAGGGTTTCCAGCAGAAGATCCACGTCTTCTACGTCCTGACGCAGCACAGAGACCCCGAAAGCAGGCCGGTTATCGACCAAGAGGAGACCGTCACGATCATAGATGGCCCCTCGCGGCGCTTCCACCGGGATGTAACGCAAGCGGTTCTTTTCCGAAAGCTCAAGGTAGGAATCGGCACTGATCACCTGCAAGTACCATAAGCGCATCAGCAGCAGCAGGAAAAAAGCCCCTGCCGCAAGGGAAATGATCACGAAACGTTTTTTGAGGCCGGGAGTTTCCGACCAGCCGGCATTGAGCCCCATAGCAATTATCTCAGCTTCTGCAGCCCGGGAATACTCTCACGGGGGAAAAAGCGTTTTTGAATCCACAGCACGCCACTGAGCAGCAGCCAGGTGGCGGCAAAATTGAGGATCGCCTGGGGCAGCAGGCGCCACAGGATCAGGCTGCCGACAGGCCCGGCGTGAGCGAAAAACTTCAGGGAAAAGACCAGCAGCCCCCCTTCGATAAAGGTGCCGGCGAAGACCATGAGCAGAAGGAGCAGAGAGTTTTCGGTATTGAAGCGATCGACCGTTCCGCGGACAAGGAGGAAGATAACCAGCAGGACAAAACCGTGCAGGCCCAGATAATGTCCGGCAAAGACATCAAAGAGGCAGCCCAGCACAAAGGCCAGCAGACTGCCGCGAATATAGTTTTCCAGCAGGCCGACATAGACGACCAGAATCAGGAGCAGGTCGGGCTCCAGTCGGAAAGGAAGAAGAGCGGGCAATAGTGAGGTCTGCAAAAGGATAAAGAGGTAGCCGATCAAAAAGTAGACGTAAACGGCTTTACTCATGCGTCTTCCTTTAACAGGACCAGAACCTCTTCGAGCTGGTCAAAATCGACAAAGGGAGCGATCTCCACTTCCTGAAACATCCGGTAGCCTTCGCGAGCCACCTGGGTCACCGTGCCAAGGACAATCCCCTTGGGGAATATCCCGCCCATACCCGAACTGATGATACGGTCGCCAATGACCACATCCTGGTCCCGCAAGGCGTATTCAAAGGACAGGTTGTCGCCCCGACCACGAGCGACGCCGCGGGTGCGGCTTCGCTGCACGAGGGAGGCAACAGCCGATGAGGGGTCGGTGACGAGCAGCACCCGGGCATACCCGGGTGCGACCGCGATAATCCTCCCGACGGCTCCTTCGGGAACCACGACAGCGAGCCCCTCGGTGACACCGTCGGCAGAACCCCGGTCGATGACCACCGTACGGAACCAGCCGGAGGCATCCTCGCCGATGACGCGGGCGGGAAGAGCCGGCATCTGAATGTCCTCGCGAAAATTCAGAAGGGTGCGAAGCCTTTCGTTGCTCAGACGAACTTCCTCGAGCTGGTCGAGAGCCGCCTTAAGACGCCGGTTTTCCTGCAGCAGCTCACGATTTTCTTCTTCGGTCCGCACCAGCCAGAGGTAACGGCTCCAGGTATCGGCAACCGAGGTTACCAGGCCATCCATCCCCTTCTGCAAGGGGCCGGTAAAGACCAGTACCATCTTTTCGAACAGCGTGGTGCGCGCCTGAGTGCGCAAATGAGTGGAGTAAAAGAGCAGCGCCGAAAGAACAAAGACGCAGAGAAGGAGAAGAGTCCTGTATTTTTTAAACAGATCCAGCATGGAAGTCCGGACTTATGACAGGAAAGAAAAGGAGGGCATGCAGCCCTCCTTGACGACGGGAAATTGGGCGAGTCACCGCAGAGGGCTCACCCCTGTCTCAATAGGAAATAGCCACACGCTTGAGCAGGTCGAGCTCATCGAGCACCTTGCCCGAACCGAGCACAACGCAGGAAAGCGGGTCATCAGCAATAACCACAGGCAACCCGGTCTCTTCGCGCAGCAGAACGTCGACATTTTTCAGCATGGCGCCACCGCCGGCCAGCACAATCCCCTTGTCGACGATATCAGCCGCCAGTTCCGGCGGCGTTCTTTCCAGAGTGATGCGCACCGCCTCGACGATGGCGTTGACCGGTTCGGACAGAGCCTCCCTGATCTCATTGGAATCGATCTCGAGAGTCTTGGGGATGCCGCTGACGAGGTCGCGCCCCTTGACCTCCATGCTGCGCACCTGATCGTCCGGGTAGGCACTGCCGATCTCGATTTTGATCTGCTCCGCCGTGCGCTCCCCGATCAACAGATTATATTTACGCTTCATGTATTGCACGATGGCTTCATCCAGCTTGTCGCCGCCGACCCGAACACTCTTGGCATAGACAATCCCTGCCAGCGAGATGACGGCCACTTCCGTGGTCCCGCCGCCGATGTCGACAATCATATTGCCCGAGGCCTCGGTGATGGGCAATCCGGCCCCGATGGCGGCCGCCATGGGCTCTTCGATCAGATAGACCTCGCGAGCACCGGCGGATTCGGCGGATTCCTTGACGGCCCGCTTCTCCACCTGGGTGATGCCCGAAGGCACACAGATGACAATGCGAGGGCGAACCAGAGTTTTGCGGTTATGGACCTTCTGGATGAAATACCGCAGCATCTCCTCGGTAATATCGAAATCCGCAATGACGCCGTCTTTCATGGGACGGATGGCCACGATGGAGCCCGGGGTTCTCCCCAGCATCTTCTTCGCTTCCATGCCCACGGCAAGCACCTTGCGCTGCCCCATGCTATCCTTCTGCACCGCCACGACCGACGGTTCACTGACGACGATACCCTTCCCCTTGAGGTAAACCAGGGTATTGGCGGTTCCCAGATCGATGGCGAGGTCATTGGAAAAAATGCCCAGAATGGCATCAAAGAGGTTGAACATGTTTCGGATGTCTCCTTTCACCCACATGAGGGAGCGCCCTCCCCCTGCTTAAAATGCCGCTTACACTACCAAAAGCACAAGGTTTTTTCAAGCCAATAAACCGAAAAAGTTATTGCATTTCCACCCCTGATTGTCTAACATGCGCCCTGTTCCTTAGACCTCATTAAACCGCCTGAAGGAGAGGTTCGTCAATGCTTGATTTGATTCGCAAAAAACAGAAATCCACCATCGTTAAACTCGTTTTCTGGGCCATTATCGCCACATTCGTGGGAACCATCTTCCTCGTCTGGGGAAAAGGGGACGACGGCCGCGACGAGACCCCAGCGGTCGCCATCTCAGTCAATGGCACGGACATCAGCTACAACGAATACCAGAACGCCTACAACGATCTCTACCAGCTTTACCAGAATATCTATCGTGATCAGTTTACGCCGGCTCTGGAGAAACAGCTTGGCATCAGGAAACAGGTCGTCGAATCCCTGATCGACGAAACCCTCCTGTTGCAGGAAGCCAAAAAACTCAAAATCAGCGTGAGCCAAAAAGAGCTGGTCGACTCCATCGCCACCATCCCCGCCTTCCAGGACAATGGGATCTTCAACAAAGAGCGCTACCTGCAGGTTCTGTCCTACCAGCGCCTCTCGCCTGAAGATTTTGAAGCCCTGCAGAAACAGCAGCTGCTCATCGCCAAGGCTCAGGCGAAAATCCAGGAAGGCGTCAGCGTCTCCGATGAGGACATCGAGCAGGAGTACCGGGATCAGAACGAAAAGGTCAATCTGGTCTTTGCCAAATCGCCTCCAGCCCTGTTTGAACACAAAGTCAAGGTCGGCTCCGAGGAACTCGAAGCTTTCTTTACTGACAACCGCGAGGAATTCCGCGTTTCCGAAACGATCTCCCTGCAATATCTGCAATTCGACCCCACTCGCTTTGCTGACAAGGTCACGTTTACCGACGAGGATCTGGAAAGATACTACCGGCGGCATCTGGACCTCTTTGAAATCAATGAACAGGCGAAAATTTCGCATATCCTGATCAAAGCGGCGGCGGGAACTTCGTCTGATTTGCTGGAAAAGAAGCGGCAGCTGGCTCAAAAAATTCTGGACGAGATTCGCGCCGGAAAGGACTTTTCCACCCTGGCCCGCAAACACTCCGACGACGCCCGTACCGCGCCCAATGGCGGCTCAATGGGCTACATCACCCGCGATCAGGCCAACAGGGAATTTGCCGAGGCGGCTTTCGCCCTTAAACCCGGCGACCTCAGCGAAGTCGTGCAAACCCCCGAAGGTTTTCACATCATTCGCAGCGAGGGCTACATCGAGGCGGGCATCAAACCTTTCGCCGATGTTCTGGATGAAATCAAAGCGGGCCTGAAAGTGGAAAAATCCCAACAGATGGCCATGGAAGCGGCCATGGATGCCTACAACATCAATCGCAAGAGCGGCGACCTGGCTGCAGCAGCGGCTGCCAACGACCTCGACCTTCAGGAAACCGGTTTCTTTTCTCGCCAGGAGGCCATTGACGGTCTCGGCATGGTCCCCGAGATTTCGGGCGTAGCCTTTACCCTTGAAGAGAAGGAACTCGCCCGCCCTGTCATTGTCTCCGGCAAAATTATTCTCTACGGGGTCAAGGAAAAGCGTCCCTCCCGACTGCCCGAATTGGCCGAGGTGCAACAACAGGTCGAGATGGCCTTTCGCCAGGGAAAAAGCCGCGAATTGGCCCAGGAAAGTGCCCAAAAAGTCCTGAAGGGCATCGAGTCCGGAAAATCGTTGTCATCCCAGGCGGCACAGCAAGGGCTTCCCGTCGAAGAGACCGGCTTCTTCACCCGGTCCTACGGAGCCTTCGTCCCCCGGATCGGCGACCTCACTGAACTGGCGCAAGCCGCCTTCACTCTCACCAAAGAGAAACCGGCAGCGCCCGAAGTCTACACCACCAACGGTCAATACCTGGTCTCCGCCCTGAAAAACCGCCAGGAGGCTGACATGGATGCCTTGACTCCCGCCATACGAGACACCCTCAGGGAAACCCTGCTGGCGCGAAAACAAGAGCAAAAGCTGGCGGAAACACTTGAAAGCCTGCGGGAGCAATCGGAAATCACCATCGCCCCCACCATTCTTAGCGACCTTAAAGATTAAAGAGGAGTAAGGCCATGACGCCGGTCTTAATGCAAGCCAACTGCCCCGATCTTAAACTGGTCAATCGCGGCAAGGTCCGTGACATCTTTGACCTTGGTGAACATCTCTTGATCGTCACCAGCGACCGTATCTCCGCCTTTGACGTGATCATGAACGAAGGGATCCCCAACAAGGGTTTCGTACTGACCCAGATTTCCAAATTCTGGTTCGACCAGATGCAGGACATCATCCCCAATCACGTTATCGCCACGGATATAGCGGAGTTTCCTTCGGAAACCCACAAATATCGTGACCAGCTCGAAGGGCGCAGCATGCTGGTCAAAAAGGCCAAGCCCCTGCCTGTCGAGTGTATTGTGCGTGGCTACATTTCCGGGTCAGGCTGGAAGGAATACCAGAAGCAGGGAAGCATCTGCGGCATTCCCCTGCCGGCAGGACTGGTGGAAAGCCAACAGCTGCCCACTCCCATTTTCACCCCTTCCACCAAGGCCGAGCTTGGCGAGCATGACGAAAACATCTCCTTCGACAAGGTCGTAGAGCTCTGCGGCCTTGAAATGGCCGAAGCGGTTCGCAAGGCCACCTTGGCCATTTACGAAAGAGCTCGCAACATTGCCGACGGCAAGGGCATCATCATCGCCGACACCAAGTTCGAATTCGGTCTCTACGAGGGAGAACTGATCTGGATTGATGAAGCGCTCTCGCCTGACTCCTCCCGCTTCTGGCCCAAGGACCAGTATCAGCCAGGCGGCGCCCAACCCAGCTTCGACAAGCAGTTTCTGAGGGACTACCTGGAAACCCTCGACTGGGGTAAAAAGGCGCCAGCCCCCAGTCTGCCCGAAGAAATCGTCCGCAAAACCGGGGAGAAATACATGGAAGCACTCACCCGGCTGACCGGTATTTCCCTGTAAGGCGACACACTGACGCTACTCAAAAGCCGGGGTTTTCCTCCGGCTTTTTTGTTTAACACTTTCACAGCCATTGCTCCACCCGCAACCGGCCATATCACTCTTTTCGGAGGCACTCCATGCTCGAGAAGCTGTTTCATTTGCATCAGCACGGCACCAATGTCCGCACGGAAATCACTGCCGGCGTCACCACCTTTCTCACCGGGGCATACATCATTTTCGTGCATCCCTCCATGCTGGCTCAGGCTGGCATGGACAAAGGGGCACTGACCACCGTAACCTGCCTGGCAGCGGCACTGGCCACTCTTCTTGTGGCTTTGTGGGCCAACGCCCCCCTCATGATGGCCCCCGGAATGGGCCTCAACGCTTTTTTTACCTACGCCCTCGTCCTGGGACAAGGCGTTCCCTGGCAGACTGCCCTGGGCGTGGTCTTTCTCTCCGGCGTCTTTTTCCTCATTCTCACCTGGCTGGGCGTACGGGAGCGCATCGTTCATGCCATTCCCCTTTCGCTACGTCTGGCCACCTCGGTTGGCATCGGTCTGTTTATTGCGTTCATCGGCATGCAGAATCTCGGGCTGATTGTCAAAAGCGAGGCGGTCCTGGTACAACTGGGGACATTCACCCCCATGGCCGTTCTTGGGCTCATCGGCCTCCTGCTGGCGATCATCTTGGAGATCAGACGCATTCGAGGTTCCATCCTGCTGGCCATTCTCATCACGGCCGGGATTGGCATGGTTCTGAAAATATCGCCGCTGCCCAGCGCCCTAATGGCCATCCCCCCTTCTCCGGCTCCCCTCGCCTTTCAACTGGACATACTGGCCGCTCTCAAAATTTCCATGTGGGCCAGTATTTTTTCTTTCATGTTTGTCGACCTCTTTGACAGCCTGGGAACCATGCTGGCCGTTTGTCGCGAGGCCGGCATGGCGGACAAGGATGGCAACATTCCCGGACTGCCAAAGATGCTTACAGCCGACGCCATGGCGACCATTGGCGGTGCCCTGCTGGGAACCAGCACGACCACGACCTATGTGGAATCGGCCAGCGGAGTTTCCGATGGCGGACGCACCGGCCTCACCAGCGTCGTCACCGCCCTTCTTTTTCTTCTGGCCCTGTTTTTTACCCCGATCATCGCCGCTGTACCCGCCTATGCCACGGCACCTGCCTTGATCCTGGTGGGGATATTTATGATGCGTGGAATCGGACAGGTCGATTTTTATCAGTTCGAGGAAGGGGCACCGGCATTTCTGACCTTCAGCCTCATGCCGCTGACCTACTCCATCGCGACGGGACTGGCTTTCGGGCTTATTTCCTATGTTCTCATCAAACTTTGCCTGGGCAAAATTCGCGAATGCGATCCCTTTTTGATAGGGGCCGCTATCTTTTCCCTGGTCAGCCTGACCCTCTAGGGAAACCGAATCGCAAGGCGAAGATGCACCTATCGAAAATATCTTAAAAAACCTGTTGACAGTCATCGATCCGTTTTGATATAAAGTGCTCCGTCAACAAGGGGCTATAGCTCAGCTGGGAGAGCGCTTGAATGGCATTCAAGAGGTCAGCGGTTCGATCCCGCTTAGCTCCACCAAGAAAATCAAAGGGTTAGCTGATATATCAGCTAGCCCTTTTTGGTTTTTATGGTTTGGGTGATACTTTAGGTGATACTTTTCTACACCATAGATTGTCTCAACTTTGGATTTGGGTGGTTAAAATGGATCAGGCAACAAAATGATTTCTACCAAAAGATCAGAGCACAAATCAATGATTGGGCAACTTCTGAAGATGGCACGAAATCAGAGTGGATTAATTACGTTCTCGTCGCACCAGACCTATTTCATCTCTTATGCAAATTGGTCATCGACAAAAATGTTCCCGCATCTCACAAAGCGAAGCTAGTAATAGTTATTGCCTACTTTGTCTCACCAGTCGATTTAGTTCCAGAGGGTATTGTAGGTCCTATTGGCTTTGTGGATGACATTGCCCTTACTGCCTATGCTTTAAATAGCCTTCTCAACGAAGTAGAGGAAAAAGTTGTCCTCAAGCACTGGGTTGGCGACAAAGACTTACTAAAACTAATTCAAGAGGTTTTAAAAGTTGCTGACGAAATGGTAGGTTCTGGACTATGGTCGAAAATAAAAGGAATGTTCGGTTAATCCTTGCTGAGTGCCACCTCTCTGCAAGGTAGCCAATCTGAAAATTGGATGAAATTTTATCATCCGTGCCCTAGCGAGGAATTTGCCACAGCAAAATCTGGGAAGACATAGGTTGACTCAGAGGGGGTAGCGACAAAGGGTTACTTCATGTTTCAGATTGCATCGTCGCTGCCGATTCACTACCTCGGCAGCGACGATGCAATTCCTATGCTGCCAGTTTACCAAAGGCTCGATTTTGTGCCCATTCAGCCAACTTGACCACCGGATAATAAACCCTGTTGCCAAATTTTACCCGCTCGGGCCCTTCCCCCAGAGAATCAAGATTAGCCATAGTTTTAGGATTTAGCATACCGCCGCTAAATTTACGAACTAGGGAGCGAGCTACATAAGGTCCATTCTCCCAGGAATCTACCATGAGTTGAAATTCCGGTGCTAAGGTCATGTCTTGTTTATTCACGCGTTAATATCTCCAATATTAAAGTAATCCAGAACACTAATGTTCCTTTAAAATAAATATTAAATATTCATGCTAACAATTACTATTTCCCACAGAAATGCCAACATGCGCCCTCAAAGGTATTGAAACACAGATTGCTTAAAGTTAAGTAGGTGCCAAAATTTTCAGGGCGGCCATCTTGTCTCAAAATAATATTTTCTACCAATAGCTGACGCCTCACTCCCAATAACCGAACCCTTCATACATTCTCCAGATAAGCAAATTTACATACGGCCATATGCATAAAAAAATTTTGCCACAATTTTTAAATTAATGAGAAGGAAAATAATGAAGGAGTCACTTAATTTTTTTCTTTTTTTATTATGTGTTAATTATTCCGGCTACATACCGGACATCCGTTAGTTCCTGGTGACTCCTTCATAAATCGGCTGAATTCGACCGCGTAGATGTGGTCATGGATCAGGCAGTAAAACCAGAAATAGGCCTCAGGGTTGACATTTCCAACCGTGCATGGTGAAAGGCAGTAGGCATTATTGAGGCTGCGTTCCAGGACGAATTTTTGGAGGGAGCTAGGCGCCATAGGATATTCTTCCTCTGGGCACTCCCACCACGCCGGAATTACATCTTTTTCATTTTGATCCGAATCGTTTTGTATGGCACCAATCGATTGGCTTGGTGATGGAAGAACCTTGAGGTGAGTCGGCGCTGTTTTTTTTGGTTTGAGTTCAGACTTTTTGGAATCCTCCAACATCGATATTTTGGTTTTTTTCTCAGCATTCATTTTTTTCATTCAACAATCTCCTTTCTTGTGGCATATTCAACCAAACGGGCATTTTTGTAGCCATATTAACCCAAATGGGTTGGTTTGTCAATATCTAAATAGCCAAAAGGGTGGATCTATGTTTGATCGAATTACACAACGACGGAAAGCACTCGGATTGACCCAAGTGCAACTGGCCGAAAAAATAAAAGTCTCTCCAAACACAATTAACAGATTTGAAAATGGACACCGGGTTCCCGATGCCCATCAAGTCATCCAATTGGGTGAAGCCCTGGATTGTTCGGTGGAATGGCTCTTGACGGGTCAAGAGGGACAATCCGCACTGCCAGATGGTGAAGGTACCCCTTATTACTCTTCACCTTGCTTTGGCAACGCAGGGTCGATCACTAGTGAGATGGATGGCGTTGTCCAGGTTCCGGGATTGGATCCTGGCGATGTCGTTCTCCCGATGGCTGGCGATGCCATGTCACCCAGGATAAACGATGGAGATCTTGTGCTCATTCAACGTGGAGAGCCCGGAGTAAACCAGGTCGCGTTTTTGATTGATCAATGGGGGGGCACTCACGTGCGATGGAGAAGGGAGGTCCAGGGACAGTCGCTTTATGTTGCCGAGAATCCCCAGTACCCCCCTTTGTCTGGTCCTGATCTGAAGATTTGGGGGAGAGTCGTTGCTGCCATTAGCGTCAGAAAGTTTTAGACAGTAATCCCGTGGGTGACATTCCTGCACTCAAGGGCGGTTACTGCTATCAGGTTGCCGTAACATCAGGAGATTGTTCCTGCTTTTTATTCCTGGTTTTCTGTTTCGAAGGCGATCTTTCGGCGTTTGAGGTGATCAGGATCCGGCTGATGGACCGTAATTCCGTTTCCAGTAGGGCCGAGCGACCTTCCTCTTTCTCCAGCCGATTTTGAAGTTCGCGAGTTTTTTCGCTGTAATTGCGGGCGACAATTAATTCCCGATCCGCCTCCAGTAGCCGGCTTTTTAGTTCACCGATCTCCTTTTCCAACTCCCTGATTCTCAGGGTAGAGGTTTCCAGGCGCGTGGACGCGCGTGCCGTGTCTATTTCAATGCTTTGGTTTAGCCTGACTATCTCTTGGGCCGCTTTCGAGATGTCCTGAGAGACTCGTTTGCATTCAGCGTGCAGTTCACTATTCTCTTCGAGTAAGGCTCGCGTATCTTCCTCGGCAGTTTCAACACGTCTTTGAAGCTGTTCAGTCTCTTGGCTGCAGAACTTTTTGATTTCAGCAATGATGGCGCCTGTGACCGTGGTGGACAAGTGGGCAGAGCCAAGTATTTCAGAGATGGCGTTACTCTGATTGTATTTCCTTACAATCTCACTGATTGTCGTGGACGACCCTCTATCGCCAAGCTGGGCACGAACATTTCGGATAGTGGGTTTTTTCCCCTCGAGAAACAGGGCTTCGATGGCCGCGCCAACCTCCGAATAGCTGATATTGTCTGATCTTTGTCTCATGGGATAGCTCCTGTCATTTTTTGAAGATAACAGTTGGTAACAACCTGATGTTACCAACTGTTATCTTTTGGTTGTTGACAACTTATTCGACAGGAGCGTCCGTAGGTTTAGGTTGAACCGGAATCTTTTTTGACGCTTTGCCTCTCAT
This sequence comes from Desulfuromonadales bacterium, assembly GCA_033549025.1. Taxonomy (GTDB): domain Bacteria; phylum Desulfobacterota; class Desulfuromonadia; order Desulfuromonadales; family SZUA-540; genus SZUA-540. The sequence goes on from JAWSUS010000001.1 coordinate 364,859, forward strand.
AGTTCGGGTCAATGTCCCTGCGCAAAGCCATTTGGTCCACTTCAATGCCCTCCTTCTTGGCTCTTTTCTTGTCATTCCAGGCTATTTCACGAATTTTTCGAAGACGGGTCTTCAATTTTTCGTTATTGGGAACTTTGAACACATCTTCGAGGATCTCGGCGACGATCTCGATCCTGATTCGATTTTCCGGATTCATGATTCGCCTTTTGTCGTCTAAATCAATTTTATTATTTAAAAAAGTGGAATAAGCCCATCGCTCCCATTTTGAGGTCAATTCTGGGCGTTTAATTATTTCCTGCCGTTGTTGATAGCTCAAATTTGAAAGCTGCTTCCGAATAAAAAAAGGATTTCCCCATATTTTTTTCAAAGAAGTTAAAAAATGAATGTCTAAAAACAACATGGGATAACTTATCACTTGGCAATCATGCAATCGACCAATAACTTTGACAGGCAGTCCCAAATTCTCTGCGACTTCGCGCATCTTAAATGGACTCTCCTCGTCGTAATAACCATCGATAGTATCAACCCCTTTTTCTAGCAACACAAAGTCTTTGTCTAACTTCTTGGCAGAATCTTCATCAATGCCATATATCTCACTAAGTTTCTCGATATACTTCTTCCTGTTAAAATGTTTTAGGTAATCCCAACTTATTTCATCCATATCACGACTCCGATTGTTTTTATAAATAGATTCGGATATGAGTGAACAAAAAATGGAAAATAAAAAATATTTACCCTCTTAGACTCAACAAGAAAAATATGCTCGAAATACTGCCGATAGTACCCTTTTTCTTAGAATATAGGTATTACTCAGATAAAAACCATAAATTACTATCTTATTTTACTGACAAAATTATGGAAAATGCATTTACTAGTTGTTTTGTTTCAATAAATGAAATCCATAAACTCTCATGGAAGAAATAATGTGTTTTTCAAAAAATAGTTCTGGGAAAGTTAAGTTTCCATCAAAACATCAGGAATTTCCTGATAGAAAATCAATTCAGTATTGTTTATGATGAATTTTTGCAATTTCTTTCAGTTTAGGGGGGGAGCGTGTAGAAATGAACAATCCTTTCTTCGATCAACCAATTCTCAATTCTCCATACGGTTATCCTGGCAGGCATTGGGAACTCGATGAGCAGGGTCAGCCAACCCAGAAGATCATCGAGAAGCGTCGCCGTGCTGACTTCATTACTCCGATCCCTAAACCAAGAAAACGCAAATCCGGTGGGGTTCAGCAAGGATTTGTCTTCGATGAAGGCATAGGCCTCTCCACTGAAGATCAGCAGTATGATCAGACGTCAATCATCAATCGTCTGCGGGAGCATGTCGATCGCTGGCGGATGATACAAAATCCAGCCAACTGGAAAGTCACTCCCGAAACAGCCAGATTGCTTCAGCACTGGCGCCATCATTCTTTCAATAGTATTCGCCCATTTTTCTGCCAGATAGAAGCCATTGAGACCGCGATCTGGTTGACTGAAGTTGCCCCGACCGAAAAAGCGGGTAAAGACTTTCTCGATCATCTGACCAGGGCCAACAACGATGCAAACCCTGAGTTGATGCGTCTCGCTTTGAAACTGGCGACAGGGGCGGGCAAAACGACCGTTATGGCGATGCTGATCGCCTGGCAGACCATCAATGCCGTGCGTCGTCCCAATAGCAAAAAATTCACTCGGGGATTTCTAATTGTCGCTCCAGGCATCACCATCCGTGATCGTCTGCGGGTTCTGCAACCGAACGACCCGGACAGCTACTACCAAAGCCGCGAGCTGGTGCCCAGCGATATGCTCGGGGATATCGAACGCGCCAAGATTGTTATCACCAACTTTCACGCATTCAAACTGCGCGAACGGATCGAATTATCGAAAGGGGGACGAGCCCTGCTGCAAGGGCGCGGTGAATCTCTCAACACTCTTGAGACCGAAGGTCAGATGCTCCAACGCGTCATGCCTGAGCTGATGGGGCTAAAGAATATTCTGGCGATCAATGACGAGGCCCACCATTGTTACCGGGAAAAACCTGGTGAGGACGATGTCAGCGATCTGAAGGGTGACGAAAAGAAAGAAGCCGAGAAAAACAATGAAGCGGCCCGACTCTGGATTTCGGGACTGGAAATAGTCAACCGAAAGCTTGGCCTTTCTCAGGTCATCGACCTCTCGGCAACGCCCTTTTTCCTGCGCGGCTCCGGCTATGCCGAGGGGACGTTGTTCCCTTGGACGATGAGCGACTTTTCGCTGATGGATGCCATCGAGTGCGGCATCGTCAAGCTGCCTCGGGTGCCAGTGGCGGATAACATCCCCGGTGAAGAGATGCCGATGTTCCGCAACCTCTGGGAGCACATCGGCAAGAAGATGCCAAAGAAAGGGCGCGGCAAGGCTGCTACGCTCAACCCCCTGGACTTGCCGCCGCAACTGCAAACCGCACTTCAAGCACTCTACGGACATTACGAAAAAACTTTCGAGCTGTGGCAAAAAGAGGGGATCAACGTCCCGCCTTGCTTCATCGTCGTCTGCAACAACACCGCCACCTCGAAGCTGGTCTATGACTACATCTCCGGGTTCGTTATTGAAAAGGAAGATGGTACGAGCTTGCAGCAAGACGGCCGGCTGCCCCTGTTCCGCAATACGGACCAATTCGGCAACCCTCTGCCTCGCCCCAACACCCTGCTGATCGACAGCGAACAGCTCGAATCAGGCGAGGCGCTGGATGCCAACTTTCGCGAGATGGCCTCGGATGAAATCGAACGATTCCGGCGCGAGATCATCAAACGCACGAATGACCTTCGTCAGGCTGACAACATCACCGACCAGGACCTGCTGCGCGAAGTTATGAACACCGTCGGTAAGCACGGTCGCCTTGGCGGGTCAATCCGCTGCGTGGTCTCGGTCTCCATGCTCACTGAAGGATGGGACGCCAACACTGTTACGCACGTTCTCGGGGTGCGGGCATTCGGTACCCAGCTTCTCTGTGAGCAGGTGATCGGTCGTGCCCTGCGCCGCCAGTCCTATGAACTGAATGAAGAGGGGCTGTTCAATACCGAGTATGCCGATGTGCTGGGAATTCCCTTTGACTTTACTGCCAAGCCGGTGATCGCGCCGCCACAGCCGCCGCGTGAAACAATCCAGGTCAAGGCGGTCCGGCCCGAACGGGATGCACTGGAAATCCGCTTTCCCCGGGTCGCTGGTTATCGCACCGAGCTCCCCGAGACGCGCCTGGCGGCCGACTTCAATGACGAGTCGTCGCTGGTGCTGACCCCCGACCTGGTCGGTGCCACTGAAACCCGCAACTCCGGGATCATCGGTGCGCCGATCGATCTTAATCTGGTGCATACCGGCGATGTCCGTCCCTCCCAGATCGTCTATGAGCTGACCTCTCATCTGGTCCTGACCAAATGGCGGGATGCCGATGGCGAACCACAGTTAAACCTGTTCGGCCAGCTCAAGCGCATCGCCCGCCAGTGGCTCGACGGCTACCTCGACTGCCGGGGTGGCACCTATCCCGCCCAGCTCAAGTACAAGACCCTTGCCGACCTGGCCTGTGACAAGATCACCGCCGCCATTACCCGCCACCATGTAGGTGAAAGCCCCGTCAAGGCAGTGCTCGACCCCTACAACCCGGTTGGCTCAACCAGTCACGTCAATTTCAACACCTCCAAGAAGGACCGCTGGGAAACCGATTCGCGGCGCTGCCAGATCAACTGGGTCATTCTCGACAGTGATTGGGAGGCCGAGTTCTGCCGAGTTGCCGAAGGCCATCCCAAGGTCAAGGCCTACGTCAAGAACCACAGCCTCGGGCTGGAAGTCCCCTATCGCTACGGCTCCGAAACCCGCAAGTACCTGCCCGATTTCATTGTGCAGATCGACGATGGCCGGGGCGAGGATGATCTGCTGCATCTGATCGTCGAGATCAAGGGCTACCGGCGCGAGGACGCCAAAGAGAAAAAGTCAACCATGGAGACCTACTGGGTGCCGGGGGTCAACAACCTCGGCACCTATGGCCGCTGGGCCTTCGCCGAGTTTACCGAGGTCTACCAGATCGAGTCGGACTTCGAAGCCAAAGTTGAAGCTGAGTTTAACAAGATGATCGACGCCGCTACCGGCGGGTCGGCTGCATAAGGATAGGAATGATGGCCAAAACCCCGACAATGAAATCCGTTGAATCGCTCACCCACGACGAAGCGACCCGCAAAAATATCCCCACCGCCGAACATCAGTCGATCATGCACGAATCTGACAAGACGCCGATCCGGGTCGCCTACGAGCGCCGTAACCGCGATCTCGACCCTCAGTTGGTGTGGCGAGGCAAGGATGAGCAGGACTGGTCTGATCTGGTCGTGCAGGCGCCACCGCTCTATATCCAGGAGAAGGTCCACCCCAAGGTGCTGATCGACGATTTACTGCGCCGCACCGAGGTTGAGACCAAGGCCGACGCGGATCAGTTTGACCTGTTTGCCGATTTCAACGGTTTGCCCAATGAGGCGGCCAAGACCGAGTTTTATCAGCATGATGCCCATTGGGCCAACCGGATGATCCTAGGTGACAGCTTGCAGGTGATGGCGTCGCTGGCCGAGCGAGAGGGGTTGCGGGGCAAGGTGCAGTGCATCTACTTCGACCCGCCCTATGGCATCAAGTTCAACTCCAATTTTCAGTGGTCCACCACCAGTCGCGATGTCAAGGATGGCAAGGCCGATCATATAACCCGCGAGCCGGAGCAGGTGAAGGCATTTCGCGATACCTGGCGCGACGGAATTCATTCGTATCTCACCTATCTGCGAGATCGCTTGACCGTGTCGCGGGATTTGTTGGCCGATTCGGGGTCGATCTTTGTGCAGATTGGGGATGAGAATGTGCACAGAGTGAGAGCAATGATGGATGAAGTTTTTGGTGAGAAAAACTTCGTAAGTGAAATTACAACTAGCAAAACATCAGGGTTTACAAGTTCTCTAATCTCTAATGTCAACGACTTTGTTCTTTGGTACTCAAAGAAGAATGATTCTGTTAAATACCGGCAAATCTACTCGGAAAAAACAGCAGGCGAGGCTGGTGGCACAAAGTATAAACCCGTTTCTTCATATTCATCATTGTCTAACTATTGTTTAAATCCTGAAGATCTTGTCGTTGATAGTGAAACAACCTCTGAAGGATCGCAATCTGAGGATGATTTACCTAAGTTTTTATTCCAAGGTAAATCCTATAGTCCTCCCAGTACGAGACATTGGACTGTGAAAATTGACAGTCTGTACAGAGTCGATAAAGCTGGCAGAATGATGCCATCTAAAACAAGACCACGATATATAAGGAAGTTAAACGATTTCAGTGTTATCCCTATGTCAAATATATGGACAGATATTGGAGGAATACAAAGTCGAACCGATCCAAAAATTTATGTTGTCCAGTCTGCAACAGAATTAATAAAGCGTTGTGTACTTATGACCACAGACCCCGGCGATCTTGTCCTCGACCCTACCTGCGGGTCAGGATCTACTGCCTATGTTGCCGAACAATGGGGCCGCCGCTGGATCACCATCGACACCTCCCGTGTTTCCCTGGCGCTGGCGCGTGCCCGCATCATGGGTGCTCGCTATCCCTATTATTTCCTCACCGACAGCCCCGAAGGACAACAGAAAGAAGCCGAAGTCACGCGATCCGTGCCTTCCACACAGCCGGCCAATGGCAATATCCGTCACGGTTTCGTCTATGAACGGGTGCCACACATCACCCTGAAATCGATCGCCAATAACACCGAGATCGATGTCATCTGGGACAGGTTTCAGGAAAAGCTCGAACCCCTGCGGGAGCAGCTCAACCAGAGCCTGGGCAAGAACTGGCAGGAATGGGAAATGCCCCGCGAGGTGGAAGCCAAATGGTCGGACGCGGCCAAAAAGCTGCACGCCGATTGGTGGAGTGCGCGCATCGACCGGCAGAAGGAGATCGATGCCTCCATAGCCGCAAAGGCCGAGCATGAATACCTCTACGACAAACCCTACGAGGACAAAAAGAAGGTTCGCGTTGCCGGGCCATTCACAGTAGAGAGCCTCTCGCCGCATCGGGTTTTGACCGTCGGTGCCGATGACGAGCTGATTGATACGGTGGCCGAGGCCAAGGATGGGTATGGGCAGGAGCGGGATTTTGTCCAGATGATCCTGGAAAACCTGAAAACCGCCGGTGTGCAGCAGACCCACAAGGAAGACAAGATCAACTTCACTGCTCTCACCCCCTGGCCGGGTGACCTGATCTGCGCCGAGGGCCGGTTTGAGGATGCCGGTGGCGAAAAACGCGCCGCTATTTTTATCGGTCCCGAGTTCGGCACCGTCTCCCGTCCCGACCTGGTCTCCGCCGCCCGCGAAGCGGGAGATGCAGGGTTCGACGTGCTTATCGCCTGCGCCTTCAACTACGACGCCCACTCCTCCGAATTCGACAAACTCGGCCGCATCCCGGTCCTCAAAGCCCGCATGAACGCCGACCTGCACATGGCCGACGACCTCAAAAACACCGGCAAAGGCAACCTGTTCGTCATCTTCGGCGAGCCGGATATCGACATCATCGATGCTGAAGACGGCCAAGTACAGGTCAAAGTCAACGGCGTAGACGTCTTCCATCCCAATACCGGCGAGGTTCGCTCCGACGGCGCCGAAGGTATCGCCTGCTGGTTCATCGACACCGACTACAACGAAGAAAGCTTCTTCGTTCGTCATGCCTACTTCCTGGGAGCGAATGATCCTTATAAAGCGCTGAAGACAACTCTCAAGGCCGAAATCAACCAGGATGCCTGGGATACGCTCAACAGTGATACGTCACGGCCGTTTGATAAGCCTTCAACGGGGCGGATTGCGGTGAAGGTTATCAATCATTTGGGGGATGAAGTGATGAAGGTGTTTAGGGTATGATTCCACGAATAAGGTTGGGCGTTATTTGGTCATGAAATATGCATATGAAGATTTAAGTGATGGGCAGTTCGAGAACCTAATAGTGTTCTTGTGCCAGCGTCTGCTTGGGATTGCTGTTCAGGGGTTTGCCAAGGGGCCTGATGGTGGCCGCGACGCCAAATTTGTGGGAACAGCCGAACTCTTTCCGAGCACCGCTGCCCCGTGGATGGGAACGACCATTATCCAAGCCAAGCATACCAATGGTTACAACCGTAATTTTTCGGAATCAGACTTCTTCAGCACGACGGCAGCGAATACTGTGCTCGGCAAAGAGATTCCACGCATCAAGAACTTGCGCGAGTCTAAGCAACTCGACCACTACATGCTTTTCGCCAATCGACGATTGGCTGGCAACGCTGAAAGCGAGATACGCAATCACATTGCAACAAAGTGTAGCATTTCCGCCTCGTCGATTTACTTGTGCGGTCTGGAGGAGTTGGAAAGATGGATGAAGCGGTTCCCGGATGTTGCGAAGGATGCTGACCTTGATCCGGTCGATTCGCCGCTGATCGTAAGTCCTGACGATCTTGCTGAAGTTGTGCAGGTGCTAGCCCGACAAAAAGAGAATATATCGGTTCTGCTTGATGATCCTCCGACTGTGCGCGTGTCTTATGAGCAAAAAAATACGTTGAACAACATGAGCGCCGAATATGCTAAGGCGCAGCGCAAAAGATACCTCAAAGAAACATCACAAATTCGGACATTTCTGGCGGCTCCGGAAAACATTGAACTGCTACACATGTACGAATCGGTGGTCGATGAATTTCAGCTGAAAATTATCGCCAAACGCAAGAACTACCAGACGTTCGACGAAGTAATGGAGTATTTGGTCGACCTGTTGTTCAATCGCGATCCCGTCTTGCGGCAACACGCTCATAAGCGACTGACTCGCGCGGTACTGTTCTATATGTATTGGAATTGTGACATAGGAGAGTTGGGCGATGCTACGACCGACAAAGCACTCTCATCCTGACCGCACCGTCATCAACGTGTCTGTACTGCTGTTGTCGCGGCTCAAGACGCGCCGAGTGGATGATTACGACAGCTTGCACAAATTTGCGAAAAAGTCCGTAATTGGCGGTGATGTGCTGTTCTTGCCAGCGCTGAATTTTCTCTATCTGCTGGGCCTGATTGACTATCGCCCCAAGACCGATGCTGTAGAATATGTGGGGCCAAATGAAGCTATCTAAACTGTATTCAAACAAGTCGGATTTATTCGAGCCCGTGGAATTTGTCCAGGATCTGAACGTCGTCATGGCAGAAATCCGCCTGCCGGAGAACCGTCAAAAGGATACCCACAACCTCGGCAAGACGACGCTGGGCCGGCTACTAGACTTCGGCTTCCTGGCTGGGCGCGATGCTAAGTTCTTTCTCTTCAAACACTTCGATATTTTCAAAGACTTCGTTTTCTTTCTGGAAATTGAACTTGAGGATGCGTCGTTCGTGACAGTGAGACGTAGCGTCCAGGAGGCCACGAAAATCAGCTTTAAGCGGCATGAGGCTGGACATCAAGACTTCTCGGAATTGCCTCTCAATGGCTGGGACCATCAGGATGTGCCGTTTGACCGCGCTCGCGATCTGCTAGATGGTCTGCTTGATTGGCGTGCACTAAAGCCTTGGTCGTACCGGAAAGGTCTGGGCTATTTGCTACGTTCGCAGGAAGACTTCCGCGAAGTGTTCCACCTGCGCAAGTTTGCATCCAAGCACGCCGACTGGAAGCCGTTTCTTGCACATATGCTGGGTTTCAATGCGCAATTGGTCGCCCAACACTATGAAAAAGAAGCCGAATTATCCAAGAAACAGGAAACTGCGCAGACCATCAAAAACGAGTTGGGGGGGTCCATCGAGGACATCAGCAAGATCGAAGGTATTTTGTTGCTTAAGCAGAAAGATGCTGAAAAAAAACAAAAACTTCTCGACGCATTCGATTTCCGGACTCAAGACAAGGACCGCACTAAACAGTTGATCGATGATATCGACGAGCGCATCGCATCGCTCAACTCTGAGCGTTATTCGCTGAACCAGATCAAGAAGAAAATTTTGACCTCGCTAGAAGAAGACCAAATATTGTTCAATCCTGACGAGGCACAGCGAATTTTCGAGGACGCGGGTGTCCTCTTCAAAGGGCAGATTAAGAAGGACTTCCAGCAGTTAATTGCCTTCAATCGGGCGATAACCGATGAGCGCCGCGGCTACCTGCAGGAAGAGAGAGCGGAAGTCGAAGCTGAACTAAAGAGAGTCAACGCGGAACTAAACTTGTTGGGTAAGAAGCGCTCTGACATGCTCTCGTTTCTGAGTTCAACCGACGTCTTCGGTAAATATAAGCAGGTTTCCGATGAGATGGTGACGTTACGCGCTGACATCACGTCCTTGGAGCGCCAGCGAGGTTTCCTGCATCGCTTGCAGGAGCTAAGGAAAGAAATTCGGGAGTTGATTGAAGTACGCAGTCATCTGCAGGCACAGATTGAGGCAGACGTAGAAAAACAGAACTCTGTTCAGGATAGTCTGTTTTCAGCGATACGGTTGTTTTTCAGCGAGATCGTTGAAGAGGTAATTGACCGTAAGGCTTTGCTTAGCGTCTCACCAAACCAAGTCGGAAATTTGGAATTCAAAGCAGAAATTTTGGACGAATCGGGCAATTCCACCAGTGCTGATCTTGGCCACACCTATCGCAAACTGCTTTGCATTGCCTTCGATCTCGCGGTGCTACGAGCTCATCTCGATGATAAATTTCCACGTTTTGTCTATCACGACGGTGTGTTCGAATCCTTGGATGATCGAAAGAAGGAAAATCTTCTTTCAGTCATTCGCCGATATGCCGATTTTGGCTTGCAACCCGTCATCACGCTGATCGATTCAGACCTTCCTCCTCGAACTGATAGCGTACCGGTGTTTATCGATAACGAGATTATCTTGAAGCTTCATGATGAGAACGAACAAGGACGTTTATTTAAAACTAGAACATGGTAAGGGAGTGGCATAAAACTGTGAACCTCCGCATCGCCGACACCTTCACCGACAGCCTCGCCAAACTGAACGGAGACGAGCAAAAGGCCGTGAAAACCACGGCCTTCGATCTGCAACTGAACCCGGCCAACCCCGGCATGAGCTTCCACAAACTCGACAAGGCCAAGCAATCCCTCGCCGATTTGGTCACCGCCGCCCGTGAAGTGGAAGACGCCGGTTTCGACATGCCGGACGAATTGCGGTGAAGGTGATCAATCAGTTGGGGAATGTAGTGATGAAGGTGTTTCGGGTTTACTTCGCAAGCAGCCCCTTGCAAAAGTGTAAAGTCAAGTGTAAAGTGTAAACCAGGCTGTAAACTTTTGCGAGCGAGGGAATCTTTATGGGCAAGAAAATGAGTAATGCGCCTGTCTACTTTACTGTGGTTCAGGTTCGCTTCAATCCGGTCCTCAATTTGGACAATTATTTGACAAGCATTCAGGAGCAGATGCGGGCGGCGCATTTTCCTGATTTTAAGCGGGAAACAATACAGCAGCTTGTTATGCAGTTTGCCCCCGCCGCCGAAGGTGGGCAGTCCCCAGTGCCTTCATTCTCTCCCAGGGCACGTTGTGTCTTCGGGGATATTAATCAGACGACAGAGTTTATTCTGGAACATAATGCATTGGCGCTACAGACTGTCAACTATGATACTTCAGGCTCCTTCTTTGAAACTTTTTTAAAGGGAATGGAAATAGTAAATAATGTTTTGAAGCTTGATTTTATTGAACGAATTGGTTTGCGCTATTTGGATGCTGTTATTCCAAGAGCTGACAAATCACTTGCCGACTATCTTATCCCCGAAGTTTTGGGACTGTCGCACACACTTGATGGGCAGTTAGCTCACTCATTCACTGAAACAGTGACGATGCCCCCAGGTGGCGCCCAATTAGTGTCGCGGATTATCGTTCAAAACGGCAAGGTTGGATTGCCCCCGGAAATAGCGCCACTAGCGCCTAAGATTAAATTGAAGTTTACTGAACCAGAAGGCCGTCACGCCATCCTAGATACGGATGCTTTTTACCAGAAAAGAGAGGTTTTTATGTTGGATGTGATTGGTTCAAAACTTTCGGATCTTCATACTGAAATTGAGAAATCATTTAAAGCAACTGTAACGAATTTTGCTCTGGATGAATGGAAATAACGAGGAGAACTTGGATGACTGTCGCTTATCCTGATCGGGGTGGCTGGTTTGCCGATTGTCAGAGTCAAACCGGTGCTGCTTCATCTTTGGTCAATATCTCAAAATATTTCATTGCGGCTGGCCTAGTTGCAGGCCTAGGCACAGGTCCCGCAGTAAATGATCTGGAGCGGTTGAGGCAGCTTCAAGTTGGGGACGTTGTTTTGTCAAGTCCTCTGGATCATTACGTTGTAGAGGCAAAGGCTTTACGGACGCCTGCGGAGGATGTGGAGAAAATCCGTGAGATTCTTTCTCCTGCCATGTCCAATATCGCAAAAATGCTCGGCGTATCAAGGCAGACAATTTACAATTGGTCAAACGGTGAATTGCCCACCACAGAACATGCCGCCAAATTGCAAGATATTGCTATTGCCGCCGATATTTTGAGTGCATCTGGGATTGTACCCAATGGCTTACTTCTGAAACGCAAACTGGTCGATGGGAGGAATCTGTACGACCTGATCGCCGCAGGCCGCTCTGCCCAGGATTCAGTCCAGCGACTTGTACAAATCGTTAAAAGGGAGTCTGCTCAGAAAGAGATGCTTTCTTCACGCTTTTCCGGCCGGACTAAATCTACTGAATCAGCAGATTCTGATATTATCACCGAAAATGATAAGGTCCTGTAATTGTTATGCCGGAGTGGTCGAGAAATACAGCATGGCGACAAGGGCAGTTGCTTTCCGATTACGCCGCATCTGCAATTGGTCTGTTACATCCTGAATCCCCGGACGACACTCTGGTTATTATCGCAACACATCCATGTGACCTTACCCAGCTCCCCGACAAAGAGCCTCATGTCGAAGTTGTCGTCGGCCGTCGAATTGATCAGCTCGATGGCAATCATACCCATGCAAAATCATCAAGAACGATTCATGTAAAGTTTGAAGGCGACGAGCCTTTATTGGCTGAATTTGTAGTGACAGAAAAACAATATGTCACCAAGGCCGTTTTGGCCAAATTTGAGCCTGAAACGCGCTTTCACCTTTCTCCAACAAGCCTCAACACATTTCAAATCTGGCTGGCCTCCCGATATCGTCGATCTGCTTTCCCTGATGAATTTGAGCGGAGGATGAAGATTTCGAAGCTCGACAGTAAAATATCGAAAATAATAAAACCGCTCGGAGAAATGATTACGGCAGTCTTTTTCGATGTTGATGAAGGGCGGGAAATCTCAAAGTCTGGACCTGATGACGTTTATTTACTCGATATTTTTATGTTGTATGCAGTCGAACCGGACGTTGATGCCGCAGAAACCGCTGCGCTGAAGGCTGTGGCAGAAATCAAGCAGGCTTTCAAGGGAAGGCTATTTGATGCGGCTACTGGAACTTGGAAGAACATCGAACTTCGATATGTTGACGCAATTTCGGAGGATGCTTTGACTTATCGGGATTCACAACTGCTGAAAAAATGGCGACTGGATCACATTAGTCTTGGCGCCGATCCTCAGCAGCCCGTACTGGCTGAATAGTCATGAATTTTCGTATTGCCGACACCTTCACCGACAGCCTCGCCAAACTGACTGGCGAAGAGCAGAAGTCCGTGAAAACCACGGCCTTCGATCTGCAACTGAACCCGGCCAACCCCGGCATGAGCTTCCACAAACTCGACAAAGCCAGAGACAAGAATTTTTGGTCGGTTCGGGTCAGCAGCGACCTGCGCATCATCGTTCACAAGACCAAAGACAGCCTGCTGTTGTGTTACGTCGATCACCACGACCCCGCCTACCACTGGGCCAGCCGCCGCAAACTCGAAACCCACCCCAAAACCGGCGCCGCTCAGCTCGTTGAGGTCAGGGAAACCATCCAGGAAATCGCGGTTCCGGTCTATGTGCAGACGGAAGCCCTGGCACCCGAAAAGCCGCTTCTCTTTGCCGGTATCGCCGCCGAAACCCTGCTGAGCTATGGCGTGCCGGAAGAATGGCTGGACGATGTGCGTGCCGCCAACGAGGACACGCTGCTCGAACTGGCCGACCACCTGCCGAGCGAGGCATCCGAGGCGCTGCTCGATCTGGCGGTCGGCGTCAAACCGACCTTGTCGCAGCCTGTCCCTGACGATGTCAGCCCCTTCGATCACCCCGATGCCCAGCGTCGTTTCCGCCTGATGACCAATGTGGCAGAGCTGGCACAGGCTCTCGATTATCCGTGGGAGAAATGGACAGTTTTTCTCCATCCGGCGCAAAGGGAACTGGTTGAGCGGGATTACAGCGGTCCGGCGCGGGTCTCTGGCTCGGCCGGAACCGGCAAGACGATCGTTGCGCTGCACCGGGCGGTTTATCTGACCCGCAACAATCCCGATGCCCGGGTCTTGCTGACGACCTTCTCCGAGTCACTGGCCAGTGCGCTGCGCACCAAGCTGAGAAGGCTGATCGGCAACGAACCCCGGTTGGGCGAGCGGCTCGAAGTCCACGCCCTGGACACCATCGGCGAGCGCCTGTACGGGTTCCACTTTGGCAAACCGAAAATCGCATCGCGAGAGGACATTCGCACTCTACTCACTCGGGCTGCAAGTGAGGTCGACACCCATAAATTCACCGCCCGGTTTCTGCTCACCGAATGGGAACAGGTGGTCGATGCCTGGCAGCTCAAGGATTGGGAGGCTTATCGCGACGTCGTGCGGTTGGGGCGGAAAACGCGCCTCCCCGAAAGCCATCGGCAGGCGCTCTGGGCCATCTTCGCCAAGGTTCGGCAAAGGCTCGAAACAGAAGGTCTGGTGACTCATGCAGATATGTTCAGCCAGCTCGCCGGTCAATTGTCCACAAGCCGCAACCGTCCCTTTGATTTCGCGGTTGTCGATGAAGCCCAGGACATCAACGTTGCCCAGTTGCGCTTCCTCGCCGCCCTTGCCGGCAGCGACAACAGCCTGTTCTTTGCCGGCGACCTGGGGCAGCGAATCTTTCAGCAGCCCTTCTCCTGGAAATCCCTTGGCGTCGACATTCGCGGCCGCTCCCGCAACCTGCGCATCAACTATCGCACCTCCCATCAAATCCGCATGCAAGCCGACCGCCTGCTGGGACCGGAAGTGACCGATGTCGACGGGAACATCGAAGAACGGCGCGGCACCACCTCGGTCTTCAATGGCCCGCCGCCGACCATTTTGGCCTGTGATTCGGTAGAAGCAGAGACGCAGGCCGTGGTTCACTGGTTGCAAGAGCGAAAGGACCAGGGGCTGATGCCCCACGAGTTCGGCGTTTTCGTCCGTTCGGCCAACGAGCTGGAACGCGCCAGGGATGCGGTTGCCGCCGCCGATCTGCCCTTTGTGATTCTCGATGAAAAGGTTGAGACGGTCAGCGGCCAGGTTTCGATCAGCACCATGCATCTGGCCAAAGGATTGGAATTCCGCGCTGTGGTCGTCATGGCCTGTGATGACGAAATCATTCCCCTCCAGGAAAGGATCGAAACGGTCTCCGACGATGCCGACCTGCAAGAGGTCTACGACACCGAACGGCACCTGCTCTATGTCGCTTGCACCCGGGCGCGTGATCATCTGCTGATTACCAGTGGGGACATGCCGTCGGAGTTTCTGGATGATATGGGTTGTTGATTGGGATATTTGCGAATGAATTTCAAATTTAACGACCGAGTGCCCCTTATAAGTGACACGACAGTCGCAGGTTTCGCCACAGAACGCACAAGCCCCCTTTCGGTTTTCGGATGATTATGCTCATTGCTGACCTAATTAAGGGGTCACTTCTCATTGATCTTGAAACAACTCCCGAAGGTAAAATCTTCAAAATCGGGGCGGTGTTTCAGGATCAAACTTTTGAGAAGCAAGGTAAATTCAATCTCAAAGAAGCCCTAGCAGAACTTGATCAGTTCGGCCGCGAAGCGAGCTATGTGCTGGGGCACAACCTCCTTGGCCATGACCTGCCTCTTCTAGATGCCCTTGCCCCCGATCTAGCCCTACTGAAAAAGCCAGTCATCGACACCCTTTACCTTTCCCCGCTTGCATTTCCTGAAAATCCCTACCATCGTTTGGTCAAAGACTACAAACTGGTTCGTCAATCGGTGAATGATCCGGTCGCCGACGCCCGCCTGGCGGCATCGATCTTTGCCGATCAGTGGGAAGCTTTTGAACAACTTAAGCAGCAGGCCCCACGCGTGCTCGATTTCTACCGGTTCTGCTTCGAGAACTCTGAAGGTCCTTCTTCCAAGTGGGAGGGGCTTTGTGAAGTCTTTAAAGGCCTGGGAGCAAACCCCATCGAGCTGGAAGATTCGATCAAGGTTCTGATCGAAGTCACCGAAGGGAAAGTCTGCAAAACAGCTCTGAGAACAGTTTCGAAGCAGTACATCTGGGATCCGCAAGAGTGCGCGACTCTCGCCTATTGCATCGCCTGGTTGCGTGTCTCGGGGCACAATTCTGTCCTTCCGCCCTGGGTTCGCAAGACCTTTTCGGGGACGGTCTCAATTCTCAAACAACTGCGCGATATCCCGTGTGATGATTCGGAATGCGGTTACTGTCGCGAAAACCACGAACCAACCAGTCAATTGTCTCGCTATTTTGGTTTTTCGGCCTTCAGACAACAACCTGCGACCCCGGAGGGGACAAGTCTGCAAGAAGCTATCGTACGCTATGGGATGAGCGATCAGTCGCAACTGGCCATCCTGCCGACCGGGGGAGGAAAATCACTCTGTTATCAGTTACCCGCCCTGGTGAGAAACCATAGGCGGGGTACCTTGACCATTGTCATCTCGCCGCTTCAGGCGCTGATGAAGGACCAGGTCGATAACCTGGTAGCCAAAACAGGGACACCCTTTGCAGCCGCGCTGTACGGGATGTTAACGCCCCCGGAGAGAGGGCAGGTTCTTGAATCGGTGCGTCTGGGCGACATTGCCATCCTGTATGTTTCGCCGGAGCAATTGCGCAACCGCTCCTTCAAGGAGGTCATCAGTCAACGTGAGATCGGTTGCTGGGTGTTTGACGAAGCCCACTGCCTGTCCAAATGGGGGCATGATTTCCGTACGGACTATTTGTACGCTGCCCGATTTATCCGCGAGTTTTCCAAGGAACAAGGCGTGCCGATCCCGGCAATCGCATGTTTTACAGCCACGGCGAAAAAGGCGGTTGAAGAAGAGATCGTCGACTACTTTCGGCGTGAATTGGGCCAGGAACTACGCATGTTTGAGGGCGGTGTCGAGCGCAATAACCTGCATTTCGAGGTGCAGACCGTCAACCGGGCCGAGAAAATGGAGAGGGTTTATGATCTGCTGACTGAACGTCTGACCCCGGAGGGGGCTGCCGTCATTTACGCGGCGACCAGGCGTCAGACTGAAACTATCCATGAATATTTAGTGAAGAAGGGAGTCTCTTCTGCGGCCTTTCATGCTGGGCTGAAAGTTCCTGTCAAAAAGCAGATCCAGGAAGACTTTATCGGCGGGAACATCCAGGTGATTGTTGCCACCAATGCCTTCGGGATGGGAATCGACAAGGATAATGTTCGGCTGGTTGTCCACGCGGAGATTCCTGGTTCACTGGAGAACTACCTGCAAGAGGCGGGACGGGCCGGTCGTGACCAACGGGATGCCGAGTGCATTCTGCTCTACGATGAACACGACATCGAGACCCAGTTTAAGATGGGGGCTCTGTCGGAGTTGAGTTTGCGCGACATCTGGCAAATTCTTCGGGGTTTACGAAAGGCTAAAAAAAACCGGGACGGCGAGATTGTGATTACCGCTAGCGAAATTTTGCGGAGTGAGGCCGTTGATACCAGTTTCGACCAAGGAGATAATCAGGCCGACACCAAGGTGCGGACTGCCGTGGCCTGGCTCGAACGAGCGGGGTTTGTCGAGCGCAATCATAACAGTACCGGCGTTTTTCAGGGGCGACCTGCCATCCGGAATCTCAAAGAAGCCCATGAAAAAATTTCGGCTCTTAACTTGCCGCTGCTGACCAGCCGGCGCTGGATGGCGATCTTGACGGCACTGATGAATGCCAACCCGGATGAGGGGTTGAGCGCCGATCAGTTGGCGGAGCTGCCGGAATTTCTCGACCCGCCGGAACAGGATGCTGAAGGGGAGAATGCACCTCGGATGGCGGACTCCCAGCGCATCCTCAAAACTCTTAACGACATGGCCGACGCAGGTTTGATCAAGCGAGATCTCCTGCTGACGGCCTTTGTGCGCTACAAGATAGCGAACCATTCCTTGCTGGCCCTCGACAAAGTCTGTGAATTGGAAACAGCGCTGTTGAAGGTGCTTCAGGAGGAGGAGCCAGATGCCGAAGGTTGGTTGCATCTAGCCCCGCGTAAGGTTAATCAGCGACTTCTGGATCAGGGTTTTGCCAGCGTTCCGGAATTTTTGTTGTCTCTGCTCAGCAGTCTTGCCCGTGATGGTAAAGGTCTGGCTGGTCAACGCGGTAGCTTGGACCTAATCTATATCAGCGCCGAGCATTATCGCGTCAAGCTGCATCGTGACTGGGAAGCTTTGATCAAAACGGCCAAGCTACGCTCCGATCTGGCTAAAGTCCTCCTGGAAGCTATTGTCGGCAAGATCCCCGAATCGACGCCGCCAGGGGCCGACATTCTGGTGGAGTTCTCTCTTGACGATCTGATGGCCGCTCTTAAGTCCGACATGTTCCTTGCGGGTCAGGTCAAAAATGAACTGGCCGCGATTGAACGGGCGCTGATGTTCCTGCATGAGCAGAAGGTGATCGTGCTTCAACAGGGGCTGGCAGTGTTTCGCCAGGCCATGACCATTCGTTTGCTGGAGACGAAGCGGAAGTACACCAAGGGAGATTACAACCCGCTGGAACATCACTACAAGGAACGGACGTTCCAGGTCCATGTCATGAACGAATATGCCCGCCTCGGTGCGGAAAAGATCAAGCAGGCGCTTGGCCTGGTCGCGGCCTATTTTGCTATGGACAAACGGGACTTCGTGCAGAAGTTTTTTGCCGGGCGCAAGGAAGTGCTGGATCGCGCGACGAGCCAGGATTCCTATCGGCGGATTGTCGATAATCTGGAAAATCCAACCCAGATGGCGATAGTCTCTGCACCTGCGCATGAAAACATGCTGGTGTTGGCTGGGCCGGGGTCGGGGAAAACACGCGTCGTCGTACACCGTTGTGCCTATCTCCTGCGCGTGATTCGTGTCCCGGCAAAGAGCATCCTTGTTCTCTGCTTCAATCGACAAGCTGCTAGCACCTTGCGACATCGCCTGTGGGAGCTGGTTGGCACGGACGCTGTCGGGGTCACGGTCCTGACCTACCATGGTTTGGCCATGCGCCTGACGGGAACCTCATTTGCCGATCGGTTGGCCAAGGAGGGGGATGAAGCAATCGATTTCGATGCCCTTATTGATCAGGCCATCCGTTTGCTGAGGGGTGAGGAGGAGCTTCCCGGCCTTGTGCAAGATGAGTTGCGCGACAGGCTGCTGGCGGGCTATCAGCATATCCTGGTGGATGAATACCAGGACATTGACCAGAGGCAGTATGATCTGGTCTCGGCCATCGCCGGCCGGACCCTTGATGATGAAGATGCCAAACTGGCCATTATGGCCGTCGGTGACGATGACCAGAATATCTACACATTCCGAGGCGCAAACGTATCTTTTATCCGGCAATTCGAGAAGGACTACAAGGCCCGTTTCCATCACCTGGTTGAGAACTTCCGCTCAACGGCCAACATCATTGCTGCGGGAAATGCGCATATTGCCGCGAATCGCGACCGCATGAAGACGGAGTATCCCATCCGGATAAACAAAGGGCGTGAACGGCTGGCTGCGGGGGGCGATTGGACCCACCTTGATCCTTTTACCAAGGGACGTGTTCAGGTGCTGGAGGTTGCTGATCGGTATTCACAGGCAAAAGCTCTGGTTGCGCAACTGGAGAAGCTGAAGAAGTTTCATCCGGCCCTGAACTGGTCGGATTGTGCAGTCCTGTCACGAACTCACGAAGAGTTGGGGGCTATTCGTGCGGCACTCGAATATGTTGGGATACCTGTTACTTATTCCAGGCAAGATCTGAGTCTGCCCATTGGACGTGTTCGAGAAATCCAACAGTTTTTTGCGACCCTCGAACCCTTACGTCATGACCTGAAGCGGGCGACAGAACTGGAACGGGTGCTCGTTGACGTCGCGGGAACTAAGGTCGCTTCCCAGCACCCCTGGTGGGGGTTGCTCTTGACCTGTCTGCAAGCCTGGCATGCCGAGACCGGGAATTCTGAACTTCCGGTGCAACAGGCTATCGACTACCTCTGGGAGGCTTTGGTTGAGCAGAAGCGTGATCGTTTCATGGGTCGGGGGGTATTCCTCAGCACGGTACATTTTGCCAAGGGCACGGAGTTTGATCACGTTTTTGTTGCCGATGGCGGCTGGAATCCTCGCAAAGACGCCGATGAAGAAGAACGCCGCGTTTATTATGTCGGCATGACCCGAGCTAAACAAACGCTGAGTCTATTCCATCGCAGCGATGAGCAAAATCCATTTGTTGGTGCTTTACAGAAGACGTTAAGCGGGGAGCAGCTTGTGGTTCTCCCCCCGGGTGAAAAATCGATTCCGGATACCGTTTTGAAGAGACGCTATGACATCATCGGCATGAAGGATGTCTATCTCGATTATGCTGGGCGTATGCCAGAGTCGAATCCTGTGCATCAGCACCTGCATAAGGTTAATATCGGGGATCCGGTTCACCTTAAATCCACGAATGACAATCTGGAGATTTGGTGCGGAGGCGGTCACCCTGTAGCGAAATTATCAAAAAGCGCCAAAGAACAATGGGCGCCAGTTTTAGGGCAGATTGAGGCTGTCAAAGTGCTCGCCATGATTGAACGCCGATCGGATGATGCAAAGGACCCGGGCTATATGGCTTTGTTGAAGGTTGATCGCTGGGAGGTACCTATACTGGAGGTAGTTTGGGCTTCTGTGCTCCCCAATGCTTAAGAGGCTGCCCGTTCATGCTGCGGAGGTTGGATCCTGTCAAGGGCTGATGGCGAAGAAGGGGTCGCATGCAGGGAGGGAATTTTGGGGTTGTTCTGGATTTCCCGCATGTCGACATACTTCGTCAATCAAGTAAAAGGCAGAGACTTTCCCACCCCTGCTACACCAAGCCCTTCAGAAAGCCGGCAAACAGAACTTCAATCTCCCCCAGTTTTTCGGTAAGAGTGTGCCCCGCGTTGAAGACATGGAGGTCTGCCCGAGCCCTTTGGGCAAATTGCAGCACGTTCGCGACCGGCACCACGTCATCCTGCCAGCCCTGGACGATCACGGTCTTTTCGGCATAGGGTTGAATGTCCTGCCGGGCATAACCCGGCATGCCGAGCGCCGGGGCCATCAAAAACAATCCTACAGGACGAAGTACCTCGGAAGCGGCGGTGGCGACATAGCCGCCCATGCTTGAGCCGATAAGAATGTCCGGGGGCTGTTGATCCTCCAAAAGGGATAATAGCTTCGCCAGGCGGACTTCAGGGTCAAATGAATCGGTAAAGTCCGGGGCCAGGGTTTCATGGCCAAGAGATTCAGCTACCTGCGATAGTCTGGATATTTTTCGACCTTGTGGGCCGGATTCTTTTCCATGAACAAAGCAGATGCGCATTGTGAAGACCTCCAGGTGATGTGCTACCAGTTTAGCATGAAGTCTAATCTCAGCCCGTTTATTCTGACCAATCATTAGACCGTGCCCTAGTGATAGATGGATTGCTTTGCCTTTTGTCTATCAATAGACTTGTAAATTAGATTTGATAGGAGTATTATCTCAGGCTCTAAAAAGTGTGTGATAGGTTTGTTTTTGATTTAAGGAGATAGCCCGAGTGGGACAGCAATTTTGTCCGGGTTTAATCCTCCTGGGAGAGGAGGTATATCTTGATTGTTGGGTATGCGAGAGTTAGTACGACAGGGCAGAGTCTTGATGTTCAGTTAGAGCAACTGCAAACTGCGGGGGTGGAGAAGATTTTTCAAGAGAAAATTTCTGGGGTTAAGCAAAGTAGACCCCAGTTGCTTGCGATGCTCGATTTTGTTCGGGAAGGGGATACCGTAGTCTGTTGCAAGTTGGACAGGATTGCTCGCAGCACTAGACATCTCTTGGAAATAGTAGAAGCATTGGAAGTCAAAGGAGTCTCTTTCAAGGTGCTTAATATAAATCTGGATACTTCGACTCCGACGGGAAGGCTGATGCTGACCATGTTAGCAGGAATCGCCACATTTGAACGTGAGATGATGCTAGAGAGACAGGCCGAGGGCATTGCAAGGGCTAAGGCTGCTGGGAAATTTAAGGGGAGGAAGCCAACGGCACAAAGTAAGTCACCGGAGATCCGCAATCTTGCCGGTCAAGGGGTGCCTCGCCAAAAAATTGCTGACCAACTCGGTATCGGGGTTGCGAGCGTTTATAGGGTTTTGGCAAAGGATAAAAAGGAAAAGGCAGAGGGCAAAAATGCCCTCTGAAGGTAAAACTACAACGGCAAAAAGATCGGCAAAAAGATCGGCAAGATTGCGGGAAGCAAGAAAAATAGTTTGCGTTCAAATGAAGCGATTATATATAGTTAAAGAAAACCTTTGCGAACATCCATATCGGCAATAATATGTATAAAAACCCAATGCAAATGGAGCCATTGCTCCCAAAGATAACAAATGAACTTGAGGATCAGGCCCGAAATGTCCTTGGCCGTTCCGCTACGCTTTGCGGAATGCTGCCCCCCGTTACGCAGCAGGCACTGACCGAACTCTTGAGAATCGTCAACAGTTACTACTCGAATTTGATCGAGGGTCATAGTACCCATCCGGTCGAGATCGAGCGCGCCATGCGCGAGGATTACTCCAATGAGCCTGCCAAGCGCCACTTGCAGTTAGAGAGTCTGGCACATATTAACTGTCAACGCCAAATCGATAAGTTATTGGAGGCCAATCCTGCAGTAAATGTCGCTGATAGTGATTTCCTGCTATGGGTCCATCGAATTTTCTATGAGCAAATGCCCGACGAACTTCGCTTGGTAAGAAATGAGATTACGGGTGAAGCACTTGAAGTCGTCGGCGGAAAGCTAAGACAAAACGATGTCCAGGTGGGCCGACACATTGGACCAGCCTGGGCCTCTCTGCCGTTGTTTTTGAGCCGTTTCGGCGAGTGTTATCAAACCGAAAAACATCATGGCCTGATGCCAATCCTGGCTGTAGCCGCATCCCATCACCGGCTCATGTGGATTCATCCTTTTCTCGATGGCAATGGTCGCGTTGCTCGTCTTTACACGGATGCCGCTTTTCGGAAAATACCCCTTTTGGGATATGGCCTTTGGAATGTTAGTCGAGGGCTCGCCCGTTCCCGTGATGACTACATGGCTGCGCTTTCTTGGGCGGATGCCTCACGAAGAAATGATTATGATGGGCGCGGACCTCTGTCAAATGAAGGGTTAACGCATTTCTGTAGGTTCTTTCTGTCTGTTTGTCTGGACCAGATTGGCTATATGGATGAATTGCTACGTCTTGACGGGCTGCTAGAGAGGCTTCGTGGCTATGTGCAACTGCGTAGTGCCAAGGTATTGCCTGGCCCCGCTAAAACGGCAAGTCCGTTGAAAAAAGAAGCGGTTTTCATGCTCCAAGAGGTCCTATTGACGGGGGAGGTGACTCGGGGGGACCTGGTAAGGGTTTCTGGGATACCTGAGCGTTCAGCACGTCTTATTATCGCCCAGCTTTTAGAAGAGAAGATTCTTGTATCTGAAACGCCCAAGGGCTCGGTTAGGATGGCATTCCCAACCCACCTGGCCGGTTTTCTTTTCCCGGAGCTGTTTCCTGTTCAAATGACGACTTAGATATAGCGTCAAGGGTTCGCCTTATTAAACCAGAATCCTTCGTGGTAGTTCACTATGGGAGAGAGCAAGTACCGGTTATGGATGATAAATCCCAGGTAATATAAGAACCTATTTCAGGACAAAATATAAGACAGCCCAACCTATTCTGATTTCAAGTTGGGCTTTTGAGTATCCTGAATTTCGTGACTTTTCGGACGGCGTCGCCCCAGCAACCTAAGAAAGAAGATGACTTTTGCCAGTTAGAGCAGGGGCTTGGCTCCCCCTTGGACATTATTCAAATATTTTTCACACGTCCGTAGGCAAAAAGCTAATTGACGAATCGTCTATTGATCGGTGACCGATCTCCAGAGGCGTCGGTAAGCTCCCGCCTGGATAAGCTCTTTTTCTCATGGGACTGCCACACCCACCTTTGCGGTGGCCGTGAGTCTAGCGCCTAATTCAAATGCACTCCTACAGTCCTGCGGAAAGACCTCCTCGCGCCGCTTCTTCTTGGCCTCCGCATCAAAGCCGGTTGACAGGTATTTCGAATAGTCGCTGAACTGGTAGGTGTCCGTAGACAGAAGGAGATCGCAGTTCCCGAAAATTCGACTCAGATACCCCTGCGAGGCGGCGAAGATCTTGTCGTAATTATAAATAGGCAAGTCTTTTTCGGCGATATTCATCGTATAAACCAGTCCAATCCGGAGCTTCCCAGGAAAAATAGACGCATAGTCGGGTGTGTAGGTGAGAAACGGAAAGAGGAAGCGCTCCAGAAAGGACCTCATTTCACCCGTTTCAGCACCGAAGTACACGGGGGTTCCCAAGATGAGGACGTCCGCCTCCGAGGCTTTCTTCAGAATGGATGTCAGGCCGTCGTTGACTGCACACCGGCCATAACTCTGACCGCCTATTTTCTTGCAGGCAAAGCAACTGACGCATCCTTTGAAAACATGATCATAGAGATGCACCAACTCGGTTTCCGCGCCATCCTTGGCAGCGCCCGCCAGTGCATGCTCAAGCAAGCTTCCGGTATTCCAATTCTTTCTGGGGCTACCATTAATTGCAATTGCTCTCATGTGTTCTCCTCGTTGCGTAAGTGGTCGACCTCCGAAGGGGTCCCCCATCGGATGGTTCGAATATTGTCGAACTGTTTGGTTCGAGATTATTCGAATCATATTGTTTAGTCAATCATATTTTTGTAGGATGGACTGTGAAATGGAGGAACACCATGGCCGCGAGAAATATCGAACAGGAGCAACCGTCGCGCGACGAGATTACTCTGCATAAAGTGCTGCACGCACTAAGTGACCCGGTGCGACTGGAGATAGTTCTTAAACTCGCCGGCGCCGGCGAAATCGCATGCGGGTGCTTCGGCTTGGCAATGCCGAAATCTTCTTTATCCCACCATTTCAAGGTCCTGAGGAGTTCCGGGGTACTGGCCACAAGGCGTGAAGGCAAGGAGTGGGTCAATAGCCTGCGAAGAGAAGATCTTGATGCACTGTTCCCGGGAGTTCTCGACTCCATCATCGCCGCGAAGCGTGTGGGGCGAGCGTCGGAATTCGGGCGCAAGTAAAGTGCTGCCGCAGTGGCTTTGGCTCTGCCTCTTTGTCTGCACGGCCACTCGGGCCTTCGAACCGGAGACAGAACCTCACAAGTCATCCTGTTTTCCTGAAGGCGCCCAACGAGCATCGTCTCCGATGATTCCCACAACTCCTGAATTATGAGAATACCCCGCCCGGTGATCCGAGCGGGATTTCAGTGCTTTAAAAGTCGTGACACTTGAGTCTCAAGCTGTAAACTCTCTGACAGCGAGGCTGCCAACACATGACGTCAGAGAATAGACCAAAAATCGAACAGAAATCTCAGTGGAACAAGGTGTTCATTGAGGAGATGGCCTTCTTCGGACAGGGGCCCAGCGAATTTGCGAAAAAATCCCTGTGGGGCGGCTCCAGTTTTCTTGGACACTGATTTGGGATAATATTCCCATGTCCAAGGAGGTTGAAAATGACCGAACA
>JAWSUS010000002.1:0-314538 GCA_033549025.1 Desulfuromonadales bacterium
AAGATTAAAAGTCAAAATTTGCTATTATTTATGTAATTTCAGCCACTTGTGTTTAATGTGTTTTTTGCGAGGCCATCTTTCTTTTCGCCAAAAGAAAAGGAACCCGGCTGTCGGGCCGGAACCCGACGGTTTATAAGATTTTTACCCCACCCCGAAAAACATTCTCACCCCAACAATCCCGAAAGCCGCCGCTTGCTGTCCTCAATAATCATATAAAGACAGGGCACCAGCACCAGGACAACCGCAGTGGAGAAAAGAATCCCGAAACCGAGGGAGAGCGCCATGGGGATCATGAAGCGCGCCTGCCGGGAGGTCTCGAAGATCATGGGGGCCAGACCGCCGAAGGTCGTCAACGTGGTCAGAATGATCGGGCGGAAACGGCGCTTGCCAGCGGCGTGAATGGCCGTGATGGCGTCCTCTTCTTCCTGCAAACGGCGGCGGTTGGCGTAGTCGATGAGCACCAGCGAGTCGTTGACCACCACCCCCGAGAGCGCGACGATCCCCATCATACTCATGAGACTGAGGTTGTAGCCCATGAACAGATGCCCCAGCACCGCGCCCACCATGCCGAAGGGGATGGCGACCATGACGATGAGCGGCTGGGTATAGCTGCGAAAGGGGATGGCTAGCAGAAAATAGACGCAGAGCATGGCCATGACAAAGCCCAGCACGAGACTGCGCATGCTCTCCTTGAGGTCGGCCTGCCGTCCTTCGTAGCCGATGCTCAGTCCGGGAAAATCCTGCTCCAGTTGCGGCAGTATCGTGCTGTTGAGGGTCGCCATAACCTGCCCCGTTTCGCCGAGGGGCTCGACATTGGCGCTCACGGTCACGGTACGACGGGCATCCCGCCGGGTGATGGTCGTATAGGCCCGGCCACGCTCGACTTCGGCGATGTCCATCAGAGGCACGAAGGTTCCGGCCGGCGTGCGGATCATCAAATGCTCCACGTCAAAAATTCGCTGGCGTTGCTCTTCCGGCAGACGGATACGGACGGTCACCTCGTTGCGCCCCCGCTGCTGACGCAGCGTCTCGACCCCGGAGAAAGCGTGCCGCACCTGGCGGGCCACCTCACGAGAGGTGAGCCCCAGACTCATCCCTTCCGGCTTGATGCGGAAATCGAACTGCTGCTTGCCGGGTGTGAACCCGTCATCGACATCGCTCACGTTGGAAAAATCTTCCAGCCGCAGGGCGAGAGCTGCGCTGGCCTCTTTGAGGACATCGATGTCGCGGTGCGACAGCTCGACGGTCAGGGCCGCACCCGAACCGGGCCCGCCGCGATCTGACTCAAACCGCAGGGATTCCAGGCCGACCAGAGCACCCACGTTCTCCCGCCACAGGCGCGTGACCTGCCCCGTATTGATGGGCCGCACCCCGGGGTCGGTGAGATAGGCCCGCACGACCACCTGATTTTCGTCAATTTCGGCCAGAACCCCCTCAAGCAGACGCTCGCCGCCGTTGGCCGCCGCCACCTCTTCCATGGACGCGACCAGACGTCTCTGCACATCCTGCGCCCGCTCCACCGGACTGCCGACGGGGAGCACCGCCGTGACCAGGGCCAGATCCGCTTCCACCCTCGGCATCAGGATCATGCCGATGCGCCCGCTCAGCGCGTACCCACCGATCAAAAGGAGGGTGGCCAGGCCGATGGCCAGGGTCAACGAGCGCCAGCGCAGGCAGAAGTCGAGGGAGGGTCCGTAAACGCCATCGATAAAGCGCACGACCAACCGACTGAAGCTCTGCTGCCAGTCGTGCAGCCGGGCGGTCAGGCGGCTGGCAGGACGGCTGCCGGTATGGGCCAGATGCGAAGGCAGGATAATCAAAGCCTCGACCAGAGAGACGAGAAAGACGGTGATAACCACCAGGGGAATGACCTTCCAGATTTTACCCATGACCCCCGGCACGAAGTAGAGGGGCATAAAGGCCACCACGTTGGTGAGGATGGCGTAGGTGACAGGAACCGCCACATCCTGCGCCCCCTGGATGGCCGCCGTCATGAAATCCATCCCCTTCTGGCGGTATTCGTAGATGTTCTCCCCGGCGACGATAGCATCGTCGACGACAATCCCCAGGGCGATAATAAAGGCGAAGAGGGAGATCATATTGATGGAGACCCCCAGCGCCGGCATAAACAGCAGCCCCCCGAGAAAGGAGATGGGGATACCCATGGTCACCCAGAAGGCCAGCTTGAATTCCAGGAAGAGCCCCAGGACGAAAAGCACCAGGCTGAGGCCGATGAATGCGTTCTTCAGCAGCAGTTCAAGGCGCTGGCGGTAGATGTCAGATCGGTCGTTATTGATGGTCCAGTCGATACCGTCGGGCAGATCGGCGGCAATATCCACCATGGCGGCGCGCACTTCGTCCGAAACGCCGATGGGCGTCTGTCGGCCGACACGGTAGACATCCACCCCCATGCTCCGCTGGCCGTTGAAGAAGGCGCGGCGGTCGGTGTCTTCGAAACCCTCTTCCACCGAGGCGATGTCGCCGAGGGTCAGCACCGCCCCTTCGGCGGTGGTAATCAGGGGAATGTCGCGAAACTGCCGGGCCCAGTCGCGGCGGTCTTTGACGCGCAACAGGATATCCCCACCGGAGGTCTCGACGGTTCCTCCCGGCAGCTCAATGGAGGCGGCGCTGATCCGTGCCGCCACATCGGCCAGAGTCAGCGAGTAGGTACGCAGGTTCTCTCGGGGGACGTGGACCAGGATTTCATAATCCCGCGCGCCGCTCAGATCCACCTGGGTTATACCGGGATTCTGCAGCAGCCGGTCCCGCACCTGCTCCACGGTCTCGCGCAGGGCCACTTCGCTCACGTCGCCGTAAAACTGCATATTGACCACTTCCCGGCGCCGAACAACCAACGAAACCTGCGGCTCCTCGGCATCCTCCGGGAAGGTGGTGATACGATCGACCTCCTGCTTGATATCCTGATAGACCCGCTGCTGGTCCACATCTTCGAGGAGTTCAACCTGGACGGTCCCCACCCCCTCGGCGGCAGTCGCCTGCAGCTCCTTGATGCCGTCGATGCCGCGGACTCCTTCCTCCACGGCCAGGATGATCCCCTGCTCCACCTCTTCGGGGCTGGCTCCCGGGTAGGCAACGGTGATCGTCACCAGGTCCAAGTCGAACTCGGGGAAGACCTCCTGCTTGATTCGCGAGGTCATAAGGAAGCCTCCCAGCAGGAGGAAAAGCATCAGCAGATTGGGCGTGACCCGGTTATACACCATCCAGGCGATGGGGCCACGCAGCCTGCGCTCCTTACCCTGGCTCATGGTGTCGCCGCCTTGGCCGGGGAGGGGGCCGGCTCCTGCAGGCGCAGGCGCATGCCCTCTACCGCCGCCGACAGATCAGTAACCACCAGACGCTCATCCTCCCGCAGCCCCTGGGGGACAAGGACATCATCGGGGCCGCGAAAAAGAATCTCGATGGGGCGAATCTCCAGGCGGTCCTGTTCATTCATGATCCACACCGTATCGCCATCGCGAACCAGGCGGCGTGGAATCTTTGCCGCCGATTCAACGGCGCTCCCGACGATCTCCACCCGCACGTAGGAGTCGATCAGCATTCTCGGGCGACCGGCATTAGCCTGCCGCCGCGCCAGCGGATCTGCGACCTCCACCAGGAGCCGGGCCATACGTCCCTCCGGTTCCACAGAGGCGGCCAGACGCAGGACATGTCCCTCGCGAAAGAGGTCTCCACCCCAGGCGGCCTCATCGTAAATGCGTACACTGCTCCCCTTTCCGCCTGTCCGGTCGGGCAGCTTGATCCAGCGCAGTTGACTGACCGGCACAGAGAGCTCTACCCAGTAGGCGTCGGTCCCCACCAGCTCGACCAGTGCCGTAGCCTGCGTAACCCGGGTACCCAGATTAACGTGGCGCGCCTGCACCACAGCGTTGAAGGGCGTCGTAATAGTCGTTCGTTCCAGGTCGATGCGGGCCTTCTGCACACGGGCGCGGGCCGCGTCGAGGGAGGCTTTCAGGGTATCGAGCTGGGGTTGCCGCAGCATCAGCGCCTTCTCTGCGTCGCTGACGTCCTCCCCCAACAGTTCGTATTCGCGGCGGGCCACCATCTGGCGTCCCTGCTCCAGCTGAATCTCGGCCTCGACCCTGGCCACTTCACTCTCCAGTTGGGCCACGGCAATGCGGTAGTCGGTGGGATCGATCCGCAGGAACTCTTCCCCTTCGGCCAGCATGCCCCCCGGCATGAAATGGGGGTTGATGGCGATAACCTCGCCGCTGACCTGGGGCATGATCGCCACTTCGCGGGCCGGCTTGACGGTGCCCATGGCGTGGATGATGGTGCGCTGGGGCCCGACGTGAACCGGTTGGACCTCCACTAGGGTAGCCTGGCGCTCTTTCGGCTTCGGTTTGGCCTTAGGCCCGGTCTTCATCAGCCAGAAGGCGATCAGCACGGCTCCGACCAGGATCAGCAGCGGCAGCAGATAACGCAGCAGAAGGAAGCCCCGCCGTCCATGGCGGTCGGGGGAGATATCACGGTCAGGTGTGGGGGGTGTCTCTTTTTCCATCGATTCAGCCTGTCTTGGTGTAAAGGCTCAGCTACCTGTCATGGGTAGCAAGGATTCTTATGCGTCAAAAAGGTGCAAAACCGGCTCAGCTCTCCGGCACGTACGCTGTCATGTCCCACCCCGTCCCGAGAGCGCGGCAGAGGTCGATACGGTACTGGATGAGGATACGCTGACCGGCCAGATGGCTGCGCTGCAGCTGCTGGTAGGAAAACAGGGCGGAGAGGACCCGCTGGTAATCCTCGGCGCCGTTGAGGTAGCGGTCGCGTACGCGGTCGATGGCCTGCCCCGCCAGTTCGAGCTGGCGCTCGACGCTGTCGAGATATTCGAGCTGCCGGGCTTCCCCGCTCAGGGCATCTTCGACCTCGGCCACCGCCTGCAAAACAGTCTGTCCATAAGTGTGCAGACGCTCACGGGCCTGGGCCTGACTGCGCTCCACCTCGGCCCGCCGCTGGCCGCCGTCGATGAGGGGCGCCACCAGGTTGGCCGCCAGCGAGGCCAGCCAGTTGTCAAAGAGGTCATCGATAGTCTCCGCCGACGTTGAGGCCCCGGCGGTAAGGCTCAAACGTGGAAAGCGTTCGCTGACGGCCGCCGCCGTGCGCTCATCGGCAGCCCGCACCTGAAACCAGGCCCGGCGCACATCGGGACGGTGGCGGACCAGTTCGGCGGGGACACCGGTTTCCGGCAGAGCGGGCAGCGAGATCAGTCCGGCTTGCGGCAGGGCCAGCTGACCCGGCGCCAGCCCGGCCAGCAGATGTAGCCGGTTTTCGAGCACGCGAATCTGGGCGGCGACCTGAGCCCGTTCCCCCACATTGGCTTCGATAAGCTGGCGCTGCTGCAACACGTCGGCGATGCCCGTCTGCCCGGTGCGGAACTGCAAAGTGACCAGCTCAAGCACCTTGCGGTTGGTCTCCATCTGTCCATCGAGCAGGTCGAGCTGGCCGTACTTCTCCATCAGCTCATACCAGCCCGCCGCCACCTGCGCCGACAGGGTCAGGGCCGCAGCCCGCAGATCCTCGGCGCTGGCGCCGGTATCGAAGCGGGCGGCGTCACGGGAAGAGCGGATACGCCCCCAGAGGTCGATTTCGTAACTGGCGGCGAGGCCCAGGCTGTAGGTATGGTCGGTGCCGGAGCGGCTGTTATTGTCATAGCGGGTCGTAGAAGCGCCGGCCTCCCCTTGCAGGGACGGGATCAGTCCGGCCCCGGCCTTGCGCTGCAGGGCCTCGGCCTGCCGCAGTCGCTCCCAGGTGGCTTTCAGGCTGAGATTGCCGGCCAGAGCCCGCGCCATGAACGCGTCCAGAGCTGGATCGTCGAAGGAGCGCCACCACATCTCCGGCAGCACAGCCTCCCCCGTGGTGGTAAACGCCGGGGGCAACTCCACAGCGCCTTGCCCGCCAGAACGCACCGGTGCACAACCGGCCACAGCCAGCACGGCAGCGAGAAGGCAGGCGGCCAGTGTTTGCAGCCAGCGGGTCCCGAAGAATAAAAAACACCGTCTATTCACACGCATTTTTTCCTGTCTCTGCCAGGCGCTGGCGCCCAGGGAAGCCTTTGCTCTTCGTCAGTCGTGGTAAAGGGCTTGATTATATCGGTAAATATTTCAAATGGGAAGCCAGGGCAAGGAGACACCCTTAGAAAAGACGTCGACGGTGAATATCGCTCTTTGGTGATGGATCTTTATTCGTGGCGCAGAGCCTCGATAGGGTCAAGGCGGGCGGCCTTTTTAGCCGGGAAAAATCCGAAGACGACCCCCACCGCCGCCGAGAAGAGGAAGGCGACCAACACGATAGCCGGGTTGAGGACAAAAGGAATCTGCAACAGGCTGGCCAGTCCGAAAGACCCCGCCATGGCCAGTACGATACCCACCAGCCCCCCCAGGGAGGAGAGAACCACCGCCTCGACCAGAAACTGAAGCAGCACCTCGCGCTCCAAAGCGCCGATGGCCAGACGGATGCCGATCTCGCGGGTACGCTCAGTGACCGAGACCAGCATGATGTTCATGATGCCGATACCGCCGACCAGCAGGCTGACCGCCGCCACTGCCCCCAGCAGAGAGGTGAGGATGCGCGTGGTGCCCGTGAGCATGCTGGCGATCTCCTTCATATCCATGACCTGAAAATCGTCATCTTCCGAAGGGGCGATGTGGCGCCGCTTGCGCAGCAGGTATTCAATCTCCTTCTTGGCCTGTTCCGTCGGCACTCCGTCGCGAACCGAGACCTGGATGAGGCGTACATCCTGACTTCCGGCCAGGCGGCGCTGAACAGTCCGCAGGGGCAGCAGGATCATGTCGTCCTGATCACTCCCCATGGACGACTGCCCCTTGGCTTCGAGCAGACCGATGATCTGGCAGGAGACTTTTCCCAGGCGGATGTTGCTGTCAAGGGGGTTTTGGTTGCCGAACAGCTCTTTGCGAACCGTCTCTCCAATGACGCACACCGCCGCCCCCGAGCGCAGCTCACTGTCGGTGAAGGGGCGGCCGGAGCTCAAGGACCAGTTGCGCACCCTGAAATAGGCGTTGTCGCTGCCGTTGGCGCTGGTAGACCAGTTGCGATTGCCGTACACGGCGGTAACAGGTTGGGTCAAAGACGGGGCCACCGCTGCGGCGGCGGAGATATCCCTGACGATCGCTTCGGCGTCTGCCACTTTGAAGTTCGGCGCGGCGGAGACAGAGCCGGGGCCCATACGCTGACCGGGCCGGATCATAAGCAGATTGCTGCCCAGACTGGCGATCTGGTCGGTGACCTGAGCGGTGGCGCCACCGCCCAGGGTGACCATGACGATGACCGCCGCCACGCCGATGACGATCCCCAAAACAGTGAGGAAGGAGCGCATAACATTGCGGCGGATCTCCCGCAGAGCGAGGACAAAGGCGTTCCACAGCATCAGGATTCTCCCCCCCCGGCCCGGTCGTCTTCCACCAGGCCATCACGAAAATGAATACTGCGGCGGGCATAGGCTGCCATTTCGGCTTCGTGGGTCACCATCACCACCGTTATGCCCAAATCCCGATTGAAGCGGGTGAGCAGTTCCATGATTTCAAGGCTGCGGGCCGTATCGAGGTTCCCTGTCGGCTCATCAGCCAGCAGAACCTGGGGGTGGGTGACAATGGCCCGGGCAATGGCGACACGCTGCTGCTGGCCACCGGAGAGCTCACCGGGTGTGTGGTCAGCCCATTCCTTGAGCCCCACGGTCTCCAGCGCCTCATAGGCAAGGGCATGGCGCTGACCGGCGGGAAGGCCGCGATAGATCAGGGGCATTTCCACATTCTCCAACGCAGAGGTACGGTTGAGCAGGTTGAAGCCCTGAAAGACGAAGCCCAGATAATGCCGCCGCAGCAGGGCCCGCTTGTCCCGCGGGAGGGCTCCCACTTCCACCCCCTGAAAAAAATAGTGCCCGGAGCTGGGCGAATCGAGGCAGCCGAGGATATTCATGCAGGTGGACTTCCCCGAACCGCTCGGCCCCATGACCGCCACAAACTCCCCCTGCCGGATACAGAGATCGACGCCGCGCAGAGCCTGCATGGAGGCCTGCCCGCTGCCGTAAATGCGGGTCACCCCTTTTAGTTCGATGAGGGGGGCACCAGGCTCCCTGTCCGAAAGCGGCCGGCCCGTCATTTGAGACGCACCGTATCGACAATAACGGCTGTCCCCGATGCCAATTCGCCGCCGACGATTTCAGTTCGGAGACCGTCCGTAGCGCCAGTGACCACGGGCACGGCCACAGGCTGACCCTGCCGTAGCACCCAGACCTGAGCATTTTTACCCGCTGCGCTTGCCTTGTCGTTGTTCCGTTTGCCCGAACGGGCGGGTCGGGGCATCAGACTGCCCACAAGACTGCCGCCGCCCGCAGCGACTTTTTCTTCCGCCGCCGGCGGACTGAAACGCAGGGCGGCGTTGGAGACGAGCAAGGCCTGCTCGACCCTGTTGACAACAATATCCGCCGTCGCCGTCATGCCGGGCCGCAGGCGTAGATCGGTATTATCCACGCCCAAAATCGCCTTGTAGGTCACGACCCCGTCGACCTCTTCGGAACCATAGCGCACCTGCAGGATATGGGCAGGGAAAGAATGCTCCGGATAGGCATCGACGGTAAATTGCGCCTGCTGCCCCTCCTGTATGTGTCCGACATCGGCTTCGTCCACATCGACCTGCAACTCCATCTGGGCCAGATCCTCGGCCAGGGTAAAGAGCACCGGTGCCTGCAAGGAGGCAGCTACCGTCTGACCGGGCTCAACGGAGCGCACGAGAACGATACCGTTAATAGGCGAAAGGATGGCCGCCTTGCCCAGATCGGTCTCATTCTCCTCCAGGATGGCTTCCGCTTGAGCAACGCTCGCACGGGCACTGGCCTCGTCTGCCCTGGCCCGGGCCAGAGCCGCCTCGGCCGCATCGATATCCTGCGGAGAAGGCACCTTGCCGCCACTGAGTTCATAGACCCGTCGCAGGCGCTCAAGATCGCTCAGAGAAACCTTCACCGTGGCCTGGGCCTGAAGCACCCGGGCCCTGGCCGCCTCTAAAGCCGCGCGGAACTGCAGAACCTGGGCCCTCAGCTTGGAGATGTCCAGGCGGGCCAGCACTTGCCCTACCTTCACGCGGTCATTGTAATCGACCTCCACCGTCTCGATTATCCCCGAGAGTTCGCTGCCCACCTCGACCTTGTTGGTCGGCTGCAGATTGCCCGTGGCGGTGACGTTTACAACGAGATCGCCCCGTGTCATTTCCGCGGTTTTGTACTGCAGGCCGTCCGAATCCCTTCCCAGAGTCCAGAGCAGAATCAGGACTACCAGCAGGATGACGACCGTCCCCCAGACATACCAGCGCTGCCAGAAAGGTCTTTTCCGGAGTTCGTCCCCCAGTCCCAGGGTGGCGGCAATATCATTGCCCTCGCTCTTTTTCGCTATGTGGCTCAAGGCGTCACCCCTTCCTCGTTTGATAGTGTCCGGGACAATGGTTCCCACCCGCCCCCCAGCGACTTATAGAGTCGGACCAAGTTCGCGGTTACCTGTCCTTCGCTACTGACCTGTTGGCTCTGCAGATTGAGCCGGGAGCGCTGGGATTCGATCACAACCTGAAAATCGACCAGGCCCGACGCATATTGCTGTTCGGCCAGCCCTGTGGCGCGTTCGGCGGCCTCGGCCGCCGCCGTGATGGCCTCCAGGCGCTGCCGCTCGTCGGCATAGGCGACCAGGGCATCCTCTACCTCCTGCAGGGCGGTCAAGACGGCCTCTTCATAACGAAGCAGCGCCTGCTCCTGCAGGGCGTTCTGCACCTCGATATGGCTCCGGATGCGTCCCGCGTCAAAAATGTTCCAGCTGAATCCCGGCGCGATACGGGCCCTTGAACTGTCTGAGTCCAGCAAACTGCCGAAGGAGAGGGCTTCAAAACCGATAGAGCCGGGCAGAGTGAATTTGGGATAAAGATCCGCCGTGGCCACCCCGACCCTGGCTGTCTGGGCCGCCAACTGGCGCTCGGCCCGCCGCACATCGGGGCGTCGCCGTAGCATTTCTGCCGGAAGGCCGATGGTGATGCCCTCGGGAGGCAAGGGCACGGAACGTGTTTCGTCGAGCAGGCTGTTCAGGGTGCCTGGCCGAAGCGCCAGCAGGACGGCAAGGGTGTTTCGCGCTTTGCTCAGCGCCGTATGCAGGCTGGGTACCTGAGCCCGGGTCTGTTCCAGGGCATAGCGCGCCTGCTCTACATCTAATACCGAGACAAGGCCTGCTTCAGCCCGCCATTGCGTCAGTTGCGAGGAATCGCCCTGAATCGCCAGGTTGTCCGTCGCCACCGCAAGTTGTGCCTGGGTGGTGCGCAGGTCGATGTAGTTGAGTGCAACCTCGGCTGCCAGAGACACCAGCACATCACGCAGGTCCGCCTCGCTTGCCCCGATACCGGCATCGGCCGCCTCGACCGCCCGTCGGGTGCCGCCAAACACATCAATCTCCCAGGCAGCATCGAGACCGGCCTGAAAAAGCTCGGCACTGGAGCCCGAACCGGTGCGGCTGCGGCTGTAGGAACCGGAGGCATTGACGCTGGGAAAGTAGCGGGCCCATTCTCCGCCGCGCTCTGCGCGCGCCTGCCGCAGGCGGGACTCGGCCTGACGCAGTTCCAGATTGCCAAGTGCGGCCTTTTCGATAAGCTCGGCCAGAATAGGGTCATCAAGCTGCCGCCACCAGGCGGCCAGGGTTTCATCCTGGACGGCCCGCGTTTCGACCCCGTCGGCGAGGGATGCGCTCCAGCCGGCGGGAACCTCCACCTCAGGGGTGCGGTAGTCCGGCCCCACGGCGGCACAGCCGCTCAGCCACCACAGAGGCAGCAGGGCAAGTACCGTAAAAATCAATCTCGTCGCCATAATTCATCGCTTCCCAACGGGGAGGTGTGTTCCTGTGCAAGTATATCCCGCCTCCCCAAAATGTCAGAACCGCGTACAAAGATGCGAGTTAAGTTTTGTAAACTTGAGAACAGCCGGGATTTACACTTCTTTACAGCCCTGAGCTCGCTTTTGCATTATGATAGCGGAAATGTTAACACGCTGAACGGGATGGCTTATGAATCGGCTGCTGGTCATTGACGACGATATCGAGCTCTGCGAACTGCTGGCGGACTACCTGGAACCCGAAGGCTTTTCCGTCGAGGCCGTGCACGATGGCGACAGCGGCGCCCGTCGGGCCGTGTCCGGCGAGCATGCCCTGGTGGTACTCGACGTCATGCTCCCTGGGCTGAACGGCTTTGAAGTACTACGCCGCGTCCGGGAGAAATCGCGCATTCCCATCCTCATGTTGACGGCCCGTGGCGACGATGTGGACCGCATCGTCGGCCTGGAAATGGGAGCCGACGATTACCTCGCCAAGCCCTTCAACCCAAGGGAACTGGTGGCTCGTATCCGGGCCATCCAGAGACGGATGGAGACCGCGCCAGCGGCCGACCCTGAGGTGGCCGCACCCAAAACCCTGGCGGTCGGCGATGTGCAGCTCGATCCGGGTGCCCGTACCGCGACCCTGAGGGGAGTCCCCGTCGAATTGACTTCCGTCGAGTTTTCCCTCCTGGAAGCGCTGCTGGCGCAGGCGGGACAGATCATTCCACGCGAAGATCTGGTCAAAAAGGTCCTCGGGCGCCGGCTCTCACCTTACGACCGCAGTATCGACGTCCATATCAGCAGTCTGCGCAAAAAGCTCGGCCACCAGGGCCCCGATGGCGACAGAATCAAAACCGTGCGAGGCATCGGCTACCTGTATGCCCTGCCCACCGAGCCGACCCCAGGATCTGCGGATGCATAAACTCTTCATCAAAATTTTTCTGTGGTTCTGGCTGGCCATGACCCTCGTCGGCGCCTTCGGCATCGTCATGGCACTCACCAGCGATCCATTTCGCCTGGACGTCGAACGCAAACGAGAGGCCATCCGCGCCCTTGGCCTGGAACTTGTCGAAGCTCTGGAGCAGGGCGGGCAAAACGGTCTCCTGGCGAAATCCGCCGAACTGCGCCAAAAGAGCGGGCGGCAACTCTTTTTGCTGCAGAGTGAAGGCATTAGCGTCAGCGGCGAAAGGCTGCCGCCGCGCGTCCGGAACCTGGCCCTGCTGGCTGCCCAGACGGGTGAAATCCAGGTGCAGCCTATGAAAAAGGGGGTATGGGTGGCGCTGCCTGACATCGGCGATTACACTCTGCTGGTTCACAGCGCTCCCCCCAGCCGTCTGGAGCGCCTCCTCAATCCCTATCATCTAGCTCCACGGCTGCTCGCCACCTTTCTGATCACCGGGGTCATCTGTTATCTCCTCGCCCGCTCCCTGACGGCTCCCATCGAAAAACTGCGCCTGGCCACGCGCAAAATCGCGGCGGGCGACTTTTCGACGCGGGTGCGCGCTGAAGTGCCCGGGCAGAACGAACTGGCCGATCTTGCCGACGACTTCGACCGCATGACCGAACGCGTCGAGACCCTGGTCGATGCGCAGAAACGGCTGCTGCGCGACATTTCCCATGAACTGCGTTCACCGCTGGCCCGCCTCCACATCGCCCTGGAGCTGGCCCGGCAGAAATCCGGCCCGGCGGCCACATCCCCCCTCGACCGCATCGGTCGCGAGGCGGAACGGCTCAACGAACTCATCGGGCAACTGCTGGCGCTGACCCAGGCCGAACGCGTCCTCCCCAAGGGTGAGCGGGTTCCCATCGACCTGCGGGATCTGGTCCTGGAGATTTCCGCCGATGCTGAGTTTGAGGCCAGAGGCCATGCCCGCTCCGTCAGGGCCAGGGCGACACAGGCGCTGCATACGGCAGGCAGCCCGGAAATTTTGCGCCGCGCCATTGAAAACGTGGTGCGCAACGCCATCCGCCATACCGTCGAAAACTCGGCGGTGGAAATCGATCTTCAGCAGGAAGTCGGCGGCGGCGCGTCCGCCGTCATCACCATCCGCGACCACGGCGCCGGCCTGGCGGAGAAAGACCTCACCCGTATTTTCGAACCCTTCTATCGGGTCAGCGACGCCCGTGACCGTCAGAGCGGCGGCACCGGCATTGGCCTCGCTATCGCCGAAAGGGCGGTACGCCTCCACAACGGCTCGGTCACGGCCGCGAACGCCCCGGGAGGCGGATTGCTCGTCACCATTCGGCTCCCCTTGGAACCGGCGGATCATGCTTAAACGTCCTTACAAAACTTTACATTTTTGCCGAATCTCTTTACCCCCTCTTCAGATTAAACAGGGTAAGGTGCAATCATCGACAGGCGGCAATCAAGCAGCCGCTCTCGCTATCTTTCAAAGGGCCATGCCCTGAACCCAAGGAGAATTCCCATGAAAAAAAGACTGATTGCTCTCACCTTGCTGGCCACCGCCCTCGGCGGCTTCGTCGTCGCTCCCACTCTGGCTCTGGCCGCCGACCAGAATCCTGCCGCCGAAACGAATCAGGAAGAGCGCCGCTGTGGCAAACGCGGTTCCTGCAACGGTCCCTTTGAAGGCCGGATGGCCGAAAAGCTCAATCTGACCAGCGAGCAACAGGCGCAGATCAAAGGCATCGTCGAGGCAGAGCGGGAGCGGATTGCCCCGCTGCGGGAGCAGCAGCGTGAGCAGCGTGCCCAACTGCAGGCCGCCATGAAGGCACAGCCTTTCGATGAGAACACCGTGCGTCAACTGGCTGCCAGCCAGGCCGATGCACGTACCGAAATGATCGTGCATCGCGCTCGCGTACAGAACCAGATCAACGCCGTACTCACGGAAGAACAACGCGAGCAGGCCGAGCAACTGCGTGCCTCCAAGAAAGACCGGCGCTGCAACAAAGGTCATCGCGGATTTGGATTCGGCTTCGACCAGCAAAACTCCTAAGCCGTCCTCTCCCCGACAGCCGACGCCCCGTCACCCTTAATCAGGTGGCGGGGCGTTTTTTTTGAGCGCTTGCC
Source organism: Desulfuromonadales bacterium (assembly GCA_033549025.1). Taxonomy (GTDB): domain Bacteria; phylum Desulfobacterota; class Desulfuromonadia; order Desulfuromonadales; family SZUA-540; genus SZUA-540. The sequence continues at coordinate 13,893 of JAWSUS010000002.1, forward strand.
ATCCTCTTCCGCCGGTTGACAAGCAGGGGAGCGGTGTTAGACATGGAAGCAGGCCCAGCATACAGGGTCACTAACACGGGAAGGAGGCACTCATGGCAACGGAGCAGGAATCCATCCGCTGGTTTGAAGATCTGTGCAACCGGGATGTTCCTCTGGTCGGGGGAAAGAACGCCTCCCTGGGCGAGATGATCGCCACCCTCAAGCCAACGGGGATCCAGGTTCCCGATGGCTTCGCCACCACCGCCGCCGCTTACCGGCACTTTCTGGCGGCCAACGAACTGGAGGAGGCGATCCGGCGGCATCTGCAGGACTACAACCAGGGCAAGCGCAGCCTGCACCAGGCCGGCGACGCCATCCGCACCCTCATCCTCCGGGGCCGCTGGCCCGAAGAGATAGCCGGCGCCATCCGCAGCGCCTACGGGGAGCTGTCCCGCCGTTACGACAAGGACGAGGTCGACGTGGCCGTGCGCAGCAGCGCCACCGCTGAAGATCTGCCCGACGCCAGCTTTGCCGGCCAGCAGGAGACCTTTCTCAACATTACCGGCGCGGAGGAACTCCTCGACGCCTGCCGCCGCTGCTATGCCTCCCTCTTTACCGATCGGGCCATCGTCTACCGGGAGAACAAAGGCTTCGATCATCTGCAGATTGCCTTGTCCGTCGGCGTGCAGAAGATGGTGCGCTCGGACCTGGCCGGCGCCGGCGTGATGTTTTCCATCGACACGGAGACCGGCTTTCCTGACGTCGTCGTCATCGACGCCGCCTGGGGGCTGGGCGAAAACGTCGTGCAGGGGGCGGTCACCCCGGACAACTACCTGGTCTTCAAACCCCTGCTCGACCAGGAAGACCTGCGGCCCATCCTGCACAAGAAACTCGGCACCAAAGAAAAGAAGATGGTCTACGCCCGCAGCGCCGGGCACACTACCCGCAACACCGAGACCTCAGCCAAAGAGCGCCATGCTTTCGTGCTGACCGACGCGGAGATCCTGCAGCTCGCCCGCTGGGCCGTCATCATTGAAAAACACTATCAACGACCCATGGACATGGAATGGGCCAAGGATGGCGACAGCAACGAGCTCTTCATCGTGCAGGCCCGGCCGGAGACGGTGCAATCCCGGCAGGAGGCCGGCGTCCTGCGCCGTTACACCTTGAAGGAGAAGGGAGAAGTCCTGCTCAGGGGGTTGGCCATCGGCGAGATGATCGCCGCCGGCAAGGTGCAGGTCATCAAGAGTGCCAGCGACATCGAGCGCTTCGAGGCCGGAAGCATCCTGGTCACGGGCATGACGGACCCGGACTGGGTGCCGGTAATGAAAAAGGCCGCCGGCATCATCACCGATCATGGCGGCCGCACCTCCCACGCCGCCATCGTCAGCCGCGAGCTCGGCATCGCCGCCGTGGTCGGCACCGGCACCGGCACCTCTGACCTCAAAGACGGGCAGGAGGTCACCCTCAGCTGCGCCGAAGGGGATGTCGGTAAAATCTACGAGGGCCGCCTCGACTTCGAGCAAACGGAACTCAACCTGGAGAACCTGCCGCAAACCCGCACCCGCCTCATGATGAACATTGCCAGCCCCGCCGCCGCCTTCCGTTGGTGGCGCCTCCCCTGCAAAGGCATTGGCCTGGCCCGCATGGAGTTCATCATCAACGCCATCATCCAGGTGCATCCCATGGCCCTGGTTGAATTTGACCGCCTGGAAGACAAGGCCGCCAAAAAGCAGATCCGCGACCTGACCCGGCATTACGCCGACAAGAGCGAGTACTTCGTCGATCAGCTCAGTCAGGGGATCGCCACCATCGCCGCCAGCCAGTATCCCGAGCCGGTCATCGTGCGCCTCTCCGACTTCAAGACCAACGAATACGCTGAACTCATCGGCGGCCGCCAGTTCGAGTTCGCCGAAGAAAACCCCATGCTCGGCTTCCGCGGCGCCTCGCGCTACTACAGCGAGCGCTACCAGGCCGGTTTTGCCCTCGAATGCGCCGCCCTCAAGCGGGTGCGCGAGAGCATCGGCCTCGACAACGTCATCGTCATGGTCCCCTTCTGCCGTACCCTCAATGAGGCCGACCGAGTGCTGGAAGTAATGGCCGCCAACGGCCTGGTGCAGGGGGAGAGAGGACTGGAGATCTACATGATGGTGGAAATTCCCGCCAATGTGGTGCTGGCGGAGAAGTTTGCCGAGCGCTTCGATGGCTTCTCCATCGGCAGCAACGACCTGACCCAGCTTGTCCTCGGGGTCGATCGCGACTCGGCCATTCTGCGGGAACTCTTCGATGAACGGGACGAAGCAGTCAAAACCACTATCGCCCAGGCCATCCAGTCGGCGAAAAAGACCGCCACCAAAATCGGCATCTGCGGTCAGGCCCCCAGCGACTATCCTGAATTTGCCGCCTTTCTGGTCGAAGAGGGCATCGACTCCATCTCCCTCAACCCCGACAGCGTTCTTGCCGCCCTGCAGAAGATCGCCGAAATGGAGGCCCGGCTCGGCATCTGTCCACGCCGGCCGGAATAAGCGGGGCCATGCTGGAAAACAATACTAGCGACTTCCCCTGTCGGCAGGTGGAAGAAAAAAAAAAGCGGCCTGAAATCCCTCAGGCCGCTTGTGTCAGGCTAATTCCCCAATCTTTTTGCCTCTTGCGCTAACCCATCTTTTCAGCCAGATAGCACTGGATACCCATTTGCTCGATTTGATCCTTCTGCTCTTCGAGCCAGTCGATATGACTTTCTTCGTCCTTCAAGATCTCTTCTAGCATGGTCTTGGTACCGTTATCGCCAACTTCCGCAGCAAGACGAATGGTTTCGTTGTATTTCTTGATCGCATCGTCCTCGGCCTTCCAGTCCTTCTGATGCATTTCTTCGACTTTTTTTCCAATGGAAATAGGTCCAAGCTTGGAGACAATGGGTCGCCCTTCCAGGAAAAGGATACGCTCGATCAATTTTTCAGCGTGCTTCATCTCCTGGATCGAACGCTGCTTGATGGCCTGATGCAAAGAATCGTAGCCCCAGTCTTCGCACATTTCCCCATGAACAAAATACTGGTTAATGGCCCCAAGTTCTTCGGCAAGTCGTTCGTTGAGAGCGTCAAGTAATTTCGCATTTCCTTTCATGTGCACCTCCTGAAGCATAGATTGACCAACATTCCTTGACTCTGATTTGAACCGTAACAGGGATTCAGGAGATTTCAAGGTGGACCGAATTTGGGTTGATTGTACCCGTAAGGATGGTCGTTCGTTGCCAAATTAGGCTGATGTGCATAAATTCAACGACTAAACCCCGCCAGGCGCACCGGGCGGGGTTTAGGTCGCGGGTCGAGGGTTATTTGCCGCCCCAGATGGGATCATCGGCAAACTGGGCTTCGATTCTTGCCTCGGGATTCTGTTCGTAAAACTCCTGCTGCGTAAACGAAAAGCGATACCCCCCGACATACGCCATAAGCAGGCGATATGCGGCGTTGACCTGGCGAATGACCTCCGGATCTTCCCCGTTGCCCCTATCCGGGTGGTAGCGTTTCACCAGCTCTTTGTGACGCGCTTTAATTTCCGCCAGGGTGGCTTTCTCTCCCAGGCCCATGATTTCACAAGCATCCCGCAGTTCCGTAAAGGTCATATTACACCTCAGTTCGCCAGTTCATAGCTTGGTCCCTCGCAGAACGTAGAGGGCTGCTTGGCCGGGTTCATGGCTGGGAAAAATCTCCTGCCCATCGATGCCCAGAAAATATTCGCCCTGCACCGAAAACCTTGCCGCCATGGCCGCCTCCAGGGCGTTCAGGTCGGTGTGCCTGATTTTACGTACGTAGGAATCAGCTTCGGCGAGCTTGCCTTGAAAAAAGGAAGAAGCCGGATTGAGCAGCATGACGATGATTCTGCCCCCGGGGCGCAGCACCCGCGCGGCTTCGGACAGCGCCCGCCGGTAGTCCTCCATGAACTGCAAAGAGACTATGAAGAGGATGACATCGAAGCGGCCATCCTCAATCGGCATCTTCTCGGCCGGGGCGACGATGGTGCACAGGCTGTCCGGGGCACAGGCCAGGGCCTCCCTGGAGACATCCAGTCCCGTCACCGCAATACCCTGCTCACTCAGACCACTCTCGATGATGGCGGGTCCGCAGCCGACACTGAGAACACGATCCTCCGCACGAAGGTGCCTCAGCAGATAATCGAGTTCGGCGGCAAAGACCTTTCGCCAGAAGGGGCTCTGGCAGGAGGCCAGGTAACGCTCAGACTCCATGGAATGATTCACAGCCAGCTCCTTGACGGATCGTCGCGGTCAACCAGCGGACCGACAAATGTCGAGCAGGTCTTCTATCTCGGGAAAACGACGCGTTTCCAGACGGGAAAACTTCTGGGATTCATTAACGAAAATGGCGAATTCACTTTTTTGCTGGCCGACCACCATCTCAACATCGACCGCCGGCAGGCTTTTCTTCAATTCCGCAGCGAGACTCGCTGCACGGGGCTGATGCCCTCAAGACGCGCAATAAACAATTTTAACCTTCATTGTACCAATCCTTTCCTTGTTAGACTGAAATCACTCTTTCTCGTTTACCTCGGGTCGATGGGCGCTGAGGCAACACTGGCTTTGCACGACGGGAGGATTTTCCGCTTCTTCTCCCAGCAGCTTCAGAATGCCCGCCGCCAGCTCAGGCCGGCAGATAAAGTAGCAGCGCTGAGCCCCTTTTTGGGTAAAGTCAACGAGTTTCGCATGCCGCAGCACCGTCAAGTGTTGGGAAATGTTGGCCTGAGAAGCGGGAAGCAAATCCTGAATGTCATTTACGCATTTGGTCCCCTGGAGCAACTCCGCCACAATCTGAAGGCGAGTTGGATGCGCAAGAGCTTTTAGCGTGGCAGCGCCGTCATTGGCTTTTTTAAAATCCATCCCCATCCCCCCTGGCTATATTCGAATATTCTAATAACATTTCAGAAGAATAGGTGCAAGAACAATTTTACGGTAGGTCACGGGGGTATCAACTTCGTACAGGCGCGAACACCAATCTCCAGCAGGTCGTGAAACTAACCGTTCGAAAAGCAATAAAAACGCACTAAACAGGCTGTGTTGCCGGCGCAGCGATGATTTCGGTTATCCTGAGCTCGGGTCCAAAAAGGGAATCCACCGCTGATTTGCCCTTTCGGGTGACAATTGTGCCACAAGTCAGGTCAGTCGAAAATCGCCTGAATGAAGCACCTAACAGCCTGCAGTGACAGCCATTCCATGAAAATCGGGGGAGGGCTGTTATGCTATACAAAAACCAAGGAGATAATCATGACACTCCAAGACGAACTGAAAAAGGTCAAATCCGGATTTAAAAAGAACTCCGACTCTGAAGCACAGGAGGTCATGGGGCGGGCGACGGAAGACCTGCGGAACTCAGGCATTCTTGACAGGGTTCTCAAAACAGGTGATCCCATTCCCGATTTTGTTCTGGAAACGCCAGAGGGCGAGAAAATAAGCTCTAGCAAATTGCTGTCCCGTGGCCCGCTGGTCATCCATTTTTTTCGAGGAGGCTGGTGACCTTTCTGCAGCGCGGAGCTGGACGCTCTGCAGGAAGCCCACGCCGAAATCAAGGGGACCGGCGCTCAACTGGTTGCCGTTTCACCCCTGCTTGCCGAACATGCCGCACAAACCATTGAAAAACATAACCTGAGCTTTCCCTTGCTGCTCGACCCCGGCAACAGGCTGGCTCAAAAATTCCGTCTGGTTCACGTTCTTCCCCCTGACCTGCGCAAAGTGTATCTGCGCTTTGGGCTTGACCTGCCAAAATACAACGGTGATGACAGCTGGAGTCTGCCTCTGGCGGCCCGTTATATCGTGCGCCCCGACGGCATCATCCACGACGTCAACGTCGACACGGATCACACGCGTCGTCCCGAGCCAGCGGAGGCCGTGGAGATTCTGCGGCAGTTGCCGACCACGACTATCTAGGCTGAACACAACCAAGAATCGGGATATGCCAATGACACAAACCGATCCTGACGAAAACCAGACTGGCAACGACCTTGCCGGGAAGATACAGCAGCTTCTGCTGCCAAAGGCGCCTCCTCACTGCAACTGGTGTTGCATTGGCGTGAAAAACCTAATGGCCGTGGGCGTTGGCGGCGATTTCTTTGAATTCGCTCCCACCCATGACGGCTGCCAAGTGGTAATGGTCGGTGACGTAACTGGCCATGATGTCGCCGCGGCTGTAGTAATGTCCCTGATTTACGGCTACATTCACCGCAGTATCGAGCAAGAATGTTCGCCCTTGGAGGTCGTCCAGCAGGTCAATCGCTTCCTCAACAAATTTGGCGCCCGTTCGGAAAAATACGACCATCTTTTTTCTTCGACGCTGTTTTTCGGTGTCATCGCACCGGAAACAATGGAGATGCTTTACGTCAACGCCGCCCATCCCTCGCCCCTGGTTCGGCGCGGCGATAGATTGTTCGAGCTTGAAGCCAGTGCGCCGCTGATCGGATTTTTCCCGGTGGAGGACGATGCCGTGCGATCTTTTCAGTTCGAAAAAAATGACCGTCTGTTTCTCTACACCGACGGCATCAGCGAAACAACCAACCGGCAGGGGGAGATGTTTGGTACACAGCGTCTGAAAGCCCAACTGCAAGCCCATCAGGGCGACCAGGATGAGTTCCTGGACAACCTCTTTGTCTCGCTTAATCAATTCAACGGCTCCGCCCCTCCCCGTGATGACTGCACTGCCATTGTCATAGATTTTCATCGACCCCAACCGACGGCCTGAAGCAGGTGCCCCTTACTTTTCGACTTCATCAGCGCCATTGACAGCCGCGAAATTCGCGATACATTTAAAAACAAACCGACCGGTATGTTTTTAAATGGAGACGCTTATGGGGTCAAAAGGGGAAAAAACCAGGCAGAGAATCCTGAACGATACCGCTGAACTCTTTAGGACTAAGGGCTTCGGTGCCACCAGCATTAAGGATCTACTGGAAGCAACGGGCGTCACCAAAGGAAGCCTGTACTTTCATTTCCCGGGCAAGGACGAACTGGCGCTTGAATACCTGCGGCAGGAAGGTGAACGGTTCATGGCTTTTATCGAGGCAGGTCTCGAAGGAAAGACAGCCGTCGAAAAAATCGACCGTTTTCTGCACAAGGCCCTGGCCTATCATCGCGGCACCGGCTTCGTCGGCGGTTGCCTGTTCGGCAACACCGCCCTGGAAACCAGCGATACCTCGCCGGCTTTTGCCGCACTGACCGCAGACATTTTTACGCAATGGAAAAAAAAACTGGCCGTCGTTATTGCCCAAGCACAGGCCGATGGCAGTATGCAGCCAGCGCACAAGGCTGAAGATGTCGCTGAGTTTATCATTGCCGTCCTTGAAGGGGGCATCATGCAGTCGCGCCTGCACAAAACAGAAAGGCCCATGAAAAACTGCATCAGGACCTTGCGTCTGATGCTTTATCCCAATCCCCCGAGTCGGGAAGCCAACTCTACTCACCAATCACAAGGAGAAAAACATGAGCCGCCTCAAGACTCTTGACCCGCAGTCGCCGCAAGCATCCACCGTTGAAATTTTTGCTGAAATCACAAACGCCTTTGGCATGGTACCCAACCTTTTTCGTGCCTACGCCAATCACCCCCCGCTGCTGGAGGCCAACTGGTTCAAGGTTAAAAAAGTGATGATGGAGGGGATTCTTCCCCGCAAGGTCAAGGAAACAATCGCCGTCGTGGTTTCCCGGGACAACAGTTGCAACTACTGCGTCGCCGCCCACGAAGGGGCATTGCGTTCCATCGGTGTCTCGAGCGAGGAGATCCGGGCCATCGAAACCGATCTGGGACAGGCCGACTTCAGCCCCAAGGAGCAGGCTCTTATTAAATTTGCCCGACAGGCCAACAGCGACCCTTTGCGTATCAAGGGTGCCGAAATCGAGGCCCTGCGCGACCTGGGCGCTGACGATGCCGAGCTTGTTGAAGCCTTGGGTGTCATGGAACTTTTTGTAGGGTTCAACAAGTTTCTTGAGGCCCTGCAGATCGAAATCGACTTTTAGAGGCATCATAAATAGTACGCGGATGCAGAGAAATGAATCGCCACCTAAAACCACTTAAATCAGTCAAGGGATGCCGCAATGGATACTTATTACAACCCCAATGACCTGAATCTCTTCACGAACATCGGCCAGGATGCCCCAGACCTGGCTCGCAAATTTTTTGACTACTACGGTGCCGTCTTTGCCGAAGGGGCCTTGAGTGAACGCGAAAAAGCCCTGATCGCCCTGGCGGTAGCACACACGGTACAGTGTCCCTATTGCATCGATGCTTATACGAAGGCCTGCCTTGAAAAAGGCTCCGACTTGGAAGAGATGACCGAAGCTCTGCATGTGGCCGGGGCCATTCGCGGCGGGGCCTCCCTGGTGCACGGCGTACAGATGCGCAAAATTGCCGAAAAGTTGACCTTGTAAAAGGATGAGACTATGGGCTGTCCACAAAAACCGGCGCCGCAGCGACAAGCTGCCGGCCTTGAAAGTTTCTCCAGCACGTTGAGGCGACACGGACTAAGTCTGAGCCGCTCGACTTGCCGCATTTTTCAGATCAACGTCGGTCTGCTCTGTGACCTGTACTGCCGACATTGCCATTTGATGGCCGGCCCCGATCGTCATGAGGTCATGAGCGCGGAAACCATGCAAGAGGTGGTGGATTTCGCCCGACGCGGCGGTTTTGAGATGATCGACATCACGGGCGGCGCTCCCGAACTGGTGCCCGGCATCGAAGGGTTCGTTGCCGCTCTGGCCGAAGTAACACCACAGCTTATGTTGCGCTCCAACCTTACCGCTCTTAACTCGCCGGAAAGAGATGACCTGCTGAGCACCTGTGTCAGACATAAGGTCGCCCTGGTGGTTTCTTTTCCCGCCTTGCGCGAAGCCCAGGTGGCAGCGCAAAGGGGCGCAGGAGTCTGGGGAAAAAGTCTGGCGATGCTGCACCGTCTCAACGAATTGGGTTACGGTTGCGAAGGTTCCGGGCTGGAGATTCACCTGGCAGTCAACCCGGGAGGAGCTTTTCTGCCAGCCAATCAGGCGGCCACGGAAAAACGCTATCGACGGGAACTGCAGGCGCGTTGGGGAATCGTTTTCAACAACCTCTTTACCCTGACCAACATCCCCTTGGGACGCTTCCGGCGCTGGCTGGAACGTTCTGGAAACTACGAAGACTATATGGAAAAACTGGCGGCTGCCTTTAATCCGGCCGTGATTGCGGGTCTGATGTGCCGCGAGCAGATCAGCGTATCCTGGGCCGGCTATGTGTTCGACTGCGATTTCCACCTGGCGGCCGGCATCTGCCAGGGCGAAAAATCGACTCATGTACGTGACCTGGCGACGGCGCCCCCCAAAGGCACCCCGATCGGCACCGCCGAGCACTGTTATGCCTGCACCGCTGGCGCCGGCTTTACCTGAGGGGGCGAAATCGCGACCTAGTTAGGTCGCATGTGCTTTCAACGAGGTGGCCATTTCAGGAAGGGATTTCCCCATGAAAGGCAACAGCAAAAAAATCCTCATCGTCCTGACCATTGCCATATTGGTCACGTTGTTCTTTGCTTTCGATCTGCAACGCTATCTGACCCTCGCTGAACTTAAAGCCCGGCAGGAAGCCTTCCAGCAATTTTACGCCAACAACAAAACGCTGACCCTCGGGTTGTATTTTGTTTTCTACATCATCGTCATCGCCTTGTCCCTGCCCGGCGCGGCCGTCATGACTCTGGCCGCAGGCGCCCTGTTCAGCTTCCTTCCAGCCGTCATCGTGGTCTCCTTCGCCAGCACCATCGGCTCGACCCTGGCGTTTCTTGTCAGCCGCTTTTTGTTGCGCGACTGGGTCCAATCCAGATTCCGCGAGCGCCTCAAAACGATTAACGCCGGCATTGAGCGAGACGGGCATTTTTACCTCTTTACCCTGCGACTGGTGCCGATTTTTCCTTTGTTCATAATCAACCTGGTCATGGGCCTCACCCCCATGAGTACCCTGACCTTTTACTGGGTCAGCCAGCTCGGCATGCTGGCCGGCACCGCCGTCTATGTGAATGCCGGTGCCCAGCTCGGCCAGATAGAAAGTTTGGGCGGCATACTTTCCCCGGAACTGATCTTTTCCTTTGCCTTGCTGGGAATTTTTCCCTTGTTGGCCCGTAAAGGCGTCGACATCATGCAAAAACGTCGCAGTCTCAAAGACTTCCCCAAACCTGAATCCTTTGATTACAACGTCGTCGTTCTTGGAGCCGGCTCTGCCGGCCTGGTCAGCGCCTATATCGCGGCGGCGGTCAAGGCCAAGGTGGCCCTGATCGAAAAAGACAAGATGGGCGGGGATTGCCTCAACACCGGCTGTGTTCCGAGCAAGGCGCTGATCCGTTCAGCAAAAATGCTTGCCTACGCTCGCCGCGCCACAGAATTCGGTCTGCAGCAATCAATGACTGACTTTGATTTCGCCGAGGTCATGGCGCGGGTACACCGCGTGGTGAAAAAAGTCGAACCGCACGATTCGGTGGAACGCTACACGGCGCTTGGCGTGGAATGCATCAAGGGCGAGGCACGCATCACCTCACCCTACACCGTGCAGGTCGGCGAGCGAATCCTGTCCACACGCAACATCATTGTCGCTACCGGTGCCGAGCCCTTCATACCTCCCATTCCTGGACTCGACCAGGTGGATTATCTGACCTCGGATAATCTCTGGCAATTGCGCGAATTACCTCGGCGGCTGGTGGTACTGGGCGGCGGCCCTATCGGCTGCGAAATGGCCCAGGCTTTTGCACGCTTTGGTGCCCAGGTGACCCAGGTAGAGATGGCGCCACAGCTCATGGGGCGCGAGGACTCTGATGTCGCGGCTTTTGTACGCGAGCGCTTCGAGGCCGAAGGGGTGCGGGTACTGACCGAACACGCCGCCAAGGAAGTTCAGGTCAAAGACCAGGAGAAGATCCTGGTGTGTGAGCATCAGGGGCAAAAAGTCGAGGTGCCTTTCGACGCTATCCTGGTTGCCGTGGGTCGGCGCGCTCGCACAACGGGGTTCGGCCTGGAGGAACTGGGGGTTCACCTCAGTCAGCGCGGCACCATCGAGGTCGATCCCTTCCTGCGCACCAACTTTCCCAACATCTTCTGCGCGGGCGATGTAGCCGGCCCCTACCAGTTTACCCACACCGCCGCCCATCAGGCCTGGTATGCGGCGGTCAACGCCCTGTTCGGCGACTTCAAGAAGTTCCGTGCCGATTACCGCGTCATCCCCTGGTGTACGTTTACCGACCCCGAAGTAGCGCGCGTCGGTCTCAACGAAGCTGAAGCCCGCGAGCAGAACATGGATCATGAAGTCACGCGATTTGAGCTGGCCGAATTGGATCGCGCCATCGCCGAGGGCGAGGAGCATGGCTGGATCAAGGTCATCACGCCGCCCGGACAGGATAAGATTCTCGGCGTAACCATCGTCGGCACTCATGCCGGCGATCTGATCGCCGAATACATCCTGGCCATGAAGCACGGTCTCGGCCTCAACAAAATTCTCGGCACCATCCACCCCTATCCAACCCTGGCCGAAGCCAACAAAATGGCCGCTGGTGAGTGGAAAAAGGCCCATGTCCCGGAAAAACTGTTGGCATGGGTTGAAAAATACCACGCCTGGCGGCGGGGCCAGAAAGGGTAACCGTCATGAAACTAACGTCCTATGTACTACTGATAGCCCTTTTACTGATAACCACTCTTCCAGGCAAGGTAGCGGCCGCGCCCAAGGCTGAGCTCTGGGCGCGCTGGCAGGCACACGATTCGGCAAGCAAGAAGGTTGTGGACCACAGCGCCTGGGATCAATTTCTGTCGTATTATCTGGTAACCAATCATCCTTCGGGAATCAATCGAGTCCGGTACGGAGCAGTTAGTCCCGAGGATCGCCGGAATCTCCACGCCTACCTCGACCGTCTTCAGCAGACACGGGTCTCTGAACTGAATCGACCCGAGCAGATGGCCTACTGGATCAATCTGTACAATGCTCTGACTGTTCGGGTCGTACTGGAGCATTATCCTGTCAGCAGTATTCGGCACATCCACATTTCACCGGGTTGGCTCAGCCGCGGCCCCTGGGGTGCTAAGCTGCTACGTATTGAAGATGAAGAATTGTCCCTCGACGATATCGAACACCGCATTTTACGCCCTATCTGGCAGGACGCACGCATTCATTACGCCCTCAACTGCGCCAGCATCGGGTGCCCCGATTTACAGCCGCAAGCCTTTACCGCCGCCAATACGGATGCCTTACTCAACCAAGCAGCACATAATTACGTCAACCATCCGCGCGGTGTCACCGTTGGAGACCATCGACTGCATCTGTCTTCCATCTACGACTGGTTTCTGGCGGATTTTGGCGGCAACCGCGACGGCATCATGCACCATCTAAAAACATATGCCGAACCGACCTTGGTCCAGCAGTTGGAAATGTTCAGCGGGCGGTTTGTCTATGATTATGACTGGAGACTCAACGAAGCGCCTTGAGCGCGGTACCTAGAAAAAGAAGTTTTGAGATAAGAAAGGCCCGCAACACATGCTGCGGGCCTTTGCTTTGGCCGTTTACGGCCGCTATTGGGAGGAAAGTCAGGCGGCCTAGTTCTCCTCGTCCGACTGCCGCCGACTGACCAGCAGATAGAGGCAGGGCAGCACGAAAAGGGTCAGCAGGGTTGAGGTGAGCACACCGCCGATGACCACGGTGGCCAGGGGTCGCTGCACTTCGGCGCCAACGCCGATGGAGAGGGCCATGGGCAGAAAACCGACAGCATCGGTAACGGCGGTGGCCAGTACCGGAACCAGGCGCTGCCTGGCCGCCCCGGTGACCGCTTCGAACAGCGGCAGTCCGTCGGCCAGAAGGTTCCGGATAGCCGACACCAGCACCTGGCCGTTGAGCACGGCGATACCCGACAGAGCGATAAAGCCGATGGCGGCGCTGACGCTGAAGGGGATGCCGCGCATATAGAGAGCGAAGATCCCCCCTACCGCCGCCAACGGGATGCCGGTGTAGATAATGAGCACATCGCGCAGGCGCTTCAGGCTGAAATAGAGGAGCACGAAGATCAGCAGCAGGGTCAGGGGCACTACCAGCATCAGGCGTTTCTGGGAGCGCTCCAGGTTTTCGAACTGGCCGCCCCATTCGATCATGGTGCCTTCCGGAAGCAAAACGCCCTCGGCGATTTTGGCCTTGGCCTCATCGACGAAGGAAGCGATATCACGGTCCCGCACATTGACCTGCACCTTGATCAGCCGGCGTCCCCACTCGCGGTTGATGGTCGAGGGCCGCTCGACCTCCCGCACTTCGGCCAGGGCGCCGAGGGGGAGGACCGCGCCGGTGCGGGTGGGGATCAGGGTGTTCTCCAGCGCCTTCACATCATGGCGCTGCGCATCGGGCAAACGCAGCACCAGCGGGAAGGAGCGCTCCCCTTCGAAAACTTCGCCCACCCGGGGGGTACCGACGGCGGCGATGATGTCGAGGACATCGCGGGCAGCCACCCCGTAACGGGACAAGGCCTGCCGGTCGACGGCAATCTGCAGGGTCGGCTGGCCGGTGATCTGCTCAACGGCCACGTCGGCAGCGCCCGGGATATCGTGCAGCAGATGTTCGACCTGCTCGCCCAGGGATACCAGGGTGTCGAAATTTTCCCCGTAGATCTTGATCCCCACATCGCCGCGGATGCCCGAAAGCATCTCGTTGACCCGCAGTTCAATGGGCTGGGTCAGCACCGAGCGGATGCCCGGCAGTCCATGCAGAGCCTCTTCCACCCGGGCGGCCAGGTCGCCCTGGCTGTCGGCCCGGGTCCATTGCCGGCGCGGATGCAGGGTCATGAAAATGTCCGTGAGTTCCGTCCCCATGGGGTCGGTGGCGACTTCGGCGCTGCCCAGACGGCTCCAGATGTGGCGTATTTCATTGGGGAAAGCCTTGAGCAGCAGCTTCTCCATCTCGGTATTGTAGGCAATGGACTCGTCCACGGATACACCCGCCAACCGCACCACGCTGACCACCAGCGAGCCTTCGGACAGGCGAGGCAGAAATTCGCCGCCCAGACGGGTGGCCAGCAGGATGGAAGCGACCAGCACGACCGTGACCGCAACCAAAAAAGCCCGGCGCCAGCGCAACACCATCTCCAGCAAGGCGCCATAGCGGCTTTTGAGCCAGCCATCAACCTTGCGCTCCTCGACCCGCAGCTGCTTGGGCATGAACTGGAAAGAGAGAACGGGGGACAGGAAGATGGCCACCACCAGGGCGCCGAGCAGGGCGAAGATAAAGGTCCAGGCCATGGGCTTGAACATCTTCCCTTCGATCCCCTCCAGGGTCAGCACGGGCAGAAAAACCAGCACGATAATGCCCAGGCCGAAGACGATGGGGCGCACGACTTCCTGGCTGGAAGCCAGAATGGCATCGAAGCGCTCCGCCGGGGTGAGTTGCCGCCCCAGCTGCATCTGGCGTTCAGTGAGGCGTCGCAGGTTGGCTTCGGTCATGACGACGGAGCCATCCACTAGAATGCCGAAATCGATGGCGCCCAGGGACAGCAGGCTGGCGGCAATCCCCATCTCCTGCATACCGAAGGCGGCAAAGAGCATGGCCATGGGTATGGTGGCCGCCACCAGCAGTCCGGCCCGCAGATTGCCGAGCAGCAGGAAGAGCACGGCGATGACCAGCAGAGCGCCGGCCGCCAGGTTGTGCTTGACCGTGTCGATGACCTGGTCGACGAGCTCGGTGCGGTCGTAGACCGTTTCGAGCAAGACGTCGTCGGGCAGGGCCTTCTTCACCCGTTCCAAGGCCAGCTTCAGGTCGCTGGTCACCTCGCGGCTGTTCTCGCCCATGAGCATGAACCCGAGGCCGAGGACCACCTCGCCCTTGCCCGCGGCCGAAACGGCGCCGCGACGCAGCTCATGGCCGATAGCCACCTCGGCCACATCGCCGACCTTGACGGCGGCGCCCTGATAGGCGGTGATGACGATACCGGCGATCTCTTCAACACTCGCGACCCGGCCCAGGCCATGCACCAGCAGGGTCTGGCCGCCGGTGACCACCTGGCCGCCCCCCACGTTGGCGTTGTTTTCGCGTAGGGCGGTGGCGACATCGCCGTAGGTCAGGTTGTATTTGATAAGGGCGTCGGGAGAAACGATAACGTGGTACTGTTTCTCCAGGCCCCCCCAGGAGTTGACTTCCGCCACCCCCGGCACCTTGCGCAGCTCCGGCTTGACGACCCAGTCGTGCAGTGTGCGCAGCTCGTCGAGAGTCCGCTCCGGATGGTCAGAGCGCAGCACATAGTGAAAGACCTCCCCCAACCCGGTGGAAATGGGCCCCAGCTCGGGACGTTCGATCCCTTCCGGCAGCGAGACGCTGGCCAGCCGCTCCATGATGAGCTGGCGGGAATCGAGAATCGGCATCTCGTCTTCAAAGATGGCCACGACCTGCGAGAGGCCGAACTTGGAAATGGATCGGACATGCACCAGCCCCGGCAGGCCGGAGACGGCCAGCTCCACGGGCTGGGAAATCTGCATTTCAATTTCTTCCGGCCCCAGGGCCGGGGCGGTGGTGTTGATCTGCACCTGCACCGGGGTGGTGTCGGGAAAAGCATCGACGGGCAGGCGCAGCAGGGACCAGAGGCCGGCGGCAAAGGCCAGCACAAAGCAGAGGACGACGACCAGGCGATTGCGCAGGGCCGCCGCGATGAGTTTTTCCAGCATGGGACCCCCTTTCTAGTGATCGGCGCAGGACGCGCCCAGGCGCGCCTTGAGAACCTCGGATTTGAGTGCGAAACCCTGCCTCGACACCACCTGTTCCTCCGCCTGCAGACCGGCGGCGACCACGACGAGACCACTCTGCTGCGCCCCCGTGGCAATGCGGCGCAGTTCGAACAGGTCGGCATCCTCCTGAATGAACACATAGGGGAAACCGTCGATGTGCTGCACGGCCTCGGCGGGAATGGTCAGATTAAGGCCCTCGACCCCTTCGAGCAGGCGGACGTTGCCATACATGCCGGCCTTGAGGCGATGGTCGGGATTGGGCACTTCGGCCAGAGCAGTCAGGGTGCGACTGCGCTCGTCCACCTGGGCGCCGACCTGAAAGAGTCGGCCGCTGAACACCGCGCCGGGCAGACCGTCGAAACGGGCCTGCACGGCGGCACCGGGCTGGGCCTGGGCGATGCGGGCCTCGGGAATGGCGAGTTCGACCCACAGGGTATCGAGGTCAGCCACCGTGAAGAGGGGGCTGCCAGCCTGGATGTTTTCCCCTGCCGCCGTGCGCACCTCGGTCACCACCCCGTTAAAGGGAGCCCGCAGGGCCAGGGTCGTGCTGGCCTCCGGCGACTGCATCAGGCGGTCGATGTCGCGGGTAGAGAGGCCAAATTGCCGCAGCTGCTGACGATGCTGTTCACTGAGGCTCTGCAGTACCCGGTACTCGGCTTCGGCCTGCTGAAACTCCTGACGGGAGGTGATGCCGCGCTCCAGCAGATCCTTTTCCCGCAGATAGACGGCCTCGGCCTGCGCCAGTCGGGCCAGCGAACCGGAGAGCTCGGCCTGCAGGCGGGCAACCTCCGCCATGGCGACCTCGGCCAGCACATCTCCTTTGGCCACGGTGCTGCCCGGCTGCACGGGGACGCGCAGAACCACTCCCGTCGCCAGCGGGGCAATGGTGGCCAGCTTCGTGCGGTTGAAGACCGCCCGGCCGGGAACATCTACCCCGGCGGCCAGGGAGATCTCTTGGGGGCGGGTCAAGCGGATGCCGGCCTTGGCCGCCGCCTCCAGCGTCCCCAGACGAACCTTCATGCCCTGTCCCGGTTGCAGTTCAGCCAGATGGCTGCCCTGACAGAGGGCGCATTCTGACTCGATCACCTGGTGTTCGGGGCAGAGTTCGTCGCCGGAACCATGGTTGTGCCCGGCATGACTGTCCTCCGGCTCACGGCCGTGGTCATGGCCGGCGTGGGGATCGACGGCTTTGGCCTGGCCATGGTCATCCACAGCCTCCTTCACATGTTCGTCATGCTCAGCGTGGTCGTCGTGTTCAGCGTGTTCACCGTGATTCTCATGGTCATCACAAGCCTGGCCGTCGTCGCTGATCAGGGACATGGTCTCGAGGGCCGGTTGGCCATGGGAGTCTTCTTCAGCATGGTCATGGCCGGCATGAGAGCTGGCGTGCTCTTCGGCGGCGATGGCGCTGGGCGGAAGCTCGCCCCCCTTGAACAGCAGCAGACCGCCAAGCAGGGCCAGGGGCAATAAGAAAAAATAAGGACGTTTATTCATCACTGACCTCTCTGGTTTGATACGGAGGTTAAGGTTTGGTCTTCATTGGCGGACAGGGGGTGACCGAGCTGCTTCTCCAGCTCGGCCCAGGCCTGATGATAGGTTTCCAGACTGTCGATATAACGGCTGCGGGTCTGAAAGAGACTCTGTTCGGCCTCCAGAACCTCGAGAAATCCGAATTTGCCGGCCTTGTAGCCATAGGTGATCGCCTCAAAGCTCCGCTGCACCGCCGGGAGCAGGGTCTGGCGCAACATCTCGGCCTCGGCCTGCGCCGCCAGCAGCTGCTGGCGAAGCGCCCCCAATTCGGTTCGCAGCGCCATTCGCACCTCGCGGGCCTGGGCCGCAGCCTGGGCCTGACGGGAGCGCGCCGCGCCGATGGTTCCCTGTTGACGGTCAAAGAGGGGCAGACTGAAGGCAATGCCGGCCACCAGGGCCTGGTCGCCACTCTCTTCCATTTGCTTGGCGCCCAGGCTCAGGCTCAGATCGGGAATACGACTGGCCCGGGCCAGTTCCAGATCGCGGCCGGCCCGCTGCCCGGCAAGACGTTGCCGCAGTACCGCCGGGCTCTGCTCCAGACGGGCCTCCATAGCGGCCTCGTCGGGCAGCGGCGGCATCTGCTCCAGATCGGCTTCAATAGCCCCGGCCACTGCCCCTCTGGCCTCATCTGCCCACAGGGCCCTCAGCGCCAGCCAGGCGGCCGCCTCTTCCTGCCGGGCCTGGACCTGGCGCAGCTGGGTTTCGGCGACCAGCGATTCCATCCGCACCCGCTCGATTGCGGCCGACTTACCGGCGGCGATGCGGTTGTCAACGGCCGCGAGCAGCTGAAGAGCGAGTCCATGCTGCTCAGTCGCCAACGCCTGCCGCTGCTGGGCCGCGGCCACGGCGACAAAACGCCGGGTCGCCTCCGCCGCCACTTCGGCCCGGGCCGCGGCATAGTCGCTCTCGGCCAGGGCGACATCCGTACGCCCCAGGGCTTTGCGGCCCGCTCTTTTGCCGCCCAGTTCCACCTGTTGACTGAGCATGAGGGTCGTTTCGGCCCGCTGCGTGCCGGAAAACTCGCCGCTGCCGGCGAAATCCTCCATCTCGATGGCGAGTTCCGGGTTGGCCCACAACCCCGCCTGCCGCAGCTCTTGCTGCCGGACCTGAATTTCTTCCGAAAAGACCGCCAGGCGGGGATGGCTTTCCAAGGCCTTGGCCACCGCCGTCGACAGGGTCAGCGCCGCGGCGACATCGGATTCAAGGCCGACGGTTTCCTGAATGGATCGTGGTGTCTGGCCGGAAGCCTGGACGGCGGCATCAGCCCCCCAGGCAATGGGGGCGATACCGATAAGGCCCAGCCCAAGCGCAGCACCGAAAGCAACCAGAGCCTTTTTGGGCATGGTTGAACCTCCGTATTTTATTGTTGTTCTCACGATTTAAAGAAGGACGGACGAATCCCACAGGTTTCCTGGGAAACTGAGGGTACCGAGACTGAGCGGAAGGGGTGGTTTAATTCAGGAGGACAACGGTACGATGAATGAGAATGGCCTGGCTGAGTCGAGGGGGTGGATGAGGCCACAGATCGTTGGTGAGTATCTGGACAAAAACGGGAGCGGCAACAACGGATGCGGGCAGGGGAAGTTCGGCCGCGGTCAGATCATCCGACTGCTGCTGACGGGAGGAGGTCGCTTCAAGGGTGGCGGGAATATCCAGACAGGGGCCACAATGGCTGTCCGAATCAAAATGGTTGGCCTCGTCTTCACGATGCTCGGCATGATGATCAGGGCCAGCCTGCAGCTGACGCTTTTCCGTACCGCAGGCACTGGTGCCGGCATATTCCAGAGCGGCACGGCCATCCTTGCTCAGGCACCAGACATAGCCCTGCACACTGGTTTGCCCGGTCAGCAACAAGACCAGCAGGCAGACAATCGTCAGCAGATATCGGGAAGGAGACGTTTTCATTAAATCGGATGATACCCGATGACCGGATTAAAATGCAACCGGCCAGCAAAGGATTTTATTCACCCCCTGCTTTTTTACGCTAAACTTGCAAGGCAAGTCATCATTACCGTATCGGAGGATTTGTCATGAGCGATCTGATTTTTGAAGAGAGCCGCTGTAAAGAGCACCTTGAGCACCCCGGCGCCGCCATTCGTCTGCTGCTGGAGCCCAAAGACAAAGATCTCGGCGGCTTCAGCGTCCGCCGCCTGCTGCCGACCGCCGATCTGCGCTCCGTCGGCCCCTTCATCTTTTTCGACCACCTGGGTCCGGCCGTTTTTGCTCCCGGCCAGGGCCTCGACGTGCGTCCCCACCCTCACATCGGCCTGGCCACCATCACCACTGTCTTCGAGGGAGAGATCCTGCACCGCGACAGCCTCGGGCACGTGCAGCCCATCCGTCCCGACCAGATCAACTGGATGACCGCCGGCAAGGGCATCGCCCATTCGGAGCGGACCCCGGCCGAGCTGCGCCGGCCGGGACACACCCTGCATCTTCTGCAGCTGTGGATTGCCCTGCCCGCAGCCGACGAAGAGACAGAGCCTTTTTTCACCCATTATGGTGAGGAAGCCCTGCCGGTGGTCGAGGACGGCAACACCCTGGTGCGGGTCCTGATCGGTGAAGCCTGCGGCGTCCGCTCGGCCGTCAAGACCCATTCATCGACCCTCTATCTGGACGTGAAGCTGGCCAAGGGAGAGCGCTTTACCCTTCCCGACGGGGTCGAAGAGCGTGCGGCCTACCTGATCGACGGGGAGGTTACCGTCGGCGGCTGCACCGTCCCCCCCCACCATCTCGCCGTGTTTGACCGCACCGCCGTCATCGAGGTGACCGCCCACCAGGACAGTCATTTCGTGATCGTCGGCGGCGCCCCCCTGGGACGACGGACCATGTGGTGGAATCTCGTCGCCAGCCGCAAGGAGCTCATCGAAAAAGCCAAACAGGCCTGGCGGGACGGCTCCTTCCCTCAGGTGCCGGGCGAGACGGAGTTCATCCCCCTGCCCGAGTGACGTCCCCATCTTTGTCTAGCCGGACAGGTCCTTCATGACCTGGTATAGATCGGCTTTCCCCTCGAAACCGATCCCGGGCAGGTCAGGCAGCACGATATGTCCTTTTTCGACCTGGACGCCATCGGGGAACCCTCCATAGGGTTGAAAGAGATCGGGGTAGGATTCGTTGCCTCCCAACCCCAAACCGGCCGCAATATTCAGAGACATCTGGTGCCCGCCGTGAGGAATGCAGCGGGATGGGGACCAGCCATAGCCTTTGAGCATCTCCAGCGTGCGCAAATACTCGACCAGACCATAGCTGAGGGCGCAGTCAAACTGCAGCCAGTCGCGGTCGGCGCGCATGCCGCCATAACGGATGAGATTGCGGGCATCCTGCATGGAGAACAGATTTTCACCGGTGGCCATGCTGCCCGGATAATGCTCGGCCAGCGCCGCCTGGATTTCATAGTCGAGAGGATCGCCGGCCTCTTCGTACCAGAAGAGATCATAGGGAGCCAGCGCCTTGGCGTATGCCACGGCGGTCTCCAGGTCAAAACGGCCGTTGGCGTCGACAGCCAGCCGCTCGCCGGATTTCAGGACGCCCAGCACGGCCTCGATACGCCGTAGATCTTCCGCCAAGGGAGCGCCGCCGATCTTCATCTTGACTACGGTGTAACCCCGCTCCGTATAACTGAGCATTTCCCGTTTCAGGGCTTCAAGATCCTTGCCGGGGTAATAGTATCCCCCCGCGGCATAGACGAATATCCTGGGGTCGGGTTCTCCGTTGCCATAGCGATCAGCGAGGAGGCGAAAAAGGGATTGGCCTTCGATTTTGGCCACGGCATCCCAAACGGCCATATCGATGGTTCCGACCGCTACCGACCGCTCCCCGTGGCCGCCCGGCTTTTCATTGGACATCATGCAATTCCAAATCCGCTGCGGATCCAGGTTGTCCCGTTCCGGATCGAGCAGCGTCTTCGGATCGGCCTCCAGCAGCCGTGGCCGAAAGCGCTCCCTAATCAGACAGCCCTGGCCATAGCGGCCATTGGAATTGAAGCCGTAGCCGATAACGGGACGCCCATCGCGGATCACGTCCGTGACGACGGCCACCAGGCTCAGCGTCATTTTGCTGAAATCGATATAGGCATTGCGGATCGGGGAAGCAATCAGTTTCGTTTCTTCGCGGATATCGACAATCCTCATACAAACCTCTCTCTTAAAATGCTTTCCATCCTGCCGTGGGCTGGCGCCAATGCGGAGCTCCCGTTCAGGCGCCCCCTCCAGCCCCCTGTGCCATTCTTTTCTTCATCATCGGTTTGATCCCGCCATGGCGCAGGATCTCGAGGGGATAGCCGGCAAGGGGCTGGGCCTGGAGGACGGCCCCGGACCGCCGGTTGACCACCTTGCCTGACTCGATATCGACTTCCAGGGTGTCTCCGTCTTTGACATGGCTGCTGATCTGCGGACAGACCAGCAAGGGGACGCCGAGGTTGATGGCGTTGCGGTAAAAGATGCGCCCGAAGGACTCGGCCAGAATGGCCCCCACCCCCACCGCCTTAAGCGTGATGGCGGCGTGCTCCCGACTCGACCCGCAGCCGAAGTTGGTGGCGGCCACAACCAGGTCGCCAGGCCGGAACTTCTGCACGAACTCAGGGTCGGCTCCCGCCATGGCATATCGGGCGATATCCTCTTCCCTGGTCAGCTCTACAAAGCGGCCGGGATAAATCTGGTCGGTGTCGATATTCTTGCCAAAGACGAACGCGCGCCCCGCTACCGTTGTTTTCATGCACGAGCCTCCTTCAGGGAAGATAGAGAGCAGGATCGACGATTTCGCCGGCAGCCGCGGCCGCGGCAACGGCTGCCGGCGAGGCCAGATAAATCTCCGCTTCGGTATGCCCCATCCTTCCCGGAAAATTACGGTTGGCCGAGGTAATGCAGGTCTCGCCGGCCGTCAGCATCCCCTGATGGGTCCCCAGACAGGCGGCACACCCGGGCGTGACAAAGGTGGCACCCGCCTGCACCAGCGTCTGGACATAACCGAGCGCCATCGCTTCCAGCAGAACATCGCGGGAAGCGGGCACCACCAGAAAGCGCGTGCGGGGATGCACCTTGCGGCCGGCGAGAATACGGGCGGCCACTTCGATATCGGCCACACGCCCGCCGGTACAGGTCCCAAGATAGGCCTGATCGACTTTCTTCCCAAGGTACTGATGCAGCGCGAAAACGTTATCGACGCTATGGGGCGCCGCGACCTGGGGAGTCAGCCCCGTAACATCGAAGTGGTGCTCGGCAGCATAGCGGTAGCCGGGGTCGCTCTCGACGATCTCCAGATGCGTGATCCCTTTTTCCAGAAAAAAATCCTTCGTTATCTCATCCGGCTGGATATAACAGGTCTTGGCCCCCATCTCGGTCGTCATGTTGCACAGCGCCATCCGTTCGGATACCGAGAGGGAGGCCAGCAGGGGTCCGGTAAACTCCACCGCCTGATAGACCCCGTAGTCGGCACCCAGCTGGCCGATGACATGCAGGATGACATCTTTGGCGAACACGCCGGGAGACAAGGTCCCCTCCAGGTGAATCCGCATAATTTCAGGGACGCGAAACCAGAGCTCCCCCGTGAGGAGGATAATGGCCATGTCCGTGGCGCCCACCCCTGTGCCAAAGGCCCCGAAGGCGCCGTGGGTGGTCGTATGAGAATCGGTCACCACGACAATCTCGCCCGGCCGATTGAGGCCGTGGTCGGCAATCACCTGATGGCAGACCCCCTGATTGATGTCCATGAGTTTGTCGATTTGCTGCTCTTCGCAAAACTTTCTGAAGTTCCGGTGATTTTCCGCCTGAACGATCGTGGAGGCCGGGGCGTAATGATCAAAAAAAACAACGACTTTTTCCGGGGCGCGAACCTTCTTGCCCCCCATTTCCTCAAAAGACCGCACCGTCTGCAGATAGAGGTCGTTGATTCCGGCCAGGTCGACTCGACAGTTGACGATCTCGCCGGTGACGACAGCCTCTTTCCCTGCCGCACGGGCCAGTATCTTCTCGATGGCGTGCATTCCGGGTTCTCCTCTTCGACAGTGGCGTGAACGCATTAATCCTGCAGAGCCTGGCAGACGGCATCCGTCACTTCGACGGTAGTCGCCTGTCCTCCCAAATCGCGCGGCATGACGAGACCGGCGCTGGTTACCTTTTCAATCGCCTGCATCAGACGGTCAGCCGCCTGCTGCTCCCCCAGATGTTCGAGCATCAGAACGGCGGTCCAGAAGGTCCCGAGGGGGTTGGCGATACCCTGTCCCATAATGTCAAAAGCGGAGCCATGGATCGGCTCGAACATGGAGGGGAAGGTCTTTTCCGGATTGAGATTGGCGGTCGGTCCGATCCCCAGACTGCCGGAGAGGGCGGCGGCCAGGTCCGAAAGGATATCGGCGTGCAGATTGGTGGCGACCATCACATCCAGGCTCTCGGGTTTGAGGACCATGCGGGTGGTGACGGCATCGACCAGCATCTTGTCGGTGGTGACATCCGGATAGTCTTTGGCGACTTCGGCAAAGATTTCATCCCACATGACCAGGCCGTGGCGCTGGGCGTTGGACTTGGTCACCAGAGTCAACAGCTTGCGTGGCCTCTTTCGGGCCAGATCAAAAGCGAACTTCATGATGCGACGGACGCCGGTGCGGGTGAACACGGCAACTTCCATTCCCACCTCTTCCGGCAAACCTCGGTGGGCCCGTCCCCCCACCCCGGAATATTCCCCCTCGCTGTTTTCACGCACAATGATCCAATCGAGTTCTTTGCCATCGCGACCCCGCAGGGGGCCGGATATACCCGGAAGAATACGGGCCGGGCGGACATTGGCGTATTGGTCGAAACTCTGGCAGATGGCCAGACGCAGTCCCCACAGGGTAATGTGATCGGGAACGGTGGGATGTCCGACCGACCCGAAGAATATGGCATCGAATTTCTTCAGGGTCTCCAGGCCGTCATCGGCCATCATCTTGCCATGCTCATGATAATAATCGCAGCCCCAGGGCAAGGTTTCGAAACTCATCTGGAAGGTGCCCTCCACCTGAGCCAAGGCCTGCAACACACGGATACCGGCAGGGATCACCT
Organism: Desulfuromonadales bacterium; assembly: GCA_033549025.1. Classification (GTDB taxonomy): domain Bacteria; phylum Desulfobacterota; class Desulfuromonadia; order Desulfuromonadales; family SZUA-540; genus SZUA-540. Next base: position 38,175 of record JAWSUS010000002.1, read on the forward strand.
CTTTGCCGATGCCATCGGCTGGTATGGCCGCAATCTTGTACTCACGCATTTTTTTACTCCTGAAAGATGTATGAATTCTGGGGCAGGATGATTCTTTCCATCCCCCTTGCTTTCAGCTGCTGCCAGCTCCCCACCGTGGAGGCTGTTACCGCACTGCAGCAGCGTACATGGCCCTTACGATTTGGAATCGAGTCCTTATTCAAACCATTTGCCCGCTGGCAGGGGCACTTTGAGCAGATGTTCGAAGACAAAAATCAGCAGAAAAGTCAGAGCCACAGCGATCACGGTGCTGAGCAGAATGTTCCGCCATGAGCCCCGATCTTCACTGAGGAACCAGGAAATCCCGCCAAAACCGAGAATACCCGCCACGGCGAACCCCATATAACGCAGAAAGCCGCTCCAGATAAGCAGGACGATGGCCACCACCAGCAGGTCGAACCACTGAAACGATGCGACGGCCTTTTTCTCCTCCTTCTCGTCCTTCATGGCGCGCCAGGGGGTGAAGGCCATTACAATGGTCAATACCACCATCGCCGCCAGGCAGATCATCACGATATCCGGGAAGATACCGCCGAAAGGCGTCATGTAATCGCGCTGCACCCAGAGTACGGCAACGAAAATCAGCATCAGGACAGAACCGAGCAGATCGCGAATCTTCGCACTCATAGGATCAATCCTCCTCATCCACAACGTCGACAGGTTTCCCACCGGAAACTCTTCTCAGCATCCGCTTCAGGTGACCGAAATAAGGCCACAGGAAGGAAAAAAGGCAGAGAACAATAAGGACCCACGACAGGGGATTGATGAACAGGGTCGTATAAGGCCAGGCATACCCCATGCCGGTAAGATAGGCCTGCACCAGCCCCTCTTCCATGATCGGCCCAAGGATGAGGCCAAGGACGATCGGGGCGCCGTGGAAGCCGAGGTAGCGAAGGGCAAATCCAATGAGGCCGAACAGCAGCATCAGAATAACGTCCGTATAGTTGTTCCGGATGGCATAGGAGCCGACGATAGTCAGAATCCCGATTCCCGGCACCAGAAAGCGCGGCGGCAGGGTGGCGACAAAGCGGGTGAGAATCCGCCCGCCATAGAGCCCCACGGGAATCATGACGAGGGCGGAGAGCCCCAGGGCCAGCATGAAGGTATAGGTAATATCGGCCCGCTCGGCAAAGAGCTCTGGACCGGGCCGCAACCCCTGCAGCATCAGCACGCCATAAATGATGGCATCCGGCGGTGCCCCCGGAATTCCCAGCGTGACCAGAGGGATGATTCCCCCACCGACGACGGCGTTGTTGGCCGTCTCCGTCGCGACCACCCCATCCACGATTCCTGTCCCGAACTTTTCCGGCTCTTTGGAGGCCCGCCGCGCCTCATTGTAGGCGACCAGATTGGCGATGTTACCGCCGGCTCCCGGCAGAATCCCCACCACCGTCCCGATGATGGAAGAACGGATCAGGTTGCCCGGCTTGGAAAAAACTTTTCGGGTGGTCGACCACAAGACCCCCTTTGAGCGCTTGTATTCCACCGCCTGATGGTTTTTGACCCCCTTGAGCACCATCATCAGCAATTCGGGGACGCAGAACAGGCCGATGAGCATGACTATCAGATTAAAACCACCCTGAAGGGCAGGCTCACCAAAGGTAAATCGAACGTCGCCCCCGATCGGCGCGATGCCGATGGTCGAAATCAACACCCCGAAGGCCGCCCCCGTCATCCCCTTGAGAAAAGAACCCGCCGCCAGACTTGAGATGATGGTCAATCCGAACACGCCCACCCAGAAATATTCGGCCGGCCCGAAACGCAGAGCCAGCTCGGCCAGGGGCGGACTGAGAAAAATCAGGGCGACAACACCGACGATGCCGCCAAAGGCCGAACCAAGGGTCGCGCCGACAATCGCCTCTTCCCCGCGCCCCTGCCTGGCCATGGGATAGCCGTCAAAGGTGGTTCCTATGGAGCTGGGGGTGCCCGGCGTATTGATGAGAATGGCGCTAAAGGCCCCCCCATAAATGCATCCCATATAGATCGCACCCAGGGTAACCAGGCCCGCCACCGCGCTCATGGTATAGGTAAAAGGCACCAGAAGGGCCACGGCCATGGTCGCGGTCAGTCCCGGCAGCGAACCGACCACCATGCCCGCCACCGTTCCGGCCAGCACGAGGAGCAGGTTTTCAAAGGAAAGGACATGGGTCATACCCACGAGAAGATGTTCCAGCACAACCGACGCTCCTTTCAGAAAGTGGTTATGACCGGGCGGCTACCAGGGAGGCAGCCACCCGGCGAAGACCGACGAAGCAATCCAGCAAACTACTTCTTCAACATGCCCAATTCACCCAGGAGCGCTTCGTATTCAACCATCTTTTCCTTGATAAAGGCTTCTGATTCCGCAGGTCCCATCGTTTCTTTTTTGAAGCCGTTTTCGTTCATTTTCTTGATAACTTCCGGCTCTTCCATCACCTTGGCAAAGGACTCGGCGATGTACTGAATCCGGTCGTCAGGCGTTCCGGGAGGGGCCGCCACCCCACGGTAGGCGCCTTCGACGATGTCGTAGCCCAGCTCTTTAAAGGTGGGTACGTCCGGGAGAATAGCCATGCGCTCTTCCGTCATAATGGCCAGCGGCCGGAATTTGTCCTGGTACTGCACCGCCATGGTCGAATAGGTCATGAGCGAGCCGACATGGCCGCCAAGAAGAGCAGGCGTCGCCGCCCCGGAGCCGGTGAAGGGGATATAGGTGATTTTGATGCCGGCGGCCTTGTTGAGCAGCTGAACGCCCAGTTCGTTGGCGGAACTGCTGCCGCTGCCGCCAGCCGTCACGACGTTGGGATGCTCTTTGGCATAGTCAATGAAATCCTTCAATGTCTTGAAGGGGCTGTCCTTTCTTACGACCAGGATATTGGGGGTGCTCTGGAAGAAACAGATCGGTTTCAGGTCCAGTGTTTGGTAGCCGGCATTGCCGCGGGTGAGAGGCTGGAGAACGATGTGGGGGAGATTGTTACCGGCGATGGTATAGCCGTCAGGCTTGCTCTGGATGAGCTCCGACCAGCCTACCGAGCCGCCGCCGCCGATCTTGTAGGAAATGACCACACCGTCGGGAAAATACTTTTTCAGAGGAGCTTCCTGAATGCGCGCAGTTATGTCCGACTCGCCTCCCGGGTTAAAGCAGAGGATGTAATTGAGGGGCTTTTCAGGAAACTTTTCTGCGCGCGCATACATCGGCGACAGAGCCAGTGTCGTGACCAGGGCCAGGAAAATGCCAATCTTCAGTCCTTTCATCCCTTTTCTCCTTTTCGTTGCAGGCCAATAAAAAATGCGGGCAGCACATGCTTCCCAGCACAGACATCTGTGAGAAGTTCTATCCCCTATCATCTCCCGGTGGATCGGGCCCGTTCCAAACTCTCAACATCTCCTGCAGAAGACACAGATAGCGACTTCCGTGCCAAAATAAAAAGCCTTGCGATATCGGATACTTAAAAATTCAATGTTTCAAGTTGTTTGACAGTGTCGCAGAATCGCTTCATTATGTTTCAAATTGTCGCAAGGAGGCTCCCGTGTCCAAAATCGCCTGCATTCTGCCCGATGGTCGCCTGCTGGAAGGCGCACGAAATGTTTACAGGGACTGTTTCAGCGAGATCCGAATCGAGAAAGGACTTCTGCAGGAAGCGGTGGAAGTGGCCATGGCGTTAGCCAGAGAGGATTATGAGGTCTTTATAAGTCGTGGCAGGACAGCGGCCATCATTCGGGAGGCGGGACTGGAGGCGTCCGTGGTGGAAATCCCGATCACGGCGATAGACGTCATCCAGACCATTGAACGGGCCAAGTTCCAGGGGAAGCACATCGGGGTGGTGGCCTTTGCCCCCATGATTCCAGGCATCGATTATCTCGGAACCATTCTGGGCGGCGGCATTCGCTTCTATCCCCTCGAACATGAATCCAAGGTGGAAGAACTCGTGATCAGAGCCATCGGGGACAAGGCCGATGTCATTGTGGGAGGCGCGATTACGGGCAAGGTCGCCAAGAAACACGGGCTCCCCTTCGCCCTTATCGAAAACAGCCCGGAAAGCATGCTGCAGGCGGCCCAGGAAGCCCGAAACATCGCCTTTGCCCGCAAACAGGAGAAAGCCAGGGGGAATCTCTTCAAAGCGGTCCTCGACTACGCCTATGACGGCATTATCTCCATCAATCGCGAAGGGAAGGTCACGTCCTTCAATCCCGTCGCCGAAAGGATGCTGCACATAAGTGAAGCCAACGCTCTCGGCCGCCCCATACGCCACATCTGGCCCGAGATCGAGTTGGAAGCCGTGCTGGACAATGCCCAGGAGGATCTCGGCCAACTGGCGAAGATCAACGACCACTACCTGGTCTGCAACAAGGCCCCCATTTGCGTCAACGGGAATGTCGTGGGAGCGGTGGCCACCTTTCAGGAAGCCAGCCACATCCAGCAGATGGAAGCAAAGGTACGTCGCCGCCTCTTTGCCTCCGGGCATCGGGCCACCTTCTGCTTCGACGATATCGTCGGCACCAGCGCCATCCTGAAAAAGCACATGGCCCTGGCCCGGGATTTCGCCAAAACCGACTCTTCGATCCTGATTCAGGGCGAAACCGGCACCGGCAAGGAGGTCTTTGCCCAGAGCATCCACAACTTCAGCAGTCGCCAGCAGGGCCCTTTCGTGGCCCTCAACTGTGCCGCCCTGCCGGCGCACATTCTCGAAAGCGAACTGTTCGGCTACGTCAGCGGGGCCTTTACCGGCGCCAGCAGCAAAGGGAAGCCCGGCCTTTTTGAAATAGCACACGGAGGAACCCTTTTTCTGGATGAAATCGCCGAGATGGAATATGCCACCCAGGGAAAGCTGCTCCGTGTCCTGCAGGAAAAAAAGGTCATGCGTCTGGGCAGCGACAAAGTCACTCCTGTCAATGTGCGCATCATCGCGGCAACCAATCAGAACCTCAAAAGCCTGGTGAATGACAACAAGTTTCGGGCCGATCTTTACTACCGCCTGAACGTCCTGCAGTTGAGGCTCTTTCCTTTACGGGAAAGAAAGGAAGACATTCTTGCCCTCAGCCAGTTTTTTCTCGACAAGCACTCCCTGGCCTCCGGCCGCAAACTGACCTTAACCCCCAGAGCACTTCAAGCGTTGACAGAATACGGTTGGGCCGGAAATGTGCGCGAACTGCAGAACATTCTGGAAAGAATCCTCGCCACCCTCAAACAGGCGAAAATCGATGCCGACATCGTTGGGCAGCACCTGGAGGATCATCATGAGCCGGAAATCCGTGCCCAGATTCTGCAGGACGAATGGGAGGAGATCAGGCGGGCCCTGGCCGAAGCCAGGGGCAAGCATGCGGAAGCAGCCAAAATACTGGGCATCAGCCGCTCAACGCTGTGGCGGAAGCTCAAAAAGATGCCCTGACCCCGACAAGCCCTGGACCCCGTCGCAATAATTAGCGTCAGGTTGCTTGCGGACCCACCATCTATTGATAAAGTCAAGACATGGGGGAAAGGGCAGCAAAAAAGAAAGGGGCCCTAAATGAAAAAGATGCTGGGAATAACTTTTCTTTCGCTCCTTCTGGCAGCCTGCGCAGGTCAGGGAGAAATGGAGAGAGCAAAAGCCCTGTATGACAAGTATGACGCCCACTGCCGAGCGCACGCCAAGGAGGTGTCCGCCGAAATGGACGTGGAAGCACGATACCATGAGTGCATGAACTACTTCATTGGAACAGATCCACTATGTCCCTACTGCAAAGTCGATCACCACATGAAGCACTAGATTGGTCTCTGCCCTTTCCCCAGAGCACCAACAGCAAACGACCTTACTCCGCCTGTCCACTGAATTTGCCTTTCCTTTAGCCCTCCATCAGCAGAATGGCCTCGGCGACCTCCTTGAGGCTCTTGCGCTTGTCCATGGCGATCTTCTGCAACTTGCGGTAAGCCTCGGCCTCGCTCATCCCCTTGGCCATAAGTACGCCCTTGGCCTTGTCCACCTGTTTGCGCGTCTCCAAGGTTTCCTTGAGCTTATGCACCTCGTCCTTGAGGGTGGACACTTCCACAAAATGGTGAATGGCCAGATCGACGGCGGCATAGACCTGTTCAGCCCGCAGGGGTTTGAGGACATAATTCATGACCCCGGCCCGGCGGGCGCGCTCGATCGTCGCGACATCGGCGGTAGCCGTCAGCAGCACCACCGGGATCGACCGAATCTTGCCTATTCTTTCGGCAGCCGTGATGCCATCCATAACGGGCATGGACACATCCATCACGATGAGGAGGGGATTTTTTACCCGGGCCAGGTCGAGGGCCTGACTGCCGTTTTCCGCCTCGACAATCTCATCAAAGCCGTAGTCGGCCAGAATTTCCGCCACCTGGCGACGCAGCATCGGTTCGTCATCAACGACCAGAGCACATTTCATAAGCGTGGCACCTCCTTGGGAATTGCTTTTCCGTTAATCTTTCAACTGCATTAACAATGCCTAAATCTACCCCAGACTCCCCAGGCTGGCCAGAGAAACAAGATGGCGGCTCAATTCAGCGGGGCGTTCCCCCTTGACCATAAGAGCTGTTGAGCCACAAGGACGAAAACCGGCCCGGCTGAACAGGGGCGACAGGCCACTTTCGACCAGAAGATCGGTATAGAGCGGAGCGGTAGTATTGACCGCGTCCAGAGCCAGCCGCAGGAGCCGGCCGTTTTCCTCCAGGCAACGGCTGGCCGAATACCAGGGCCCCAGAATCTGCATATCTTCACCCTCCTGCACATGGAGACAGGAGAGGCCGGCAGCAAAAGTCTGGCCCCGCTCCGACAGGAAGGACAGCAGAGGACTGCGGGCTTCCTCCCAGGCCAGGGCGTCAAGCTGGCACAGCGCCTCGCGGCCATCGTAGTCAAAGGGCGGGAGGCCATCCCGCCTGGGCTCCGGGTCGTGCCGCCAGCGCTCGATCGTGCCGATGGAGCGGAATCCGCGCTTCTCATAGAGGGGCCGGCCCAGCTCAGAGGCGGTCAGGATTATAGACGCTGAACCGCGCCGCTCCAGGTGTCCAACGGCAAAGTCGAACAACCTGCCCCCGGTGCCCTTGCCTCTTTCTTCCGGGGCCAGAATGAGGTTCCCTATCCAGCCGCTGCGAGGATGAGCCACCGTGGTGACGAAACCTCGGCAGACGCCCCCCTCAAGCAGGGCGAAGGCGCCGCCGCGCAGAGGACCGGCAAACAGGTCGATTTCGAGGCGGGGGACCTGCCAGCCTTCCTCCTTGGCCAGTGTCAGAAAAACCCGCCAATCGCTGGTGGTGGCGGAGCGGATCTCCATTTCAGGCCACGGCCTGGCACGAGGGCCAGAGAGAAAGCAGCTCATGGTCGCTCAAGGGACGTTTGCGCTGCTGGCTCAGGCGGCGAACACTGGGCAGCAGGCTGTCCGCCTGCTGCCGCGTGGCACGGATGCCCAACTCCTGCAGGCGGTGAACGAGACCCTGACTCCCCGAATGCTTGCCGAGGACCAGGTAGCGTGACAGTCCCACCTCAGCCGGATCGAAGCCCTCATAGTTGCAGGGATTTTTAATGACGCCGTCGGCGTGGAGCCCTGATTCATGGGAGAAGACCCGCTCACCGACCACGGCCTTCCATTCCGGTACGGGACGATGGCTGGCCTGCCCGACAAACCGGCTGATCTCCACAAAACGGCGGGTGTCCATGTGCAGATCGATGCCGTTGGCGTGCTTGAGGGCCATGACCACCTCTTCCAGGGCGGCATTGCCGGCGCGTTCGCCAAGCCCGTTCACCGTGGTGTTGACGAAGCGGGCGCCGGCCCGGATCCCGGCCAGAGCGTTGGCCGTGGCCATACCGAGATCATTATGGGTATGGATCTCGAGATCAAGGTCGACCCGGTCCCGCAGGAACCGGATTTTCTCGTAGGTGGAGAACGGGTCGAGAAGACCCAGCGTATCGCAGAAACGGAAGCGGTCCGCCCCCATGGCGCGGCCGATCTCCATCAGTTCGACAACAAAGTCAAGGTCGGCCCGGCTGGCATCTTCGCCGCCGATGGACACATACAGGCCATGCTCCTTGGCGAAACCCAGGGCCGTCTTCAGCTGTTCTTTCACCCAGTCGCGACTTTTGCCCAACTTGTGCCGGATGTGGATATCGGACACGGACAGGGACAGATCAACGGCCTGCACCCCGGTGGCCAATGAGGCCTCGATGTCGCTGATCAGGGCACGGTTCCAGGTGATCAGGCGGGCGCCAAGACCAAGGTCGACCAAGGCTCTCACGTCGGCCTGCTCTTCTTTCCCCATGGCGGGAATGCCGCACTCCAGCTCTCCCACGCCGATTTCATCCAGCATGCGGGCGATGCGAATTTTCTCCTGCCGCGAGAAGACCACCCCGGCGGTCTGTTCCCCGTCGCGCAGCGTGGTGTCGTCGATGATGACCTCTCTGTGCTGGATATCCGTTTCAACCGTCATGGCCGGCTCCTTCCCACAAAAAAAGCCCCGGGAAGCCTGTGGCCCTCCCGGGGCGTCGTTGCCCGTTTCCAGCGTCCTCGCTGGAGAGTGAGTTCACCATAGTGCTAAGCACAGGCTGTGCCATAAACGAATCCGAGTCTAAAAGTCCCTGAGCCGGCCAGCACGGGGAAAAGGTCCCTGATGAAAAGCGTCCTCCTCGCCTTAAGTGATCAAAAAAGAGGCAGCTGAAACGCCGGGTGCCATTGAATCAATCGGGTCGACTTAAAGAATGGGGGTCATTTCAGGCCGCAGGGGACCCTTCCGAGCTGGCCGAAGTCTTGCAGAGGTTTTTCAGCATAGCGCTGTCAAGCGCCTTGCCCGCCAAGGCTGACGTGGCAGAAAAGTTCCATCTCAACGAGGCGACGGGACTGATTTTAATCTGAAATCGCTGCTTTCAGAAAGGATCAGACTGTGGCCACCAAACCGAAGATCAGAGAGCTGCTCGAAGAGAGCGCCTGTTCCCACAACAAAACCAAAAAGACCTCCTGCAATGCCCCCACCCCCGGTGCAACCACGGGTGGATGTGCTTTCGAAGGGGCCCAGATTTCCCTCTTCCCCTATGCCGATGCCGCCCATCTGGTGCATGGGCCGATCACCTGCCTGGCGGTATCCTGGGAAACCCGCGCCACCAAAACCAGCCATACCGGGCGGGATTTCACCCAGATGGGCTTCACCACCGATATTTCCAACACGGACGTCGTCTTCGGAGGCGAGGAGAAGCTGCTCGCCTCCATCGATTACATCCTGAAACACTACTCCCCGGAAGCGATTTTCGTGTACGCCACCTGCGTCACAGCCCTCATCGGCGACGATATCGACGCTGTGTGCCGGCAGGCGGCGGAGAAATATGGCCTTCCGGTGGTGCCCGTGCACGCTCCCGGTTTCGTTGGGAGCAAGAACCTTGGCAGCCGTCTGGGGGGAGAAGCGGCGCTGATGCACCTGATCGGCACCCTGGAGCCGGAGACCACCACCCCCTTCGACATCAACCTGATCGGCGAGTACAACGTCACCGGCGACATGTGGCAGTACTCGCACCTGCTCGACGAGCTGGGCATCCGCATCCTCTCCACCCTGAGCGGCGACGGGCGGGTCCGCGCCATCCGCAGCGCCCATCGGGCCAGGCTCAACGTGATCGTCTGCGCCAAATCCCTGATCTCTTTGACCCGCAAGATGGAAGAGAAGTACGGTATCCCCCATATTTCCCTCTCTTTCTATGGCAAGCGTGACACCAGCGCGGGGCTGCTGGCCATCGCCGAGGCTCTCGGCGACACGGACCTGATCGAACGAACCAAACGACTTATTGTCCGCGAAGAGGCCGCCCTCGAGGAAAAACTCACTCCTTACCGCGCGTTGTTTCGCGGCAAGAAAGCGGTGCTCAACACCGGGGGAAACAAAACCTGGTCCATTGCTGCGGCCCTGCAGGATCTGGGCATCGAGGTGGTGGCCACCGCCGTGAAGAAGGCGACCGAGGCCGACCGGGAGAAGGCGCGCGAGGTCCTCGGAGAAAAGGGGGTGCTGATGATGAATCCGGGCGCGGAGCAGGCCAGGATCATTGAGGAGAGGGGAGCACATCTGCTGCTGGCCGGAGGCCGCAGCCTTTACACCGCCATCAAGAAAGGGATCGCCTTCGCCGACGTCAACCAGGAGAAGAAAAAGAGCTATGGCGGCTACAACGGCCTGCTCAATCTGGCCGAAGATCTGAAGAACGCCTTGGGAAATCCGGTCTTCAAAAACGCCGCACGGAGGGCCCCATGGGAGAAATAAGTCACCGAAACACCAAACCGCTGCAGGTCAATCCCTTCAAGCTGTCTCAGCCGATGGGAGCGACTCTCGCTTTTCTGGGAGTGGACAGGTGCATGCCCCTGATGCACGGCGCCATGGGCTGCACCTCCTTCACCAAGGTCTACACCACCCGCCATTTCTGCGAGCCGATCGCCATCCAGACGACAGCCGTCACCGACATTACGGCGATTCTCGACGGCGGCGACACCAGCATCGTCGAATCGGTCAAGAATATCACCGCCAAGGTCAGCCCCAGCCTCATCGGCCTGCACAGCACCGGCCTCACCGAAACCAAGGGGGACGATCTGCGCGCCGTCGCCGCCCAGGTCGACTTTCCCCTGGTTTACGTCAACACCCCCGACTACGAAGGGGGGCTGGAGAGCGGTTGGGCCCTGGCCACCAGGGCGCTGATCGAACAGCTGGTCGCGCCGACCGAAGCCATCGACGACGACAAGGTGGTGCTGATCCCCCACGTCAGCCTGACCCCCATCGAGGTGGAAAAGATCAAAGACTTTATTGCCGCTTTCGGCTACGACGTCCTGGCGCTACCCGACCTGTCGACCTCCCTCGACGGCCATCTGGGAGAGAAGCAGGCGGCTCTCTCCAGCGGTGGCATCGAAGTGGAGCAGATTCGTATCCTGGGAGACGCCGGGCTCGTCGTGAGCGTCGGCGACTCCATGCGGGCCTGCGCCGAGGCGTTGCAGAAGAAAAACCCCTTCATGCGTCATCGACACTTCTCCCATCTCAGTGGACTGGAGGGAACTGATGCCCTGGCGGCCTGGCTGCTCGCCGAGACAGGCCGGGAGTGTCCACCCGAAGCTATCGTCCGCTGGCGCCGACGCCTGCAGGACGCTATGCTCGATGGCCACTTCTCCCTCGGTCAGACCCGCGTGCTGGTTCTCGGCGAACCGGATCACCTGATCGGGCTCTGTCACTCGCTGCTTGAAGCAGGCGCCAAAGTTACCGTCGCCATCAGTACCGTCGCCTCCCCCCAGTTGGAAAAAATCCCTGCTGGCAGGGTGCTGGTCGGCGACCTGGAGGATGCCGAGAACCTGTGTGACGCCTATGACCTGATCATCGGCAACGGCCACTGCGAGGCGCTGGCCCATCGGCTACACAAAGCCCTGGTGCTGCGAGGATTTCCCAATTGGGAGGAGGTAGGCAATCCGCTAAAACAGGATGTGCTGTATGAAGGCGGCGCCTACTTTCTGTGCGAGTGCGCCAACGCAGCGGAGAAGCTGCGGGGGCATGGGTAAGCGGGAAAAGCGGAACACACCCATACTGTTTAGTGGCAGTCTGCCGTCAATAAAGCGGCCGAAAGGCCGACGCCTTCACAATCGCGTAAATTTCCGATCCCTCCTTGATTTCCAGTTCCCTGACCGCCTCGCGCACCAGTTGCGAAACGAGGGGGCGACCGCCGCAATCCAGTTCGACACCGATACGGTTGCCGCTCTCGAAAATCCGCCCAACTCGGCACGGCAGCAGATTACGAGCGCTGCTCGCCTCGGGCCGGCCTTTGAAAAGAGTGACATCCTTGGAGGATAGCTGGAAGAGGGCCGATTCTTGGGAGGCACGCTCGGTGAGAATCAGCCGTTGTCCGCCCCAGTCGTAAGCCCAGAGATCATCCACCGGCCGGGGACGTTCCAGGGTCAGCAGGTTGATGTAGCCTGCCTGCCGGCTCCCCATCAGGCTTCGGGCCAACTCCTCCGCTGAAGACTGGGAGAGCAGCCGCCCACCGTCGAAGAGCAGGACGTCATCGGTCATCAGGCGCATTTCGTTGAGGGAATGGCTGATAAAGATCAGGGGGATGCCGAATTCGTCGAAGACCGCCTTGAGGTAGGGGATGATCTGATACTTGCTATCCGCATCGAGTCCGGTCAGAGGCTCGTCCATGAGAATCAGGCGCGGGCAGGAGAGTACCGCCCGCCCCAGGGCGACCCGCCGCCGTTCCCCACCGGAGAGGGTGGTGACGTCGCGCTCCAGCAGGGGGCCGAGACCCAGCATCTCGCCGAGGGCTTCGGGCGCGATGCGGCGGTCCCGCCGGGGAATGCGTTTGTAGCCATAGAGAAGATTGCGGCGCACGTTCAAGTGGGGAAAGAGATGAGCGTGCTGGAAAACCACGGCGAGGCGCCGCCGCTCCGGCGGGACCATCAGCTTGCGCCTTCCGTCGTAGAGGGGTTCCCCGTCGAGGCATATCAGGCCGGCGTCGGGGCGAATCAGACCGGCCAGCATCCCCATCAAGGTCGATTTACCACTCCCCGACTTGCCATAGACACCGATGCGCTGACCTTCCACGGCAAAGCCGGCCGAAAAGTGAAAATCCCCCAGACGTTTTTCCAGCGCGACTTCCAGTTTCATGAGGACTTCTCCTTCCCGGCGCGCCGCCGGCCGACCAGGCGTTCGTTCCCCAGCAGCACAGCCAGGGAAAGGGCAATGGCGACCAGGCAGAGGGTCAAGGCCTGAGCATCCCCACCGGGAACGGCGGTGTAGTCGTAGATGGCCAGCGGGATAGTCCGGGTCGAGCCGGCGATGTTGCCGGCGATCATGATGGTAGCGCCAAATTCGCCAAGCCCGCGCGCAAACATCAGCGTCGCGCCAGCCAGCATTGAGCGCCAGGAGAGGGGAAGGATCATGGTGAAAAGCAGGTCGTGCCAGGGGGCGCCCAGGGTCCGTGCCGCCGCGAGCAGGTCCTTGTCGATGCTCTCCATGCCGATGCGCAGCGACCGCACCAGCAGGGGAAAGCCGACCACCAGGGCCGCCAGCACCGCCGCTTTCCAGGTGAAGATAACCCGGATGCCGAGGGTATTCAGCAGCCCGCCGAGCCAACTGTCCTGCCCCAGCAACAGCAGCAACAGATAGCCGACTACCACCGGCGGCAGCACCAGCGGCAGATTGACCAGCCCTTCCAGCAGCGCCTTGCCCGGCAGGCGGGTGAAGACCAGCACGGCCGCAACGGCGAAGCCTGCCGGCAGGGCCAGCAGGGTCGCCAAGGTCGCCACCTGGGCCGAAAGCCAGATGGCCTGATAATCGTTGCCGGTCAATTCAAACATCGGATCCTCTCCGGTCAGGGGCCTTTCGCTGTCACCAGGAAGCCGTGCCGCGCCAGGATTTGTCGCGCTGTTTCTCCCTGGAGAAAGTTGAAGAAGGCACCGGCCGCCGCATTTTCCCGTCCGCTCAGGGTCAGTGCCATGGGGTAGCTCACCGGAGCATGCAAAACCCCGGGAATTTCATAGAGAATCTGCGCCTTTTGAGCGAGGCGGGCGTCGGTGCGATAGACCAGGGCCGCGTCGACTTCGCCGCGCTCGGCGAGGACCACCGCCTGACCGACATCCTTAACCGGCACCAGGTGCTTTCGCAGGGCCTCATAGAGACCGGCGGTCGTGAGGGCCTGCTCGGCATACTCGCCGGCCGGGCCACTTTTCGGGTTGACCAGGGCGATGCGCTCCAGCTTCAACAGATCGTCCAGTCCGGTCAGGGGGGCCGAAGCCCGCCCGATAACCACCAGCTGATTACCGGCCAGAACAGCGGCAGCCTGGTCGAGCAGCCCCTTTTCCCCCAGATAGTCGAGCCATTTCCCGTTGGCCGAAACGAAGAGGTCAACGGGGGCTCCCTGCTCGATCTGTCGGGCCAGGGTACCGGAAGCGCCGAAGTTGCTCGCAAAACGGACCGCGTCAGCTTCTAATGCGTACTCTTCAGTCAAGGCTCCCATGACCTCGCGCAGGCTCGCGGCCACCGACAGCCGCACCTCGGCGGCCATGGCGGCTGAGCCAAGCAGGAGCCATCCCAGCAACCAGACCGACGCAAGAGTTTTCATGCTACCTCCTTCAAACGGCCTGGGCGTGCAGGGCTTCCAGATCGATGTCCCGTCCCACCACCCCGGCGGCATCGGCGCGGCACTGTTTGCAGTGGCGAGCCTGGGAGAGGATCAGCTCGGCCTGGTTGCGGACCATCTCCATAACCGCTTCGGAAGGGGGCTCGATATCCTGGAAGAGCCCGATGGGGATCACGGGAATAATGTTCATCATAGTCGCCCCAAGCTCCCTCACCTTGACGGCCAGTTCCAGGGTTTCGTGGTCATTGACTCCCGGGATGTACACGTGGTTAATCTTGACCATCAGCCCGGCCTTCGCTGCCATCTCCACCCCTATGAGCTGCTGCCTGAGGAGGATCTCCGCTGCTTCCTGGCCGCTGAGACGCTGACCGTCAAACCTGATCCATTCGGTGATCTTGGCGCCGGTTTCAGGGCTCAGGGCATTAATGGTGACGGTCAGACTGTGGATGTCGGCCTCAAGGAGCTGGTCCAGCATCTCGGGCAGGCGCAGACCGTTGGTTGACAGGCACAGGGTCATCTCGGGGAAGGCTTCCCGTACCAGCGTAAACGTTTCAAAAGTCTTGGGATTGGCCAGCGGATCGCCGGGGCCGGCAATACCGACCACCTTGAGTTGAGCCCCTCCGGCTTTCTCCATGTGGGCCTTGACAAGACGTACCCTCTCGACGCCCTGGGCCGGAGTGAGCACCCTGCTGGTAACACCGGGGCGGCTTTCATTGGCGCAGTCGAACTTGCGCTCGCAGAATCCACACTTGATATTGCAGCCCGGAGCGACGGGGAGGTGAATACGGCCAGCCTTGCTGTGGTCACCGCCGAAGCAGGGGTGGTCGGACTGAACTTTGGCTTTCATCATCGGGCACTGCTTGGCCATAACGGGTCTCCTTGGCTGGGGACGCAAAAAGAGCGCTCCCTGTTGTTGGTAAGCGCCCTTGCTGATTCCACAGCGTAATAAAACCCCGGGGTCGATGCCCCGAGGCTTCATTGCCGAGAGAGAAAAACCGGTACGTCCTTGTACCTGTAAATTGATTTAATCCATAGAATTGCGAATTGCATGCCAAGCTGTGGGGGGCTAAAACAGGGGATGGAAAGTCCTATCCCGGGTTTTTCTGCCCATACCAGAGGCAACAACGACAAAAAGCGATCGCTTTTTGTGCAGCAGCACAGAGAGCTCCTTTCGAGCTCAGCTGGAACACCCGGATGAACGACAATGGCAATGGTTGCCGGCATGCAACGCGGAACAGATGGCCTCCTCGATCGGTCCGGAGGCACTGACGTGACGGATACCGGCCTTTTCCAGTTCCTGGCGGGGATAATCGCCGATCTGCGCGGTGACCATCAGGGTACAGCCATCCAGCGCGGCCAGGATGCCGGCCATGCGGCTGTGACTGAAGACATGATCAGGGTCAGCGGAGCAGAACTTGACCACCGGCACCTCGGAGATCTTGGCAGGTGAAGCACAGGATTCCCCGATTTCATAAATGTGAAATTTTTCGGCGTGACCGAAGTGTTGGTCGACTTCGGTTCCGCTTTTGGATGCTACCGCAATACGCATTTCAACCTCCTGAGTTCTACCGGAGTGAGGTCTTCCGGCACCTTGTCCGGAAGACCCGAGAGAACCCCCGTGCAGCGTTTCCTAAACTTCCATGGTCGTAAAAGTGAAACACTTTTTGGGGCAGGTGACGCCGCAACCGGCGCAGCCGATACAGTCACCTGAGTTGACGATGGTCATGACCATACGGGTAGAATCCGTCTCTTCGTCAACAAGGTCTTCAGGACCCAGTACCTTGCGCGAGCAGGCCTTGAAGCAGCGGCCGCAGCCGATGCATTTTTCGGGGTCGATCGTCTCGGCGAAGGTTGGCGTCCAGTCTCTGCCCCCCCGGGTTTTACCGGTCAGCAATGGCATGGTGAATCTCCTTTATTGGGGAATCGTGTTTTCCTGAATGGATCCGGTCTCAAGCTAACCCGGGACGTTCGCCCTTGAGCATAGCCTTCTGGAGCCAGGGTGGCGGGCTGCCGCGCAGAACCTCCTGCAATTTTTCCACGACCGTGGTGATGGCCTCCTGGTCTTTGCTTTTGATCGGATGAATTTTTTTGGCAACGAGCCGAGCCGCAGCGGGCCCGCCGATCTCCGCCACATAGACCAGCGCACAGTCCGAAAGTCCTGAGCAGCGCGCTTCGATACGGTCGGCTTCATCAGCGCCTTCGGTCTTGACCTGCACCACCCCACTGAACTCAGCGGCATCAGGACCGACTTCCCAGATGGTGAACTGCTCGGCGCGACCAAAGTGTTCATTTACGAAAACCTTGTCGGTACTGGCAAATGCTACTTTCATGGTCAATCCCTCCCGGCCCGGTCGACCGACGATGACGAATCTGCTGGTGCGAATCATGGGGGTTCTCCCGTAGGGGCGTGATCCACCACGCCCTGGGCGCAAGGAATGGCGCCCCTACCATTCTGGCTACCGCATCATCTCGAACCACTGGTCCTCGCAGGTCTCATCTTTGATCTCGAGGAACTTATTGGCGATCATGGTCAGCATACTGATCGCGCCGTTGTAACCGATCACCGGGGTGCGGTGCAGGTTGACGCGGTCGATGATGGGGAAGCCGATACGGAACAGGGGAATCCCGGCGTCACGTGCCGCCCACTTGGCGTGGGTGTCGCCGATGATGCCGTCGACCGGATCGGTGACCAGCAGGGAACGCATGTGCCAGAGATCCTTGTTGATGTAGCAGGTACACCCTTCGCCGAACGGTGACGAGGCGAGCAGCGCGTCCATCTCCTTCTGGAACTTTTTGGTTGCCCGTGAGCAGAGCACATGCCAGGGACGGGCGCCCATCTCGAGCAGGAAGCTGACGATACCGATGAGATAGTCGGGATCACCAGCCACGGCGAACTTTCGGCCGTGCAGGTACTGGTGGGCGTCGGTCATGGCGTCGACCGCCAGGGCGCGCTCCTTTTTGAGCACCTCCGGAATCGGCTTGTCGAACAGCGCACTCAGTTTGAGCAACAGCTCGTCGGTCTTCTTGATGCCGAAGGGCATCGGCAGCACCGCCTTCTCGCCAGTGTACTCGGATTCGATCCATTTCATGGTATTGACCGTTGCGTACTTCTGGAAGGCGATGGTCGCCTTGCCGTTGATCGACTCCGCGGCATCCTCGAGCTTGGTGCCGCCCGGGTAGAGCTTGTACTCGCCGTCGCAACCCGAATCGAAGACGTCGGAGACGTCGGCGAGCATGGTGTAGGGGATCCCCATCAGTTCGCAGATCCGCTTGTACTCACGCAGGTTGCCGACGTTGCCGTCAAAACCGGGGATGATGTTGAGCTTGCCGGTACACTTGCCTTCGACGCTCTTCCCCTCGGTGAGGGTCTGCAGGATACTCAGCAGCATCGCGTCGTAACCGTGGATGTGGGTGCCATTGAAGCTCGGGGTGTTGGCGTAGGGGGTCGGCACCTCTTCCGGCAGGTGCCCCTGCAGCTTGGCGTTCTTGATAAAGGCGGTCAGATCGTCGCCGATGACCTCCGGCATGCAGGTGGTATAGATAGGGATCATCTTCGGCTTGTAGAGGGCGTAGGCGTTCGCCAGACCTTCGAACAGGTTGTTCTGGCCGCCAAACACGGCGCCGTCCTCGGTCATGGCGTCACAGGTCGCCGCCGCCGGTTCGCGGTAGTGGCGGGAAAAAGTGCTGCGGAAATAGGAGGCACAGCCCTGGGAGCCGTGCACGAACGGCAGGGCGCCCTCGAAGCCGGTGGCCACCATCTGTGCGCCGAGTGGCTGGCAGGCGTGGGCCGGGTTGACCACCAGGGCGGTGCGGGCAAAGTTCTTCTCTTTATACTCTTCCGAATTGATCCATTCCTTGACCCGGTCGATCTCTGACTCTGGGGTCTCGGTCACGAATTTGATGGCTGTTTCTGCGCTCATGGCGTAAATCTCCTGTATAACGGGGTGACTGTAGGGGCGCCATTCATTGCGCCCTTTTTGTTTTCGAAACCGGGCGTGATAAATCACGCCCCTACATCGCGTCACGGTTTAAAAAGGGCTTTTGACCAATCCCCAGGTCGGGCTGTTGATCGCCATGTCGATATCGCGGGCGAAGATCTTGAACCCTTCGTAGCCGTGATACGGGCCGGAGTAGTCCCAGCTGTGCATCTGCCGGAAGGGGATGCCCGCTTTCTGGAACACGTACTTCTCCTTGATGCCGCTGCCGACCAGGTCGGGCTTGAACTCTTCGACGAACTTCTCCAGCTCGAACTCGGAGACGTCGTCGTAGATCAGGGTTCCCTTGGCCATCTCCGGAGCGGTGCGATCGTAGTCGTCCTGGTGGGCGAACTCGTACCCCGCGCCGGTGATCTGGATGCCGAGGTCCTCGTAAGCGCCGATGGTGTGTCGCGGGCGCAGGCCGCCGACGAACAGCATGGCGGTCTTGCCGTCGAGGCGCGGCTTGTACTCGGCGATCACCTCGTCCATCTCCTTGCGGTACTTCTTGATCACTTTTTCGACGTTCTTCTTGATCTTGTCGTCGAAGCGCTCGGCGATGGCACGCAGGCTCTCCTCGATCTTGGTGGGGCCGAAGAAGTTGTACTCGAGCCAGGGGATACCCCACTTCTCTTCCATGACCTTGCACATATAGTTCATGGAGCGGTAGCAGTGGATCAGGTTGAGCTTCACCGCGTGAGTGGCGCCGATCTTCTCGACCTCGCCATCGCCGGTCCAGACCGACTTGACGTTGAGACCGATCTCTTCAAGGATCGGCTTGGCCGCCCAGACGTCGCCGCCGATGTTGTAGTCGCCGATCAGGGCCACGTCGTAGGGCCCGGGCTCCTCCCGGTACTGATACTTGCCGATGATGTGGTCACGGATCGAGTCGTTGGAGATGTGGTGCCCGAGGGACTGGGAGACGCCGCGAAAACCCTCGCAGTTACAGGGGACCACCAGCTTGTCGAGTTCGATTTCCATTTTTTTGGCGACGGCGTTGATGTCGTCACCGATCAGGCCGACCGGGCACTCGGAGAGGATCGACATCCCCTTGTTGAGCGGAAAGAGTTCATCGGCCTCACGCAGCAGGGTTTCAAGTTTCTTGTCGCCGCCATAGACGATGTCACGCTCCTGGAAGTCGGAGGTGAAGTCCATCGGGAAGGAGGTGACGCCCGGGATGCCCTGCATCAGGTTGCGACGGGTCCCCCAGCTGTAGACGCCGCAGCCGATCGGGCCGTGGGAGACGTGGACCATGTCACGGATCGGTCCCCAGACCACGCCCTTGGCACCGGCGTAGGCGCAGCCGCGCTGGCTCATAACGCCCGGAACGACCTTCTTGTTCGACTTGACCGCGCAGGGGGAGGCACTCGGCTCGTTGGCGCCGAGGTGCGGCGCTCGCTTCTTGGCGGCCTTGGCCGGCATTTCGGCCAGGGTCTCCGCGATCAGTTTTTCGGTTTTTTCTTTTGTCACGCCCTTGATGGGCTTTCTCTCAGCCATAGGGTGTCTCCTTATTTACCTTAACGAAAAATGCTTCTAACACCTAACCTCTAGCGGCGGGCAAGTTGCCCTCAGATCAAGGCGCCGCCCTGGACGGCGGGGGAGGCGTAGCAGCGCTACGTCGAGCGTGCCGGCCGGGGCGGCAACGCCGAACTGGGGGCAAATCGGCCGTTGCCGATCAGGCGTTTTCCGCCTTGCCAACCACCGACTCATCCTCCGCCTCCATGATGCCAAACTCCAGCAGCAGGTCTTCGAGCTCTTCCATCTCCAGAGGGGTCGGTACGACGAACATCTTGTTCTCGACGATCTTCTGGGCCAGGGTGCGATACTCCTGGGCCTGCTTGTGCTCCGGCGAATACTCGATGACGGTCATGCGGCGCAGTTCGGCGCGCTGGACCTGGTTGTCACGCGGCACGAAATGAATCATCTGGGTTCCGAGCTTCCTGGCCAGCGCTTCGATCAGGTCGGCCTCGCGGTCGGTGTTGCGGCTGTTGCAGATCAGGCCAGCCAGACGGACGCTGCCGGAGGAGGCGTACTTGACGATCCCCTTGCAGATGTTGTTGGCGGCGTACATGGCCATCATTTCGCCGGAGACGACGATGTAAATCTCCTGGGCCTTGTTCTCGCGGATCGGCATGGCGAAGCCGCCGCAGACCACGTCACCGAGGACGTCGTAGAAGACATAGTCGAGATCGGGGGTGTAAGCTCCCTCTTCCTCGAGGAAGTTGATGGCGGTGATGACACCGCGACCGGCACAGCCGACACCCGGCTCGGGGCCGCCCGACTCGACGCACATGACGTCGCCGTAACCGCGCTTGCAGACATCTTCCAGTTCCAGGTCCTCCACGGTGCCGAGTTCGCGGACCTTGTCCATGACTGTGTCCTGGGCCTTGGCGTGCAGAATCAGGCGGGTCGAGTCGGCTTTGGGGTCGCAGCCGATGATCAGGACCCTTTTGCCGAGAGAGGCAAGCCCGGCCACCGTGTTCTGCGTGGTGGTGGATTTGCCGATGCCGCCTTTGCCGTAGATTGCGATCTGACGTAGCTTTTTTTCTTCCATGATGATGTCCTCTCTTTTCCGTTGTTGTTGGTGCTGCCTGTCAGCGACAGATCCAGGGCGGCATCCCCTTTGATGTGTCCAAATCCGCCTTGCGGCAGGCTGCTAAAATGACAGAGCCCCATACGGAAAATCCGGATGGGGCGCCAGTGCCCGGCGGCTCCGTCATGGGACCGCCATAAGTTCTTGCAGAAAAAATAAAACGCCCGGTGGGGATATCCCGCCGGGCGCCGTTGCCTGCTTTACTCAAGACACCGCTTTGTGTCTCGAAAAAAAGTTTTTGGTTTTGTTTATCTTTCTGCAGAAGGCATGCCAGATGTGCATCGGAGTCCCTCACCTCGGGTGGCTGATCCCTTCTGAACCGCTTTATTGCAAGCCATAGTCCAACCTTCACTCCCCGCTCGCGACCGCCAATTGTCCTGCGCGGTGGCCCTCGTCGCAGGGGCTACGTGCTTAAAAAACAAGCTATCCTGCCCAAAAAAACACCCCCGCCCCCGCTGCCTTCTCCTATAAGTCCCCGTTTTTACGTCAATGCCCGGCGGCATGAAGATTGAAATGGCTGAACCATCCGGAATCAATGACGCTCCGGCCCCTAAAAACAAGGAGGTTTTAAAATGGACATGGCTGTCGAATCCCTGGTTCATAGCGGGGACATACTCTTTCTCATGCTCGGGGCGGTCATGGTCTTTGCCATGCACGCCGGATTTGCTTTTCTCGAAGTTGGCACCGTCCGGCGGAAAAGCCAGGTCAATGCCTTCGTTAAGATTCTTACCGACTGGTCGGTATCGACGGTGGTCTATTTTGCCGTCGGCTTTCCCATCGCCTATGGCATTCATTTCTTCCACCCGGCCGCGGATTTGCTTGCCGCGGATCAGGGCTACCAACTGGTACGATTCTTCTTTCTCCTCTGCTTCGCCGCCTGCATACCCGCCATCATTTCCGGCGGCATTGCCGAGCGGGCCAAGTTCTGGCCGCAGGTAGCGGCCGGAGCCGTTTTTGCCGCGGTGATCTATCCCCTGTTCGAGTCGCTGATCTGGGGGCAGAACAGCTCTGGTCTTCAGGCTTTTTTCGAGCAGAATCTCGGAGCCCCTTTCCATGATTTTGCCGGCAGCGTGGTGGTTCATTCCATGGGAGGGTGGCTGGCCCTGCCCGCTATCATCATCCTTGGTGCCCGCAAGGGACGCTTTGTCAAAGGACAGAGCCGGGCCATTCCTATCAGCAACATTCCCTTTCTCGCTCTGGGGAGCTGGATTTTGGCCGTCGGCTGGTTCGGCTTCAACGTCATGAGCGCCCAATCCCTTACCGGCATATCGGGGCTGGTCGCCCTGAACTCGCTGATGGCCATGGTTGGCGGCGTCCTCTTTGCCCTGGTTGCCGGCCGCAACGACCCCGGCTTCGCCCACAACGGCGCTCTGGCCGGCCTGATTGCCATCTGTGCCGGGTCGGACATTCTGCATCCGATCGCCGCCTTTGTGGTCGGTGGCATCGGCGCCCTGATCTTTGTTTACGGTTTCCAGTGGGAACAGGAAAAACTGCAGATCGATGACGTGCTCGGGGTCTGGCCGCTGCACGGCATCATCGGCACCTGGGGCGGCGTTGCCGCCGGCATTTTCGGCTACCCCTTGCTGGGCGGCCTGGGCGGCGTCAGTTTCCTGTCCCAGGTGGCGGGCAGTGCGCTGGCCATTCTCTGGGCTGTCTCCATGGGCACGTTGGTCTACGGGGCCATCAAGAAGATTTCCGGCATCCGCCTTCAGGAGGAGGAGGAGTTCCGTGGCGCCGACCTTTCGATTCACCGCATCGATGCCTATCCGGAAGAACACGTTAAATAACGAGTTCGGGGGCAGGAGGGCTCGTCAGCTCTTCCCTCAGGAAATGGAATCCACCTTCAGGGCAAAGGTCAGATCGAGACCGGCCAGAGGGTGGTTGCCATCCAGCGTGATGCGGCCTTCCTGCACCTGGATCACGCGCATGGGGAGCAGGTCCCCGTTTTTCAGGGTGAGTTCCACCTGTTGCCCAGGCCTGGGTTGGGATCCGGCGGGGAGCTGATTCTCGCGCAAGGTCAGCAGATTCTCCTTGCGATGAGGACCGTAAGCCTTCTCGGCGGGGATGAGCAGGTTCTTCGCCTCGCCTGCGGCCATCCCTGCCACCGCCTCTTCCAGCGCGGCAAAGACCTCGCCGGCACCCAGCACGAAGGACAGGGGTTCACGGTCCGTGGTGCTGTCAAAAATGCGGCCGTTGTCGAGGGTGCCGATGTAGTGAATGGCCACCCGGTCGCCGCTGTGGGCTCTTTTCATCATGGCTCCTTTCGGCTGATGATCCAGAATCGATCATCGAAAAAACGTACGAGGAGAGGTCTGACCTCCTTCCACGACAACCCGCCACCTCCGCAACCAGGGCGCGGCACGATGATACGGGTCCACCCCCTGCCATCGGCCAAGTCCCTGAGCTGCTGGCAGGAGCGCTCAATGATCTGGAGGTCGGGAACCTCGTAAGGGCTGTTCTCGACCGGAAAGCTCACCAACCCCTCCATCGGTTCGAAAACCCGGTTTCCGTTGTTACCAATAAGCAAACCCAGAGTGGCCGCAAGGCTCGGGAAGCGATCCCGGGCTTCACGGGCGCATCCCCTCGGCATGGCGCACTCCCCTTTGGGGGTAACGAGCCCGCCGGTGGTGATGGCGATCACGCCGTTGCCGAAATAATCCCAGAGTTCCCCTTCGATCTCCTGCATGCCGCCTACCCCTTGAGAATGTGACGCATGGTCTCGTAGAGGGCATCGTAGACCGCCTCGCGAGTGGAGATAAAGGCGGGGATGTCGTTGTTGAGAATATCCTCAAGATGCTCGAGAACCAGCCCGTCATCGGACTGCAGGGCATCCATCACCGCCGTGAACATGGGGAGTACTTCGTACAGATCATAGCGGTCAAAGGGCCGAGGATCCGGTTTGCCGTTGAACTTGGGTTGCTCCCGGGTTGCCTTTTTACGGGGATAGCGATACTTCAGGTCCGAGGGTTTGATCATAACGCCCATGGGAAATCCTCCTTGTGGTCAGGATCCGCAACCGGAGCAACCGGATTTCTTGCAATGCGGGACAATTTTTGGGGTGAGCCGGTCAGGATCACCAAGGCAGGCAGCGATGCTTTCGCGCGTCACCTGCCAGACGCCGTCGATTTCCTGGCCGGAAAGCAGGTTCTGTTTGAGCATCATCAGGATACGCACCGGGGTGGTGTTCAGTTCCCGGGCGGCTTGAGCCACGGTCAGCCGGGAAGACGGACAGGATGTTTCGGTCATGGGTTATCTCCTTGTCAGGTGCTAAAAAAAAGCCTGCACGAAACCACAAAGGTCTCTGCAGGCGCCATTGCCTGTATCTCCGTTCGCCTTGACCGGACTATTTTTCGAAGGAACCAGGGGGGGGCGGACTAAAATCCCCGCTGGGCCAGAGGGGAGAGCAGCGTGAGTTTTTTGGCCTTCTCTTCCACCTCCATACGGGTGGCACGATCGAGCTGTTTAAGCCACCTGGCGGGAATCGAGGTGGGCCCGTAGAAGGCTCCGGCGATCATGCCCGCGATAGCTCCCGTGGTGTCGGCATCCCCTCCCTGGTTGACCACGCCGATCAGGCAGTCCTCAAAGGTGGCGGTGGTGAAGAGATAGTGGAACACCGTCTGCATCGTCTCCACCACATAGCCGCTGGCGCGTCCTCGGTAGGTACTGAAACGGAAGGTGGGGAACTCGCTGCAGAGCTGCTGGGTTTCTCCGTGCATCTCAAAGCGGTCGGCCCCGAGCAAGGCATTCTGTACCATCCGGCCGGCAGCCAGGCACGCCGCGTCAGACAGCGGGTGGTGGTGAGTCAGATGGGCCTGTTCCAGGGTGCAGCGCCGAAACAGATCCTCGTCACCCAGGGTGTAGAGCGCGACCGGAGCCATTCTCATCACCGCCCCGTTTCCGGCGTCCCAATCATTCTGCGGTCGCTGGATGGTGCCGTTGAGCATATAATCCCGGATCCCCTTACGCACCGTGGCGCCGATGTCCACCGGCTTGCCACGCATCCAGGCAACGAATTGGTCGGCAATTCCCGTCAGGTCCCAGGTCCCCGCTTCTTCGATGGCCCGGGCGATACACAGGGACATCTCCGTATCGTCCGTCACCTGCCCCGCCTTGAGGCCGAGCCAGCCACCGCCAATAATTTTACGGTGCACCCCGTATCGGTGGGTGATCTCCGCCGGGGTCATGAACTCGGTGGTAGCGCCCAGGGCGTCACCAATGGCCACCCCCAGAAAAGCCCCTCTGGCCCTCTCCAGGATCGCCTCCATGGCACGGCTGCTCTGTTCCGTCATGCGCTCCCCTGTTCAGCCGCCGGTAAGAATCTTGATCTCAAAGTCCCCGCCGATGACCAGGACTTCTTCTTCGCCCTTAAGCAGCGCCCTGGGAAGCAGATCACACCGGAAAAAGATTTTGGGCGTCGGCACCTCGACCTGCATGACCCGTGTACCAAACTCCCAGGCCCGCTCAAAATCGGTGGTGAAAGAGGTCAGGTTGTTCAACCGGATCAAATGCCGGTTCTTGCCCAGGGGCTTGAGAATGCGCTGCTCCGAAAAATCCTGTACGCCGCGAAAGAGGGTGCAGTGCCCCAGCCCGCCTTTTTCCCTCTCCAGCTCATATTGACTGAACTCATAGAGCAGGTCGAGCTGAAGCAACAGAGCGCTGGTGCGCGCCGAGCCCTTCATGCGCTCGGTCAGGTAACGGAAATAGGCCTCGCCATGGATATCCTCGATCGGCCCCTTGTGATACGTGGGAGGCAGACCGATGCGACTTTCCACCCAGCCTTTGAGAACGGCCCCTTCGATGGAGTTGGCGTCGAACATCCATCCCCGCAGAAAACGCAGATAGCTGTTTTTCAGGCTCTTACGTCCTCTTTCCGTCGCCTGTTGCTCCCATTGATGCAGCTGAAAGCTGACATCCATGTAGTCATGAAACTGCAGGCCGCGCTCTTCCCGGGTTTCCAGACAAGCCAACTGGTCAAAGAGCAGCCGGTGCGCCGCGCGCACTCCCTGAATCTCCAGCCGCTGCGGATGGCTGTTAAAAGCTGGGGAGGCGATCACCCAAGGAGGCAAATTGCACCGATTGATGGCTGCGGACGAAAAAGCCACGGAACGCTCCCATGCGATAAAAAAACAGCCAGCAGCTGCTGATCCTTTAATCACTGTGACCCTGAAAAACCTTGGACATCGCCTTTTAAGGGCGTTTTTGGACCACGGAGGGAAACATCTTCAAGAGCTGTGCCTTTTAAAAGGGAATATCGATATTAAATCTCCTCATGCCCTTGGAACATAACTTTTGTTCGCCTTCAAAAACAAGAAAAGCGGCTGACCGGATTCCTCAGGGAGAAGAACTCGGCCAGCCGCGCATGGCAAGTGCCAATATCAGGAGGCTTCAGCCAGCGTTTAACGTTTGCTGACCTTCGTTTTTGCCCTCTTCCCAGCAAAAGCCACGCTGGAGGACAACATAGCGATGATGGTTAGTATGAGCCGTTTTCTTGCTGGTGTTTCTCCTTTTGTGCCGGAGTTACCAGAGGTTAAAAAATGAGCTGCAGCTGTGCGGTCAGGGTGTTGATATCTTCGGTCTTCAGGTCGTTGACACCGAAGGTGCCTTCCTTGTCAAAGTCAACGACAGAATATTCCACCGTCAGCTTAAGACTCTGGCCACGGAAATAGTAGTTGACCCCGCCCGCGTAGGCGGTGATTTCCTGGTCGTAGATGTTATTCAGGCTGGCGAAGGACCACTGCTCATAGCGTCCGAAAAATTGCAGGGGAGTGTTGGGCAGCATGTAGCCGGCCTTGGTGTAACCACCGTTCTTCTGGCCATTGATGCCGGTGAGGCCGGCGGCGGTGTTGGCCTGATAGGCGTCGTCGAGGTCGTAATCGACATAGGCGGCGGACAGGGTGAAGGTGCCGACCTCTTCAATGGGGTACTCGAAGAAGCCGTCCACGGTCCAGGCGCTGTAATCGACGGATCCGCTGCCGGGAGCTTCGTACTCGACGTCAGACTCGAACTGGTAGGCTGCGCCCAGGGTAAGCACCCTCTTCTCGCCCAGGTAGGTGCCTTTGTAGCCGTAGCCGGTCTCTTTGTCGAGCAGGCTTACGTGACCTCGGGCGCTGTAGCGCAGGTTCGATTTGGGGGTGGAGTCGTTGTCGTTGCGGCCGTTCATGGCGTCAAGGCGGTACTGGAACATGCCGTCGGCCAGATTGCCCCACAGGGCCACCCCTTTGTCGCGGGTGCTGACGTAGGGAGCGCGGATGAAGTTGGAACGGTCGAGAGTCAGCGGCATTTCGCAGGCTTCGAGGTTTTCCCGGGTCAGGCTGTACTTGAATTTACCGACCCAGACGTTGACCTGCTCGTTGAGCTTGAAGCGCATGACGGCATCGAGAATCTGAAAATCGGAATTTTCGCCATCGGTCACAGCCAGAGTGCCGATGTTGTTGTCCTCATTGAATTCGGTCTGTACATACAGCCCGAAGTTGGAACCGTAAGCGCCCATAAAGGCGAGGCGATTGCGGCGGAAGTTGAATTCGGTGGCGGCTTCGTCGTTGTCCTCGCCGGCGCCGGTGTCACGATGAGACAATTGGAACTGCCCTTTGTATTCAAACTTTAGCAATCCCTTGTCTTCGGGACCAAACTGCCAGGTCGGTCCGGCCAGGGCACTGGTAGCCAACAGCATCCCGGCCAGGGCGCCCACGACGCCTGTTTTAATCCATTTCATAGGTCACTCCTTATTTAGGGTCGCGGTCACCGCATTCCGGTGACCGCGTGTCTGTTATGTTGGATGATCAGCAACCACCGCCGGTCGGGACGAAGGGGGTCGGTGCACTACCACCGCCGCCACCAGTCGAACCACGATAGGCTTCATCCTCCTTGCGGATTTCATTCCCATCCCCGTTGTAATCCGGGTAAGTTTCCACCGTAGGCCAGTTCACGCCTGGGATATAGGTCTTCTTCTGGAGGTAGCTGTCGGAGTCACTGCCGTCCGTATCTGTTCCGTTGTCGTTCAGGATCGATGTCGGTCGGAAAATGACACTCTCCGAGCGGCTTACGGTATCCCAGGTCGGGTTGCCTGAAAGGGCGCCGCCGAGTTTGATGGAAGTGCCCACATCATTCCCGTTAGCGGCATCGACGAACCATCCGGAGTTCTCGTCCCACTGGAAATAACTGTTTTTGTCCGCAAAAATGACCGCGGAGGGGATTCCCCCTGGGTAGGAGGGGAAGGTCGTGTAGGCGTCGTTCTTGATATAGGTGTCATCGGCGGGCTCATAGGCCGTCATGACCGCCCATTCGTTCCAGGACCCATCATAGGTACGTACATCTTCAAAGCCGCAGACCTCCTGCAGGGCAAAAGCGTAGACGGATGCCAGGGCGCCTGAGTTGCAGTAGACGACAATCGGCTTGGTCCCATCAATTCCCGCCGCTGCGAAGGCATTGATCAGGGTTTCTTTGTCGGCGTATTTTGTGGATCCTGCAGTGCCTCCCGGGCCGATCGCTTCAGTAACCACGGGTACAGTGATGTTCCACTGAGGGCCGCCGTTTTTGACTAGTTTGGCCCCTTTTATCTTCCCTTCAAAGGCTGCGGGCTTGGCGCCCAGGGGAATGACCACCATTCCTTTGGTCGGGTCCGTATCATCCTTCCACTGGAAACGAATCCATGGGGACCCCGCCGCAGGATCAAAGGGAAGGGGGTTTTCCATGCTGAAAGAAGGAATCCGTTGCACAGTCAGATTCGGATCATTGAAAAGCATCGCACTCAGGGTCAACTCCCGCATCGAAGAATCGGTGAACAGCTTTGTCACATCGCTGTAGGCATAACCCGAAACCTCGAAAATATCCGGAGCGCCGTTCCCGTTCGCATCGGTCAAATAAAAGGGGGTGGGAGGCTGTCTGGCATCGAGTACCACAACTTTTGCCGGATCGTCATCGGGAAGGGAGGTGCGGCCGCTGTCCACCATGTCAATCAATTCGCCGATACTGATGCGCACGTCAAAGAAGCGCTTGGGCAATTCCATGACGCTGAAATCTGAAGGGGTCACATTGGCCAAGGTGACGACTCCCTTTTCCAGGGGAGCCTCGGTAGGATGGTTGGCTTTCATGTACATGGCGTAAGCACGATTGCCACCATCCAGAATGCGGATATTCTTTTTGGCAAAACCCCAGTAGCGCAGCGTCCACCACAATCTTGAAGAACAGAATCCGGGATAGTCCTGGCGGGCCGTCGTCATGACAAGGACATCGTCTTTGGTGATGCCATAGCGCTGCAGCATCTGATCGATGAGGGAACCTGTCCCGACTTCGTGGTCAGCGAGAAGAGGACCGTCGTTGCGGGGTGTTACCTCATAGCCTTCATGGGAGACGCTGGGCAGAGCGCCAGGTATGTGCCCCAGGACTCCGGCTGCATCGAGTTTGGCGATCATTATGTACTGAGGGGCATCGACGCCGTACTGGGCCGCCATGTTAGTCCTTATCTTGTCGGCATCCCCGGCCATCCAGCTTTCGACATCAGAATAGGGGAAAACACCCGAGGGGTTGGGTAAGCAATCTAATATCACCACCCGATTTCCTTCTTCCGTTTTATAACCATTATCAATCCAGCTTTTCAAAGTCTCTGGTTCAATAAGGGCATTTGCTGTCGCATCATCCTTATAATATTCGGCATCCGGATCATCATAACTGTCCGTGCTGCAACCCGTCAGGCCCACAGCGGCGGCCAGCAGCAGAGCCATAAGCCATGCCACCATTTTTCCGCTCTCTTTTACGCCTCCATACTTCATTTCTGCCTCCTCGATTGGTTGGGATGATTCCCCTTGTCCGAAAAGTTCGACGGCCAGGCTGATCGCAAGCGTCTACGCTAAATAACGGAGCAACCCACTAACTTCGCCCATAAATCAATTGAACTTTAAGGGGTTTTTGGCCTAGTATGAAGCGAGTAATTTTCATGACATTATGCGTCTGACGCATGACCCGAGGCACCCTGATGGAATCGACCTACCTGAAGACCCTGCTTGAAGTCGTTCGCACCGGAAGTCTGACCAAGGCTGCCGACACCCTGTGCGTAACCCAGTCCGCCATATCCCGGCGCATCAAGTTCATGGAAGAACAATACGGCTACGAACTTATCGACCGCTCCGGCCCCGTGTTGACGCCGACCGCCGTGGGTGAGCTGGTGGTGGATAAAGCACGCAAAATTCTGGAGATCGAGCAGGAACTCTTTTCCGGCCTGGGCCTGCTTAAAAGCAAAAAAGCCCTCGCCTTTGTCTGCACGCCCACCTTTGGAATCATTTATCTTCCTGAGATCATGAGAGATTTCATCCTCTCCAATCCGGATACGGGAGATCTGAAATTTGGTCTGGAAATGCCAGAGACTATTGTGAAGGGATTAAAGGAAGGCGCCTATGAGATGGCTGTAGTGGAGCATTGCCAGTGCTTCGACCTGGCCGACTTTGAAACTATTCCCCTGCCCGGGGACGAGATGGTCTTCGCCGTCTCCTCCAAGTTGAACCTGGCAGGACCGCAGGCATCTCTCGACGATCTCTTTGAGCACACCCTCTACTCCCGCAGCGAGGGCTGCTGTTCGCGGACGCTGCTGGAAAACAATCTGAACAACATGGGTATGGATATCGGCAGGTTTAATCGAACGGTGATTTACGATGACGTGCATATCATTGTCGATGCCCTGATTCGGGGCGAAGGGGTGGGTTTCATCTCCACCGACCTGATCCGTTCCCATGTCAAAGAAGGAAGACTTCAGGAATTACGGGTGGAGGGTTTCATCCATCAGCGCAATCGTACCTTCATCCACAGCGGCTGCCTGCCTGAATGCAATGCCGGCAGAGCGTTTGTGCGTGCCATAATGGCCCATTTCAACCTGGAACTGCCCTGCCCTCCTCTTTGAAGAACATCATCCCAGACCGAAGCTCAGCAGCTGACCATAACCGGGCAGCAGTCTCACGCCCTGCTTGCGGCAGAATTCAACGCAGATCCCGCATCCCGTACCCCCCTGACAGCTTGAGTTCATCATTTTTTTGTCCTTTGTTGATAAAAACAGGTTGACTCCATCCGCCTATGCGGATACTTTCTTCCTATGAAACAAACAGCCAAACAATTCAAGGCCCTCTCCGACGAAACGCGGCTGCGCATTCTTTCCCTGCTGGGTGCTGGTGAACTGTGCGTCTGCGATCTCATGGCTGTTCTCGAGCTGCCCCAGTCGACGGTTTCACGCCATCTAGCCACCCTGCGCAATGCGACCCTAGTGGAGGACCGTCGCCAGGGGGTATGGATGTACTACCGTCTGACGGTCGATGACAGCTTTCTGCTTGGATTGTTGGAAAAACTGGCCATCACTCCGCAGGGGAAAACGGATCGAGCCGCCCTGCAGGACTTTCTGACCAAAAAAAACACGGGCTGCACCTGATTTTTTTGAGGTTAAGCATCCGCCTATGCGGATTTTAGGCACGCTCTATGTCCTTTACTCACGGAAGGGAAATCCCTGTGAAGAAAAAAGTACTCTTTCTCTGCACCCACAATTCCTGTCGCTCCCAGATGGCCGAAGGACTGGTCAATCACGACCTCGGCGACCGCATCACCGCTTTTTCCGCCGGCACTGAAGCGACCCGGGTCAATCCGCTGGCCGCCAAGGTCATGGCGGAGATCGGCATAGATCTCTCCGGCCACTCCTCCAAGACGCTGGATCAATTCGCCACCGAATCTTTCGACTACGTCATCACCCTGTGCGGCGACGCCAACGAAAAGTGTCCCCTCTTTTTCGGCGGCGTTAAGCGAATCCACATGGGTTTCGAAGATCCTTCCCGCCTCCCCGGCAGCGAAGAGGACGTTCTCCCTGAGTATCGCCGGGTTCGGGATGAGATCCGCCAGGTCATGCAGGAATTTTTCACCACGTAGGGGCGTGATTCATCACGCCGCTTGTTGCGCCCCCCTACGCATCGGCATCATCAGCCGGCACAGGGCGCAATCAAACACCTGGGCGCCATGAATGGCGCCCCTACAAGGGTTCATTTTATGTCTATACACCTCTCCAAAAGACTCTCTTTTCTTGATCGTTACCTCACCCTATGGATTTTCGTGGCCATGGCGGTGGGGGTCGGCGCCGGCTGGCTGATCCCCGGCGTTAAGGATTTCGTCAATATCTTCACCGTCGGTACCACCAATATCCCTATTGCCGCCGGGCTGATTCTGATGATGTACCCGCCCTTTGCCAAGGTGCGCTACGAGGAGATGCCCGATGTCTTCCGCAACAAGAAGATCCTCGGTCTTTCCCTGCTCCAGAATTGGGTGATCGGCCCCATTCTCATGTTCATCCTCGCCATCGTCTTTTTGCAGGGCTACCCCGAATACATGGTCGGCCTCATCCTCATCGGGCTGGCCCGCTGCATCGCCATGGTCATCGTCTGGAACGAACTGGCCGACGGCAACAGTGAATACGCCGCCGGGCTCGTTGCCTTCAACAGCGTCTTTCAGGTGCTCTTCTTCAGTGTCTACGCCTGGTTCTTCATCACCATCCTGCCGCCCTTCTTCGGGCTCGAAGGGGCAGCCATCGACATCACCATCGGGGAAATCGCCGAAAGCGTCTTCATCTACCTCGGTATTCCCTTCCTGGCCGGCGCTCTGACCCGCCTGATCGGGGTCAAGATCATGGGGCGCGAGCGCTATCATGCCGAGGTGGTGCCGCGCATCAGCCCCATCACCCTGATCGCCCTGCTCTTCACCATCGTGGTGATGTTCAGCCTGAAGGGGGATCTGATCGTGCAGATTCCGCTCGACGTGGTGCGTATCGCTATTCCTTTGCTCATCTATTTCGTGGTCATGTTCCTGGTCTCCTTCCTGATGGGCAAAAAAGTCGGCGCCGACTACAGCCGCACGACGACTCTGGCCTTTACCGCCGCCAGCAACAACTTTGAACTCGCCATCGCGGTGGCCATCGCAGTTTTCGGCCTCAATTCCGGAGCCGCCTTTGCCGCCGTCATCGGCCCCCTGGTGGAGGTGCCGGTCATGATCGGGCTGGTTCATGTCGCGTTCTGGTTCCAGCGTCGGTATTTCGGCGGTAAGGTCACTTTTTAATTTTCCGACCGGCAGTTTTTGCCGCCACAACCCCCTTCCCTGACGAGACACTTTATGAACTGGAAACAGGAATGGAAACCCCTGGCCACCATCGTTGCCGTCTTTGCTGCCTGCTACTGGCTGCCAGTGGACTGGCTACAGGCCAGTCGCCGGGTCGAAAACGCCCTGTGGGAATCGCTGCATCTGGTCAAATGGTACGCCCAGGAGCACGTCCTCCTCTGTCTGGTGCCGGCCTTTTTCATCGCCGGCGCCGTTGGCGTCTTTGTCAGCCAGGCGGCCGTGATGAAATACCTTGGCCCCAAAGCCAACAAGCCGCTGGCCTACGGCGTCGCCTCCGTGTCCGGCACCATCCTGGCGGTCTGCTCCTGCACCATATTGCCCCTCTTTGCCGGCATCTACCGCATGGGCGCGGGGCTCGGTCCGGCCAGCGCCTTTCTCTATTCCGGCCCGGCCATCAACATCCTGGCCATTGTATTGACCGGGGCTGTACTCGGCCCCGAAATGGGTCTGGCTCGTGCCGTGGGTGCCGTGACCTTCGCTATTGTCATTGGCCTTCTCATGCACCTGATTTTTCGCCAGGAAGAATTGGCCAAGATCGACGCGGCCGCCGCCATGCCCGAGCCTGAAGTGGCGCGCCCTCTCTGGCAAAACGGCCTCTACTTCGCCAGCATGGTCGGCATTCTCGTCTTCGCCAACTGGGGGAAACCGGCCGACCCCGTCGGTCTGTGGCAGGCCCTTTATGCCAGCAAATGGGTCATTACTTCACTCTTTAGCCTGGCCCTGGCGGTAATCCTGGTGGCCTGGTTTCAGGTCGGGCTGGTGCGGATGCTTGTGACCGCCTTGCCCGTCGTTGTACTGGCTCTAGTCTTTCCCGAACAGCCCATATTCGCCTTTGTCGCCGGCTTCCTCGGCCTCTCGGTCCTCACGGCCAACGGCAAGGATGAAGAGGGCGAACTGCAGGAGTGGTTCTCTACCAGTTGGGACTTTGCCAAGAAAATTTTGCCACTGCTCTTCTGGGGCGTGCTGGTGGCCGGCGCCCTGCTTGGACGCCCCGACCATGAAGGCCTCATCCCTTCCGGCTGGATCGCCAGTCTGGTGGGGGGGAATTCTCTCTGGGCGAACCTCTTTGCCTCGGTAGTCGGCGCCTTCATGTATTTCGCCACCCTGACGGAAGTTCCCATTCTGCAGGGCTTGATCGGCGCCGGCATGGGCAAGGGCCCCGCCCTCGCCCTGCTGCTGGCCGGCCCGGCCCTTTCGCTGCCGAACATGCTTGTCATCCGCAGCGTCATGGGCACGAAAAAGACGGTGGTCTTCGTCGGCCTGGTCATCATCATGGCCACCATTTCCGGTCTGCTTTACGGTGCCATCTTTTAAGTCGACGGGCACCGCGCATTCTTCACCTACTCAAAAAAGGAGACAATCGATGAGAAAAATCCAGATTCTCGGCACTGGCTGTGCCAAATGCAACGAACTGGCCGCCAACGCCAAAGAGGCCGCGCAGACCCTGGGCGAAGAAGTAGAATTTGAAAAGGTCACGACCATCAACGAGATCATGACCTTCGGCTGCATGACCACGCCCGGACTGGCCATCGACGGTAAGGTCGTTTCTCAGGGCAAGGTGCTCAAGCCCGAGCAGATCGTCAAACTGCTGCAAGCCTGATATCTTCGCACCATCAACCTGCCGGGAGGTTTACCGATGTCCATGCGCACCCTTTTTGTCGCGGCTTTCACGGTCTTTTTTGTCCTGAGTCTTACCGCTTGCAACAAGGCTGATTCCGCCGGGTCCAGACCGGATACAGCCCCTGCCCCCGGGGTGGCGACCGGTGTGCCGCGCCTCGTTGACCTGGGCGCCGACAAATGCATTCCCTGCAAAATGATGGCGCCGATTCTGGAAAAACTGCAAAAGGAGTATGCCGGCAAGATGGACGTGGTGTTCATCGATGTCTGGAAGAATCGGGAAGAGGCCACCCGCTACGGGGTTCAACTTATCCCCACCCAGATTTTTTACAGTCCCGACGGCAAGGAACTCCACCGGCATCAGGGCTTTATCGGCAAGGAAGACATCCTCGCCACCTGGAGTCAGCTCGGGTACGACTTCTAAAATCGTTCCCGTGGTCGATCTAGCAGCATCCTCTCCAGGCAAAGGACTTTACCGATGGAATCCCTCTTTATCGCCCTTAATCAAGCGGTCACCGGCTCGCCGCTGCTCGCGCTTGCGGCCGCTCTGGCCTGGGGCGTCCTCAGCGTCGTTCTCTCCCCCTGCCATCTGGCCAGCATTCCCCTTATTGTCGGCTTTATCGACGGCCAGGGAAGGATGACCACAAAGCGGGCTTTTCTCATCTCCACCCTGTTCGCCTTCGGCATTCTGCTCACTATTGCCCTGATCGGCGTCATCACCGCCGCGGCTGGACGCATGCTCGGCGACCTGGGCCCCTGGGCCAACTGGTTCGTCGCCGGCATCTTTATCCTGGTCGGACTGCACCTGCTCGACTTTATCCCCATGCCCTGGTCGGGGCCTGGCCAGGTCGGGATGGCACGCAAAGGGATGCTGGCGGCGTTCCTCCTCGGCCTCATTTTCGGTATCGCCCTCGGGCCCTGCACCTTTGCCTACATGGCCCCGATGCTTGGGATAACTTTCAGCCTGGCCGCCGACAATCTGCTTTACGGGGCCTCGCTCCTGCTCGCCTACGGCATCGGTCACTGTGCCGTGATCGTGCTGGCCGGCACCTTCACCGAAATTATTCAGCATTACCTGGACTGGAACGAAAAATCCAAAGGGGCGGTCATCCTCAAAAAGATTTGCGGTATTCTCGTGATAGCGGGCGGCCTGTGGCTCATCTACAGCGCCCCCTTTTAACTGGAGGGAAAAAACATGAAAACTTGGTTGCGATGCACCCTGATGATCTTTGCGGCAACGTTGCTGTTCGGCACCAAAACTTTTTCGGCCGAGCCCATCTCGTTTGAAAATTACCTTCTTAACTACACCTACGAATCCCGCAAGGATATGAAAGCGACCAGCACACAGGTTATCGATTGGGTCGAGGACGGCAAGGCCGTGCTGGTCGACATCCGCTTTAAAGAAGAACAACAGACCTGGGGGGTCAATTTCGGCCTGAAGATTCCCCTGAGCGAGCTGCCAAAACGCCTGGCCGAACTGCCCAAGGACAAGATCATTGTCGCCGCCTGCCCCCATAAGGACCGGGCCATCATCGCCATGGTCTACCTGCGCACCCAAGGTTTCCAGGCCCGCTACCTCACGGACGGCCTGATTGGCTTGATGGAAAATCTGCGCGGAGAAGATGCATTGTATTTTCAGGAGTTGCTGAAGACGCCGGAGAAGTAGAGTCAGTTAAGAACGATTCCTGCCGGCACAAAAACAACAAGGGCCTACAGCGTTTGCTGTAGGCCCTTGATATTTTATGGCTCCCCGGGCCGGACTCGAACCAGCGACAGGGTGGTTAACAGCCACCTGCTCTACCGACTGAGCTACCGGGGAATGTGTGACAGGCTGGGAATATACTGGATTGCCCTGGGGCTGTCAAGTTTTTTGTGCCCTAATTTTTAGTCGAATTTGATACCCGGGATGCCCTAACGTCCACCCTTTTTGAGATCCACAAGAATCAGTTTAGCCACCGCTTTGAGTGTCTCGAAAACCCCTTCACCGGTGGTGGCGCAGGCTTCAAATTCGGGCACGTTGGTCGGATTGAGAAGGCTGCGCAGCTCTTCCAGTGACGAAACGTTGGGAAGGTCCCGCTTATTGTATTGGATGACGAAAGGCAGGTTTTCGAGCTGATAGCCTTGTTCTTCCAGGTTGACCTTGAGGTTCTCGAGGCTCTCGATGTTGGCATCGAGGCGTTCTTCCTGGGAATCGGCCACAAAAACGACACCGTCAACCCCTTTGAGGATGAGCTTACGGGAGGCATCGTAGAAGACCTGACCCGGCACGGTATAGAGATGGAAGCGGGTTTTGAAGCCACGAATTTCTCCCAGCGCCAGCGGCAGAAAGTCGAAGAACAGCGTCCGCTCTGTCTCCGTCGCCAGAGAGATCATCTTTCCCTTGGATTCAGGTGCCGTCTTCTGGTAGACGAACTGAAGATTGGTCGTCTTGCCGCAAAGGCCCGGCCCATAATAGACGATTTTGCAGTTTATTTCGCGTGAAGCGTAGTTGATAAAAGACATGCTGGCTTACCTCTCAGCTGAAGAGGTTATCAATGTCGTCGTCGGTGATTTCGGCAAAAGGACTCTGAAAATCTCCACTGGATTCCATCTCCTCTGCCTTCTTTTCCAGATCCTGAAAAATATCACCCAACTCATCGCTGGCCTTTTTGACGCGAAGACGGACCAACCCGAGCGAACTGCGCTGGTCGAAAATCACAACCAGGATCACCCTGCCGGCCACAATGGAAATGTGCAGATTGTCTTTTTCCCCCTCGTGAAAGAGGATGGAAAATTCCTTCTCGCCGATGAGTTTGGCCAATCCGCCCGTCGCAGCGATATTTCCTGCCGTCAAGGAGGCCAGGCTTGTCGTATCCAGATGTTCGGTCTCACCGACGGCGGTGATCAACTGGCCATTTTTGTCGACCAGAAAAATGACCTTGGCGTTGGCTTCCCGCAGCAGTTTCTCAATGGTCGCGTTTATTCTTTTCAATTCCTCGTCGTACATGACGAGCGATGATTGTGGGCCAAACATGCCAATGCTCCTTGAAAGGGTTTGTGCACCAGCGGATTTTATAGCATCTATACCCCGAACTATCAAGGTCTTTTAATGACTTAGGATCTGCACGAAGGAACTGAATACCCTGAAATTTTCCCAAAAAAAACTCCCGACAGTTGCCTGCCGGGAGTTTGAATCACCGAGTTGTCACTCAGCTTTTTTTGCCACAATCGACCTGCATATCGGCCAGCTTTTTATAGAGATCGTAGCGCGCGGCCGTTTCGGCGTTGGCCTGTTTCATCAGGCTAGCGGCCACCTCAGGCTGGGCTTTCTGCAGGAATTTCCAGCGATTCTCCCCAGAGGCGAACTCTTCGAAGGAGATACTGGGATCCTTGCTGTCCAGCTGGAGCGGGTTTTTGCCCTGGTCGGCCAGGCGGGGGTCATAGCGGAAAAGGGGCCAGTGACCGCAGGCGACCGCTTTCTTACACTCATCCACGGCGGTGGTCATATTGATGCCGTGAGCGATACAGTGGCTGTAAGCGATAATCAGCGACGGTCCATCATAGGCATCCGCTTCGAGCATGGCTTTGACGACCTGAGCCGGATTAGCCATGGAGACCTTGGCGACATAGATGTTGCCATAAGTCATGGCGATCATGCCGAGGTCTTTCTTCGGCATGCGCTTACCACCCGCGGCAAACTGAGCCACGGCGCCCAGAGGCGTCGATTTAGAGGCCTGACCACCGGTGTTCGAGTAAACTTCGGTGTCGAGAACCAGTACGTTGACGTTCTCACCGGAAGCGAGGACGTGGTCGAGACCACCGTAACCGATATCGTAAGCCCAGCCGTCGCCGCCGTGGATCCAGACCGACTTCTTGACGAGGTAGTCGGCGACGGACAGCAGGTTCTTGCTGTCGGCATCGGGACACTTCTCAAGAGATTTCTTCAGCTTGGCAACGCGGGCGCGCTGGGCCTCGATCTCTTCCTGATTTGTCTGGGGCGCCTCTTTGATCTCCTTCATCAAAGGCAGGCTTTCCTTGCACCCTTTGCAGTCACAAGAGGACAGCTTATCGACAAGTTCAAGAGCATATTCAGTAAACTTGTCGATGGTCAGGCGGAAGCCGAAACCGAACTCGGCGTTGTCTTCAAACAGTGAGTTGCTCCAGGCCGGACCCAGACCATCCTTGCGCTTGCTCCAAGGAGTGGTGGGCAGGTTACCGCCGTAGATAGAGGAGCAGCCGGTGGCATTGGCGACCACCATGCGGTCACCAAAGAGCTGGGAGCAAAGCTTGACGAAAGGCGTCTCGCCACAGCCGGCGCAGGCCCCGGAGAATTCGAACATCGGCGGCAACAGCTGGCTCCCCTTGAGGGTAGCGGGGTTGATCAGAGCCGGGTCGGTGTCGGGAAGAGCGAGGAAGAATTCGAAATTCTCGCGCTCTGTCTCACGCAGGGGTACCTGCTCAACCATGTTGATGGCCTTGTGGTTTTCGTCGGTCTTACTCTTGGCCGGGCAGTTGTGAACACAGGCGCCGCAGCCGGTGCAGTCTTCGACAGCCACCTGCAGAGTGAACTTCTTGCCTTCCATGCCCTTGCCTTTGGCGGCGCAAGACTTGAAAGTCGACGGAGCCCCTTTAAGCTCTTTCTCGTCGTAAATTTTCATACGGATCGAGGCGTGCGGGCAGACGAAGGAACAGATCCCGCACTGAATGCAGAGTTCTTCGTCCCAGGCCGGTACGGTTACCGCAATATTGCGCTTCTCGTACATGGCCGTGGCCGTAGGGAAGGTGCCGTCAGCCGGCATAGCGGAGATGGGCAGCTTGTCGCCCAAACCGTCGATGATGGGCCCCAGGGTCTTTTGCACGGTTTCGGGAGTGCCGGCCCATTTGCCGATATGCATCTCGATGGTGCTGTCAGCCTTGGCGGGGATAGCCACTTCCTCGATATTGTTGGCGC
Organism: Desulfuromonadales bacterium; assembly: GCA_033549025.1. Lineage (GTDB taxonomy): Bacteria > Desulfobacterota > Desulfuromonadia > Desulfuromonadales > SZUA-540 > SZUA-540. The sequence goes on from JAWSUS010000002.1 coordinate 77,511, forward strand.
CGGCATCAACAGCCTGGAAGTTCATGTTGACGACCTTTTCGCCAGCCTTGCCGTAACTCTTGACAATGGCGTCCTTGATCTCCTTGACGGCCAGATCGAAATCGATGATGTTGGAGATCTTGAAGAAAGCGGTCTGCATGATGACGTTGATACGGGGACCGAGGCCGATCTTGTTGCCCAGGTGAACACCGTCGATCACGAAGAACTTGAGCTGCTTGTCAATAATCTGCTGCTGCACTTGCTTGGGCAGATGGGCCCAGACCTCGTCCTTGTTGTAAGGGCTGTTGAGGAGGAAGGTCGCTCCCTTCTTGGCCCGGCCGAGCATGTCGTACTTCTCGAGGAAAGAGAAGTTGTGACAGGCGACAAAATCGGCACTGTCCACGAGATACGTGCTGCGAATCACGTCTTTGCCGAACCGCAGGTGGCTGGTGGTCATGCTGCCGGCCTTCTTGGAGTCATAGACGAAGTAGGCCTGCGCGTTGTTGTCCGTGTTGTCGCCGATGATCTTGATGGAGTTCTTGTTGGCGCCAACGGTGCCGTCGGAACCGAGACCATAGAACATGGCGGCATAGACGCTCTGAGGCACCTTGTAGTTCGGGTCGAAATCGAGGCTTTTGCCGGTGACGTCGTCCTTGATGCCGACAACGAAGTGGTTCATCGGCTTGTCGGCCTTAAGATTGTCGTAAACTGCTTTGGCCATGGCCGGGGAGAACTCGTAGGAGCCCAGGCCGTAGCGGCCGCCAACGATGGTCGGATAGCCGTCAAAGGAGAACAGGCCTTCGGACATGGCCTCGCCGATGGCGGTACGCACGTTGTGGTAGATAGGCTCACCCATGGAGCCGGGCTCCTTGGTGCGATCGAGAACGGCAATCTTTTTGACCGTCTTGGGCAGGGCCTTAACAAAGGCCTCCGTCAGGTAAGGCAGGAAGAGACGCACTTTAAGCAGGCCGACCTTCTCGCCCTGAGCATTGAGATGCTCGACCAGCTCATGGATGGTCTCGCAGGAAGAGCCCATGGCCACGATGACGCGCTCGGCGTCAGGAGCCCCAACATAATCAAACAGATTATACTGGCGACCGGTCAGCTTGGCGAATTTGTCCATCTGGGCCTGAACGATGCCGGGCACCTTGTCATAGTAGGAATTGACTGTCTCACGACCTTGGAAGTACACGTCGGGGTTCTGGGCGGTACCGCGCAGAACCGGATGATCGGGCGAAAGGCCACGGGCACGGTGAGCGCGTACCTGCTCGTCGTCGATCATCGCTTTCATGTCGTCCATGGACAAGGCTTCCACTTTCTGAATTTCATGGGAGGTGCGGAAGCCGTCGAAGAAGTGCAGGAAGGGGATGCGCGACTCGAGGGTCGAGGCCTGGGCAATCAGGGCAAAGTCCATGACTTCCTGAGGATTATTCGAGCACAGGAAGGCCCAGCCGGTAGAACGGCAGGTCATGACGTCGGAGTGATCGCCGAAAATGGACAGGGCCTGCGCGGCGATGGCGCGGGCCGATACATGGAAGACCGTCGGGGTCAATTCGCCGGCAATCTTGAACATGTTGGGGATCATCAGGAGCAGCCCCTGAGAGGCGGTAAACGTGGTGGTCAGAGCACCGGCCTGCAGAGCGCCGTGAACCGCGCCGGCCGCACCACCTTCGGACTGCATTTCGACGACCTTGGGAATCGTACCCCAGATGTTTTTTTCACCCACCGCACTCTTTGCGTCGGAGATCTCACCCATAACCGATGATGGCGTGATGGGATAGATGGCGATAACCTCGTTGGTGGCATGGGCTACATGCGCCGCCGCGGTATTGCCGTCAATGTTTACCATAGTGCGCGACATGAACTCCTCCTTTTGCGTGTTAATGAATCTGTACCCGATATTCCGGATGGGCTAGCCAGAAAGACCCTGGCAGCGGTGGAATACTCGGCTTTTCACAAATATTCACCCAATGGCCGCAACACGCCGTAGCGCGATGCAAAACCGTAACAGTATAGCAAAAGTTCCGACAAATTCAGGAGGCTAAAGGTCGCGGCGGCCCTCAACGGCCCGGTTCACTGTCGCCTCATCGATGTATTCAAGGTCGCTCCCCATGGGGATGCCGTGAGCCAGCCGGGTCACCCTGACACCCAGAGGAGAAATCTGTCTGGCCAGGTAGAGCGCGGTTGTTTCGCCTTCCACCGAAAAATTGGTAGCGAGCAAAACCTCCTTCACCACGCCATCCTTCAGGCGAGTCAATAGCTCGTCAATTTTCAGGTCTTCCGGCCCGATCCCGTCAAGGGGCGAGAGAGCGCCATGCAGAACATGATAACGCCCCCGAAAAGACCGGCTGCGTTCGATCGCCATCAGATCCTGCGGCTGTTCAACCACACAGAGCAGGGACTCATCACGCCCGCTATCGGTGCAGATGGGACAGGGATCCTGCTCGGTCACGCCAAAACAGCAGGAGCAGAAACGGATGTTCTGTTTCAGCTCCCGGATAGCATCCGCGAGAGCCTCGGACTCGGGCCCGGACTGGCGCAAAATATGAAAAGCCAGGCGGATAGCGGTCTTCTGACCGATCCCTGGCAATTTGGCCAATTCAGCGACTAGCCGGGTGAAAGACGGGGTGGAGTTTAGCATGGGACTCCGCAAAAATCCAACAAATTAAAATGGTGTTTTATTTTTTTAACAAAACAAAAAATCCGTTTACCGGGAGTTAAAGCCGGGGACTTCCCTTAGAACAGGCCGGGGATATTCATCCCGCCGGTAATCTTGGACATTTCCTGCTGCATCATGTCCTGACTCTTCTTGATCGCCTCATTGACGGCGGCGACCACGAGGTCCTGAAGCATCTCAACGTCCTCGGGATCGACTACGCCCTGATCAATGTTGAGGGAGATCAGCTGCTGCTTGCCATTGACCACGGCAGTGACCATGCCGCCGCCGGCCGACGCCTCGACCTCGCGCTGGGCCAACTCCTCCTGCATGCGAGCCATTTTCTGCTGCATCAGTTGAGCCTGCTTCATGATATTTCCAAGACCTTTTGACATGCTGAATATCCTCCTTGTGATAAATCGCGGATGTAAACAAGATAACGATCAGAGACCCATCCGGGGGCACCTTGGCCTGCTAGACAAAGCCCTTGTCAATGGGTTTGACTTCACTGACCTTTCCTTCAAATATTTCGATAGCCGCCTTGACCATGGGGTGCGCTAAGGCGTCATTGCGCAGACGGTTTTTGCGGTCCGATTCCTGGGCTTGACGTTCCTGGACCAAAGAGGGCGGCACCGCCTTTTCGCCAGGAACGGGGGATAGCTTTATGGTGACAGGCTGGCCAAAATAGTCACTGGCAAGAGTTGTGATCACTTCGAGCGTTTCCGGATCACGAACCTGCTCAAACATGAAAGAGGCGGCCACATAGCCGATCTCCAGAACGGGAAGTTCCAGGCGCAGCAGGCTGCCGTTTTCAAGCAGGGTCGCGATCAGGGGACGACGTGCCCGCACATGCTCGACCAGCCCCTGCCACCCCTCCGCCGCTGGTGCCTGAGGAGCCGGGGCTTCAGGCTTTTTTGGCAAATCCTCCGAAACCGGGGCGGGAGGTTCCGACCGCACAGGCGCGGGTCGGGAAGGGGGTTCCGACCGCCCAGAGGCAAGCAGGCGCTCCAGGTCTTCGATCTTGCGCACCAACGCGGCCACACTTTTGACCTGGGGCATATGCGCGAGACGGACCAGGGCCATCTCGAGAATCAGCTTGGGATAAGCGGCCGTAGCCAGCTCCGCTTCGGTGCGAATAAGAATCGACAGAATGCGCTGCAGCTCTTCCAAGTCGGAATCGTCAGCCAGCCCCCGAAGTTCCTGCAATTCGCTGGAAGACACCTGCAACAGTTCACCAGGTTCCTCTACCACTTTGATAAGCACCAGTGACCGGAGAATCTCTACCAGTTCCTGACAGAATTGCCGAAAAGAATGACCCAGATTATCGACCTGCCGGACCACTTCGAGAACCCGGCGACCATCGCGTCCCAGCACGCCCGAGACCGTATCCATGAGAAGACGGCGATCGACCATACCGAGAATACCGAGAACATCCTGGTCTGATACCTCCATCCCGCAAAAGGCGACAATCTGATCAAGGGCCGACAGCGAATCGCGCATACTGCCTTCACCCTGACGCGCCACCAATCCGAGGGCCTTGTCTGAAATCTGGATACCTTCGGCATCGACAATCTCGCGCAAGCGCTCTACCACTTTCGGCTGAGAAATTTTACGAAAGTCAAAGCGCTGGCACCGCGAAAGGATGGTAATCGGTATTTTATGTGGTTCGGTCGTAGCGAAGATAAACTTGGCATGCTCGGGCGGTTCTTCAAGGGTCTTCAACAGGGCATTGAAGGCATTGATGGAAAGCATGTGGACTTCATCGATAATGAAGATCTTGTAGCGGGAGCGAGAAGGCAGGTAGCGGATATTTTCGCGCAGGGTACGAATATCATCGACCCCCGTATTGGAGGCGCCGTCGATCTCCAGAACATCGACACCCTGCCCGCTGGTAATTTCGAGACAGGAGGGGCACTGGTTGCAGGGCGTTTCCGTCGGCCCTTCGGCACAATTCAGGGCCTTGGCCAGAATGCGAGCCGCCGACGTTTTGCCTACCCCGCGAGCACCGGTAAAGAGAAAGGCGTGATGAACGCGGCCGGATTGTATGGCGTTGGCCAGAGTGCGACTGACATGCTCCTGCCCAACCAGGTCGGAAAAGCTCTGGGGTCGCCATTTGCGAGCCAGTACCAGGTAAGACATGGGGTGTCGGATCTCCGGTAAGAGGGGAGAAAGGGGAGAGCAGGGACGCCGGTGGGATTTGCCGGCACAAGTGACAGCCAGGCACCCCCGCGGCACACGGCTGAGGTCGTTGCCGCTGCTCCCTTCCGGGCCTGACGGGGTTGGCGACCGTCCGTTGCGCGGGACCCGGCTGTCACTTCTAACGGCAATTGGGAATGAGAGGAATCCCTCAGGAAATTGCTTGCTTTATAAAAAACTGGCGGAGAGGGAGGGATTCGCCCACTCTGTCGCCGCCGTCACGGCAGCTCCGGCGTCGGCTCCCCTGCGCTCGCTGACGCGGACATCCTGTCCGCTTTTCTGCCACTGGCAGCGCTTACTTCGCTTCGAATCCCGGGGAGCTATCAATTTTAAAATGGCGGAGAGGGAGGGATTCGAACCCTCGGTACCTTGCGGTACACACGATTTCCAGTCGTGCACCTTCGGCCACTCGGTCACCTCTCCGCGGAAAAGGAAGATTACACAAATGACCCGATCCTGTAAAGTGTTTTTTCCCGGCCGGAAGGACAAAAAAACACCAAAAGCTCCCGATCCGGTTGCATTCGCTTTCGGTGATGCTACTGTCAAAGGACAGGGACTTTTTTAGGAGTGTCTTCTTATGATGATTCGCGTCATCTACCAGGATGGTCGACAGGATGTCGTCAACAGTCGAGAATTGGACGACCTGATCGCCAGCGGAAAAATCCGGCAATTCCTGCGCCAATCCGGCTGGGTGATGCCCGGCTTCGATCCCATCCGGCGCATTACCCAAAACGCCTACCGCGAGGAAGCTCGGCGCTCGCCCTGAAAGGGGCACGGCCAGCACGACCTCATGTTTCAGAACACAAAACATCCCGCCAGGCACAGACCGGACGGGATGTTTTCATGAGGGCCGATAACCGAAAAATAGAGGCTCTTAGTCTTCCTTCTTGTCGTCGGATATTTTTTTCTTCTCTTCTTCCTGCTCCTCATTCCCTTCTTTGATCCCCTGCTTGAAGTTGCGCAGACCTTTTCCCAAAGCGCCACCGACCTGCGGCAGCTTTCCGGCGCCAAAAATAATGAGCACCAGCACAAGAATGATGAGCAGTTCCTGGGTTCCGAGACCGAACATGGCTTAGAATTCTCCTCTATGGGGTATTTCTGTGAAGCATACACTCCTTGCCGATAAAGCTCAACAGCCATTTAAAAAGCCATCACGGCATTAAAAAAGGGCCGGCATCGCTGCCGGCCCTTCGGGGTGGTGCTGCAAGTTCGTATTAGAACTTGACGGTCAGAGAGGCATAGCCATCCCAGGCTTTGTCCACAACGGGAAGCATCGAGAACGCCGTGCCATTGAGCACATCGTCGACCTTCTGGGGCTTGCCTACAGGAGAACCGCTACCGGTATACTCGTAGTCATAGTAGATGCCGCCGACTTTGATGAACATGTTGGGGTTGATATCAAAGATGTAGTAAGCCTCACCAGCGTGGCCGCGGGTAGCCAGTTTGCTGCCAATGATGTCATCCTGAGCCTGAGTGAAGGGGCTCCAGTATTTGGAGCCATAGTTGTACTCAAGGCCGAACTTGCCAAGAGGAGCAGGAACCTGAACACCAGCGTAAACACCATAGCCGTCCCGAGCAGAATCATCGACAACTTTATTCGTCGGCATCGGCATAATAGAATCACTAGTGCCATCCCCATCAGTGTCAACAGGTGCAGCCACATAAAGATTGTCACTGCCCATGCCGCCAAACATACCGGCGTCGCCATTGGACTCAAGCCGGGTCCAGCCCAGAGAGGCAAAGTACTTGACGTCATTCATCTCTTCGCGGGCATAGCCAAGGCCGCCAAGGAACATATCACCGATGACGGTCGAAGGCTGATAACGAACCATGAAGTTCATGTTGGGGAACTGGCTGGCATCCTGGTTGATAGTCGGAGCGAAAAGCTCAACCATCTGAGCCGGGAAAGCGAAGGTCCCCTTGAAGCCATCAACCACGTCGAGTGCTGCAAAAGCAGTCAACTGCAGGAAGTTGGTGCCGTCATTCAGGATATCGAAGTTGATGCCGCCCAGATGGGTATCGTCAGTAGCAAAGTCATTGCGGGTGAAAAGTTCACCATTGCCATACTGGGACTCGAAACCCTGGCCATAGCAGAAACGGATGGTCTGGCCTTCGATACCGGTCAGTTCGCTCAGGTTGTAACCAATGGTAATGCCGTCAAAGTTGAAGTGAACCAGATGGCCGGAAGGCGTGCCGCCGCGCAGCTCGTTCTCACGATACTGGCTCGGGGGACCGTAAGTCGAAGGACGACGACCGATGGAGAGGTAGAAGTTGGAACCACCGATGTGGCTCCAGTCAAAGTAGGCGCGCTCAACACGCAGCCAGTCGCCGGTGGTGTTACCGCCATTGGTGCCGTCCATGGTGAAAGAATCCCAGGAATCGAACACTTTGACGCCGGTGGAATCGCCCCAGTTCTTGTACATGGCAAGACGGCCTGCGAAATTGACATTGTCATACACCTTGGCTTTCATGTTCAGGCGCAGGCGAGTGGTGTACAGAACGTCGTTATCGAGATCACCCTTGGGGGGCTTAACTCCAAGATCATAGCCAAGCATGGAAAGGTAGCCAACGGGGGGGAGCTGCCCAGCCATAAAGGCGGCAGCAAGATTGGGATTTTCCCCCATAAACGACCCGAGAAGAGACGTAGGATCTGTCGGATCACCAAAGACTCCACCCATCGCGTCTGCACCAAACTGAGCCATATCGACAGCCACACCGGGATTCCAGGCCACATCACTGTAATGCAGGGTGTCGGCCTTGGCGCGCATGTCGCCGGAAAATTCGATGCGGTCGAGAGCAGTGTGCTTCTCGGTTTTGTCGACGCGGCCGGAGAGGTAATCGACTTCGTCGGTCAGTTCTTCGATCTTCTTCTGCAGTTCCTCGATGCTGGTAGCTGCCAGAGCGGTGGCAGGCGCTACGAGCAGGGCGGCCAGCAGAATGGCCATCAGTTTACGCATTTTGTGCCTCCTTGGTTGATAGAATCAACGTGGTTTGTGGTACCGGGCAAAAACAATCCCTGCCCGCATAAACGGGCAGGGATATCTTAATTAACCGCAGGTCTGGGGCTGGGGGCCGTCAGCAGCGTGGTCATAGAGGAACTGCTGGATGTCGAGCAGATCCTTTTCGCTGATGCCCTCGAATGCCTCGGGCTTGGCAGCATGCTTGTCACGCTCGAAGAAACGGTCCCACTGGGCCATGGTCTTGCTCAGAGGGGTCAGGTTGCCGCCCTCAGCGCCTTCAGTATGGCAGGATTTGCAGTTTTTCTTGTACAGATACTTGCCTTTTTTGGGATTGCCGCCGGTTACCGCAAAGGCCGAGGTAGCCATGAAGCCGACCAGAGCCAAAACAGCCGCTGCTTTCATCACCTTTTTCATACCTAATCTTCCTCCCATTGCTTCTTGTTGCGGCGCCCGCGCACCATACGCAGCCGCCAAATTGTCAAAACGGGTTCTTGTTATCACCGGACCAGTAAAGAATCAAGCAAAAATTCCCTACATATAGATACCGGAATATAACAATCAAATAAAAGCAATATACAAATGACGCAAGATATGCGAACCGATATATGGCGAATACACGCTTCATGCCAACCAGACCGACAACGCTTGGAGTCATGTGTTTTCAAGAACTACCCTTTCTTTTAATCTGATTTTAACCTTCTGGCATCATCGGCTTTTTACGCGATATGGCAAATCTGGCCGCGAAAACACCGGCCATAACACGGCATGCCTCCCCCGCGTTCTGAGCACCCTTGAAACACCTCCAAAAATGTCCCTTTTTCCCGCCAGTTGCCTTTTTATTCGGCCGGCTTTCACCTTGACATCAACCGGCAGTGTTGCTAACGTACGCTTTTGTTTGGCTGGTTTCCTCTGTAGCCTTAGGCGTTTTTCCGAATATTCAGGTTCTGGCCTATGAAAGTGCTTGTTTCCGACAATTTCTCCCCCGCAGGCCTGGAGGTCTTTAAACAAGCCGAAGGCATTGAACTCTGCTACCATCCCGGACTCTCCCCCGAAGATCTTCTTAAAGAAGTAGCCGACGCCGACGCCCTGGTCGTGCGCGGCGGCACCCAGGTAACCGAAGAGGTATTGCTGGCCGCCGCCCGACTCAAAGTGGTTGGCCGGGCCGGCATTGGTATTGAAAACATGGATCTGGCCGCTGCCAATCGCAAGGGCGTGGTGGTTATGAACACCCCCTTTGGCAGTACCACCACGACAGCTGAACACACCATCGCCATGCTGATGGCCCTCGCCCGGCAGATTCCGCTGGCGAGCCAGTCGACCAAGTCCGGCCACTGGGAAAAGGATCGTTTCACGGGCGTGGAGATCGCTGGCAAGACACTGGGCGTTATTGGTGGGGGCAAGATTGGCCGACTGGTCATTGAGACCGCCCTCTGTCTCAAGATGCGCGTGCTGCTTTACGATCCCTACCTGTCCGGCGAAATGGCGCGTCAACTGATGGCCGAGCAGGTTGACCTCGACGATCTGCTGCAGCGCTCTGACTTCATCACTCTCCACGTCCCCCTAAACAGCGAGACCGTCAATATTCTCGACGAGGAGTCCTTACAAAAAGTCAAGCCCGGCTGCCGTATTATCAACTGCGCCATCGGCGGACTCATCGATGAGGAAGCGCTGGCCAGGGGCATAGAGAGTGGACGTATCGCCGGCGCGGCTCTCGATGTTTTCAGCAAGGAGCCTCCCCAGAAGGATAACCCTCTACTTTCTCTTCCCCAGGTTATCTGCACACCTCATCTGCGGGCGGCGACAACAGATGCGCAGATCAATGTCACGGTTCAGGTGGCGCGACAGATCGTCGATTTTCTCCTGCGGGGCAACATCGTCAATGCCATCAATGTGCCGTCCATCAGCGCCGAACTGCTGGCGGTCATGAAGCCCTACATCGACCTGGCCGGGCGGCTAGGCTCCTTTCAGGCGCAACTTTGCGCCCGCGGCCTGGAGAAGCTCACCATCGAATATGCCGGCAGCGTCACCGACTTTCCCACGGAGCCCTTGACTCTCTCCCTGCTCAAGGGCCTGCTGACCCCCATGATCGGGTCCATGGTCAACTATGTGAACGCTCCGCACCTGGCTGAAGAACGGGGAATCAAAGTGCTGGAGACCCGCAGCAAAGCCTCTGAGGGGTTCGCCAACATGATCCGCCTGACGGTGCATTGCGCCGACGGGGTACGTTCCGTCTGCGGCGCTCTCTTCGGCGAGGAGGATTACCGCATTGTCCGCGTGGACGACTACCCGGTGGAAGCTGTCCCCGATGGGCACCTCCTCGTCCTGCACAACGATGATCGCCCTGGCGTGATTGGCTTTATTGGCTACACCCTGGCCGAGGCCGGCATCAACGTCGCCATGATGAATCTTTCCCGTCGAAAGATCAAAGGAAGGGCCATTTCGCTGATCAATGTCGACAGTGAAATCCCCGAAGAGGTTCTGACCAACATGCGCAACAACGCCCATATCCTTTCGGCGGTGCAGGTCAGGCTCTGACCAGGTGCCGCTTGAATGAGACCGATCGCCCAGGCGGTCGATACGAACACAAGACTTTGTAACGGATATCAACCATGCCTATTCCCGATAACGCCATCGAGGCCATGCTTCCCAAGGGAGTGAAGGATTTTCTCCCGGTCAAGGCGGCCAAGATCGATTTTCTTCGCAGCAGCCTGCTCAGCGTTTTCAGCCTGTGGGGCTTTCGTCCCGTCATTCCGCCGTCCCTCGAATTTCTCCATGACCTGGAGCGGGGACTGGGAGCCGGACTGCGAGAGAAGACCTTCCGTTTTGACGACCGTCAGAGTGGCAAACTGGTGGCCTTCCCGCCGGACATCACCCCCCAGGTCGCCCGCATTGTCGCCACGCGCATGCGCGAGATGCCGCTGCCGCTGCGTCTGTGTTATTCGGGCCGGGTTCTGCGTCACACCGAGATGCAGGCCGGCAAGGACCGTGAGATCTTTCAGGCGGGCGTCGAGATGATCGGCCTGAAAAGTCCGGAAGCCGATGCCGAAATGATCGCCATGGCCGTGGAGTGTCTTAAAAATCTCGGAGCCGGCGACTTCACCATCGATATCGGCCAGGTCGAGTTCTTTCGGGGCGTGATGGAAAACCTGCCCGTTTCCGGCGACCGGGCCCGGCAGATTCAGGCCGCTATCGCCCGTAAAGACAATTCCGGCCTCAAGGAACTGTTGGCCGACCTGTCCCTGACAGAGCAGGCCCGAGCCGAGGTAATGGCGCTCCCCCGCCTCTTCGGCGGCCGTGAGGTTCTGCAAAAAGCCGAAAACGTGGTGAGCAACGATCGTTCGCGCCAGGCCCTGTCCGACCTTAAAAAAGTTCTGGATATCCTGGAAGTCTACGGGGTTGAGGATCATGTCACCTTTGACCTTGGCGAACTGCGCGGACTCGACTACCATACGGGGGTCACTTTTCAGGGTTTTCTCACCGGCTTCGGCCGCGCCGTCTGTTTCGGCGGCCGCTACGACAACCTGACCGCCGCCTACGGCTATCCGGCCCCGGCCACGGGCTTTGCCTTTAATCTGCTCAACCTGCTCTTTGCCCTGGACAAGCGCCTGGACGAACTGGCCGTCTGCCAAACCGACGTGCTCATCTTTCAATCCGCCCCGGACAAGGAACTGGCCCAGCGCCTGGCCCAGACCCTGCGGAAAAAAGGCATTTCCGCCGCTCGCGACATCATTCCCCGCGATCTGGAAGGCTCCCTGGCCTATGCCCGCAAAATGAACTTCCGTTATGTCATGATTCTGTCGCCGACCCAGGATATCCGCCTTGTCAACCTGTCGGACGGTTCCGAAAAACCGGTGTCCTATCAATCGATTCAGGACGAAAGCTTCGTTCTTTAAGTCTCATCAGGAGAAAATCAATATGGCTAATGTAATTATCGTAGGAGCCCAATGGGGCGATGAAGGCAAGGGCAAGGTCGTTGATATCTACACCGAGTATGCCAACGATGTCGTCCGCTACCAGGGCGGCAACAACGCCGGGCACACCCTGGTCGTCGGCGACGAGAAAACCGTCCTGCACCTGATTCCCTCCGGCATTCTGCACGAAGGCAAGCGCTGCATCATCGGCAATGGCGTGGTCCTTGACCCCGAGGTTTTCATACGCGAAATTACCAATCTGAAGAAAAAAGGCTACCTCAAGGACGACAGCCAGCTGGTCATCGACGGCAACGTGCATGTCATCATGCCCTATCACCGGGAGATCGACAAAGCCCGCGAAGCCCGTTCCGGCGCCCGCAAGATCGGCACCACCGGCCGGGGCATCGGACCGACCTACGAAGACAAGATCGGGCGCCGCGGCATTCGTCTCAACGATCTGGTCAAGCCGCAGGTCTTTGCTCGCAAGTTGAAGGAAATTCTGCCAGAGAAGAACTTCTACCTCGAGAAATTTCTGGGACAGAACCCTCTGTCCGAAGAAGCCATCCTGGAGGAGTACAGCGGCTACGCCCAGGTGCTGGAGAAATACCTGGGTCGGGCCTCTCTCATCCTCAACGAAAGCATCGAGGCCGGACATAACATCCTTTTCGAAGGCGCGCAGGGGAGTCTGCTCGACATTGATCACGGCACTTACCCTTACGTCACCTCGTCCTCAACCATCGCCGGCGGCGCCTGCACCGGTGCAGGCGTCGGCCCCCGCTTCATCGATGAAGTCATCGGCATCTCCAAGGCCTATGTCACCCGCGTCGGCGAAGGGCCCTTCCCCACCGAACTCAATGACGAGATGGGTGAAAAGCTGCGCCAGATCGGCCAGGAGTTTGGCGCCACGACGGGCCGTCCCCGGCGGACCGGCTGGTTTGACGCCGTGGCTCTGCGCGAGGCCGTACGCACCAACGGTCTGACCGGGCTGGCCATCACCAAGCTCGACGTTCTCAATGAGCTCGACACCATCAAGATTTGTACGGCCTATTCCTACCATGGCGACATGGTCGAGACATTCCCGCAGGATCCCGACATTTTGGCCGAATGCAAGCCGGTATATGAAGAGATGGAAGGGTGGAATTCCGACCTTTCCGGCGTACGCGCTTACGATGAACTGCCGGAGAAAGCCCGTCTCTACCTCAAAAAGCTCGAAGAGGTGACCGGCTGCCCCATCGCCCTTGTTTCCGTGGGCCCCCGGCGCGACCAGACCATGCAGGTGAAGAATCCTTTCGCCGCCAATTAAGATACAGGGCTGAAGATTTTTTTTGAAAAAGGGGTTGACTTCCCCAAAGGGTTCCAGTATAAAGTCATTCCTGTTGCACGAGCCGCTAGCTCAGATGGTAGAGCATCTGACTTTTAATCAGATGGTCGTTGGTTCGATCCCAACGCGGCTCACCAAGTCAAACCGTACACAGCGGGGTCATTTCCCGCGGGGTACTTGAAAGTTCAAGTCCCTATCGTCTAGCCTGGCCCAGGACACCGCCCTTTCACGGCGGCGACGGGGGTTCGAATCCCCCTGGGGACGCCAAAAGAAAACGCCCCTTCCGATGCAGAATCGGAAGGGGCGTTTTTTTGTATTCACGGGCAAAGCGAGCCACCGTCGCAGTTGCTCCCTGACCTTACGGAGATTGTCAGCCGTACCTTGAAGGATACGGAGAGGCCAAGGCATATAGGTCTAGAAAACGGAACCGAAGTGCGTAATAATAACCATTTTCCGAGGAACCCCATGACCGCATCCAAGAAAATTGTCGAAATATTCAGCGACGGTGCCTGTTCCGGCAACCCCGGCCCCGGCGGTTGGGGCACCCTTCTGCGCTATGAAGGGCAGGTGAAGGAGTTGTCCGGCTTTGATCCGCAGACGACCAACAACCGCATGGAGATGATGGCCGCCATCGCCGGCCTTGAAGCGCTCAAGCGCCCCTGCCAGGTTCAATTGACCACCGACTCCCAATACCTGTACAAAGGGATGACCGAGTGGATTCAGGGCTGGATTCGCAAAGGCTGGAAGAATTCCAAGAAGGAAGAGGTTCTCAACCGCGACCTCTGGGAGCGTCTGCTGGCCGCTGTGAACGGGCACCAGGTCACCTGGGCCTGGGTGCGTGGCCACGCCGGTCACCCAGAAAATGAACGCTGCGACGAACTGGCCCGCGCCGCCATTGTCGAAGGTCTTGCCCGCCGGGGCTGACATCCCAGCCTATTAGACAATTTCCTACTTTGTGTTATTGTTTCAACTGGTTGTCTATTCGGTCGCTTACGACCGTGTCTGCACCGATCCTGGCTGCCCCTTCAGCGGGTATCCGCCAGAATCCCGTATCCTCATAACCAGGCAACGCGGATCCTATCATGCCCTCAACTTCCGCCCATACCCCCGTCTTGCCGGCGGGCGGAGAACTCGCGCCTTCTTTCGAGGCCCTGCTGTCGCTGGGGCTGTATGCCGCTATCGCGCTTTTTCTCGTCGGCATCCTGCTCCTGCTGGCCTGGACCCTGGGCCATAAAACCCGCCATCCCGTAAAACAACAGCCGTACGAATCGGGCATCGCTCCCACGGGTAGCGCCCGTCTAGGCGAACCTGTTCCCTTTTATCTCGTCGCCATCTTCTTTATCGTTTTTGATGTGGAGATCATCTTTGTCGTCTCCTGGGCGGTGGCGTACGACCTGCTGGGTTGGGCCGGGTTCTTTCAGATCACCTTTTTTATTGCCATGCTTTTTGTCGGTCTGCTGTACCTGTGGAAAGCCGGCGGGCTCGAATGGGGCCCCAGCGCCAGGCATCGCAAAGGGGGTGGGCCGTGAAGGAGAATATCCCGCCGGACATCATCCTCACCACCCTCGATGACGCCATCAACTGGGGGCGCAAAAACAGCCTTTGGCCCATGTTTTTCGGCCTGTCCTGCTGCTTCGTTGAAATGATGACCAGCATGACCCCGCGTTTCGACCTGGCCCGCTTCGGCGCCGAGGTGCTGCGCGGCAGCCCCCGAGAAGCCGACCTCATGGTGATCGCCGGCACCCCCTTTAAAAAGATGGGGGCGTCCATCCTCCGTCTTTACGAGCAGATGGCCAATCCCAAGTGGGTCATCGCCATGGGCAGCTGCGCCAATTCTGGCGGCATGTACGACACCTACAGCGTCATTCAGGGCGTGAACCAGATCATCCCCGTCGATGTCTATGTTCCCGGCTGCCCTCCCCGCCCCGAAGCCTTTATGCAAGGGCTCATGCTGCTGCAGGATAAAATCGCTCGCGAAGAACGGCCGGCACGCCCCGTGCTCGGCCTCCCCGGCGGCAGCGAGGGCACCACCGTGCCTGTTCTCGTGGACGGTGTCAGCAAGAGCCGCGACACACGCGGACCCGGCTACGCCTTCAGTCCCATTCGCGGCACCTCCCAGCAACCCCCCGACTTTCGGCAAAACCGCGCGGACAGGATCTGGCGACCGCCACAACCGCAGGTGGAATTTCCCCAAACCGACGACCTTCTGCGCGCGGTGCAGGAGCGCTTCGCCGAAGCGGTAAAGCTCGATCCACTGGGGGTTGACATGCCGACTCTGGTCGCTGCGCCTGAAAAAGCGACCGAGGTGCTGCGTTTTCTCAAAGAGGAGGCGCCGCAGCAATACCGTCGTCTGGAGGACATCACCGCCATCGACGAGTCGACGCGACGGGCCCGCCCCTCTCATGGCACCACCCTGGTCTATCACCTGCTCTCTTTCGAAGCGCAGAGCTACCTCCGCCTCAAGGTCCCTTTGCAGGGAGAGCATCCCCAAGCGGCCAGCGTTACCGACATCTGGCCGGCGGCCAACTGGTATGAGCGGGAAGCCTATGACATGTTCGGCATCTCTTTTGCGGGGCACCCCGATCTGCGGCGGATACTGATGCCCGATAGCTGGCAAGGGCACCCTTTGCGCAAAGCCCACCCTTTCCGCGCCACGGAGATGCCCCCCTACACGGCGGCCACGGCCGCCACCATGGTGCCCCGGGACGGCGGTGATTTTTTCAAGAGCCGCGCCGTAGGCGAAGATGAAGGGACGATG
This sequence comes from Desulfuromonadales bacterium, assembly GCA_033549025.1. Lineage (GTDB taxonomy): Bacteria > Desulfobacterota > Desulfuromonadia > Desulfuromonadales > SZUA-540 > SZUA-540. The sequence continues at coordinate 93,292 of JAWSUS010000002.1, forward strand.
GTTCTCAACGTCGGTCCTCATCACCCCGGCACCCACGGGGTGCTGCGTCTTATTTTGAAACTGCGAGGAGAAGAGATCGACGATATCGACGCGGACATCGGCTACCACCACCGGGCGGCCGAAAAGACCGGCGAGCGTCAGCACTGGAACCAGTTCATCCCCTACACCGACCGCATCGACTACCTGTCGGGTGTCATGAACAACCTGGCCTACCTCTATCCCCTGGAGACCCTGCTCGGAGTGGAGGTGCCGGCACGCGCCCAGACGGTGCGCATCATGCTGTGTGAACTCTTTCGCATCGCCAGCCATCTGGTCTGGCTCGGCACCTTCGGCAACGATGTCGGCGCCATGACCCCCGTTTTTTACACCTTCGAGTCACGGGAAAAGATTTTCGATATCGTCGAGATGATCACGGGGGGCCGCATGCACCCGGCCTGGTTTCGCGTCGGCGGCCTACCCGACGACCTTCCTGACGGCTGGAAGGCCGTGGTTGACACCTTCACCCGCGACTTTGCAGCGCGACTGGACGAGCTGGAAAAAATGTTCAGCAACGGCCCCATCTTCCGGGCCCGCACCGAAGGAGTCGGCGTTCTAACCACCGATGAGGCCCTCGACTGGGGAGTGAGCGGGCCGAACCTGCGGGCGACGGGCCTCGCCTGGGACCTGCGCCGCGCCATGCCCTACGGCGGCTACGACAGGTTCGATTTTGAGGTCGCCACCGCTCAGGGAGGGGACTGTTACGCCCGCTACCTGGTGCGATTGCAGGAGATGCGGCAGAGCCTGAACATCGTCAGGCAATGTGCTGAAAAGATGCCCGGGGGACGCTGGGTTACCGACGACTACCGCTACGTCTATCCCAAAAAGGCTGACGGGCTGCGCGATATCGAGAGCCTCATTCACCATTTCGTCAACCTCTCCCGTGGCCTGACACCACCGGCGGGGGAATGCTACCGAGCCATCGAATCGAGCAAGGGGGAGTGCGGCTACTATCTGGTCAGTGACGGCGGCAACGTCCCTTACCGTCTGCGCATCCGCACGCCGTCCTTCGCCCACATGCAGACCTTGCCGCTACTGAGCCGGGGCTGGATGGTCGCCGATCTCTTCACCATCCTGGCTTCCATCGATTTCGTCCTGGCCGATCTGGATCGCTGATATGGCACCTGAACTGCTGAGTCCACAAAAACTGGAAGAGTTTCGAGAGCGCGTCACTCGCTCGGAGCACCCCCGCGAGCTGGTCATCGACGTATTGCGTGCCATTCAGGAGGAATACGGCTGGGTTCCGGACGAAGGCGTGGTATTGACGGCTTCCCTGTTGGGGCTGTCCCCTTTGCAGGTGGAAGAAATCGCCACCTTCTACGACAAGATATTCCGTCAGCCGGTGGGACGGCGGGTTATTCACGTGTGCGACTCCATCTGCTGCTGGAGCCGGGGGGGTGAAGGGATCGTACGGCATCTGCAGGACAGGCTCGGCATCGCCCTGGGCGAGACCACCGCTGACGGGGCCTTCACCCTGCTGCCGACCTGCTGCCTGGGGGCCTGCGGCCAGGCCCCGGCCATGATGATCGGTTTTACCCTCTATGGACACCTGGACGCGCAGAAGATCGACGCCATTCTGGCGGCCGAACGAACCGGGGGCACACCATGAAAAAACACACCCTGCTCCTCTTCAAAAACCGGCGGCCCGGCGAATGCGTCTTTTTGGAGGAATACCGCCGACAGGGAGGCTACACGGCGCTGGCCAAAGCTCTGAAACAGATGGACCCGGCCGCCGTGCGCGACGTCGTCAAGGCCTCCGGCTTGCGCGGCCGCGGCGGCGCCGGCTTTCCGACCGGGGTCAAATGGTCTTTTTTCCCCTCGGAGCAGCCGGGACAGAAATACCTGGTGTGCAATGGCGACGAGATGGAGCCGGGGACCTACAAGGATCGCCAGTTGCTGGAAGCCGACCCGCACCAGTTGGTGGAAGGGATGATCCTCGCCGCCTACGCCATGCAGATCCCCACGGGTTTTATTTTTATCCGCTACGCCTACCGCCAGGCCATGCGCAATCTGGAGAGGGCCATCGCCGAAGCGGCGCAGGCCGGCCTGCTGGGCCAGAACATCCTCGGCTCCGGTTTTTCCTTCGACCTTCACGTACACGGCAGCGCCGGGCGCTATATCCTCGGCGAGGAAACGGCCCTGCTCAACGGTCTGGAAGGCAAGCGCGCCAACCCCCGTTCCAAGCCGCCCTTTCCGGCCGTGCGCGGCCTCTTCGGCAAGCCGACCACGGTGAACAACGTGGAGACGCTGGCCAACATTCCCCATATCATCCATGGCGGGGCCGACTGGTTTGCCAGCCTCGCCTATACGGAAAAGGGGGCCGGCACCAAGCTCTACGGCCTTTCGGGACACCTGGAGCGCACCGAATGTCACGAACTGCCCATCGGCATCACCCTGGGCGATCTCATCACCGAATACGGCGGAGGCGTCTGGAAAGGGCGCGCCTTCAAGGCCTGTCTGCCCGGCGGGGCCTCCACCCCCTTTCTGATCGCCGAACATCTGGCGGTGCCGCTGGACTACGAAGCCCTGGAGCAGGTCGGCAGCCGCCTGGGGACGGGCGGGGTCACCGTCTTCGATGACCACACCTGCATGGTCGCCGCCACCCTTAACCTCAACCGTTTCTTTGCCCGGGAAAGCTGCGGCTGGTGCACGCCCTGCAGGGACGGGTTGCCCATGGTCTCCTGGCTGCTGGAAAAAATTGAGAAGGGGCAGGGAAACATGGACGATCTCGACATGCTGCGCGGCCAGGTGCGCAACATCAACGGCCGCTCCTTCTGCGCCCTGGCCATGGGGGCGATGGGGCCGGTCGAGAGCCTGCTGCGCCTCTTTGAGGAAGAACTCGTTGACCATATTCGCCGGGGTCGCTGCCCCCTTGCTAACTGACGATGTGAACTGCCATGCCGACACTGACCATCGACAATCTGACCATCATCGTCTCTGAAGGCACCAACGTGCTGCAGGCGGCCGAGCAGCTGGGCATCGTCATCCCCCACTTCTGCTACCACGCCGCCCTCGGAGCGGTGGGCGCCTGCCGCCTCTGTGCCATGACCTTCGTGGACGGCCCGGTCAAGGGGGTGCAGATGAGCTGCATGGTCGAGGCCAAAGACGGCATGGTCGTCTCGACCTCGGATGTCCAGGCGCAGGAACAGCGGGCTCACGTCATCGAATGGCTGATGATGAATCATCCCCACGACTGCCCGGTGTGCGACGAAGGCGGCCAGTGCCAGCTGCAGGACATGACGATCGCCGGCGGCCACGGCCTGCGCCGCTATGGCGGCAAAAAAAGAACCTTCCGCAACCAGGATCTCGGACCTTTCGTCATCCAGGAGATGAATCGCTGCATCCAGTGCTACCGCTGCGTGCGGACCTATCAGGACTATTGCGGCGGCACCGATTTCGGCGTGATGGGCAGTCGCCAGCGCCTCTTCTTCGGCCGCTTCCAGGACGGCTGCCTGGAGAGCCCCTTCTCCGGCAATCTGGTGGACGTCTGCCCCACCGGCACCTTCACGGATAAAACCTTCCGCTACCGTTCCCGCGTCTGGGACCTGGAGGAGGCGCCCTCCATCTGCCCCCACTGCTCCCTGGGCTGCGCCACCCTCCCCGGCGCCCGCTACGGTGAACTGCAGCGTGTGCGAGCCGGCGTCAATCCCCACACCAATGGCTTCTTCCTCTGCGATCGGGGGCGCTTCGGCTACGGCCATGCCAATCATCCCGAGCGCCGTCGCCGCCCGCGCCTTGGCGGTGCCGAGGTCAGCTGGGAGAAGGCACTCGCCGCCCTGGAGGACCGTCTCGCCGCCGTCCGCCGCATTCACGGGCCCGACAGCATCCTCTACGTGGGCTCGGCGCGCGCCAGCCTGGAGGCCAACACCCTGTTCGGCCAATGGGCCGGTAGACAGGGCGGACGCCGCCTTGTCTACGAGGTTCACCCCGAGCGCGACCGGGCCGCCCGTCATACCGCCGCCCTGCTGGGCGATCACGCCCGCAGTCTGGCGGATATCCGTCAGGCCGACTTCGTCCTGACGCTGGGCTGCGACCCGATCGGGGAAGGTCCCCTTCTCGCCCTGGCCATCCGGCAGGCGGTGCGGGCGGGGGGACTGGCCGCCAGCATCGACCCCCGTCCCGTAGACCTCTGCTGTTCAGCCGCTCACTTGCCCATGCCGCCCCAGCGCCTGCCCGAGGTGCTGGCGGCCCTGCGCACCAGGGATTTTTCCCGATTTGCCCGCCAGGAGGCCAGCTTTCTCGAAGGGATTGCTAGTCGCCTTGAGCGGGCGCAGCGCCCCGTCATCGCCGCCGGTGCCGATCTGCTTGGCGGTGATGGCGTCCGCGAGTTCTTTCGCACCCTGGCAGCCTTCTCGCCCGCCGATCGTTCCTGCGGTGCCTTTGTGCTGCTGGGCGGACCCAACAGCTATGGGGGCGCCTTGCTCTCGCAGGGGGAAGATACGTTCGACCACCACCTGAATGCCATGCTTAACGGCAGCGTCCGGGCCATGGTGTGCCTGGAAACGGATCCTTTCAGCGAATATCCCGATCCGGCCCGGGCGGGGGCGGCCCTCTCGCGCCTGGAGTATCTCGCCGTTTTCGACTCGCTCCCCACGGTTGCTTCCCGCCATGCCGACCTGCTGCTGCCCACCACGGTAACGGCTGAAGGAGAAGGGATCTTCGTTAACAATGAAGGGCGGCCTCAAGCCTTTCAGCCGGTGTTCTCGGCCGGCCTTTCCCTGCGGGAGACGGGCCAGGGCAAGCACCCGCCGCGTGAATTCACCGAGCCAGGTGCGGACGAGCAGCCCCGGCAGGCCTGGGCCATCCTGGCCGATCTTCTGGGACTGAAGGACTCGCTGACGGCCCTGCGCCATCAACTTTCCACCCAGAGTCCCCTGTTCGCGGCCCTAGCCGAACGTCCAGGGGAACGTCTGTTCTCGCCGGCGGCCGCTGTGGCCGAAAGCACCGCCCAGCCGCCGGAGTGTGTGCCAGAAAAGGCCCTGACCCTGATACCTGTCGAATCCCTTTTCGGTTCCGAGCTGCTGGCCAGCCTGTCGACGCCTCTGCAGCTCCGAGACACCGACCCCTATGTGCTGCTCCATACCGATGATGCCAAGGAGCGCGGCTTGCGCGAAGGAGACCGGGTTCGCCTGTCCTCCTCCCTGGGCCATTTCAGCCTGACTCTGCGCCTTTCTTCCCGGATGGCTCAGGGCGTCGCCTTGGTGCCGCGACGGCGCGGCAGCGGCATCGAGCTGTTGGTACCCGGGGGGCCGCGGCAATATGGCTGGCTGGAAACGGAAGCAGGAGGTCAGCCATGATGGATATGCTGCTGACTCTCGCCCTGATTCTGGTCAAGCTCCTCCTCATCTTTGGCGTCGTTCTAACCCTGGCTGCCTATCTGGTACTGGCGGAACGCAAGATCCTCGGACGCCTGCAATTGCGTCACGGCCCCAATCGCGTCGGCCCCTTCGGCCTGTTGCAGCCGCTGGCCGACGTCATCAAGCTGCTCACGAAGGAAGACACGATTCCGGCCGGCGCCGACCGGCCCATCTTTCTGCTGGCGCCCGGCCTCACGGCCATCACGGCCCTGCTCGCTTTTGCCGTGGTCCCTTTTTCGCCCCCCATCACCCTTTTCGGCCGCACCATTCCCTTGGTTGTGTGCGATCTGAACATCGGGGTGCTCTACTTTCTCGGCCTATCGTCCCTGGCGGTCTACGGTGTGGCCCTGGGCGGCTGGGCCTCCAATTCCAAATACGCCCTGCTCGGCTCCATCCGCGGCCTGGCCCAGCTTATTTCCTACGAACTGTCCATGGGACTGGCCATCGTGCCGGTGGTGCTGGCCACACGCTCCTTCTCCCTCACCGATATCGTCATGGCTCAGGCGAAGCTCCCCTTCGCCGTGGTGCACCCTTTGGCCTTTCTGATATTCTTTATCAGCATGCTGGCGGAATCGAAGCGGGTTCCCTTCGACCTGCCCGAGGCGGAAGCCGAGCTGGTGGCCGGATTTCACACGGAATATTCGGGTATGCGTTTCGGCCTCTTTTTTGTCGGCGAATACATCAACATGATCATTCTCAGCGCCATGATCACCGTGCTTTTTCTGGGTGGCTGGCATGGCCCCCTGCTGCCGCCGCTGGCTTGGTTCGTCGGCAAGGTTCTGTTCGTCTGCTTCCTCTTTATCTGGACCAGGGGCTCGCTGCCACGGCTGCGCTACGACCAGCTCATGCACTTCGGCTGGAAGGTGCTGGTCCCCCTGGCCCTGCTGAACGTCCTCGTTACCGGAGCGGTACTGCTCTGGCTGGGAGTCTGACATGTCCCTCTGGCGCGATATTCAGGGTACCCTGCAGCCCTTCTGGGTCACCCTGCGCAACCTGATGCGCAAACCGGTGACCCGGCAGTACCCAGAAGAAAAAACCGTTCCGTCTTTCCGCTACCGGGGCCGGCTGGTCCTGACGCGCGATCCCCAGGGTGAGGAGCGCTGCGTCGCCTGCCATATGTGCAGCGCCGCCTGCCCTGTCGACTGCATTTCGATGCAGGCGGCCGAAGCCGAGGATGGCCGCCGCTACGCCGCCTGGTTCCGCATCAACTTCGCCCGCTGCATCTTCTGCGGCCTCTGCACCGAGGCCTGTCCGACCCTGGCCATCCAGATGACAACGGATTACGAGTTCGGCAAGAGAGATCCGCTGCACTTCGTCTATGAGAAAGACGACCTGCTCATCGACGACGGCGGCAAGGATCTCCACTATGATTTTTATCGCCATGCCGGCATCGGCGTGGCCAACCCCCGGGGAAAGAACGCGGACGAATATGGTCCCGTCGACCCCGGCAGCCTGCTGCCCTGAGGTAATCACATCATGGCGACCGCCCTGTTCTACATTTTAGCCCTCACCGCCCTGGCCGCCACGGGCATGTGCATCACCCGGCGCAATCCCGTGCACGCCGTCCTCTATCTGGTCAACGCCTTTTTCGCCCTGGCCCTGCTCTTTTACCTGCTCGGCGCCCCTCTGGTGGCCGCCTGGGAGGTCATCATCTACACCGGGGCGATCATGGTTCTTTTTCTTTTCATCATCATGATGCTCGAACTGGCCCCGGACCAACCCGGGCAGGGGGCAGGCTGGCGTCGCTGGGGACCGGTCGTGCTGCTCTCTGGCGTGCTGCTAAGCTGCACCCTTCTCTTGCTTGGCCTCGACAGCACCGGTTCCGGCGGGGTGCCCCGCTTCTACGCTTCACCACGCACCTTCGGTTACGCCCTGTTCAAGGAGTACGCCCTGGCTGTGGAAATCGTCTCTTTCCAGTTGCTGTTCGCGGCGGTGGGGGCCTACTACGTAGGACGGGTCGATCGTCGGAAACAGCACCCTGAAGCACGCAGGGAGGACGCATGATCGTACCCCTCTCTCATGTGCTCGGCTTTGCCGTCGCCCTCTTTCTCATGGGGCTCGCCTGCACCCTGGCGCGGCGCAACCTGATTATGATCCTCATCGGCATCGAAATCATGCTCAACGCCGCCGGTCTGGCCTTTATCGGGGCGGCGGCCTTCTGGCAACAGGTCGACGGCCAGATTTTTGTAATTTTTCTGATGGCCATGACTTCAGCCGAAGTCGCCATTTCCCTGGCGATGGTCGTCTACCTGCGTCGTCAGAAGGCCAGCCTCGACGCCGACGCTTATGACGGGATGAAGGGATGACCCATTCCATATTGCTGCTCATACCCCTGGCGCCGCTCTTGGGGGGGATCCTCAACGTGCTTTTCGGCATGCGCCTGCCACGCCGTCTGAGCGAATTTCTGGCCGTGGCCGGGGTGGCGGCGAGCGCTCTGCTGACCCTGGCCGCCGGGCCCCTGGCCAGCGGGGCGGGCACCCGGATTACCCTCTTCACCTGGCTGCAGAGCGGCCCCCTGCAGGTCCCCTTCGAGCTCCTTTTCGATCCGCTTTCTGCCCCCATGGCGCTCATGGTGACCGCTGTTTCTACCCTGATCCACCTGTACGCCATCGGCTACATGCAGGGCGAGGAGGGCTATGCCCGCTTTTTCGCCCTCCTCAATCTGTTCGTCTTCGCCATGCTCCTTATCGTGCTGGCCGACAACCTGCTCGTGCTCTTTCTGGGCTGGGAGGGGGTGGGATTCTGTTCCTACGCACTCATCGGCTTCTGGTATCGGCAGGAGAAGAACGCCAACGCCGGACGCAAGGCCTTTCTCGTCACCCGCGTCGGCGATGTCTTTCTCGGCATCGCCATCCTCTGGCTGTACGACCTCTTCGGCACTCTCTCCATCAGCACCATCAACAGCCAGGCCGCCGGACTCGCCGCCGGCGTCGCCACGCCCCTGGTCGTCCTGCTTCTGCTGGGCGCCTGCGGCAAGTCGGCCCAGCTTCCCCTCATGACCTGGCTCCCCGACGCCATGGCCGGCCCCACTCCGGTCTCGGCCCTCATTCATGCCGCCACCATGGTCACCGCCGGCGTCTACCTGCTCTGCCGCCTCTTCCCCCTCGTCAGCCTGTCAGCTACCGGCATGGCCCTGATCAGCGCCGTCGGTGCCCTGACCGCCTTTTACGCCGCCACCTGCGCCCTGGCCCAGCGGGAGATCAAAAAAGTGCTGGCCTACTCCACCATGAGTCAGGTCGGCTACATGTTCCTCGGTGTCGGCTCAGGGGCGGTTGCCGGCGCCATGTTCCACCTCTTCACCCATGCCTTTTTCAAAGCCCTGCTGTTCATGGCGGCGGGCTGTGTCATTCATCTCTGCGCCCAGGAGAACGACATCTTCCGCATGGGGGGTCTGGCCAGAAAAAGCCGGCTGGTCTTCCTTCTTTTTCTAGCCGGGGCCCTGAGCCTGGCCGGCGCGCCTTTGAGCAGCGGTTTTTTTTCCAAGGACAGCCTGCTCGCCGCCGACTATGCCCGGCACACCCCCTTTTATGAGGGACTGTTTGTCCTGGCGGTGTTGACCGCCCTGCTGACGGCTTTTTACACTTTCCGCCTGGTCTATCTCGTCTTTGCCGGGCCACCGCGTTTTTCCACTGAGCCGCATACGCTGCCACGCCTGATGACCTGGCCCCTGATTCCTCTCGCGCTGGTGGCCATCGGCGGCGGTCTGATCAACCTGCCGGAATTCTACGGGGGCCATGCCTGGCTTTCCCATTTTCTCGGTTCTCTGGCCGGCGCCCCTGTTCACATCAGTCACCGGGAAGAAGGATTCATCGCCGCACTGGCCGTTATCCTCTTCGCCCTTGGCTGGCTGCTGGCCCGCCATCGCTATCAGGGAGATCTCCCCGCCGAGACGGGCCCGGTCTGGCGGTTTCTCGCGGCCGGCTGGCAAGCGGATGCTCTCATCCGCAAGGTCGTGCTGGCTCCCTTTGCTTCTCTCGCGCGCTTTTTCTGGCAGGGGACGGATGCCGCTCTCATCGATGGCATCCTCCATAGTCTGGCCCGGGGCTGCCAGTTTGGCGGCGATAGGCTGAGAGCCCTGACCAGTGGCCGGCTTTCCCATTACCTCGCCGCAGTGGCCTGGGGATTGTTGCTGATCATGCTCTTTTTCCTGCTGCAGCTGGCCCAGAGCTAGCCTGTTGCTTTAAGCCTTAGCCTGACGGTTTGCCATGGAGACCTCGTTGCCTTTACTTTCCCTGCTTGTGTGGCTGCCCCTGCTGGGGGCTCTGGCCTGCCTGCTGCTACGCCCTTACGCCGGAGCCGGTCGCTGGACAGCTTTGGCTGTGACCACCGCCGTTTTCTCCCTTAACCTCTGGGCTTTTGTGGAAAGTCGCGGCCTCGGCGGTTGGCTCTGGCTGGAAGATCATGCCTGGATTCCCCGCTACGGCATTCGCTACACGCTCGGGATGGACGGTCTTTCCCTGACCCTGACCCTGCTGACCGCCTTTTTACTGGTCATTGCCGTCCTGATTTCCTGGCGCCTCGACGTCCACACGCATTTCTTCTTCTCACTGCTGCTCTTGATCGAGAGCGGCATCATGGGCGTTTTTCTCGCTCTTGACCTGGTTCTCTTCTATCTCTTCTGGGAGGTCATGCTCATCCCCATGTTCTTTCTCATTGGTGTCTGGGGGCATGAGCGTCGGCTCTATGCCGCCGTCAAATTCTTTCTCTTTACCCTGGCGGGCAGCCTGCTCATGCTGCTGGCCATGATCACTCTTTACCTTGTACATGGCGACCAGACCGGTCATTACACCTTCGCGCTGGCCGCCCTGGTTGGCACCCAACTCCCGCCGGCCCTTTCCTGGTGGCTCTTCGGGGCCTTTTTCGCCGCCTTTGCCGTCAAGGTGCCCCTTTTTCCCCTGCACACCTGGCTACCTGACGCCCACACCGAAGCCCCGACGGCCGGCTCCATCATCCTGGCCGGGGTCCTGCTCAAAACAGGGGTCTATGGGCTGCTGCGTTTCGGCTTCCCCCTCTTTCCCGAACCGGCCCATACCTGTCTGCCCATGCTGGGCGCCTTGGGCCTGATCGGCATTTTTTACGCCGCCTGGATTGCCTACGCCCAGAACGACGCCAAACGGCTGATCGCCTATTCCTCCGTCGCGCACATGGGGTTCGTGATTCTCGGGGTGGCGGCCTGGCACACCACGGCTGTGGAAGGGGCGCTGCTGCAGATGGTCAATCACGGCATCACCACCGGAGCGCTCTTCGCCCTTATCGGCATGATCGACACCCGCGCTCACACCCGCGAAATTAGCAACCTAGGGGGGCTCTGGTCGAAAGCCCCTGTTCTCGGCGCCTTTTTTCTCTTTTTTGCCCTGGCCTCCCTCGGGTTGCCCGGCCTGAACAACTTTGCCGGTGAGATTCTGATCCTTATCGGCACCTTTGCTTCCCATCCTCTCTGGGCCGTGCTGGGGCTGGCTGGGGTACTCTTTGCCGCCATTTACATGCTCAGGCTCGTTCAGGGGGTCCTCTGGGGGCAACCACACAGCCCGCGGGACTGGCCGGATATTTCCTGGCGGGAGACGATTATCCTGGTGCCTCTTGCCCTGCTCGTCCTTTGGCTTGGCCTTTACCCGCACCCCTTTCTTGAGGTCTTGAGAGACCCCGTACAACGCCTTTTGCTGGGAACATCGCTGATCGGCTTGGGAGGACTGCCATGACCCTGACGGAACTGCACGCCCTGCTCCCGGTTCTGCTGCTGGCAGCCGGCGCCGTGGCCCTGCTGTTGGCCGGAGCCTGGCAAGCGTCCTATGCCACCGCCATGACGTACGGTATCCTCATCGCGCTGGGGAGCGTCGCCATCGCCCTTTTTTATGAACCGGTCTCTGGTTTGGTGGGGTTCGGACTTTTCACCGTTGACCGTTACAGCCGCTTTTTCTCCGTTCTCTGGTCTGCTGCCGCGGCTCTCACCCTGCTCATGTCCTTTCGCTACGGGCACAGTCGCTCTTTTTTGGGGGGGGAATATGCCGCCCTGATTCTCTTTGCCGCTGCCGGCATGATCCTGCTTTCCAGCGCCTCCTCTTTCGTGGGCCTGTTTCTCGGTTTGGAGACCTTCACTCTCGTCTTTTACATCCTCATCGCCTTCCACAAAGGCTCATCCTTGGGAGCAGAGGCCGGCCTTAAATATCTGATCATGGGTGGGGTGGCCACCGGCCTGCTGGCTATGGGGATCGCCCTGATCTATGCCGCCACCGGCACCTTCCATTTCGATCAGGCTGCCTTCATACCGAGCGGCGACCAGGCCCTGCGTCCCCTGCTCCTGGCCGGCTGGGCTCTGCTGCTGGGTGGACTCGGCTTCAAAACGTCCCTGGTTCCTTTTCACCTCTGGACCCCCGACGTCTACGAGGGGGCGCCCGCGCCGGTGACCGCCCTGCTGGCCACGGGATCCAAAGGGGCCGTCTTCGCCGCGCTGGTTCTGCTCTTTGCCGGCCGAGATTTGGCTGGCTCGCCGTTAAGCAGCCTCCTGTGGCTGCTGTCTGCCCTCTCCATGGGAGCCGGCACCCTCTGCGCCCTGCGGCAGGACAGTCTCAAGCGTATGCTCGCTTACTCGTCGATCGTTCATATGGGCTACCTGCTGCTGGCCCTCCTTGCGGCCGGAAGCCACGGCTCGGGAGCCATCCTTTTCTATCTGGTCGCCTACAGCGGCGCTACCCTCGGCGCCTTCGCCGTGCTGACGGCCTTATCACCGGCGAACGCCGAGGCGGGTTCCTACGACCATTTCCGCGGCGCCGGGTATCGGCAGCCACTGGCGGCCCTGGTCCTGCTGACCTGCATGCTTTCGCTGGCCGGCATTCCACCGACGGCCGGCTTCATGGGCAAGTTTTCCATTTTTTACGCCGCCATCGAAGGAGGGTATACAGGTCTCGCCCTCATTGGTATACTCAGCTCCCTGATTTCCCTGGCCTATTATCTGCGCCCCGTCATGGTCATGTACATGACGGGCTCTGAAGGAGGCCTGACTGTGACCGGAACGTCCTGCTCGGCCGCTGAAAAATCCGTACTGGTCATCTGCCTGCTGGGCACTCTGTTGCTGGGGGTCTATCCGGGCCCGCTTTTCGATACCATCGCCCTCGTGCTGCCGTGAACCCTGAACCAGGAGAATTTTCATGGATAAACGCATTGCCCAATTCCTCAAGGCTGATACGTTCGCCGTCGCCGGTGCTTCCACCAATCGGGACAAATACGGCAACAAGGTCCTGCGCTGCTACCTGCAGAACGGTCGGAAGGCCATCCCCATCAATCCCAGGGCTACTGAAATCGAAGGTGTACCCTGCGTGCCCTCGGTGGCCGATCTGCCCGCCGGGGTAAAGAGCCTGTCCATCATTACTCCACCGAAAATCACCGAACAGGTGGTCTCTGCCGCCATCGCTCAAGGCATCGAAAATATCTGGATGCAGCCTGGAGCCCAGAGTCCCGCCGCCATTGCCCAGTGCGAAGAAAACGGCATCAACGTCATTGCCGATGGCAGCTGCCTGCTCGTTGTTCTCGGTTTTCGCGATAGCTAAGCGGGTCTAGGGCTCCTTCTCAAAAAGGCCGTCATGAAAAAATCCACCCTGCTCACCCTGACCAGCCTTTTCATTCTGATCGGTTTGGCTTTCCTGACCTTGCGCCCTACGGAGCCTGCCCTGCCTGTCAGCCAATTTACCGGATTGACGATGGGGACAACGTTTACGGTTACCCTGGCCGGCGATATCCCCGCCCCCACCCTCGAGACCGTCAAGCAGGAATCTTTTGCCGTTCTGGAAGGCATCAATCAGCAGATGTCCACCTATCTGCCCACCTCCGAGGTCAGTCGTTTCAACGACGCCCAGACAACGGAATGGATGCCTGTTTCCACCGCAACGGCCGAAGTGGTCGATCTGGCTCTGCGTATCGGCGCCGAAACCGCTGGGGCTTTTGACATCACCGTCGGCCCCCTGGTCGATCTGTGGGGATTCGGCCCTACCCCCCGTCCAGATCAGGTTCCTGCCAGCGCCGACATAGACGGGCTGCTGCAGACCATCGGCTACGACAAGATCGCATGCCGCCTGACGCCGCCACAACTGCGCAAGCTCGACCCCCGCCTGCGTATCGACCTCTCGGCCATTGCCAAAGGGTACGCCGTCGACCTCGTCGCTGCCCATCTCCTCTCTCGTGACTTGCACGATTTTATTGTCGAAGTCGGGGGGGAAGTCGTGGTGAGAGGGGCCAAGGGGCCGCAAACCGCCTGGCGCATCGGCATCGAATCACCTTTGACAGACCGCCGGCAGGTGGGGGACGTGCTCAGCCTGCGGGATATGGCCATGGCCACTTCAGGAGACTATCGCAACTACTATGAAATTGAGGGGCGCCGCTATTCGCACACCATCGATCCGCGTACAGGATACCCCATCGATCACACTCTGGCCTCTGTCACCATCCTCGACCCGTCCTGCGCCCGGGCTGATGCCCTCGCCACGGCCCTTATGGTACTCGGTCCTGAAGAGGCCCAGGCCTTCGCCGAGCGGGCCGATATTGCCGCCTTACTGATTATTAAAACAGCCGAAGGCTTTATCGAAAAAACCACCCAAGGGTTTCACGCGGCCGCCCAATAATCTGAACAGGAACCGATATTCCGACAGCTACCCCTAGCCGATTTGCTCGACCATCAAGGACAAAAAAAGCCCCGGACCGCTAAGCAGTCCGGGGCTTTTTGTCTTCTTTTAGATGAAAATCAGGCTTTCCGAATCTCGACCTTGGTCAGATTCTGCCCCTGGGGCATGACCTGCTGGATATTCAGATCAGCAAAGTGATAGGTGGCAAAGAGCAGGTTTTCAGGAACCTGGTCGGTCAGACGGACCTGGCCCGTGGCCGAACCCACGGTCGAAACAACCTGAACCTTCTCCCCTTCCGTCACCTTCAGGGTGGCTGCCGTGGCGGGATTCATCTCCACCCAGCCTTGGGGTGCGATTTCGAGATTGGCCGGGCTATGGGTGGTCAACAGGTCGAAGTGGAAGAGATTCTTGCCAACAAGGAGCTGCAGCCCCTCTCCAACTTCAGCCTGGGAGGCCGCGATGAATTGCAGGCTCTTCTCTTCGGGAGCGAAGGGCAGCTTCCGGCAGGGCTGGCACAACCCCTCACCGGCAAAGCAGAGATCGCCGTAGAGGCTGGTTAGCTCCTTGGCCTCACGCAGCAGGGCCTCGGTATCAATCTTGTCTGTGCGCCGGCCGACGCGGTTGTACAGCTCGGCCAGGATGCTCCAATCCTCACGGGCTTCGCCGACAGGGTCAATAGCCTGCCCGAGGCAGCTGATGCGCCCGTCCAGCGCGGTGACGCTCCCCGTCTTTTCGGCGAAAGAGGTGCCGGGCAGCACCACATGGGCCAGCTTGGTCAGGTCACTCTCAAAAATGTCCTGAACGACCAGCAAATCAAGTTTTTCAAGGGCCTTGCGCCAGCGGGCACTTTCAGGATAGGAGACCAGCGGGTTGGTCGCGGCCAGATAGAGTGCGCGGATGTTGCCCTTTTCGATCTGTTCGAGCATCTGCTGGGCGTTGAAGCCCTCCTGCGGCAGCGCGGTACGCCAGGCGACATCGAACTTGCCGCGGGCGGTGCTGTAATCCTGGAAGCCGGGTAGGAACTCGGGGCAGACGCCCATATCGAGGAGCCCCTGCATATTCCCATCCTCGCACACCGGAAAGAGGCCGCCAAGGTCGCCATGCAGAGCGCCGCAGACCAGGGCCAGCGAAACGATCGCCCGGGTCTTGTCGCCAGCATTGGCGGACGTGAGAACATCCCGGCCAAAAATAACGGAAACGCTTTTGGCCGATCCAAGATGTTCAGCGGCTTCCTCCAGGAGCTGGCGGGAAACCCCGGTCTCTTGGACGGCTTTCTCGAGGTCGACCGTAGCCAGCGCCTTTTTCAGGTCGTCGAGATTCCCGACAAAACGTTTGAGGTAGTCTTCGTCTGCCAGGCCTTTGTCCAGAATAAGGCGGGCCAGGGCATAGACCAGAGCCACTTCGCTTCCCGGCTTGTAGCTGAGGAAGGTATTGGAATGACGGCGCAGTTTGACCGAACGCATATTGGCCACGACCAGGGGCGCGTCATTTTTGCGACAGGCTTTTTCAATCTGCCAATCGACGGCGGGAGCCTCGGCCGTAACATCGGCGCCAAAAACCAATACCGCCTTCGATGCCCCTATTTTACCGAGGGCATTGCTGCTACCGGCATAACCGAGCATCTCCCGAAGCGCTTTATAGCCCTCCAGAACGCCAAAGCGGGCGGCCGAGTCGATATTGTTGGAACCGATGGCGACGCGGAAAAATTTCTGGAACAGGTAATTCTCTTCGTTGGTCAGGCGGCCGGAGGCCAGGCCGGCAATGGCGGCAGGGCCCGACTCCTGGCAAATCTGGTGGATTTTATCGGCGACCGCACCAAGAGCCTTGTCCCAGGAGACGTGCACGCCGTAATCAGCATCTTTCAAGGTAGGACGCTGTAACCGCTGGGGCGCATGAATGAACGCATGGCCGAAGAAGCCGCCGGCACACAGGTTGCCATTGTTGACGGTTCCTTCGTCTTCGGAAGTCAGGCGGTAGACCCGGCCGTTTTTAACATTGATGTCCACCTGGCAGTGACTGCCGCAGGTTGTGCAGACGCTGGCCTTTCTGGTCATTTCCCAGGGGCGGGATTTGAACTTGAAGGGCTTGGAGATCATGGTGCCGGTGGGACACACGGCGACACAGTTGCCGCAGAACTCGCAGAGATCCAGATTCTTGTCGATAAAGGTCTTGTCCCCCTTGTCATTGACAAAAAGGGCTCCGGACCCGATGGTCTCATGACAGACCTTGACGCATTTCTCGCAGAGAACACAGCGATTGGGCACCTGTTGAATCAGCGGCCAGCCGTTAATATCCTCATGGTTGACGTCCTCGGCGGCAAAAGGTTGGGTCGTCACATCGAGATCGAAACAGATGTTCTGCAAATCGCACTCACCGGCGGCGTCGCAGACCGGGCAATCCAGGGGATGGTTGACCAGCAGCAGTTGCACGATTTCCTTGCGAATTTTTCGAAGACGGTCGGACTGGGTGGTGACATCCATCCCCTCGACGACCCGGGTGTTGCAGGCCGTCATCAGCTTGTCTACACCCTTGATCTCAACCACGCAGACCCGGCAGGCACCCGTGGGAGACACTTTTTTCAGAAAACAGAGGGTTGGAATCTTGATGCCGACTTTTTCGGCGGCCGCCAGAATGGTGGCCCCTTTTTCTACCTGGACATCTTTTCCGTCGATCTTGAGATTGACCATGGACTCATCACCTTTGGTTTATCTGGGCAGCCCCTTCACCGAACCCTGGCAGCGCAAAAGCCCAGGGCACGTCCTTGAGGGCAATGACTAGTTGACCGCAACCATCCCGACACGATAGCAGCGCAGACAGCGTTCCGCCTCGGTAACCGCCTGGCTCTCGGGCATGGCCAATTCGATTTCTTCGTAGTTCGTGGCCCGCTCCGCGCCGTTCACCTTGGGCTGATGCTCACGATGAAGGCCACCGAGAATACCCACATTCTCCTTGTCGTTGAAGACACCGAACTGGTTGACCAGATCTTCCATGGCGTCTTCATCGTCAAGATAGGCGTTTCCTTCGGTAAGATAGCGATGCATGGCCCGCGCCGCCCGACGGCCGTGACCCACAGCGACGACCACGGTCATGGCGCCGTATTCGCAGTCCCCACCGGCAAAGACTCCTTCGCAGTCGGTCATCATGGTGCCGCCTTTGGTGACTATGCTCTTCCAGCGGGTCTGCTTGATGCCGAAATCATCTTCCCCAAGATAGCCCAGGTCGGGATCCTGACCGATGGCGGGGATGACCAGTTCGCAGGGGATGACATATTCGCTGCCGGGAACCGGCTGCGGACTGCGGCGGCCCGATTCGTCCGGCTCGCCCAGTTCCATCTTGATGACCTCGACCCCGACCACACGATTGTTCTCGGTGACCAGACGGGTCGGATTGCGCAGAAACTCAAACTTGACGTTTTCCTCTTCGGCGTCATCGACCTCGTAGGGCTCGGCCGGCATTTCCTTGCGGGTACGCCGGTAGACCAGGATGGACTCTTCGGCCCCTTCGCGCAGCGCCACGCGGACACAGTCGATGGCCGTGTTGCCGCCGCCGACGACGACGACGCGCTTAGGCGTTTCGATGGGCTGACCGAGAGCGACGGCCCGCAGATAGTGGATGCCGCCGGGAGAAAACCCGTCGTAGCCTTTGTCTTCCCCTTCGACCCCCATGGGCTTTGACTTGAAAGCGCCGGTACCGAGAAAAACGGCATCATACTGTTCTTTGAGCTCCCGCAAGGACACGTCACGCCCCAGCTTGACGCCGTATTCGATCTCGACACCAAGAGAAGCCACGATATCCGCCTCGCGCTGGAGGAGATGGCGGGGCATGCGGTAATCAGGAATGCCGACGGCTACGGTGCCGCCCGGCTCGGACAACATGTCGATGATCTTGACCTGGTGCCCTTCGAGGGCCAGATAGTAGGCGCAGGTCAGACCGGCGGGGCCGGCGCCGACCACCATGATCTTCTTGCCTGTGGACGGCTTGGGAACCAGGGGGGGCGTATGATGGTGCATCCACTCGTGATCGGAAGCCACGCGCTTGAGAACCATGATACTCACCGGCTCATCGACCAGCGCCCGGCGGCAGGCCTTCTCACAGGGATGGGGGCAAACCCGGCCACACACGGCCGCAATCGGCATGTTGCGCCGAATGGTGGAAAGAGCGTCCGTGTAGCGCAGCTCTTTGATCTCTTCAATGTAGGCGGGAATATCGATATGGGCCGGACACTTGTCCATACAGGGCGCCGTCAGCTTGTCCCGGTAGGACTTGGCGGGACCAGGCGTCCGCTCGCCGTTGATATAGGCCAGATAATCGTCCCGGAAATACTGCAGGGTATGAAAGACGGGAACGGCCGACGTCATGCACAGGGTGCATTTGCACTGTTCCAGCAACGAGGTCAGCTCCTCCATGATCTGGAGATCCTCTTCCTTGCCCTGCCCGGCGACGATGCGCGACAGCGAATCCTGCAGCACCTTGGTCGCCCGCTTTCCAGGGGTACATTTGCCGCAGCAATGCTTTTCCTGGACGCGTTTCATATATTCGGCGGCCATGGCTACGACATCGGTATCCTTCTCCATGACAACAACGCCGTCCCAGCCCATGAATGCACCGACCTTACCTTCACTCAGGTAGGTTTCGGGCAGCTTGAGCTTCAGGGAGACGCCTTCCGCAGCCTCGCCGCTGCGATTGTCTACAATTTTTCCTTCCCAGCTGGAAAATACAACCTGAGCCAAATCGACCTCCTGTTAGACCCCTCTTAGCAACAGCCAAAGGGGGACGTAAAGCCCCAAACAAAAGGGGAAAACCCCTCATCCGTCGGCGCCATCCCCCTTCTATTTTGTATACAGTATGCAGGTAAATACCATAAGCGCGTCAACCAAATCAAGGGAAATTTTACCCGGAATTACCGGGGTTCGCGCAATAACAGCTTGGAATGACGATTTTTTCTGAATGTCTCCCAATCTCGAAAACAGCCTTCGCCGAAGCCTTCTTCTTAAGGGAAGGGTGGAAAGGGGGAAGCGATGAACCAGGATTCCGCCGCATTCGGTTTGAGCCCCGCGTAGGCCCAGTCAAGTTTGAACGAAAAGGTCTTGACGGACACGGACGGCAGCAGAAAATACTCCAGCGTCATGCGGGTGGTGGCCCGCTGTCCGCTTTCATCCAGATCGATCGTCTCGACCCGCACATCCGTTATCTGCAGATCTTCCATCTCAGCAAACTGCTCGACGAAAGCGTGTTTTTTGGCCGCTTCATCGAAATAGCGGGAGGCCCCGTTAAAATCTTTCCAGCGAAGACGCTGGGCGAAGTCAAAAGCGGCGGGGGTCAGATCATCGGACACTCTTGGTACGGCGGCGCAGGATGACAGCACAGCCACCATAAAACACACGAACACCACCTTCATCCATCCGGTCATCTTTGCCCTTCCCTTTCCTCGACACCTTGCATCCGGGCAAAGCTCGGGTAGAGTTGATCCTTAAGGATTAAAAACATCATTGATCCTGGAGTACCCCATGAAAAAAGTGGAAATCTACACGAAAAACTACTGCCCTTACTGTCACCGGGCCAAAGAACTGCTGCGCATCAAAGGGATTCCCTTTACCGAATATGACGTGACCACTGACGTGGAAAAAGAGCGGGAAATGCAGCAGCGCTCCGGCGCCCGCACCGTTCCCCAGATTTTTGTTTCGGGAACCGGCCTGGGAGGGTGCAGCGAACTCTTTGAGCTGGACGAAAAGGGGGAACTGGACCAGCTCCTTGGCCTTAAACCGCCCCGGAACGGATCTTCCTGAGCAGTTCCACGGCCAACTCGACCCGACCAAAGGGCGGCATGAGATAATAGCCGCCCACTTTTCCCTCTCCCCAGGCGATCAGCTCGCCGGCAATGTCCATCCCCTCCCGAATACCTGCCTCTCCCGTCTTGCCCCGCATCCGCTCGCGCACTGAGTCGGGCAGAACAATGCCCGGTACTTCGTTGTGAAGGAACTCGGCGTTCCGTTCACTGACCAGAGGAAGAATACCGACCAGAACCGGGATGCCGTAAGGAGCCGTGCGCTCGACGAGACGCGCCAGGATATCGACAGAATACACGGGCTGCGTCTGCACGAAACGGGCCCCGGCCTCGATCTTCTTTTCCAGCTTTCTCAGCTGTCCCTCCAGATTGGCCGGGTTGGGATTGAAGGCGGCGCCGACCAAAAAGTCCGTGCGGCCGCCCAAATCGGCCCCCAACAGGTTCCGTCCGGCATTCAAGGCGCCAAGAAGCTGGAGAAGACCGACGGAATTGAGATCAAAGACGCTGGTGGCGCCGGATTCGTTGCCGACGGAGACGGGGTCGCCGGTCACGGCCAGTACGTTGCGGATACCGAGATGGTGGGCCCCCATCAGCTCTGAATGCAGCCCGATGAGGTTACGGTCGCGCCCGGTCACGTGGACGATCGCCTCGACACCGGTCTCCTCCTGGATGAGACGCGCCAGGGCGATATTGCTCATGCGGATGCGGGCCAACGGGTTTTCCGCCAGACTGATGGCGTCGACCCCCGCCTGGGCCAGCACTCGGGCGCCGGCGAGGATTTTGTCGGTCTGCAGCCCTTTGGGGGGATCCAGTTCGACCGTGACGACGGGGCGGCGACCCCAGGGCGCGAGAAAGGTCGTCCGCCCCGGTGCCGGCGGGGATACCGCCGGGGGTGATGGCGCGGCAGCGACAACGGACACCGGCTGGCGCACCACCGGTTTGAGACCGGCCACGGCCTGGGCCAGAGCCCGGATATGATCGGGCGTGGTGCCGCAGCAGCCGCCGAGCAAAGAAGCCCCCACGGAGACCATGTCCCGCCCCATGGCAGCGAAATAGTCGGGAGTCGCCAGATAGATATAACGGCCGTCGACATACTGGGGGAAGCCGGAATTGGCAAAGGCCGACAGGGGCAGGTTCGACACCCGTCCCATGCGCTCGAGCACCCGCAGGATTTCACGGGGCCCGGAGCCGCAATTGGCGCCGATGACGGCGGCGCCGGCCATTGTCAGGCGGCGGGCCACCTCCTCGGCGGAACCGCCTTCCCGCGTGCGCCCTTCTTCGACAAAGGCCATCTGGGCCACCACCGGCAATCCCAGGGAGCGGCCGACCCCGACCGCCAGCTCCAGGTCATCGAGGGACGAAAAGGTTTCGAGCAGAAAGAGATCGACCCCTCCTTCGGCCAGGGCTTCCATCTGCTGCCGGAAAATTTCAGCCTTTTCCACCGCCCCTAATTCGCTCTGTTCTCCCTTGGGCCGAATAAGGGGACCGACGGAACCGGCCACGAAACGATCGTCGCCGGCAGCAGTCCGGGCCAGCCGGGCGGCCGCCTCGTTGATGGCCCGCACCTTTTTCTCCAGCCCGACCGTTCCCAACCGCAGGGCGTTGGCGCCAAAGGTGTTGGTCTCCAGCAGCATGGCGCCGGCGGCGGCATAGTCCCGGTGGACCTGCTCGATCAGGGCCGGGCTGATCAGGTTGAGGTATTCGAAATTGGCATCCAGCGGCACCCCGCGGGCGTACAACAGGGTGCCCATGGCGCCATCACCGACGATGACCTCGCTGGCAAGACGCTCGAGGAACAACTGGCTGCGTTGGGACAAATGACTCATAGATGTGCTTCCGAAAAAATAACCCGCGGTCCTTGAAATGCCTGCGTGATCAGGCCCGCTCCCTGACGATGGCCGTATAGAAGAGATGGCCTTCCGATTCGGCGACCGAGAGGGAAACCTCCAGATAGAACAGGCTGCCGTCCCTCTTGCGCCCCGGCACCTGATGCAGGCTGCGCACCAGCGCGCCAGCCTCATCCTTGAGATAGGCGGCGATGCCGACCCCGTGCAGCGAAGTGCATTCCTCGTGGATGAGTTTTTCCACGCTGACGCCGATAATCTCACGCTTACTGTAGCCGAACATCTTTTCCGCCCGGCGGTTGAACAGAATGATCTGGCCGTTGCTCAAAAACGACACGATGCCGTCGCGGGCGGTCTCTGTCAACACCCTGAAGCGCTTTTCCGATTCTTCCAGGTGCTCGGTCTTTTCCCGCAGATGATCGTTGAGCTCGTTGAAGCTGTCGACCAGCAGGCCGATCTCGTCCAGCCCTCTCCTCGATATCCTCTGGTCGAAACGTCCCGTGCGGATAATCTCCCGGATTACCTCGCCCAGTCGCGCCAGGGGCCGCGTCACGGCGATGCGCACCAGGGCCCCGAGGAAGATCAGCAGAGCGAGAAAGATGCCGCCGGAATAGAGGACGTCGGTCCCCATGTTGGCGTAAATCTGGCGATAGAGACGATCGAGGGGAATGCTGACGGAGGCGGCGCCGATCACGTCGCCCAGTTCATAGTGGTAGGCCTTGTCCGTGTCGGCCGGGAACATCTCCCGGATGAAATCAGGGGCCTGGGCGGGATCGCCGTGGCACTCCAGACAGCTGGTATCGGCCTTGAAGGAATGCAGGTAGCGGAAGACCTTTTTGCCGTCCATATCGACGATATCGTAATGCTCCTGCAGGTTCTGCCGCTGGCGGAAGAGTTCGAGGACGCTGATTTCGAAATCGTCGGGAGCGTTATTGGCATTGCGATAGCGATCGGAGACCTGGCGGATAGTGTAGCCGAGATCGCGGCTTACCAGCTCCCCTACCCGGGTCGAGGCCACCACGGGGACCAGCCCATAGCGCTGCCGGGACAGCTCGACCCCGCCCTCCAGCAGCTGGCCGGAGAGGTATTCGCGGGTCCGGATCGCCTCAAAGGCCACGATCCGGGCTTTTTCCACCGCTTCGCCCATAATGAAGGCCCGCTGCTGGCGGAAGTTCAAAAAGGTAAAGAGGCTGAAGAAGCCAAGCAAGATCAGCAGAATGATGATGCTGATCTTGGTGAACAGACCCAGATTTCTGAACTGAAGCATGGCGAAATCCCCCGGAATTCAATTTCATTTCATTCTAGCGGTTTGGCCAGCCCTTGCAAGGCGCCCGCCCGGAGACTAGACAACCACCGACTGGGCGTTCTCCTTGAGCAGAGCGATGGTGGCCCCGTAATCGGCCGTGCCGAACACGGCGCTACCGGCCACGAAGACATCGGCGCCGGCAGCGGCGACCTGACGGATGTTATCCGCCTTGACCCCGCCATCAACCTCCAGCTCGACGGCCAGCCCGCGCCGATCGATCAGCTGGCGCAGCGCCTCGATCTTGGCCAGGGCGGAGGGAATGAAGCTCTGGCCACCGAAACCCGGATTGACGCTCATGACCAGAATAAGATCGACCTCTTCCAGGATCACCTCCAGGGTCGAGACGGGCGTCGCCGGGTTGATGGACACCCCCGCCTTTTTCCCCAGGCTGCGAATCAGCTGCACGGTCCGGTGCAGATGGGGAACCGCCTCCTGGTGAACGGTCAGGATATCGGCGCCGGCTTCGGCGAACTGGGGAATATAGCGGTCGGGGTTCTCGATCATCAGATGCACGTCGAGGGGAAGCGCGGTGGAGCGGCGGGCCGCCTCGACCACGAGGGGTCCGATGGTGATGTTGGGGACGAAATGGCCGTCCATCACATCCACGTGCACATAATCGGCACCGCCGTGTTCGATGGCGGCAATCTCCTCTCCCAGCCGGGAGAAGTCGGCAGACAGAATCGAAGGAGCAATCTTAACCATGGCAAATCTCCGGGTTCGGGGTAGTAGAATCCATTAAGGTCGCGCTTGGCGCACAAATCGCGCCGCGAAAAAGGCATCCATTCCCCCGCAGCGCGCCGGGGTGGTGCGCAAGGCGCCCCGCTCGTCAAAGAGGGGTGCCCAGGCGGCCGGGGTCTCCTGGCGCAGGTCTTCAAGGACGAACTCGGGATGGTCGGCCAGAAAACGGTCGACAACGCCCCAGGTTTCCCGGGCCGTCAGGGTACAGAGAGAATAGAGCAGCCGCCCGCCGGGGCGCACCAGCATCGCGGCATTGTCCAGAATGGTCTTTTGCAGATCCGACAGGGCCGGGATATCCGGCGGCGTACGCCGCCAGCGGATTTCCGGATTGCGCCGTAAAACGCCGAGACCGCTGCAGGGGGCATCGACCAGCACACGATCGAAGCTCTTCTGCTCCAGAAAGTCAGGGAAACGAGACATATCCCAGGCTTTCGCCTCAATACCTTCGCACCCAAGCCTCTGCGCGCCTTCGGTGATGAGCCGGACGCGCTGGGGGTGAAGATCGAGGGCCAGCAGGCGGACATCGTTTTTCGCCAGGGCCGCCAGATGGGTCGTTTTGCCGCCGGGGGCGGCGCAGGTGTCGAGCAGGCGCTGCCCGGGGCGGACGTCGAGCAGATGAGAGACGAGCATGCTGGCCTCGTCCTGCACCTGGAACCACCCTTCCTCCTGGCCGGCCAGGGGAGAGGAGCCGCGGCGGGTGACGACGATCCCTTCGGGGGCGTACTGACAGGGACGCACCTCATGGCCAGCGGCCTGCATCTTGTCCATCAAGGTTTCCCGGTCCACCCGCAGCGTATTGACCCGCAGCGTAAAGGGGGGCTGTTCCAGCATGCTCTCCCCCAGCGCGACGGCCTCCGCGGCGCCCCAATCCCTGATCCACAGCTGTGCCAGCCAGCGGGGCACCGAAAGCACGTGCTCCAGGTAGGCCCTCTCGTTGCCGGCCGGGCTGGGCCATGGAATCTTCTCGTGCTGGCGCACCAGGTTGCGCAGGATGCCGTTGATAAACCCCGTGGCTCTTTCCAGCTTTTCACCGCGCGCCAGCTCGACGGCCTGGTTGACGGCAGCCGAGGGTGGAATCCGGTCGAGCGCCAGAATCTGGTAGGCCCCCAGCCGCAACAGCCAGAGCACCTTGCTTTCGATCTTCTTGAGCGGCGTTTTGCAGAGCTGGGACAGGGCAAAGTCGAGACGCCCGCGCTGGCGGAGGATGCCATAAACCAGTTCGGTGGCCAGGCCCCGATCGCGCGGATCGAGCCGGGGGTTTTTCTCCAAAACCGCATCCAGGGTCAGATCGGCATAGGCGCCGTCTTCGACGCGCAGCAGGATATCGAGGGCTATTTTGCGGGGATCGGATGAGGGCACGTGTTTTTCCAAAAACCGGTCAGAGGGCGAAGCGGATGGACGGGAGCGGCCCGGAAAGAGCGGCCGACAGGCCTCGTTCGGGGGCCACTATAGTGGGGCGGACCTGAAAAATCAAGGCGCGCCGGCAATGACATGCTCGTCCAGCGCCTTTTCCACCTCGTCCAGCCAGATACGCGTGTTGAAACAGGGCCCCTCGGGCCGGTGGTTGAGGATACCGATGACCGGCAGGGGGTAGGCGTCGCGGATACCGGAGGTCAGGTCCCGTTCGCAGGCGACGGCCAGAATGAAGCGGGGCCGCTTCTCGACGATGAGCTTGCGCGCCAGCGTGCCACCGGTGGCGACGGCGATGTCGATCCCCCGTTGCTGCGCCAGGGCGGCCAGACCGCTGATGTCGCAACGCCCGCAGCGCACGCATTTGTTGACATCCCCGGTGATCTTGATGGCACAGTCGAACAGCTGAATGCAGTGGGGCAGCAGAATGAGCGCCTTCTCGGGGGGCACCCGCAACTTTTTGGAACGCACGAGCTGATTGTTAAGGGCGATAAAGGATTGCTGCAGAGAGTCGCGATCGATCCCCACCAGACGCCCCACGGCGATGATGGCCGGGAAGAGATATTTGATGACGATCCCCCGCAGCCGCTGGGAGAAAAAGAGATCCCGGCCGCTCAGCAGGGTGAGGACCAGCAACAGCAGACCGCCGACGATGAGCAGGCAGAGCAGGCTCAGCACCACGCCGAGGGCGACGGGCAGCAGCGGATGAAGGGTGCGCAGACCGACACTGGGAACCCACCACAGCAAAAAGGCAGCCACCAGAACCAGACCGCTGACCCCGGCCAGCAGTCCGATAAAGAGGCGCTTACCGGGGGCGAAACCTTTGCCCTGGCCACAGGCATCACGCACGTTACAACTCCAGTCGGACACCGGGTTCAATGGGCCGGCCGCGCAAAAATTCCGCCGCGGACAACCATTTTTTTCCCGGCAGCTGCAAGGAGCGGATAAAGAGCGACCGCTGCCCACAGGAAACGAGGATACCGCGTTCGGTGGCCGAGACGATGGTACCCGGCAGCCCTTCCACCTCCTCGTGGGGGAGGGTGTCGGCGATCTTCAGCATCTCTCCGGCCAGAAAGGTGTAGGCCCCCGGCCAGGGGTGCAGTCCCCGCACGAGGTCGTGAATGGTCTCGGCGTTCTGCGCCCAGTCGATGCGGCCATCGCTTTTACTCATCATGGAGGCGTAACAGGTCTGGCTGTCATCCTGGGGTTCGGGCTTGAGCTCGCCGGCGCAGAGCTGGCGCAGGGTCTCTTCCATGGCCTCGCGGCCGAGCACGGCCAGGCGGTCATGGAGCTGTCCGGCGGTCTCCAGCGGGCCGATAGCGGTCGCCCGCTTGACGAGCATATCCCCCGTATCGAGACCGACATCCATCAGCATGGTGGTGACGCCCGTCTCCTTCTCGCCATTGATAATCGCCATGTTGATCGGCGCGGCGCCGCGGTAGCGGGGCAATAGGGATGCGTGCACGTTGATACAGCCGTATTTGGGGATATCAAGTACGCTTTTGGGCAGAATCTGGCCATAGGCCACCACGACGATGAGGTCGGGGGCCAGCTCCTGCAGAACAGCCACCGAGTCGGGACTGCGGAGTTTCTCCGGCTGATAGACGGGGATCTGGTGCTGTATGGCCAGTTCCTTCACGGGCGGTGCCGCCAGCTTGCGGCCACGGCCCTTGGCCCGGTCGGGCTGGGTGAAGACGGCGCACAGGTTCACCCCGGCCTCGATAAGTCCCTGCAGCGTGGGCAGGGCGAAATCAGGGGTTCCCATGAAAACGGTGCGGATTTCCCGGGGTTCGATCACAGCTGCTCCTTCATCTGTTCCAGTATTTTCTGGTATTTCTTGCGGAAAAACCCCTTTTTGAGGGGAGAGAGATGGTCCACGAAGAGGACGCCGTCCAGGTGGTCGATTTCGTGCTGAAAGGCGATGGCCAGCAGGCCGTCGGCCTTCATCTCCACCGGGCGCCCCTCCATGTCCTGATAGCGCACCGTCACCTGGGCTTGGCGATGAATGGCCGAGTAATAGCCGGGCACCGACAGGCAGCCTTCTTCCTCGTAGGACTCGCCTTCGCTGGCGACGATCTGGGGATTGAAGGCGATGATGAGCTGCGGGGGTTCACCGCTGCCGGTACAGTCCAGCACGATCAGCCGTTTGGAAACGCCGACCTGCGGAGCGGCCAGCCCGACGCCGGGCGCGGCGTACATCGTTTCCGCCATGTCGCGAGCCAGGGTACGCAGCTCCTCGGTGACGGTCTCCACCGGTACGGCCTTCTGCTTCAGCACGGGGTCGGGATAATGTCGTATGGGAAGTAACGCCATGACAGAGGTCCTTTTAATCGCTGACACACGCCCCGTGGGGGCGCCTTTTCACAAAAAAAAATCATAAAGGCAGAAGACCGTTAAAGTCAACTTTTACTCCGTTAGCGCCGGCAAACCTGCTGAAAAAAGGGACCGGCTTGCGGCCGGCCCCTGCTATTCCTACTTCTTTTTGGCTCCCATGGCGGCGGCCATCGCCTCCCCCATGCGGGTCGGGCTCTCCGCCACCACGACACCGACCTCCTTGAGGGCGGCAATCTTGTCCTTGGCCTTGCCCTTGCCGCCGGTGATAATGGCGCCGGCGTGGCCCATGCGCTTGCCTGGGGGCGCCGTCACGCCGGCGATAAAAGCCGCCACCGGCTTTTTCATGTGCTCGCTTATCCATGCGGCCGCGTCCTCTTCGGCGCCGCCGCCGATCTCCCCGATCATGAACACCCCTTCCGTATCCGGGTCGTCATTGAAGCGCTCAAGGACATCGATGAATTTCATGCCGATGATGGGATCGCCACCGATGCCGACACAGGTCGACTGCCCCAGGCCGGCGTCGGTCAACTGTTTGACCGCCTCGTAGGTCAGGGTGCCGCTGCGTGAGACGACGCCGATCTTGCCCGGTTTGTGAATATAGCCCGGCATGATGCCGACCTTGCATTCGCCGGGAGTGATCACCCCTGGGCAGTTGGGCCCGACCAGCAGGGTGCGGCTGTCGTCCACGACGCGCTTGGCCGTGACCATATCCTTGATGGGCACGCCCTCGGTGATGCAGATAGCCAGCTCGACGTTGCTGGCACAGGCCTCCAGGATGGCATCGGCCGCTCCCGGCGGCGGCACGAAAATCAGTGAGACGTTGGCGCGGGTGACGCGAACCGCTTCCTCCATGGTATCGAATACGGGAATCCCTTCGACGTGGATGCCCCCCTTCCCCGGCGTGACCCCGGCCACGATCTGGGTGCCGTATTCCCGGCACTGCTTGGTATGAAAGAGGCCGGCTTTGCCGGTGATCCCCTGGACGACGATTTTTGAATCCTTATTGACCAGAATGGACATGATGCACTCTCCGGATAGGGTAATGGGTTATCCTGTGGACAGTCCGCCTGCCGGCAAAATAACGGGTCAGGCGTCTTCCGGCCGGGCTTCCGCCAGCATCTGCACGATGGCGGCGGCGCCGTCTCCCAGATAATCGACGCACTGGACATTCAGCCCCGATTCGACCAGCAGCTTTTTGCCCTCCTCCACCTGGGAGCCGTCCATGCGCACCACGATGGGCAGGGTGCAGTGCACCTCCGAGGCCGCCTCGATAATGCCCTGGGCGATGACGTCGCAGCGCATGATGCCACCGAAGATATTGACGAACACCGCCTGCACATCCCGGTCCTGCAGGATAATCTTGAAGGCCTCGGCCACCTTTTCGCGGGTGGCGCCGCCGCCCACATCGAGAAAATTCGCCGGCTCGCCGCCGTTCTCCTTGAGCACGTCGAGAGTCGCCATGGCCAGGCCGGCCCCGTTGACCATGCAGCCGATATTGCCGGTGAGCTTGATATAGGCGAGATCGAACTTGCCGGCGCTGATCTCGAGAGGGTCAAGCTGGGAGTAATCCATCAGGTCGTGGTATTCCCAGTGGCGGAAGATGGCGTTGTCGTCGAAATTGATCTTGGCGTCCATGGCCAGCAGCCAGCCCGCCCGCGTCACCACCAGCGGGTTGATCTCCACCAGGGAGCAGTCCTTCTCCAGCACGCAGCGATAGAGATTGAGGATCAGATTGACACAGTCCTCGCTCAGGCTCCCCGTCAGCCCCAGCGCCAGGGCGATCTTGCGCGCCTGGTAGGGACGCAGGCCAGTGTAGGGGTCGATGGTCAGCTTGAAGATCTTGTCGGGAGCCTTGGCCGCCGTCTCCTCGATATCGACGCCCCCCTCGGCGGAAGCGATGAGACAGTAGCGTGAGGTACTGCGATCCAGCGTGATGGAGAGATAGAATTCCCGGGCGATGCCCACGGCCTCTTCCACGAGAATGCGTCGCACCTTGAGTCCCTCGGGACCGGTCTGCGGCGTCACCAGCCGCTTGCCGAAGAGTTCCTTGGCGATCTCGTGGGCCTGCTCCGGATGGTGCACCAGCTGCACGCCCCCGGCCTTGCCGCGGCCGCCGGCATAGATCTGGGCCTTGACCACGCAGGTTCCCCCCATCATCTTGGCAGCCCGTTCCACCTGATCGGCGGTCAGGGCCACGCGCCCCCGGGGTACGGGAATGTCGAAACTGCCGAGAATCTCCTTGGCCTGGTACTCGTGAATGTTCATACAATCCTCTCAGCGCTAAAAAGCCTTCGAAAACAGCCGCCACGCCCATCCTCCCGCCGGCTTTCAGCGGGGCGCGGGCTGGCAGCAGCGATAATTCAGGAGCCAGTCGCGGCCTCGGCCTTCCCTGCCAGGGTTTCATCGGCCAGGGGCCGCACCTCGACCACCTTGTCCATGGCGATCTGGTGAAAGGCCAGGCGTCCGCGCAGAAAGAGCAGCTCCTCGCCCGCCTCCCAGAGCACCCCCCGGTAGGTCAGTTCGGAGGTTCTGACTTCGACCTCTTTGCCCAGCAGCGCATCCAACCGGGTCCGCATGATTTTAATCCTTGAAAAAAAGAAGCCCGCCTATCCCGGAACATTGTACCAGAGATCGGCGGGCAGGCCATCGATGGGGAAAAATCGCCGGATTATTTCTGCATTTTCTGCCAATCCGCCAAAAACTTTTCGATGCCGACATCGGTGAGCGGGTGCTTGACGAGCTGCCGGATGACGGCAAAGGGGATGGTGCAGATATCGGCGCCGATCAGGGCGGCGTTGAGCACATGCAGCGGGCTGCGCACCGAAGCGACGATGATCTCGGTATCAAAGCCGTAGTTGTCATAGATGGTCTTGATCTGGTCGACCCCTTCCATGCCGTCGTGGCCGACATCATCGAGCCGCCCGACAAAGGGAGAGACAAAGGTGGCGCCCGCCTTGGCGGCCAGCAGGGCCTGCAGGGGCGAAAAAGCGAGGGTGACGTTGGTCTTGATCCCTTCGGCCGTAAAAATCCGCGTGGCCTTGAGGCCCTCTTCCGTCAGGGGCACCTTGATGACGATGTTGGGATGAATTTTGGCCAGCTCGCGCCCTTCGCGGAGCATGCCGTCGGCGTCGAGGGCGATGACCTCGGCGGAGATGGGGCCGTCGACGATGGAGACGATCTCGGTGATGACCTCCCGAAAGTCGCGGCCGCTCTTGGCAATGAGAGACGGGTTGGTGGTGACGCCGTCCACCAGGCCAAGATCATGGGCCTGGCGAATCTCTTCCACGTCGGCGGTGTCGATGAAAAACTTCATGGGCTCGGTGCTCCTTTGCTTTCAGCTGGGTTTGGGGGTTGTCTATGTCGTCAGTTCGGATCGAGCAGGCGGATTGTCGGCTTTTCCGGGGGCAGCAGCGCCTGGGCCGCGGCCAGGTTATGATAGGCCAGCGCTTCGACTTTGGCCAGTTTTTTCAGGAGTTCCGCGTCGCCGGCCGCCGCCTCGCGGCGGACCTTCAGGGTCGCCAGCAAGGCCTCCAGCCCCTGCTGGGCGCTCTGGTATTTCTGCTCATCAAAGGGGAGGGAGAGGTCCATCCCCTCCACGTTCCAGGCCTGGGGAAAGACCACGAAGGGGGCAAAATCCTCCACCCGGCGCCCCTCGCGCACCTTGATGTCGCCGTATTTCAGATTCTCGAAACGCAAGCCCTTCTCGTCGGCGACGATCTGGTAGCTGCCGGTGAAGGGTTCGCTCACATTGCGCGTGTCGCCGTAGCGGAAGGTGGAAAAAGCCTTTTGGGCATGGCTGGCGTGGCACCCCTGGCAGTCGCGTCCATAGCCGAGAGCGTGGCTGATCTTGTCCATCTGAATCCACAGAATGGCCTGGCCGTCCCCCGGCAGCTCGCCGCGGGTCCCCGTAATGATAAAGGCATCGTTGGTCTCGGTGGCCGTCCGCGTGACCGTAAATTCTTCCACCTGGCCGATGACGGGCTGGGCGGCGATCTGGCGGGAGGGGATGGCACAAAAGACGACGCCGGTGGGCTCCAGGCCATGCTTCTGGTTGAGCACCGCCATGGGATAGGGCTTGTAGGGGAGCCAGCGCCCTTCGGGGTTGCGGATGAGGGTGGGCCAGTCGCGGATGCCGAAATAGCCGGCGTGCTTGGCGTAGGGGGTCTCCACGCCGGCCCAGGCCCCCGGCCCCCAGAAGGTGAACTGGTAGCCGCCGACCTCGTCGATGTGGCAGGAGGCGCAATCGACCTGGGCATGTTCCGAACTCTCCACGGCGGCGACGATGTCGGCGTGGCAGCGGCGGCAGGAAGCCCGCGCCTGAGGGCTGGCCGTGCTGCCAGGATCATGGCGGCGCAGGGAGTGGCAGTCGAGGCAATTGAGGCCCGCCTCCCGGTGGGCGCCGGCATAGAGGCTGCCTGGGTAGGCATAGTCTTCCCGGATGAAGCCGGCCCCGCGCCTTCTCTCCATGGGGCCGGCGTGGCAGATCACCCCACGCTGGCCGCCGTAGCACGACAGGGGTTCGGGCTGGCCGAAGAGGTGGCGGCCCTCCCCCTTGTAGGGCTTGAAATGACAGTCGTTGCAGCCGGGATGACACTGGTTGCAGTTGCGATCCGCCGCGGCGGCCTGGGCGGCCGAAAAAGGCACCGTGGTTTCGGCGGCCAGGCGCTCGAAGTTGTCGCCGAACCAGGCGCCGCAGTTGTGGGGACCGGGCAGGGCTTCGGCGAAGCTGCGGTTGGCGCGCTGGAAATGCAGCCGCCCCATGCCGGAGGCGTTGAACTCCTCGGTGGATTTGCGGTGACACTGGCCGCAGGTAGCCATGGCGAGATCCGGTCGATAGGAAAAGCGCGCGGAATCCCGGTCATGCCAGTGGAGACCATTGATTTTAGCCACCCCCGCCAGCTCGGCCATAGAAGAATCCGGCTTGGGCACCAGGGCCGACGGCCCCTCTTCCTTGGCCAGCAGGGGTGAGAGACCCAGCCGCGATCTCTCCATGGCCTCCCCGGCCAACCCCTGGCCGCTGACCATGAGCAAAGGGCGCAGCATCCCCTGATGGGCCGCGGCCGCCTCCCGGGCCGTCGCGTCGCCCAGATGGCAGTCCACACAGGTGGGTTCCCCCTTCATATTGACTTCGCGGTCGACCTGGGCCGGGTCGAGATAGAGGGTTTCAGCCCCCAGGGCGCGCATCTTCTGGGCATCGCCATGGCACTGCACGCAGCCTGAGGCCGGATCGTAGGCCTGGGCGGCCAGGGGAAGAAGCAACAGTGTGATCAGCAGGAAGGGTTTCACGGGCGGCTCCTTTTCGGCAAGGGCACGGGGAAACGGCCGGAAGACACCGGAAAAAACGCCGCGCCGACATCTCTTTATAGATAGCAGAGATGAGCCACTGTGCAAATGCAGCCGGGCGACCCGTCAGGATTCGTCGCCGCGATAAGCGTCGCGGCAGGCCGTGGAGCAGAAATAGTGGGTCTTGCCCTTGATGACCTTGGTGATGGCGTCGCCGCGGGGCACATAGGTGCCGCACTGGGGATCCTTGACCATGGTGTCGCCCTGCGCCGTCTTCTCGGGCGGGGGCGAGGCCGGTCTGTTGCCGGTCAGGGTACGGAGCAGGGCACTCACGAGGGTGTAGCCCAGAAAGAACAGGATGAACAGCAGAATCAGACGGACCATGATATCACCATGTGCGGGCGAGCAGGGCTTCGCCCCCCTCGTCGGGAAGAGATTGGAGAAGCTCCGAGACCGTGCGGTTTTTTTGGGGATGCACGAGCAGCGGAGCCAGGTCGGCCAGAGGCAGCAGGACAAAACGGCGCTCATGCAGGCGCGGATGGGGGATTTCCAGACCGGGAACGCGGCAGAGCTGGGCCCCGTAAAATAATATGTCGATATCGAGGGTCCGCGCCCCCCAGCGTTCCTGGCGCACGCGCCCCCCGGCCGTTTCGATCTGCTGGGTCAGCCGCAGCAGCTCTGCGGGCGAAAGGCGGGTGTCGATCTCCAGCACCGCATTGAGATAGGGGGGCTGGCCGTCTGGCCCGCCGACGGGCCGGGTTTCGTACAGGCCGGAAGAAGCGAGCAGGCGGATACCGTCCGCCTCGGCCAGACGCCGCCGGGCCTCGCGCAGAGTCGCCAGACGGTCACCGAGGTTGGAACCGAGGGCCAGATATGCTTTAATCATGAGGAAACACCTTCTGATAACGCACCGATTAAATCACAGACCTTCCACCGCCGTCAACGAACGGTTCCGCGCCCTTGGGGCCTCCTCGGCGTCGCTCCGTGAAAGGATAGGAAGCCATGGCTCACACCTTCAATCTCAGCCTCGCCGTCCAGGATCTGGACAACACGGAGACGTTTTACGGGCAGATACTGGGTCTGCCGGTGGAGCGCTTCGTCCCCGGCGAGGGTGCCGCGCCCCTGCTGCTGTTGCCCCTGGGGGACGCCTGTCTCCTCATCCGGGAGATCGCCGCCGCCGAAGCCATGCACCCCGGCCTGTTGCAGAACCTGCACCGCCATCCCCTCGGCGTTGGGGTCAGCCTCGAATTCACCGTCGATTCGCTGGCGCCCATCCGCCGCCAGCTGGAACGCACCAACTGGCCCATCCTCTACGAGCTGGAGGATCGCCAGTTCGAACGCGAAGAGCTCTGGGTGCACGACCCCGACGGCTACCTGATCGTCCTGCATCGGGAGCCGGCAGACGTCAAGGAAGTGGGCGAGCGCAGGCGGCCGGCCTGAACCTGTTATACTTGGGCGAGGCACCGTACGGTCCCATCAACCCCATCAGCAGACTGGATACAACCATGTCCCTGACCCGTCATGCGGAAATCACCCGCATTATCGACACCCTCTCCGGCAACTACCTGCAGGGGAAGATCCGGGCCATCAAGCTGGCCATGATCACCCTGCTCTCCGGCGGCCACCTGCTGCTGGAGGACATCCCCGGCCTCGGCAAGACGACGCTGGCCCTGGCCCTGGCCAAAGCCCTGGGGCTCTCC
Organism: Desulfuromonadales bacterium; assembly: GCA_033549025.1. Lineage (GTDB taxonomy): Bacteria > Desulfobacterota > Desulfuromonadia > Desulfuromonadales > SZUA-540 > SZUA-540. The sequence goes on from JAWSUS010000002.1 coordinate 127,697, forward strand.
TTCGGGCGGGTGCAGTGCACCAGCGACCTTATGCCTTCGGACATCACCGGGCTGTCGATCTACGATCGCAGCAGTGGGTCCTTTAAATTCGTGCCGGGGCCGGTCTTCAACAATGTGGTACTGGTGGACGAGATCAACCGCAGCATGCCCAAGACCCAGAGCGCCCTGCTCGAAGCCATGGAAGAGCGCCGGGTCACCGTCGAGGGGGTAACCCACAGCCTGCCCGACCCCTTTCTGGTCATCGCCACCCAGAACCCGCTGGAGCAGGTCGGCACCTACCCTTTGCCCGAATCCCAGCTCGACCGCTTCATGGTCACCACCGGCGTGGGCTATCCGCCCGCCGAGGTGGAAAAGGCCATCATCAAGGGCGGCAGTCTGCGGGACGAGATCCGCCACATCGAACCCCTCATCACCCTCGAAGATATCCGCCTGGCCCGGCAGGCCGTCAAGAACGACATCCTGCTCTCCGATAAAGTCGTCGACTACATCTTCGCCATCATGGACGCCACCCGCAATCACCCCCTCATCCTGTCGGGCATCTCCAGCCGTGGCGGCATCAGTCTGGCTGAAGCGGCCAAAGCCGCCGCTTTTCTGGAGAACCGCGCCTACGTCATCCCCGAGGATGTCAAGCTGGTGGCCGGGGCCGTGGGCGCCCATCGCCTCATCCTGCGCCCTGAAAACGAGACCCTGAACAAGGAGGAGGTACTGCAATCGGTGCTCAAAAGCCTGCCGGTTCCCCTGGTCTGAAACTGACCCGGGCGGGAGCCCTCTACATCGTCATGACCCTGCTGCTGGGCTTCGGCGCCGTCAATACCGGCAACAACCTCATCTACCTGCTGGTATCCGCCCTGCTCGGCTTCATGGTCATCTCCGGCATTCTGGGTAAACGCAACCTCGACGGGCTGCAGGTACGTCTGCGCTTTGCCGACGAGATCTACGACGGGCACCCCACCCTGGTCAGGGTCGAACTGACCAACCGGCGCCGCTTTCTGCCGGCCCAGCTCATCGACGTCCAGCTCGCCTCGGAGCCCGGCGCGGTGCTGTTTCCGTTGGTGCCGTCCGGCGAGCAGGAAGCCGGCCGCCTGCTGCTCACCCTGACCGGCCGCGGGCCGCGGTCCTTTTCGGCCATCCAGATCAGCTCCCGCTACCCCATCAACTTTTTCGTGCGCTCCCGACACATCCCCATCGCGGACCGCTGTGTCGTCTTTCCCGCCCCCCAGCCCTGTCCGCTGCCTGCCGCGTCTTCCGGCCGCCAGCGCGCCGGTGAACGGACCGCCTCCCAGCGCGGCCACGAAGGGGATATCGACCGCATTCATGAATACCGACCGGGCGACCCCCTGCGGCGGATTCACTGGCGGCTGTCTGCCCGACACGATCAGCTCAAGGTCAAGGATCTCGCCGCCGCGGCCAGCGAACCCCTGTGGGTCGATCCCCGCGAGTGCCCGGGAGCCAGCCTCGAAGAAAAGCTGCGCTGCGCGGTCTACCTCATCAACCAGGGGGGCCGGGCGGAGCGGCCCGTGGGCCTGCGACTGCCCGGACAACGCCTGGCACCCGCGACGGGACGGCCGCACCGTCTGAAACTCCTTCATCACCTGGCCGGTTATGGTAAAAATTAAGCGCCTGCTCGATTACTTCACCTACGCAATCGTCCTGCTGGGGACGCTGCCCCTCTTTCCGCACCTCGACCTGCCGGTGCGGCTGCTGCTTCCCGCTGCCCTGGTCGCCGGGGTGATCGCCGACCAGCGGGAGCGCACCCTGCTGAAAACGTCGGCGGCAACCCTCGTGACCCTGGCTTTTTTCGCCTATTACGGCCTCACTCTGTCTTTGGCCAACTTCATTCTGCCGCTGGTCAACGTTCTCGCCCTGCTTCTGGCTGTGCGTCTGGTCACCCCCAGAACCGGCCGCAACACCTTGCAGGCCTTCGTGCTCTCCCTCTTCGCCCTGGCCAGCTCGACCCTCATCACCCTGAGCCCCTATTTTCTCCTCTTCATGGTGCTGCAGATCCTGCTCATCACTGTCGGCCTGGTGCTACTGGCCTATTTCGTCGCCGATCCGCACCTGTCCCTGTCCCGCGAGCAGATACGGCGCCTGCTCTCCTTTGCCCTTATACTGCCGGTGACTTCACTGCTGCTGATGGCGCTCATCTTCCCCATCCTCCCCCGCACCCAGCGCCCCGTCTGGGGCTTTCTCAATCCCGCCATCGCCGCCACCGCCGGCTTCAGCGAACAGGTCAAGCCCGGCTCCGTCGCCGAGCTCAATGCCACCAAACAGGTGGTTTTTCGGGTCGAAAGCGAGCGCCTGCCCCAGGGGGAACTCTACTGGCGCGGCATCGTGCTCGATACCCTGCGGGGCAACACCTGGCTGCGCGGCGACGAGTCAGGAGGCCGCGCCAGCCGCCTGCAAGGCGGCCAGCCGATACGCCAGACCATTTCCCTCGAACCGCAATCGGGCGGCTACCTCTTCGCCCTCGACCGGCCCGAATCCCTGCAGGGCATCCGTCACAGTAGTTCGCCCGACCTGGTTCACCGCACCTCTCAGGCCGAGCGGCGGCGGGTACGCTACGAAGCGAACTCACGCCTCGGCGCGACCCTGAGAGAAAACGGCAGCCCTCAGCGCACCTTGCTGACGGTGCCGGCGGCACTGCCCGCCCGGGTTCAGGCTGTGGCCGACCGGATTCGCCAGCAGGGCCGCACCGTCGAGGAAAAAATCGCCCTGACGGAAGATTTCTTCCGGCAACAGCAACTCTCCTACGCCACCAGCGACCTCCCCGATCCGCAGAACCCCATTGACGACTTCCTCTTCGGCAAGCGGCGGGGGTACTGTGAATTTTTCGCCTCCTCCTTCGCCGTCATCCTGCGACAGGCCGAGGTGCCCACCCGCCTGGTCGGCGGCTATCTGGGCGGCGACTACAACGCCCTGGGCGGCTACTACCTCGTCACCGAAGACATGGCCCACGTCTGGGTCGAAGCCCGCCTCGAAGACGGCCGCTGGACACGTATCGACCCCAGCCGCCTCGCCATCAACGCCGCCACCGCCGTGCGCGGCAGCAACCCCGCCCACCTCGGCGTTCTGCGCCAGCTCGCCGATTCGGCCAGCCATTTCTGGGCCCACAGCATCCTCAACTACGACCTGCTGCGCCAGATCGAGATTCTGCGCAACACGGGCGAACGCCTGCAAAAACCGACCTGGCGGCCCCAAGAAGTCCCCCGCGGCCTGCTCCCCCTTGCCCTCGCAGTCGCCGCCATCATTCTGGGCTACACGGTCTGGCACCGGCGCAAAAGCCGCGAGCAAAGACTGGTGGCCCGCTTTCAGCGCCTGGCTGCCAAGCAGTTGGGCCTGGGGTCCATCCCCCCGCACATCGGGATTCACGAAATCGCCCGCCGCCTGAAAGATCCGCTCGCCCGCGAATTCGCCGAGCGCTACGGCCAGGCCATCTACCAGGACCGACGACTCAGTCGGGCAGAGATTCGGGAATTGAATGATTTGCTGAGGCGGATGCGAGGTCAGAAGGTGTGATTGAGAGGGTTGGGGGAGGGACCCTCAGGAAATTCCTGATTTCGGATTGATTTTATTTGGGGTAGGATGGTTGGTCAATTTAGGCATGGATTCAAAAGGGTGTAGTTATGGAGCGCAACAAATCAATGATGAAACGCTTGAGAGGGTTGGACAAAACAGCCTCGGAACAGCCGAAAAGATCGCTGGAGGAAGCCTTAGCGCAATACGACAGGCAGAATCCGCACTCCCAAGTCGCAAATGTGGCGCAAGGCTCAGTAGAGTCAGGCAATAGAGAAAAATAGACCGCCCTGGATCGCACGCTTAAATCGTGCAAGCCAGGGCGAAGGGGAAGGGAATCAAGTTATGTGCCCCCGGAGTTGCCGGAAAACTGGGGAGTGTCCCTAATTTTCTTTTGCAAGAGATAGCGCAAGTTCTCGGGATTCACTCCACAACGGTGAGCAAGGTGCTCAGTGGGGATAAAAACGATATTTCAAGACCTGACCCCATTGATGTTGAAACCAAATTGCGGTGGTGGCCGTAACTTCGCGTCGCCACCGCTTATCACTACCGTTAGCTCTCAATAAGGAAAGCATGTGGCAGAAGAAGTTTCTCAAGCAATGACAGCATCAGCGTGGTTAGATCCAAAGTTGATTATCCCAGCCATTGGAGTTGTTCTTGCATCAGTGATTGTTCCGATATTGCTTCATATCCTCAAAGGAAGACGAGAGCGGGAAGACAAGCTGTTGGAAATACGAACAAAAACATATACCGAGTACTTCAGGAGGTTTGAGGAAGCTGCGCGTGGAGTTGGTCTTGATTATGAACAATTCTCAAAAGTCACGTTAAAAAGTGCATTCCGTGAGCTCCTGGAATCAGATAATTCTCCCGATGCAATCATTAAGTTCCAAGATGAGGTTGGCAAGTTCCCCCATCAAATTCAGGACTCTCATAGAAAAGCAACCGAAGAAATTACAACCTTAAAAGTTCTTGGTTCATCAAAGTTGCTGGAACTTACAACTGAGTTTGGGGCGTTGAATCAAGAAATATTAGAAATGTCGTCTGAATGGCTTAATGAAATGCAACAGGCGCTTGCCATGCCAAATTTTGATGCCCCGATAGCAAAGAAAATGAAAGAAAAAGGGATTAGAGCCAAAGAACTCAAAGAACAAATAATCAAGCAGATGAGGGCGGAGTTAAAACTTGATTAAGAAAAGAGCTAACAATTCGCTCGTGTGGGACGCTTCGCCGCGTTGCGGCTCGCGCCCCACAGCTTAGCCGTTAGGCCTCAAAATAAGAAGGTGTAATTTGAGCAATATGAAATATGAAATTTCCTTAGATTTTGCTCGAAAAAAGTACGAGCAAATGAACAAGCAAGTAACACCAAGTATCCGCCAAAGAGAAGATTCATTGCTTCAGAAATTGCAAAATTCGAAACTTGGTAGGCTAAAAAAACTAGAACTATTTTTTTCAGAAATGGAAGAAATATATAAATTTATTCACAAATTCACCATCTGCAAAAAAGGTTGCAACCATTGTTGCCACTATGAAATTGCAATCACTGACCTTGAGGTTGAATATATAAAAAGCAAAGTAAAAATCAATAGATCAAAAATAATTCCATCCGCACAAGCATGCCCGTTTCTTAAAAATGGCGTGTGTTCGATCTATGAATATAGACCATTTATCTGTCGAAGGCATTTGTCTATAACTGACACGCCCGACTGGTGCAAGATTGATGGCTGTAATGATTATACTTTTCCGCTCATAAATTTGTCTGAAATCGACAAATGCTATGCATATTTAGTTGATGGTGAACAAGGCATGAAATCGCTAAAAGATATTCGTAAAGCATTTAAAAAGTCCTAACAAAAAAAATGAACCGGACGAAAACTACTTGTGCGGTTCACTGAAAGTATTCTACTTGTTTGAAATGGCGCGACGTCGCCGGTTATCTTTGCCCGTTAGCTTTCAGAAAGAAGAATCATGACCTTCGTTGATGCACTATACGCAATTTCAATCCTCATAGGAATTTGGGTATCAATTGCGGGCATCAATAATTGGCGGAAAGTTCATACCGGGAAAAGAAAAATTGAACTTGCAGAAGATTCTTTGGCGTTATTCTACGAAGCCTCTGACGCAATAAATTACCTCAGACATCCCTTCTCTTACTCAAGCGAAACTGAGGAAATCAAACGAGCTGAAAATGAATCAGAAGCTGCGTGGGAAGCGCGTAAAAACGCAAGTGTAGTTTTCTATCGGTATAAACAACACCAAGAACTTTTCAACAAACTGTATGCCTCTCGCTACAGGTTTATGGCCCAAATCGGAAAAGAAAAAGCCAAGCCATTTGAAGACTTGCAGAAAGTAATCAATGACATCGTCAAATCAGCCCGACACCTCTCAAGGCTATGGGCCAGAGATCATTTCCGAACAGAAAAACAATGGGAAGATCACCAGCAGCGCGTAGGGGAGCAAGAAGCCATTTTCTGGGCAGATTCAGTCGATAATGACCCAATCATCCCACGAGTAACAAAAGTAATAGAAGAAATGGAAGCAATCTGTAGTGACGTCATTAATGGTGAAAAATCCATAGCAGACATATTGAACTATCCTTTGCTAAAGAAAGCTAACAAACTAATCAACCGGACGGAAAATACGTCTGTGAATAATTGAAAATCGAAATCTCGGTGGTGGCCAAAACTTCACGTCGCCGCCGGTTATCACGAACCGTTAGCCATTGGAAAAGAATATGCCGACTCCAGAAGATGTACTCAACCAACAGGCAGCAATTACTTGGGACACAATTAAAAATGCATATGAAAATCAGATTTCATATGGTGAAGACGCTATCACTTCAGTCAATCTACTTTCGCTTAAAAATCAAAAGGAAATTAGGGACACTCCCCATATTATCGATTGCAGCCGTGAAGATTTGAGCTATCATTTCCGCCATGCCAAGAATTGCACGTATCATAGCTCCCGGTTACCCGCATCACATAACCCAACGTGGCAACAACCGCGCCACCGTTTTCTTCGATGACGAAGATAGACAAACCTATCTAAAGCTGCTGGCAGACTACACCCAGAAGCATCATGTCCAGATCTGGGCTTACTGCCTGATGGACAACCATATTCATCTGCTCGCCGTACCAGAGACGGAATCCTCTCTGTCGCGCGGGATTGGGCTTACCAACCAGATGTATACCCAGTATCTCAACCGTAAGCGAGAACAGTCCGGGCGTATCTGGCAGAACCGTTTTTTTTCGTGTGTTGTCGAAAACGAACAATATCTTTGGGCGGTAGCGCGTTACATTGAGCGCAATCCTCTCAAACCCGGGCTTGCCGCGAGCGTGGTTGATTATCGATGGTCAAGCGCCAAAGCGCATGTGAATGGCACTCAGGATTCGGTGTTGTCAGGGGATTCCTGGCTTTCACTACAGGAGCGAAGCGCGTATGCCGAATTTGTGTGCCTGGAAGACGATGAGACCGATAACACCATCCGCAGAGCCACCAAATCCGGCAGGCCATTTGGCTCGGAATCCTTCATTGATATGTTGGAAATTCAGCTGAATCAGATATTGAAACCCGGGAAGCCGGGTCGTCCCCGGAAGGAAACCGGGGAGTGTCCCTAATTTTGCCTTGAATTATCGGATTTTATAGGTGGGGGAAAAATGAAGGACGCTCTCAGGTTTTAGGGGGGTGAGACTTTTAAAATCTGAATAAGACGGCAATACATGACTCATTTATGGGGCTTATTTATCTAATATGATCCATATATGAGTCATTTTTCTTGACAGAACGATTTTCACCCAGCATAGTCTTACAGACCAAATGCAGGATTGAACGGCTGCCACCAGAAACCGGGATTGAGAAAAACGATGACGCAGGCACGGCCTTTTTCCAAATACACCATAGAAGCGGTCAAGCTGCTCGGCAAGCAGATCCAGCTTGGACGCAAGCAACGTCGCTGGTCGGAAACCGAGCTTGCTGAGCGTGCCGGGATTGCCAGGGCGACTCTGCAGCGGATTGAAAAAGGGGACATGGCCTGCAAGATCGGGCTTGTCTTTGAAGTCGCGACGCTGGTCGGCATCAAACTGTTTGATGCGAATAGCGAAACACTAAGAGGGCGAATCCATGAGGCCGACGAGCGGATCGCTCTGCTTCCCAAGCATATCCACCCCAGCAGAAAACCGGTCGACGATGAATTCTAAGCCAGAAAAATACACCGAAGCCTACGTCTGGATCTGGCTGCCGGGCGAAATCGAGCCGGTCGTCGCCGGAAAACTGACGGCGGAAAAGGACACGCTGGTTTTCAATTATGGAAAAAGCTATCTCGAACGAAACAACGCCATCGCCATCTATGACCTTGAGCTCCCTTTACGGCCGGGGGTGCTTCCCCTGCCAAAAGGGCTGACCATCCCCGGCTGCATCCGTGATGGAGCTCCAGACGCCTGGGGTCGGCGGGTGCTGCTGAACCGGTTGCTCGGGCGCAAAGGGAAAAACGCCGACGTCTCGGGGTTGGACGAACTGACCTATCTGCTCGAATCTGGCTCCGACCGTATCGGAGCACTCGATTTCCAACGCTCACCGGTCGAATATGCGCCACGGTCCCCCGTGAACGCCTCTCTGGAAGAGTTACTCCGCTCCGCCGAGCGGGTTGAAAAAGGCATCCCCCTGAACGCAGACCTTGACGAAGCCTTGCATCATGGCAGCTCGATTGGCGGGGCACGCCCAAAGGCTCTCATCGAACATCAGAACAAAAAATACATCGCCAAATTTTCCTCGACGACCGACATCTACAGTGTCGTCAAGGCAGAATTTATTGCCATGCGCCTCGCTAAACGGAGCGGACTCCAGGCCGCTGAGGCGGAACTGACCACGGCCCTGGGCAAGGATGTCCTGCTGATTGAGCGCTTTGACCGCATATGGTGTAAAAAGGGCTGGCAACGACGCCCCATGCTTTCGGCCCTCACCCTGCTGGGCCTGGATGAAATGATGGCCCGCTACGCCAGCTACCAGGATCTGGCCGAGATTATTCGGCACAAATTCACCGAGGCACCGGCGACGCTGAAGGAGCTTTTTGCCCGCATCGTCTTCAACATCCTCGTCGGCAACACCGACGACCATGCCCGGAATCATGCGGCTTTCTGGAATGGCGAGACCCTATCCCTAACCCCGGCCTATGATATCTGCCCGCAAGGACGTAGCGGAAACGAGGCGACCCAAGCCATGCTGATCGGCGGAGACAATCGCATGAGCCGCATCTCTTCATGCCTTGAAGCCGCGCACCAATATCTTTTGTCACCAGCTGATGCCCGCGAGATTGTCAGCTATCAACTCACGATGATTGGTGATTGCTGGAATGATGTCTGCCAGCAGGCCGATCTGGGCGAAATCGATCGCAGATTGTTATGGGGTCGACAGTTTCTTAATCCCTTTGCCTTCGACGATCTGTCAGGTGAGAACGCCTCCTTGAGGACACTTTCTGACGAAACCAGAAAGAAAAACGCTCCTTGAGAGCCTATTATGAAACCCACCACTTGCTGGGATTTCAAAACCATCACTGATCATTATTGTGCTCGGAGTCGAACCTGCTAGGCTTTGAAATTAATACGGGGCAGATTTTGCTCGCAAGTGCACCACCGCTTATTGCATACCTTCCGTCAGCGCCTCCATCCATTCACCCCCGTAAGGAGTTTTCCACATTGGATATTCCACGGATCTTCAACATTACCGAAAGTGCTCACCGCATTCATAACCCGTTCACACCCGAAAAGCTCGCCACTCTCGGCGCGGCGCTGCGGCTGGAAAAGGGAACCCGCGTGCTCGACCTCGGCAGCGGCTCGGGGGAGATGCTGTGCACCTGGGCACGCGATTACGGCGTCATCGGCACCGGCATCGACCTGAGCCCGTTGTTCACCGAGCAGGCGAAACACCGGGCTGCAGAACTCGGTGTCGCCAACCACGTCACGTTCATCCATGGCGATGCGGCCGGCTATGTTGCTGACGAGAAGGTAGGCGTGGCGGCCTGTCTTGGTGCTACGTGGATCGGTGGAGGCGTCGCCGGCACCATCGCGCTGCTGGCGCATAGCCTGCGCCCCGGGGGGATCATCCTTGTCGGCGAACCCTACTGGCGGCAGCTGCCGCCGACGGAAGAGGTTGCCAAAGGGTGTCTTGCCGGCTCAATCGCCGACTTTCTGCTGCTGCCGGAGCTTCTGGCGTCTTTCGGCCACCTCGGCTACGACGTCGTCGAAATGGTTTTGGCCGACCAGGACAGCTGGGACCGATACGAGGCGGCCAAGTGGCTCACCATGCGCCGATGGCTTGACGCCAACCCCGATGACGAACTCGCCAAAGAGGTTCGCGCCCAACTGACTTTGGAACCCGCGCGCTACGCCGCTTACACGCGTGAGTATCTCGGCTGGGGTGTGTTTGCGCTGATGACGCGGTGAGAAGAGGATTGCCGGACAGGGAGAGGTCATGAACGATTCCGAGGATCGCAAAACCGAATACAAGGAAGATAGTTTGACCCTGTTGGGGGCCGTGTCTTTGGGGACGGGGGTCATGATCGGCGCCGGCATATTCGCCCTGACGGGCCAGATGGCGGAGATGACCGGGCCGCTCTTTCCTTTGGCGTTTCTTTCGGCGGCTTTGATCGTGGCGTTCAGCGCCTACTCGTACGTGAAGATGTCCAACGCTTTCCCCTCGGCGGGAGGCATCGGCATGTATCTCTACAAGGCGTATGGCGGCACCTTGCCGACAGCTTTTCACGCCTTGCTGATGTATTTTTCGATGGTGATCGCGCAGAGTTTTCTGGCCCGCACCTTTGGTTCGTACACCGTTCAGCTTATGGAAGCGGGGGACCAGAGCCTGCTCGTTCCGGGACTGGGGATTGGTCTGCTGCTGGTGGCTTTCGTTATCAATTTGTCGGGCAACCGCCTGATTGAAGGGGTGGCTTCCTTTATTGGCCTGGTGAAAATCGGCGGCATTGTTCTCTTCGGCGTCGTCGGCGTATGGCTGGCCGACAACCTGGCGGTGGATTTCACCCGAACACCTTCCGAGTCGACGACCTCCGGCTTTCTGGCCGCCACGGCTCTGGGCATTCTCGCCTTTAAGGGCTTTACCACCATTACCAACAGCGGCTCAGAGCTTAAAGACCCCCATCGCAACGTGGGCAGGGCCATTACGATATCTATTGCCTTGTGCGTGGTTATTTACAGCCTGGTGGGGCTGGCGGTGGCCAGCAACCTCTCCCTCAGCGAAATTATCGCCACAAAGGATTATTCGCTCGCGGCGGCGGCCAAGCCGGTCCTGGGCAAGTCTGGCCTCTGGTTCACCGTCGTTTTAGCCATGGTGGCCACGGCGGGCGGGATCATTGCCAGCATTTTCGCGGTATCCAGAATGCTGGCCATGCTCACGGAAATGAAACTGGTCCCCCACAGTCATTTCGGCATGCCCGGCCCTATCCAGAAACACACCCTGGTCTACACCGTGGTTCTGGGCCTGGCACTGACGGCATTCTTTGACCTGTCGCGGATCGCCGCCCTGGGCATCATTTTCTACCTGATCATGGATATTGCTGTTCATTGGGGCATCCTACGTTATTTGCGCCAGGACATCGAGGCCAAGGCGTGGGTGCTGATAACGGCCATTGTGCTCGATCTTGTCGTGCTCGCAGGATTTGTCTGGTTCAAACTGACGACGGATGCTCTGGTTGTCGGCGTGGCAGCCTTGGCCATGACCCTGATTCTGGTGGCTGAAAAAATCTTTCTCAGCCGCCAGCCTGCAACCGAAAGCGAGTCGGATACCGACCAGGAATCGGACTGAAAGCCTGGGAGCGGGAACAGCGATGGAATTGAACTTTCCCCTTGTCATGGGAGGTTAAAAGTGAAGCACAATCTCTACATTGTCTGGAACGAGGCGAACAATACGGGCATCCCCATCATTGATGAGCAGCACCGGGCCATCATTTCAACCATCAACACGCTGCACTATTTCATTACGAACAAAAAGGAAGTTCACGAAATAAATTCCATTATTGTCGTGCTGGATCAATACACGAAATTTCATTTTTCCACGGAAGAGGGAATCATGAAAGATATTGAATTTCCAGACATTTCAGAACACATCAAATTTCATCATGCGTTGGCTGATACATCCAAAAAGGTCTCTATTCAGGTAAAAGAGGAGAATGACCCGGAAATTCTTCTGAGGTTTCTGAAGAATTGGTGGCTTGGCCACATCTGCGTTGAAGACCGAAAGTACGCGGACTTTTTGAAGGAAACTCAGAAGTAGCCGTCAGCTGCAACCTCCCTTCCCCCTGTCGTTACACTTCGCTTTTAGGTTTGGCCTTGCGGGGCTTCCGCCGTCGTCCCCGCCTTCGGCGGTTAGGCGCTTCGGCTGGCCTGGCCTCTTCCTGTTCGGCGGCTTTGGCCAGCGCCTTCTGCCAACTGGCGCCCAGCTCCTGCCCTTCTCCCAGCACTTTGGTCCACAGCATGAAAAGCTCGAGCACCTGCGGGGTAAGGGGATGGCGAAGCAGGCGTTGTTCGCCCCGCTTGCCGCGCCCGCGGGCCAGGCGGTAGCAGCCGACCAGCAGTTCGCGGGCCAGGTGACGGATGCCGTGGGCGACGTGAAAATAGCCGCAGTGGGGGGACAGCACCAGGTTGGCGATGCGCACGACCTCGGTGATGGGGGCCCCGTCGCCCTGGGGGCAGGCCCGCCAGAAGCGGGAGAGGTAAAGGGCGGCCAGGGCCAGGTGCTCTTCGATTGCCTGCCCGGAGGCGGTGCGCGCATCGATCAGACTCAGCAGCTCAAAGGTGTCATTGTCGGCCTCGAACCCCGCCATCAGATAAGAGAGCAGTCCCAGTGACTGGGCCTGGCGCAGCACATCGGCGGCGACCCGGTGTCGGAAGAGTTCCATGAGTTCTTCCCGAATGCGGGCCGGGGCCGCTTCGGCGATAAGGGGGGCCCGGGCATAGATGCCCTCGCGGGTCTGTTCGTCGAGAGAGAAGCCGAGCCGCGCGGCAAACTCGATGGCCCGCAGCATGCGCACGGGGTCTTCGGTAAAGCGAACCTCCGGCTTACCGATCACCCGGATGCGGCCAGCCCGCAGATCTTCGAGCCCGCCGACATAATCGATGATGGAGAAGTCGGCGATATCGTAGAAGAGGGCGTTAATGGTGAAGTCCCGGCGAAAGGCGTCCTCACAGGGGGTGCCGAAGACATTTTCGGCGAAGAAAAAATGATCATCCGGGTTTTCCGGCAGTTCGTCCTCGCGCGGCAGACGGCGGAAGGTGGCCACTTCCACCAGGCTGTCCCGGCCGAAACGAATATGGGCGAGCCGGAAGCGACGGCCGACGAGAAAACAGTTGCGGAACAGTTTTTTCACCTGGTTGGGCGTGGCGTCGGTGCCGACGTCAAAATCCTTGGGCGTGCGCCCCAGCAGCAGGTCGCGGACGCTGCCGCCGACGAGATAGGCCTTGTGCCCGTGGCTACGCAGCCGGTAAAGCACCTTCAGCGTGTTTTCGTCGATCTGCTTGCGGGAGATGGTGTGTTCGCTGCGGGGCAGGATGACCGGTGCGGCCGCCTGTCGGGGTATGTTTTGGTGGTCTGGATTCATGAGGGGATCGTTTCCTGGTGTTTATCTCGCTGGCGCCTTCGGCGCACCGACTGCACAATCTAGCAAAAACCGCCGGAAGTGAAAAGGATTTATCCCGATCTGCACCGGCCGTTGATCTTTGTCGGGAAAAACCTTAGATTAACGGACGCGCCATTGATCATTGGCTTGCCATGGAGAGCAGCATGTCCTTCAATCTTGTTGTCATACTCGGGCCCACGGCTTCGGGCAAAACCCGCCTGGGGGTCGAAGTGGCCCGCGCCTTGGGCGGCGAGATCATTTCCGCCGACTCGCGTCAGGTATATGTCGGCATGGATATCGGCACCGGCAAGGATCTGGAGGAATACGGCGAGGTGCCCTATCACCTGATCGACCTGGTGCCGCCGGGGCACGAATTCAACGTCTTCGAATTTCAGCGACGTTTCTACCAGGTTTTCGCCGAGATTCGTTCGCGCGGCGTTCTGCCGATTCTCGTCGGGGGCACCGGTCTCTACCTCGACGCCGTTCTGCGCGGCTACCGGCTGGTGGAGGTCCCTGAAAATCCCGCTCTGCGCCACGAACTGGCACCTCTCTCCACCGAAGCGCTGCAGCAGCGTCTGCTGGAGCTGCGGCCTCAGCAGCACAACACCACGGACCTGGAGGATCGCGATCGCCTGATCCGGGCCATCGAAATCGCCGAGGGAGAAGCAGCCGCGGCCGCCACGCTGCCGCCGCCCCCCGAAATTCGTCCTCTGATCTTCGGCGTGCGCTGGCCGCGCGAGGTGCTGCGGCAGCGCATCACCCGGCGCCTGCGCGAGCGGCTGGAGCAGGGGCTGATCGAAGAGGTGGAAAGCCTGCGGCAGGCGGGGGTGCCTTTCGAGACGCTGGAGTTCTACGGGCTGGAATACCGCTATGTCGCCCAATACCTGAAGGGGGAACTGAACCGCAACGACATGGTGCAGAAGCTTAACAGCGCCATCCACCAGTTCGCCAAGCGCCAGGAGACCTGGTTCCGCCGCATGGAGCGCCAGGGGACGACCATTCACTGGGTGGACGGCGGTGACAGATCGGCCGCGGCCATTCTCGCCGGCATCGGAGAAGCCGGGGCATGATCCCGGACAGCATTGGTCGCTACCTTCGCCGCCGGAGCATGGATGGCCCCTGGAAGCTGGAAGGGGCGACGGATCGCCTCTTTGCCGGCGCGGTGGTCATCCCCGCTCTGGCCGAGGGCGACCACCTTTTCGCCACCCTGGAGAGTCTGGCCGGCGCTACGCCGCCACCCCAGCCCTGGCTGATCATCGTGGTCGTCAACCACCGCCGCCAGACGGACCCGCACCGCCAGCAGGTCAACCGGGACGATCTGGACCGGCTGCGCCACAGCGGCGGTTCTTTCCACGGCCTCCCCCTGGCCTGGGTCGATGCCGCCACCGATGGCCGGGAACTTCCCGACAAAGACGGCGTCGGGCTGGCCCGCAAGATCGGCTTCGACCTAGCCCTGCCCTGTCTCGATTATCGTGGTGCCCCCCCTTTGCTCGCCTCCCTCGACGCCGACACCCTGGTGCGACCCGACTACTTTCTTGCCCTGCTCCGGCATTTTCCCCAGACCAGGGCGGGGGCCGCCGTCATTCCTTTTTGCCACCAGCCCGCCGACACCGCGGAAGGGCAAGCCGCCATCGACCGCTACGAGCTCTATCTGCATCACTATGCCCTGGGGCTCGAGCTGGCCGGCTCGCCCTACGCCTTCTGGACCGTCGGCAGCGCCCTGAGCTTTCGGGCCGAGGCCTACGCCCGCATGGGGGGCATGAACCGCCGCCAGGCCGGGGAAGATTTCTACTTTCTGCAGCAGATGGCGAAAACGGCCGGGGTCGCCCGCCTGCAGGGCACCGAGGTTTATCCTTCTCCCCGCCTCTCCGATCGTACCCCTTTCGGCACCGGGCCGACCGTCGGCCGTCTGCTGGCCGGCGAGCCAGAGGCCGTGCGATTCTACCACCCGGAGTGCTTCCGGCTGCTGGCCCGTTGGCTGGACCTGGCCGGCAGCGCGTCGGTGCACCCGGCGACCGAAGTCCTCGCGCAGGCCCGCCGCCTCTCCAACGATCTGGGCGATTTTCTGGACGGGAACGACTTCGGCTCGGTGTGGGAGCGGCTGCAAAAAAATCATCCGCAACAGGAAGGCTTTCGGCGGGCTTTTCACGGCTGGTTCGACGGGTTGAAAACCTTGCAGCTTATCCATTGGATGAGTGATCGCCGGTTCGGCCGTCTGGCACCGCCGGCAGCCCTGCCTCCCCTGCTGGCCTGGGCCGGACTGCCGCCTGCCGACCACTCCGCAGCGCAGCTTGCCGCCCTCAGGCGTCACATGGCCGGCACCTCGACTTAAAAAATCTAAATTTTCTTTGAATTTAAACGGTTTTTTTAATATATTGCCTGTTTAGGAAAATGACCTTCACTGATTGAGGCTCTTATGGGACAGGAAATAAGCGACCAACCGGTACGGGAGAAAGCCGACCCGAGGAAAAACCTGCGTTCCCCGCTGATCGCCCTGCGGGTTCGCATGGACGATGGACAGAAGTCCTTTTTCGGCTATACCAAGAATATCAGCCGCAGTGGCATTTTCATCGGCACCGTCAACCCCCGGGAACCCGGCAGTCAATTCCGGGTGGAGATCCCCCTGCCCTCGCCGTTGAACCGAACGATCGAGTGCACCTGCGAAGTCGTCTGGAAACGTCACTTTACCAAAGGCGCTCCCTACGAACCCGGCATGGGACTCAGATTTACCGACCTGCCGGATGAAATCGCCAACGCCATTGACACGTGGATCGACAGCCAGGAGGGCTAGTTAGCCCCTTTACCCCTCACCTTTCTCACCGCTTCAGGGCCTGGCGCAAGTCGGAGGCGGTTTCCAAGCCGACCGCCCCTTTCCGGACCCATACGACGACATCCACCATCCGCCTCCTTTCCTGCCTTCACTTGCAACCCGCAACAGGAGTTTTTCCGTGAAAAAATCATCTTTGCTCGTTATTTTGCTGCTGGTCGCCCTCGGCGCCGGGGCATTTTACTACTTCCGCGACACCAGCGCCCCGACGGTCACCCTCTCACCCGATAGCGGCGCCGTCTCCCCCGCCCGCCCCCTCGAACTGCATCTTGAAGACACCGGGGCCGGCATCAGAGAGCTGACCGTCGCCCTGCTGCAACAGGGCGCTGCCAATACCCTGCTGAGCAAAACCTATCCCGCCGGAACCAGCACGATTCGGGAGGACTTGAACCTTGCTGAAACCAGCCTGGCGGAAGGGCCCTTTGAAATCCTGATCACCGCCGGGGATCATGCCGTCTATCATTTCGGCAAGGGCAACCGGGTCGAGCAGAGTTTCTCCTTTTCCCTTGACCGGACCCCGCCTCTGGCCACCGTCATCAGCACCGGACACAATTTCGTGCAGGGGGGCGCCTCCCTCGTCACCTTCCGTCTCGCCGAAGAGGTCAGCCAGGCCGGTATCGTCTTTGCCGATCGTTTCATCCCTGCCCACCGCCAGGATTCCGGACTCTATGCCTGCCTGGTGCCTTTTCCCAACGACCTGCCCGAAAAGGATTTCGTCCCCCGCATACAGGCCGTCGATCTGGCCGGCAACGAAGCGATGACCGGCATCTTCTACCGGGCCAAGGAGCAGACCTTCCGGCAGCGCCGCATCAACATCGATGACCGCTTCCTGCAGGCCAAAACCCCTGAGTTCAAGGCCCTGGTGCCCGAGGCCGGCACCCCGGTGGACATCTTTTTAGCCGTTAACCGCCAGCTGCGCCAGAGCAACCGGGAAAAACTGACCGAGTTTGCCCGGCAGACCTCGGCCGCCCCCCTGTGGGAAGGCGTTTTTCTCCGTCAGCCCCAGTCGGCCACTCTCGCCCTGTTCGGGGACCGCCGCAGCTACTACTACAACGACCAGAAGATCGACAGCCAGATTCACCTCGGCATCGACCTCGCCTCCGTCGCCCAGGCCCCGGTTCATGCCGCCAACGCCGGGCGTGTGGTCTTCGCCGGCTATCTGGGGATCTATGGCCAGTGCGTCATCATCGACCACGGCCTTGGTCTGCAGACCCTGTACGGACATCTGAGCAAAATTGACGTGGCGCAGGATGAGACGGTGGGCAAAAACCAGGTTATCGGCAACACCGGCCTGACCGGCATGGCGGGAGGGGATCACCTGCACTTCGGCGTCGTCGTGGCCGGTGTGCCGGTCAATCCCATCGAATGGTGGGATGCCCAATGGCTGAAGAACAATGTCGATTCCCGTCTGTCCGCTCCCTGAGTCCGGGCGGGCAAAACACCAAAAGCAAGGGCCTGGTCGCGACAGCGATCAGGCCCTTTGTGGTTTTAGCGGATGTGTACCGGGGCGAAGCCTCCTCCCGGCGTGCGCATATTGGTCACCTGCCCCTGGTAGAGGCGCGCCGTCACGCCAAGGACGCGGTCGCGATAGACATAGAGGCGGAAATCCGTTTTCATGACTTCGTCGCCGCTGGCGGTGACGGACGGTTCCACCAGGCGCTGGACAAGGGTTTGCTCCGGCTCGAGCTGGTCAAAGCGGCTGCGGGAAATCTTGCGGCCCAGCAGGACGCCGCGGCTGCCGAATCGGTCGACGGGCTTAAAGACCCATTCCTTGCGCTGCTGCCACAGTGTATCAGGGTCCATGGCGGCCATCATCCGGCTCTCGGGCACTGTTTCGGCCAGCAGATCGAGCACCGCCGGCGAAACCCCAAGGGAGGCCATGGCTTCCCGGTCCGTCCACAGCGCCAGCCGACGCTTGTCGGCCAGCAGGCCATAGACATGGGGGTTGGGGGAAAGGCAGAGCTTGCGGGCCAGGTAGGCGGCGCGGAGGCCGGCCATGGCCTCGCTCTCCAGGTAGAAATCGCAATGCCGGTTGTAGATGAAGTCTACCGGCTCGCCGTCATGAAAGACGCCCTCGGCCCCCGCCACCAGCTCCTGCGGATCGACAATCGCGGCCGGAATGCCCCAGCGCGTAAAAAGCTCACGAAATGCCAGCATCTCGGGATAGAGAAACTGCTCGCCCGGTTGCTCGTCGACGATGGCGAGACGCCGGGGCAGCTGCTGGCGACCGGCGCTGAAGGCTTCCATTTCCCTCAGGAAGGAGTAGCGCAGCAGCTCTTCCAGCCGTCGCGGCAACGCCAGGGTTCCCGCCGCCTCACCGGGATGATGGGCCCAATGGGCGAGCAGCCCCCCGCCGGCGTTGGTGTTGACCTCGATGAGGCTGGGCACCGCCCCGGTCACATGAAAGTCGAACCCCATCATCACCGCGTCGTGCCCCGGGTCGAAGCGGGCGACCTCGGGTAGCGACGGGGATAAATACTCTCGGTAACGCCGGTTGCGGCTCAGGGCGAAAAGCGCCTTCACCAGGCGTATCATGCTTTTTAAGGCGGGACGCGGCAGGGTGACCGGCGCCACACTGACCGCTGCTTCGAAACCGCTCATCCTTCCTCCGTCCAGTCAGGTTCAGGCGGTCATCATGCCACACTCGCGGCCTTTTGCAAATGGTCGGAGGAGCCGGACATTGACAAAGAGGACGTCTGCCGTAAAATTCTTTTCATCTTCGAGCAACACGGTGGTCAACTCTACGGCAAAGGAAACGGGCTTCTATGAAATATTCCTGCGTGATTCTGTTTATCCTCATCCTGGGTCAGACCCCGGCCTTCGGCGCCAAGCAGATGGAAAACCTCGGAGCCATCACCCCGACGACGGTCGATGATTTCCACAGGGTCATCGACAACCGCTGCGGCATCTGCCACTCCCGCGAGCGCGTGGATGTAGCCATTGCCCAGCGCCGGTCCCTCGAAAAGCTGCAGCAGCAGATGATCGAGCGGGGAGCGGTTCTCGATCCCCGTGACAAGGAGGTTCTGGGCACCTTCTGGGGCCGCCCCTTCGCGGGCGAGGACAAACCCACCCCGCAGCCGGCCCACTAGCCGTCCCGCCGTCTTTTTACTGCCAACACGCCAGCCTTGCGGCCACTTCCCTCTGGACTGTCATGCATCAGATCAAAAACTGGCCCGCCGACGAGCGGCCACGGGAGAAGCTTCTGCACAAAGGGCCCGAAGCCCTGAGCGATGCCGAACTTCTCGCCCTCATCCTGCGCACCGGCGACGCCTCCAGCCGCTGCAGCGCCCTTGACCACGCGCGCCAGCTGCTGGCACGTTTTTCCACCCTGCGCACCATGGCCCAGGCTTCAGTGACGGAGCTGTGCGAACTCAAGGGAATCGGGCCGGCCAAGGCAGCCGAGCTCAAGGCCGTCTTCGAACTGGCCCGCCGCTTCGCCGCGGCGCCTTTGCAGCCCGGGGAAAAGTTCAGCTGCGCCGAAGAGGTCTTCCAGCATTTTCACGAGCGTCTGCGGGATCGGAAAAAAGAGGTCTTTCTGACGGTGCTGCTTGACAGCAAAAACCGGGTGATCCGCGAAATTCAGGTTTCGGAAGGGAGTCTCTCGGCCAGCATCGTCCACCCCCGGGAGGTCTTCGCCCCGGTGGTGCGGGAATCGGCGGCCGCCCTTCTGCTCGTGCACAATCACCCCTCCGGCGATCCTTCACCGAGCCGCGAAGATCTCGATATCACCAGCCGTCTCCGTAGCGCCGGCGAACTCATGGGAGTGCGCGTGCTCGATCACATCATCATCGGCAACGGCACCTATGTCAGTCTGGCCGACCGCGGCCTCATGTCCTGACCGACTTCGGCGTACTCGAAAAAACTCTTCTGCGGCAGGCGCACCTCCTGCTGCAGGAGCAGGTCGTTGATCTCGGCCGGCCCGTAATATTCGGCTTCGGCGGCGCGGCCGTGGGGCAGCAGGAAACCGAACTGGGGCACGAAGGTGTTGCGCTTGACCGAATGATCCAAAGTCAGGCCGGCGATGGCCAGAATGTTGCGCTCGCCGCTGTCGAAGGAATCGGTCAGGTAGGAGGCCAGCCGGTGAAACTGCCGCCAGGTGTTGATGTCGGCAAGGCGGCGGTGGGGGCGCTCCGAGGTAACGATATCCGGCAGGAAATCGAAGACGGTCACCTCCAGCATCGCCTTGATATCATGACTCTGCGGATCGAGGGCACGGCTGAAGACGAAATATTCGGCGCCGAGCAGGCTGCCGATGGCCTGGGGCTCGGCGCCCAGCTCCGCCAGCACCACTTCGTTTTTTTCCACAAAGGCCGGATGCAGGCGGTAAACCTTGCCGTGACTCGAATCCCGCAGGGCTTCGCCATCCACCAGGCGGCGCAGATGCAGGACGATGCGGGCCTCATCGCTCTGACCGTGCCGAAAGAGATATTTGTAGGGGATCTCAACCTTGAGCCCGCCGACCCCGCGAAAGAGCCGAATGGAGGCGGCCGCCCGCCGGTAGATGACCAGATAGCCTTCCAGCAGACGATAGAGAGCGCTGCAGCAGGGGGCGACCTCGCCGTGAATCCGTTCGACATAGCCGATGCCCTCTTCCTCCCGGATGCCATGATGGCTGCCGCCCAGGATAACGAGATCCTGACCGTGATGGGAGGCCGGCACCAGGCGCTGGGGGTCGAGCAGCCCGCCGACGCGACCAAGGTTGAAGACCGGGCAGTCAAAGACATAGCCGAGCAGGGCCTTCTTGATCCCCTGGCTTTCGTCCGAGCACTGCCAGACGGCAGGCAAAATCTGGCGGAACCCTTTGTGGGCGGCGAGAGCGTTCATCCGGCCGTAAAGCTCCATCAGTTCCATGGGGGCCTGGTGCAAAAAGGGTTCGGCAGGGGGGGAAATGGGCATGGCTCGTCTCCTTTCGCAAAAAAGAATAACACCGTTCTACCCCGGACGCCAGATCTAACCTCTCGACTAAGCGCTTGAATTGCTGACCGGGAACATGATATTTTAACGGCCGACTTACCTCACCAGGCCGGGGGAAACCAACCCGGCTTGTTTTTTTTCAGCAACCGCCAGACCGTGGATACCCCTGTGACCTCACCGATTGTACCCGCCACCGCCAGAACCAGACCCGAACTTTTGTCCCCCGCCGGCAGTCTGGAGGCTTTTTTCGCCGCCATGGAAGCGGGCGCCGATGCCGTCTATGCCGGCCTGCGCGATTTTTCCGCCCGCGCCAAGGCGCGCAATTTCACCCTCGGCGACATGGAGAGGATGCTGGCCTACGCCCACGGACAGGGGCGCAAGGTCTATGTCACCCTCAACACCCTGGTCAAGGAGACGGAACTGCCGCAGCTGGTCGACACCCTGAGCGCCCTGGAGGCCATGGGCATCGACGCCGTCATCCTGCAGGATCTGGCCGTGTGGCGTCTGGCCCGCGAGCACTTTCCCGGCCTGGAGCTGCACTCTTCCACCCAGATGACGGTACACAACGCCGCTGGCGTCCGCATGCTCGAACGCATGGGCTTTTCGCGGGCGGTGCTGGCCCGCGAGCTGAGCCTTGAGGAGATTGCTGCCATTCGCGCCCAGACCAGCATGGAGCTGGAGCACTTCATCCATGGCGCCCTTTGCTTCTGCTTTTCAGGTCAGTGTTATTTCTCCTCCTATCTCGGCGGCAAGAGCGGCAACCGCGGGCGCTGCGCTCAGCCCTGCCGGCGGCGCTACCGCTATCGCCAGCAGGAGGGCTACTACTTCTCCACCAACGATCTGTCCGCCATCGATCTGCTGCCGGAGCTCACCGAGGCGGGCATTATCAGCCTGAAGATCGAAGGGCGCATGAAGAGTGCCGAGTACGTCTCCAACGTGGTGTCCGCCTACCGCCTGGCTCTGGACGCGGCCCCCGCCCAGCGGGCCGAAGCGGTACGCCAGGCCAAGGAGCATCTCAAGGCCTCCTTCGGCCGCAACCCCACCAAGGGTTTTCTGCCCGGCGGTATCCCGCACGACATCGCCATCCCCTCGGTCAAGGGGGCGACGGGTCGCTTTCTCGGTGATGTCAGTCAGGTCAAAGGGGGAACCATCTCTTTCAAGACCCGCGACCGTCTCCATATCGGCGACCGTCTGCGCATTCAGCCGAAAACGGACAAGGCGGGCACGGCTTTCACCATCAAGGAACTCCAGCAGGGACGCCGGCCGGTCAAAAAAGTGGCGGCGGGCACCTTTGTCTCCGTGCCTTCCCCCTTTGAAAACACCTTCAAGGCGGGGGACGCCGTCTTCAAGGTGTCGTCCGAGCAGGCTTTCACCCTGAGCGAAACGGCCTGCCGCCGCAAACTGGAGCAGGCCGGCCCCGTCCCCGAAAAGGTCGACCTGGTCGTCTCTCTTACGGCAGATCGCCTGACCCTGCGCGCCCAGGTCGACGACTTCGATCTGGAGCAGAGCTACCCCGTCGAAACCTTTGCCGCCGAGGAAAGTCCCCTCAGCCACCAGACCCTGGAGGCCGTTTTCGCCAAGAGCGGCCCGGAGCCTTTCCGGCTGGGCGACCTTGCCACCGGCGACCTGCCGCCGGTAATCATCCCGCCCAGCCAGCTCAAGCAGATCCGCCGCGATTTTTATCAGCAGCTTGCCCAGGCGCTGCGCCGGGAACGTCAGACCCGGCAGAACCGCCGGCGCCAGGCCGCCCTCGCCGCCCTGCTGCCGGCCGGCCAGCCCCCGCAGGAACGCCGCCAGCTTACCCTGGGCTTGCGCGATCCGCGGGATATCGGGCTGCTCCTCGACCCGGACGTGGACCGGGTCATGCTGCCGCTGACCCCGTCCAACGTCAACCAGCTGCGCCTCGGCAAGGGACTGTCCGGCAAAGAGGACCGCATTATCTGGGATATCCCTTTTGTGCTGCTGGGGAATCAATGGAACGATACGCGCAAGGCCATCCGAATTCTCGTCAGCCGCGGCTTCAGCCATTTCAGCCTGGGCAACCTCGGGCATTTCCCGCTTTTTGACGGGCTCGACGGCCTGCATCTGCACACCAGCTACCGCCTCTTCAGCCTGAACAGTCAGGCCATACTCGCCTGGCGTGAGCTGGGCGCCGAGGAGGTCTCCCTCTACATCGAGGACGACAGGGACAACCTCGCCGAACTGCTGGCGCGGGACACGGGCGTTTCCGCCGCCGCCACCGTCTACACCCGCGTCCCCCTTATCACCTCGCGCATTCCGATCCGCTCGGTGCGCGCCGATCAGCCGGTGGTTTCCGACCGCGGCGACACCTACCGGGTCGACCAGCGCGGCGGCCTCACGGTTCTCTCCTCCACCGTCGACTTCTCGCTGCTCGGGCAGCTGGATGTTCTGCAGTCCCTGGGCTGCCACCGTTTTATCGTCGACCTCTCCCACCTGGGCCCCCATTCCCCCGAAGGTAAAAAAGTGCTGCAGGTGCTCAAAAAGGGGGGAGAGGTGCCGGGAACCTCTTCCTTCAACTTCGAGCAGGGCCTGGAATAGGAGCGGGCGCCATGCCGGGCACGTCGGGATATCTTCTCCTCGCCGAAAAGACCGCCGCCGAACCGGAGGGGCTGGCGGATGTCCTCCGCTTTTTGTCGGCGCAGTACGGACTCGACATCTATCAGGCCCGCCAGCGTCTGCTCGGCGCGGGCAAAGCTCTGCTGGCCCGGGGCGATCATGACCGCCTGACCGCCATGGCCGCGCCTCTGCGGCAGGCGGGTGTCGCCGTCTGGGTGGTGCAGCCGACCCGGCCCGCTTTCGTTCCGGCCCGGGTGCGGGAGATCCGCGTCACGCCGGAGACACTTTTTTTCACGACCGAAAAAGGCACGACCGCGCTGCCTAAGGGAGCCGCCGTCCTGGCCGTGCTTGCCGACCTCAGCGGCACCCTGGCCAAACGCCACATCAAGAACCTGCTGGCCCAAAACGCCTACCGTGGCCAGGAGCACATCGTCCCTCTCGACTCCCGCCAGCACTACCGCATCATCCTGCGGGCCCGGCCGGTGCTGGACGTCTATCGGCTGGATGACGAAGGGCGGATCGCTGAAGCCCTGCGCTTCGTACCCGGGCGCTTCAACCCCCAAGGGCTGGGTGAGCTGGCGGGCCTGAGCGGGGCGGAAAACCTGCATCAGCTGGTGCAGCTCCTGCGGCGCCAAGCCGGCGAGTTTACCCTGAACACCGAGTTCGGTCTGGCCCAGCTGCCAGGCTGCCAGCTCGACGAAACGAAACTCGGCGAAAAAGCGTCACCGGAGAATCTCAACCGCCTCACCCTCTTCGGCTGGCGCCTGGCCGATCTGCGGCGGGCTCAGGCCGAACAGAAAGCCGGCGACGCCGGGCCGGAGGCAGACGTCGCCCCCCTGCTGGCGGCCGTCGCCACCGTAACAAAGATGGACGAGGCGACTACCGACGCGGACCCGGCGACGGCGCCCGACCCTTCATCCTGGCGGGGCCTGCCGCCCCCGCCGCCGGACCACCGCCAATCGCGGCACTTTTTCACGCGGCCCGTCCCGGTCTTTTTTACCATGGCGGCCCTCGGCGCCGGTTTCGCCCTGCTTATGGGGCACAACGACCGACTGCTGGGCGAACTGTTCCGCCAAGGGATGAAGACAGGGGTGCTGCCGGCCCTCCTCTCCGCCATTCTGCTGGCAAGCGGCTTTCATTTCATCCGCCTCAAGCGTCTGCTTGAGAACACCCCCACCAGCCGCATACGCTCCCTGGCCCTGGGGATGGTCGAGGTCCACGGCCGCGCCCGGCGCCGCTACGCCCTGGTCTCCCCCATGACCCAGTCCCCCTGCGTCTATTACCGCCTTAAAAAATATCGGCGCGACGACCGTGACCACACCTGGAGCCTGGTAAGCACGCTGGACAGCGGCTACGTCTCTTTTCTGCTCGACGACGGCAGCGGCCGCGTCATCGTCGACCCCCAGGGTGCTCGTGTGCGGCCCAAGTCGAGCCAGGAAGGCTACCCCGGCCAGACGGGTCTGCTCGTGCGGGGCAACGAGCCCGATGAAAAATGGGTGGAGGAGTTGATTCACGAGGGGAGCCCGGTCTATATTCTCGGGCAGGCCTACCAGGAGCGCTCCCCGGCACCGACCCTGCGGGAACGCACCCGCGCGATTCTGCAGGGCTATAAGCAGGATCCGGCTAAACGGCAGCGGTTTGACAAAAACCGGGACGGCCATCTCAGCCCGGATGAGTGGGACGAGGCGCGGCAGGCCGCCGAGCAAGAGGCCCTGCATCAGGCTCTGCACGCTACCGGCAGTAGCGGGCGGGGCGCGGTGATTATCGGCCGTGACCCGCACCGACGCCTGCCCTTTATTATCGCCGAAACGCCCTCGGAGGCGCACCTGACCCGCAACTACGGCCTGACCGCCATTCCCCTTTTCCTCGCCGCCGTCGCGGCGGCTTTCTGGTCTCTGACCCGGCTGGTCCCGCTGCTGACCGGCCCTTAACCTTCCCTTTCACAAGGAGATACCTATGACAGGCTGGATCGTTCTCGCTGCTTTCCTGTTGATTCTCGCAGCCCTGATTCTGTACGCCGTAATCCTGTACAACGGTTTTATCCACCTGAAAAACACCATCGACAAAGCCTGGAGCAATATCGACGTGCTGCTCAAACAGCGCTTCGACGAATTGCCCAAACTCATCAAGGTCTGCGAAGGCTACATGCAGCACGAGCAGAAGACCCTGGAAGAAGTCGTCAAGGCCCGCTCGGCTATCAATAACGCCGGCAGCGACCAGGAGAGGATGGGAGCCCAGAACGCCCTGACCGAGACGTTGCGCTCTCTCTTCATGGTGGTGGAGCGCTACCCCGACCTCAAGGCCGATGTCGCCTTCCGCAATCTCGGGGCCCGCATCAGTGAGCTGGAGGACCAGATCGCCGACCGGCGCGAGCTGTACAACGAGTCGGTCACCTTCTACAATATCCGCCTCGACCAGTTCCCCGACCTCGTCATCGCCCGGCTTTTCCACTTCACGCCCCGCACCCTCTGGCAGATCGACCCGGCCCACCGGCAGGATGTTCAGGTCGCTTTTGCCCACCACTAAAGAGAAGGGCGGAGGTGCTGACCCCGTTCTTCATGGAGTCTTTTTCGTGTTCCGATTTGTGAAACAGCCTGGAGTCCGCCCATGAGCGCCGTCGGCATGACCTACCTGGTCCTCATTCTGATTGCCTACGGCTTCAGCTCCAGCAATTCCCCGGAGAAGACGCGAAAGAGTCTCAAGATCGCCGGGCTGTCCCTGTGGCGCCTCTTTCCCCTGCTCGTCGCCGTCTTCGGCCTGGTCGGCCTTTTTCAGGTCTTTATCCCGCCGGAACTGATTGAAAAAATTCTGGGCGAATCTTCCGGCCCCATCAGTCTTCTGCTCGGTGGCGGCATGGGTGCTATCGCCATCGGCCCGCCGGCGGCGGCCTTCCCCCTGGCCGGCACCCTGCTCACCGCCGGCGCCTGGCCGCCGGCCATCGCCGCCTTCATTGTCTCCTGGGTCTCCGTCGGCGTGGTGACCCTGCCTTTTGAGATGGGCGTCTTCGGCGCCCGCTACGCCCTGCTGCGCAACGGCATGGCCTTTGTCGCCGCCCTCGTCATCGGGCTGCTCATGGGAGCGATTCTATGACACCGGCGGCCGCCCTCCTCGACAAAGGGATCAAGCTGCTGCGCTCCCAGTGGCTGCTGCTGTCCGTGGTCGTCCTCTACCTGTGGGCCTTTCAGGTCGCCCCGGAGCGGGCGCAGGAAGCCCTGGCGGTGAGCGGACGTACCTTTGGCTCCGTGCTGCTCATCATTATTTCGGTCTTTGGTCTGATGGGATTGCTGCAGGTGTGGATCAGCCGCGACAAGGTCGCCGCCATGCTGGGCAAGGAAGGGGGCTGGAAAGCCCTGGTGATCGCCGCTGCCTGCGGCACGGTGCTTATCGGGCCGGCCTACATCATCTTCCCCCTGCTGCAGAGCATCCGCGCGCAGGGCGCGCGCTGGGCGGTCATTACCGCCGTGCTGGCCGCCTATGCCGTGAAGATTCCGATGATTCCCCTGGAGGTGCAGTTTCTCGGCTGGAGCTTCTCCATCTCCCGCTCCGTCCTTACCATTCTCACCGCCATCCCCATCGGCCTGCTGGTCGAAGCCCTTATGGAATGGCGGCCTGCGCCCTATGGCAACAGGCCGCGCTGAAGAGAATCCGCAAGGCGCCAAGGCTTCCGCACCCCTTCGAAACAGCGATACAAGGCGTCGCTGCCGGTGGAAACCCATTTTTTCGTAAACCTTTTTCAGCTGCAGCCGTCCAATGGGTATCTTCGTCTCCAGGAGAATCCATGTCCGCTGAATCCAGATGGCTCAAAACCCTGAAGCAGGTCCAGCGCTGGGAGGCTACCAGCGACCCGGAATATCCCTTCTCCACCACCTGGTGCAACCAGGAACTGCACATCCGCTTCAACCGCGCGAAAAACACCACCTCCATGACCCTCTTGGTTGACGGAAGCCCCGTTCTCGATTTTGACGACTGGCCTGACCGCTCCTTCTAAGTTTTGTCGGCGGGGGATGGCGGCGGGCCTTGCAGACCCAGCGCCCGCCAGTCGCAGGCCGTGTAATCGGCCAGCAGAGCGAGGGGGATGAAGGTGTCGACCTCGTGAACGGGATATCCTGTCAACTGCTGCGTCAACTCCCGCATCAACTGGAGCTGCTGGAGAAAGGTCTGCCGAAAGTGCCAGCGCAGCTCGGCCTTTTGGCGCGGATCCTCCCCTACAAAGTTCAAGGTACACCATTCCTCGGCAAAAACCTCCCCATTCACATCGACATGGGGCAGACCGTGCAGACGGCAGGTCAGTGGCCGCGCCTCATAGACCAGGCACAGCCCCTGTTCATCGAGCAGGGGGCAGGGAGTGAGATCGTCTTCGGGGGTCTCCATCCACTCTTCGTGGGGGAGCAGGTTGAGAAGATAGGGGGGTCGCAGCTGCGGCCACTCCTTCTGCAGGGCCTGCAAACGCACCTGCGCCTTGGCCAGCACCGGCTGGCGCACCGCGGCGGGCAGGCGATCGAAAGCCTCTTTGAGCAGCCAGGCATCGAGCAAGGTGATATCGAAGAGGCCCCGGCAACACTGGGCGCACCCCTTTCGGCAGGCGATGGCCTCTCCGGCTGACTTGACAGCCCCGTCGAACCAGCGATCCACCCTCTTCAGCAATTGTTCGTAGTCCCGCAGAATCGAGCTGGTTTCCATGGCGACCTCGACTCAGGCCCCTTGGGGGCGGGGTATGCGCTGCACGGCGACCAGTGAAATCAGGCTCATCACCGCCCCGGCCACAAAAGGAATACTGTAGTCGACCATCCACAGGGCGCCGCCGATGGCGGGGATGACGACAGCGGCGATGTGGTTGATGGTGAAGCTCACGGCCATACTCGGGGCGATATCCCCCGGCTCGGCGATCTTCTGGAAATAGGTGCGGATGGCGATGGCGAAGTTGAAAAGGATATGGTCAAGGATGTACATCACCACGACGACCCAGCGTGACTCGGTGGTGGCATAAAGCAGAAAGATGACAATCAGGCCGGCATATTCCACCGAGAGGACGGCGCGCTCGCCGAAACGCACGATGGCCCGGCCGATGGCGGGACTGAGAAAGAAGTTGATGGCGTTGTTGACGACGAAGAGCAGGGTTATCTCCGTCACCGAGAAGGCAAAGACCTTGACCATGAGAAACACGGCAAAGGCCATGAAGATCTGACGCCGCGCTCCGGACATGAAGGTGAGGAAATAGAAGAGGGCGTATTGGCGGCGGAAAACCATCTCGGTGCGCTGGGGGGCCAGGTTGCGGTGGGTGGGATCCTGCCAGAGCCCCCAGATGCCGGCCGCCGTCACCAGGGCGCCGATGACCAGAAACATGGTGCGGTAGCTCAGGCTCTGGCCCATGAGGAAGATCAGCAGGCCGACGAGGATGCTGGTGGCCGCCGCCAGGCTGCGCAGGCGGCCGAAGATGAGGGGCGAGACGGCGGTGCTGAAATACTGCAGGGTGAGGGACTGGTTGGTGGTCTCGTAGTAGTGAAAGCCGAAGCTCATGATGAGGGTGGTCAGGATGAGGCCAAGATAGCTGGGGAAAAAGCCCGTCAGCCCGACGCCCAGACCGAGCAGGGTCACGGACAGGGCCGACAGGCGGTGCTCCCGCAGGACGAGCAGGACGAAAACGGCCAGCAGGGCCAGAAATCCGGGAACCTCGCGGATGGAGCCGAGCATGCCGATCTGCTGTCCGTTGAGACCGGCTTCCTCGACGGCGAAATTGTTGAAGAGGATCATCCAGCCCTGCAGGCCGACCACCGAGGCCGTGCTCTGGACGATCAAAAAGCGCAGCATAGGCCGCTGTTCATCGCGAATCATAGTCGATCAGCCAGCCCGTTATTTTTTCTTCTTGCGGTCGGCCTGACGCAGCAGATCGCCCAGGGTTCCCATGGAGGAGGCAGGCTGCTCCTGCAGGTAGGCGCCGAAATCCTCCTGAGCCTCGACCACTTTGCTCTCGGTTTCACTGCCGACCAGAGCCAGGGAGATGCGGCGGCTCTGACTATCCACCGATTCGACCCGCACCTCCAGCTGTTGCCCTTCCTGCACGACCTCGCGGGGATGGTTGATGCGCTTGCCGCCGCCCAGCTTGGAGATATGAATGAGGCCGTCGATACCGTCGGCGAGGGTGACAAAGGCGCCAAAAGGCGTTAGGCGCGCGACCTTTCCCTGCTGCACGGAGCCTTCGGGGAACTGCAGGGGCGCCCGCTCCCAGGGATCGGCCAGGGTCTCTTTCAGACTGAAGGAAAAGCGCTGATTGTCCCAATCGAGCTTCTTGATGACCACCTGGACCTGCTGGCCGACGGCGAGGGCCTCGCCGATATCCTCGACCCGGCCCCAACCGACTTCCGAGATAGGCAGCAGCCCCTCCAGACCGCCGATGTCGACAAAGGCGCCGAAATCGCGCAGAGAGGTGACGGTGCCGGCCACGGTCATCCCTTCCTGCAGGGTCTGCCGCAGCTGCTCCCGCTGCTGTTGCTGCTCCTCCTCCAGAATAGCGCGGTGCGATACCACGATATTGCGCCCCTGCTCTTCATAGCGGCTGATTTTGAAGGGCAGATGGCGCCCGACGAACTGACCCGGATCCTCGGTGCGGCGCAGGGCCATCTGTGAATAGGGGCAGAAGGCCCGCGCCTGGCCGGCCAGCTTGACCTCGTAGCCCCCCTTGATCTCCTTTTCCACCAGTCCGTCCACGGGGATGCCGCTGCGCCAGGCTTCTTCCAGCTGGGCGCTGCCGGTGCCGGCGCCTCCCATGCGGGTGGTGAAGCGCAGCTCCCCGCCGCGGCGGGAGACGAAATAGGCCGCGATGACCTCGCCTTCGGCGACGGTCAGCCGGCCCTCGGCATCGAGAAGCTCCTTGCGATCGAGCACCCCCTCACCCTTCTGGCCGACGTCAAGAAAGATCCAATCGGCGGTAATCTTCAGGATGTTTGCCTCTACCTTCTGTCCCGGCGTCAGCTCCATCCCACCGACAAAGCTCTGTTCGAGCAAATCGGCAAAGCTCTCTTCCCCGTCGTTTTCTTCGTCTTCCCAGCGATCATCCACCATGGTTTCCTCCCCCGCATATTCTGAAATGCTGGTCCCTATGAACCTGGCGCATTCTACGTGCCCCCCGGAAAAAGTGCAAGCAGACCCTCTCCGTCGCGCCGAAAAAAGACCTTGTTAGCACAAACTGGGACATGATAAAGTATTTGATTTTCAACCGCCAAATCACAGAAAGAAATCCATTTGTCCCACAACGACTTACACCATATTTTTTCTCAGATCAATCGCCCTTCGCGCTACCTGGGCGGCGAACTGGGCAGCATCAAAAAAGACGAGGAAACGGTCGACCTGCGCTTTGCCCTGGCCTTCCCCGATGTCTACGAAGTGGGCATGAGCCACCTGGGCTTCGCCATTCTCTACTCGGTGCTCAACGCCCAGGCGTCCATTGCGGCCGAGCGCGTCTACGCGCCCTGGCCCGACATGGAGGCGCATCTGCGCGCCAGCGGCACCCCCTTGACCTCTCTGGAAACGGAACGTCCCTTAAGCGACTTCGACCTGGTCGGCTTTACCCTGCAGTACGAGTTGTCCTACAGCAACGTGCTCAATATGCTCGATCTGGGCGGCATCCCCCGCCGGCGCCAGCAACGCGACGACACCCACCCCCTGGTGGTCGTTGGCGGCCCCTGTGCCTACAACCCTGAACCGCTGGCCGACTTCTTCGACTGCGCCGTCATCGGCGATGCCGAGGAGGCGGTGATCGAACTCTGCGAGGCAGTCCGCGTTTCCAAGGCCGCCCAGGAGGATCGCGACACCTTGCTGCGGCGGCTGAGCGCCATCGAAGGCGTCTACGTACCCTCTTTGTTCGAGGTGCGCTATCACGAGGACGGCACCATCGCCGCCATCGAGCCCGAAAGAGCTGAATACGCCCGCGTCCAGCGGCGCTTTCTCGATGACCTGGAGGCCGCCCCCTATCCCACGGCGCCCATCGTCCCCTTCATGAATACCGTGCATAACCGCGTCGCCATGGAAATCGCCCGCGGCTGCACCCGCGGCTGCCGCTTCTGCCAGGCGGGCTATATCTACCGGCCGGTGCGCGAGCGCAGTCCGCAAAAGATCGTCGAACTTATCGACCAGGCCCTGGAAGGTTCCGGCTACGAGGAAGTCTCCCTGCTCTCCCTGTCGACCGGCGACTACAGCTGCATCGAGCCGCTGCTTAAAGAATTGATGGACCGCTACGCCCGCCGCAAGGTAGCCGTCTCGCTTCCCAGCCTGCGCGTCGGCTCGCTGACGCCGGAGCTGATGGAAGAGATCAAAAAAGTGCGCAAGACCGGCTTCACCCTCGCCCCCGAGGCCGGCACCGAGCGACTGCGCCAGGT
Organism: Desulfuromonadales bacterium; assembly: GCA_033549025.1. Classification (GTDB taxonomy): domain Bacteria; phylum Desulfobacterota; class Desulfuromonadia; order Desulfuromonadales; family SZUA-540; genus SZUA-540. The sequence continues at coordinate 159,519 of JAWSUS010000002.1, forward strand.
CATCAACAAGGGGATCACCGAAGAAGACCTGCTCACCGCCACTCACAACGCTTTCACTTTGGGCTGGCGCCGCATCAAACTCTATTTCATGATGGGCCTGCCGACGGAAACCGATGAGGACATCGCAGCCATCATCGACCTGGCCGTCATGGTCAAGCGCAGCGGCAAGGGGACGGAAGGCGGCGCCGACGTGGCCCCATCCGTGTCGACCTTCGTGCCCAAGGCCCACACCCCGTTTCAGTGGGAAGCGCAGATCGGTATCGACGAGACCCGGCGACGCCAGCATATCCTGCGCGAGGGCCTGAAAAACCGCAAAATGCGGCTGAAATGGCACGACGCCGAGCTCTCCTTTCTCGAAGGGGTCTTCGCCCGGGGCGATCGACGCCTGGGCCGGGTGCTCGAACGAGCCGTCGATCTCGGCTGCCGTTTTGACGGCTGGCAGGAGCATTTCGACTTTGCCCGCTGGATGCAGGCCTTCGCCGAGAGCGGCCTCGAACCCGCCTGGTATCTGCGCGAGCGCTCGGAGGAGGAGATCCTGCCCTGGGACCACATCGACTGCGGCATCCCCAAGACCTTTTTCAGACAGGAGCGTCAACGGGCCCTGACGGGGACCTATACCCCCGACTGCCGCACAGGGCCCTGCAGCCAGTGCGGCGTCTGCGATTTCGACCAGCTGCGCATGCGTCTGACCGCAACGACGGCAGCAGTCAAGGCCCTGGATACCGCGGCGGAATCACCGGTCAGCGAGGAGCGCTACAAGGTGCGCCTGCGGGTGCGCAAAGAGGGCAAGGCCCGCTTCGTCGGCCATCTCGAATTCATGACCCTCTTTCACCGGGCGGTGCGCCGGGGGCACATTCCGGTCCGCTTCTCGGCCGGGTTCAGCCCGCAGCCGCGCATCTCTTTTCCCGACGCGCTGCCGACGGGGGTCGAGAGCGACGCCGAGATTATTGACCTCGAGCTCTTTCAGCCCTGGACGGCCCAGCAGGTCGTCAGCACCCTCAATGATCAACTGCCCGAAGGCTTCCGGGTGCTCGAAGGCGCCGGCCTGCCCTGGCAAACCCCTTCGCCCTCGGCCTGCATTCGGGAAGTTATTTATCGCGTCGAATTACCGCCAGAGATCCCCGTCGAGCTGCCGGAACGCCTCGCCGCCTTTCTGGACGCGGCCGAAGTGCCCTACAGCAAGGAAAAGGGTCGCCAGACCGTCACCGTCGACATGCGCCCCTGGGTTCTCGGTCTGGACCTGGCCGACGGCGCCCTGGTGCTGCACATGAAGCAAGGCAGCCCCACCGCCCTGACCGCCCACCTGCTCGGCCTTTCGCCGGACCAGGTACGGGCGCTGCGCATCCGCAAGACGGCGACGGCTCTCGACCAGTAACAACGCATTTTCAGAAATTTCATATAAACCTTTTTTGACAGGGAGGAACCATGACCAAAGAGCTGGTCATCAACACCACCTCCCACGAAACCCGTGTCGCCCTGCTGGAAAGCGGGCACATCGCCGAACTCTATATTGAACGGAGTCGGGAACGGGGGATCGTGGGCAACATTTACCAGGGGAAGGTCATCCGGGTTCTGCCCGGTATGCAGGCAGCCTTCGTCGACATCGGCCTGGAAAAGGCCGCTTTTCTCTATGTGGCCGACGTCCTCGATGAAATGGAAGCCGTCGAGCAGTTCGTCGAAGGGGCCAGCCAGCACGCCAAGCCCAGCGAAGGCGGGGACGACGATCGACCGCCGCTGCCCCCCATCGAAGACCTGCTGCAGGAAGGACAGATCATCCTGGCCCAGGTCGCCAAAGAGCCCATCGGCACCAAGGGCGCCCGCATCACCTCCCACATCTCGCTGCCGGGCCGCCACCTGGTCTACATGCCGACCGTCGATCACATCGGCATCTCCCGCCGCATCGAGAATGAAGAGGAAAAGGATCGCCTTCGCCTCATCATCGAAAGCATCCGCCCCCAGGGCACCGGCTTCATCGTGCGCACCGCCGCCGAAGGCAAGAGCGAGGAGGATCTGCGCGCCGACGTCGAGTTTCTGGTCGGCCTCTGGAAGGATATCGCCAAACGCAAGGAGAACAAAAAGGCGCCCTGCCTCATCCATTCGGATCTCGACGTCACCAGCAAGGTGCTGCGCGACATCCTGACCGAGGATGTACGCCGCATCGTGGTCGACAGCCAGGAAGAACATGACAAGATCGTCCGGTTTTTGCAGACCTTCATGCCCAAACTGAGTGTGGACATCGAGCTCTACGACCAGGACGAACCGATCTTCGACGCCTTCGGCCTGGAGGTGGAAATCGCCCGCGCTTTAGGACGCAAGGTGTGGCTCAAGAGCGGCGGCTACATCATCATCGAACAGACGGAAGCCCTCAACGCCATCGACGTCAATACCGGCCGCTTCGTGGGCAAGCACAACCTGGAGGACACCATCCTCAAGACCAACCTGGAGGCCGTCAAGGAGATCGCCTTTCAGCTGCGCCTGCGCAACATCGGCGGCCTGATCATCATCGACTTCATCGACATGGAAAAGGAGCTGCACCGGGAGAAAGTCCATTCAGCCCTGGAAGAAGCGCTGAAGAACGACAAGAGCAAGACCAACATCCTGAAGATCTCCGAGCTGGGATTGGTGGAAATGACCCGCAAGCGCGTGCGTGAGAGCATTGGCCGCACCCTCTGCGAACCTTGCCCCTACTGCGAAGGCAAGGGTTACGTGAAAAGCCGCACCACCCTGGCCTACGAGGTCTTTCGGGAAATCCGCCGCGAAATCCGCGACCTGCCCGGCTACCGCCTGACCCTGCAGGTCCACCCGGACATCGCCGCCCTGCTCTACGACGAGGAACGGCACGGCATCGAGGAGTTGGAAAGACAGTTCGAAAAGCAGATCAGCATTACGGCGCGCCCGAACTTCCATATCGAGCAGTTCGATATCCTGGTTGGCTGAGCTTCTGACACTTTTTTTATTCCTTGACAGACAGGTGAATTGGGCTTATAGTGCCGCGTTACCTATCTAAAAAGCACAGAGAGAGTGAGGTGAAACGCATTATGTACGCGGTGATCAAAACCGGAGGGAAACAGTACAAAGTATCCGAAGGCGACCTGTTGAAGGTCGAAAAGCTGGAAGGCGCGGTGGGAGATTCCATCGAGCTGACCGAGGTCCTCATGGTTGGCGGAGAAGAGGTTAAAATCGGAGCACCTCTATTGCCTGGCGCGAAAGTCAAAGCGCGGATCGTCGAGCAGGATAAAGACAAGAAAGTTCTCGTCTTTCATTCCAAGCGGCGCAAAGGCTATCGCAAGACCTATGGACACCGTCAGCCTATCACTCGCCTGAAAATTACAGGTATTGAGGCGTAAGGAGATTTACCATGGCACACAAAAAAGGAGTTGGTAGCTCTCGTAACGGCCGCGACAGCGCTGGCAAACGTTTGGGCGTCAAGCGCTTTGGTGGTGAAGCCGTAACCTCCGGATCCATCCTGGTCCGGCAGCGCGGCACGACCTTCCACCCCGGCAACAACGTGGGCTGCGGCAAGGATTACACCCTTTACGCGCTGATCGACGGCAAAGTCAAGTTCGAGCGCAAAGGCAAAGATCGCCAGAAAATCAGCGTCTACGCTGACTGATCGTCCTGCCGACAGATCCAACCAAGGAAAAACCCGAGGTTCGCATTGAGAACTTCGGGTTTTTTTATGGTAAAAATGGAGACGAAAAGCGCGCCCGCCAAATTGCGGCTGGCGCTTTTGCTTTTGGTCTCCAACTGAACAGAATACCCCAGGAAGCTTTTCATGCGTTTTGTTGATTCCGTAAAAATCTTTGTCAAGGCCGGCGACGGCGGCCGCGGCTGTCTCTCATTCCGCCGGGAGAAATTCGTCCCCATGGGCGGTCCGGACGGCGGCGACGGCGGCCATGGCGGCGACGTCTACTTCGAAGTCGACTCCAACCTCTCGACCCTGCTCGACTTTCGCTACAAGGTTCACTACAAGGCCGAACGCGGCGGCCACGGCATGGGCAAGAACATGCATGGCAAATCCGGTGAGCCACTGGTCATCCACGTCCCCGCCGGCACCCTCGTTTACGATGCCGACACCGGCGAGCAGCTGGCCGACCTTACCGAAGGCGGTCAGAAGATGCGCCTCCTCAAGGGCGGCATGGGAGGACGCGGCAACGCCCGCTTTGCGACCAGTACCAATCGCGCTCCCCGCCATACCCAGCCGGGCACGCCCGGAGAGGAGCGCGCCCTGCGTCTTGAACTCAAACTACTGGCCGATGTCGGCCTGGTCGGTCTGCCCAATGCCGGCAAGTCGACCCTGATTGCCGCCACCTCGGCGGCCCGCCCCAAAATCGCCGACTATCCCTTCACCACCCTGGTACCGAACCTCGGCGTCGTGCGCTACGGCGGCTTCAAAACCTTCGTCATGGCCGACATCCCGGGCCTGATTGAAGGCGCCAGCGAGGGGCAGGGTCTCGGGACCCGGTTTTTGCGTCACGTCGAACGCACGGATCTTTTTCTGCACCTGGTCGACCTGTCCGGTATGCAGCAGGGGGATCCCCTGGAAAACTTCCGCATCATCAACCAGGAACTGGCCCGCCACAACCCCGAAATGATGGAGAAGACCCAGTTTGTCGTGCTGTCCAAACTCGATGTCACCGAGGTACGGGAACAGCTTGACGAGGTACGCCCCTTCTTTGAGCAGCAGGGCTACCGTGTCTTCCCCCTCTCCGCCATCACCGGCGAAGGCGTCAAAGAGCTGGTAGAAAGCATTGGACAGGAACTGGATCGCCGCCGGGAAGGCCCTACGACCGACGCCATCAGGGAACCTTGACAGCCTTTCGGGCGGCGGCTATGATGGCCTTTCGTTTTTCGTCCTGATTTCAAACACTTTACGCGCATATCTACCATGATCAAGAATCTGCTTTCCCACGTGCGACGGGTCGTCATCAAGATCGGCAGCGGCGTCATCTCCAGCGAGGAAGGCCTCGACCCCGCCGTTATCGCCAATCTGACCGACGAGGTCGGCCACCTGCTCGACCGCGGCTTTGAAGTCATCCTCGTCTCCTCCGGAGCCGTGGCGGCAGGCAAGGGCGCCCTCGGCATCAGCGGCCGTCCCCAGACCATTCCCCTGAAGCAGGCCGCCGCCGCCATCGGCCAGACTCGCCTGATGCGCTGCTACAAGGACGCTTTTCTCGAACAGGGGCGAACGGTCGCCCAGGTCCTGCTTACCCGTGACGACCTAGCCAACCGCCGCCGCTACCTGAATGCCCGCAATACCCTGATGACCCTGCTCGACCACCGCATCATCCCCATCATCAACGAAAACGATACGGTCGTGGTCGAAGAAATCCGCTTTGGCGACAACGACAACCTCTCCGCCATGGTCACCAACCTGGTGGAAGCCAACCTGCTGGTCATCCTCTCCGACGTCAATGGCCTGCACGACCGGGACCCGCGCAAGGACCCCAAAGCCCAGCTGATCCCCGTGGTCGAGCGCATCACGCCCGAGATCGAGGAGATGGCCGGCGGCAGCGGCACCCTGGGTACCGGCGGCATGGGCACCAAACTCAAGGCCGCCAAACGCGCCACCCTCTACGGTGTCGGCACCGCTATCATCAATGGCACGGTCCCCGGCAACCTGCGTCGCCTCTTTGACGGCGAAGAGGTCGGTACCTATTTTCTGCCCGCCCGCAACCGCATGGCGGCCAAAAAACACTGGATCGCCTTTACCAAGAAGCCGCGCGGCAAACTCTTCCTCGACGAAGGGGCCGTCAAAGCCCTGCTCGAAGGGCACAAGAGCCTGCTTCCTTCCGGGATCAAGGGCGTGGAAGGGGGCTTCGACCGCGGCGACGCCGTGCGCCTCTACACCCTGGCGGGCGAGGAACTGGGCAAAGGGGTCACCAACTACTCCCTGGCCGAACTCCTCCCCATCATGGGAAAGAAGTCGACGGAAATCGAAAAAATTCTCGGCTATAAATATGGCGACGAGATCATCCACCGGGACAACCTCGTTCTCAACGGCTGATTGCGGCCAGTGGATATTGACCCTGGTTCAACAGCCACCGGCGCCGGCAGGTGGCAGTTAAGACAAGGAGACAACGATGAATTTGGCAGAGCAGATGGTTCAACTGGCCCGCGCATCCAAAGAGGCCGGGCGCGTCCTGGCGCGACTCTCCTCGGCGGTAAAAGACGACCTCCTGCGGCAGATGGCCGACGCCCTGGAACACAACGCCCAGGTTCTGATTTCCGCCAACGAGAAGGATCTTGCCGCAGCCCGCGACAAGGGGATGGCGCCAGCCATGGTCGACCGGCTGGTGCTGGATGAAAAACGCATCGGCGCCATGGCCGACGGCCTGCGCGAAGTGGCGGCGTTGCCCGATCCCGTCGGGGAGATCACCGGCATGTGGCGGCGCCCTAACGGCATCCAGGTCGGCCGCATGCGCATCCCCCTAGGCGTCATCGGCATCATCTACGAATCGCGCCCCAATGTCACGGCCGACGCCGCCGGTCTCTGCCTGAAGAGCGGCAATGCCGTCATCCTGCGCGGCGGTTCCGAAGCAATTCACTCCAACACGGCCATCGGCGACATCCTGCGCCAGCAGCTGGAAAAGCTGGGTCTTCCCAAGGCCGCCCTGCAGGTCGTCCCCGTGACCGACAGGAACGCGGTGCTCGAACTGCTCAAGCTCGAAGAGGAGATCGACCTGATCATCCCCCGCGGTGGCGAAGGGCTCATCCGCTTTGTCAGCGAGAATTCCCGCATTCCGGTCATCAAGCACTACAAGGGGGTCTGCCACACCTTTATCGACGCCAGTGCCGATTTCGACATGGCCGAGAAGATCTGCGTCAACGCCAAGGTACAGCGCCCCGGCGTCTGCAACGCCATGGAGACCCTGCTCATCCACAAGGACATCGCCGAAACCTTCGTCCCGCAGATTGCCGCCGTCATGCGCAGCCACGGCGTCGAACTGCGCGGCTGCCCCCTCACCCGTTCGTTTGCTCCCCAGATCAAGGCGGCGACGGAGGAGGACTGGTCGGCGGAGTTTCTCGATCTCATTCTGGCTGTACGCGTGGTTGAAGATATTGAGGAGGCCATCGCCCATATCCAGCGCTACGGCTCCCTGCACACCGAGACCATCGTCACCCGCGACTACGAGAATTCCCAGCGCTTTCTGCGCGAAGTCAATTCCAGCGTGGTCATGGTCAACGCCTCCTCCCGCTTCTCCGACGGCAACCAGCTGGGACTCGGGGCGGAAATCGGCATCTCCACCACCAAACTGCACTCGTTCGGGCCCATGGGGCTGGAAGATCTGACCACCCGGAAATTCGTCGTACTCGGTGACGGGCAGGTCAGGGCATAGGACGGGCGACCCAAGGTGAAGGCGCTATGAAAACCGGCATTTTAGGGGGAACGTTCAACCCGATTCATTACGCCCACCTGCGCATCGCCGAAGAGGTGCGGGAGGTCTGCGGCCTCGACCGCATCCTGTTTCTTCCCGCCGCCACCCCGCCCCACAAGGAGGTGGCGGCCAACATCGCCTTTGCCCATCGTCTGGCCATGGTACAGGCCGCCATCGCCGACAATCCCTTTTTCGAGGCTTCCGATCTCGAGAACCGGCGGCCCGGCAAGAGCTACTCGGTCCACACCCTGGAGATTCTTCGCGAGGAAAACCCCGGCGATGACTTCTATTTCATCATCGGCATGGATTCTTTTCGCGACCTCTCCACCTGGAAAGAATATGACCGCCTCTTCGCGCTCGCCCACCTCGTGGTTGCCAGCCGACCGGGCATTGCCTGCACCGATCCCGCCAGCCTGCTTCCCGTTGCCATCCGGGGGGACTTCTGTTATCATGACTCCTCCCAAAACCTGAGGCATCGCAGCGGAAATCACGTCATTTTTCTGGAAGAGACGTTTTTGGACATCTCCTCCACCGACATCCGTCACCTGATCGCCAACAGACGCTCTATCCGCTACCTCCTTCCCCCCGCGGCGGAAGAATATATCTTCAAAAAACGCCTCTACCAAGGCTGAGAAAGGTTTTCTGACTTTTGCAATCCAAAGACCGCGCTATACTGTGTGCAGCCTACGCACTGGAAAAAAAGGCCGTCAACGTCCGGATTCTCGAAGTGCAGGGGATTTCCTCCCTGACGGATTATCTGGTCATCGCATCCGGTTCGTCCGACCGCCAGGTACAGGCCATCGCCGAATCGGTACACCTCGGCCTGAAAAAGGAGCATGCCACCCTGCCTCTCGGCGTGGAAGGAATGAACGAAGGCCGCTGGGTTCTGATCGATTACGGCGATGTCATGGTGCACGTCTTTCAGGAAAACGTCCGGGAGTTTTACGATCTGGACGGCCTGTGGTCGGAAGCCGCTGAAATCGACATCCCTGAGAAGTACCACTGGGAGCGCAAGGCCAAGAGCCTGTGAAACTTCACCTGGTTTGCGTTGGCCGACTGTCCGAATCCTACTTGCGCGATGCCGCCGAGGATTTCAGCCGTCGCGTCCAACGCTACCTTCCTCTGACGGTCACCGAACTCAAGGAGGAAAAAGGGGGAAAGAAGGCGGACCCCGGTTTTTTCCGGGAGCGGGAAGGGGAACGGCTGCTGGCCCGAATACCCGATGAAGCCTTCGTGATTGCCCTGGATGAAAAAGGGAAGATGCGCAGCTCGGAAGAGTTGGCGGATTTTCTCGGACAGCATATGGTGCAGGGGACCGGAGAGCTGGCCTTTGTCATCGGCGGGGCCTACGGTCTAAGTGACGCCGTCCGGCAAAGAGCGAACCTGGTGCTGTCCCTCTCGCCCCTGACCTTTACGCACCAGATGGCCCGGGTTATTCTGCTCGAACAGATCTACCGCGGCATGACTATTTTGCGTAACGAGCCGTATCACAATCGTTAATCCGATCTTGTCACAGGAGAGCCGGACCATGGATCAACAGGAACAGGACCGCATCGAAAAGCTGTTGCTCGATCTTCGCCGCAGCGTCATACGCGAAGTCAGCGAAGCCAATGCGGCTTCCCAGGAACTGGGCACCGACGGTGTTCCCGACATCGGGGATGCGGCCGCCAACAGCTATCACCGGGACGTCCTGATGAATCTCAATGAAGCCCAACGCCAGAAGCTGCGCGACATCGACGCCGCCCTGGATCGACTGGCCGACGGCGAATATGGCATCTGCGCCCGCTGCGAAGAGGAAATCGACCCCCGCCGTCTGCTCGTACGTCCTTTTTCACGCTATTGCATTGAATGCAAATCGGATATTGAAAAATTCGGAGAATAGTCCGTCCAACCCTTGGAGACCCTTCGGGACCCAGCCCAGGAGAAGAACATGACTCTCATGGCCTTTCTGTTGCTTATCATCCTGTTCCTTGTCTTTTTCATCTATTTCCTGGGCCTTAATCCTCAGGACATCACCCTCTTTTTCCTGCCTGACCAGCCACTGACCTATCCGGTGGCCATTGTTGTGGTAGGAGCCGTCCTGCTCGGCCTTGTCCTGGGGTACGGCGCTTATATCTACAGCACCTTTTCCGGCTTTTTTCGCACCTGGCGCAAGGATCGCGCCGAGAAAAAAACCAAGGAAGTCACCTCCCTCTATCGTGAAGGGGTAGGGCGTCTTCTCTCCGGCGACATCAAAAAGGCCCACACGCTGCTCCAGAAAACCCTCGACCGGGATCCGGCCCGCGTGGATACCTATATCGCTTTGGCCAGTGTCTATATTCAGGAAAGCGAGCCTCGCGAAGCGATCAACCTGCTGCTGAAAGCCAAAAATATTGATCCGAGAAACCTCGAGATCTTTTTCAAAATGGCGACGACCTACGAAGAAATGGGCCTTCTCGACGACGCCGCGCTGGCCTATCAGGAGATCATCACCCTGGAGAGCGACAACCGCAAGGCGCTCAGAGCCCTGCGTGACATCCATCTCAACAGTCAGCGCTGGCCGGAGGCCCTGGAACTGCAGAAACGGCTGCTGAAGGTGGGGGTCAGCAAAAATCGACAGGCGGACGAAAAAACCAAGCTTCTGTTTATCCGCTATGAAGTGGCCGCGCAGGCTATTGCCGCCGGCAAGGGCGCCGAGGCGAAGGACACGCTCAAAGATATCATCAAACAGGACTCCGGCTTCACGCCGGCCCGGGTTTCCCTGGGTGACATCTACCAGGCTGAGAACAAAGCCGAAGAGGCCGCCCGTATCTGGCAGGAGGGCTATAAGGCGCTATCCAAAAGCATTTTCCTGTCGCGCCTGGAAGAGCTTTATATGGGCGAAGAAGATCCATCCACCCTGCTGGCCTTCTATCGCTCGGCGATTGTGGAAAAACCGCAGGACCTTCTGCTCCGGCTCTTTTTCGGCCGCCTCTGCCTGCGCCTTGAAATGGTCGATGAAGCCCTGGAAAACCTCTATGCCGTTGAAAGCTCGGGGATTGAATTTCCCCAGCTGCACAGCCTGCTTGCCGAGGCTCATCGCCGCCGCAACCGGTTTGACGATGCCATTCGTGAGTATCAGAAAGCTCTCGGGATCAACGCCCATCTCAACTTCGGCTATGTGTGCGAAGAGTGCGGAGAAGAAGAAGCGAACTGGAAGAGCCGCTGCGCCCATTGCGGTACCTGGGGCAGTTTTGCCTTGCCTAACCGCTCCTTGATCACCGGGGCCCGCCCCCTGGAAGTGCGGGAAATCCATCATGGGGAGAGAGAGGCATGGCAGGAAGAGGACTAAAAAGACCGGTCGCCCTGGTTATTCTCGACGGCTGGGGCATCAACGACACCTGCGCCAACAACGCTGTCTGCCAAGCCAAAAAGCCTGTCCTTGACGACCTGTTCAGCCGCTATCCTTCCACCCGGCTGAATGCCTCGGGGCTCGCCGTCGGCCTGCCCGAGGGCCAGATGGGCAACTCGGAGGTCGGCCATCTCAATATTGGCGCCGGCCGCATTGTCTATCAGGATCTCACCCGTATCAGCAAAAGCATCCGCGAGGGGGATTTTTTCCAGAATCCCGTGCTTCGGCAGGCGATGGAAAAGGTCAAAGATAGCGGGGGTACGCTCCATCTCATGGGACTGCTCTCCGATGGCGGCGTCCACTCGCACAACACCCATCTCTATGCCCTGGTGCGCCTGGCCAAGACCTTCGGCCTTTCCCAGGTCTGCATCCATGCCTTTCTAGACGGTCGCGACACCCCCCCCAAAAGCGGCGCCGGATACCTGCAGGCTCTGGAAGAGGAGCTGGCAGCCATCGGGATGGGACGGGTTGCGACCGTCAGCGGCCGCTTCTGGGCCATGGACCGCGATAACCGCTGGGACCGGGTCGAGAAAGCCTACCGTGCCCTTGCCCTCGGCGAGGGGACGCGCTCCGAGTCGAGCGCCAAAGCCATCGAAGAGGCCTATGCGGCCGGGCAGACGGATGAATTTGTCGAGCCCCACGTCATCGCGCCAGCCGACCTGACCGCCGGCACCATAGACGATGGCGACGGCATCATCTTCTTCAACTTCCGCGCCGACCGCGCCCGTGAAATTACCCGTGTTTTTACGGGCCCGGAATTTTCCGGCTTCATCCGTCCCAAAACGCCTGAACTCAGCGCCTTTGTCTGCATGACCGAGTACGACGAGACCTTTGGCCTGCCCGTCGCCTTTCCGCCCGAAACCTATCCCAACCTGCTGGGCGAAGTGATTTCCAAAGCCGGCCTAACCCAGCTGCGCATCGCGGAAACGGAAAAATACGCGCATGTCACCTTCTTCTTCAACGGGGGCAGCGAAACGCCTTTCCCTGGGGAAGATCGCGTTCTCATTCCCTCGCCCAAAGATGTGGCTACCTACGACCTGAAACCCGCCATGAGCGCCCCGGCTGTCACCGCCGAGGTCGTCGATCGCGTCATGTCCGGCAAATATGACTTCATTGTTCTCAATTTTGCCAACCCTGACATGGTCGGTCACACCGGCAATCTCGAAGCTGCTACCACCGCCATGGAAACGGTCGATGCCTGCCTTGGCCAGGTGGTGGAGACCGTTCTTGCCGCCGGCGGCTCTCTGCTGATCACGGCCGATCACGGCAATTGCGAGCAAATGACCGACGGCAGCGGGCAGCCCCACACGGCCCACACCGCCAATCCCGTCCCTCTGCTGCTGATCGACCCCGAGCTGTCCGGGGCAACCCTGCAAGAAGGCATCCTGGCCGACCTGGCTCCCACAATCCTTTCACTCATGAAACTTGAAACGCCTGAGGAAATGACGGGGAAGAGCCTGCTGGTCAAGGCCTGAAAAAAATCGGAACCCTATGCGCCGTGCCCGCCGCTTAGCCTTCAGGCGCCTGAGGCCACTCCTGGCGGGCTTCAGGCGAGAAATCGGCGGGTTGATCGACTGCTTCCTGCCGGTCAACTGCGCTTTTTGCAACACGCCCCTCGCCAGCTCAGCCCAACCGGCCATCTGCTCAACCTGCCAACGCACCCTGGCTGAGAACAGACCGGCCTCCTGCCCGCGTTGCGCCCTGCCCTACCTTGACTACGGAGGCAGCGATCATCTGTGCGGGGACTGTCAGCGGCAGCCGCCTCACTACAGAACCGTTTGTGCGCTGGGCGTTTATGAGGGTCCGCTGCGCCAGGCCATTCACCGCTTCAAATATCAGAAAGACTTCACCCTCGCCACCCCCTTGGGGCACCTCCTCGCGGCTGCCGTGCGGCAGCGGGGTCTTTTGCATGCCGACCTTATTCTGCCTGTCCCTCTGCACCCCAGTCGACTTCGCCAGCGAACCTTCAATCAGTCGCTGCTGCTGGCTCGCATCCTCGGCAAGCGGAGCAGCACCCCCGTTGCCGGGAACCTGCTGCGTCGCCTTCGGCCCACCCCTTCCCAACAGGGCTTGTCCCTGGAGGACCGCCGCCATAACCTCCACCAGGCTTTTGCGCTGCACGCCCCTCTTAATGGGGAGTCGGTCCTGCTGGTCGACGACGTCATGACCTCCGGGGCGACAATAGCGGCTTGCACCAAGGCGCTACTGGAAAATGGCGCGCAAACCGTGGATGTCGCCATTCTGGCTCGCGCCGCCAAAGGCCTGTAAAACATCGGTGATTTTCTACTTCATGAGAAAAAAGAACTATGTTATAAGAGTTCTTGATTGTTCTACTCTTCTTCTGCAGGGCCAGAGACAGCCAAGAAGATCCCTGGCGGCTGGCACAGAAAAACCGCACGACCAGCTAGACCATGACAGAGGAAATCCCTATGCCCGACCTCCTCAGCACTCTTGGCCTTGAACACGTCCTGCAGACCATTCCCAGCGGCCTTTTTCTGGTCGACCTGAATCGAAATATCGTTTATTGGAACGCCGAAGCGGAGCGCCTGACCGGCTATGCTGCCTCTGAAATCGTCGGCAAGCCCTGCACAGCGCTGGAAGGCATCGAATGCGACCTGACCTGCGGCCTCTACAGTGGTACTCTGCCCAAGCCGATTATCGGGGCACGCTGCACCATCAAAACCCGCAGCGGCGCTCCCTTGATTCTGTGCAAAAACATCGACTACCTCCGGGACAAGGATGGCCGCATTGTCGGCGGCATCGAGTCTTTTATCGACCTCAGCAAGCAGGTGGAGCTTGAACAGCAGCTGCGCGAGCAGACGGTCCACCTAGAAGCCGCTGTGCGCCAGCGTACCCTTGAGCTCGAGAACGAACGAACCCGTCTGGTCACCGCCCTCGACGCCATGACGGACTTCGCCTATATCGCCTCGGCAGACTACCAGGTACAATTCATGAACAGGGCCATGCGCGAGGTTTTCGATCCCACCGAAGGTCGTCCATGCTATACCACGCTGCATGGACAGCAGCGTCCCTGCTCAAGCTGTCCTATGCAGAAAGTGCTGGCGGGAGAAACAGTCAAAGAAGAGCGACAGTACGGTAGTGAAGGCCGGACATTTGAAATCATCCACACGCCACTGATCACCGCGGATGGCACCACCCAAAAAATGGCGGTTTTTCGTGATATCACCGAGCGCAAGGGGGCCGAAGAGAAACTTCGCCATGCCAATCGAGAACTTGATGCCTTTGTCTATACCGTCTCCCACGATCTGAAAACGCCTCTGACGCCCATTCTCGGCTATGCCGAATTTCTCCGCGACGAATATGCCGGCAAACTCGACGAGCGGGCCCTGGATATTTTAGCGGAGATCGAAGGGCAAGGTCGCAAGATGCTGGCCCTGATGGAAGATATTCTCGCTCTGGCCAGGCTGGGCAAGGTCGAACTTCCATCTGTTCCCGTCGACCTCAACCGGGTCGTGGGAGATATTCTTGGCGATTATCAGGCTCTGCGGCAAGAAATGAAGGTGGATATTCAGCGTGACTCCCTTCCCGCCCTTCGTTTTCCCGAAACCCTGCTATCCTCCCTCTTTTCCAATCTCATCGGTAACGCCCTGCGCTACGGCGCCAAGCCTGGCGGCTCCATCGAGATTGGCTCCCTCTGTGAAGGCGGCACCTATCGCATTTTCGTGCGCGATCACGGTCCGGGACTTGATGATGAAGACAAGGCGCACATCTTCGATCTCTTTTACCGCTCCCGAACTACCCGCAACAGACCCGGCACCGGGGTGGGTCTGAGTACGGCCAAAAAGATCATGAACCTTTATGAAGGCCAGATCCGTGTAGAAGACACGCCGGGCGGAGGCTGCACTTTCTGGCTAGACTTCCCCGCTTCCGACGATTCTGTTTAAAAGCTCGGTTTCCCCAACCTGTCACTTTCACTTTTGCCAACAGGATAACTATGGACCGTTTGTTCAAAGGACACATGAAGTTCAGAGAAGAGGACTTCGAAGGTCATCGGCAACTCTTCAAGGAACTCGGCAGGACCCAGAAGCCCCACACCCTGTTCATCGGCTGCTCCGACTCGCGGGTTGTCCCCAACCTCATTACGCAGACTCACCCCGGCGAACTCTTTATCGTTCGCAACGTCGCCAATATCGTGCCCCCCTACCGTCAGACCGAAGAATACGTGGCCACCACTTCGGCTATCGAATATGCGGTGCAGGCTCTGGAAGTCGACACCATCGTCATCTGCGGCCACTCCAACTGCGGAGGCTGCGCGGCTATGAACCTGCCGCCGGAGAAACTTGACCACCTGCCCCATGTCCGCAAGTGGCTGGAAGTTTCGAAGGAAGTCAAGGGGCGGGTCGACCGCCTGATGACCGACGACTCCCCCGAGGAACGCGAGTGGCTCACCGAGCAGATCAACATCCTGGTGCAGATGCGAAACCTGCTGACCTATCCCTATATTGAAGAGAAATATCGCCAAGGCACTTTGAACATCTACGGATGGCACTACATCATCGAAACCGGTGAAATCTACAATTTCAACGATGCCAAAGAGGTTTTCGAGCTGGTCAGCTGACGCCTCCCGGTGGGCCTGCCTTCACAAGCAGGCCCGCCCTCAGCCCGCCCCCCCTTACCAGCTTCCCGCCCCTATTTGTCCCAAAAATTTCCGCGCCCCCTATAACATGAGAAAGGCGGCGTCCCTTTCCCTTAAATAGTAATTTTTACCTTGACTATTATCGGGCGAGTGATAGATTACCTGCAGAATTTCACCTCATCTCCCGCCATTACAGGAGGTCCTCATGGAAGACCTGTGGAAGCTGCACACCATGGAATATCGTCTCACCGACTTGGCCGAAAGAGCCGAATATGAGAAAATCGTCCGGCGCTTTCACCAGGAAGAAGAAAGCAGCCACCGGTCCCAGCTTCTCTACGGTCAGGCCAGTCTGCGTCCGGTCACAAAATCGGAATCGGATCAGGACTGAACTTCTTCACCCGCTTTCGTCAAAAATCAGCTTGAGCGCCTATCCTCATTAGCAGCGCCAAAATTCTTGCCTGCTCCCGCTTTCCTATGTTAAAAATTGCTCTTCCCTGATTCACCCCCTACACCCTTCGGAGGTTTTCATCTATGGAGCTGCAAATACTTCCCCTCACCGGGCAGAAGCCCCGCGTTACCGACGAGAGCAAACTGGTCTTTGGAAAGCAGTTCACTGACCGCATGTTCATCATGGAATTCGACCGGCCCAAGGGCTGGCATTCGGCGCGCATCGCTCCCTACGCCCCCTTTTCGCTGGACCCGGCCGCTCTGGTTTTGCACTATGCCCAGGAAATCTTCGAAGGGCTCAAGGCTTTTCGCCGTCCGGACGGCAGCATCGCCCTCTTCAGACCCATGGACAACATCCAGCGCTTCAACCGCAGCGCCCGCCGCATGTGCATGCCCGAGGTGGACGAGGCTTTCTTCTTCAAAGCCCTGAAAGAACTGATCCGCCTGGAGGCCGACTGGGTTCCCCACAGCGAAGGGACCAGCCTCTACATTCGCCCGACCATGATCGCCACCGAACCGGTGCTTGGCGTCAAACCGGCGGACCAATATTTTTGCTACATCATCCTGTCCCCGGTCGGCGCCTACTACAAAGGGGGACTCAATCCGGTCAAAATCTGGATTTCCGATGAGTACATCCGGGTTGCCCCGGGCGGCACCGGTGAAGCCAAAACCGGCGGCAACTACGCGGCCAGCCTCTATGCCTCGACGGAAGCCGGCGCCCAGGGTTTCGATCAGGTACTCTGGCTCGATGCCGTCCACCGCAAGTACGTGGAGGAGGTGGGCAGCATGAATATCTGCTTCCTTTATGACGGCAAGGTCGTCACTTCCCCCCTCAAAGGCACCATCCTGGACGGCATTACCCGCCGTTCCATCCTCACCCTGATCCGGGAAATGGGTCTGGAGATTGAAGAACGCGCCCTCTCCGTCGATGAAATCCTTGAGGGCGCCGAGAATGGGCGCCTGCAGGAAGCCTTTGGCACGGGCACCGCCGCCGTCGTCTCTCCCGTCGGCCAGTTCACCTTCCGTGACCGGACCGTGAGCCTGAGCAATGGTCGCATCGGGGAACTCACCCAGAAACTCTACGATACCCTGACGGGCATTCAGTATGGCCGCCTCCCTGATTCCCACGGCTGGATCGAAATGATCTGAACCCGTCTCAACTCCTTTCGTACCAAAAACCTGTTCAGGCTTCGCGCCTGAACAGGTTTTTTTTTGCAGCACCCCCCCCACGCCGCCGCTTGCCCCCTGCCTAACAATTAACCTTCCACTGAGTACAATAGAAGCACACAAAAAACTCTACACGCAGCAACACGTCCCTCTCTATCTCGCTTATAAACGCAACTCCACTCCTAACAATCTGTTTTTATTCGTCTTTTAATTTTAAAATTTTAAATTATTTCATGGGCATGTTTATTGCTTTTGAGTTGCTTGACAATCCAAGACTCTCTGCCGCCCTTAAACCCTGCCTGGAGGTATCGCCATGTGTCGAATCGGCGCCATTAAAAGCCGGAATTATGTCCACCCGAGCCAGGCCTTGCTGCTCATGCAGTCTCAACAGAAAGGCCACGACAACTCGGGTTTCGCCATGGTCATGCATGATCTTGGCGGCATCTTTGAAGGGTACAAACATCTCCCCACGCTCTCCCTCGCCTGTACCGACGAGGGCCTGAAAATCGCTGAAGACATCCTGCATGCCGCCGGCTTCCAGCGCGTTCTGCAGTGGGTCCCCGAAACCAATGATCAGCCCGGGCTCGATATCATCACCATGCCCAACTACGTCTTTGAGACCTTCGACTATCCCAAGCACTACAAAAAAGCGGAGCAGCGGGAAAAGGAGGAACTCCTGCTGGACATGCGCCTGAAAATTCGCCGCGCCCTGGAGAAGGACGAGACGGGTTTCGTCTATTCCTTCTGGCCCGACGTTCTCACCCTGAAAGAAATCGGCGATCCGCGCGATATCGGCACCTACTTCAACCTGTGGGAAGTGGATAAGCGCTTCATGGCGAAGGTCATCACCGCCCAATGCCGACAGAATACCAACTACGACATCGTGCGCTATGCCGCCCACCCCTTCTTTCTGCAGGGCTATACGGCGCTGGCCAACGGCGAGAACACCTTCTACCTGAAAAACGTTGAGTTTCAGCAGAAACTCCACCGAGGTTATATCGGCTTTGAGTCGGACTCCCAGTGCTTTCTCTACACGCTGCACTACGCCCACCGGGAACTCGGCTGGCCCCTTTCCTACTTCAAGCATGTCATCACCCCACTCCCTTTTGAGGAGATCGAACACCGCGACGACAAGGACTCCCTCCTTTCCATCCGTCAGTCTCTCGCCCATCTGGAGATCAACGGCCCCAACACCATCATCGGCGTGCTGCCCGACAACACCCTCTTCACCTGCTGCGATGCCAAGAAGCTGCGCCCCATCGTGGTCGGCCGTTCCGAGGACATGGTGGTCTTTTCGTCCGAAGTTTGCGGCATCAACGAGATTCTGCCCGAACGGGACTGGGAAACGGACATTTATCCCCACGAGCGTGAAATCGTGGCTATTGATGAGAACCTGGAGGTTCACCGATGGAGACAATGAGAATCCAAGACATCACGCCCAATGACCTGCCCTGGAAAATCCGCTACGACGCCAGTCGCTGCACCTTGTGCGGTTCCTGCGTGGCGGCCTGTTCCTTTCGGGCCATTGTTCCCAAGGTCGAACGTCGCCGCCTGGTCTTTTCGGAAGGGGATCTACCCGAACCGAAGGCTCGCTTCAGTGCCGTGCCCGTCATCCGTCAGGCCCACTCCATCAAGAACTACTGCCGCGGCTGCGGCATCTGTGAAAAGGTCTGCCCCAACGACGCCATCGGGCCTTTGCGCAACGTGGACAACCGCCACCCTATCGTCACCCGCTGTCTGGGGGGCGATTCCATCAAGCGCGGCGGCCGCAAGAATCTGGAGGGGACCGTCCGTACCCTCGACCGCCTGCGCGTCGGCCGCATCTCCCAGATGACCGACCCCAGCCTCGACGCCCAGCGCCACACCTTTGACCTGCTGGCCCCATTCGGTCGCATCATGCCGGCGAACAAGCTCCCCTTTGCCGTCAATGAGACCGGGCAGCTGGCGGCCTCCGGTCAGACGCCGCCGGTACGCTGGATCTACCCCGTCATCATCGGCGACATGTCCATCGGCGCGCTCTCCTGGCGCATGTGGGAGGCCGTTGCCATGGCCGTCGCTTATCTCAACGAGGAGTGCGGCCTGCCTGTACGCATGTCCTCGGGCGAAGGCGGCGTGCCGGAGCGCCTGCTCAAAAGCCGCTACCTCAAGTACATGATCCTGCAGATCGCCTCCGGCCATTTCGGCTGGAACCGTATCGCCAAAACGATGCCGTACATGACCGAAGACCCGGCCGGCATTCTCATCAAGATCGGCCAGGGAGCCAAGCCCGGTGACGGCGGTCTGCTCATGGCCCAGAAGGTGGCTGAACACATTCAGGCTATTCGCGGCGTCCCCAAGGCGGACCTGCTCTCGCCTCCCAACCATCAGGGGCTCTACTCCATCGAGGAGAGCGTGCAGAAGATGTTCCTTTCCTTCAATGCCGCTTTCAAGTTCCGCGTACCGGTCGCCATCAAGGTCGCCGCCTCGGCGACTTCGGTCTCGGTCTTTAACAACCTGGTGCGCGACCCCTACAATATTGTCGGCGGCTTCTTCCTCGACGGCATCGACGGCGGCACCGGCGCCGCCCATGAGGTCTCCCTCGACCATACCGGCCATCCTATCGTCAGCAAACTGCGGGACTGTTACCTGGCGGCGGTGGCCCAGGGCCGACAGGGGCAGATTCCCCTGTGGGCGGCCGGAGGACTGGGCAAGACCGGCGACCTGGCCGCCGATGCCTTCAAGATGATCTGCCTGGGGGCCAACGGCGTCTTTACCGGCAAACTCATTCTGCAGATGGCCGGCTGCGTCGGCAACGAGATGGGTCGCTGCAACGCCTGTAATACAGGCCTGTGTCCCGTCGGCATCACCACGCAGGAGCCGGCTCTGGCCCATCGCCTCGATGTGGAGAGGGCGGCCCAGAACATCGTCAACTACTTCCTGGCCATGGATCAGGAGCTGAAAAAGCTCATGGCGCCCATCGGCAACTCGTCTCTGCCCGTCGGACGCGCCGACGCCCTTATTTCCACCGACCGGGCTGTAGCGGAGCGCTTGCAGATCCAGTACGTTTGCTAGGATCGTGAGGCCAAACCTCACTTTTTACGGGAGTTTACCATGGCGGCTCAAATCATCGGTTTCGACGAAAAAAAACAGCGCATTTCCACCCAGAAACTGCTGCAGCAGATCTATGCCTCCCTGGAGAAGGGCGAGACGGAGTTTGAAATCCTCTCCTCCGGGCATCACAATATCGGCGGTCCCCTGTGGACCGCGGACGGCACGCCCCTGCGGTTCAAGGTAAAAAACCCCGGTCAGCGCGTCGGCTCTTTTGGACTCGACGGGACCGAGATCATCGTGGAAGGCTCGGCCCCCGCTGATGCCGGCTGGCTCAATGCCGGCGCCACGCTGGTCATCAAGGGGGATGGCGGTGACACCACGGCCCACTGCGCCGCCAGCGGCAAGATCTACGTGGCCGGCCGCGTCGGTACGCGTTCCGGCTCACTCATGAAGCACGACCCGGCCTATGAGCCCCCTGAATTTTGGATTTTGAAGAATACCGGCAGTTTTTCTTTCGAATTCATGGGAGGCGGCCTCGGCATTGTCTGCGGTATCGACTGTGAGGAGATGGACTCGGTTCTGGGTGATCGGGCCTGCATGGGCATGGTCGGCGGCACCATCTATGTACGCGGCCCCGTCCGCGGCCTTTCCGAGGATGTCTGGCTGCTCGACCTCGACGAGGCGGATCGCGCCTTTTTGAAAGCCGGTCTGCCGGTCTTTCTCGAAAAAGTCGACCGCCTTCATCGGCTGGAAACCCTGTCGGACTTTTCCACCTGGCGCAAGATTGTCGCCAAAACCTATGAAGAGAGGCAGGTACACCACCGCATCACCATGCGGGAGTTCCGCCAGCAGAAATGGGTGGAAGGCGGCATCTTCGGCGATGTGGTCAAAGACGACTACCTGCATGTCGCCGGCCTGGTCAACAGCGGCGACGATCGTCTTAAAATCCCCCATTGGCAGGACAAAAAGTATGGTGCCCCCTGCCAGACTTCCTGCCCTTCGGCCATCCCCACCCAGGAACGCATCAAACTGCTGCGCCAGGGCAAGGTCAAAGAAGCCCTGGAACTGGTCCTGCACTATTCGCCCTTTCCGGCCAGCGTTTGTGGCGAGGTCTGTCCCAATCTGTGCATGGATGCCTGTACCCGCCAGTTTCTCGATCACCCGGTCGCCATGAAGGAACTGGGGCGCCTGTCGCTGGAAGCCGCGTCCCCCCGCCCCCAGGCAGACAGCGGCAAGTCCGTGGCCATCATCGGCGGTGGCCCGGGAGGACTTTCCGCCGCCTGGCAGCTGCGCCTGGCCGGTCATCAGGTCACGATCTACGAAGCTGACCAGGAGGTTGGCGGCAAGCTGCGCCAGGCTATCCCCTCGTCACGACTGCCGGAAAACTCCCTGAAAGCCGAGATCGAGCGGGTCAAAGACCTGGGGATCACCATCCACACCCATACGCGGGTCGATGCGAAAAAGTTTGAGGAGATCCGCCACAGCAGTGACGCCGTGGTCATCGCCAGCGGCGCGCACAATGCGGTCGTCATCCCCTTCCCGGGCCACGACCGTCTGGTCAAGGGCCTCGACTTCCTCAAGGAAATCAACGCCGGCCACCGTCCCGCCGTCGGTGAGAAGGTCGTGGTCATCGGAGCCGGCAACGCCGGTATGGACGTCTGCCTCGGCGCCTACGCCATGGGCGCCAAAAAAGTCACGGCCATCGACATCCAGCGCCCCGCCGCCTACAAGCATGAAATCGATGGCGTCAAAGCCCTTGGCGGCGAAATCCGCTGGCCCGTCTTCACCGAGAAAGTGGACGCCAAGGGATTGTGGACCAAGCATGGCGAACTGATCGAGGCCGATATGGTCATCATCGCCATCGGTGAGCGCCCTGACCTCTCCTATCTCCCCCGCGAATGGCTCACCGACCGGGGCATGATGGATGTGGACGCCTGCGGACAGGCGGTCAAAGCTCCCGGCGTGTTCGCCCTCGGCGACACCATCAAGCCAGGCCTGTTGACCCACGCCATCGGGCAAGGCGCCGATGTCGCCCGGATGATCCACGATTATCTGGCGGGCAAGGAGCTTACGCCCGTCAAAAAGCCGGAGGTCATCCCGCAGAGCTGTCTCTCCAAGGAGCTCTTCCGGCCCCAGAACCGCGGCCGTTTCTGCCTCACCGACGCCAAGGGCGAAACCGGCCGCTGTCTCTCCTGCGGCACCTGCCGCGACTGCTCCATGTGCCTGGAAGCCTGCCCTGAAGGGGCTATAAAACGGCTGGAGAAGGAGGACGGCTCCTTCGAATACCTATCGGACGACCACTACTGTATCGGCTGCGGCATCTGCGCCGGTATCTGCCCTTGCGGCATCTGGGCCATGGAACAGGTCGTCTGACGCTCGCCCTTGCGGCTCCCGGGGCCAACCATCCATCCCCGGGAGCCGCAACCCTCCTTAAAACGCTTCTGATTTCCCACCCAAATCTCTGTCTTTGCACGCGGCCTTTCCCGCAAAAACCTTGACCGCACGAGGTTTTTGCCTTAATTATTGTACTGTGCGCCGGCAGAAAAGGCTCTTTTTCCTGCCATCAAACGGCCGATGCGAAACCGACGGAGTTTCATGACCAATACCCTGCCCTTACGAAAACCCCTGATTCTTGTGGTCGATGATGCGGCGGTCATGCGGGAATTCTGTCGCCAGGTGCTGACCGAAGCCGGTTTCGACGTGGCCCTGGCGGAAGGGGGAGAGGAGGCTCTCGAACTCTTCGCCCTGCTCAAGCCCGACCTGGTGCTGCTCGACGTGGTCATGCCGGGCATGGACGGCTTTGCCGTCTGCAGCGCGCTGCGCCAGGTTCCCCACGGCGCCGGCATCCCCATCATCATGGTAACAGGCCTGGACGACCCCGAGTCCATTCAGAATGCCTTCGAAATCGGCGCCACCGATTTTATCACCAAGCCAATCAACGAAATTGTGTTGGCCAATCGTACCCGCTATGTCCTGCGGGCCAACAAGGCCTTTTCCGACCTCGCCGAAAACAAAACGCGACTGGCCACCGCTCAGCGCATCGCCCGTCTCGGCTACTGGGAGCTCTCGTCGGAGGAGAATCTCTTCCGGTTGTCGGCCGAAGCCAGTTGCCTGCTGGGATTGGGACTTTCTTCCATGGAAGTCAATTACGGCGACTTTTTCAGCCATATTCACCCGGATGACCAGATACGGGTCAAGGAAGTCTTCCGATCGTCCCTCACGGCGCGCACCCCCTTCAGCCTTCACTACAAGGCGCTCCTGCCCCAGGGGCACGAACGCATCATTTTCAGCCAGGGCGAGTTCTCGCACGAGGGGGAAAAAGACAGCTTGCCGCTGATTGGCATCATCCAAGATGTCTCCGCCTTCAAGCAGGCGGAAGAGCAGATCCGTATGCTGGCCTTTTACGATAGCCTGACCGGCCTGGCCAACCGGTTGCTTTTCAAGGACCGCTGCGAGCAGGCGCTATCCTATGCCGCTCGCCAGGACCGTCATGCGGCGTTGCTCTACCTCGACCTCGACCGTTTCAAGCGCATTAACGACACCTTCGGCCACTCCATCGGCGATCTCCTGCTGCAGGAAGTGGCCAAACGGCTCAACCACTGCCTGCGCCGGACAGATACCGCCTCGTTCATCGGCGCGGCCAGCCTCGATTCCTGCGTTTCGCGCCTAGGCGGCGATGAATTTTCCATCCTCCTCGGCGACCTGGGCAGTCCCCGCGATGCGGCGAAAATCGCCCGGCGCCTCATTGCCGCCGTCTCCCAGCCCCTTCACCTTGAAGGCTTCGAATTGTGCGTCACCACCAGTATCGGCATCAGTCTTTTTCCCGCCGACGGCAACACGGTCGACACCCTGCTTAAAAACGCCGATACCGCCATGTATTATGCCAAGGACCATGGACGGGACAACTTCCAGTTTTATCAGGAGTCGATGAATGCCTCGGCCCTTGAGCGCCTGGGCCTTGAACGGGACATCCGCAAGGCCCTGGAAAGAAACGAATTTGTACTCTATTTTCAGCCTCAGCTGAACTGCGATACCGGTGAGGTGGTTGGCGGCGAGGCCCTGATCCGCTGGAATCACCCCGAACGGGGACTCATCTATCCCGACGAGTTTATCCCTGTCGCCGAAGACTCGGGCCTGATCGTCGCCATCAACGAATGGGTGCTACGGGCCGCCTGCCAGCAGAGCAAAGACTGGGCCGAGATCGGCTATGGCCGCATACGCATCGCCGTCAATCTGTCCGGCCGGAATACGACCATCCTGCAGATCGCCGAAACGGTGACCCGCGCCTTGCGCGAAAGCTGTCTTGACAACCACCGCCTGGAGCTGGAAATCACTGAAAGCACGATCATGCAGAAAGAAGAGGAGACTACCGCCGCCCTGCACATGCTCAAGGACATGGGGATGCAGATCGCCATCGACGACTTCGGCACCGGCTACTCTTCCCTGAGCTATCTGAAGAACTTTCCCATCGACACCCTCAAAATCGACCGCTCCTTTATCACCGACCTCTCTGCCGGCAACAAGAACGCCGCCATTATCAAGTCGATTATTACCATGGCCCACAGCCTGGAACTCAACGTAGTCGCCGAGGGCGTGGAAAACCAGGGGCAGCTCGCCTTTTTGCGCAAGCTCGGCTGTAACGAGATCCAGGGATTCCTCTTCAGCGGCGCCGTTCCCGCCGACATTTTCGTCGGGCTGCTCAAGCGGGATCACGTCTGGTAGCGGACGCATTTTCCCCTTGATCCCTCCATCCCCTCTCTGTTTTAATCCTGGGGCGTATCCCGCCATAACATCGACTTTTCTTGAGCACGGAGATCCTCTTGCCCGTTTTGGAAGATAAACTTTTTCAGCGCATCAAAAAGCTCACCGGTCAGGCCATCGGCGACTTCAATCTCATCGAGGACGGTGATCGCATCCTCGTCGGTGTCTCGGGAGGGAAGGACTCCTACACGCTGCTGCACATTCTCGACCGCCTGCGCCGCCGCGCCCCCATCCGCTATGAGCTCGTGCCCGTCACCGTCGATTCCGGCTACCCCGGTTTCCGCACGGACATCATCGCCGAGCACCTGCGCGAACACGGCTTTGCCGACCGCGTGGAGAATACGGACTGTTACCGCATCATCACGGAAAAAAGGCGGCCCGGCTCTTCTTTCTGCGCCTTCTGCGCCCGTCTGCGCCGCGGCGTGCTGTACAGCGTGGCGGACGAACTCGGCTGCAACAAGCTGGCGCTGGGACACCATCTCGACGACGTCATCGAGACCCTGCTGTTAAACCAGTTCTACATCGGCACCTTGGGGGCCATGAGCCCCAAGCTGCTGGCCGACAACGGCCGTCACACGGTCATCCGCCCCCTCGTCTACGTCCCCGAAGCTGACATCGTCGAATTCGCCCGGCAAAACGCTTTCCCGCTCGTGTGCTGCTCCTGCCCGGCCCATGCCCGTCAGGACCAGAAACGCCAGCGCATGAAAAAGCTGATCAGCGATCTTTCCATCGAGATCCCCCATATCCGTCAGAGCATGATTGGCGCTCTCGCCAACGTCCAGCCTCGCCACCTGCTCGACCGCCAGCTGAAGGATTTTGGGACCGTGGAAAAATCGGCAAAGTCCGGTAAAGTGGACTGAAAAGGCCAACAGGGAGCCATTCAGGCTCACTGTGCCGGATCACCGCCCCTTTTCGAAACGATCGTACGATGCTGACAGATGCCATTCGCCCGACTTCGGCCGCCAAAACCGTCTTTCTCGATCTGCCGCAGGCATCCCTGCATAAAGTGCTGCGCAGCCTGCTGCGACAGTGGCACTTTGACCTGACCGAGTCCTCCACAAAGGCGGGCCTGCACCTCACCGCCCCCTCACCCCACCAGCTGACCCTCCATGGGCCAGCCGGTCTTTTGACCTCTCTGCCCTTCCCCCTGCGCATTGAAGAGCTGTGGCGGGCCGTCGAAGGGCCTTTTTATCCTTTTCCGCGCGCCCACATCCGCCTGAACCTGGAGCAGGCCCTTCTGCTGCACCTGCGGGGCCAATACGAGGAAACGAGCCTGTCCAGTCTTTCGGACCGTGGCATGCGTTGTTTCTGCAAGCGGGAGCTGGTCCCGGAGGAAGAGTTGGAAGTCGAGATGGAGCTTGAGAGGGAGGTCCTGCGATTGAAGGGAACGGTCATCTATGCGCAGAGTCGCACCGACTGCTGGGAAACAGGGGTTGTTTTTCAGCACATCACCCCGGCTGAGCGCCTGCGGGTGCGAAACTTCATCGTCCGCACCCTGCTGACACGAGCGCGGTCCGAGGTGGGGGAAGACTCTTTCCACGAGGCGAGCGAGTTCTTTTACCTGCCCGCGCCGGGCTGAACGGCACCTAGTCGGTGCACAGCAGCCGGGAGAAGACCTCGCGGATGTTTTCCGTGGTGCAATGATACTCTTCGAGGAAGACCTCATCGGGACGGCGGGGGCGCTCGGGATAACCCAGACGCCGGGCCAGCTTGAGCAGATATACGCGGTCGCTGGACAGCTCGCTGATCGACTGATCGTGCACCAGGCGTAATTTGTTTTCCAGGCGACGCAAGAACTTGTAACCGCTATCCAGCGCATCGAAGTCGTCATCGGACAGCTTCTTGTGTCCATGAAGCACCTCGAGGGCCTTCAGGGTATTGGTTACCCTCAGCGCCTGGATGCGACCGCCATGCCGCAACTGCAGATACTGGGCGATGAACTCCACATCTACCAGCCCGCCCCGGCCGGTCTTGATGTTGAACCGACTGGCGCCTTCGCGGGCGATTTCACTCTCCATACGATTGCGCAGCCGGCAGATCTCCTCCCGCAATTCCCCGGGCAAGGGTCTTTCATAGACGATATGCTCGGTGACCTTGGTGATGCGGCGGGCCAGCGTCTCGGGGCCGACCACCACCCGGGCCTTGGTCAGGGCCTGGCGCTCCCAGATCTGGGCTGAAGACTGATGGTAGCGCTCATAGGCTGACAGGCTCGTCACCAGCGGGCCCTGATTTCCCGAGGGCCGCAGCCGGGTATCGATCTGATAGACATAGCCCTCACGGGTCATGAGGGTCAGTACGGAAATGATGCGCTGGGCCAGACGGGCGAAATATTCCTGGTTGCTCTGCGGGCGAAAACGGTCGGGTTCCGTCCCCTCCACCGGCCGCGTCTGCCCTTCGCCCTCATAAATGAAGATGATGTCGAGATCCGAGTGGTAGTTCAGCTCCATCCCCCCCAGCTTACCCATACCGACAACGGCAAAAGCCGCTTCATGCACTTCTCCCTGTTCGTCGGCGCAAAACGGCAGCCCGAAGCGGGGGATGAGTTCGGCCCGGCTGATGCGATAGGCCTTTTTCAGGCAGATGTCCGCCAGCTGGGACAACTGCAGCGTGCCTTCCCCCTGGGGCGTCTTGCCGTAGATGTCGTTCAGAGCGATGCGCAGCATTTCCTCGTTGCGGAAGCGTCGCAACACATCGAGCTTGTCCTCGTAGTGCGGCGCCGTCTGCATCAGCGAGGTCAGGTCTTTCTCCATGTCCTCGGGCGGCTTGAAAGAGACGGCATAGGAGCGGGAGACGAGGGAATCGAGGATTTCCGGGTGCTGGATAAAAATACGGGAGAGGAACTGGCTGGTACCGAAAAGAGAGATGAGGACGCGGATGATCTCCCGATTCTCGGCCAGTAGCGCGAAAAAGGTGCCGCGGGCCCGCAGCGCCCCGAGGAAGCGCTCGAGATTGAGCAGAGCCATATCGGGCTCGGGGGAGTCGAGTCCCTCCTGCATGAGCAGGGGCGCGATGCGTTCCAGCTGCCGGCGGGCCTTCTGGGTCAGATGGGCGTGGGGCGGGCCATCCCGTAAAACCAGGAGGACCTCGTAAGCGGCATCGGGGTTTGTGCAGCCTTTCGATTCCAGAATATCCTTGACGTAATCAACGTCGGCGGCCGGGTCAAAAAGAAATCTGATTTCCGGGCGCACCTCTTCGCGAATCTCCTCTTCCGAGGTGTAGAAGAGGTCGAGATAGATGGCTTCCACCGCCTGACGGTGCTCTTCGAGGCAGCGGGAAAAAGCCCCTGCATCCGGAAAACCGCAGCGCCTGGCCAGACTTTCGAGTTCCCGCCTGTCGACGGGCAGCGAATGCGTCTGCCGCTCCTGCACCACCTGGATGCGATGCTCCACCGTGCGCAGAAAAATATAGGCGCCGGTCAGCACCTGGTAGTCGGCCTCCTCGATCAACCCTTCCTTATGCAGCACGGTGAGGGCCCGCAGGGAGTTCTTCTCGCGCAGAGCCATATTTTTGCCGGCATAAATCAGCTGCAGAGCCTGGATGAAAAACTCGATTTCGCGGATGCCGCCGCGCCCCAGCTTCAGGTTGAGCTCCCCCTCCTGTTCGCGCGTGAGGCTCTGGTTGATCTTCTGCTTCATGGTCTTGATGTCCTCGACCATGGCGTAATCGAGATAGCGGCGATAGATGAAGGGCTCCAGATTCCGCAGCAGGCGCTCCCCCAGGGCGATGGACCCCGCCACCGGGCGGGCCTTGAGCATGGCGGCCCGCTCCCAGCTCTGCCCCCAGCTTTCGTAATAGACCTCGGCGCTGCGCAGGGAGTTGGCCATCTCGCCGCTGTTCCCTTCGGGCCGCAGGCGCAGGTCGACGCGGAAGACAAAGCCATCGGCCGTCACCTCGCCGATGGCCCGGGTGATCATCTCGGAGAGTTTGACAAAGTATTGGTGCAGATGAAGGCTGTTCTTGCGACCGCCACGCCCATCGTCGATGCCGGTGGTGCGGCCCCGTTCGGAAGAGTAGAAGTAGATGATATCGATATCGGAAGAGAAGTTGAGCTCGCGCCCGCCGAACTTGCCCATGCCGAGGATGGTGAATTCCGGCTCCATCGGGCAGGTCCCGTCGGGGGCGTCGAGGAGAGGCGTGCCGCATTCTTGCCGCAGCAGATGGTCACAGACTTCATAGGCGCGCTGCAGGGTCGCCGCCGCCAGGGCGGAGAGTTCGGCGGTGACCTCCTGCAGGTTGGCCAGACCGCAAAGATCCCGACTGCCAATGCGCAGAACCTCGCGGGCCTTGTACTGGCGCAGTCCCCGCTGCAGATCGTCAAATGAGGCGTCGGCGGCGAGGCGCTGCCGCAGCTCGTCGAGCATGGCCGCCTCGTCCTTGGCCCGATCAAACTCACCGCCGGCAAAAAGGTCGTGAAAATAGATGGCTTTGCGGCAGAGAATCGCCGTCAGAAAAAACGATGCCCCCACCAGGGTCAAAAAGCGCCGCCGCTGAACGGGGTCGCGCATGACCGCCAGAAAGGCATCGCGGGGCAGAGTATCGGCCAGGCGCTCGCTGCCGTTGAGACATTGGTCGGGATCGGCGCTGTCGAGGGCTTCGGCCACCACATCCGCCAGCAGGGCGGGATCGTCCAGCAGCTGCCCCAACAGCCGCAGATTGGTGGCGCTCTTTTTTGGCTCGGCAAAACCGAGCTCCGCCGCCAAGACCTGCAGCGCGGCAGGACCCTTTTCCCGATCGATCTCCCCAAGGCGGCGTCTCAACCCGGCAGGATCCATCTAGTTCCCCTGAGCCAGCGCCCGCAAGCCCCGCAGATAATCGCCTTTGACCACGCCGCGTTCGGTGATAATCGCCGTGATCAAGCGGGCCGGGGTCACATCGAAGGCCGGATTGCGTACGTCGATACCCTCCGGGGCCAGCTGCTTGTCGCCGACGTGCGTCACCTCGCGGCGGTCCCGCTCCTCGATGGGAATCAGGCTGCCGTCGGCCAGGCTCAGGTCGAGGGTGGATATCGGCGCCGCCACATAGAAGGGCAGTCCGTGCTCGCGAGCGAGCACCGCCACCGTATAGGTGCCGATCTTGTTGGCCGTGTCGCCGTTGGCGGCAATACGATCGGCGCCGACGATGACACAGTCGATCTCCCCGCGGCTCATGAGGTAGCCCGCCATGTTGTCACAGATGAGAGTCACCGGGATGCCGTCCTTGTGCAGTTCCCAGGCGGTCAGGCGGGAGCCTTGCAGAAAGGGACGGGTCTCGTCGGCGTAAACGCGGTTTACCTTGCCGGCGGCGGCCGCCGCCCGGATTACCCCCAGAGCCGTACCATAACCCCCGGTCGCCAGAGCACCGGCATTGCAGTGGGTGAGAATTCGCGCCCCGGCCGGAATGAGGGGTTCGCCGTGGGCGCCCATGGTCCGGTTGATCTCTTCGTCTTCGCGGCCGATCTCCTGAGCCTCCGCCAGCAACAGACGCTTGACCTCGGCCAGGCTCTGCTCCTGATGACGGGCGGCGCAGGCCTTCATGCGGTCGAGGGCCCAGAAGAGGTTGACGGCGGTCGGCCGGGTAGCGGCCAGCTCGGCGCACACCTGCTCCCATTCCCGGAAAAAGTCCTCGAACCCTACCGTCTCGATGTCCCGGGCCCCGAAGGCCGCCCCGAAGGCCGCCGCCACGCCAATAGCCGGCGCCCCGCGTACCACCATGGTCTTGATCGCCTCGGCGACCCCCTGGTAATCGGTGTATTCGAGCCAGACTTCCTCGGTGGGCAGCAGGCGCTGATCGATCATGCGCAGGCGGCCGTCCTTGAATTCAATCGGTTTGATGGACATGAGCACTCCTCACCCTTTGAGTTTCTTCAGGAGCAATTCGTTGACGAGGGCCGGATTGGCCTTGCCCCGACTGGCTTTCATGACCTGGCCGACCAGGAAGCCGAGAACCTTCTCCTTGCCGCCGCGGTACTCTTCCACCTGATCGGCATTGGCGGCCAGTACCTCATCGATAATCTGCTCGATGGCTCCCGTGTCGGTCACCTGCTTCAGGCCCTTTTCCTCGATAATGGCGTCAGCCGCCTTGCCCGTGCGCCACATCTCCTCGAAGACCGTCTTGGCGATCTTGCCGGAGATGGTGTTGTCATCGAGGCGGGCCAGCAGAGCCGCCAGCCCCTCCGGCGTCACGGGACTGTCGCCAATGGCGATGCCGTCCTCGTTGAGGCGGCGCTGCACCTCGCCCATGACCCAGTTGGCGCAAAGCTTGCCGTTGCCGTGCCTGGCGACTGTCGCATCGTAATAATCGGCCATGGCCCGATCGGCGGCGAGCACTTCGGCATCGGTACGGTTCAGGTCGAAGTCGCGCACGAAACGCTGAATCTTGGCCTCGGGCAGTTCGGGCAGCTCACGGCGGACCGCCTCAATCCACTCGGGGCTGACCACCAGGGGAACGAGGTCGGGATCAGGGAAGTAGCGGTAGTCGTGGGCTTCCTCCTTGCCGCGCATGGAGCGGGTCATGCCGGTGGCGCTGTCGAAAAGACGCGTCTCCTGCACGACCTTGCCGCCCTCGTCGAGTAGGTCGGCCTGGCGCTCGACCTCGTATTCGATGGCCTGTTTGATGAAGCGGAAGGAGTTAATGTTTTTGAGCTCGGCGCGGGTGCCGAACTCCTTCTGCCCCCAGGGCCGGATGGAGACATTGGCGTCGCAGCGGAAGGAGCCCTCTTCCAGGTTGCCGTCACAGACGCCGAGGTACATGACGATCTGGTGCAGCTTCTTCAGGTAGGCGATGGCCTCGTCGGCGCTGCGCATGTCCGGTTCGGAGACGATTTCCAGCAGCGGGGTACAGGCGCGGTTCAGGTCGACAAGAGAGCTGTTTTTGGCCTCGGGACTGTCGCCGTGCAGCAGCTTGCCGGCGTCTTCCTCCATGTGAATGCGGGTGATGCCGACCCTTTTGTTCCCCGCCTCCGTCTCGATATCGAGATGGCCGTGCTCGCAGATCGGCAGTTCAAACTGGGAGATCTGATAGCCTTTGGGCAGATCGGGATAGAAGTAGTTCTTGCGGGCGAAAATGGAGCGCGGCGCGATGGTGCAGTTCGTCGCCAGGCCGGTACGGATGGCGTATTCCACCACCTGCCGGTTGAGAACCGGCAGAGCGCCGGGCATCCCCAGACAGACGGGGCAGGTCTGACTGTTGGGGGCGCTGCCGAAGCGGGTGGAGCAGCCGCAGAATATTTTGGTCTTCGTCGTCAGCTGGACATGCACCTCCAGCCCGATGACGACTTCATATTGGGAAGATTCCATGATTGAACCTTTCTTGCCGTTTAGATGTCCGCTTTGCGGGTGTGCCAGTCCGTCACCTGCTCAAAAGCATAGCCTGTACGCAGCAGGGTCTCTTCCTCGAAGGGGCGGCCGATGAGCTGCAGCCCGATGGGCAGGCCCTCCCCCGAGAAGCCGCAGGGCAGGCTCAAGGCACAGGTGCCGGCCAGGTTGACGGGGATGGTGAAGATATCGGACAGGTACATCTGCAGCGGATCGGAAACTTTTTCCCCCAGACGGAAAGCCGGGGTGGGGGCCACCGGCGTCAGCAGAACATCGACCTTTTCGAAAGCATCGAGGAAATCCTGGCGGATGAGCGTACGCACCTTCTGGGCCTTGAGGTAATAGGCGTCATAGTAGCCGGAGGAGAGGGCGTAGGTGCCCAGCATGATGCGGCGCTTAACCTCGGCCCCGAAACCGGCGGCGCGGGTCTGCTCATACATGCCGATGAGCCCGCGGCCGGCGTCGACCCGGCTGCCGAAGCGGACCCCGTCGTAGCGGGCCAGGTTGCTCGACGCTTCGGCCGTGGCGATCAGATAGTAGCAGGCGACGGCATAGTCCGTATGGGGCAGGCTGACCTCGACAAACTCGGCCCCCAGTTCCCGATAGGTGGCAATCGCCGCGTCCATGGCCGTCTTAACCTCGGGATCGAGCCCATCGATGAAATACTCGCGGGGCAGGCCGATCTTCAGCCCCTTCACCCCCTCTTGGAGCTGGGCGCGGTAATCGGGTACGGGACGATCCACCGAAGTGGAGTCGGCCGGATCATAGCCAGCGACGGCTTCAAGCAGAATGGCGCAGTCCTCCACGTCGCGGGTGACGGGCCCGACCTGGTCGAGGGAGGAGGCATAGGCGATGACCCCGTAACGGGAGACGCGACCGTAGGTGGGCTTGAGACCGACCACCCCGCAGTGCGCGGCGGGCTGGCGGATGGAGCCGCCCGTATCCGTCCCCAGCGTGGCCACCGCCTGCCGGGCGGCCACCGCCGCTGCCGAACCGCCGGAGGAGCCGCCGGGAACCGTCACCCTGTTCCAGGGGTTTTTGACCGCCCCGAAGGCGGAATTCTCGTTGGAGCTGCCCATGGCGAATTCATCCATGTTCAGCTTGCCGACAATCACGGCACCGCGTTCTTTCAGGCGGGCCACCGCCGTGCCGTCGTAGGGGGCAATAAAGTTGTCGAGAATCTTCGAGGCACAGGTGGTGCGCACCCCTGCCGTCAGAAAGATGTCCTTGAGCGCCACGGGGATGCCCGTGAGCACATCCGCTTCGCCGGCGGCCAGACGGCGGTCCGCTTCGGCCGCAGCGGCCAGGGCTTCCTCCCGGCACACGGTGATGAACGCGTTGATTTGATCATCGGTGGCGGCAATGCGGTCGAGAAAGGCTTGGGTGAGGGCGACCGACGTCGTCTCTCCCTGGCGCAGCAGCGCCTGCAGCTCGTGTATGGTTTTATCGATCAGTTCCATCGGTTCTCCTGTTCAGACGGAGGCTCATTCAATGACGCGGGGTACGCGGAAACAGCCGTTGTCGGCCTCGGGGGCGTTGGCCAGGGCCTTGTCCACGCCGATGGAGTCACGGACGACATCCTCGCGAAAGGCATTTTCCATCGGTACGGCATGGGCCGTCGGCACGATGCCGTCGGTGTCGAGCTCCTTGAGCTTCTCCACATAGTCCAGAATCGCATCCATCTGCCCGGTCAGGGCGTCAAGTTCTTCATCCTGCAGGGCAAGCCTCGCCAGTCTGGCAACGTGCTCGACCTCCGCGCGGGTGATCTTCATAAGTTGTTCTCCTCCATGGGATTTTTACTCTCTGCAAGACCTGAAAAAGTAGCACGGGCCCGCGCAATTTTCAAGCATCAAGGCCCTCGATCGAAAGGAAGAAAAACGAATACATATTGATTTTTTAAAAAGTCGTGCTAAAAATGGAGGCATTTCCATCGAAGCTCCGTCGACGACGGCGCAAAACTATCCACCCAAAAGGAGAAATGAAAAATGCGTAAGAATATCTGTTACCTTCTTGTTGCTGGCCTCGTTCTGGCCGGTTGTGCCCAGCCCCAGACCAAAACGACCCAGGGAGCCATGGTCGGCACCGGCGTCGGTGCCGCCGTCGGTGCCGGCCTTGGACAGGTCATTGGCGGTGACACCGAGGCCACTCTTATCGGTGCCGGCATCGGCGCGGCCCTCGGCGGAGCCACCGGTGCCTCCTTTGGACGCTACATGGATAACCAGGAAGCCCTCATGCGTCAGCAGCTGGCCGGAGTCGAAGCCGCCAACATCCAGCGCAACGCCAACCTGCTGGCCATCACCTTCAAGTCTGACTTCATGTTCGACGTAAACTCTGCCAATCTCAAGCCCGGCTCCTACGACGAGATTACCCGAGTGGCCCAGGTACTCAACCAGTACCCGCAGACCTCTGTCCAGATCGCCGGCCACACCGATTCCACCGGTGCCGAAGCCTACAATCAGGATCTCTCCGTCAAGCGTGCCAATGCCGTCAAGAATGCCCTCACCGGCCAGGGAGTGAATCCCGCCCGTCTGAATGCCATCGGCTTCGGCGAATCCCAGCCCATCGCCGACAACAACACCGAGTACGGCCGTCAGCTCAACCGCCGGGTCGTCATCACCATCGCTCCACAAGGCTGAGAATTTTCCCTGTTTCTGCCAGCAAAAACGGCTCCCGGGTTGTCCCGGGAGCCGTTTTTTATTTCACTGCGCACACCGCAAAGATTCAAATGCCGGTGATCCGCTCGTCGGCCGGATAGGTGACATGAAAACGGGTGAGCAGGTCCTCTTTTTCCCCGGCGGCAAGCTCCCTGGTCCAGGTGAGGGTACCGTCCGCGGCGATCTCCGCTTCGGTAGCGGCCGGTGAGACGACGGTCACCGCAATCTTTTCGTGGGCGGAGACGGGAACCTGATCGCGGATCAGCAGACGCACATGCCGCGCCTTGCCGTTGACGATCTCCGTCTTATAGGCGAAATGCTTGCGCGTCTGCTTGCTGAAGGCACCGATCTCTTCGGTGAACTGTTCCTGCAGACTGTGGGTAACGAGAATGGTTTCATCCATCCCGAGGGCCAGGCGCATCTCGTCGCCGGCGGGGATGGACACCGCCACCCGGTTCGTCCCCACATAACGGCCATCCAGGAAGATTTTAAGTTCGCCTTCCTGCAAGGGAAAAACGAAGGGATTCTTGAGGACTGCCGTCAGAGAGGCAAAGCGGGACCGTCGGGGCACGGCCAGATACTCGAAGGTCGATTCAGCGTCGGAGGTTGATATCAGAATCTTGTGGGGCTGGTTGTCGGACGGCAGCGCAATTTCCCGATTGAGCCGGTAGGACATGGACGTCGCCTCGCTTCGCACCTCGGGTTCGTAGGCGCCTGCTGCGGCCATTTCCTCCATGGGCGCCGATTCCGCCATCTTCAGGCGATCCGCGGCCAGGGTACGATAGGCCACCGGCGGCGGTTCATAGAGATCCACGCGCCAGGGGGAGAGTGGGGGAATTTCGCCGGAAACGCTCGGACGCGCCGTGGAAATTTCGACGCGGGCACCACCCAGATCCTCGCCCGTCGCTTGCTGGACCACCGCAAAGAGATGGAGGGAAAGGCGCTGCTGCGTCGAATCAGCCCGCACTTCATAGAGCGGCCGCCAGCGCACATCCGTCAGGAAGTAGGAATAGTCGAGCTCGATGGAACCCGCCGTTTCGGCCAAGACCGTCACCCGCAGACTTTTGGAGTCCTCGCGCAGGGGACCGAGAGCTTTCAGCTCCTTCTCCAGCTCCGTTTTTCTTCTCTCCAGCTCGGCAAGGGCCTGATCGAGGCGGGCGATGTTTTCCAGACGCGCCGCCACGGCCTTTTCCATCGCCCCCAGATAGCTCTGCACAACCTGAAAGGTCGTGTTCTGCTCCTGGGGAAAAGGCATCACCTTCTGCAGAAAAGCGATGGACTGGCTGTTGACTTCGCGTTCAGTCTTGTGTCCGACAATCTCTTTTTCGATCGTGTCAAGCTCCTTCTGCAGACTGCGCAGACGCTCCTGCACCGGCTTGACCAGGGCCGTACGGCGCACCTGAACATCCAGAACGCTCACCTTGGCATCTCCGCGAATATTCGCCTGTACCGAGTCATCCAGGAGATTCGGTACCAGCCCCGTGATATCGAAAGAGGTCTCCCCCCGTTCCACGGAAACACGCAGGCTTTTTTTCACCATGGCCCGATCGGGATAGACAACCACTTCCCGCGTGGCCGCGGAGGCGGCTTCATACTCCGCCTGCCCCCAAGTGAGACAGGGCAACAGCAAAAACGGCACCAGCATCAGGCCTGAAAAGACTTTTCGCAGCATATCAACAACCTCCACTCGCTAAAATGAACCGTATCAGCCACGTCGAGACAAGAGCGAAGCGCCGCCTCATCCACAACGATTCAGCGCGCCTCGATCAACGTAGAGAGATATTGAACCACCTGAGGGGCGTTCCAATCCAGCGCCCCGGTGACCGACTCCACAATCTTCCCCTCCCGATCGATGATGAAAGTGTGGGGCAATCCGTGAACCTTGTAAAGGCTGGCTACGGACTGGGTCTGATCCAACAGAATGGGAAAGTTCAACGGCACCTCTTTTAGGAACTGCTCCACGGCCTGCTGACCGTTTTCCTCCACATTGACCGCCAGCAGGACAAAGTCCTCCTTTTTCAGTCGCTGATAAAGAGCCTCCATGGAGGGCATCTCTTCCTTGCAGGGCGGGCACCAGCTTGCCCAGAAGTTGAGAAAAACCACCTTGCCCCGGTACTGGGAAAGAGATACCGGCACGCCTTGCATATCCGTCAGAGTGAAATCCGGGGCCATGGCGACAGAAGACGGCTCTTTCGCCCTCGACAACTCCGGCTCAGGAGAGCCCGCCAGCCAAAGATAAACCAGAGCCAAACCAATCACCACAGCGGCGATGAAAATCTTGCGTTGCATGTAATAAATCTCCTTATGATCTTTTTCGCAAAAACCGGCAACCAGCCGGCCATTGCGAGAGAAACGAGGTCGGATTTTGACCGAAAGGCCAAGGTTAAAACAAGGCGGGAACAAAAAGCAAGGCTTGCCGGCAGATGGGCAGACCCGCCTTGTGGTCCGCCACCTTTTGACAGTTTTTATTTTTCGGCCATAATTTCATAAAGAACAATCAAATCAACCATCACAGGAGGGATCTATGCCGCAAGAGTATAAGATGAAAGAAGCCCTGAAAATGGCCATCGAGGCCAAAAAGCACCTCATGGATTTTTACAACGAGGCCGCCGCCGCCACGGAAAACCCCAAGGGAAAAGTGGTTTTTACCCGCCTGGCCCAGGAGGTCCGGGAGAATGCCGGTAAGTTCTTCAAGCACTACAAATGGGACGACCTGGGCACCTTCGATGACTTCATGGCGAAGCCGGCCAAGGCGGACTCGGCCATGCTGCACGAACTGAAAAAGGCCATCGACAAGAACGTACACGAACGCAAGGCCCGCGAGATCGCCCTGCAGGAAGAGTCGGACATGGAGAAGAACTTCACGCTGGCTGCTTCGCACATCGTGGATCCGTCGGTGAAGGCCATTTTTATGGAAGTGGCCAAAGATACCCGTATCCATTATGAAATCATCGAGTCGGAATACGCCCACACCATGGGCATGGTGCACGAAACGGATATCGATACTTACGTGCGCGAATAGAATCGCATTCGTCGACACGTGAGGCATTTCGAACAACCAGAAGGACAAGGAGGAACGTAATGGCTGAAAAGGACGTGGTAAGCCACATTTTGAAATTCTGTCGGGATCACGCTTTTGCGAAAAAAGCTTTTCAGCAGATTGTCGAGGAGAAAAACAAGAGCATCCAATTGCCTGACGGCGAGGTGCAGTTGACGGACGAGGAGATGGCGGAATTCGTCGAGCGCTTCAGCGCCGAAATCGAGCCGACCCTCTATACCCCCAAACGCCTCTGATTCGCCGGGGTTGTCGTCTTCGGCCTTGTCAGCCCGGGACGGCGACCTTCACTTCATCAGATCGAAATCCCCCGTCAATGCGGGGGATTTCTTTTATCACGACCGAACCAGGCCACTATCGCCACCGCCTTGCCGAGAAACCATTCCCACAGGCGGTAGGTCCAGGGCCGAACTTGCCACTGCGTATATTCAACTTCATAGCAGCGGGGAAAATCCTCTTCGAAAAAGGCCTGAACCGCTTCGGTGATGGCCGGGGCCTCCACTTCCTGGTTGGCTTCCAGGTTCCAGTGATCGTTCCAGCGGTCGCCATTGGCCGAGCCGATAGAGACCCAGTGGTCACACATAAGCACCTTGGCGTGGAGAAAGTGGGGCTGGTATTCAAAAATACGCACCCCGTTGCGGAGCATCCGCTCATAATGATGGCGGCCAATCCAGCGGATTTCCGGATGATCCGTATAGGGACCCGGCACCATCAGCCGCACATCCGCTCCATTGCCTGCGGCACGGATAAGGGCCCGTCGCAACTTGGAGGAAGGGACGAAATATGCCGTGGACAGCCAGACGCGCTGACGGGCCTGGCGAATATGGGCCACGAACGACCGTTTGATCTCGGAACGTCCCAGATAGCGGGAATGGGCGGCCACCCGCCCCGCCTGGGTGCCGGGCGTTCGGGGGGCAGACAGGGGCTCCGGCAGTTGCAGGGGAACCTTTGACCAGCGATTCCAGGTTTCCGTGAAAAGAGTCTGCCAATCCCTCACGCTCGGTCCCTCGATCTCGAGCATGACATCGTGCCAGAACCTCTCCGGCTCCGATTCAGGGTCAAACTGGTTCTTCAGCCCTGTGCCGCCCGTGTAGGCCAGAACACCATCCACCAGCAGCAGCTTGCGGTGGTTGCGAAAGAGATTGCGCTGGCCATGGAAAAACCGCAACGGATTGTAAAAGAGCAGATGTACCCCTGCCTGCCGCAGAAAGTCCCGATCACCCCGCGACAGGCCCAGACTGCCGTAACCGTCGAAGAGGAGATAGACCTGCACCCCGCGTTCGACCGCCTCGACCAGCGCGGTGAAAAACCGGCTTGCCAGCGTCCCGGATTCGACCAGATACATCTCCAGCAGGATATAGCGCCTGGCCTGCCGAATGCTGTCGAGCATAACCGGAAAGAAACTGCCGCCATCTACCAACAACCGAAACCTGTGACCGCTCTCCCACGAGGCGCGGTCATCTTCTGTAGCTGGATCCGTCATAAAAGTCCTCCGCGACAAGCTGCGCCAGTCAGACCTTGCGGGCTTTTAAGAGCTGTCGCCCCACCCAATGACTGGAAAACTGCAGGGCGGTGCGGCCACAGCGCTTGCTCTTGTCATGGGACCACTGGATGGCCGCCTCGCGCAGCTCCGCCGACCATTCCACATCCAGGCCGTTTTGGCCCGCCAGCTTTTCCACGCACTGCCGCACCACCCGCAGATAGTGGTCCTGGGAAAATACGTGGAAAGCCACCCACAGGCCGAAGCGGTCGGAGAGGGAAATCTTTTCCTCCACCCCCTCGCCGTGATGAATCTCGTTATTGACCATCTTGGCGCCCAGATTGTCCGTCTCGTACTCGGGCAGCAGATGGCGGCGATTGGAGGTCGTATAGATGCGCACATTGTCGGGCGCCGAATAGACGGAACCGTCGAGGGCGCTCTTGAGCATCTTGTAACTCGGCTCTCCCGGCTCGAAGCTGAGATCGTCGCACAGCAGGATAAATTTGAAGGGTTTGTCCTCGATAGCGGCGAAGATGTCCGGCAGGTAGGTCAGATCGTCCTTGTCCACCTGCACCACCCGTAGCCCCTGAGGCGCGTAGGCATGCAGAAGGGCTCGCACCAGGGACGATTTGCCGGTGCCGCGGGTTCCCCACAGCAGCACGTTGTTGGCCGGGTAACCGGCGAGAAACTGGCGGGTATTCTCCTCCACGACCTCCTTCTGCTCATCAATCCCCAGCAACTCGTCCAGACTGACCTTCTCTACTTTCTTCACCGGCTCCAACGTGCCGGAAAAAGAATGGCGGCGCCAGTTGGCGGCCAGGCAGGTCTGCCAATCGATGGTTTCCACGGGGCGGGGCAGCAGCTGCTCCAGGGAGGTCAGCACCCGCTCGAGCTGGGCGACCACTTCGGGCTTGAGGTTCATGAGGTTCTCTCCTGTCGTCATTGGGTGTAGCGAGCAAGCGCTGTCCCACAGGAGTAAGGAAGGTCTTGAACCGGACGCCCCGACTTGGGGAAAGGGGCTCGGGGGCCTGCGGGAAGCAGGCCTATCATAACGCAAATGGAGCGAAGGGGATAAATTTTTCTCCGACAGGAGGATACAGGGGGATGGCGAGGACCTAGTAGCCGATAAAAGTCCCCGCCGCATCCGCATCCACGGTGCCCACGTTGTTGGCGCCGTCCGGTGAGACCAGGTAGGCTTCCACCTCCGCCGGCGAGGTGCCTTCCGTCATGCCCTTGATGGCGATGAGACCGTCGCTGGCGCCGCCGGTGGTGGTCAGGCTGAAGGTATTGGCCGTATTGCTGCTGAGGTCGAGTCGCAGCGTGGACCCATTGATGGAGGTGGCGGCAAAGCCACCGAGCCCGAGGGTGTTGCCGGAGACCGTCGCCGTCATGGTACTGCTGGTATCCTGCAGCAGGGTGATGCCGCTGTCCACCAGGTTGAAGGAGATGTTCTTGGCGACAAGCTCGCCGATGTTGCGGGCGTAGATACCCGCCGTGCCGCTGGTGATACTGCCGCCATTGACGGTGAAAGAGCCGGCGCTGTTCTCCAGGTGGAGGCTGTTGCCCAGGGATCCGCCGATATCCACGTTGGCGACCGTGACATCGGCCAGGGAATTGGTGTAGGTAATGGTGTTGCCACCGACGTTGTTGGGATTGGTGACGGTAATGTCCCCAAAATTGATCAGACCGTCGGCGTCGTTGATTGCGATAGCCGAACCGATACGATCAATGATGTCAACCTGGTCGAAGGTGATGGCCGAACCCGAACCGATCCCGTCGATATTGATACTGGTGGTCGCCCCGTCGATGGAGGTATCGCCCAGGACCTGAAAGCGGGAACCGGCACTCAGATTGCTCAGGTTGATGCCAACGTCGCCGGCATTGACGGCATGAACCGAGGCCAGCGTCACATTGGTCGTAATGGCATCCAGGTCAATGGCCGGTGCATTGGTGGTGTCGATGAGGCCATCGATCACCGTGAGAGTCGCCTCGGCACTGTTGCGGGCCAGAATACCGGTGCCGCTGTTGGTGAAAATATCCAGATCCTTGAAGGTATAGCGGCCGCTGTTGTTGTCGAGATAGAGGGGATCGTTGATCAACCGGGTCGTATCACTGCCCAGAGTCAGGTTATCAAAGCTGACGTTCCCCGCTGAATTGGTGATGCGCACACCCTGGTTGTTCGCCGTCAGGGCCTGAATACGACTCTCCGGGGTGGCGGCAATGAAATTGACGGAACCACCGGCGCGCAGATCATTGATGTTGGCAATATAGCCCGAGGCGCTGTCAATGCGTCCACCGTAGCTGACGTTGGCGGCGCTGCCGTCAAGTCCAAAGGCCGTACCCGACTGGCTGACAATAGTCGTATCGCTGCCGAAGGTGAAGCGACCGTCGGAACCATTGCGGATATCGATACCTACCGGGGAACCCAGCTCTTCGAGCAGGGTAGAACCTTCGAAACGATAATCACCGCCGGCGTTGCTAAAGAGCAGGCCGCCGCCGGCCGTCGCTTCCAGGCTGCCCGTATTGAACGTCAGCGTGCCGCTGGCGTGCTCGCTGACACGCACCAGGGCGGCGTCGCGCACCTGGGTTATATCCCCCTGATAGGTCACGCTGGCCGTGCTGCCATTGACGCGGAAAGCGTCGCCGGTGGGGCTGACAATGGACGTGTCGGCACCGAAGGTGAAGCTGCCGCCGGAACCGGCCAGAATATCGACGCCGGCATCGCCGCCATCCAGGGTGGTCCGCCCCAGGAATTCGTAGGTGCCGTCGGCGTTGACGAACTGCAGGCCGTCGCCGTTGCTGGCCGTCACCGCGCCGTTGCGGAAAGTCAGCGTGCCGCCGGCGTGATTGGTCACTTCCACCGCGCTGGCAAGATTGCCCTGGCCGAGCTGTCCTTCGTAGCTGACGGTGGCGCTGCTGTCCCGCACGGCAAAAGCTGAGCCTGTCGGATTGGTGATCCTCGTGCTGCTACCAAAGGTGAAGCTGCCGGCCGAATCCGCCAGAATATCGATGCCGGCATCGCCGCCATCGAGGCTGGTGCCCCCCAGAAGTTCATAGGTGCCGTCGGCGTTGACGAACTGCAAGCCGTTGCCATTGCTGGCGGTCAGATTGCCGTTTCGCAGGGTCAAAGTGCCCGTGGAGTGATTGGCCACATCGAGCAGGCTGGCTGCATTGGCTTGGCTCATGGAGCCGCTATACACCAGATCGGCCGTGCTGTCCCGCACCGTTAAGGCTGCGCCCGTTGGATTGACAATACTGGTGCCACTGGAAAACTCGAAGCTGCCATCGGAACCGGCGAGGATATCAATACCGGCGTTGCCACCCTGAAGCCTATTTGTTCCCAAAAAGGCGTAAAGACCATCCGCATCGTAGAATTGAAGACCGTTGCCGCCGGTGGCCTCGATGGTGCCGGTGCGGAAGGTGACGGTGCCTCCCGTGTGCTTGGCAACCTCCACGGCGTTGCCCGGGCCGTTCTGGGTAATGGTGCCGCTGAAATCGACAGTGGCACTGCTGTCGCGCAGGGTAAAGGCGCTGCCGCTGGGGGTGAATATTCCCGTATTGCTGCCGAAGGTGAAGCTGCCGGCCGAATCGGCCAGGATATCGATGCCGGCGTCGCCGCCGACCAGAGTCGTCGTGCCACGGAAATTGTAGACCCCGTCCGCATTGCGGAACTGCAGCCCGTCACCGTTACCGGCTACGAGCGTGCCGCTGTCGAAAGTCACCTCGCCACCGGTGTGATTGCGAATGGCCACGGTCGAGGTGGCGCTGTCGTGGCTC
This sequence comes from Desulfuromonadales bacterium, assembly GCA_033549025.1. GTDB lineage: Bacteria > Desulfobacterota > Desulfuromonadia > Desulfuromonadales > SZUA-540 > SZUA-540. The sequence goes on from JAWSUS010000002.1 coordinate 202,528, forward strand.
AGGTCCCCCTGGTAGAGGAGATTGGCGCTGCCGCCATCAACGGAGATACCGACGCCGCCTGAATTGGCGACGGAGCTGCCCCGCCCGAAAGCGAGGGTGCCATCCGTCTCCACGATATCGACGCCCGTGCCGGCGGCGCTGTCCACCTGCAGACGGTTCGCCGCCAGGTCGAGCTGACTGTTGGCGATATGCACACCGGCATCGGTCGATCCCGTCGAGGCTATCGTTCCCGTCACGGTCATCTGCCCGGTCACGCCGGCAAAATCGAGGGCGCTGCCGCCGCCCGTCACCGCTACCTCGGCCAGGGTCAGGTCGACCGCGGTCTCGCTCAGGACCAGCGCATCCCCGCCGACGGTGCGCACGTCGCCGGAAGCCACGCGCAGCGAGCCGCCGTTGCTGGCGACCAGCCCTTGTGCCCCTGCGGTCTGGATGCGTAAGTCGTCGATGGCGATGGTCGTCTGGTCATTGTTTAGCAGGGAAAGGGCCTCGCCGCTACTCGTCCCCGCAACATGTACCCGGCCAAAGAGCAGATCCGCGTTGCTGCCGTTCTGGATGCGCAACCCCAGACCGTCCTGATCCTCCAGGACGGCGCCACGAAAATCGAGCGCCCCCTGATGGCCGTCCAGATCGATCACCCTTCCGCCCGTCTGGGCCAGAGTGCTGCCTGTGAATGCCCCGCTCAGGTCACTGCGGGAAATTTGCAGGGCGGAGCCGACGCCGGTAGCGGAAAGCAGGCTGTCGGCCACGCTGAGGGTGCCGGTACTGTTGTCCAGGGCCAGACCGGAGCTGGCGTAATCGCGTACATTGAGGTCGGCCAGGCCCAGAGAGTCAATGCCGCTGCCGACGATCCCGCGGGCGCCGCCGCTGATATTCAGACCGGACAGGCGGTTGCCGCCAGCCAATGCCACCACGTCGCCCGTACTGGCCTGACTGAGCGTCGGTCGGCCGCTGGTTGAGGCAATCGCCAGCTGATACTCCGGTCCTTCCGGTAGCCCTTCAAAGGAAATAAGCCGGGTGCCGAGATCGCCGATCCCCATGAGCTGCTGCCGTTGCTGAAGGGTGAGGGCCGGACTTTCCGCCCCCCCTGAGGCAATCTGGCCGGCGTCGTTCACCAGAAAGAGGATATCGCTGAGAGAGGAAGCCTGCTGGGCTTCCGCCAAGGTCATGGGGGCGCTCTGGGTCCCGTCGGCCACGGACAGGCCGTTGAGGTGAGTACCGTCGGCATCGACGAAGTAGACATCGACGGGAGCCTCTGTTTCCGGATCGACCACGGCGTACTCGTCGGTAATGGTCACCGACGGTCCTTCCTCCGTCCCCGGCGTCCTGGCCATATCCTGGGAGAAGGTGACGATATCGACGTCACGGATGACCGGCCGCATCATGCGGCGCTCGATCTCGGCCCGCGCGTAGGTCGGCGGCGCTTCCTGGATGACTTTGCCCAGCGGGATGCGCACGTTGGCGAAACCAAAGCTCTGGGCCCCGCGCACCTGGTCATCCTGGTATTCGACCCCCAGGCTCAGGCTGCTGCCCAGAAGGCTGAAGGGATCTTTGCGCTCATAGGCCAGACGCAGGCGCGGTCCGGCCACTTCCGGGGTCAGCGCGTTGTCGAACCAGAAGTAGCCGGCGTGACCCCAGAGGGTGTTTTTCTCCCCAAATTCAAGACCATAGCCGGCCTCAACGTCAAAGCCATGCAGGGGCCTTTCGCGGGTCTCGTAGAGGGTGGTGCGCACGACCACGGCGGTGCGGTCAAGTTCAACCCCCGTGGTCGCAAAACTGTCAATGACATGGGAGGTGTTTTCGGGCAGATAGGCGTTGGCACGCAGCTCCCAGTTTCGTCCCAGCAGTTCGGCCCCCAGGGTGAACTGCTGGAAGGAAAAGCCGTAGGTGCTGCTGCGATTGTCGTAGAAGGCATAGGCGCCCCAGATGGCCTCGCCGAGAAGGGGCAGGCCGTGGTCGAGAATCTTCCGGTAACCGAGACCGTAGTTGCCTTCGAGGCTCGAATCATCGGGCAGCACCACGCGCAGGTCGGCGAAGAAAATCGCGTCATCCGTCTGCCAGAAAGGCCACATCACGCTGAAGCGCCCCAGGCTGCGATCCGTCCCTTCCTTGTACGTCATGTCCAGCTGCGGCCCCCATTTGCCGGGCGGGGTGAAATAGGGCGCCACCACTCTTCCGGCCGTCAGGGACTTTTCCTGCTCATAGAAGGGGACATAGTCGTCTCTGTAGCTGGCCGGCAGGGGTTTTGGGGCGGCCGCCAGTGCCGGCGCATCGACGGGATAGACGGCGCGGTTGCTGAAAGCCTCGCCGGGCGGCGGCGAATAGGGCACCGGAGCCAGCTCGCGGTATTCCTGCCTGGCCGCCGGCGGTGCGCTGGCGACAGCGCGAGGGGCGACCGGGCTGGCCGATGACGCCGGCACGGCTGCACGCTGACTCAGGGCGGTCTCTTCCCGGCCGGGTCGGGGTGCCCTTTCGGTCTGAATCCAGATTTCGACCCGGCGATTCTGGGCGCGGCCTTCTTCGCTGCTGTTGTCGGTGACGGGCAGCGTGTCGCCAAGGCCCTCCACCAGGACAGTCGCCTCGGGGGGAACCTCCAGAATGCCCAGAAGATGGTCAGCCACGCTCTGCGCGCGGGCCTCGGAAAGCTCGAAGTTATCCTTGAAGGGCTGTCCGGGGCTTCTCTGCAAGCGCCGGTCGTCCGTATGACCGGCCACGTAAATATGAACGATGCGCAGACCGTCGAGGGCCATGGACAGCCCCTTGAGCAGAGCCTTGTCTTCGGCGCTCAAGGTATTGCTGCCAGAATCGAACCGGGGCCAGAGGACGTACTCCTTTTCCTCGAGAAAGGGCGCCGCCAGAGCCAGGTTATCCAGCGCAGCTTCCATGGCCAGCACGCTGCCGGGAGGCAACGCGAGCAGCATGGCCATCAGCAGGCTCAGCAGCCGGACCATTCCCGGGCGCGAGCCGGCCGCTTTATGGGTCGTTTCAGGGGAAAAAATCATAAAAAGGCATCCAAAAACCCCCGGCGGCAGGGGTTGGGTTCGATCAGGGGACGGAGCTGTCCCAAGCTTCATATCGGTCCCACGGAGCCTAAAGTTTAGGGAAAAGGCCGCGAATTTTTGGCGAGCGTAAAGGAAACGCCCGGGAGAATGCCGATTCCCCCGGGCGCGTTTTAAGGCGTGGTGCCAACATCCAGCGGCGCCAGCCGCCAGATATCGTCATTGTATTGGGTGATGGTGCGGTCGGTGGAAAACTGGCCGCTGGCAGCCGTATTGAGGATACTCAGGCGGGTCCACTGATCCTGGTCCTGATAGGCGGTGGCCACCCGCTGCTGGGCCTCGACGTAGCTGCGGAAATCGGCGGCGACCAGCCAGGGGTCCTGGGGATTGAGAATGGCCTGCACCAGGGGCTCGAAGAGGCCCGGCTCGAACTGGCTGAAGTGGCCGCTCTGCAGCAGCTGCAGGACCCGCTGCAGATCCGCATCGGCGGCGACGAGGGCGTGCGGATCATAGTGCCGCCGCGCCTCCTCGACCTGCGCGGCATCCAGACCGAAGAGGAAAAAGTTGTCCTCACCTGCCTCCTCGCGAATCTCGATATTGGCCCCGTCCAGGGTGCCGATGGTGAGGGCGCCGTTCATCATGAACTTCATATTGCCGGTGCCCGAGGCCTCTTTGCCTGCGGTGGAGATCTGCTCGGACAGATCCGTCCCCGGACAGATGACCTCCATGGCGGAGACACCGTAGTCGGGGAAAAAGACGACCTTGAGGCGGTCGGCCACATCCTCGTCCGCATTGATGCGGGCGGCGACATTGTTCACCAGCTTGATGATGAGCTTGGCGGTGGCGTAGCCGGGCGCCGCCTTGCCGCCGATGAGGACGCAGCGGGGCGTCCAGTTTTCCACATCATCCCGCTTGAGGCGGTCATAGAGATGAATGACATGCAGGACATTGAGGAGCTGGCGCTTGTACTCGTGGATGCGTTTGACCTGCACATCGAAGAGCGCATCCAGCGGAAAATCGACCCCGCAACGGCTCCGGACGACCTCGGCCAGGCGGGCTTTGTTCTGCCGTTTCACCTGCCGCCAGCGCGTCTGAAAGGCGGGGTCGTCGGCCAGCGGCTTCAGCTGCCGCAGCCGGTCGAGATCCGTCACCCAGCCCTCGCCCAGGGTCTCGTCGAGCAGGGTGCTCAGGCCCGGATTGGCCCAGAGCATCCAGCGCCGCGGGGTGACGCCGTTGGTCTTGTTGTTGAATTTATCCGGCCAGAGTTCGTAGAAATCGCGGAAAAGCCCCTCGGTAAGCAGGCGGGAGTGCAGGGCGGCGACGCCGTTGACGGAGAAGCTGCCGACGATAGCCAGGTAGGCCATGCGGACCATGGGTTCCGGGCCTTCCTCGATGATGGACATGCGGCGCTGACGGTCGCTGTCGCCGGGCCAGCGCCGGGCCACCTCGACCAGAAAGCGGGCATTGATCTCGTAGATGATATCGAGCAGGCGCGGCAGCACCTGCCGGAAGAGACGCACGGGCCACCGCTCCAGGGCTTCGGGCAGAAGCGTGTGGTTGGTGTAGGCCATCGTTCTGGTCGTGATCTCCCAGGCCTCGTCCCAGCCCAATCCTTTACCGTCCATGAGCAGGCGCATCAGTTCGGGGACGCTGCAGCTGGGGTGGGTGTCGTTGAGCTGGAAGCAGTTCTTGGCGGCGAACTCGGCCAGGTCGCCGCTGCAGACGCCGCACCAGCGCTGCAGCACATCCTGCAGGCTGGCGGAGGCGAGAAAATATTGCTGGCGCAGACGCAGCTCTTTGCCGTTCTCGCTGGCGTCGTTGGGATAGAGCACCATGGTGATGTTTTCGGCGGCGTTCTTGGCGGCGACAGACTCGGGGTAACTGCCGGCGTTGAATTCCCCCAGGTCGAACTCGTCGGTGGCCGCCGACTTCCACAGCCGCAGAGTATTGACCATGCCGTTGCCATAACCGGGAACGGGAAGGTCATAGGGCACCGCCAGGACGTCGTGACTGTCGACCCAGCGGAAGCGCTGGCGACCCTCGGCATCCCGATAGGCCTCACTGCGCCCTTCAAACTGAATGCGCTGCGTGTATTCGGGGCGCTTGATCTCCCAGGGGTTGCCGGCCCGCAGCCAGTGGTCAGGCTCTTCCACCTGAAAACCGTTGACAATTTTCTGGCGGAACATGCCGTATTCATACCGGATGCCGTAGCCCATCACCGGCAGCCGCAGGGTGGCGCAGCTGTCCAGAAAACAGGCGGCCAGCCGGCCGAGGCCGCCGTTGCCCAGACCGGCATCCTGTTCGGTATTCACCAGCTCCTCCAGCTCGAGCCCGAGCTGATGCAGGGCCCGGGTCGTCGGCTCCGCCAGCCCCAGGGCCAGCATGGCGTTCCCCAGAGCCCGCCCCATGAGAAATTCCATGGACAGGTAATAGGCCCGGCGGCAGTTACGCTCGTCGCAGGCGTAGCGCGTCGTCTTCCAGCGCTCCATCAGGCGATCGCGCAGGGTCAGAGCCAGCGCCTCGTAGATGTAGTGGCGGGAGCGGCAATACTTGTCGCGGCCCAGGTTCAGCGTGTAGTAACTGCGGAAATCCTCGCTCAGACTCGCCGCGTCCATCCCCAGAGGGGGAAGCTCGGTGAGGCTGGCGCAGGGACTGCTCTTGTCCAGGGGCTTGGTATACATGGATAGGTCCTCGGCCAAAAAAGGGGCGTCAACAGGGCGACACTCTATGCTTTACCATATTTTGACGCGATTGAAATACCGGCGGGCTTTTTGATCCCCGTCGGCGGCGAGGCTCAGATCAGGCGGAGCAGGGCGAGGTTGACGAGTCCGATGAGAAAGCCGAGCAGGGCGCCGAAGAGGTTGATGTACTTGAACTGCTCTTTCATGATGCCCATGAGCAGCCCTTCCACCTTGAGGATATCGAGGGAATTGACTTTCTCCTCCACCATGCGGCTGACGTTGAGGGTTTCCACCAGGGGCGGCACTTCCTTCTTGAGCAGCTCGGCCAGCTGCCCGTAGAGGCCGTCCACCAGCTCTTCGCGTACGTCCGCCGGAATACGGGCCGACAGCTTGCCCAGGGGGCGGCCGAAAAGCCAGTTTTCCAGCCAGTTGGACAACAGGGCGTCGAGGGCGTCCCGCGCCTCGGTGGAGCGCAGCAGGGCCAGCAGGCGCTCGGCGGCATAGTCGCGCCCCTGCTGCAAGCCCCCGGACGGCAGGGCCTTTTCCAGCAGGGAGGCAAAGGAGCGATCCTTGATCTTTTCAAGACCGCTCTCGGTCAGCAGCAGCAGAGAATCGACGGCCTTGCGGCTCTGCACCATCGTCACCACGCGCTCGCGGGCGAAGCGACGCATCCCCGCCACTTTTTCGTAGGAGACTTTTTCCAGGTAACTCGACAGCGGACGGTCGAGCAGAACGCCGACGCGCTCCCGCAGCAGGGCGGCCACTTCGGCCTGCGTCTTTTCTTCCCGCAGCCAGCGGGCGATTTCGTCCCCGGCCTTGTCGAGAAACTCGGGGATGCGGGCGTAGATCTTGTCCATGTTGATAAAGCCGGCCAGCAGCCCCGACAGCCCGCCGAGGGAGTCGAGAAAGCCCTCGATACCCTCGCGCCCTTTCTGCACCAGGCGCTGGCGGAAGTCGGGATCGTAGAGCATGCCGCCGAACTTCTCCAGCAGGGGAGGAATCTCCTTCTCCATCTGGACCAGGATCACCTCGACCAGATCCGCCGGCAGCAGTTCGCGGATCGACCGCGGCGAGGCCAGCAGACGTTCGCTGCGGCTGTCGACGAACGTGCCGACGGCGCGGCCGACGGCGGGGGAGGTCAGCAGCGTCGTGAGACGATCATCGAGATGGCCGCGCAGACCGCTGTAGCGCTCCGGCGTCAGAAAGCTCTCCAGATCGCGGGCCAGCAGTTCATCCCCCTTGCGCTGCAGATAACCGCGCAGCGCCTGCTCGAAGGCCTCGGAGTCGGCGTAGGCGAAGACCGACTTGACCACCTTGTAGCGCAGCAGATCGACCAGGTCGCGAAAACGGCCGCGGAAATCGACGGGCACCAGCGACTCGACGGTGCCCAGATCCCGATCGAGGAAGCTGCCGAGTTTGTCGGCTACCGCCCCCTTGAGTTCACGGCGGAAGCCTTCTTTTTCCAGCGCCCGGCCGACATCTTCGGAAGTCAGCAGGTGGCTGCCGACCATCTCGCCCATCTTCTCCGCCAGTTCGCCGCGCTTGGCCGGAATGATCCCCGGCGTCAAGGGCAGGCGAATCCCGAGGATGCGCCAGGGGCGTAAGGGGCGAAAGAGCATGCGGATGGCGATGTAGTTGGTCACATAGCCGATCAGGGCCCCAAGCAGGGGCGGCAGCAGATAAGGCAGGAGCTGTTCGTAGGACATCGTCATAATCAACCGGTCAGAGCGGGCTCAGGCAGAGACGCTCAGCCCTCCATCTCGATCAGGGAGTGATCGCCGATATTCATGCGGCGCGGATTGCCCACCAGGGCGACGGCGTCGCCGAGGATCGAATCGCGCAGCACCATGCCGCGCACCTGGGAATCGGTGTTGATGATGGAATCGCGGATGACGCTCCCTTCAATGAGGCAGCCGGCCGCCACCGACACGTTGGGACCGATGACACTGTTGCGCACCACCGCGCCCCGGCCAATATGCACCGGCTCAATGAGCACGGTGTTGTCCGCCTGGCCGTGGCAATGATGGCGCTCCTTGAGCAGGTAGCGGTTGGTCTCCAGCAGGGTTTCGGGCTTGCCGCAGTCGAGCCAGGCGTCGATTTCGGGTGCACGGAATTTCAGGCCGTCGCCGATCATGTTCATGAAGACGGCGGGCAGATAATATTCCCCCTTGACCGTCTCGCCGGCCTCGATGGTCTTATGCAGGTAGTCCATGAAGCGGGCGCCGTCCTTGAGGTAATAGAGGCCGACCTGGGCCAGACGCGAGATGGGGGTGTCGGGCTTCTCCACCATGTCGACGATATAATCGCCCCGCAGCACGTTGACGCCGAAGCGCTGGTAGTCCTCGACCTCCTTGGAATAGATGAGGCCGTCACAGTCACCGCACAGCGCCTGCAGGCGCGTCAGGTCGGTCACGAAAATGGTGTCGTTGAACACCACCAGCACATCATCGCCGGGGCGGATGCGCGGCGACGCCAGGGCAACGGCATGGGCCGGGCCGAGGCGCTCTTTCTGCACGATATAGCTGCAGGACAGGGCCGGGAAGGTCTCCGTCATGAAGCGCTCGATCTGGCCACCATTTTCGTCGGTGATGAAGATGTACTCCTCGGCCTGCAGGGGCGCCAGCCGACTGACGATGTGCTCGAGCACCGTCTTGCCGGCGACATGGACGAGGGACTTGGCTTTGGTATGGGTATGGGGCCGCAGGCGCGTGCCTTTGCCAGCCACCGGCAGAATAATCTTCATGGTGCCTCCTGGGAAGGGATTGTCATCTTCGCTAAGCTTGCGTAAGATGCATTCTTTTCAACGATATTCCAGCCGCGCTAAGGCGCCGCCGTGGAAAGGATAAAAGATGAAAGACCATCTGGTACGTATCGTCAGCCGCGACGGTTCCCTGCGAGCCGCTGCCGCCACCACCACCGTCCTGGCCGAGGCCATCTGTTCCCGGCAGGGAACCGACGCCACCGCTGCCGTCGCCCTTGGCCGCCTGGTCACGGGGACGGCGCTGCTCGGTAGCCTGCTAAAGGGCGATCAGCGCCTGGCCCTGATGATCGAGGGCAACGGCCCCCTGCAGAAGCTGCAGGCCGAGACCGATGCCGACGGCCATGTGCGGGGCTCCATCCGCGTCCCCGTTGCCGACCTGCCCCTGCGGGAAGGCCGCTTCGACGTTGCGGGCGCCATCGGCCGCGCCGGTTTTCTCCACGTGGTCAAGGACCTGGGACTCAAGGAGCCCTACCGCGGCATGGTACAGCTCTATACCAGCGAGGTGGCCGAAGACCTCGCCTACTATCTTACCACCTCCGAACAGGTGCCGTCGTCGGTCGGTCTCGGCGTCTACATCGAAGCCGACGGCACCATCTCCAGCGCCGGCGGCTTTCTCGTACAATCCCTACCAAACGCCCGTGAGGAGACCCTGGCCCAACTCGAAAAACGTCTTACCGACCTGCCGCCGCTGACCACCCTTCTCCGTCAGGGGCTGGCTCCCGTACAGATTCTGGAGACCCTCTTTGAGGGCATTCCCTTCGACATCCTGGCGCAGACCGATCTGGAATTCCGCTGCAATTGCCGTCGGGAACAGGTTCGTCAGGTGCTGCGCTCCCTGGGCCGGGAGGAGCTGCGGGAACTCAGCGAGCGCGAGGAGGCGACCACGGTAACCTGTGAGTTCTGCAAGGAGGTCTACGCCTTCGACGGGAAGGAACTGCAGGAGCTGCTTGACGCCTGAGCGGCGTCAATCTTCCTCGACGATCTCGCCGATCAGGTCGTATTCGGAAGAGTCGGTGATGCGCAGGGCGACGATGTCGCCGACCTCGGCATAGCCGGCCGTGATATACACCTGCCCGTCGATATCGGGGGCCTGCCGAATGGAGCGACCGCGCAGGAGCAACTCCGTTTCCTCGCTGTAGCCCTCCACCAACACCGGCTCGACGCGCCCCTTCAGAGCGCGGTTCTTGCGGAAAGAGACCCGGCTCTGGGCCTTCATCATCTTGTTGTAGCGGGCATTTTTGGTGCGCTCGGGCACCTGCTCCTCCATGGCGGCCGCCGCCGTCCCTTCCTCCCGCGAATAGCGAAAGACCCCCACCCGTTCAAAGTGCCCTTCGTTGACGAAATCGAGCAGGCGCTGGAACTCCTCCTCCGTCTCGCCGGGAAAACCGACGATAAACGAGGTGCGCAGGGTCACATCGGGGATGCGCTGGCGCAGGCGTTCGACCAGGCGGCGGATGCCGGCGGAGTCGATGCGGCGGTTCATCAGCCCCAGGATACGGTCGTCGAAATGCTGCAGCGGAATATCGAGGTAGTTGCAGATTTTCTCTTCGGCGGCGATAAGGTCGATGAGTTCGTCGCTCACGCCGTCGGGATAGGCATAGAGCAGCCGCAGCCAGGGGAGCTCCTCGATCTTGACCAGCTCTCGCAGCAGGTCCTCCAGACGGGTGCCGTCGTCGCGGTCGGCGCCGTAGGCGGTAATATCCTGGGCAATGAGATTGATCTCCTTAACCCCTGACGCCACCAGGCGGCGCACCTCGCTGACCACCGAGTCGATGCTGCGGGAACGCAGGGTGCCGCGCAGCTGGGGAATGACGCAGTAGGAACAGTAATTGGCGCAGCCCTCGGCGATCTTGACGTAGGTCGAATAAAAGGGGGAGGAGGTCACCCGGGGGGTCAGATGATCGTAGAGAAAATCCGGGGCGCTGACGGCGTACAAAGGCTCCTGGGCCGCCGAGCGCGCTTCGATCAGCTCGACGATACGGGCCGCATCGGCCGTCCCCATGAAAAGGTCGACCTCGGGCAGCTCGGCCGCCAGCTCCTCCTGGTAGCGCTGCGGCAGGCAGCCGCTCACCACCAGCAACCGGCAGCGCCCTTCCTTTTTGTAGTCGGCCACTTCCAGAATCGTCTCGATGGACTCTTCCTTGGCGTCGTGGATGAAGGCGCAGGTATTGACGATGATGATGTCCGCCTGCGATTCGTCGGTGACGATCTCGAAGCGGTCGGCGGGAAGATGGCCGAGCATGACCTCGGCGTCGACCAGGTTTTTCGGGCAACCCAGGCTGACCAGACTGACTTTCTCTTTTTTCAAGGCGTGTATCCCGTCTCCATGTGATAGCTGTGCCGTTTTATTTTCTGCCCTGAAAAGACCCGAGCCCTAAGAGCGCATGTTGATGAACTGCAGTTCGACGTCGAGATCCTGCCCTTTGAGCAACTGGATGACTTCCTGCAGATCGTCGATCTTCTTGCCGGTCACCCGGACCTGATCTTCCATGATCTGCGGCTGCACTTTGAGTTTGCTGTCCTTGATGAGCTTGATGATCTCCTTGCCTTTTTCCTTGGAGATGCCCTGCACGATGCCGACACGCTGCCGGACAGCGCCGGCGGAGGCCGGCTCTTTCTTGCCGAAATCGAGGCATTTGGGCGACACCTGGCGACGCACCAGCTTGCCTTTGAGAATATCGACGATGGCCTGCAGCTTGTAGTCGTCGGCGGCCAGGATGGCGATGGCCTCCTTTTCCAGCGTCACCTCGTTGGCCGACCCTTTAAAGTCGAAACGCTGGCTGATCTCCTTCACCGTCTGATTGACGGCGTTATCTACCTCCTGCATATCCACCTTGGATACGATGTCAAAACTCGGCATGTGACCCTCCCTGTGGCATGAGAATAAACGTCTTAAAGAACGTCATTGAAACAGGTACTTATAGCACGTACCCGGATGAATGAAAAGTCTCTTTCGGGGGCATCGCCCCTAGAAGGCTGGCCCGAACTGGTCGGGCGTCACCACTTCGACACCCTCGGGCACCTGAAAGGTAAACCGGCCGTCGGCCAGCTTCGGGTTGATGCGCACCCCGGCAAAGGTCAGGTGGGTCCGGTTGTCGTTCGTGTCGACGATCTCCACCGTCCGCAGAGGAAAGACCGGCTCGCCCCCCCGGCTCAGCACCGCTTCCTTGGCCACGGCCAGACGCAGGCTCTGCACCATGGCGGACGGTTTCTTCGGCGCCAGCGCCAGCAGGTAGTTGCCGTCCTGGTCCTGGCGCGGGCTGGCCCAGGACAGGGTGAAATTCTCCGACAGGTTGCCGAGCCCAGTGATGAAGGCCAGAGGATTTTCCTGGGCCTGACCGGCGCCCACCTCCGCCAGGGAGCTCTGGAGCACCTGCTGGTTCTCCGGCAGGTAAACCCAGACCGTCTCGCCATCGGAGACGATCTCCTGGCTGGAAGGCTTGGTGTAGATCCAGCGGAATCTGACCTTGGCCGGCGCCTCTTTTTCCGGCGGGACAAATTTCACCTGCATGAGGCCGCTGCCCTGCTGGCTCTGTTCGAGGGAGGCAATCATCGACTGCTGTTCAAAGGCCGCCTCGAAAGCCGTAATGGCCTGCCGCCCGCTGGAGTCGGGGCGGAAAGGGGCTTCCACGGCCTCAACCACGTGCGCCAGTTCCGGCTCCTGGGCGGGCGCCTCCCCGGCAACCTGCAGCAGAACAAGCGCGCTAAAAATCGTCAAAAAAATCTTCAGGCGGTACCATGCCATCGTATCAACCTCCGTGTTGTCAAATCAGGTAATCGGACTGGGGTCCGCACACCGTTCTCACCCGAACCTGGCCCGTCGCCAGATCGAATTCCAGCGTGCGCCCGAAATCCCCCCCCACATCCTCGCCCCGCAGGGGAATGTTCAAGGACTGCAGGGTCTGCCGGGCCTGGCGCACGTTGCGCGCCCCCACCCTCTCCTCGGCCGACCCCGGCAGGGACGCAAACATGTGGGCGCCGCCGGCGATTCTGGCCCACAGCCGCTGCCGGTCGGCCCCCAGGGCGGTCATCTCCGCCACCATGCCCAAAATGGCACCGTCGACAAACTTGCCCGCTTTTTCCCCCGTCGACCCCGTCGGCGGGGTCGGCAACAGCGAATGGGCCAGACCGCCCACCTTGGCTGTCGGGTCGTAAAGCACAATCCCCAGACAGGAGCCGAGACCGGGAGCCACCAACAGCAGGGGCGCTCTGGCCACGCGGCAGGCGGCGATGCCCACCTTTTCCCTGGCCGGCACCGTCATGCCTCCCCCAGCCTGCGATTGAGGGCAGCCAGCAAAGACGGGGCGGGGAGCAGAAAAAGGTGACCGACCATGGCTTCGGTCGCTTGCGGGGCGCCGACGAATTCGGTTTCCACCATCAGGACCGTATCGCCGTCAAGGCACTGGGCAATGAGGATATCGTCCACAATGGCCCCCAGCATATCGGCCGCCAGCGAGGGGGGGGAGGGCAGCAGCGCTATCCCCAGCAGGTCGCCGAGAGCACTAAGATAAACCGAGGCCAGAATGTTGGCAAGTTCCTGCAGCGCCGATGTACCGAGCTCATCCAGAACCAGTTCCGGGCCGGGATGGGAGCGGCCCAACAGACGACTCAGCAACTGGCGGGCGCTCGCTTGAGAAAGAAGGAGCAAAAGATCGCCCCTGGCATCGCCAAGGATCTGCAGCGTCATACCGACGACAGGCGTTTCGGCGCCGCCAAGCAGTTCAGGCACCTGAGCGATATCGACCTCGGCGACGCGGGGCACCCGCAACTCGATCCGTTCGGAGAGAAGCTGCGAAAGGGCCGTAGCCCCCTGCCCCATGCCAATATGACTGATTTCCCGCAGGGCGTCGAGCTGCAGGGCGGTGAGGCCTTGGCCGTTCATCGGGAGACCCCAGGCGACTGGACATTGGGCGACTTGTAGCGCTCCTCCAGCATGGCGGCAGGATCGATGATAAAGACGACGCGGCCGTCACCCAGCACGGTGGCGCCACTGACGCCGACAAGGTGGTCAAGGGGAAAGCTGAGGCTCTGGACGAAAACCTGGCGGTGGCCAGCCAGCTTGTCGACGACCAGGCCGACCCGCCGCCCGCGAATTTCCGTCAACACGACCGGAATGGACCCCGAAAAGGGCCGAGCCGGCAATCCGAGCATCTTGCGCAGGGACAACAGCGGCACCTCTTCCTCAATGGGTTCTTCTCCCCCAAAATCCTCGACCAGACGGATGACTTTCTGGCGACCGGATGAGAGGATTTCCTCGGCCGTGACCTCGAGGGGGCGCTGCACCCGGGTAACCGGAATGCCCACGAGCTGTTCCTGGCAGCGGACGAGAAGGATATGAATGATGGCTACCGACAGAGGCAGTTTGAGCAGAAAGCGCGTCCCCTGGCCGCGGCTACTGAAAATTTCCAGGGTGCCGCCGAGGTTTTCCACCGCCGACTTGACCACGTCCATGCCGACGCCTCGCCCCGAGGTCTCCGTGACCGCCGAGGCCGTGGAAAAGCCGGGAGAGCAGATAAGCTGCAAGGCGTCAGCATCGCGCATGCCCCGCGCCTGAGCAGGGGAAAGGAGACCCTTTTCCACCGCGCGGCGCCGCAGAGCTTCGGGATCCATGCCGCGACCATTGTCGGCAACCTCCACCAGGGCCAGATCTTTGTCGCGCCAGGCCGCCACCCTGACTTCTCCGGCTGTTTCAATACCGTGATCCACGGCATTGCGCACCATGTGCACGAGGGGATCGGCCATCGCTTCCAGAATGGCCCGGTCCAGTTCGATATTTTCGCCGGCCAGCTGCAGGGATACTTTTTTCCCCGTACTGCGGGCCAGGTCTCTGACCAGACGAGGTAGCCGGCCCGTGATGCTCTCCAGCGGCATCATGCGTACCTGCAGCACGTCATGGTAAAGCTCGGAGATCAATCGGTTGAGCTCATCCAACCCGTCCCTGAGACCGTCCCTGTCTTCTGCCTGGGAGGCGGAAAAAAGCTGATAGCGGTTGGTTATGAGCTCCCCCGTCAACTGGATGAACCGATCAAGCAGATCGGTACGTACCCGGACGCTGCGGGCCGCCTCCGGCTTCTGCCTTTCCGGGGCCGGCGCCCGGGGCGACGGTTCGACCGCGGCTGGCGCCTTGGATTGCGACGCCATCCCCGCCGGCCTGATGGCGACGCGGCTGACATCCCGGTTGCGTAGCAGGGCCGCGCGCAGATCGTCTGGCGCCAGTTCCGTATCCAGCAGCACGTGCAGACGCCGCAGCGCCCCCCCCTGACGCAGGGTGGAGGCCGTCGGCTTGCTGGCCAGCACGGTGCCGACGCTGGCCAGTTCTTTCAGCAGCAGCATCGCCCGGATGGCCGGCATTTCCGTATCCTGAGTCAGTTCGATTGCGACCTGCATCCCCTGCAGGGGTACGGAGAGGCCGCCGGGGCTGGCGGGAGCCTGGGGGGAGGCCAGAAAATCGGCCACCGGTCGCTCTGGCCGGGAAGCCTTCAGGTCCTCCAGCAACTTCTCCAGCCGATCCAGCCCGGCCATCAGGCGATCGACGGCTTCGACGGGCACCTGCCCGCTCTGCCGGAAACCGGCCAGATAGTCTTCCAGATGGTGAGCCAGCTTGGTCGTTTGCTCGTACCCCATGGAAGCGGCCATCCCTTTGATGGAATGCGCCTCGCGGAAGAGGGCGTCGATCCCGGCCCGGTCGGCGGGATCCGCCTCCAGGGCGACAATCAGCTGTCCCATTTTCTCGAGATGCTCGGCCGTTTCGCTCAGAAACATCTCTTTGTATTTTGACATATCCATGTCAGTACCCGAAAAAGACCCGGTTAGCCGCCTGTGGCGGCAGTCAGCCGGTTCGCGACCTCAAGCACCCGCTCGGCCTTGAACGGCTTGACGATAAAGTCCCTGGCCCCCGCCTCTACGGCTTCGGCCATCAGGGTCTCCTGCCCGAGGGCGCTGCACATGACGACCTGCGCCTGCGGGTGAAAGCTCAGAATATCCTTGAGCGCCTCGATGCCGCCGCGCTGGGGCATGACGATATCCATGGTCACCAGGTCGGGACGGAGCGTGCGGTATCGTTCCACCGCCTCCTCGCCGTTGGCGGCTTCGCCGACCACCTCATGCCCTGCCTCCATGAATATCCCGCGCAGCATGTTGCGCATGAACAGGGCGTCGTCGACGATGAGGATTCTCAGCCCCATAATGTCCTCCTGTCTGGCGCTCTGGATTCCCCCAGACCGCTTACCAGCTTTTCCACATTGAGCAGGCACAGCTCCCTGTCTTCATGCTCCACCCGGCAACGAATATAGCCTTCTTCCTCCGTCGCGGGTGCTTCGGGAATGGTCTCGGCTTCGAGCAGAACGAGCCCTTCAATGCCCTCCACCGTAAACCCCAGTACACACAAATCCGGATGGAGCACGACAACCCGCTTGTCGCGCTGGTCACTGCCAGAGTCGATCAGGGCCGGCAGGTCCAGCACGGGGACGACCTTGCCGTGAAAATTGATGGCGCCGGCATACGGGAAGCCCGCCCGGGGGATAAAATAGAATTCGGGGGCCTTGACCACTTCCTGGATCTGGGCTACCTCCACCCCGTACAACCGGCCGCCGAGTGAAAAGGTGAGTATCTGTTCGAAATTCCCTTCGCTCATTCCCGTTCCGCCCCGATGTGGAATTGATCGACGGCCTGCATCAGGGAATCCGCCAGGGCCGAGAGTTCCTGGGCCGCATGGGACATTTCCTCCATGGCGGCGGACTGTTCCTGGGTCACGGCGGACACCTCCTCGGTGGAGGCGGCGTTATCCGTCACGACCCGGGAAATCTCGTCGATGGTCCGCACGATGCTGCTGGCGCCTTCGGCCTGCTTCACCGCCAGCTCGGCAATGCTCGAAGCCTTGGTCTTGGTCTGAAGCGCCGTCTCGATAATCTCCTCAAAGGCGCTCCCCGTCACATCCACGGCTTCATGGCCGGCGGCCATCTCACGGATGGTCTCCTTCATGGCGCCCTGCACCTTTTCGCTTTCAGCCTGAATCCCTTCGACCAGCGAGGTGATCTCGCCGGCCGAGCGCGCCGTCGAGTCAGCCAGCTTGCTGATTTCCTGGGCTACCACCGCAAAGCCCCGCCCCGACTCGCCCGCCCGCGCCGCTTCGATGGAGGCGTTGAGGGCCAAAAGGTTGGTCTTTTCGGCAATGTTGGTGATCACCTCGACAATCTTTTCGATCTTCTGCAGCCGCAGGCCAAAAGAGAAGAGCTGATCCCCGCCTTTTTCCACATCGCCCAGCACCTTCTTCATCCTCTCCATGGTCGAGCGGGCCGTCTGGCCGCCTTTTTGGGCCGTGGTCGCCGTTTCGGTGGCGGAGGAAGCGACCTTCTGGGCCGAAGCGGCGACCAGGTCGATGGACAGGGCTACCTCGCGGATCAGGCTTGAGGCCTTTTCCACCATCTCCGCCTGGGTCTCGGCGCCGCCGCTGATCTGCTCCACGGCGTTGGCGACCTCATGGGCCGAGGCCGTCATCTCCTCGGAAGTCGCCGTCAGTCCCTGGGCCGCATCGTTGACCTGCAGGGAGGTCGCCCGAATCTGCGTCACCAGTTGCCGCAGGCTTTCGCCCACCCGGTTCAGCGAGGCGGCCAAATCGGCTGTTTCATCTTCCAGGAAGCTCGGCGGTACCTTGACGGCCCGTGAAAAATCGCCCTGGCTGAAACGTTCAGCCCCCGCATTGAGCTGGCGGATATTGGTGCTGAAGGCCTTGGAGAAAAACCAGCCGATCACCAAGCCGACCAGCAGCGCGCAGACGGTGGTGAAAAGCTGCTGCCACTGGGGGTCGACCCCCAGGTAGGGGACGATATAGGGGACAGCCACCGTTGAGGCAATGACGATGATGAACCCGATGACGAATTTGTAGGTGATCTCTACCCGCATCGATGCGCTCCTTTGCAAAGACTGACACTGTTCTTCATATCAAAGAGGCCTTGCGCCTGTAAATACGCTCGCTTAAACTTTCCGGTTCGAAGCAGTTCCGACTCTTTCCCAGCAGGGTCTCGGACTTTCCCAGCACCAGCACCCCGCCGGGGGGCAGGCTGTCGGCAAAACGCAGGAGAATTTTCTCCTGCTCCTCACGGGAAAAGTAAATGAGGACGTTGCGGCACATGATCAGATCGACCTTGGGACAGGCGGAATCGGCCAGGATGTTGTGATGGCGGAAGGAAACCAGCCGCCGGAAAGGCTCGCGCAGACGGTACTGCCCCCCCGCCGGTTCGAAGCATTGCTCACGCAGGGCTGCGGGAACCTCCGCCAGGCGCTGGGCATCGAAGATTCCCTGACGCGCCCGCTCAAGAACCGCCTCACTGACGTCCGTGCCGAGAATCCGTGCCCTCATTCCTTCCTTCAGGAGTCCAGCCAGCAGGATGGCCAGCGAATAGGGCTCCTCGCCGCCGGCACACCCCACGCTCCACAGGCGCAGCTCCCGGCGCCCCGGCGCGGCAGGTGACGCCAGCAGATCGGGCAGCACCTTCTTTTCCAGCAGGACGAAGGTGCTGGGATTGCGGAAAAATTGTGACACATGAATGGTCAGGGCCGCCAGGAGGGTGTCCGCCTCTTCCGGTTGGCGGCGGAGCAGGTCGAGATAGGCCGCAGCGTTATCAAACCCCCGAGCCCGCACCCGGGTGGCGATGCGCCGCTTGATGCATTGATCCTTGTACATCTCCAGGTTGAAGCCCCGTGTTTCCCGTAGAAAATCCGTCAGCTCGGCAAATTCCCGCTCCGGGAACTCACTGCCGACAAAAGGCGTTTTCCGCTTGGAGAGGCCGTTTTCCACAGAGATCCTTGCTTTGTCCCTCAGGCTGAAACCCTCAGGAAAAGTGATTATAGCCCTTGGGGCTGCCGGTCGTCATCTCGCCGGAGCCGTTTCGAATTCGGAGACCATCAGCGGCCAGGTCGATTTGCCCGATACGGGTCAGGTCCAGATTGAACTGGCGCGAAAGTTCGAGCAGACGGCCTTCCCGGCTGGCCGGCACCGTGAACAGCAGTTCGTAATCCTCGCCGCCGGCCAAAGCCAGTTCCAGCGAGGCCTGTCCCTGGGAGAGGGCCGCCTGAAAATCGGCGGAAAGGGGCAGAGCGGCCGCATCGATGCTGGCGCCGACTCGGGAGGCGGCCAGAATGTGGCCGAGATCGGCCAGCAAGCCGTCGGACAGGTCGATCATGGCCGAAGGGACGCCGGCAGCCGCCAGCGCCCGGCCCAGTTCGGCCCGGGCCCGCGGATCGTGATGACGCGCCGCCAGATGAGAAGAGAGGGGTTGCCCCTGTTGCAGAAGCTGCAGGGCGAGAGCGCTGTCGCCCAGGGTGCCGGAGACGTAGACGGCATCGCCGGGACAGGCACCGCTGCGGCGGAGCATCTGCTCGGTCGGCACGTTCCCCTGCACCGTCACCGATACGATCAGGGGGCCGGGGGAGCGACAGGTATCGCCGCCGATAAGTCGTACCCCGTAGTCGCGGGCTGCCGCCAGAAAACCGTCGACAAAGGCGTCGAGCTCTTCCACTCTCAGGGTCGGCGCCACCGCCAGCCCCAGAAAAAGATACGCGGGATTGCCCCCCATGGCCGCCACATCGCTGACATTGACGGAGACGCTCTTGCGCCCCAGGCGGTAGAGGTCCGTCCAGTCCAGGCGGAAATGCACGCCTTCGATGAGCAGATCCTTGCTGGTAAGCAAAAGCTGACCGTCACGCACCTCGACGGCGGCGCAGTCATCCCCGATAGCCAGGTGCACCCCCGCCCCGCCGGCCCGCTGCCGGATCCGTTCGATGAAACCGAACTCACCGATCTCAGACAGTTTCATGACGCCCTTCCAATGCCACCTTCAGCACATCGTCCATGGTCTCGGCCAGAACAAAGTCTACCTTTTTACGCAGATGGGGGGGAATATCCACCAGGTCCTTTTCATTGCGGCGGGGGATGATCACCGTCTTGATGCCGGCCCGCACAGCCGCCAGGGCCTTTTCCTTCAGGCCGCCGATGGGCAGAACATGGCCACGCAGCGTCAGCTCACCGGTCATGGCCACATCCTGCCGCACGGGAATTTCCGCCAGGGCCGAGATGATAGCCGTGGCCATGGTGATGCCGGCGCTGGGGCCATCCTTGGGAATGGCGCCGGCCGGCACGTGGACGTGGATATCCTTCTTTTCGAGAAAATCCTCCGCGATGCCGAGGGCGGCGGCGCGGGTACGGGTGTAGGACAGGGCCGCCTGGGCGCTCTCCTTCATAACCTCGCCGAGTTGCCCGGTCAGGGACAGCTGCCCCTTCCCTTTCATGGTGCTGGCCTCGACACTGAGGATCTCCCCCCCGACCTGGGTCCAGGCCAGGCCGGTGGCCACGCCGATCTCGCTCTCCCCCCGCGTCTCCTCCGGCAGAAACCTGGGCGGTCCCAGAAAACGGCTGACGGTGCCGGCGGTGACCTTCACCGACTTCTTGCGCCCCCCTTCGGCGAAGCGGCGGGCGATCTTGCGGCAGATACTGCCCAGTTCGCGCTCAAGGTTGCGCAGCCCCGCCTCGGCCGTGTACTCAGCGATGACCTTCTGCAGAGCCTGCCGGGTAAATTCAGCGTCGCCCGGACGCAGACCATTGGCCTCCAGCTGGCGAGGCACCAGGTACTTCTCGGCGATGAACAGCTTCTCCTCCAGGTCGTAGCCGGCCAGGCGGATGACCTCCATGCGGTCTTTGAGGGCCGAAGGGATAGGATCCATCACATTGGCGGTGGCGATGAACATGACGTTGGAAAGGTCGAAGGGCAGATTGATGTAGTGATCGGAAAAAGCATGGTTCTGTTCGGGATCGAGCAGTTCCAGCAGAGCCGAGGAAGGGTCGCCCCGGAAATCGGCCCCGAGCTTGTCCAGCTCGTCGAGCATGAATACCGGATTGTTGGTGCCGGCCTGCTTGATTCCCTGAATGATGCGCCCGGGCAAGGCGCCGACGTAGGTGCGCCGATGACCACGGATTTCCGCCTCGTCGCGCACGCCCCCCAGGGAGATGCGCACGAACTGCCGGCCCAGGGCCCGGGCGATGGACTTGCCCAGACTGGTCTTGCCGACGCCGGGAGGGCCGACAAAGCAGAGCACGGGTCCCTTCAGGTTCCGGTTGAGTTTGCGTACGGCCAAAAACTCCAGAATCCGGTCCTTGACCTTTTCCAGATCGTAATGGTCTTCGTCCAGAATCTTGCGGGCCCGCTTCAAATCGAGCTTGTCACGGGTGCCATGGCTCCAGGGCAGATCGGCGAGCCACTCCAGGTACGTCAGCAGCATGGAGTACTCGGCGGCTTCGGGATGCATGGTCTCCAGGCGGCGCAGCTGCTTTTCCGCTTCGGCCAGGGAGGCAGCCGGCAGACCCGCCTCGGCCAGGCGACTGCGCAGCTCGGCCACATCCTCCGAGCGCTGATCGTTCTCGCCGAGCTCGGCCTGGATGGCGCGCATCTGTTCCCGCAAATAATATTCCCGCTGCGACTTGCTGACCTCCTCCTTGACCTGGCTCTGGATGCGCTCCTGCATGGTCAGCAGTTCCACTTCCCGGTCGAGAAGGGATTTGACCTTCTCCAGCCGCTGGAGGGGATCGAGTATCTCCAGGGTCTCCTGGGTTTCGGCGACCTTCAGCCCGAGGTTGCTGACCACGAGATCGGCGAGGTTGCCGGGATCATCCACATTTTCCAGCACCACCGGAATCTCGGGAGGCAGACTCTTACCCAGGCTCATGGCTCTGGTCAGAGAATCGCGCACCGCGCGCATCAGCGCCTCGATCTCCAAAACCACCTTGACCGTCGGTTCAGGCGTCCTTTCCACCTGGACCAGAAGGAAGGGATCATCCTGCAAAATATCGAGAGTCCGGGCCCGGGAAACCCCCTGAACGAGCACCTTGACACGACCATCCGGCAGCTTGAGCATGCGCATGATCATGGCCACCGTCCCTACGCCGTAAATATCCTCAACCGCCGGGTCCTCGGCCTCGTCGTCCTTCTGCGTCGCCAGAAAAATCAGGCGGTCACGGGCAAGGGCGGCGTCCACCGCCGCTATGGACTTGGGACGGCCGACAAAGAGGGGAACAACCATGTGGGGAAAGACCACCACATCGCGCACCGGCAACAGGGGTAGATCTTCAAAGGTAACTTTATCCTTCTTTTTTACTTTTTTTACCAACAGGACCTCCGCGGCCTCACGCCGTTTCACCAGGCTTTTCAACAGGAAACGCCCTGATGCGCCAAGATACAAAATCCACCGGGCAAAGTCCAGAAACTAACCGCCGGGGCTACCCCGCCGAGCCAAAGGATAAGGTCGAAAAAGACGAAGGGCGACCCCTTGAGGTCGCCCTTCGTTATATCCGTTGTTTATCAACCAGGCCTAGAGCTGAGGGCCAGCCTTGGTGAAATCGAAGTCGTCGCCATCCTTGACATACTTCTTGAAGTTTTCGATGAACATGCCGGCCAGTTTGTTGGCGGTGGCATCGAAGGATTCCTTGTCGGCCCAGGCGTTGCGAGGATTGAGCAGGGCGCTGTCCACACCCGGCAGAGCCTTGGGAATGTGCAGACGGAACCAGCGGGTCTGGTCGAACTCGGCCGTTTCGATGCTGCCGTCGAGTATGGCGTTGATGCAGGCGCGGGTGGCCTTGATGCTCATGCGCTGGCCGACTCCATAGCCGCCGCCAGCCCAACCGGTGTTGACCAGGTAGGCCTTAACGCCGTGCTTTTCCATCTTCTCGCCCAGAAGTTTGGCGTAAACCGTCGGATGCAGAGGCAGAAAGGCTTCGCCGAAGCATGCCGAGAAGGTCGCCGAAGGCTCGGTGACGCCGCGCTCGGTACCTGCCACCTTGGCGGTATAGCCGGAGAGGAAATAATACATGGCCTGCTCTTTGGTCAGCTTGGAAACAGGCGGCAACACGCCGAAGGCATCGCAGGTAAGGAAAATGATGTTCTTCGGATGGGCGGCCTTGAGGCTCGCCTCGTGGTTCTCGATATGCTCGATGGGGTAGGAGACGCGGGTGTTCTCCGTTTTGGCGCGGCTGTCGAAATCGATGACACCGTCGTCGTCAGCCACCACGTTTTCGAGCAGGGCATTGCGCTGGATGGCGTTGTAGATCTCGGGCTCGCTCTCCTGCGACAGGTTGATGACCTTGGCGTAGCAGCCGCCCTCGAAGTTGAAGATGCCGTCGTCGTCCCAGCCGTGCTCGTCGTCGCCGATGAGCTTGCGGGCCGCGTCCGTGGACAGGGTGGTCTTGCCGGTGCCGGAGAGCCCGAAGAAGAGGGCGACGTCGCCTTTCTTGCCGACGTTGGCCGAGCAGTGCATGGAGAGAATCCCCTGCAGCGGCAGCCAGTAGTTCATCATGGTGAAGATGCCCTTCTTCATCTCGCCGCCGTACCAGGTGCCGCCGATAATAGCGACGTTCTTCTCGATGTTGAAGACGATGAAGACCTCGGAGTTGAGGCCGTGCTTTTCCCAGTCCTTATTCACCAGGTTGCTGGCGTTGTAGACGGTGAAGTTGGGGGCAAAGTTCTGCAGGTCTTCCGCACCGGGGCGGATGAACATGTTCCGGACGAAGTGGGACTGCCAGGCGAATTCGGTGACGAAGCGCACGGATTTGCGCGTCTTCTCGTTGGAGCCGCAGAAACCGTCGGTGACGTAAATATCCTTGCCGGAGAGGTAGTCAATGACTTCGGTGTAGAGTTCGTCGAAGACTTCGGGCGCCATAGCCACATTGACCTTGCCCCAGGCGATATTTTCGAAGGACGGCTTCTGGTGAACGAAATATTTGTCCTTGGGAGAACGCCCGGTGAACTTGCCCGTATCCACCATCATGGTGCCGTTGGAGGAGACCCGGCCCTCCTTGTTGGCGACTTCAGCTTCAAAAAGCTGGTCGTAACCCAGGTTATGATAGACCTTGCCAATCTGCTTCAGCCCCAGATCCTGTGCGGTAATTGCCACCGACTTTTCCATGGTTCTGCTCTCCCATTACCTTGGTTCAAAAGGTTTGAAAAGAAAAATCCAACGATTTCAGACAGACGGCACCCTGAAGTTTGGTCAAAGGTCGCTCGGAAAGGGCACCGCGCCTTCCCATATTTCTTCGAATTTCCCACAAAAGAGACAATGTTATACCCGTAAAAACCCGGTTCTTTTATCAAGTTTAGCTCAAATAAAAAAGAAAAAATTGCCTTTTACCCTAAATAAAAAAGCAGATCCCCGGCGACAGCGACTTGCCTTCCTGCCACAATCTACAGCTACTCGCAATTTTTCAATCTGACAGAACTTCTGAACGAACCCGCAGGTAGGCGACGATGGACCAGATCTCCTCTTCGCTGAAATGGGCGCCGTAGGCCGGCATAACCGAACCCCGGGAAAGATAAGGCTCAACCGTCTTCCCTTTGCGGATCCGCCAGAACAGATAGGCTGGATCGGCCTGACGGTAGGCCGGAGAGGTAAAGTTTGGGGCGGGAGGATGGAAAAAATCAGCCCGTTGACTGCGCCCTTCCGCCGGCCTGCCGTGGCACTCCGCGCAAAGCTGCCGGAAAAGGCGGCGGC
Organism: Desulfuromonadales bacterium; assembly: GCA_033549025.1. Taxonomy (GTDB): domain Bacteria; phylum Desulfobacterota; class Desulfuromonadia; order Desulfuromonadales; family SZUA-540; genus SZUA-540. Next base: position 226,497 of record JAWSUS010000002.1, read on the forward strand.
CTTCCTGCTGGTTTTCCGCCCGCTGCAGATAACCGTCGGGCGGGGTCACCTTGGGGTAGGACGGCCCTCGGTCGCTGCAGGCCACCACCAGCAGAAGGGAGAGCCCTGAAACGGCGAAACGGCTAACCATGCGCATCCTTTCTCCCTTCAGGCGGCGGCCAGAGAGACTCCCCAGGCAGCCAGCTCGTCGGCGACGGCATCCACCACCGGCTCCAAGGCCCGGCCGACCGCCGGACTCAGCTGGAGCCCCGGCTCGATTTCTGCGACCTGCACCCCCCAGACCACGACCTCGGGCGGCAGATGTCCCTGCAGCTCCGCCACTGCGAGCAGATCCTGCAGTCCCATCTGATGCACGGACAGTTTGCCGGCAAAGGCGCGCGGCACCTCCTCGCCGGTCAGGCGCACGATCGTTCCCGCCGCCGTCTGCAGGTCAAGGGCGTCCACAATCAGCAGGCGCTGCACCCCTTCGAGCTGGGGGAGCAGGTCAAGACCCAGGGTTCCGCCATCGACCACCTGAACCTCCGCCGGAAAGACGAAGCGCTCCTGCAGTCGCCGCACCACATGCACCCCCAGGGCATCGTCCCCCATCAGCAGGTTGCCCAGGCCCATCACCAGAATGGCCACCTCAGAGTTCTCCCCGGTCAATATACTTGTAGCCGCCGAAGATGCTGCTCATGGTGCCGTTCATCTCCTTCATGTCCATGAGCCAGGCACTGTAGATGTGGTTGATGACGAAACCGGCCAACAGCCACATCACCAGATGATGAACGAGGCGCAGGGACTGATTGTCGATGAGCAGCCAGACCCACCCGAACAGGGAATCGTAGAGACCGCCGGGCGCATACTGGCCGTAGAGCGCGAAGCCGCTGAATATCTGCACGACGAACAGGGTAAAAACGCCGGCGTACGCCAGAGTGGCCAGAGCGTTGTGGCCGATCTCGTAGGGAATGCGCGAACCGGTGAAGGTGTAGTAGCGGAAAAATTCGAAGCCGTTCTTCTGTCCCTTGCGGGTGACCAGGGGCATGAACATGCGCCAGGAGGACCATTCGTTGCCCAGGAAAAACCAGATCATGCGGGCCAGCACGGAGAAGGCAAAGAGATAGGCGAAGACAAAATGGATAAAACGCATCCAGCCCATGATATAGGCGGATGTCGTGTGGGCGCCGACAAACGGATGGCCGATGTAGATGCCGGTGCCGGAAAGAACCACCACGGATACCGCGTTGATCCAGTGCGTCAACCGAACCGGCAACTCCCAAACATATAGGATGCGGATCATGAGCGGGCCTCCTTGTCAGAGAACTTTCACCTTGACGATCTCGCTGCCGCTCCCGTCGAGCACGTGCACCGCACAGGCCAGGCAGGGATCGAAGGAGTGGATGGTGCGCAGGATTTCCAGCGGCTGCTCCGGATTGGCAATGGGGGTGCCGATCAGGGCCGCCTCGTAGGGCCCCATCTGCCCGAGGGGATCACGCGGGCCGGCGTTCCAGGTGGAGGGCACCACGGCCTGAAAATTGGCGATGGCGCCGTTTTTGATGCGGATCCAGTGGCCCAAGGCGCCGCGGGGCGCCTCATGATAGCCGAAGCCCGCCGCCTCTTTCGGCCAGGTCGAGGGGTCCCATTTTTCGCCGTTGTGCACCTCGAGGATACCGCGCCCCATGTTGTCGGCGAGCTGGTCGAGCCAGCTCTCGTTCTTCTGGGCCAGCAGCAGGGTCTCGATCCCGCGGGCGGCGGTGCGGCCCAGGGTGGAAAAGAGCACCTCCGGCCCCACATTCAGCTTGCCGAGCACAAAATCGACCACCTGCTTTACCTCGGGATGGCCCTTGGCGTAGGCGATGACCATGCGCGCCAGCGGGCCGACTTCCATGGGCTGGTCGAGATAGCGGGGGGATTTGACCCAGGAATATTTGGCCTCGGTGTCGAGAAAATCGTAGGGGGGCTTAGGCCCCGTGTACTTGTGCGCGGTTTCACCGTCGTAAGGATGCAGCCCCTTGTCGTCGCCGGCCTGATAGCTGTACCAGGAATGGGTGACGTATTCGGCGATCTTGGCCTGGTCCATCTCCAGCACATTGGCCAGGTCTTTGCCCAGCACGACGCCGCGCGGAAACCAGTTGGCCTCCGTGCTGCCACTATTGTCGAGAGGAAAATCCCCATAGGTGAGGAAGTTGCCCACCCCGCCGCCGATGCCGGCCCAGTCCTTGTAGAAAGAGGCCACGGCCAGCAGATCGGGGATGTAGACCTGCTCGACGAAAGTCCGGGCCTTGCGTAGCAGCTTGCGGATGAAGGCGATCTTGTCTGCGTTGAGGGCATTCTGGCTGTCGGGATCGACGGGGATGGACATGCCACCCACCAGGAACGTCTGCGGATGGGGGTTTTTGGAGCCGAGAATGGCGTGGATCTTGATGATGTCCTTCTGCCATTCCAATGCTTCGAGATAGTGAGCCACCGCCATGAGGTTGGCTTCCGGCGGCAGGCGATAGGCGCTGTGCCCCCAGTAGGCGTTGGCGAAAGGCCCCAGGCGGCCGGTGCCGACGAAAGCGGCGATGCGCTCCTGGATCGCCTTGAAGTAGGCGGTCCCCGATACCGGCCAGTCGGAGAGGGATTGGGCCAGCCTGGCGGTCGCGGCCGGGTCGGCTTTGAGGGCGCCGGTAATATCGACCCAGTCGAGGGCATGCAGGTGATAAAAGTGGATCACATGGTCCTGCACATTCTGGATGCCCATGATCAGGTTCCGGATCAGGCGGGCGTTATCGGGGATCTGAATCCCCAGGGCATCTTCCACGCAGCGAATGCTGGCCATGGAATGTACCGTGGTGCAAACGCCGCAAAAGCGCTGGGTAAAATGATGCGCGTCCCGGGGGTCCCGCCCCTTGAGGATGGTTTCGATGCCGCGAAAGGCGGTGGAGGAGCTCCAGGCATTGGCGATGCGGCCATCCTCCAGTTGGGCCTCGATGCGCAGGTGCCCTTCGATGCGGGTGATCGGATCAACGACGATCTTCTTGGCCATGGCCTACTCCTCCTTGTCCCTTTGCACGAGGTTGTCCGATTTGAAGGCATGCCCCTTGCGAAAAGCACTGGCCACGCCATGGGCAGCAAAGGCCGCCGCCGTTCCCACCGCCAGGCCCACACCGATCTGGTCGGCCGTCACCTCGACCCCGAAGCCCGGCACCTGCGGCAGACGACGGTAGAAGGGGGTCATGGTATCCCAGAAACCGGGCTCGGCACAGCCGATGCAGCCGTGACCGGCCATGACCGGCCAGCTGGTGCCCTCGTTGTAGCGAATGGTTGGACAGTTGTGAAAAGTCTCGGGGCCTTTGCACCCGAGCTTGTACAGGCAGAAACCCTTGCGATGCCCCTCGTCACCGAAGGCCTCGGCGTACTGGCCCGCATCGAAATGGCTGCGACGCTCACAGTTGTCGTGAATGCGTTTGCCGTAGGCAAAGAGGGGGCGGCCGAGACGGTCGGTGGCCGGCAGGCGGCTGAAGGTCAGGAAATGGACGATGGTGGCGGTGAGGTTGTCGACATTCAGAGGACAGCCCGGCAGGTTGATGACGGTGGCGCCGGGGACGGCCTCCTGCACCGAGATGGCACCGGTGGGGTTGGGGGCGGCGGCCGGCAGTCCGCCAAAGGTGGCGCAGTTGCCCACGGCGATGGTGGCCGCGGCATTGCCGCACACCTTGCGGGCGATGTTCAGGGCGCTGTCGCCGGCGATGGTGCAGTAGACGCCGCCATCCCCGGCGGGAATGGACCCTTCAACCACGGCAATATACTGGCCCTTGTATTTCTCCATGGCCTGGTGCTTGGCTTCCTCCGCCTGCTGACCCGCAGCGGCCATGATGGTCTCGTGATACTCCACGGAGAGCAGGTCGAGGAGGATCTCCGCCACAGTCGGCTGATTGGCCCGCAACAGAGCCTCCGTATCCCCGGTGCACCCCTGGAACTCCACCCAGATCACCGGCACCCGCAGATCTTCCAGCGCCTCGGCCACCCGGGGGACAAAGGACAACGGCAGCGCCAGCGTCGCCGTCATCCCCGTGCAGAACTTGATAAAATCACGGCGACTGACACCGCGCGTCTCCCACTTCTGCAGGATCTCCTCCGGCAGAACAACGGCTTCAGAGGAAAAGTCTTCTTTCATCAGCCCGGCCTCCTCAATTCAAGGTAAAAAAGCAGTGTTCGCATCACCCTAAGCTTCAGACAACAGCCATCACCCTTTAATCCCAACCCTTCCATTATAGCGGCCCGACCTTCATGTCAAGCTTTCACCGGACATTTGTCTCCCCTCTTCGACCTTCCCATTAAGCCGTTGATCTTAAATGGTTATTTTTCCCATTTACGGACACCTCGCCGGACAGACTGGCGCCTCAGGCCATCTATACAAGAAAGCCTTTGCTGTTATACTGATTTCAGCCTTCACACATGCAGCAGAAAGGGGGAGCGAACATGCAAAAAGACGTGGGAAAATTCGGCATCAGTGACAAGCGCGGCAGGGTCAAAACGAGTTCGGATCCTTACATCCCCGAAGAGGGGCGCAAGGAACCATCGCTCTGCAGTGGCTGCAAGGCCGTGTATAAAAACAAGCGGTGGACCTTTGATCCCGACTTCTACGAAACGGCCAGCAAGGACTCCGGCTCGCACTGGGTCACCTGCCCGGCCTGCCAGAAAATCGAGCAGAAATACGCAGAAGGCGTCGTGACCCTGCGCGGCAGTTACCTCTGGGAGCATGAAGAGGAAATCCGCAACATTCTCAAGAATGAAGAAACCAGGGCGATGGCCAAAAATCCCCTGGAGCGCATCATCCAGATCAGCCGGCAGGACGACGCCCTGGTTGTGGAGACCACCGAGGAGAAGCTGGCGGAACATCTGGGCAGGGCTCTGCACAAGGCCCACCAGGGTGAGATCAATGTCTCCTGGACGGAAGACCACGCCAGATGCCGCGTCACCTGGGAACGCGAAGGATAAAGACTTGGCCAACCGATCCGCGCAAAGCAACCGCTTCCTTTTCTCTTCGACCCTTCTTTGCGCTTCGCGGCCAGCGGATGGCCAGGGGTGAGCATGTCCTCCTACCGTCTCCTGGAACATACGGCCGACATGGGCATCGAGGCGACCGCCGCGACCCTGGAGGAGCTCTATGCGCAGGCCGCCAAAGGACTCATCGCCATTATTTTCGGTGACAGCTGCGGCCCGGCGCTGAGTGACCGCGTCATCGAACTGGACGGCAGCGACCTCGCCGACCTGCTGGTTCGCTGGCTCAATGAGATTCTCTACCTTGTCGAAGTGGAGCACTTCCTTCCCTGCCAGTTCACCCTCGACCCCATCCGGAACCATCACCTGCGGGGCCATGTACGGGGCTTCCAATTTGATGTGGAGGGCGTCCAGGCGGAAAGGGAGGTCAAGGCCATCACCTATCACCAGCTCGAGGTTCGCCGCCAGGCTGCGGGCTGGCTGGCTCGGGTCTACGTCGACCTGTGAGAGATGGAAAGATGAGCGTTAAAATCGAGCGCATCGATGCCTGCCGCTGGCGCATTCCCCGGGAAGGAGACATGCGCACCGAGGGGCTGGTCTTCGCCAGCGAGAAGATGATCGATTTCCTGCGCCAGGAGCAGGCCCTCGAACAGGTACGCAACGTCGCCACCCTGCCCGGCATTGTCGGCCCCTCCATCGCCATGCCGGACATTCACTGGGGCTACGGCTTTCCCATCGGCGGTGTCGCCGCCTTTTCGGCGGACGAGGGAGTCGTTTCCCCCGGCGGGGTCGGCTACGACATCAACTGCGGCGTACGCCTGTTGCGTAGCAGTCTTACCGTGGCGGAGATTCGGCCCGTCGCCCAACAACTGGCCGATACGCTCTTTCGCAACATCCCCTCCGGGATCGGCTCCTGCCGCCAGGATCTCAAACTCAACTCATCCCAGGAGCTCAAGGTTCTGCGCCAGGGGGCCCGCTGGGCCGTGGAGCACGGCTTCGGCAACGAAGAGGATTTGCTCCACATCGAAGAGGGCGGCACCCTTGCCGGCGCCGACCCCGAACTGATTTCCGTTCGGGCCCTCGAACGCGGCCGCGCCCAGCTCGGCACTTTGGGCAGCGGCAATCACTTTCTCGAGGTACAGGAGGTGGAAACGATCGAGGATCCGGCCGCGGCAGAGGCTCTCGGCCTTTTCCCGGGGCAGATGACCGTCACCATCCACACAGGCAGCCGGGGACTGGGCTACCAGGTGTGCGACGACTACCTGCGCCTCATGCAGAAGGCCAGCCAGAAATACGGCATCCATCTTCCCGACCGCCAGCTCTGCTGTGCGCCTCTGTCCAGCCCGGAAGGCAAGCAGTACCTGGCCGCCATGGCCTGCGCCGCCAACTTCGCCTTCGCCAACCGGCAGCTGATTACCGCCTGGGTGCGGGAATCTTTCGAGCAGGTGACGGGCAAGGGACCGGGCGACTTGCGCCTCTCCGTTATCTATGATGTCTGTCACAACATTGCCAAGTGGGAGAAACATCCCGTCAAGGGCCGGGAGATAACCCTGTGCGTCCACCGCAAGGGAGCCACCCGCGCTTTTCCGCCTGGCCATCCCGACACTCCGGCGCTCTACCGGCACATCGGTCAGCCGGTGCTGATCCCCGGCGACATGGGTCGCTATTCCTATGTTCTGGTGGGGACGCAGGCGGGCTTTGAAGAGACTTTCGGGTCGACGTGCCACGGGGCCGGCCGCCTTATGTCCCGGCATGCCGCCAAACGTGTCGCCCGCGGCCGCAACATCGAGGCGGAACTGGCCAGACAGGGTATCCTCATTCGGGCCGCCGGGCGGGCCACAGTGGCGGAAGAGATTCCGGAGGCCTACAAGGATGTCATGGAGGTGGTCGATGTGGTGCAGCAGGCGGGGATCGGTAAAATCGTGGCCCGGCTGCGGCCTGTCGTCGTCATCAAAGGCTGATTTCAGCCTGGAGTGATCTAAAAGAGGGGGATTTTCATGAAAGTATTCGTTACCGGAGGAACGGGATTTGTCGGCACCGAGATCATCCGCCAGCTCACCGCGGCCGGGCATACGGCCCGCTGTCTGGTCAGGCCGGGGTCGGAACACAAGATGGAGATTCTGAAGGGTGTGGAAATCCGGCATGGCGACGCCAGCCAACCGGAGACCCTCGTGGACGCCTTAAAAGGCTGTGACGGGGTAATCCACCTCATCGGCATCATTCGCGAATTTCCCCACAAGGGAATCACTTTCAAAAAACTGCACGTCGAAGCAACCCGCCACATTCTGCAGGCGGCCAGGGAACAGGGCGTCGGCCGTTTCGTGCATATGAGTTCCAACGGTACGCGAGAGGGGGCGACCAGCGACTATCACCAAAGCAAATGGGCGGCCGAAGAACTGGTGCGGGATTCCGGCCTCGACTGGACCATCTTCCGCCCCTCGGTCATCTTCGGTCCCGGTGACCAGTTCATCAACATGCTTGCCGACATGATGCACAAGTTCCCTGTCATGCCCGTCATCGGTGACGGCGCCTACCGCATGTCCCCCGTCGCCGTCGAGGATGTGGCCAAGGGCTTCATCCAAAGCCTCAAACTGCCAGAAGCCAGCAGCCAGGTCTACCATTGCTGCGGTCCCCAGGCCCTTACCTACGATGAGATTCTCGACGAGATCGGGCGGGCTCTCGGCAAAACGTCCGTGGCCAAGCTCCACCATCCCCTCTGCCTCATGAAGCCGGTGGTCGGCCTACTGGACGGCTTTTCCTGGTTCCCTCTCACCCGCAACCAGTTGGCCATGATGCTTGAGGGCAACGTCTGCGACCCCGAACCCTGGGCCCAAACCTTCGGAATCAAGCCGACCCCTCTGGCTGAAGGCATCGGCCGCTATCTGTCGTCCTGAGGTTTATTTCGCCTCTTCCTGCCGCCGGGAGTCCAGGTACTGACGGATCCCGGCCTGCAGGGCACTGGCAATCAGGTTGGAGCAGTGTTCCTTCTCTGCGGGCAATCCGCCGAGGGCCGCAGTCACTTCGGCATCCCCGAGCGCCAGAGCCTCAGCCAGAGTTTTCCCTTTGACCAGCTCGCTTCCCATGGACGAGGTGGCGATAGCCGCCCCGCAGCCATAAATCTTGTAGCGGATATCGACCAGGCGGTCGTCCTCGATTTTGAGCGTGAGCAACAGCGAGTCCCCGCACCCAGGGTCGCCCACCTGCACCAGCACGGTGGGGTCGTCGATAATCCCCACATTGCGTGGATTGTTGAAATGATCCAGCACCGCTTCGGTATACATATTCCGGCTCTCCAACCCTTCCCCGTGATGGCCGCCAGTTACGGCGACTCTTCTTCTGCAGGCTCTTCACCGATAACCAGGGCATAGCCTTCGATCAGGGCCTGGGCCGTTTTGCGGCGGGCGCTCGCCACCAGTCGCTGAACGGTGCCACGAGAGATTCCCATGCGCCCCCCGGCATCCTCCTGCGTCAGACCGAGCCCGTCACAGAGATGGAGGGCTTCCAGTTCATCGTGGTGTAGAAAGAGCTGCGCCAACTCCTTCAGCGGAATGCCGGCCGGCTTGAACACCTGACTCACTTCACCCTGAAAAGGGCAGCTGCAGTTACGCGGTTTTTTACTCCGTGGCGACATGCGGCGTCCTTCCCCTTAGCCGGCGCACTTCTTTGGCTGTTTCTGCGCTGCGGCCGGGCCAAACACCCGGTCGGTATATTTGACGTACCAGGCCGCCGATTTAACCTGCACCACATAGGCCAGACTGATAACCAGAGCCGCCTCGGAACCCGCCGTCCCAAAGGCGTTGATGGCCACGGCCAGGGCGATGGAGAGGTTGCGCATGACCGTGCCGTAGACCATGGCGATGGCGTCTTCACGGGGGAGCAGCATCTTCCCAATCACCGTGCTGAGCACATAATTGAACAGGTATAGCAGCAGCAAAGGGATAAAGATCGCCACCAACTGTTCGGGGTGGGCCGCCACCGCCCGGGCTTTGAGGGCCAGGGCGATAAAGACGATCCCCAGCACGCCCAGCACCGACAGGGACGGGAAGAGCGGTGCCCAGGTGGTCTGAAAACGCTCCTGGCCGTAACGCCGGACGAGGGCGCGTTGGGTGAAATAACCGGCGATCATGGGCAGAAAGACCATGAGCCCAATCTGCTTGAGAATACTCAGCAGTTCGACCTCGACCTGCGCTCCCATGAGGCCGCGCACGTAAAAAGGCGTAGCCAGAGAACCGACGATCAGCCCGACCACCGTCATCTTCACCGCCGCGGCCAAATTCCCCTTCGCCAGACCGGTCCAGGAGATGGTCATGCCGCTGGTCGGCACCAGAGCCGCCAGCAGCAGACCGAGGGCCAGGTAGGGGCTGTTTGGAAAGAACAGCTGGCCAAAGCCGAAGGCCACAAAAGGGATGATGGCGAAATTAACCACCTGGGTCAGCACCTGGGCCTTGGTATCCCCCCCCTCAAGCACCTTGCGGATCTTCAGGGTCACCATCATCGGGTAGACCATGAGAAAGGTGAAAGGGAGAATCAACGCCTTCAGAGGCCCCGCCTCCGCCAGGAGGCCATAGACGAAACCGGCGACCATCATCACCGGAATGGCGATGACCAGATTTTTACTGATCTTGTTCAACAGATTCCACATGAATTGCCACTCTTCCTTCCTCTACTTGCGTGCCTCTTCCAGTATTTCCCGTATTTCCCTAAAGCTCTGATCAAGGGAAGTCTAAAACTCGTCATCCTCGACCAGGGCCGCCACCAGTTCCCGGGCGTAACTGAGAAAGCGGATCTGAGTCTTGCCTTCTTTGGTGAAGGTCATGATGAACTTGGGCATCAGCACCGCCCGCTCCGGGTTTTTCCGCAGACTCTGAGCGGCCCGCGCCGGCTTGCAGATCTGAATCATGTGCAGATCAAAATCCTCGCCCACCTCCAGCCCATGGGCACTGAAGGTATGCGCCATGGCCATTTTATCCTCATTGTGGATGGTAAAACCCCGCCGACCGGCGGCCAGGGCCAGATCCTCCACGAAAAGGGGGAGCTTCTTGTCCGTTTCCGCTTTGTACAAGGTTGCCTGAGTCATGGATTTCGTCACCTTTTGTAATCGATTCTAGTGTTCGTGTCCACAGCCGTGACCCTGGCCATGGCCACCGCAGGTTCCCTGCAGGGTCAACTCGGGCAGGTTGTCTTCGCGCAGACAGGCGAGGTTGTCGGCCACCGTCACCCCTTGTGCCTGGAAAACCTTGAGGCCAGCGCGGTTCAGGCCCATGAGAGCACCGCTGCCGATACCGCCGACGACAATGGCGTCCACCTGCTGCCCGCCGAGGGCCCTGAGCGGCCGGCACTGACCGTGCACATGATCTTTGTCACCGTTGTCCACGGCCTCCACGGCACGGCTCTCCGTATCGACGACCACGAACAGGGGGGCCGAACCGAAATGGCCAAAGACCACACTCTCCATCCCTTCATTACTCTCTACCGGAAAACAGATTTTCATGGCGTACCTCCTTGAGCTGTTTTGTGCATATGCACATTTAAACCGAGTCGCCATGATTGTCAACAGCTTTTTCACCTGGATTAGTGTATTTTTGATTAAAAGAATTGCTGCACTTTATACCGTGCTTTAACGTTCGAGGGAATCCTCTTCGAAAAAACCTATCGCCCGACCCCAAAAAAGACCCTGCCGCATAGACTTATTCTTCCCTATTACTTTTTTTACATAGGTTTTTTCGATAGGTGACATCGGCTGATGCCTCTGCTTTCTCTTGACGAACAATACCTTTCATGTCAGGATGTGCCGTCGCTCACATTCCATATCACTGCGGGCCTGGCCCGACCTGTCTCATTGACGAAAGGAGTATCCTCATGTTCAAACGCCTCACGATGACCCTCGCACTTACCCTGCTCCTGACCGGCACTGCGCTGGCCACCAACATGATGGAAGAGGACGCGGTGAAAAACCTGCTGGAACAGGATAATGCCTTGATCCTGGTCGACATCCAACCCGCAGACGCCTTTGCCAAGGCGCATATTCGCGGCTCACTGGAAACCAACGCCTTCCCTGCCAAAACCACTGAAGAAAAGGCCCGGCTGGATCAGGTGCTGCCGGCGATCGAGACCTCCGACCTGCCCGTCGTGATCGTCTGCCCGCGAGGAAAAAGCGGCGCCAAAAACAGTTACGACTATCTGCTCTCCAAAGGGGTACCGGAAGACCGTCTCTACATCCTGGAGGGCGGCATGGCCGACTGGCCCTTTGACGAACTGCTCGTAGAAGGCCGCTAACCTTCATGGGGGCGGCTCAACCCGATAATCTGGGGGGTCTGTGGGAAGAGATGGCCATCCTCTGCACGTCCTGCGGCGTCTGCGTCACCCCCTGTGCTTTTCTGCGGCGCGAGGGGACGCCGGCAGAAATCTGCCGGCGACAACCGCCGGCGGATCAACTGGACAAGGCCTACGACTGCTCCCTGTGCGGGCAGTGTGACGCCCTCTGTCCGGAAGGGCTGCGTCCCTCGGCTCTCTTTCTCGCCATGCGCCAGGCCCTGGTACGACGCGGGGGTCTTGACACCAAAGCATACGCCGGCTGGCTGCGCTACGAAAGGCTCGGAAGCCACCCGCTCTTCCGTCGGCACCTCATTCCCCCGGGCTGCACCAGCGTCTTCTTCCCCGGCTGTTCACTCCCCGGCTCACGCCCCGAAGGGGTGCGCGACCTCTATCATCGCCTGCGCCAGCAGGATGCGTCCATCGGCCTCGTCCTTGACTGCTGCGGCAAAATCTCCCATGATCTCGGCCGCGAGGAGTACTTTACCGCCCTGTTCAACCGACTTGCCAACAGTTTGCTGGCGCGGGGTGTCCGCCGCGTCCTTACCGCCTGCCCCGGCTGCAGCAAAATATTCCGGCACGCCGACTCACCCTTCGAGGTAAAAAGCGCGTACGAAGTGTTGGCAGCAGGAGCAGGGGAATCGACGATCAGGGAGACGGCACCGACGGTGGCTATCCACGACCCCTGTCCGGCCCGCTTTGACGCCGCCCAGCAGCAGGCGGTGCGCACCCTGGTAAGCCAAGCCGGCTGGCGCATCGAGGAATTGCCCGAAAGCGGCCGCACCACCCGCTGCTGCGGCCAGGGGGGAATGGTGGAAGGCAAACGACCCGGCACGGTCAGCAGCGAGGCCCACCTCATCGCCGCCCAGGCCCAGGGACGCCCGCTGGTCACGTCCTGTGCTGCCTGCGCCCATGCCCTCGAACAGGCCGGCCCCGTCGCCCATGTCGCGGACCTCATGGCCGGCGGGACCGACTTTAGTCCCAAGGCGCCACCCTCGGCCGTCCGCTGGCTGAACCGCCTCGGACTGCGCCTGCGGAGGAGGCTATGAAACGTCTTTCCCTGCGCCTGTTTTTGCCTCTCCTGCTCATGCTGAATGTTGCCGGTTCCGCCCTGGCGGCAGACGGATCCTATCGCTTCGGCAGCGACGAGATAATCGGCTGGGAAGTCAGGTCCTTTAAGGGAAATACGGATTATCGGCTGGTGGAGGAAGCGGGGCGCCGGGTTCTGCAGGCCAAGGCCAGGGGCACCGCCTCCGGCCTGGTGCGGAAGATCACCTTCGACCCTCGCGAATACCGCTACCTGCGCTGGTCCTGGAAAATCGAGGGCACCGTCGCCGGCGGCGACGCCCGCACCCAAAAAGGGGATGACTACGCCGCCCGGGTCTACGTGGTCTTCCCCGGCCGTTTCTTCTGGCAGACCAAGGCTCTCAACTACGTCTGGGCCAACCGGTTGCCCCAGGGCGAGTTCACGCCCAACGCCTTCACCGCCAATGCCCGCCTGCTGGCCGTACAGTCCGGCGCCGCCAAGGCGGGACAGTGGCTTGACGAACGGCGTGACCTCGTGGCCGACTACCGTCGTCTTTTCGGGGAAGAGCCGCCCATGGCCGGAGCGCTGGCCATCATGACCGACGCCGACAACACCGGCGCCACCGCCACCGCCTGGTATGGCGACATCATCCTGTCGAAGAGCCCATGAAGTCCAGACACCTTCTCCTGCTGCTCGTCGCCGCCCTCCTCGCCGGCCTCTTTTTCGCCCTGGACCTGGGGCGTTTCCTCACCCTGGAAGCCCTGCAGGACAACCGGCAGCGCCTGCTCGTTGTCTACCGGGAGCATCCGCTGCTGACCGTCGCCGCTTTCATGGCCCTCTATATCGTGCAAAGCGCGCTCTCCCTGCCCGGCGCCATCATTTTCGCCCTGTCGGCCGGGGCCATTTTCGGCCCCTGGTGGGGGACCGTCTATGCCGTCACCGCCGCAACCATCGGCGCCACCCTCTGCTTTCTCGCCGTGCGCACTCTCTGGCACCGGCAGATCAGCGAACGCTTCGGCGCCCGCCTCGAAGGCCTCAACCGCGAACTGGAAGCGAGCGGTCTGGGTTACCTGCTCTTTGTGCGCCTCGTCCCCGTCTTCCCCTTCTTCCTTATCAACCTGGCGGCCGGGCTCACCCGCCTGCCGCTGCGCACCTTTGTGCTCGGCACGCTGGTGGGGATGCTTCCCGGCGGCTTTGTCTACGTCAACGCCGGTGCCGGTCTGGCCTCTATCACCCGTGTGGGCGATATCGCCTCCCCCCGCGTCCTGGTTTCCCTCGCCCTCCTGGGCCTGCTCGCCCTCGTTCCCACCCTCTACACCCGTTTTAAAAACGGCCGGCGCCGAAACGCTGCTTGACCTCCTGACAGATATCCGCTCTATCCATCCCGTCAGGACCAAGTGTGTTTTCTCTCCCCCTTCAAAAAAAATGGGCGCCCCGGAAGGGACGCCCATTTTGACGGACGGTGTTTGCGCTTACTGGCACTGATGCGGATAGGGGACGTTATCCACAAACTGGCTGGCTTCGGGATCACAGGGACCGACCAGGTTCCGCTCGGGGCGGCTGAACGTGTGGCAGAAACTGCAGTCCATGCCGGGGCCTTTGCTGATATGGCCATGCATCCGCTCATGATTGCTCGGCAGGTTCTTCTCACGGTGGCACTGGCTGCAGATCTGCGCCTTGGGCCCCTTGAGCTGGTACCCCAGCGTGTCGAGCTTGCTGTCGACCTCGATCCCCCAGGCGCCGCTTTCATGACATTTGGCGCAGGAAACGGAGGTGGCCGGCGCCACGCCATGATTGATCAGCTGGTAGGTATCGGTGGTCACCCATTCGTAGGGCGTGGTGGCCGCATAGCCCTGATTCTGCAGGCCGCTTTCAATGGCCTCGATAACATCGCCGGTCGTCCCCAGATACACGAGGGTGTCGAGGGCAATGAGCTTGCGGTCGGCGGAGACCATCGGCTGATCGGCCGTCTTGTACTTGAAGGGATAGAGTTTGCCGTCATGGATGTCTCCCAGCGGCCGGGAGGTCGGATAGGCGTTGGTCGTCGGATCCATCACGGCCACATCACCCAGCAGGTAGTTGTCCGAGAGCCTGTTCCAGAACCGGAGCTCCGGAACCAGGTTGGCAGCCTTCTCGAGATGGGGATGTCCGGGCCCGGTGAGTCCATCCGCCGGGCTGCCGTCATGGTGGAAGCGCCAATCACGGTGGAGCTCGGTCTCGACCTTGGCATAGACATCCACGTGACAGGCCTGGCAGGACACCCGGGACACATGGCGGTCGGGCTCGTTGCGATTGCCGCTGGAGGCGTGGCCACTGCCGCTGTCCATCCCCGGATGGCATTCGGCCGTCGAACACTTGACCTCGGCGGCGAAATCCGTCACGCGCAGATCCGACCCTTTGCCCGTCACCTTGTGATCGATGAACTTATGGCAGCTCTGGCAGCTCAGGTTGGGCCCGAGCACGTTCATGTGCACATCGAAATTGGCGTCGTTGTTGGCGATGGTGGCCATGGAGAGATCCCCGCGCTTGACCGCGTCGCCGCCCCCGGCATTGGCGTGACAGACCAGGCAGTTCTTGCGGGTCGGCTTGCCCAGGTTGCGCACAAAGCCGTCCAGGGTCGCCTGGGGCGTCTCTTCAGGCGGGGCCAGGGAACCATCGGCCAGCCGGGTGCGCACGGCCGCGTAATCCTCATTATGGCACATGAGGCAGTCGATATTCTCCGTTCCTACGCCGGCCGTATCGGGACGCATGCCGCGGCCAACGTGGCACTTCCCGCAGATTTTCCAGTCGCCGAGGATATTGATACAGTAACTGTTCACCGAGTTGGTCAGTTTGCCCTGGGGGGTTCCGGGCTGGTTCACCATGTCAGGGGCCGCGCCAACCCACTGGTAGTGCACCGAACCGAACATGCCACTGGCCTGGCTGCTGTGGCAGGAAAGGCAGTTGGCCGGGTAGTCGGACCAGGCCAGATTGGCGTGCGTTCCCCCGCCCGTGGCACAGGCGGGATCTTCGGCGTCGATCAGGCCGTTGCAGTTGTCATCGATGCCGTTGTCACACACTTCGGACGAACCAGGATTGACCCCGGCCAGAGCATCGTTACAGTCGGCCTGAGGGTAGGTGCAGCTGGCGTCGGCCGGAAAACCGTACCCGTCGCCGTCGCTGTCCGTACAGGTCGAATCGGCGCAACCTTCGTCGACTACACCGTCGCAGTTGTTGTCAACGCCATCAAAACAGATTTCCGCCGCGCCGGGATAGCTGAGCGGATCGCTGTCATTGCAATCGACATTGCTCCTGTAGCCGTCGCCATCGTCGTCCACAGGCTTTCCGGCCAGGACTCCGGTGGCGCCCATACTCAGCACCAGGCAGACAAAAGCCAGCATCAACATGAGTTTCTTCATTAACCTCTCCTCCATTGTTCATTTGGGGGGAATAATTCCCCGGATAGCGTTGGGCCGGTCGGCATCGCAAACAATCGCCGGCGGCCGGTGAAGTTTCCACCCGCTAGGAGCACTGTTGATGCCAAAATCGGTGAAGAGGTTTTAACGGCGCTGTTGGCTCACTAAAAAGCCGTCTGATTTACTGGGGTTTGCTGAAGCAGAAAAAATGATTAAGCCCGTCTAAGTTGCCGAAATTTAGAGCCTTTTAACCCAGGACAGGTTCGATCCCGGCGGGTGTATTCGTCCAAGGTCAAATCACGGGCATAACTGCCGCGATTTGACTCTCTCTGATCTATACCTCTTGCCTTCTCCCCGCCTTAAACCGTTTTAAAAGGTAATAGGCTTCGCGATCTCTCTCACCGAGGCTTTGTGAGATGGTGCGGATGTGCCCGTCAATCTCGGGCATGACCCTTTCCTCCAGCACCCGGATCCGGCGCGTCAGGCGCAGCAGCTCCTCGCCCAGGCGTTTCAATTTGCCCTCGTAGGAAGCCTGTTCCAGCATTTCCGCCAGGATCGATTCAAACCCGTGAATGGCTTCTTCCAGGTGAACGGTGGTCTGGGAATAGTCGTAGGACCGCTGCGGCGGCGACCGGACCGGGGATCGGGTCGCCCGAACCTCCCGGTAGCGCAAGCCCAGGATATTGCCGGGCTCCACGGTCACGCCGAGATCCTGACGGCTGTCGCCGAGTAGCGAATCCAGCTCACCGGCTTCCTCGTTCCCCAGGCTGAGCCACAGTTCCTGCAACGCGCGCCGGTAGGTCTCCCGCAGGGCCTGACGGCTCTCCAGCAGCGGCGTGGCCGTGGCCAGGAGCTCGCGGATCAGGGCCTGACGTCGCCCCTTGAGAATGGCGACACTGCCGCCGACGGCCCGACGCCTGTCCTTAAGCCGCAGCATCTCGGTCCGGGTAGGGGGGATCATCCGCCCTCCAGATCGAATTCTTTCAGGAGCGCGGCGCCGATGTCGAGGGTCTCGGCGATGGTCCGGCGCGCCTCCCCCTGATGAACCAGCCGGCCCTCGAAGGCCTCGGCAAAGGTGAGTACTTGGATATCCGCGCGGCTCATTCCTTCCCGGCCGACGATGGCCTCAAGCTGCTGGAGCTCCCGCCCCCGTGCATAATGCCGATACAGCGCGTTGGCAAGATCCCGATGATCTTCCCTGGTTCGCCCCGCGCCAATTCCGCGCTGCATCAGCCGCGAGAGACTCGGCAGCACATCGATGGGTGGGAAAATCCCCCGCTGGTGCAGCTCTCGGGACAGCACCACCTGCCCTTCGGTGATATACCCGGTCAAATCGGGGATGGGATGGGTAATGTCATCCTCGGGCATGGTCGCCACCGGCAGCATGGTCACCGAACCGGCCACCCCCTTCAGACGCCCCGCCCGCTCGTAGAGGGACGCCAGGTCGGAGTAAAGATAGCCCGGGTAGCCGCGCCGGCCGGGAAGCTCTTCCCGTGAGGTGGAAATCTCCCTGAGGGCGTCGCAATAATTCACCATGTCCGTCACCAGCACCAGCACATCCATGGCTTTTTCGAAGGCCAGGTACTCGGCCAGGGTCAGGGCGAGCCGAGGCGCCAGCAGGCGTTCGACCACCGGCTCGTCGGCCAGGTTCACGAAGGCGACGAAGCCGCCCCGCATCGTCTGCAGGACCTCCATGTAGAGGCTGTACTCGCGATAGGTCAGGCCCAGGGCGGCAAATACGACCACGAAAGGGCCGCCGCCCCCCAGGCGGGCCTGACTCAGAATCCCGGCGGCTATTTCCCGGGCCGGCAGGCCGGCACAGGAAAAAACCGGCAGTTTCTGTCCGCGGACCAGGGTGTTGAGCCCGTCAATGGCCGAATACCCCGTTTCGATGAACTCTTCCGGTCGTGCCCGGGCCACGGGGTTGATCGGATAGCCGGTGATCGGCAGCCATTTCTCCGGCACGATGGTACGGCGGCCGTCCACCGGCTGGAACGAACCGTTGAACACCCGCCCCAGACAGGCCGTGGATACGGGCGCCTTTTTGACCGCGTCGGAGAAGATCACCGTCGAATGCCCCAGGTCCAGGCCCCGGGTCTCGCCGAAGACCTGCAGCAGGACGGTCTGGCCCTCGATCCTGAGTACTTCGCCCTCCTGTCGCTCCCCCTGGGGGCCGAGAATGGTCACCGTCTCGCCGAGACGTGCCTCGATGACCCCTTCCACGATCAACAGCGGACTGCGAATGGCGCCGATACTCTGATAGCGGTGCTCGCAAAGTCGCATCGTTCACTCCCTGTCCAGTTCCGCCAGGGCCTCATCGAGCAGGCCGTCGTCCTCAAGTCGCTGCCTGGCCCGGTCGTAGGCCTCCACAATAGCGGAAACTTTCTGCAAGGTCTGCTCCGGCGTACTGAAGGCCTCGGCCGTGTAGGCATTCTGGCAGAGGAAGTCCCGCCGGAGGCGTTCGGCAACGCGGATGAGCAGACGGTCGGCATCCTGGAGCCCCTCCAGGCCGACGATCTCGGCCACCTCGCGAACCCCCTGTTCCCGCAGCAGCAGATCGCGGCAGCGGCGCACCAGCTCCGGCCAGCGCGGCGACACCGTCTCGGCAAAATGCTCCATCAGTCCCGAGGCATAGAGGGAATAGCTCTGCCCCCAGTGAACAGCGGGGAAATGCCGGCTGTGAGCCAGGGCGGTATCGAGCATATAGAAGGCGCCCGCCGCCCGCAGGCAGGCCTGGGTGACCGGTTCGGTAAAGTCGCCCCCCGGCGGCGATACCGCCAGCACCATGCTCAGAGAACCCAGGGCCCCGGAAGCCGTTTCCACCAGCCCGGCCCTTTCAAAAAACCCGGCCAGCCGCGAATTCAGATAGGTCGGATACCCTTCCTCGCCCGGCATCTCCTCAAGGGAGGAGGAGATTTCCCGCAGCGCCTCCGCCCAGCGCGACACGCTGTCGGCCAGCAACAGCACATGCAGCCCCATGTCCCGGTAATATTCGGCCACGGTCACGGCCGTGTAGAGGGAGGCCTCCCGGGCGGCCACCGGCATATTGGAGGTGTTGGCGACAATCAGGGTGCGATCCATCAAGGCGCCCCCGGTCCAGGGATCTTTCAGGGCGACAATCTCGTCCAGAAGCTCCGCCATCTCGTTCCCCCGCTCCCCGCAGCCGACATAAATGACGACATCGACATCGGCATATTTGGCCAGGGATTGCTCCAGCACGGTCTTCCCCGTGCCGAACCCGCCGGGAAAGATCGCCGTCCCCCCCCGCACCAGGGGGAACAGAAAGTCGAGACAGCGCTGACCGGTCATCAGGGGTTGCCCGGGGGCGAGCTTGCGTCCGTAGGGGCGCGGCTTGCGGGCCGGCCATTCCTGCCAGCCGCGCAGCACCGTGCCGTCCTCCAGTTGCCCGAGGGGCTCCTGCAGGGGCCATTCGCCACGGCGCAACGAAGCGATTCGGCCGGCCGCCGGGGCAAAGAGGAGGTGGCGGAAGGGCCCTTCCGCCACGGCGGCGAAAGGCTCTCCCGCTGTCACCGTCTCGCCGATCTTCTTGAGAGGCTCACATGGCCAGAGACGATCACAATCGAGAGGAAAGGGGTCATGGCCGCTGTGGATAAAGGGGCCCGTGGCCTCCCGCAGGGCTTCGAGGGGTCTCTGCAGGCCATCGAAAAGCTTCCCCAGCAGACCCGGTCCAAGCTTGACCGTCAAGGGGAGTCCCAGCCCCTCGACCGGCTCACCGACGGCCAGTCCCAGCGTGTTTTCATAAACTTGAACCACCGCCTTCTGCCGCTCGAGCAGCACCACCTCGCCGCAGAGGCGGTTCCGCCCCACCACCACCCGGTCGTAGAGGCGCAGCCCCTCGCAGTCGACGCTGACTGTGGGGCCGGATATGCCGATAATCCGTCCTGCCCTCTTCATGGCGTGACCCTCACCTGGTAACCGAGCACCCGGGCCAGAAGCCGCTGCAGATAGTTCTCCGCCTCGGCCTGCTGCGGCGCCGGCAAAATGAGCAGCACCCCGAACCAACGGCTCTCCAGCTCCCGCAGCCGTTCCGGTTCGATCTCGCTGAGAAGGCGCTCGTCGATCATCACCACCCCGGCATCCGGCTCGGAAAGCGCCTCGCGCAGCAACTCCTCCGCCTCTGTCGGCGCCGCCAGCCGCTGCTCCACCCCGGCCAGGGCAAAGCCGTAACGCGCATCCTGCGGGGTAAGAACCACCACCTTTTTCACGCCACCATCTCCTCTCGGCCGGCCTCTCCGGCACTCGCCAGAAGGCTCAAATTGCGGGCCCGCAGGCGGCAGCGCTCCAGATAATCCAGCACCACCCCGGCCTGCAGCGGATCCCTTCCCCAGCGCCGCAGCCGCCTCAGCAGACCCCGCTCCAGCACAACCGACAGGGTCCTCCAGTCCTCCGGCGCCGCCTCCCCCGCCCAAGCGGCCGCGCAACGCAGCGTCATGGTGAGATCCTTTTGTCGCCACAGGGCCTCCAGCTCCGTCCTGACCAGCTCGCCGCCGGGGAGCAATACCGGGGCCTCGAGCCCCCAGCGCTGATGCTTGGCGAGGCGAAGCAGGTTCCGGCGATCCATAAGGGCCTTGAAATAATCACCGACGACCCCCCGCAGCCGCCCACGACAGGGAGCGACCAGAAAGCGGTCCATCAACTCCTCTTCGAAGCGCCGCCCCCCTTCCCGGCGATAGATCGCCTCCAGCCCCCCGAGGGCCGGCGACTCCTCAGAAAGAGCGGCGGTCACCGCGGTGGCGGCCTCCACACCGTCGCGGCACTCGGACACGGTCCTTTGCCATCGCCCTGAGACCAGGCTGTCGGGAAACAGCGCCTCTTGTGTTAGCCCTTCTCCCTGACGAATAAAGCGAATCGCCCGGACCAGGCCGGGAAGTTCCCAGTAGGTCAGCAGCGGGGTAAAATCCTGCCGCCAGCGCGCATCCATCTGCCGGAAGACCCAGGCACATTCCCGGCGAAAGGCTCTCCAGGGTGCCTCCGCCGAGGCCGGTTCCACCGGGGTTCGCCGGTCGCCCAAAAGCTCCCGACGGCGGGCGCGAAGCCGCGACAGCAGATAGTCCCGCGGATAACCCCCGCCTTCAGGGCTCTGCAGTAGAGGCATCGCCTTCCACCTCCTTGATGATCGCGGCCGTCAAGACCGGTAGAAGATCCGGCCAGGCTCTGGCCAGCCGGACGGACAGGGTGTTGGCCACCTGAAACTGCCCGCCTGCCGCCCAGGCTTCCAGGCCGCCGGCCATGGCTTCGTCGACGGCGATGGCCGCCTGCGGGAACAGCCGCTGCGCCCCTTCCCGCTCCGCCGGCGCGACCCGCACCCGTTCCCAGGCGATGGGGGGAAGCTCCGCGGCCAGCCGTTCCAGAAGCGCCCCTTCGCTCTGGGCCAGTTCCGGCAGAAGCTCCCTCGCCAGCACCAGGAGCCGGTCGGCCAAATCCGCCAGTGCCTCCTCCCGCAGGCGTCCCGCCTCCTGCCGAGCCTGGGCCAGGATGTCTTCCCGTCGGGCCGCATGGCGAGAGGCCAGGGTTCGCGCCTGCTCTTGCCGCAAGGACTCCTCCTGACCTCGCGCCTCGTCGCGCCGCCGGTCGGCCTCCCGGCGGGCCTCCTCCCAGAGAGCCTCTTCCCGCCGCCTCGCCTCAGCCCGCAGGCTGCTCATCAGCTCTTCATGGCCCATGGGCTAGATCATCATGATGATCATGGCCGCCACCACGAAGCCGAGGATGACCATGGTCTCGGGAATGGCCACCAGGATGATGACCGTGGCGGTCAATTCCGGCTTCTCCGCCAACGAGCCGGCTCCGGCGGCGCCAATGCGCGACTGGGCCCAGGCCGTGGCCAGAGCCGGCAGCCCGATAGCGAGCGCGGCGGCAAATGCGAGCCAAACCTTTTCCATAACCTTCTCCCTTCCTTAAGGCTCCCGCTTCTTTCGCAGAGGGGCAAAGGGGCGCCCCCCACCCTCGATAAACTTGCTGAAAAATTCGACATAATGCAGGCGCAGACCATGGATGGTCGGCGCGAACACCCCCAGCAGCAGGTTGAAGGCGTGCAGCAGCACAGCCACCAGCGTACCGACCAGGATGTCGCCGCTCATGCCGCCCAGGCGGTTGGCCACATGGGCCAGCAGCACACTGGATAAGCCGATGGCCATGATGCGCACGTAGGAGATGATGTTGCCGATGCTCTTCAACAGCTCCAGGGGCGCCAGCAGCCCCCCCGCCAGAAAGAGCAGGGGGATGAGCACGGCCACCGTCACCAGCAGCGGGCGCAGTTCGAGTTCCGTCGAAGTCAACAGCATGGCGGCCGCCAGCCCCGCCACGCCGACCATGACCCCCGCTGTGAGCAGCTTGAAAAGCGCCTGCCGGGAATGTCGCTGGCGAAAGGCACCCACCGCCCCGAACAGCAGGCCCAGGACCACATGCACCAGACCCACGGACAGGGCAAACCAGATGGTCGGCACGATGGCCCTGGCGCGATCGAAGAGAAGGGGCTCCAGGCCCAGAACCTGCCCGCCCAGCTCGCCCAAGAATTCGCCGTAGAGAAAGCCGAAAAGGATGGTGTAAGCCGCACAGACCCCCAGGATGCGCGCCCCGTCCCGCACCAGCGGCCGGTTTTTGACCCGCCACAGCAGCACCAGGGCCAGGAGCAGCAGGACAAGGCCATAGACGACATCCCCCAGGATCATGCCGAAGATCAGCGGGAAAAAGATGGCCATAAAGGGGGTGGGATCAAAGGAGGCGTAGGCGGGCAGCGGCAAAAGTCGGGAGAAAATCTCGAAGGGAGCAAAATACCGGGGATTTCGCAACAGGACGGGCACCCGCTCCAGGTCCTCGGCCAGCAAAGCCAGCTCTTCCAGGACCACCTCCCCCTCGAATTCTGCCTGAAGGCGGGCCCGCAGGCTGTCGACCTGGCGAGCCGGCATCCAGCCGAGCAGCACAAAGCACAGATCCGTCTCATGGACCTGGCTGGTCGCCTGCAGAACGGCCAGACGTTCCTCGACGAGCTCCAGGCTGCTGGCGTAGATCGGCTTCCACTGCCGCGCGAACTGTTCCAGCGCCGCCTCATACGCATGCTGCCGGGTCGCCAGCTCCTCGAGCCGGTCGCCCAGAGAGGCTATTTTTCGGGCCAGGGGCAGGCCCGACAGCTCGGCCGGAAAGCTCAGCTCCGCCATCTTGGCCCGTTCAAGGGCCTCACGCAGACGCGGGGCCTCTTCCGCCTCCGCCACCAGCAGCGCGACCTGGGTACCGTCCTCGGCCACCGCCGTCAGCATATCGAACCTGCTGCCGACCGCCTGGCTCACCGCCTCCCGCAGAACGTCGAGCAGTTCTGGCCGTCGAACCGTTACTCCAATCAATTCGACCTTGCCGGCGGCATCGACTCCTTCCACCAAAGAGCGCAGAGCCGGCAGCAGAACGACAAAGCGCCGCAGCTCATCCCGGCTTGTCCGACACTCCTCGAGAAGATTCTGCAGACTGCGGCAACGCTCCATGTGGCGGGGGAGCAGTTGAGCCAGAAGGGGGAGGAACTTGGCGGGGTCGAAATAGGTCAGTCGAAGGGGGAGGGGGGGCAGCAGGGCAAAGAGATCGTGGACCTTGCGGCTGAAGTCCTCGTAGAAGAGCTTGGCGGACAGCTCGTTTTCATCCAGAAGCAGCGCCCGGACCCGCCTGGCGTCGTCCTCGGGGACGAGCCCGTGGATGTCGGTCTCCAGCTGGACGATACCCTCGCGCCGGATCAGCGCCAAAACGTCCAGAAGGCGTCCTTTGGGACCGGCAATTTCAACCTTGGACATCCCGATGATCATGCGCTTCCCCTGGCAGGATAAGGGCAAGGTGCTCGCGCAGCAACTGGTTCAGCCGGTCATCTTCCAGACTGGCCAGTCGCCGCGCAAAATCCTCCGCCTGTTCCCGCCTCTTCATGGCCGCGGCATGGGCCTCGGCCGCCGCTCTATCTTCCGCCTGCTGCGCCTCCTCCTGCAGGCGCGCTTCCAGATCGCGGGCCGCGGCGGCGAGTTCGTGCCGTACATCCGCCAGCCAGCGATCGACCTCAGCCGCCACCTCCTGGCGCCGGGCCTCCAGCTCCTTCTCCAGAGCGACAATATCCTGCAGCAAGGGGTCAGCCACGCAATCCTCCTGGCCCGCCGGCAGTGCCTGTCGTCACGGCCATGACGGGCTTTTCAGCTGAGGTGGGCATCCGTGAGGAAAGTATACCAGACTGTCCCCCGAATTCTGCAGAAAGGTCAAAGACTTAAAGGGCAGGGCGCCATCAGCGCCGCGACGTCAGCGCCATGAAGATCAGCAGATAGAGGGTCGCGGCCAGAAAGGAGGACAGGGTGCCCCAGGCCACGCCGAAAGAGGGATAGGTGAAAGATACGGACAGGGCGTAGGTGATAAGAGCGCCCAGACCGAAGGGATAATTCTTGATGATGGTGTGAACCGGTTCTTTGCCGTAGGTGAGATGAATGATGAGCAGAAAGGGGAAAAGGGTGATGGGAAAGGCCGAGAGGATGCCGGCGGCATCGGGGCCGATGAGGCGGGCCAGGCCGGTGATCAGCAGCACGATGGAGGCGGCCGCCAACCCGCGCAGCAGCAGCACCCAGCGGGTAAAGCGCACCGCCGTGGTCACGCGCACGTTCTTCAGGCGCCGGAAGCGCCAGGCGTAAAAAGCCGTCACCGTCAGGGTGAAAAGCAGGCCCGACCCGAGGGAAAAATTGAAACGGTGCAGCAGCGCCGCCGCCAGCAGAAAGGCGGCCACGGCGGCGACCGCCGAAAAGAGCCGGGCATAACGGCTGAATGACGCCGATACGACATAGTAGACATGCACCAGCACGAGGGAGGCACTGAGCCCCGCCACCGTATAGACGGCTCCCTGCGCCGCGAAGTCGCGGCCGTTTTCCAGCCCGATAAAAAAGAGGGCGATGGCGGTGCCGAGGGGATAGCCGGAGAGTATCCCCGCCACCCGCGGACTGACCCGCTCGGCCACCAGAGACAGGCCGACCACGGCGAGGATGGAAACCAGGATTTTGGCAAAAATGAGCAGGGTGGTCAAAGTGGCCTCCGGGTGTCGGCCTGACAGGCTCGTTACAGCGAGGCTGCTTATGGCAAAGCGCCCAAGGGTCTCATGGACGCCGTGTCACTCTAGCAGATTGGCCTCTCTCTGCCTAGCCGCTGCCGCTGACGGGGGAGGCGCTTCCCTTTTCGCGCCCCTTTGCCTATAATGCCCCCTTCCCCAAAGGACATCCTCCATGAAACGCACTTTTTCCCCTGAAGTCCGCCTGCTGCTGCGGCAGGCCATTGACGATGCGCGCGGCAACGAGGTCTTCTTCCTCGGCCGCACCGATGCCGAGCGCCTGGTCGTCAGTGTCGAGGTGCTGGCCCGCGGCAACGCCGAGGCCGTTCCCGCCATTCTGCAGGAGTGCGCCTACGGCGACGTGGTCATCCACAACCACCCCTCCGGGCACCTGCAGCCCTCGGCGGCGGATCTGGAAATCGCCTCACGGCTCGGCTCGCTGGGGGTCGGCTTCCACATTGTGGATAACCCTGTGGACAATGTGTACAAGGTGGTGGAAGCCTTCGCCTCGAAGGACGTGCAGCCCGTCGAGCCCCAGCGCGTGGACGACCTGCTTGGGCCCGAAGGGATCATCGCCCGCACCCTGCCGGGCTACGAAGACCGCCCAGAACAGCTGCGCATGGCCTTTGCCGTCGCCGAGGCCTTCAACAAGGGGCGCCTGACGGTCATCGAAGCGGGGACCGGCACCGGCAAAAGCCTCGCCTACCTGACCCCGGCCATCCTCTGGGCCCTGGGCAACGAAGAACGGGTGGTGATCAGCACCAACACCATCAACCTGCAGGAACAGCTCATCCGCAAGGATATCCCTTTTCTGCAGCGGGTCAGCAACCTGGAATTCCGCGCCGTGCTGGTGAAAGGGCGCGCCAACTATCTCTGTCTGCGCCGCAGCGAAAATATCCGGCAGGAGCCGGGGCTCTTCGACGACGAGCTGGCCGGCGAGCTCACCAGTATTCTCGAATGGGCCGGGCGCACCAGCGACGGCTCCAAGGAGGAGCTCCCCTTCATCCCCCGGGAACAGGTGTGGGAGGAGGTGCGCTGCGAAATCGACCAGTGCTCGCGGGTGCGCTGCGCCCACTACAACCGCTGTTTTTTCCACAAGGCCCGCCGCCAGGCGGCCCAGGCCGACCTGCTGGTGGTCAATCACGCCCTGCTGCTCTCCGATCTGGCCCTGCGCCAGCAGACGGACAACTACACCGCCGCCGCCGTGCTGCCCCCTTTCGACCGCATCATTCTCGACGAGGCCCACCACCTGGAGGATGTCGCCACCCACTTCTTTGCCAGCCAGGTCACCCGTTTTTCCTTCGCCCGCGTGCTCAACAAGCTGCGCCATCCGCGCAAGCCGGAGAAGGGCCTGCTCCCCCGCTTCCTCAACACCCTGGCCGCCAAGCTGCCCGACAGCCTGGACGAGCTCTACCGGGCCCTGCACGGCCGCGTCGAAAACCTCCTCGTCGACCGCCAGACCCTCTTTGACCGCTCGGTGCAGGATCTGGAGGGGATCGGCCAGGATCTCGCCGCCGCTCTCGGCCGCCCTATCCGCGAACGGGAGGAAATCAAGCAGCGGGTGGTGGCCGACTTCGCCGCCGGCGAGGTCTGGCAAACCCTCTGCGACAGGGTGCGCGCCCTGGCCAAGGAGACGGATCGGCTCGGCCAGGGTCTGCGCGCCCTGCTCAAGGACTGCGGCCGCCTGCCCGACGACGTGCATGAGCACCTCGGCTCCAGTCTCACCGACCTGCGCGGCATCGCCGGCCGCCTGGAAAGCATCGCCGACGACCTGCGCTTCTTTGCCGCCGCCGAAGAGGGCACCTGCGCCTGGTTCGAGATCGTCGAAGGACGCATCGGCCGGGGCACCGGTGTCGTCACCCGCCTCTGTACGGCTCCTCTGGAGGTCGCCGGCAACCTCAAGGCCGCCGTCTACGACCGCTTCCGCTCGGTGGTCATGACCAGCGCCACCCTCTCCGTCGGCGGTCAGTTCAGCTACTTCAAGCACCGGGTCGGCCTCGACCGCGCCGAACCGGCGCGCCTGGCCGAACTGCTGCTGGCCAGCCCCTTCAATTTCACCCAGCAGGCCCTGGTCGCCATCCCCACCGACATTCCCGAACCGGGACGCCCCGACTACCCGGCCAGCGTACGCGACCTGGCCGAACGGGCCATCCTCACCGCCGACGGCCGCACCTTCGTCCTCTTCACCGCCTACTCGCTGCTGCGCCAGGTCTACGGCGAAGTCGCCCCGGTGCTCAGCGCCCGCGGCTATCACTGCCTGCGCCAGGGCGAGGAGAACCGCCATCGCCTGCTGAAAAAATTCGCCGGCGACCCCACCAGCGTCCTTTTCGCCACCGACTCCTTCTGGGAGGGGGTCGACGTGCCAGGGCGAGCCCTCGAGCAGGTCATCATCACCCGGCTCCCCTTCAAGGTGCCCACCGAACCGGTGCTGGAGGCCCGGGCCGAGGCCATCGAGCTGGCCGGTGGCGATCCCTTCATGGAATACACGGTGCCGCAGGCCGTCATCAAGTTCAAGCAGGGCTTCGGCCGTCTCATCCGCCATCGCGACGACCGCGGCGTCGTACTCATTCTCGACGCCCGCGTGGTCAAAAAGGGCTACGGCCGCATCTTTCTGCGTTCCCTGCCCGAGGCGCGGGTGGTCGCCGCCCCCACGGCGGAGGTCTTTGCCGCCATGACCGACTTCTTTGCAGCGAGCGAACCTGAACCCACGGCAGAGGACAAACCATGAACGAACGGTCTTGGCCGATCCGTCAGGTCGTCACCGCTTTTCTACGGCACGAAGGCAAGATCCTGCTGCTGAAGCGCAGCGACCGGGTCCGCACCTACCGGGGCCGCTGGGCGGCGGTCAGCGGCTCTCTCGAGGCGCCGACTCCGCTGGCGCAGGCGCTACGGGAGATTCGGGAGGAGACGGGCCTGGGTGAAGCCGACCTCTGCCTGGTCGCCGCCGCCCCGTGCCAGGAGGTGGTCGATGCGAACCTGGCGACGCGATGGCTCATTCATCCTTTTCTCTTTGAGGTGAACGGCTCGCCCGGCATCCGTCTGGATTGGGAGCATGAGGAAAGCCGCTGGGTCGAAGCGGCGGAGCTGGCCCATTACCGGACCGTGCCTGCCCTGGCCCAGGTTCTCGCCGCCTGCCTGCAGACGGAAGCCGATAGCCGGGGCGACTGAATTCTTTTCTTTCACGTTGGGCAAGTCCTGCTATAATCCAGAAAGTTGTGCATACTGTCACCCTGAAGTGAGGAAGGAGGCCCGCCATGGCCCGTCTCAAGAAGTGCAGATCCCTGATTCTTTTTTTCAGCCTCTTCTACCTGTTAAGCTCAGCGGCAACCGCCTTTGCCGGCACCGTTTCCATCAGCCGGGTCGCCCAGGACGACGCCTTCCTCACCGACCTGGCCTACGACAACTTCTATCTCTCCGACAGCCAGCTGGCCCAGAGATATCCCTCCTACCAGGTGGCCGCCAACCAGGCTACCGCCGGCACCCTGGCCGCTGAACCGGTAGAGAAGAAATCGAGCCTGAGCCTGCACAAGGTTCTCGGCTACAGTACCGTGCTGCTGGCCGCAGCCGCCGGTGTGGCCAACTCGGATGAGGACACCCACCATGCCCTGGCCTACACGGCCTCGGCCGCGGCGGCCGGCACCGTGCTGAGCGGTTATCTGCAGCACGGGAACCAGCTTGGCGGCGGGCAAGGGCTTTTCAGCGACCCCAACCTGCATGCCATTTTGGGAACCCTCGGCGCCGCTGCCCTCATCGCCGGCAGCGCCATGGCCGACGGCGGCAGCGAATCGAGCCACAGCGGCATCGCCGTCACCGGCGCCGGTCTTATGTTTCTTTCCATCATCGACATCAAGTGGTAAAGGCTTCCGATCCGCAGCATGGCAAAGATCCTGATTATCGACGATGACAAGGCGTTTCTCACTTTCATGCAGGGATATGTGGCCGAAAACTATCCCTGCCTGGAAGTGGAAACCCGCCTCGACCCTCTGCAGGGGCTGGCCGCCATCACGGCGGATCTCAGCCTGCTGCTCCTCGATCTGGAGATGCCGGGAATGGATGGCGGCAAGATTCTGGCTTACGCCACCGCCAAAGGCTTAAACAAAAACCGCATCATCATCCTGTCGGGACGCGATGCCGATTATCTGCACGATCGTTTCCCCATGGGCTGCTGCCTGGCGGTGCTAAACAAGCACGAAGTCCGGCAGAAAGCCGTGCTCGACATGATCTTCAGTTCGCTGCAGCAAAAGGGCCAGTCATAGGATACAGACTCTGCAGTCGACCGGCCCGTAGTGCTGCGCGGCACGAGAGGCGACCATGTCCCACCACACCCTCAAAACCGGCTACGCCAACCTGAGCGAACGGCTCAACCGCTTTCCCCAGGGGGCACCCCCCTCCCAGCTTCTTTACGACATCCTCGCCCTGCTGTTCTCTGCAAAAGAGGCCGACCTCGTCGCCCGCCTGCCCATTCGGCCCTTTTCCGCCGAAAAAGCCGCCAAGGCCTGGGGGGTTGGACTGGCCGAGGCCGAAACGACCCTGCAGCGCCTGGCCGATCGCGCCCTGCTCGTCGACATGCAGGTCAAGGGCCGCATGGAATACGTGCTGCCGCCCCCCATGGCCGGCTTTTTCGAGTTCGCCCTCATGCGTCTGCGCGACGACATCGACCAGAAGCTCCTCTCCCAGCTCTACGAGCAGTACATCAGCGTGGAAGAGGATTTCATCAGGGCCCTCTTTGTCAACGGCGACACTCAGCTCGGCCGCGTGCTGGTGCAGGAAGGCGCCCTCACTCCCGAAAGCGCCCTCTATGTGCTCGATTACGAACGGGCCACCGAGGTCATCGAGACCGCTACCGATATCGGCATCGGCCTGTGCTACTGCCGCCACAAACGCTCCCACCTGGGCACGGCCTGCGACGCCGAGATGGACATCTGCATGACCTTCAACACCGTGGCCGCCTCGCTCATCCGCCACGGCTACGCCCGCCGGGTGGAGCGCGGGGAGTGCCAGGAACTGCTGCACAAGGCCTGGGAGCAGAACCTGGCCCAGTTCGGCGAAAACGTGCAGCAGGCGATGAACTTCATCTGCAACTGCTGCCCCTGCTGCTGCGAGGCCATGCTCGCCGCCCAGCGCTTCGGGCACATGAACCCGGTACACACCAGCAACTTCATGGCGCACGTCGAGGACAACTGCACCGGCTGCGGTCGCTGCCTGCCGACCTGCCCGGTCAAGATCATCCGCCTGGAAACGGAGCAGGCAGACGGTCGGGGCCGCAAGACGGCGGTCATCGATGAGGCACTCTGCCTTGGCTGCGGCGTCTGCGTACGCAACTGCCCCCGCGGCGCCCTTCATCTGCAACCGCGGCAGCCGCGGGTCATCACGCCGGTCAACAGCGTCCACAAGGTGGTACTCATGGCCATCGAGCGCGGCACCCTGCCCCATCTGCTCTTCGACAACCAGGTACTGTGGAGCCACCGGGCCCTCGCCGCCGTCCTTGGCGTCATCCTCAAACTTCCGCCGGTCAAGCAGCTGCTGGCCAGCGAGCAGGTGCGCTCCCGCTACCTGGCCTCCCTCTGCCAACGGTTTCCCCTATGAGCGCTGCAGGCAGAACCGCTGGGCTCCGCTCCCTTTTCATCCTGGCTCTTGGGATCATTTGGCTCACGGCCCGGCCCCTGCCGGCAGCGACCTACGAGCCGCCGCCCACCGCCATCCAGGCTCTCTTCGGCGCCGCGGTTTTCCACGACGACAGCCTGACTTTTCGGGAAGAGTCCACCATCGACCCCGACACCTCCAAAGAAACGGACCTGTCCCAGATGCCGATGCTCGGCTTCGTCGCCCAGTACGCTCTGGCCGGGCAGAACAGCCAGGCCGGTTTCGAGGGGGGACTGCTCTTCGGCTGGCGTTCGCGCAGCACCTCCCTCACCAGCAACCTGGAGCAGACCAGCGTGCGCATCGAAACCTCTCTGTGGCTGCTCGACCTCTCCATGGGGCTCTACGCCAGCCACGTGGTGGCCGACCGCCTGCGACTCTCCCTCGGGGCCGGCCCCCTGCTGCTCTTCGCCACTTACGACGGTGAGACCGAAGAAACCGATAGTCAGGGCGACACCGCCACCACCGATACCAGCGAAAACGCCTTCGGAATCGGCGGCTACGCGCGGGCCGCCGTCGAATACCGCCTGCCGGACGGAGCCTTCATGGGCATCGGTCTGCGAGGCGTCACCAGCACCCTCGAATTTGAAAAGGGGGTTGACAGCTCGGGGCTCGAAGGGGTACAGGGGTTCATCAGCTATACGCGGCCCTTTTAAGCAAGCGGCCCTTGCTGACCTGCCGGACTCTCCGGACTAACTGAAAAAGGAGGACATTCACCATGAAGAAACTCGCAATCTGCCTGGCTCTTTTCACCCTGGCTCTGGCCACCGCCCTGCCCGCCTATTCGGCCGAATACATCAGCGGCCGCGCCGGCCTCTACTTTCCCGATGAAAGCGCCTTCGACACCGGCTACAACTTCGGCCTGGCCTACGGCTTCAACTTCACGCAGAATCCTAATGTCTATGCCGAGTTCGGCACCGGCTTCTACGGCACCGAACTTGAGCGCAACAGCAGCGTCGATCTGACCGTCATCCCCTTTACCGCTTCTCTCATCCTCAATCACGCGATTACCGGTACCCCCTTCGAACTCTACGCCGGAGCCGGACCTGGCCTCTACCTGGCCATGATCGACGGTCCCCTGGACGATGACAGCGAACTCGAACTCGGCGTGCATCTGGTGGGCGGCGGCGCTTTCAATATCGACAGTCAGTTCGCCCTCTTCGCCGAACTGCGCGGCGACCTGGTCACCGATGACGTCGGCGGCGCTTTTCTCAACTTCGGTCTGAAATATAAATTCTAGGGCTGGAAGAAAACTCAGGTCTGACCTGGAAAGCCAGGCTGGGGCAGGGCCTCGGCCTGGCTTCGCCATGAAGGGTGCCATCGCCAAGATATGGATATCGTACTGGGAATATTAGGAGAATGCTGGGAGATCCTGGTGGAATCGGCCGTCTATGTGCTCTTCGGTTTCTTTGCCGCCGGGGTGCTCAAGGCCCTGATTCCGACGGAAGTCGTGGCCCGGCATCTGGGCCAGAGCAGCGCCGGCTCAGTGCTCAAGGCCTCGCTGTTCGGCGTTCCCCTGCCCCTGTGTTCCTGCGGGGTCATTCCGGCCGCCATCGGCCTGCGCCAGCAAGGGGCGAGCAAAGGGGCCTCGGCCGCCTTTCTCGTCTCGGTGCCGGAGACGGGGGTCGATTCCATGGCCATCACCTGGGCCCTGCTCGACCCCCTCATGACCCTCATCCGGCCCCTCGCCGCCTTTGTCACCGCCACAGTGACGGGACTGGCAATCAATCGGCTACCGGATAAAACTCCTCACACCGAGGACAAGGCCTCTGCTTCGCTGATGGCCGGACAAGATGCCGCAGATCGCGACCCTCTGTCCCAACGCCTGCGCGAGGGGATCGCCTACGCCTTCGGCGACCTCCTGGGGGATATCGGCAAGTGGCTGCTGCTGGGTATCGGTCTGGCCGGCATCATCGCCTATTTCGTTCCGGACGATTTCTTCGTCCGTTATCTGCACAGCGAACTGCTCTCTTTGCTGATCATGCTGGCCGTGGGCATTCCCCTCTATATCTGCGCCAGCGCCTCCACCCCCATCGCCGCCGCCCTGGTGCTCAAAGGTCTCTCCCCCGGGGCCGCCCTCGTCTTTCTGCTGGCCGGCCCAGCCACCAATGCCGCCACCATCACCGTGGTCTTCCGCTATTTCGGCCGCGCCGCCACCCTGGTTTATCTGCTCTCCATCGCCCTATGCTCTCTCGTCCTCGGTTGGCTGACCAATCGCCTCTACGCCTTCAGCGGCCTCGACATCACCCGCTGGGTCAGCGAACCAGGCGCCGCCACCGAATCTCCGCTGATGGTGGCCGCCGCCGTTGTACTTCTGCTGCTGCTGGGGCGCTGCTCCCTCCCCCGCCAGAAGAGCTGTAGCGGCAGCCCGCCAGGCGGCACCTGAGGGCCTACCTGCTGACCGGCGGTTCGCCGGCCTTCATCTTTCCCTGCAAAAAAAGGGGCGCCGCACTTCGCAGCACCCCCTTCGTGACGATTTACTCTACACGTTGGCGAGACGTTAAAAAGCCATATCCGGCTTCCACTCCTTCCACACCTTGCCGGCCAGTTCAGGACCGGGCTTCAGGGTGGGCTTGCCCGGCTGCCAGCCGGAGGGGGTGACTTCGCCGGTCTTGCGCACATGCTGGAAGGCCTGGATCTGGCGCATCAGTTCGGAGACGTTGCGGCCGACCTCGGGGGTCAGCACTTCGGAGGCGCGGATGACGAAATCGGGGTCGATGAGGAAGCGCCCGCGGATATCGACACCAGCCAGTTCTTCATAGACGCCGTAGGCCCGGCCGATAAGACCGCCAGCGTCGGCAATGAGGGGGAAGGGCACGCCGCCGGGGACCATCTTGCTGAGCTCTTCTTCCTGCCAGATTTTGTGGCTGAAGCGGCTGTCGGTGCTGGCCGCGAAGACTTCGACGCCCAGCTTTTTCAGTTCGGGATATTTGACGGCAACTGCCGTCAGCTCTGTTGGTCAGACAAAGGTGAAGTCGCCGGGATAAAAGCAGAGGACAATCCACTTGCCCCGGGAATCGGACAGCTTCATGTTCTTGAAGCCGCCATCCTGAAATACGGTTGCCTCAAAATCCGGGGCCTCCCGGCCTACACGTGCGGTCATGACGGCTTCCTCCTTTTCCATAGGTTGGGCCGACGGGGAACCTGCTTCAGGCTTCGCGCCTGCGACAGGGCCTCCGGCTGGCTTGACACAGGACTCTTGCTGTTTGGGCATGATGAACCTCCTTATCGTCTTGTTCACTCCCTAAGAAAAATCTTAGACTCCGGCGGCGACATTGCAAGGCGGAACCTGATTTTCCCTTGCAGGGTGCATCCTGACCGTTCAGCGCTATAGTTGAGGATATGGACCCAACGCTACGGGAGAAGCCCTTGCCTGCTGTTTTTCAGGCCCGCAACCTGACCAAAGTCTATGCCATGGGCGAGATGGAGGTGCAGGCGCTGCGCGGTGTCGACTTTGATCTGCACGAAGGGGAGTTCGTGGTACTGCTCGGCCCGTCGGGCAGCGGCAAATCGACCCTGCTCAACATCCTGGGCGGCCTCGATGTGCCGACGAGCGGGCAGGTGCGCTACCGCGACCATGACCTTACCACCTACGACGATGGGGCTCTCACCAGCTACCGGCGCGATCACGTCGGTTTCGTCTTCCAGTTCTACAATCTCATCCCCAGTCTGACCGCGCGGGAAAACGTGGCTCTCATCACCGAAATCGCGGCGAATCCCATGTCGCCCGAAGAAGCCTTGAAGCTGGTGAACCTGGGGGAGCGCATGGATCACTTTCCGTCTCAGATGTCTGGCGGCGAACAGCAGCGTGTCGCCATCGCACGGGCCATCGCCAAGCGGCCGGAGGTGCTGCTGTGTGACGAGCCGACGGGAGCCCTCGATGTACAAACGGGCATCCTGGTGCTGGAGGTGATCGAAAAGGTCAATCGGGAACTCGGCACCACCACCGCCGTCATTACCCACAACGCCGTCATCGCGTCCATGGCCGACCGCATCGTTCACCTCTCCGACGGCCGTATTGTCCGGGAAGAGCACAACCGGGAGCGCGTCGCGGCCCAGCGCCTGCAATGGTGATCGTCATGGGGATTCTGCAGACAAAACTACGCCGCGATCTGCTGCAGATGAAAAGTCAGGCCCTGGCCATCGCCCTGGTCATGGCCTGCGGCATCGCCACCTTCGTCATGTCTCTGTCGACCCTGCAATCGCTGGAACGCACTCTGGACTCTTATTATGAGCAGTATGGCTTCGCCCAGGTTTTCACTCATCTCAAGCGCGCCCCACAGGCCCTGGCCTCACGTCTGGCCCATATCCCGGGAGTGGCCCGGCTGGAGACCCGGGTCGTCGCCCAGGTGACCCTCGACATCGCCGGTCTGAGCGAACCGGCGACCGGACGGCTGATTTCCCTTCCCGAAGGCAGACAACCTCGGCTCAACCGTCTGCATCTGCGGAAGGGGCGCCTGCCTGTACCGCAACGGCGCGGGGAAGTGCTGGTCAACCAGCGCTTCGCCGAGGCCCACGGGCTTGAGCCCGGCGACCAGGTGCAGGCGATCCTCAACGGCCGCCGCCAGGCCTTGGTCATCGTGGGAGTCGCCCTCTCGCCCGAATACGTCTATCAGATCCGCCCAGGGGAACTCATCCCCGACGATCGGCGCTTTGGCGTCTTCTGGATGGGCTACGATGACCTAGCCGCCGCCTTTGACCTGGAAGGGGCCTTCAACGACGTCAGTCTCACCCTGGAGCCGGGAACAATGGCAGCGGAGGTGCGGCAGCGGTTGGATGAGGCGACGGCGGAATACGGGGGGCAGGGGGCTTACAGCCGGGAGGACCAGATGTCCCACAAACTGGTCTCCAACGAGATGACCCAGCTGCGTGGCATGGCCCTGATTCCACCCACCATTTTCCTGACGGTGGCGGCTTTCCTCCTCAACGTGGTGCTCAGCCGCCTGATCAGCATCCAGAGGGAACAGATCGCCGCCCTGAAAGCCTTCGGCTACAGTCGTCTGGAGGTCGGCCTGCACTACCTGCGCTTCGGCCTGGCCATCTCCGTGGCCGGGGCCGTCCTGGGAACGGCGGCCGGGGCCTGGTTCGGGCGGGGGATGACACGCATGTATGCCCGCTTTTTCAGTTTCCCCGTTTTCGACTACCACCTGGGCTTCGAAGTGGCCCTGATCGCCCTGCTGGTGAGCGGCGGCACCGCCGCCCTCGGCGTGTACGGGTCGGTGCGAAAGGCGGCGGAACTGCCCCCGGCCGAGGCCATGCGCCCTGAGCCGCCGGCCGCCTTCCGTCCCACCGTCGTCGAGCGCTTGGGCTTGCAGCGATTTCTGACTCAGGGCGCCCGGATGATTCTGAGACAACTCGAACGCCGGCCTTTCAAGGCCCTGTTTTCCTGCCTGGGCATCGCTCTGGCCGTGGCCGTCATGATCCTGGGCAGCTTTTCGGAAGATATTATTGAGCACCTCATCGATTTTCAGTTCTTTCAGGCGCAGAGGCAGGACATGACGGTCACCCTGGTGGAACCTGCCGATGGCCGCGCCCTGACCGCTCTGGCCCACCTGCCGGGTGTACGCCGGGCTGAACCGGTGCGCACCGTTCCCGTGCGCCTGATCTTCGGCCATCGTTCGCGTCTGCTGGCCATCACCGGACTCCCCCCCGACGCCAGCCTGCTGCGCCCTCTCAACCGCGATGGCCGGCCTGTTTTTCTGGCGGAACAGGGTCTGGTTCTCTCAGCGGCCCTGGCCGAATTGCTGGGGGTGACTCCCGGACAGAAGGTGCAGGTCGACGTGCTGGAAGGGAACAGGCCGGTACGGCAGCTCCCAGTTACGGCCCTGGTCGAAGACTACACCGGCACCTCGGCCTATATGCGCCTGCGCACCCTCCAGCAGCTGATGCGGGAGGAAGATTCCATCTCCGGGGCCAATCTCCTAGTCGACAGCCGTTTCGAAGAGGAACTGTACCATCGCCTCAAAAACACCCCGGCGGTGGCCGGAGTCACCCTGAAGCGGGGCGCCCTGGAGAGCTTCCGGAAAACCATGGCGGAAAACCTGCTCCGCATGCGCCTATTCAACATGATTTTCGCCAGCATTATCGCCTTCGGAGTGGTATACAATAGTATGCGTGTCGCTCTATCCGAACGCAGCCGTGAGCTCGCTACCTTACGGGTGATCGGATTTACCCGGACCGAGATTTCCTGGCTGCTGCTGGGGGAGGCGGGTTTGCTGACCCTGCTTGCCATCCCCCTGGGGCTGGTGCTCGGCACTGGGTTCGCCGCCCTGGCCACTTGGGCTCTGCAGACGGAGGTGCTGCGGTTTTCCCTCGTGGTCGACCTGTCCACCTACGGCACGGCCGCCCTCGTGATTCTCCTCGCGGCCGTGGCTTCGGGACTGGTCGTGCGGCGCAGACTGGACCGACTTGACCTTATTGCCGTCCTCAAAGCCAGGGAGTAGGCTCATGACCCCGACAATCCGCCGGCGCCTCTGGCTGGCCCTTCTTGTCCTGATCCTCGTCCTACTGTTCGCCTATGCCTTTGTGCCCCGTCCTGTCGAGGTTGAAATCGTTGAGGCCAAAGAGGGTGCTCTGCAGATCAGCATCGACGAGGACGGCAAGACCCGTGTCAAAGAGCGCTACACCCTGGACGCCCCCCTGGCCGGGCGTCTTCTCCGTATCGATCTCGACCCCGGCGATACGGTTCAGGCCGGCAAGACGATGCTGGCCCTGATCGAGCCCGCTGTTCCCGCCCTGCTCGATGAACGGACCCTGGCCCAGAGCGAGGCCCGGGTCAAAGCGGCGGAAGCGGCCCTGAACCGCAGCCTGGCGAACCAGAACAGTGCGGATCAACGCCGCCGGCAGGCTGAGGCCAACACCCAGCGCCGCCAGAAACTCTTCGATCAGCAGATGATCTCCCGCCAGGAGTTCGATGACGCCTCCTATACCTGGCAGACGGCCCGCGAGGACCATAGGGCCGCTCTTTTTGCCGTGCAGATCGCCCGTTCGGAACTGACCCAGGCCAAAGCGGCCCTGCTGCGCCTGCGGGAACTCACGCCGGGCGAACCGCAGGACGCCTTCCCTCTGCTGGCGCCCGCCGACGGGCAGGTCCTGCGGGTGCTGCAGGAAAGCGCCACCGTCGTGGCCCCCGGCACGCCCCTGGTGGAAGTAGGAAACGCCAAAGATCTTGAAGTCGTCATCGATGTCCTCTCCAGCGATGCCGTGCGCATCCGGCCGGGACAGCGCGTCTTGCTCGAACAGTGGGGGGGTGGCGAAGCGCTGCCGGGACGCGTGCGGCTGGTGGAGCCGGCGGCCTATACCAAGGTTTCCGCCCTGGGCGTAGAAGAGCAGCGGGTCGACGTCGTGGTCGACCTGGAGACGCCACCTGAGAGCCGCCCCACCCTGGGAGACGGCTATCGGGTCGAGGCCCGCATCATGGTCTGGGAGAAGGATAAGGTGCTGAAGGTGCCTTCGGGCGCGCTCTTCCGCCGCGAAGGCCAGTGGGCCGCCTTCGTCGTGGACGGCAACCGCGCCCGCCTGCGCCCCCTCACGACCGGCCAGAGCAACGGCCTGGAGACGGAAATCCTGTCCGGGCTGGATGCCGCCGAGAGGGTGATCCTGCACCCCGGCGACAAGGTCGCCGACGGGGTCCGTGTGCAGCTGCGACACTGACGCGGGAGTAGGTGGCCCAAAAATAAGACCACGCCTTTTACCTCGAGAACAGGAGAGACCTTTATGAGCAATCCCCTGCAATTCACCATCGGCGCCGCCGCCGGCGAACCCGTCCGCCAGCTGGCCGCCATGTGCAATCGCCACGGCCTCAT
Organism: Desulfuromonadales bacterium; assembly: GCA_033549025.1. Taxonomy (GTDB): domain Bacteria; phylum Desulfobacterota; class Desulfuromonadia; order Desulfuromonadales; family SZUA-540; genus SZUA-540. The sequence continues at coordinate 264,711 of JAWSUS010000002.1, forward strand.
TACCGGCGCCACTGGCACCGGCAAGACCGTCACCCTGCAGATTCTGGCCGAGAGCTTCTCTCGGCTGGGCGTGCCCGTCTTCGCCGCCGACATCAAGGGCGATCTCTCCGGCCTCGCTGCCGCCGGTACGCCCCATCCGAAAATCGACGCGCGGCTGGCCCAGATTCCCCTCGACAGTTATCAGCTGCGCCCCTGTCCCACCCTCTTCTGGGATATCCACGGGGAAAAGGGGCAGCCGGTGCGCACCACCCTCAGCGAGATGGGGCCGCTGCTGCTGAGCAACCTGCTGGAGCTGAACGATACCCAGGCTGGCGTCCTCTATGCCGGCTTCAAGATTGCCGACGACGAAGGGCTGTTGCTGCTCGACCTCAAGGATCTGCGCGCCCTGCTCAGCTGGATGGCCGAGAACGCCGGCACCCTGCGTCAGGAGTACGGCAATCTCTCGCCGGCCAGCATCGGGGCCATCCAGCGCAAACTTCTCGTCCTGGAAAGTCAGGGGGCCGACCTCTTTTTCGGCGAACCGGCCCTGGTCCTCGGGGACCTCATGCAAACCGATTTTTCCGGGCAGGGCGTCATCAGCCTGCTCGACGCTACCCGCCTCTACGCCCAGTCCCCTCGCGTCTATACCACCTTTCTGCTCTGGCTGCTCTCCGAACTCTTTGAAAATCTCCCCGAGGTGGGCGATGCCGACAAGCCGAAGATGGTCTTCTTTTTCGATGAAGCCCATCTGCTCTTCGACCAGGCCCCCAAGGTCCTGCTCGACAAAATTGAACAGGTCGTCCGTCTCATCCGCTCCAAGGGGGTAGGCATCTTCTTCATCACGCAAAGCCCTCTCGACATCCCCGAGGACATTCTGGGCCAGTTGGGCCTGAAGATTCAGCACGCCCTGCGCGCCTTCACCCCCCGCGACCGCAAGGTCATCCGCGCCGTGGCCCAGACCTTTGCCGACAATCCGGCCTTCGACACCGAGGGAGCCATTACCGACCTCGGCACCGGCGAAGCCCTGGTTTCCACCCTCAGCGCCAAGGGGGCACCGCTACCGGTCCAGCGCACCCTGATCCGTCCGCCCGAATCGCGCATCGGTCCCTTGAACGAGGAGGAGCGCCGCGAGCGCCTGGAGCGCTCCCCCCTCAAGGGCCGTTACGATGCGCCGGTCGATCGTGAGTCAGCGTACGAAATTCTCAAGCAGCGCGCCGAAAGACAGCAGGTGGAGACCCCGGCGACACCAGCGTCCAAACCGGCGGGGCGTTCCCGCCAGAGTCTGGGCGAAGCCTTTATGAAAAGCGCCGCCCGCACCATCGGCAATCAGGTGGGGCGTCAGCTCATCCGCGGCATCCTGGGCACCTGGTTCGGCGGCGGCAAACGCTGAAAATATCTGTTTCCTTTAACTAAAAGCTTTTTTTGCCGCCGTCACTGTGATAAGAAATCAAGATTATCCGGCGGAAAAAGAGGGACATCAGGAGATGCGGTGGTGAACCCATGAACTATGGCGGTCTCGATTATCAATCCATCCTCGAACACCTGTATGACGGGGTCTACTTTGTCGATCACGATCGCCGCATCACCTACTGGAACCGGGCAGCGGAGCTGATTACCGGGTACACGGCCTGCGAAGTCATGGGCAAACGCTGTTCCGACAACATCCTCATGCATGTCGATGACCAGGGGGTCAACCTCTGCGAGAAGGGCTGTCCTCTGGCCCTGACCCTGAACGATTCCAACTACCGGGAAGCCAATTTCTATCTTCACCACAAAAAAGGGCACCGGGTGCCCGTAGCCATCCGTATTTCGCCTCTGAAGGATCTGGACGGGAGACTGCTCGGCGCCGTCGAACTCTTTTCCGATTCGAGCCCGAAAGAAGCGATCATGCAGCAGGTCGTCGAACTGACCAAGCTGGCCATGCTCGACACGCTGACCCAACTGGCCAACCGCCGCTACCTCGAGATGGAACTGCAATCCCGCCTCGATGAACTCAGGCGCTACCACATGCCTTTTGCCCTGGTCTTCATGGATATCGACCACTTCAAGAAACTCAACGACACCTACGGCCATAACGCCGGCGACCAGGTGCTGCAGATGGTGGCCAGTACGCTGAATATCAACGCCCGCTCTTTCGACCTGGTCGGCCGCTGGGGGGGTGAGGAGTTCGTCGCCATTTTGCGCAACGTCGACGGGGAGGCCATGCAGCAGATTGCCGAACGCTTCCGCCATCTTGTGGCCAGGACCAGCCTGGATTATGGCGAGGCGAACCTGCAGGTCACCCTGTCCCTCGGCGGCACCCTGGCCGTTCCCAGGGATACGATCGAGAGCCTGGTGCAACGGGCTGACGCGCTCATGTATCACAGCAAGAAAAGGGGGAGAAACCGTCTGAGCGTCGACGTGAGCAAGGAGGGCATCGTCCCGGGCGACGTCGGATCGTGCGGCTGTCAATCACCTTTATGCGGCAACCACAAGGACACCAGCGGGGAGACGGGCCGATGAGCGAGCGCCGCAACCACGAGCGATTTGAGGTGAGCATCGATATCAAGGTCATGGAAGAAGGGGGACGCACGACCATCGGCGTCACCCAGAACTTCAGTGACGGCGGCGCCCTGGTGCGCGTCGACCTGGAGCCGCCCCCGGCCGTCGGCACTGTTATGAGGCTGCAGATCCACGATCCGGGGAGCGCCTTCGAACGCCCCGTTCTCAAGGCCCGGGTCATTCGTGTTTCTGCCGAGGGCATCGCGTTCGAACTGCTGCACGAATGACAGCGACGGTCCATGGCTTTGCCCCCTGTTGACTTGCTCCTTTTAGCGCCACGGGAACTGTGCGGATGCTGACCAACCTTACCCTGGGCACCCTTTTGGGGTTGGCCGCCGGCTTCGCCCCCGGTCCTCTGCTCTTTCTCGTTCTGCGTGAAAGTCTGCATCACGGCAGCCCTGCCGGCATCCGTACAGCCCTGGCCCCGCTGATTTCTGACCCCCCCATCATCCTGCTCAGTTTTTTTCTCGTGGCCGAAATCGCCCGCTACGACCTTATCCTCGGCCTCATCTCCCTCGCCGGCGCCGCCCTGGTCGGCCATCTCGGCTGGGACAGTTTCAAAACGGCCGACATCCAGGTCGATCTTAACCAACCGGCGTCTTCCTCCCTGCGCAAGGGAGTTCTCATCAACGTCCTCAGCCCGCATCCCTACATCTTCTGGTTCACTGTCGGCGCCCCCATTATCCTGCAGGCCCGGGACAGCGGGCCGCTGGCCATCGCCCTTTTTCTCGGCGGGTTTTATTTTTTTCTGGTCGGCTCCAAGATATTTCTGGCTGTTCTGATCGGCCGCTCCCGGAATTTTCTGGGAAGCCGCGCCTACCTCATCATCATGCGCCTGCTCGGCGTCCTGCTGCTTCTTTTCGCCGGCCGGCTGCTGCTGGACGCCGTCGCTTTTTTCCGCTGAAAATTTCTCTCTCCCGTTCTGGACCTTTTCCCCCTTTTTTAATAGACTCTTATCTGCTATTTTGCCGAAGTTGCTTACCACTCCACGCAGCGGAGAAACTGCCATGGCGAAAATCGACACCCTGTTCAAGGCCTTAAAGGACAAGGGAGCCTCCGACCTGCACCTGTCGCCGACCAACCCGCCGCTGATGCGGGCGGCCGGCGACCTGGTCCCGGTGATGCCCAAGCCCCTCAGCCATGAGCAGAACAAGATGCTGCTCTACGAAATCATGACCGAAGAGCAGCGGCAGAACTTCGAGGCGAATCTCGATATCGACTTCGCCTACGAAGTACCGGCCCTGCAGTCACGCTTTCGCGCCAATATCTTTTACGGCCGTCTCGGCATCAGCGCCGTCTTCCGCCTGATCCCGACCCATATTCTCACCGCCGAGCAACTCGGGCTGCCCCCCGGCGTCCTCAAGTTCACCCAGTATAAACGCGGCCTCGTTCTGGTTACCGGCCCCACCGGCAGCGGCAAATCCACCACCCTGGCGGCCATGATCGACCACGTCAACCGCACGCGCCAGGAGCACATCCTCACCATCGAGGACCCCATCGAATTCGTGCACGTCAGCCAGCAGAGCCTGATCAATCAGCGGGAGGTCCGCCGCCACACCCAGTCCTTCGCCGCCGCCCTCAAGGCCGCTCTGCGCGAGGACCCCGACATCATTCTCGTCGGTGAAATGCGCGACCTGGAGACCATCGAACTGGCTATCACCGCCGCCGAGACCGGCCATCTCGTCTTCGGCACCCTGCACACCAATAGCGCCGCCAAAACTGTCGACCGCATCATCAACGTCTTTCCGACCAACCAGCAGGAGCAGATCCGCGCCATGCTCGGCGAGTCCCTCAAGGGGGTCATTGCCCAGCAGCTGCTCAAGACCGTGGACGGCAAGCGCTGCGCTGCCCTGGAAATTCTCTCGGTCACCCCCGCCGTCGCCAACCTCATCCGCGAGGGCAAGACCTTCCAGATCCCTTCCATCATTCAGACCGGCAAAGGGGAGGGGATGCAGCTGATGGATCAGGCCCTGCAGACACTGCTGACCGATAAGCGCATCACGATGGAGGAAGCCCATCGTTATGCTGTCAATAAAACCCAGTTCCCACTGCCGACCGGAAAAGGAGCCCCCCATGGATGACGTCCGCATTGACAAAAACACCCGCCACATCGAACTGCTGCTGACCGACGGCAGCCGCGTTGAAGGCGAGGTTTTTCTCAGCCTTTACGGGGCAAGGCACAGCGGCCCCCAGAAAGTCATCGACCTGTTGCAGGAGACGTCCCTCTTTCTCCCCATCAAAACCTCCACGGGCACCATCCTGGTCAACCGCCAGCAGATCATGACAGTTCGCGTCGCCGCTGACACCGAGCTGGATGAGCTGATGACGCTCGGTCACAAGCGCCACCTCCGTATCCACACCCGGGATCGGCAGGAGATTGAAGCGGACATTTATGTCGACATGCCCACCGGCTTCGGCCGGGTCATGGACTACCTCAACCAGCCCATGAAGTATTACACCTTTTTCGTACCCGACTACGTGCTCTATATCCACCCCCAGTTCATCCTCTCGGTTCAGGACTGACCCGGCCGGAGAACCCAGTCGTCAGGAGGTCTTATGAAAAGCCGCATCGCTGAAGCCATCGATCTGCAGCACCAGCCCGTCGCCCTGCTCTGGAGCGACAGCAAGCCTGAAGGGGCCGTGCAGTTCAGCCCCGGCAAGTGGGGGTGTGTCATGTGGCTGGCGGCCGGGGCGGCCAGGGGAAAAGCCGGGGCCTGCGACCGTCAGACCTTCGGCTGTGTCGGCGGCGGAGTCGGCCTGGGGTTCGGCGACCAGTACGTCAACTTCCCCGGCGGCAAAGACTGTTTCTGCCACTTCCTCTCCTCGGGCAATGCCAACTGGGCGCAGGGGAGACAGGCCGCCGAGCAGCTCAAGCCTTTCATGCGCCCGGAAGCCCACGACGACTTCCTGCACGGCGAACGCTACCTTAAAACCCCCGAACGCGTGGAAAGTTTCATCCAGAACCTCCCCATCATCGAGATCCCCGCACCCTACGTCGTCTTCAAGCCCCTGGACAGCGTCGACGAAGCGACCGAAAAACCGGAAGTCGTCATCTTCTTCGTCAACCCCGACCAGTTCGCCGCCCTGACCGTACTCGCCAACTACGACCGTCCCGATAACGAGAACGTGCTCATCCCCTTTGCCGCCGGCTGCCAGGCCCTCGGCATCTACCCCTACCGTGAAGCGCAGCGACAACGCCCCCGGGCCGTGGCCGGCCTTATTGATCTGTCTGCCCGCCTGCAGGTGCGCAACCAGCTGGGCGACAATCTGCTCAGTCTGGCTCTGCCCCTGTCCCTCTACCGCGAGATGGAAGACAATATTTCCGGATCCTTCCTGCAGCGGCACACCTGGCAGGCCCTGGCGAAGGAAGACGCCTGACCCCGCTTTACCCCCCTTTGTTTCTGCGCCAGCCCCTTTCCTAAAAATTAATCTTGACAAACCCTTTTGGCCGTCTAAAATTATGACCGATTTGGTTATAATTCGACAGGCCCATCGGACCTGCCCTTTCACCACCACTGGCAATATGGTGAGAACCCGTTAAAATCTATTCGGTTGTATGCCGAAAATCGCCCCAGAGGAGAAGGTTTTCATGGTTATCACGCGCGTCTACGCATTCTACCGAGACGGCTTTCGCTCCATGGTGCTGGGTAAAACCCTGTGGAAACTCATGCTCTTCAAGCTTTTCATCATGTTCGCCATCGTCAAATGGCTCTTTTTCCCCAACTATCTCAACACCCGCTTCGACACCGACGCCGAACGGGCCAACCATGTCCTGGAAAACCTTACACGCAGTCAGGACCATTAATTTCACTTCAGGGAGGTTACCGTGCTGGAACAAATCGACATGTCCATGGTGAACTGGGCGCGCGGGCAGTTTGCCCTGACCGCCATGTTCCACTGGATCTTCGTCCCCTTGACCTTGGGGCTCTCTTTTCTGCTGGCTTTTTTCGAGAGCCTCTATGTCAAGACCGGCGATGAACAGTGGAAGCGCCTCACCAAATTCTGGATGCGGCTCTTCGCCGTCAATTTTGCCATCGGCATCGCCACCGGCATTATTCTCGAATTCGAATTCGGGACCAACTGGTCTAACTATTCCTGGATGGTCGGCGACATCTTCGGCGCACCCCTGGCCATCGAAGGCATTTTCGCCTTCTTCATCGAGGCGACCTTTTTCGCCGTCATGTTTTTCGGCTGGGATCGGGTCTCGAAGAAATTCCATCTCTTTTCCACCTGGATGGTGGCCGTCGGCTCCAACCTGTCGGCCCTGTGGATTCTGGTGGCCAACGGCTGGATGCAGAATCCCGTCGGCATGAAGTTCAACCCCGACACCGCCCGTTTCGAGATGGAGAACTTCTGGGAAGTTCTCGGCTCGCCCGTCGCCATCGGCCACTTCACTCACGCCACCAGCTCCGGCTTTCTGCTCGCTTCCCTCTTTGTGGTCAGTATCTCCAGCTGGTTCCTGCTCAAAAAGCGGCATGTCGAAATGGCCAAACGCAGCATCATGGTGGCGGCGGTCTTCGGGCTTGTTTCCTCGGCCTACGTCGCCTTTACCGGCGATGAAACCGCCTATACGGCCGCCCAGGTGCAGCCCATGAAACTGGCCGCCATCGAAGGGCTGTACCAGGGGGAGGAAGGGAGTTCGCTGGCGGCGGTCGGTCTGCTGCGGCCGGATATGCAGCCGGGGGACGACAAGGATCCCTACATCTTCGCCATCAAGATCCCCTATCTGCTCTCCCTGCTGGCCAACCGGGATCCCAACAGTTTCGTCCCCGGCATCAACGACCTGGTCTACGGCAACCCGGAGCAGAACATCGTCGGGGTCAATGCGCGCATGATCGAGGGCAAAACCGCCATCGAGCAGCTGGCCCTCTACAAGGACGCCCGGGGCAACGGGGATGAGGTGGCCGCGGCCGCAGCCCTCTCCCGCTTCGAGGCCGTCAGCGCCAACCTCGGCTACGGCTATCTCAGCCGCCCCGAGCAGGCCGTCCCCCCCGTGGCTCTCAATTTTTACAGCTTCCGGGTCATGGTGGCGCTGGGCACCTTCTTCCCCCTGCTCTTTCTGGCCACTCTCTTCTTTACCTATCGTGGCACCATCGCCAACCAGAAATGGCTGCTGATGGCGGGGGTCGTCTCTCTCTTCCTCGGCTACATCGCCCAGGAAGCCGGCTGGATCGTGGCGGAAGTCGGCCGTCAGCCCTGGGCCATTCAGGGGCTGCTGCCGGTGCACGTCGCCACCTCCAATCTCACCACGGGTACGGTGCAGACCACCTTCTTCATGTTCCTGGGTCTTTTCACCCTGCTGCTGATTGCCGAAATCCGCATCATGCTGAAGCAGATTCACATCGGACCGGAGGGGAAATAATATGTTCGGAAATCTTGCGCATAGCCAATTGCAGCAGCTCTGGTGGATCATCGTCGCCACCGTGGGCTCCCTATTTCTCTTCATGACCTTCGTGCAGGGGGGACAGACCCTGCTGGCCACCGCCGCCAGGACGGAGGAGGAGAAATCCCTGGTCATCAACTCCATCGGCCGCAAATGGGAACTCACCTTCACCACCCTGGTCCTCTTCGGCGGCGCCTTTTTCGCCGCTTTCCCCCTCTTCTACGCCACCAGCTTCGGGGGTGCCTACTGGGTGTGGATTCTCATCCTCTTTACCTTCATTGTGCAGGCGGTGAGCTTTGAATACCGTCGCAAGCCGGGCAATCTGCTGGGAACCAAAACCTACGACGCCTTCCTCTTCATCAACGGCAGCGTCGGCCTGCTGCTGATCGGAGCCGCCGTTGCCACCTTCTTCAGCGGCTCCAATTTTCAGCTCAGCGCCTACAACTCGGTCACCTGGCAGCACCCCCTGCGCGGTCTGGAAGCGGCCTTCAGCCTGTTCAATCTCTCCCTCGGCATCTTCCTGGCCTTTTTGGCCCGCATTCTCGGCGCCATGTACCTGCTCAATCATATCCACCACGATTCCCTGGAGGAGCGTCTCCGCAAAGCCGCCTTCAACAATCTGCTGTGCGCCCTGCCGTTCCTTCTCTATTTTCTCGGCCGCCTCCTGGTCATGGACGGCTATGCTGTGGAGCCGCAGACAGGGGCCGTCGCGCTGGTCGCCGGCAAATACCTGAGCAATCTGCTGGCCATGCCCCTGGTGCTGATCCTGCTGCTGGCCGGCTTGGTTCTGGTGGTGGCCGCCGTGGCCCTCACCCGCTTTTCGCCGCGACGCAGCGGCATCTGGCTGGCGGGCCCCGGGACCGTCTTCGTCGGCCTCGCCCTCTTCTTCCTGGCCGGCTTCAACCACACGGCTTTTTACCCCTCCAAATTTGACCTGCAGAGCAGCCTGACCATCGCCAACGCCTCCAGCAGCCACTACACCCTGACGGCCATGAGCTATGTGGCGATCGCCGTTCCCTTCGTGTTGGCCTACATTGCCTATGTCTGGCGACTGATGGACGCCCGCAAACTGACCGTGGACGACCTGCAGGGCGAAGAAGCCGAAGACCTTTACTAGGAGGATATCGCTATGATTGCTGTACTCGTTATCGGCTGGTTTGCCGTTATTCTGGTCTCCTACAAAGGGGCTGAATGGCTGCTGAAAAAGACCGACCTGCTGTAAGTTGTTTCGGCGAAGAGGAGCTTGCCGCTCCTCTTCGCCCCATTCCATCTCACTTGCGCTCCACCCGTCCCCCAAAGACCCTCCACCTGGCCCTGATTCACCGTATTTTTAAGAGGTTGCAAAAAATCCTCCGGACAGCTAGTCTATGGGGGTTTTTTGCGTGTCGGTGACAAAGGCCGGCGACTCAGCACCAAGGAGGAAAGTTCTATGCCGTATGTACGTAATGTGGCCGCAATGGCTTTTCTTGTCCTGCTGGCCCTGCCCCTGGCGGCAGCGGCGGAAACCCGCTACGTGTCCGATCAGCTCGTTGTCACCCTGCGCCAGCAGCCGGCGGATCAGGCCGAGGTGATCACCACGATGCGCACGGACACGCCCCTCGAAATCCTGGCCGATCAGGGGCGCTATCTTCAGGTGAGAATCCCGTCCGGGGAAAAAGGCTACGTTCTCAGTCAATATGTTACCACTGAGCTGCCCAAACCCCTGATTATCGATCGGCTGCAAAATGAGCTGGCCCAGCTTCAGCAGAAGCTGGCTGTGGCGGAAAAAGCCCGCGACGCCGCCATAAACGAGCAACAAACGATCCAGGCGACCCTGACGGAAGAAAGCCAGACCACCGAACAGCAGGTGACCGAGCTGCAAACCGCCCTGGACCAGACCCGCGGTGAACTTCAGGAGGCCACCGAGCGCTACGATACGCTGCTGGCCAACTCGCGTGAAGTCGTCAACATCACCAACGCCCGCAACCAGCTGGAAGAGGACAACGCCCGTCTAAGCGCCGAGATCGAGACAATCCGCCAAGAGAACAAGAAGCTGCTGACTACCGGCATGATCCAGTGGTTCCTGGCCGGTGGCGGCGTTTTTCTGATCGGCTGGCTGGTCGGAAAACTCTCCCGCAAGAGAAGAAGCTTCTGACGGCCACAGACGGCCGTCCTCCCTGTCTGACGCAGGAAAGCATTGACTTTCCGCAAACACTGTGTTAACCAAGCAATCCAACGTAAAAGGAGAGCTTCACGTGATGTTTTCCGGCAAAGGGCACAACATGGCAGCGGCGGCAGCCGCGGCGAAGGCGGCGGCAATCGGCCGCACCTGTGCCCATCTCTTTGCTGGCTGACCGCAAGCGGTCCTTGAAAAGCGAGCAGGCCATGGGCGCAGTCGTCCATGGCCTTTTCATATTTAGCTGATTTTTCGCCGCAGGGCGACGCCACTACCAAGACGGGGAGATAGGTTATGCGCAACAATATTGTGCACATCGGCGCCGGAGAACTGACTTACGAGATCCGGGCTATTGTCGAGATTGCCGAGAAGCTGAACAAGCTCGGCATGAAAACGAACATGGAAAACATTGGCGATCCTATCGCCAAGGGTGAGAAAATCCCCGACTGGATGAAGAAGATCGTCGCCGATCTGGCCATGAAGGACTGCTCTTACGGCTACTGCCCGACCCGGGGCGTGCTGGAGACCCGTGAATTTCTGGCCGAGTTGACCAACAAGCGCGGCAAAACGCAGATCAGCGCCGACGACATCCTTTTTTTCAACGGCCTCGGCGACGCCATCCAGAAGGTCTACGGCTTCCTGCGCCGCGAGGCCCGCGTCATCGGCCCCTCGCCGACCTACTCCACCCACTCCTCCGGCGAAGCGGCCCACGCCGGGCAAAAGCCGGTCTCCTACCGGCTTGATCCCGACAACAACTGGTACCCCGACCTGGACGATCTGCGCCTGTCGATCAAATACAATCCGGCCATCGCCGGCATCCTCATCATCAACCCCGACAACCCCACGGGCGCCGTCTACCCCGAGCGCATTCTCAAGGAGATGATCGCCATCGCCAAAGAGTATGACCTCTTCATCATCTGTGACGAGATCTACCACAACATCGTCTACAACGGGCAGTCGACCAAGCCCATCTCCGACCTCATCGGCGACGTTCCCGCCATCGCCATGAAAGGGATCAGCAAGGAAGCACCCTGGCCGGGGGCACGCTGCGGCTGGATCGAGGTCTATAATGCCGACAAGGATCCCGTCTTCAAACAGTACGTGCAGAGCATCGTCAACTCCAAGATGGTCGAGGTCTGCTCCACCACGCTGCCGCAGAAGGCCATTCCGCCCATCCTGAGCCACCCCAAGTATCCGGCCTATCTCGAAGAGCGCAAGAGCCGTTACGAGAGATACTCCAACATCGCCTACGACCTGCTCAAGGAAGTGCCCGGCATCAAGGTCAACCGTACCAACGGCGCTTTCTACATGAGCATCGTCTTTGAAAAGGGCCGACTCAACGACCGCCAGAGCCTGCCTATCGAAATTCAGGAAGTCAAAAACCTGGTGGAAGGCCTGGTCGACCAGCCCGGCGTCTCGCTGGATAAGCGCTTTGTCTATTACCTGCTGGCCTCCACGGGCATCTGCGTCGTCCCCATTTCCTCCTTCTGCACACCGGAAATGGGCTTCCGCATCACCCTGCTCGAACGCAATGAAAAAGAATTCACCAGCATTTTCGAACGCATCGGCGCCAGCATTACCGCCTATCTTCAGTCCGCGCCCTAATGGAGAGCCGGCCCTCGGGCCGGCTTTTTCGTCGCCGCTGAAAGGGAGTCCATGACGACCTTCATCAAACCCAACCTGGAGCAGAGCATCGACTCTCGACAGGATCTCGTCGCCTACCTTTCCCGCGGTGCCAAGCCGCGGGAGAGCTGGGGCATCGGCGCCGAAATGGAAAAACTGGTGGTCGACGCCGAAACGGGCCAGGCCGCTTCCTATGACCGTATCAGGGCCCTGCTTGAATCGCTGCTGGCTGACGGCTCCTGGGTCGGCATTTACGAAGGTCCCCATCTCATCGCCCTGAAAGACGCCTCCTCCTCGGTGACCCTGGAGCCAGGCGGCCAGCTGGAACTCTCCGGCGCCCTCTGTGCGGACATCCATTGCTGCCAGCAGGGATTTTCCCGTCATATCGACGGCATCATCGGCGCCGGACGCACCCTCGGGCTGCGTTTTCTCGGTCTGGGCGTACAGCCCTTCAGTCGCCTGGAAGAGATCGGCTGGGTTCCCAAGGCCCGCTACGATATCATGGGGCCCTACATGCAGCGCACGGGCGACATGGGGCCGCGCATGATGAAGCAGAGCGCCGGCCTGCAGGTCAACCTCGACTACAGCAGTGAGGCGGACTGTTTCCGCAAACTGCGTCTGGCCTTTCAGCTCTCCCCGCTCTTCTACGCCCTCTTCGCCAATTCCCCCCTTATGGACGGCAGGCCCAGCGGCTTCCTCTCCACCCGGGGCGAAATCTGGGCGCGCACCGATGCCGACCGCAGCGGCCTGGTCCCCCGCCTGCTCCTGCCGGGAGCCACCTTCGAGGACTACGCCGACTACGCCCTCGAGGTACCGATGTATTTCATCATTCGCGATGGGAAGTATGTCGATTTCACCCGGGAGCGCTTCAGCTTTCGTCGTTATCTCGAGGAAGGCTTCGGTCTCCATCGTGCCACCCTGGGCGACTGGGATCTGCATCTCTCCACCCTCTTTCCCGAGGCGCGCCTGCGCCCGCAAATCGAGATCCGCACCGCCGACAGCCTTCCTTCCCGGACGACCCTGGCGGTGGCCGCCCTGGTCAAAGGGCTCTTTTACGATGACCAGGCCTTCGCTGACAGCCAGGCCCTCTTCGACAGGGTGGATTTCGACACCCTTACCTCTGCCTACCGCCAGTCCTGGCGTCTCGGGCTGCAGACCCCCTTCGGCGCCGGCACCCTGCAGACCCTGGCCCGCGACATTCTGGCTATTGCCCGCGACAGCCTACAGCGACAAAAAGCTCTTGATGAAAGCGGTCAGGATGAAACCCTCTACCTGCGGGAAATCGACGAAATCGCCCTTACGGGCAAAACCCTGGCCGAGCGCCTGCTCGCGCGCTGGCAGGGCTCTCCTGCCGACAAGCTGCACGCCCTCTATGACCATTGCGGCTTCTGACCCGGCCGCCCGACTGTCCAAGTGCACAGTCCGCTCCTGTTTCCCTGCAAGCCCATCTTTACGCATCGACACGTAGGCATCCCTGGTTAGAAGGGATAGAGTCAGAACCATCAAAGGCTTGTTGTGGCAGGCGAGCCGGCGATACAAACCTCCTTTCGTTACCTCTGTTGGTTATCGGGCCGGTCAAAAGGGATGCCTCCCCCACTTGACCGGCCCGAAATCTTTTCAGCTCCACCTGCGGCGATCGCCCCGACTGCGCAAAAGCACAGTTCACCAGCGTGGCTTCTTGTCCCAAGGTTTACGCAATGGCACGTGGAAAAGCGTGACGCCACCCGGTATAGTCATAACCATCAAAGGCTTGTTGTGGCAGGCGAGCTGGCGATACAAACCTCCTTTCGTTATCTCTGTTGGTTATCGGGCCGGTCAAAAGGGATGCCTCCCCCACTTGACCGGCCCGAAATCTTTTCAGCCGCCCTCGCGGCGCTTCCCCCCCACTGCACAAAAGCACAGTTCAGCTGCGTGGCTCCTTATCCCAAGGTTTACGCAATGGCACGTGGAAAAGCGTGACGCCACCCGGTATAGTCATAACCATCAAAGGCTTGTTGTGGCAGGCGAGCTGGCGATAACTTCTTCATTGAAAACCTCCCGAACGCTCAAGGCCGAATGCAGGGATGCCTCCCCCTGAATTCGGCCTTGCGTCTTTTCAGGCTCTGAAATTTGCGGCCATCCGAGTTTTCGCTGGCAGATCCCTTGAAAACGGGGTGCTTTCCTGCTTCAATGGAGCAGAACCCGCACCCCGCAAGGAGACGCCGTCAATCACCCCTGACTGAAGTCAGAGGCTTGTAACAACAAGTCTGGATTGACCAGGCACAGCCACCAGCGAGAGGTCGCTGACGGGGCTACGTTGGAAACGAAATAGGCACCTGGAATGCCCTCCCAGTTCCAGGCTCTGCGGTAGCCGGTTAAAAGACGTTCAGGGTAAAGCGTCAGTGCCGTCTACGTTAAACCGTTTCACAACCTTGCCGAGGGAGACTTTACCGCCGCAAGGCGAGAAAGCCGGGATAACCCGGTACTTAAAAGGTACAACGATGCAGAGAGTCTTTGTACTCGACAATACCAAACAACCCCTTTCCCCTTGCTCGCCGGCACGGGCCAGAATGCTCCTGCGAAACGGAAAGGCGGCGGTGTATCGCCGCTACCCGTTCACTATTATTTTGAAGCACCGCACCGGCGGGGATGTGCAATCGGTCGAACTCAAGCTCGATCCGGGCGGCAAGACCACCGGTGTTGCCCTGGTAGGCAACCACGACTCCGCCAATACCGTTCTCTGGTGCGCGGAAGTGCACCACCGAGGCGCAGCCATCAAAAAAGCCCTCGAAAGCCGTCGGGCGATCCGGCGTTCACGGCGTCATCGCAAGACCCGCTACCGTGCGCCCCGGTTCGATAACCGGACTCGGCCACAAGGCTGGTTGCCACCGTCACTGCAGTCCAGAGTCAACAACGTCCTGACGCTGGCAAAGCGGCTGCAACGACTCTGCCCGATCACCAGCGTTGCGGTCGAAACGGTGAGGTTTGATTTGCAGAAAGCCGAGAACCCGGAGATTAGTGGCGTGGAATACCAGCAAGGGACGCTATTTGGTTACGAGGTTCGCGAGTATCTGTTGGAAAAATGGCAACGGCGTTGTGCTTATTGTGGGGACGAGAATGTGCCGCTGGAGATCGAGCATGTCGTTCCCAGAAGCAAAGGTGGCTCCAACCGGATCAGTAATCTTACCCTGTCGTGTCGGGACTGCAACGAACGCAAAGGCAATCGGCCCGTGCAGGAATTTCTGGCTGACTGGCCGGAACAGCTCCAAAAGATCCTTGGTCAATTAAAGCGACCGCTCAATGATTCCGCTGCCGTCAACGCCACCCGCTACGCCATCGGCCATGCGGTTAAAACGCTGGGGCTACCCGTCTCTTTCTGGTCTGGCGGTCGGACCAAGTACAACCGCACTGGGCTGCACTATCCCAAGGCCCACTGGATTGACGCGGCATGTGTGGGTGAGTCTGGAGATACCGTGCGATTGAAACCCGACCAGGCCCCTTTATCCATCACCGCCACGGGACGGGGCAGCCGTCAGATGTGCCGTATGGATCGCTTCGGCTTCCCCCGCACCAGCGCCAAGAGTGCTCGCTTCGTGCAGGGGTTTCGCACAGGTGACCAGGTTAAAGCCGTCGTTCCCTCCGGCAAAAGAGCCGGTCTGCACTTGGGCCGTGTCGCCGTTAGAACCAGCGGCAGATTCAATATCGCGACGGCCTCCGGAACGATCCAGGGCATATCTTACCGGCACTGCCGGATCGTGCATCAGGCTGACGGCTACACCTATCAACCAAAGCCTTCCGTCTCACGACGGATCGCAATTCCTCCCCCGGTTGAAACCGGAGGTCTCCTTGTGAGGTTTCTATGAAAAACCCCGACTTTAAAAATCCCGTCGTCCAGGCCTCCATCGATACCCTGCGCCTGCTGTCGGCGGATATGGTGGAACGGGCCAACTCCGGCCATCCGGGAACCCCCATGGAGGCGGCGCCGCTGGCCTATCTCCTCTTTCAGCGCCACCTGCGCCACAACCCCGCGAATCCGGCCTGGCCGGGCCGCGACCGTTTCATCCTCTCTTGCGGACATGCTTCGGCCCTGCTCTACAGTCTGCTGCACCTGAGCGGCTACGACCTTTCCCTCGATGACCTCAAAAACTTCCGCCAGCTCGACAGCCGTACTCCCGGTCATCCCGAGTTCGGCCACACCCCGGGCGTCGAGACGACCACCGGGCCGCTAGGGCAGGGCTTCGCCGTCGGCGTCGGCATGGCCATGGGCGCTCGCCATCTCGCCGAAAGGATCGACGCCCGCCTCTTCGACACCCGCGTCTACACCCTCTGCTCCGACGGCGACCTCATGGAAGGGGTGGCGTCCGAGGCGGCGTCCCTGGCCGGGCATCTGCGCCTGGGCAACCTCATCTCTCTCTACCTCGACAACCGCATCACCATCGAGGGGGAAACCGACCTGGCTTTCAGCGAAGAGGTCGCCACGCGTTTTCTCGCCTACGGCTGGCAGGTCCTACGGGTGGAAGGGGAAAATCTGGCGGAAATCGACGCAGCCATCGAGGCGGCCAAGAACGAACCGCGCCCGTCCCTCATCATCGCCCGCACCCATATCGGCTTCGGCGCTCCCACCAAGCAGGACACCGCCGACGCCCACGGCGCCCCCCTCGGCGCCGACGAACTGGCGCAGACCAAGCGGGCCTTCGGCCGCAAGCCCGACGAGCACTTTGGCATCCCCGCCAGTGTGCGCCAGCACATGGGTCAGGCCGTTCGCCGCGGCCGCGCCCTGGAGCGCCAGTGGACGCGCCGCTTCGACCGCCTGAACCAGTCCCTGCATTCCCCCCTGACGGCCTGGCTGCAGAGCCGCGGAGGCGGCCTGCCCGATGGCTGGGGGGAGGAGCTGCCGACTTTTGATCCCGCCGACGGCCCCATGGCCACCCGCAAGGCGAGCGGTATCGTCCTCAACGCCATGGCCGCCCGGCTCCCTCTGCTGTTGGGCGGCTCGGCCGACCTGGCCCCTTCCAACAACACCGAACTCAAGGGTGAAGCCGCCTTTCGTCCCGGCCACAGCGGCCGCAATATTCACTTCGGCGTCCGGGAGCACGCCATGGGCGCCATCCTCAACGGCCTATCCCACACCGACGGCCTCATCCCCTTCGGCGGCACCTTTCTCATCTTCTCCGAATACATGCGCCCGCCCATGCGGCTGGCCGCCATGATGGGGCTGGCCCCCGTCTACGTCTTTACCCACGATTCCATCGGCCTTGGCGAAGACGGCCCCACCCACCAGCCGGTGGAACAGCTTGCCGCCCTGCGCGCCGTGCCCAATCTCCGGGTCATCCGTCCCGGCGACGCCAACGAAACGGCAGTCGCCTGGCACGAGGCCATCGCGCACCGAAGCGGTCCCACCGCCCTCATCCTCTCCCGCCAGAACCTGCCCATTCTGGACCGCAGCACACTCGCCTCAGCCGAGGGTCTGCGGCGCGGCGGCTATGTGCTGGCCCGGGAAGACAGCGACCTGGACATCCTGCTGCTGGCCAGCGGCTCGGAAGTCCCTCTCGCCCTGCAGGCCCGCGATATCCTGCAGCAGCAGGGGAAGGGGACCCGGGTCGTTTCTCTGCCCTGCTGGGAGCTCTTCGAGGCCCAGGATGAAACCTACCGCCGGCAGGTGCTGCCGCCTTCCTGTCAGCGGCGTCTCGCCGTGGAAGCAGCCAGCCCCTTCGGCTGGGAGCGCTACGTCGGCCTGCAGGGTGCCGTCATCGGCCTCGACGGCTACGGCGCCAGCGCCCCGGCTGACCAGCTTTTTGAGCGCTTCGGCTTCACGGCGGCCCAAATCGCCGCCCGCGCCCTGGCCCTGTAAACCTTTTCGCGGCGACAGCGTCTAATGAAACAAAATCACCGTGGCTGCAGCCGCCGGTCTTTAAACGACGAGCGCCGCCGCGTTGACAGTTGAAGACCCTGGGGATACTCTCTGCGCATGGATGAAGGTACGGAAAAAATTCTCCTCGAGCAGATACGCCAGGGCAATGATCGCGCTTTTGAACAGCTGGTTCAGGGCCATGCCGCGCAGATACTGTCCCTGGCCACCCGTCTCATCGGTGACCGCGACGAGGCCGAGGATATTGCCCAGGAAGCCTTCCTGCGATTGCACCGCTCGCTGGGAACCTTTCGCGGCGACAGCAAAATATCGACCTGGCTCTACCGCACCGTCAGCCGCCTGGCCATCGACCACCTGCGAAGGGAGCAGAGGCGACGGAAGCTGTTCTTTTTCCGTAAAAGCGACGACGAAGAGCAGCCCGATCCGGTTGAAAGCGCCGCGGCACCCGATCCTTCGCCACGGGAGGCGCTGCTGGCGCAAGAGACGCAGCGACGCCTCAACACCGTGCTGAAAAAACTCTCGCCCCGTCAGCGGGCCGTCTTCATCCTGCGTCACCAGGAGGAGCTGCCGCTGAAGGAGATTGCCCGGATACTTGAATTGGAAGAGGGAACGGTCAAGGCCCATCTGCACCGCGCCGTCACCGTCCTGCGCCACGAACTGCACGATCTGAAGGAAGGTTCGCCATGACCAGAGACGACACAGGGCGCTGCCCGGAAGAGGAACTCACCCTCTATTATTATGGGGAGCTGGAACCGGCCGAGCGCGGCGCCATCGACAAACACCTGGAAGGCTGTGCCGCCTGTCGCCAGCAGCTGGCCGCCCTGGAACCGCTGCTTGGCGCGCTGCCGAAGCCGGTCATCGAACTGAGTACCGAAGAAAAACAACGCTTCAGCGCCCAGGTCATGGAATGCCTCGACCGGCGGCAAAAGCGGCGCTTTTTACCCCTCTTCGGCGGCGGCCTCGCCACGGCGGCGGCCGTGCTCCTGCTCCTGCTCAATACCGGCTCGCCCCCCGATTTGGCCCCACCGGCCGGCAGCAACGGCCTGGTCGCCGAATTGGAGGGACTGCCGGAGATGGAGCTTCTGCGCAACCTGGAGATTCTGGAGGAATTCGAGCTGCTGCAGGAACTGGGGGACATGAATGACCATGCCTGAACGGACGCTCACTTTTCTTCTGCTGCTGGCGTCCCTGCTGCTCTTCCCCGGCGCCTTGCCGGCGGCAGAGACCGTTACCAGAGATAAAAAGCCGGCCGAGGAAGAACCTCTGAACGCTACGGATCGTGATATCGTCGAGATGCTTGAGCTACTGCAAATGCTCGAACTGCTACAGAATATGGAAGTGCTGGCCATGGTGGAGGAGAGCGAATGAAACGTATAGGAATGGCCCTTTTGCTGCTGATGGCTATGCTTGGGCTGGCCGGGCCGGTTCTGGCCGACTCGCCGCCCCCGGCGGCCGCACCGACCACCGAGCGCCAGCAGGCCCTGGAGCGCTGGCAGAATCTTTCGGACGCCGAACGCCAGCAACTGCGCGAACGTTACCAGCAGTTTCAGGCTCTGCCCGCCGAGGAGCAGGAGCTGCTGCGCCAGCGTCTGCAACAGTTCCGTCAGGCGCCGCCCGAAAAAAAGCAGCTGCTGCGCGAACGCTTTCAGCGCTGGCAGCAGCTCTCCGCCGAGCAGCGTGAGCAGCTGCGCGCCACCTACCAGCGGTTCCAGTCGCTGCCCTCCGAAGAGCGCCAGCAGCTGCGGCAGGAGATGGAGGAATTGCGCTCCCTGCCCACCAATCAGCGCCCGCAGCGCCGACAGGAAATCCGCCAGCGCTACTTCGGTAGCCCGGCGATACGCTCCGGCGGCGGCTCCCGCCATAACGGCGGCATGCACCGATGACGGGGCCGACCCGTCCCGCCCCCAAAGCCATGGCCCCCCGTTATGCGGTGCAGGGGGGCTTTTTGCTGTTCTACCTGTGGATCGGCTGGCGCTTCGCTCTCTGGGCCGCCGCCATGGCCGGCAGCCAGACGCCCGCCATGGCCCGTCCCGCCGCCGTTGACGGTTTTTTGCCCATCAGCGGCCTCATGGGACTGCGGCACTGGGCGCAGACCGGCGAACTGCACCCCGTCCACCCCGCCGCCGCCCTCATTCTGCTGGCCGCCATCCTCAGCGCCCTCCTGCTCAAGCGCGGCTTCTGCTCCTGGGTCTGCCCCATCTTCCCGCTGTCGGAAGGGCTATGGCGCCTGGGAAAACGCCTGACCGGACGGACTTTCGCTCCCCCCTTCTGGCTCGACCTGCCCCTGCGCAGCCTCAAATACCTGCTTCTCGGTTTTTTCGTCTATCAGATCCTCTGGATGATGCCTCTGCCCGCCCTGCGGGCGTTTTTGTCCTCCCCCTACCACAAGATCGCCGACGTGCGCCTGCTGCACTTCTTCCAGGATCCGTCCCTGACCTTTCTCGCTTTTCTCACCCTCATGGCTCTGCTCAGCCTCTTCGTGCAGATGCCCTGGTGCCGCTACCTCTGCCCCTACGGCGCTCTCCTCGGCCTCTTCTCCCTGCTGTCCCTCAGCAAGATTCGCCGCAACGAGCGCCATTGCATCCGCTGCGGCCTCTGCTCCTCCCGCTGCACCGCCTGGCTGCCGGTCATGCACAAGCGCACCATCCGCTCGGCCGAGTGCTATGGCTGCTACCGCTGCGTGCAAGGCTGCCCAGCCCCGGGCGCCCTGCAAATGCAGGCCGGCGGACGACCCATCCCTTCCGTCTTTTTCGGCCTGGCCGTCGTTGCCCTATTCGTCGTCGTCTGCCTAGCTGGACGTTTCAGCGGCCACTGGCACAGCCAGGTTCCGCTGCAGGAAATCTCCCACTGGCTGCAGCTCCCCCGCTGAATCGTGCCCTACTTCGGCCGCGTACGTCATTTTCATCCCTTGACATACGCCAAACTTACGCCTATAACTAGGGGCATCCCCAGCAGAAAGGAGGCCCCATGAGTCCGCTGACGCCGAAGCAGAAACAGATATTCGACTACATCCGCAGCCACCTCGACCAGCACGGCTACGCCCCCACCCAACAGGAAATCGCCCGCGCCTTCGGCTTCTCGTCTCTGGGCACGGTGCAGAACTACCTCAGGCGCCTGGAACGGGACGGCTATCTGGCCCGCGACTGGAACGCCCGCCGCGGCGCCCGCCCCCTGGCCCAGCGGCGCGACAGCTGGGAACTCCCTCTCGCCGGCTGGGTGGCCGCCGGCAAGCCCATCGAGGCGGTGGAACAGCAGGAGAGTATTGAGGTGCCCCCAGCCATGCTCGGCCCCGGTGAACATTTCGTCCTGCGCGTCAAGGGGGATTCCATGATCGGCGACGGCATCCTCGACGGCGATTACGTCATCGTGCGCAAGCAGACCGAGGCCGTCAGCGGCCAGACCGTCGTCGCCCTCATCGACAACGAGGCGACGGTCAAGCGCCTCTACCGCAAGGGAACCGCCATCGAACTGCACCCGGCCAACCCGGCCATGGCTCCCATCCCGGTCGACCCCACGGACGATTTTCGCCTCGAAGGGGTGGTGGTCGGCGTCATCCGCCACTGCGCCTGAAGACCGGGGCCGACTTCGCCCCGCCAATATGTCCCGCGATATCCTGCACCTGCATATTCCCGACTTTGCCGTCGCCGTCGCCCGTGTCATCGACCCGGCGCTGCGGCAACGCCCCGTCGCTCTCGCCCCCGGCGCCTCGGAGCGCGCCTTGCTGCAATGCGTCTCCGCCGAGGGACGCGCCGAAGGCCTCGCCCCCGGCATGGCCGTCCGGATGGCCAGACGGCTGTGCCCGCGTCTCATCCTCATCCCGCCCGACCCGGCCGCCCTGTTCCGGGCCGAGGCGGCCCTCTGCCGCCTCGGCGCCGAGGTCTCCCCGCTTATCGAACCGGAAGTGGCCGGCCGCCTCTACCTCGACATCTCAGGGAGCGGCCGCCTGCTCGGGCCCGGCCGCGATGTCGCTGCCCGTCTGGAAGGGGAAATCGACCGGCAGCTGCGCCTGAGCGGGGCCGTTGGCCTGGCCGGCAACAAGCTGGTGGCCCGTATCGCCGCCGGCTATCTGGAACGTCCCGGCGTCTGCGACGTCCTGCGCGGCAGCGAGGCGCCCTTCATCAGCTCCCTGCCCGTCAGTGTTCTGCCCGGCGTGGGACAGGCCCGCGCCACCCTGCTGCTGCGCGAACTCGACCTGCGCCGCGTGGGGGATTTGGCTGAGCTTTCCCTGGACGAGCTGCGCCTGCTCTTCGGCGGCTTCGCCCCTCTGCTGCGCCAGCGCGCCTGCGGCATCGACCCCTCGCCGGTGAGCCCGCCGGCCCGGACGCCGGAGATCAGAGAGCAGGCCTTTCTGCCCCAGGCCGACAACAACGACGAAGCCCTGCTCGCCGCTCTCGCCCGTCTGGTGGAACGCTGCGCCTATCGTCTGCGTCAGCGCGGGCAAGGGGCCGGCGTCCTGGTGCTGACCCTCTATTACGAGGACGGCGTCACCGCCCGCCGCAGCCGCCGCCTGCCCAACCCTGCCGCCGCCGACAGCGTCCTCATGGAAGCGGCGGAAGCCCTCTTCTACGCCACCAGCCAGCGTCGCGTGCGTCTCAAGGGGATGCGCCTGGCCTGCCGGGAGCTGGGTACGGCCCGGCAGCTCGACCTTTTCGCGCCGGCCGGCGGAGAGCCTTCACGGCAGGAAAGCACCTTACTGCAGGCCCTCGACCAGCTGCGCCAGCGCCACGGCGTGGACGTCGTCCGGCGCGGCCGCACACTGCTCGCTCCCCACCTGGAGGGCTGAAATCATGCCCTTCGTCCATCTCCACTGCCAGTCGTCCTTCTCCCCCGGCTGGGGCGTCCACACGCCCGCCGCCCTCTGCGAACGCGCCGCCGCCCTCGGCCTGACGCACCTGGCCCTGACGGATCGCAACGGCCTGTATGGCATCCCCCATTTTCTCGAACAGGCCAGGACACGTGGTCTCAAACCCATCATCGGCGCCGAAGCGGTCAGCGGCCGCCACCGCGCCGTCCTGCTGGTCCGCACCACCGAGGGATACGCCAACCTCTGCCAGCTCCTCTCCGATTTGCATACCCAGGCCGGATTCTCCTTGCCCGAAGCTCTTCTATGCCGCCGCCAGGGCCTCACCGTCCTCAGTGACGACGGCGATCTGCTGACCGCTCTGGCCGCGCAGGACCGCCACCACCTCTATGTAGAGATCTCCCCCGGCCACGCCATGGAGGCGACCCTGGCCCGCGCCCGCCACCTGCGCCTGCCGCCGGTGGCCACGGCCCGGACCCTGCTGCTGGAGGCGGCTGACTTCCCCCTCCACCGCGTGTTGCGGGCCATCGCCC
This sequence comes from Desulfuromonadales bacterium, assembly GCA_033549025.1. Taxonomy (GTDB): domain Bacteria; phylum Desulfobacterota; class Desulfuromonadia; order Desulfuromonadales; family SZUA-540; genus SZUA-540. Next base: position 287,574 of record JAWSUS010000002.1, read on the forward strand.
TCAACCGTACCCTGTCGCGCCTGCGTCCTGAAGAGACGGCCTGCCAACGCGACCGGCTCTACAGCGCGCCGGAGATGGCGAGCCTCTTCCCCCACTGTCCGCTGGCCGTGGAGAACAGCCAGAAAATCGCCGCCGACTGCTACACGGACTGGGACTTCTCCACCACCGTCTTCCCCCGCTTTCGCGACCTCGACGACGGCGCCGCCGCGCTGGAACTGCGCCGTCGCGCTCACCGGGGGGCACGGCGTCGCTACGGCGAACTGACGGAGGTGGTTCACCAGCGCCTGCACAAAGAGCTGGCCATCATCGAGGCCAAGGGCTTCGCCCACTACTTTCTGGTGGTGGAAGAACTGGCCCGCCTGTCGCCGCGCACCTGCGGACGCGGCAGCGCCGCCGCCTCTCTGGTCGCCTACTGCCTGCAGATCACCCACGTCGACCCCATCCGCCACAACCTCTTTTTCGAGCGCTTTCTCAACGCCGAACGGGTCGATCCGCCCGATATCGACATCGACTTCCCCTGGGACGAGCGCGACGCCGTCCTCGATGCCGCCTTCGCCCGCTACGGCAGCCGCCGCGCCGCCATGGTCGGCGCCCACATCGGTTTTAGGGGCCGCGCCGCCCTGCGCGAAGTGGCCAAGGTCTACGGTCTGCCCGAGGCCGATATCGGTGCCATGACCGAACGCATCTCCGGCTACTGGAAAGCTGAGCAGACGGCGGGCGCCGTCACCAGCCACCCCCTCTTTCGCGACGCCCCCCTGTCGCCGGAATGGCAGGAGATCCTCGCCGTCGCCCGGCGCCTGCAGGGGCAGATGCGCCACCTCGCCCTGCACTGCGGCGGCCTGGTCATCGTGCCGGAGGACATCCGCCGCCACGTCCCCGTCGAGATGGCCGCCAAGGGCCGACCCGTCATCCAGTGGGAGAAGGACCAGGCCGAAGCGGCGGGGCTGGTCAAGATCGACATCCTCGGCAACCGTTCCCTCGCCGTCATTCGCGACGCGGCCGCCGCCATCCGCGCCCACGGCGGCCCCGACCTCGACCCCGCCCGCTGGTCTCCCCTCGACGATGCGCCTACCCGGCAGCTGCTGCAGCGGGGCGACAGCATGGGCTGCTTCTACATCGAGTCGCCAGCCACCCGCCAGCTGCTGCGCAAGATGTGGCAGGGGCAGGCCAACGGCCAGCTCGGCGCCGAAGAGCTCTTCGAGCACCTGGTCATGGCTTCTTCCATCATTCGCCCGGCGGCCAACCGCTACATCCGCGAATTCGTCGCCCGCCTGCACGGCAAGCCCTGGCGTTGCCTGCACCCGCTGCTGGAGAGCGTCCTTGGCGAAACCTACGGCATGGCCATCTACCAGGAGCAGATCACCCAGATGGCCATGGCCCTGGCCGACTTCACCCCCTTCGAGGGGGATCAGCTGCGCAAGATCATCAGCAAGAAACATCCGGGCCAGAAGCTGGCGGATTATCGTCAGAAGTTCTTTCAGGGGGGAAAAAAGAAGGGACTGTCACCGGAACTGCTGGAGCAGGCCTGGCAGGAGGTGCTCTCCTTCGCCGGCTACTCGTTCTGCAAGCCGCACTCGGCCTCCTACGCCTTGGTCAGCTGCCAGTCGGCCTGGCTCAAGACCCATTACCCGGCCGAGTTCATGGCCGCCGTCATCTCCAACCAGGGCGGCTACTATTCACCGCTGGCCTATCTGTCGGAGGCACGGCGGCTCGGCCTGCGCATCCTGCCGCCCGACATCAATGCCAGCGACCGGGCCTATCGAGGGGAGGGCCGCGAGCTGCGCATCGGCCTCATTCAGATTAGCGGGCTGTCGCGGGGAACATTGAAGGGGATTGTGGCAGAGCGGGAGCGGGGCGGGGATTTCAATAGTTTCGGTGATTTTCTGCGGCGGGTCGCCGTGCCGGTGGAGGACGGTCGCCTGCTCATCAAGGCCGGCTGCTTCGATGCCTTGGAGGGCAGGGAGGCGCGTGCCGATCTGCTGTGGCAGCTTCTGCGCGGCCGCAGCCAGACGCCGCTGGCCGCCAGCGGCTTGCTGTTTGCGGAAGAGCCGCGCCGCCAGATGGCCAGGCCGGCTCTCAGCGCCGACGAGATAGAGCGTCAGGAGGTGGAGGTTCTGGGGATGCCCATATCCCGCCACCCGCTCAGCCGCCACCGCACCTTGCTGGCACGTCACCAGACCATCGCCGCCGCCGACCTCCCCCGCTGGGTCGGCCGCCACGTCAGCCTCGCCGCCTGGTGGGTGACGGGGAAGGTGGTACAGACCGCCAAGGGGCAGCCCATGGAGTTCATCTCCTTCGAAGACAGCACCGCCATTTTCGATACCACCTTCTTCCCCCGCGCCTACGCCCGCTTCTGCCGCCTGCTGTCGCGGCAGCGGCCTTACTTGCTCAAGGGCAAGGTCGAAGAGGAATTCGGCGTCTGCACCCTGAACGTCGACTGGGTCGGTTTTCTCGACGACGCCTAGGACCTAAGGCAGCTCGTAGAGAACGATACGGGATTGACGTTTGCCGAATACGCCGAGGTCGCCGGAGCCCCCCACGGCCATGACGAGCTCGACCTGGCCATCATTGTCGGCATCGGCCAGACGGAAATCGGCGAGATAGCCCTTTTCTTCCTGGGTCCCCCACGCCGGCGTCATGTCCATGCCGTTCCAGCGCAGCGCCTTGATCTCGAAGCTCTTGAAGCGCCGGACCTTTTCCAGAATGCCGCCGCCGTGATTGACCGGCGCCAGCAGGGTGCCCTCCGGTCCGGTCAGCAGGCGCGGCTTCAGGTAGCGAATTTCACTGATCTGCCCCCGCTGGCGCGAGGGATACTCCATGGAAGTCTCACTGCCCCCGTAGGATTCTTCGCTCCACCACAGGCGCTCCCCCCCGACTCGCTGCACGCGTAGCTGCCCGCTGTCGGCCAATTCGGCGTAAAGCATCTCTCCCCGAAAGGCAAAAGGCTTAAGCGCCAGCAACTCGGCACCTTCCGGCGCCATCAGACTCTCGGCTTCGATCAGACTTCCCCCCACCCGCGCGAGGCGCACCAGCGGCCCGTCGAACTCTTTGCTGGAGGGAGTTTTACGCTGCCCCAACAGGCGAACATGGCCCTGGCCATCATCATCCTTGCGAAAGAACCAGGGCAGCTCCTTTTCCACCACGACATAGGAAGCCTGCTCCCAGGCGACGACGACAGAGGCAAGGCGCCCTCCCTGCGCGGCCGAGACATAGAGTTCGGCGCGTCCGTCCTCGTCCAGATCCAGCCCGTCCACCGCCAGTGCAGCCAGGCCGGGAGGCAAGTCTACCCGACCCAGGGCTTCCGTGTTCCCCTGACGCAGGCGACTGATTTCCAGGCCGTCGCCGTAGGCCATCACCGTCTCCAGACGGCCATCCCCATCCAGATCGGCCACCTCGATACCCACGGGCGTACCAGGCTGAAAAGGCCCTTTCCACACCGCGGCGGCTGGAGCCTCGACCCGGGTGATGACAGGACTCGGTGGCGCAACCGCCGCCGGAGCGGCTGTTGCCGGCAAAACGGCAGGCACGCTTTCTTTGTTCTCTTCCAACAGGGGATACTGGCGCAGCAACTGCCCCTGCCCGTCGCGCACCTCCAGCAGGTCAGCCTGGCGGCGGAAAAGCAGCAGAGGTTGTCCATCATCCCCGATTGAGGAGCTGGCGTTTTCTACTTTTTCGTAACCGCGCCATTGCAGGTGGGGCAGCTGCGCCTTGAGCTCCAGATAAAGCGCCTCTCCCGTGCCTGTTTCGTCGAGAAACCGGGCCGGCACCGCCGTGAAGCGCTGCAAGGCGTCGCCCACCACTGTCTGCACTGCCGCCAGCGGCCGCACCTGGGACAGGCCGCTCAACACCAGGCCCACCTGCACGTAGCCCCGGGGAGCCGCATAGACGCCCAGCACCTTGCCGGTGACGGGATGCACCACCGATTCGCCGCCATCCGTCACGGCGAACAGGTCACCACTCACCACCCCATGGCTGTCATCCAGATCGATCAGGTAACCGCCGTCCACCGCCTTGACCACGGTCGCTGTCAGGGGTGAAAAATCCTCGGCGACTTGTGCCGCCAGATTTTCCGGCTGGGCAAGAGCCTGACTGGTCAGCCAGCCCAGTCCGATCAGCATCACAGCCAGCATCCGCAAGGTATAGATCATCCGGGTCCTCCCTTATGTCCTGTTCGTCTACGGTTTCATGAAGAAACGCATTCTACCACCGGAACTTTGACATTTCTATCCCGGAAACAGGAAAGCCCGCGGCGGGGGGCCACGGGCTTTCCATTTTTCGATTCAACTCTTGAGCAGTTGAATTAGAAGTCGATCTGCCACTTGATGCCGGCAAAATACAGATCGCCCTCGTCGTTGCCATTCACGTCATCCATCAGGTCATAGACGGTGTAGTGCGGAATGACATTGAAATTTTCGGCCAAGGGGATGTGAGCCTGTACGAAGTAACCGAACTGCTCGTCCTTCTCGGCATAGGCGTCGCTGTCGTCGGCCTGGTAACCAACACCGACAACACCCAGGACTTTGCCGAACTTTTGGGCAGCCTGCACATAACCACCATAAGAGCTGGCATCTTCGTCGCTGACCTCATCATAGCTGCCAAAACCATCGCCAACATAATCGCCCATACCGAAATCACCCAGGTTCTGACCATAAAACAGGTTGCCCTGCAGAGCCATCGAGCCGGCATTGGTTTTCCAGTTAAAAGCAGCCATGTAGGAATCAACGGAATCGTTATTCAAATCAAAGGTCTGATAGGCCAGCGTGGCCCCGTAGGCCATGTAGCCCACGTCATGCATATAACCAACAGCTAATTTAGGCAGGCGGAAATCATAGTCATCAGTTGACCCCTCTTCCCGGTCAGCCTTCAATTCTTGTGCATTATTCTTGATGGCAGCAACAAAGAAGCCATTTTCCATATCGACGCGGATCTGGGGCTGACGACCATCATAGGTGTCACCGAGACCGGCAAAGCCGTTGTCGACATTGGCGACTTCCCAAGAGCTGAAAATATAGGGCGTATAATCCTGGCCGACCACGACGGTTCCTTTGCCAAAATCCCAGGTACCGTAAAGGAGACGCACGTTGACGCCGGTGCCGAATTCGAACCGGCCGCCAATCGCCCCATGGTTGAACTTGCCGCCAATACGGCTGTTGCTCTGCAGTTCCCAGTTCACATCCGAATCAGCATCGTAGAAACCCGTACCTTCGGTCAGGTACGTCGCCATACGGGCCGAGCCGTACAGGCTGTATTCGGCCAGGGCCGGTGTTGCCACCATCAGAGCCAGAGCACTGAAGAGCAGAGCCATCGAAATACGCTTCATGGTTGATAACCTCCTGAATCAAAAAAAATGTGTGCATAAATGGGTCGCGTTGGAAGCAATGAGGCATCACCTCATCTGCCCCCATTTGACCCTGACTTAATGGGCCTGGAACTCATACCCGCAGGCAGGACACTTCACCTTGACCGGCTCGCTGGTCGTCTGCTTGGCGCAGGCGCCCAAAGAGAGAGCAAAAAGGGTGACGAGTACCATGGCAATCAACTTCTTCATGATGTTCTTCTCCTTTCCTGATAGTGGATGTTCATTTCAAAAACAGCCGTAAAAATGGAACGCTCATTCACGGAATGACAACGAAAACCTTATACCACAGTCCCGTTTCTATACAATAGGGTTTTTCAATTAGCGGGGATTCAGCCCCCTTTAGCATCGATAAACGTAAAAAGGCCCCCGGTGACGAGGGCCTTTTTGGTTTTGGTGCTATGAAGCCGTGCTTTATTTCTCGACGGTGAACTGGCCGTCGGGAGCGATGTTGCACTTGGCGTCGAGGTACTGCATGTTTTCCTTGTTGGTGTACTCGGACTCCAGCAGGGCGTAGAAGGAGCTGGCGCTGCGGCCGCCGGTGGCGCAGTAGAAGACGACGCGGCCTTCTTTGTTCAGCTTGGCCACCGATTCCTTGGTGCGGAAGATGAAATCCTCTTCGGTGATGTTGATGGCACCGGGGATGTGACCAGCGGCGAATTCTTCGGGATCACGTACGTCGATGAACTGAGCGCCTTTGGTCTCGACCAGTTTCTTGAACTCGTCGGGGTTGATCGCTTCGGGAAGAGCGTTGGCTTTGGCCGGAGCAGCTGCTTTGACCACACCGGAAGCCTCATCACCCCACAGGGGCAGGCCGGCATCTTTCCAGGCGGGCTCGCCAGCGGCATAGACCATGACATTCTTGTAGCCGAGGGAGAGTGCCGTAGCGGCTGCCTTGTGGCTGAGCACGCAGTCATAGCCCCCGCAGTAGAAGATCAGCTTGGTGGCCTTGTCCGCAGGCAGCAGGCCTTTTTTCAGTTCCATCTCCACATTGGGGATGCTTACGGCGGTGGGGATGAAGGACTTGCGATATTTAACCGCGGGACGGGCATCGACCAGCATGTAGGGGTCCTGGCTGGGCTTCATGACCAGCTTTTCAACGAACTTGGTTTCAACCTCGTTGTAGTGGCCTTGCTTGACCCACTCGGGCTCGCCCTCATACCAGACCTTGACGTTGGTGAAACCGGCCTTCATGGCGATTTCGGCTGACTCGGGGCTGAGCTTGCAGGTGACACCGCCGCAGTAGAAGATAATCAGCTTGTCTTTGGGCAGTTTGTCCAGGCTGTTCTGCAGCTGCACCTTGGGGATGCTGATGGCGCCAGGTACGTGGCCGGCCTCGTATTTCACAGCAGGACGGGCATCGACCAGCACGAAGGTGCCGCCTTTGGCCGAATCGTTCATCAGAGCGGCTACCTCTGCGGTGGTGATAACCAGGGCCGGGTCTTGGGGAACGAGTTTTTCTTCGACTTTCGCTTCGGCAGGCTTAGCGGTCGTTTCCGCCAGGTTGGAACTGGGTACCGTCGTAGCGCAGGCGCTGAAGGTAAAGGCGGCCAAAAGGGACAAGGCCAGAGTGCGGATCATTTTGGTCATGCGGATCTCCTTCAATGTGTTGATGTGTGACATTCGCTGCCATGATTCGACATTGGTTTTGTTCCTCATTAAAAGCAGATTCTGTGCCACAAACAGAAAGATCATTCTACTTTTAAAGCCGAGGTCTTATCTCCAGCAGATTCCCCTTATCTTTACGAAGGTTTAGCCTTGGTATTTTCTTTGCCTCGCTTTTGCCGGGCCATGTACCGCCTCAACCTGCCGGGGAAGGGACTCCGTCAAAATACGTTCTTTAGCCGCATAAAACAGTTTTTTGGAGAAATATCCCTTATTGCAGGTCGTAGGCCACCACGTTGGAACGTCCCTTGGACATGGGACTTTCCCGCGTGAAGGTGACCAGGGTCACCAGCTCGTCGGTGCCGTCATTGTCCACATCGCCCAGACCGAAGTCGCTGAGATAGCCCTCGCGTTCCTGGCTGTGCCAGGCTTCGTACAGGGTGCGGCCGTCCCAGACCATGGCCCGCACCCGTCCCTTGTTGAAGGTGGGCGAACGGCTGAGAAAACGGCTACCATCATGGCTGGTCACCAGCAGATGGCCCTTGCCGTCGACTTCCAGGCGGGGGGGGATAAAGACGTAGCGCGGCGTCTTAAGAATGGGGTCTGCCATGGGGTCGGGGCGTTCGGAATAAATCTCGCTGCCGCCGTAAAGCTCTTCTGACTCCCATAGGGTTTTGCCCTCTTTCGACAAGATCGTCAGCTTACCCGAGGTCTTGAGCATGGCCACCAGCTCTTCACCGTTGGCGCCCGTAAAGGGAGTGAAGCCGAAGAGACTGACCCCTTTCGGGAGAGATACCGCCTCACCGGCCTGCCACTCGCCCTGCTGGTAGCGCACGCGGAAGACGGGGCCCGAGTAATCCGTCGACGTATCGCCCCGGCGCTGGCCCAGTAGTACACGGCCCTCGCCGGGCAGAGTCACCGCCCGCAGATACCAGGACAATTGGGTATCGTGCATTTTAAAGCGGCCATCCTGCCATTCCACTACCCGCGACATGAGCATGTCGTCGCGCACGGCGGTCAGGTAGATTTCCGGCCGACCGTTGCCGTTCAGGTCGAGGGCATCGATAGTCAGGACCGACTGGCCGAGGCCGAGATCGACTTCGGCCACCGGCTGATAGGTGCCCTGCACATTACGCCCGACCTGAATGCTCGTGGGCAGGGCCACAGCCATCTCCTGTTGGCCATCACCGTCGAAATCGGCTACTTCCACGCCGACCGGGCGACCCTGGATATCGGGGCCGTACCACAGACCCTGCTGATCGGGGGTCGCATTGCGCACGATCGCCGCCGAGGTCGGCGGCGGGGCCACCACCAGGGCAGGAGCACTGACCGGGGCCGGGGCCGGGGCGGGGGCGGGTACGGCGACGGGGGCCGCAGTCGCAGCCGCCGCTTTCTGCAAGGGTGCGTCGAGAGAATAGGCGTGAATCGGGGCGAAATCGGGCCCGCGGACCACCAGACCGTCAGCCTGAAGGATGAAATAGAGTTCGGCATCCTTGCGGCCCTGTTCATCGGCCCGAGGGGGACGCGAAGCCTGGGCAGCATCGTAGGCCTGCCACTCCAGGGCCGGGGCCGCGGCCTTGAGCTGCGCGAAGAAGTCCTCGCCGCCGCCGGCATAGTCACGGAAGGTGGCCCGGACGTTTTCGTAACGGCGAATGGCGTCGCCCGCTTTGAGATTTTCGCCTCCGGACACCGGGCGGGCGTAAGAATAGCCCCCCTTGACCCGCGTCACCCGCAGTAGGCCCTTGACCTCGTCGAGGGTGCCCATCACTTCTTTCGTCACGGGATGGACGATGGGCTCGCCTGGCACGACCACCGAAAAGAGATCGCCCACGGCGACGCCGCGACTGGCATCAAGATCGATGAGATATTCGCCGTCAACCGGCATAATCACATAGCCGGTCAGGGAGGCGAAGTCATGACCTAGGTCCTCGCTCAAGCCGGCAAGGGCCGGCAGCGAAAAACTGAGGGTGGCAAGCAGGGCACAGAGGGCAAGGGCGAAGCGCCGGAGGCTGAGCATGGTCTTTCTCCTTGGTTGCAGCTGTTCAGATGCGGGCGAAGGTTTTCGCCCTGGGCGGGCAAAAAAAGGCCGGGCACAAGGCCCGGCCGAAAGCATAACAAAATCTTACTGTGGAGACAATCTTAGAAGACGTAGGTCAACTTGGTGCCCAGCTTCCACATATTGTCGGCGTCATTAGTTGCGGAAAGGTCGTCATCAGCCAACAGATAGCCGCCGCCGGTGGTCCACTTGAGGCCCTTGGTGATGGCATAGTCGAAGTAAGCGTCGATCTCGTGACCAAAGGTAACGGCGTCAACGCCCTCGGCAGGATCAGCAGCCTGCTGCGCATAAATGTACGCCGCGCGGATGCCGGATTTCTCGTTAAAGAGGCGAGTGCCAGCATCAAGACGCACATACATATAGTTGGAGTAGTAGTAACCAGGGGTCGAAGCGGTCTTGTACGCACTAGCTCCATCGAGAAAAGAGGTTCCGGCCTTGCCACTCATGTTGCCAAACTCGCCTCCGGTCAACATTTCGGACCAGTTCTGGAAGCCGTCGACATCAACGAATTCACCACCGGGCGCATCTTCATCACCGACATAGGCAGCCGAAATCGCGAAGGAGGTGGGTCCATCGACATAACCTACCTTGGCATAAGCTGCCGTGCCGAGGCCGTCATCACCACCATCCACGTCCCAGCTGCTGAACAGGAGGTTACCTTCGAGAATGAGCTTGTCGACCTTGCCCTTAGCGCCAGCGCCAAAGAGGTAAACATCTTGGGCAGAAGTGACGCGGTAATAACCAACCTCAGGGATAAGAGTAAAGTCACCAGCTTTTACAGCATAGCTGACGCCATAGTAGTCCTCTTCAGCCCCTTCACTGTCACTGGCAGTGATGCCGCCCCCACCAATGGTGGTGGTTTCCGTGAGCTTAATGTAGCTAAAAGTTAAATCACGATACTTGGCGACAAGGCCAGTGGCTTGCTCGTTCATGATGAAGCCATTAGCAAGTTTGAAGGTCTGGGTACCAACCTTGAAGTTAGTGTCCATGGCAGTGAAGTCGAGATAAGCAGCACGCAACTCCAGTTCAGTTGTATTGTCTGCTCTCACGGATCCACCATCGCGGCCCCAAGCATAATCAGCTTCGAGCTCGACAACCATCTTAACAGCATCGCTGAGCGCGGCGGTGGTTAGCAGACGGAAACGTTGGTCGAATGCTGCGGTGGAGTCATCAGCATCATCATCGGCGTCTTGGACGTTGTCAGACATGATACCGCGGGCGATAAACAGGCCCTTGGCGTCCAAGGTAATAGCCACAGCGGGGGTGGCCAGGGCTACGGCCGCCAGGGCCGCAACCAGAATCTTAAGATATTTGCTCACAGTGTGCCTCCTGAAATGAAATAAATGGTAGTAACGGCTTAGCCGTCAACGCCGACGGGCGCTTCGAATTCATACCCGCAAGCAGGGCATTTTACACGGACGGAGTCCCCTTTGCCGGCAGGAGCGCAGGCAGCGAGTGACAGGGCGAACAGACTGACGAGAACCAACGAGATCAGTTTTTTCATGCGGCTTTCACCTCCTTCCCCAGAGTCAGATAAATGTGGCGGTCTTTGGCAAGACCATCGGTTTGGCTGGCAACAGCCATGCCTTTTTCACATATCTGTTTCGATTAAGCAAAAAAAGCGCCAACCTCATTAAAATACAATACAAAAATAAAGCGCGTAAATTCCCGTATTTACTGAACCTTAAAAAAGACCCCGTGTAAAGACGACACGAGGCTTTCATGATGCTTCTCAAATACACCACATCTTGTGGTGTATTCACCACATATTCCTGCGGTTTTCCCCTCCCCATGCGGCGTGACAACCATTTCGACGCCGGCGAAAACACGGGAAAGTCCCTTGCCGGCAGGGCTGGCTGTCGATAAAGAGCGCTCGACCGCGTTCCACATCACTCTTTAGACTCCGCGGCCTTCGCCTTTTCTTCGGCCGCCTTTTGGGTTTTGGCCCGAGCTTTCATCAGATCCTTGATCTTTAAGCGCAGGTCGTAGGCGTTGATAAGACTGCCATCGCGCTGCACCTTCATGTCGGGGTCGATGACCAGCACGCGGGGAATCAGGTAGACGTTGTAGGCCTTGAGGGCGGAGCCGTCATCGACGAGAGGCACATAGGGAAGGTTCTCGGACAGCGTTCCGACGTGATCTTTCACCATGGCGGGCGAATCCTGCACGTAGACATCGATGATCTGCACGTTGTTTTCTTTGAGGAAATCGCGGCATTCGTTGAATTCCTGCATTTGCTGCTTGCAGGTAGGGCACCAGGTGGTGGCCAGTTTGAGGATGACAAACTGCCCTTTGTAATCGGAAAGGCGGACTTCTTTGCCATCAAGGTTTTTCAGTTTGAAATCGGGGGCGGGAGCGCCCACCTCAAGGGCCGAGGCCAAGGCGGGAGCAAAAAGCAGCAGGAGCAACAGGGGGAGGGCGGCGAACCAATGTTTTTTCATCAATCTGTCTCCGCGTCGCTGAAGGAAAAAGGGGTTCACTGACGCCTCAGTCTATCAATCCAAATCGACAAGTCAAGAAAACCCGTTTTATTCTCCCTGTTTTAACTTTCGAGACTTCAGTATATTTTTATAAACATCAAAGTCAAGGCAAAAATAAACACAACGGCCAACATGCTGTTTTAGAAGCGTAATTTATATCCAAACATTGTTTTGTTTTTATTTTTACACTTCGCACAACTCTGTCAAAACGCCGCCAGTAGCCTTGGGATGCAGAAAGGCTATACGGGTGCCATGGGCGCCCCGGCGGGGTTTTTCATCGATGAGACGAACCCCCTGGGCGGCCAGATCGGCCAGAACCGCTTCGAGATGTTCGACCTGATAGGCGATGTGATGCACCCCTTCGCCATTTTTCTCCAGAAACTTGGCCACGGGGGAATCTTCGCTGGTCGGCTCCAGCAGTTCGATGCGGCTTTCACCCACGGCCAGAAAGGCGACGCGCACTTTCTGCTCGGCCACCTCTTCGGTGCCCTCGAAGGCCATCCCCATGACATCACGATAGAGGGGGAGGGCGTTCTCCAGGCTTTTGACGGCAATACCGATGTGATTGATCTTTTTGGTCATGATCGCTCCTGAAAAGACGAAAGCCAGAGAACCGGGGGCCGGCTTCTGGCTTTCGTGAATCGCGTTGAATTAGAGAACCACGGTCTCCTGATGCTCGCCGAAGACCTCCCGCAGGGTGTTGCAGATTTCGCCGAGAGAGGCGTAAACCCGCACGGCCTCCAGAATGGGCGGCATGAGGTTGTCCTTCCCCTGAGCGGCAGCCTTGAGGGCGGCCAGTTTTTCGTCGACGGTCTTCTGGTCGCGGCCGGTCTTGACGGCGGCAATGGCCTTGAGCTGCGCGCGTTCAACCTCGGGCTTGATCTTGAGCAGATCCTTGGGCGGGGCTTCCTTGACAGTGAACTGATTCACGCCGACGATGATCTGCTCTTTACTTTCAATGGAGCGCTGATAGGCGTAGGCGCTGTCCTGGATTTCTTTCTGCTGGAAGCCCCGATTGATAGCTTCGGCGGCGCCGCCGAGGTCGTCGATCTTCTGGATGTATTCGAGGGCCTTGGCTTCGATCTGGTCGGTAAGGCTCTCGACCAGGAAGGAGCCGGCCAGAGGATCGATGGAGTCGGCCACGCCCGACTCATAAGCGATGACCTGCTGGGTACGCAAGGCGATACGCACGGAATCTTCCGTCGGCAGGGCGAGGGCTTCATCACGACTGTTGGTGTGCAGCGACTGGGTGCCGCCGAGAACAGCGGCAAGGGCCTGGATGGTAACGCGCATGATGTTGTTGTCAGGCTGCTGGGCGGTAAGGGTGCAGCCGGCGGTCTGGGTGTGGAAGCGCAACATCTGGCTGCGGGGGTCCTTGGCGCCGAAACGCTCTTTCATGATCTTGGCCCAGATGCGGCGGGCGGCGCGAAACTTGGCCACCTCTTCGAGGAGGTTATTGTGGGCGTTGAAGAAGAAAGCCAGACGCGGGGCAAATTCATCGACATCGAGCCCGGCCTTGATGGCGGCCTCGACATAGGCGATGCCGTCAGCGAGGGTGAAGGCGACTTCCTGCACGGCGCTGGAGCCGGCCTCGCGGATATGGTAGCCCGAGATGGAGATGGTGTTCCACTTGGGTACATGGTCTTTGCAGTAGGCGAAGATGTCGGTGATGATACGCATCGACTCGCTGGGCGGATAGATGTAGGTGCCGCGCGCCATGTATTCCTTGAGGATGTCGTTCTGGATGGTCCCCATGATCTTGTCGGAAGAGACCCCCTGCTTTTCTGCCACGGCGATGTACATGGCCAGCAGCACGGCGGCGGAGGCGTTGATGGTCATGGAGGTAGAGACCTTGTCGAGAGGGATCTGGTCGAAAAGGATCTCCATGTCGGCCAGGGTGTCGATGGCGACCCCGACCTTGCCCACTTCGCCTTCGGCCATGGCGTCGTCGGAGTCGTAGCCCATCTGGGTGGGCAGGTCGAAAGCGACGGAGAGACCGGTCTGGCCGGCGCCGAGCAGGTAGCGATAGCGCTCGTTGGACTCTTTGGCGGTGCCGAAGCCGGCGTACTGGCGCATAGTCCAGAAGCGCCCGCGATACATGGTGGGCTGCACGCCGCGGGTGAAGGGATATTCGCCGGGGAAGCCCAGCTTTTCTTCGTAATCCGGGAATTCGAAGCCAGGGAGAAAGACCCGCTCCATGTCCAGGTCGGAGGTCGTGGAGAAATCCTCGCGGCGCTCCTTGGCCTTATCCATCACTTTTTTAAGGGTCGTTGCTTCCCAGTGTTTTTTCTGGTCCTGAATGCTCATGCAAAGCTCCTTCAAAACAGAGAGTAAGATATCGGCTGCCGGGCCAAAGGCCGTGGCGGTCGACTCAGTCGGTCATAATATTAAGGGGTTCAGCGGGTCACCACGGCCAGCACCTCGACCTCCTGGCCGTCGAGAGAGAGCAGGCGGTGGCGAAGATCGGAGTCGAAGTAGATGGCGTCCCCTTCTTCAAGGATAAAGCGCTGGTCTTCGAGGATGACTTCGGCGGTGCCGCGCAGGATCAGCAGAAACTCCTCGCCCTCGTGATTGTAGAGGGTTTCCTCTTCGGCCCGCTCGGAGACGGTGAGGACAAAGGGCTCCATCTTCTTGTTCTGCTTGTGGAAAGACAGGGCCTCGTAGGTATAGCCATGGCCCGTCCCCGCCTTGGAAATCACCCGGCTGATGACCCGCCTTTCGCCCCGGCGCACGACTTCGTACTTGCGGTCCTCTTCGTCATCTTCAAAGAAATGCCCCATTTTGACGTCGAAAAAGCGGGCGATCTTGGAGAGGGTGGCGATGGGGGGCGAGACGTTGTTGTTCTCGATCTGCGAGATCAGGGCGGGTGAAAACCCGGTTTCCCGAGCGACATCCTGCAGCGTAAGTTTGCGGGCTTTGCGCAACGCCTTGATCTTGGTGCCGATATTGAATTCGAGAGCCATAAGCCATCCAGCGAAAATAGAAAATGGTTTTATAAGGGTTTTTTCTTAGCGGAAAACCCCATGATTGTCAATGTAATTATTTATCGTCAGTAAATGCACTTTATCGAAAATAAAGGAAATTTAGCTGGCATTCCCCTGCGTCGAAATCACCCTGAGTGTCCGTTTTTTGTGCTGCCGCTCTTGCGACTCTCCCCGCACCTTTTATACTTTTTCAAAATGAAACAGTGAGAATCACGCACCGGCTGCCATTTGACCCATACCGTCATCTTTTTTGCCTGAGGGGGTTTGCCATGACCGGACTTGAACTGGCCAAAAAACTGGAACAGCACCCGGACAACCGTTACATCTTCATCCGCTGGTGGGGTGAAGACGCCGGACAGGATGAATACGAGACTCTGGAAGCCTTTATCGAAAACGCCTCGGCAGAGCAGCAGGTTGCCGGCTATGAGCTTCTCGATCTGGAAGGGATGTGGGACACTTTGAATCGCCTGCACCCCGATCAGGTCACACGGGAGAAACGCCTGAACGGAGAATTCATCGTCTGGGCCCACGATAGCGGCGCCGGTGAAATGGTCATCGAGGACTGTCCCTATACACCGGAAGCGCTAATGACCATCTTCAAGCTCGAACTGCTGCAGGAGCGCCCCCTGAGCTGAGCCGCCTTCATATAAAAACGCCCCGCCCGACAAAGGGCGAGGCGTCAGTTTTCAGGCTCCCCGACAACGGGGAGCCTTTTTTGTGGATCAGAGGATCACTTTCAGATACTCGCTGGTGCGGGCCCGCTTTTCACGCTCGATCTCTTTGGGATCGACCTCGACGAATTTCTCGTCGGGAGTGATCTTGAACAGCGGCTGGCCTTTGGAGACGATGATGCCGTCGCCGCCGGAGATGATGATTTTGTCGATGGTGCCCGAGAAGGGCGCCCGCACCGTGTTGAACATCTTCATGACTTCGATGATGTAGAGCGGCTGCCCCTTCTCGAAGTGCATTCCTTCCTCGACAAAGTGCGGCAGGCCCGGCGCTTCCTGGGCGTAATACATGCCGCCGCAGACCGCCACAATCTCGTCGGCCTTGGTCGCCGGTGGCGGCACCAGGACCTTCTTCATGCGCGCCTGCAGGTCGGGGTCGGTGAGATGGTCGGGGATGGTGATCTCGAGGTCGTCCTCGACTTTCAGATCCCAGAACTTGGTGTTGAGGGCAACCAGGAAGACCATGCCGAGCAGTTCGAGCCCGGCTTCGTAGCCAAAGTGGGAGGCACGGATCTGCTCCCACATGTCGGCATCGAAACCGCCCTGCGGCTTGTCTTTCTGCAGCATCTCATTGAGCTGGAAGTAGTCTTCCTCGTGCAGACCGAAGGCCTCGTTGAGCTTGGCGTAGAAACGCACGGCTTTCTGCAGCAGCTCGTCGTCGTGGCTCCAGATCACTTCGGCCGCGGGGTCTTTCGGATTGTAGAGCTTGTTGAGGTAGTCGTAGGTCTCGCTGAGCACGACCACGGGATTGCGCAGCCAGATGACCTTGCCTTTTTCCAGACGGAAGTTCCGCTTGTTGAGGCTGAGCCAGCCCAAAAGCATGTGGGGATCGTCCAGCAGCTTCTCGATGGGGCGGGTCAGCAGCGTACCCTTGCGGTCGAGGAGCTCGGACATGTTCTTGAGTTCTTTGCCAAGCACCTCGGGCTGGTCGGCAAACTGCTCGGAGACCTGCTGGGCGTAGTGCTTTTTCATCTGCAGGAAGGCATAGACCGGGTCGAGCTTGTTGGCTTCTTCCTTCAGCATGCCGACGAGGGTGAGGTAAGGCACGACGAAACGGGTGGTCGGCTTGGCGTTGACCGTATTGCCGATGAACCAGTTGACCAAACCGTAGTGGAATTCGAGGTTGGTGGCCAGGTCGGTGCCGCGGATTTTGGTGTTGCGCAGCACCTTCGACAGGTGCTTGTAGCTCTCCAGACGATTCTCCCCCTTGGTCAGCAGCAGGGCGATGTTGGAGTCGTAGGCCCCGGCCACCCGGTACTTCATGAACAGGCCGGTGTCGGGATTGAGGGCGCTGATGCCCTGGTCGTCGCGGATTTCGCCGTCGATGGGGCGCGACCAGTAGCGAATCATGCCGCCGGCGTGAGGAGACAGGGAGGCGTCCGTGGCGTTGAGACGGGCCTCGACGGCGGCGTTGAAGCGCACCACCCGCTCGGGCTTGGGCAGCCGCTTTTTGTGGCGGGCCATCAGCGCCATGGCTTCGACGAGGGATTCGACCATGAAATAGTCGCTCTTGTCGTCGGGGTTGGTGAACTTGAGGCTGTAGCAGAGTTCGGTCACCCGGTGTTCCACCTGGATGCGGGTATTGACCTCCATGAAATAGTGGCGGTCGCGGTCGACGATGCACTCGAAGGTCGAAGCCGAATCGAGGCCGACGGCCTGGCCGAAGCGCTCGGCCTCTTCTTCCATACGCTTGAGCACGGTCAGGTCGGTCTCCAGTGCTTTGGCGGCTTTCTCTTCACCCGCCGCACGGGCTTCGGCGATACGGGTGGCCAGCCCTTCCTGGGTGACGGAGACTTCGAGCAGCTTCTGCTCGTGCATCTGCAGGGAGCAGTCGCGGCCGCCGAGGGCGATGCACCACTCGCCGTTGCCCAGCAGCTGAATCTCGTTATGGCGGGTCTGCTCGATGTTCAGCTCAATGAGCACGTTCTTGTTGTCGCCAATGCCGTTGGCCTTGACTTCGTTGAGGACTTCGCGCACCAGGGTCGGCGCCTGGGAGGCCTCCTGCTCGATGAGGGCGGCATTGATGTTCTTGGCCGTGAGCAGGGACGCCCCGAGGATGCGCTGCCCTTTACCCCCACCGCCGCCGATAGCCTTGAGGCGCACGCGGCTTTTGGGGTACTTGCGGAACATCTCGGTTACTTCAAACTGTACCTGAGCGCAGAGCTCTTCGAGGGAGAAAAGGTCGATCCCCTTCTGATAGGAGGCATAGAGGATGTGATCGGCCAGCTCTTCAAGGGAAAGGTCCTTATTGTCGAGGACCGCCTTGTTGCAGTCGAGGCTTTCGGCGTCGACCAGGGCCAGCAGCTTCGCCCGGGTCGGGTGCTTTTTGACCAGGGTACGGGCGGTGACGTTGTCGATGCCGGGGGTGACGCTGACGTTGACGCTGAGGGCGGTGCGCTTGGCCTCGTCCTTTTTGCCGGCATTGGCCTGGGTGGAGGCGCAGGGGCCGATAAAGTTCAGACCGGCTTTTTCGATAGCGGCGACGAATTCCTCATCCTCGGCCATGAAACCGTAGCCGGCAAAGATGGAATCGTAGCCGTTGTCTTTGGCGATGCGAATGATCTGATGGATACGCTCGACGCGCTCCTCTTTGCTCGCCCCCGAGTAATCGGGCACCCGGTGCACCCGGCGCGAATCGGTCAGTTGGCGGAGTTCCGGAGAGAGGGCATTGGGGTAGACAATGGAGTCCTTTTCCGAAAGCAGAATGCCGTAGTGGGTGATCCCCATTTCATCGTAGATGTCCATCGCCTCTTTACGGATGGGACCCCGGCAGACGATGAGGGGCTTGAGATCCTCGCAGGAGAAGGAGCGCACCCACTCGGAAGCGGCCTTGCCCAGGCGGCGGTCTCGGTGAATCAGGGGATTGTCGTTATAGTAATCTCTTTGTTGAGCCATCGGTATATATCTCCAATCTGATTCCTTAGATAGGGTTCCGGTGAGGGCTTAATAAAACTCGCGCTGCACGCTCTGCATCGGGCCGGGCTTGTAGTGGCGCAGGAAGAAGTTGAGATTCTCCCCGAGCACCTTGCGCAGATCCGTCGGCATAACGATATTGGAGATGGAGCCGAGGCTCAGGGCCTCTTTCGGGTTCATCAGCTCTTTCTCGTAGCGCAGATTAAGCTCGGCCTCGGCGGCTTTGAGCCAGTCGGCTGCCTCTTTTTCGGCGTCCTTCTTGGCCACGTCGTCGCGCAGGCCGGCATCAAGGCGTTCCTGAATCCCTCTTTTGACCCGCTCGGCTATCGAACCGCGCAGCTTGCGCAGCTCGTCCTTGTAGACGAACTCCTTGCCGGCCGGGCCCATGACCGCCAGGCGGGTGGTGGGCAGGGCCAGCACCAGGTCGGCCCCCGTCGGGTAGTTGTTGTAGGAGGCGTAGGCGCCACCGAAGGCGTTGCGGATGATGAGCAGGATGCGCGGCGTGCGGATGTCGACGATGGAGTCGAGCATGGCGCGGCCGGCCTGCACGATGCCGCGGGATTCCTGCTCGCGGCCGGGGAGGAAGCCGGTGGTGTCTTCCATGAAGATGAGCGGAATATTGTAGATGTTGCAGAAACGGTTGAAGCGGGCGATCTTGTAGGCCGCGTCGCAGTCGATCTGACCGGAGTCGACGGCGCTGTTGTTGGCCACGAAGCCGACGACGTTGCCGCCGAGGCGACCGAAAGCGGTGATGACGTTGCGGGCCCGGTCCGGCTGCATCTCGAAATAATCCCCGTGATCGCAGATCTGCTGGATCATGAGGGACACGTCGAAGGGGGTATTGAAGCCGGTGGGCGAATTGAAGGTCTTTTTCAGCAGGGTGTTGATCTCCCAGGTCTTGCGGTCGAGGGGATCACTGGTTTCCTGAAAAGGCGCCATGACGCTGTTGTTGTCGGGCAGGTAGCTGAGCAGGCTGATGGCCGTGCGCAGGGCGGAGACTTCGTCCTCGACGGTGAGGTCGGCGACGCCTGACTTGCCGTGTACCTGCGGGCCGCCCAGCTCTTCCGGGGTGATGTCTTCACCCAGCACCGACTTGACCACGCCGGGGCCGGTGAGACCGAAAAAGGTGTCGTTGGGCTGAATGACAAAGCTGCCCTGCCGGGGCAGGTAGCTGCCGCCGCCGGCGTTGAAGCCGAACATGCACATGATGCTGGGCACGACGCCGCTGATCTTGCGCAGGGCGGTGAAGGCTTCGGCATAGCCGTCGAGGCCGCCGACGCCGGCGGGGACGTAGGCGCCGGCACTGTCGTTCATACCGATAAGGGGAATCCCCTTCTCGCCGGCCATCTGGAAGAGGCGGGCCAGCTTCTGGCCGTTGGTGGCGTCCATGGAACCGGCGCGCACGGTGAAATCGTGGCCGTAAAGAGCGACGTCGCGCCCCTTGATGTTGAGGATGCCGGTGACCAGCGAAGCCCCGTCGAGATTCTTGCCCCAGTTCTGGAACAGGATATTGGGATCTTTGTCGGTGAGCACGCGAATGCGCTCCCAGACCGTCATGCGCTTTTTAAAGTGCTGTTTTTCGATCTGGGCCACGCTGACCGATTTGATGGGACGCTGAATGAGGTCGTGTCCCTCTTTCATGGCCTCTTCGTAGCCACCAGCGACGCCGGCGATTTCGCCGGGAATAGTGAATTCGACTTTTTCCGGCGGATCAAATGGATTCTTCAGTGAAGGTTTAATCGCTTTTTTCGACATTTCGGTTATCCCTCTGATTTGATAAGAACGATCTTTTCGGTACGCGTCACCCGGGCTAACCAGGGCTTCACGCACCAACCTATCCTGTCTTTGCGGCAAAAAAACAAAATTCCGCCGTACCGGAGAAGCCTCCGGGGCCGGGCGGTGATTTTTTCTTCAGCTCGAAAACCCGACCCCAGGGCAAGCCGCCGTCGAGTCTGGATTTTCGTCTAAAAATAAAAAGTAGTTTTATTTCCGCACCGATATAGCGAAAATGGCCGGAATTGTCAATAAAATAATTTATTGTCGGTAAAAAGATTTAACGCTAATAAATGTTAATTTCAGAGGAGTTAGCCCTTCGGGGCGGTCTTTCCTTCCACATGTATACGGCATCCTGTCTCCAAACTTTTGTTTTGTTCTCCATCAACTTTTGCAAAAGGGGAAGGTGAAGGGCAACCGATGACACCGAGGGGGCGATATTGACTTTTCCGCCGTGATCAACTACTTTGACGGCTGGGCGCGACCACCGGATTGGCGCGCATCTCGCGTCCGCGCAATACTCCAGACAAGGCTCTCTTTTGACTCCTATGACGTTCAATCTGCCTATCGGGCTGCGGCTTTGGGAAAACGAATTCCACCGCGGCAAATCGCCCCTCCACCGGGGCTACTCCTTCTCGCCGCTGGAGGCCTCTTCGGACGCCTATCGCATTACCGTCATGGCCGAAGCGGACCAGATCTCCCGCCTGTTCCACAGCATTGGCCGGCTCATTGGCCCCGAGGCCTTCCTCATCCTGGAATTTTATCCGCACGAAATGGAGGCTCCCGGCGAAGAACCCGGCGGGCCGACCACTTTCTACAGTCCCTACCTGCCGACCGCCGACCTGCTGCAGGCCCTTGACCCCTACCTGCCTCGCCTGATTCACGATGGCTTTGTCGGTTTCGGTCTGGCCAACAACCGGGCCGGGCTCGAATTTTTCTATTCCGAAGAAAAGGTGCTGACCTGCTTTTCCGGCAACCACCTGCGCGTCATCGACCTGCTGAACCAGCACGGCCTGCCCCATCGCCCCGAGCTGCTAACCCCCGGCGATTTTGGCCACGACCATCTTTCACTCCTCTGCCTTCCCGCCGAAGAGCTGCCCCCATTTCTGACCGAAATGGGTCAGGATGATCTCGACTACGTGCTCTTCTGTCAGGAAATCGTCGAGGCTCTCGACATGTATCCCGTGGAAGAGACCCTCAGCTTTTTTCTGTCCAAGAAGGAACAGGATGCCATCGAGGCCTGTCTGAGCCGCCACAGCGAATTCTCCGAGTTTGCCGAGGATGATTTCGGCAGTCTGCTGCTCGACTGGAACGACTTTGTCAGCGAGTGTGAGGCCGCCTTTGAAGGCGACCTCTGGGAATATCAGCAGGGACTCAAGCTGCGCGACATGATCCAGTATGTTATCGAGGGAACCCCGCCGTCGCTCGCGACCAAACTCAAGGAGATTCTGGCCGAACCGGATGCCCAGTTCCAACGCAACCTGATCGACCGCCGCAAGCGGCTCGACGCCCCCGGCGACATTCCGGTGCGGGAGGAACGCTTCTGGTACCAGGGCGTGGTTCGCAACCAGGGCGCCTATCTGCGTCGGGACCTCATCCGCTGCGGCTGGTTCAAACCCTGATCGCCACCGCTCCTTCGCTCTTCATCCTTCCCCATGGGACGCGTACATGATTGCCCTGATCGCCGCCGTACCGCTTGAAACCGAGCTGCTGCGCCAGACTCTGTCGCCGTGGGAAGTGCGCCATTGCGCCGGCTACGACCTGTTCCAGGGCAGTTATGCGGGACGTTCCATCGGCCTGCTGCATTGCGGAGTCGGCAAGGTCAACGCGGCGGCGGCGGCCAAGGCGCTCATCACCGCCTGCACACCAAGCCTCATCCTCTCTTTTGGCTGCGGCGGTGCCTACCCCAGCGCCGGCCTGCACACGGGCGACCTCGCCCTGGCGACGGCCGAGATCTACGGGGATGAGGGCGTTTTGATCCCCGACGGTTTTTGCGATATGGAAGCCATCGGCTTTCCCCTGGCCCGACGGGGCGGGGAGGCTTTTTTTAACCGGTTTCCGCTGAAGACCGGCCTGATCGAGCACGCCGCTCCGCTGCTAACGGCGCTCAGCGACAACAGAAACTGCTGCTTTGCCTCAGGACCGTTCGTGACCGTCTCCACCTGTTCGGGGACTTTGGCGGCCGGACTGGCCATGGAAGAGCGCACCGGCGGGATCTGCGAAAACATGGAAGGGGCGGCTATCGCCCACGTCTGCCAACTGCATGACACCCCTTTTCTGGAGGTGCGGGGCATCTCCAATCTCACCGAAGACCGAGATTTTTCTCGCTGGGATCTGCGTGGAGCTGCCGCCATCGCCCAGCAAGGGGTGCTGACCCTGCTGGAAAACCGGCCGGAAAGGGCTATCTCCGCATGAGCCACCGACTGACCCTGGGCTACTCGCCCTGCCCCAACGATACCTTTATCTTTCACGCCCTCATTCATGGCCTGATCCCCACGGGCGACCTGCGTTTTCGCGAACGCCTTGAGGATGTGGAGACCCTCAACCGCCTGGCCCTGGAAGGCATCCTCGACCTGACCAAAATCAGCTACCATGCCTTGGGCCACCTGCGCGAGGACTACGCCCTCTTGCGCAGCGGCGGCGCCCTGGGCCGCGGCTGCGGTCCGCTGGTGGTGACAACCGGCGCTACCCGCATGGAGGAGCTGAAAGGGAAAAAGATCGCCATCCCCGGCCGCTTGACGACCGCCAATCTCCTGCTGCAGCTTTATGGCGAAGGGTTCGAGGACGTGCTGATTCTGCCTTTCGACCAGATCATGGCCGCAATCCGGGCGGGGCAGGTCGAAGCCGGGGTGATCATTCACGAATCCCGTTTCACCTACCAGGCTCACGGTCTGACCCAGGTGGCCGACCTCGGGGTCTGGTGGGAAAAAGAGACCGGCCTGCCCATCCCCCTGGGGGGCATTCTGGCCAAACGTTCACTGGGCGCCGCCACGATCGCCCGCGTCGAGGCAGCTCTGCGCGACAGCGTGGCCTACGCCCAGAGTCACCCGGAAAGCTCGCGGGCCTACATCCGCCAGCACTCCCAGGAGCTGGCCGATGACGTCATTGCCAGCCACATCGCTCTTTACGTCAACCCCTTTTCCCTCGATCTGGGCGAAGAGGGGGTGCGGGCGGTGGAAACCCTACTGCAGCGGGCGGAGGAGCGGGGCATCATCCCGGCCAGCCGACAGCCTCTCTTTGTGACCTGAAAGGGTCTGAAAAGACATAAAAAAAAGCGACTCCCGGCAAGGAGTCGCTTTTTTTGTGCCAAAAGGACAGGCAGTTTACCGTGCCATGTGGACGGCTTTGATGAAGTGCGCTCCTACCGCCTCGGCCAGCCGGGCGACAGTCTCCTCCGGGATGGGGGCATCGAGGGAGAGAACTACCATGGCTTCGCCGGCTTTTTCGCGGCGCCCCAGGTTGAGGGAACCGATATTGATATCGGCTTCGCCCAGAATGGTACCGATTTTCCCGATCAGACCCGGCTTGTCATCGTAGGTGATGACCAGCATGTGCTCTTCCGGCTGGAAGTCGGTGTTGAAGTCACGCATCTTGACGATCTTGGGGACACCGTCGAACAGGGTGCCGGCGATGATGCGGCGCCCCTCGGGGGTCTCGATGGTCAGGGTGATGAGGTTGGAGAAGGAGCCGGCTTCGGTGTTGCGCACCTCTTCCACGTCAATCCCCATATTGCGGGCGATGAGGCGGGCGTTGACCATGTTGACTTCCTGCTCAGTGTGCCGGTTGAGCAGCGTGGCCAGACCGCACACGGTCAAAGGAGCGCAGTCGTAGCGGGCCAGCTTGCCGTTGTAGGTGAAAGTGACCTTGTTGGGGTTGGGGGTCGCCAACTGGGAGATAAAGTCGCCGATACGGCTGACCAGGGCCATGAAGGGTTTCATATGGTCCATGAGGTCGGGATCGAAACGGGGGATGTTGAGGGCGTTTTCCAAAGGGCGGCCGTCCAGATAGTTGACGATCTCCCGGCTGACGTCGATCGCCACGTTCTTCTGGGCTTCAAAGGTGTTGGCCCCGAGGTGGGGGGTGACGATCATTTTGGGGTGAGCGATGAGCTTCTGCAGGGTTTCGGTACGCGGGGGCTCTTCGCTCCACACGTCGAAAGCGGCGCCGGCCACCTTGCTGCTTTCAAGGGCCGCCAGCATGGCCTCTTCGTTGATAATGCCGCCGCGGGCGCAGTTGACAATGATGACGCCATCCTTCATGCCGGGAAAATGCTCGGCATTGAGCAAGTCGCGGGTTTCTTCGTTCAGGGGCGTATGTACGGTGATGATGTCGGCAAAGCGCACGATGTCTTCGAGGGAAACCAGCTTGACACCGAAATCTTCCGCCCGCTTTCCGGCAATGTAGGGATCGCAGGCGAGGACGTCGGCCTCGAAGGCCTTGCAGCGCAGGGCCACACGGCCACCGACCTTGCCGAGCCCAATGATGCCGACGGTCTTGCCCTTGAGTTCATAGCCGGTGAAGGGCGCCCGCTTCCACTCGCCGCTTTTGAGCGAGGCGTTGGCCACCGTGACGTTGCGGCACAGGGACAGCAGAATGGCCATGGTGTGTTCGGCCGCCGAATTGACGTTGCCGAAAGGGGCATTGACCACGATCACCCCTTTGCCGCTGGCCGCCTCCACATCGACATTGTCGATACCGACCCCGGCGCGGGCGATTATCTTGAGCTTGGCGGCATGATCCAGCAGCGGCTGGTCGACCTGGGTGCCGCTGCGGGTAATGATGGCGTCGTAGGCTCCGATCGTCTGATGCAGTTCGGGAACGGACAGGCCGAGCTTGACGTCGAGTTCGATACGGGGATCATCGAGAAGGGGCTGGAGCCCTTCCTGGGAAATTTCATCGGTAACAAGGACCTTCATGACGGCTCCTTTTTCGGGGAATGGGGACAGCCAAAAGACCCTGTCCCTTTTTAGGCAAGCGCAAATCTTAAAACTTTACAGCGCCCCTGTCAACGCCGTATACCACGCCAAAAGCCCGTCCGAGGCAGAGCCCGACGATCATTTGATGCATTTGAGATGACCGCCTTTTTCCCCATCCTTCTCCGGGGCGGCACCATCGTCAGCGCGCGCACCTTCTTCTGAGTCTTCTCCGAGAAAGGGCAGGGTTTTTGTTTCAATCATGGTCTCGATGGAGGTGGCGATGGAGAGGCACTGCTTCATGCAGACGCGCCGCGCCGGGCAGCTGGTGCAGTCCGCTTCGCCGCCGGCGACGCGCAGGGCATGCACGACCAGTTCAACACTTTCAACCTGAGACAGCGGAATAAAAAACATGCTTTCCCTCCTGGCGGCGGGCAGATTGAACCGGCGCAACCTCACGCCGGCCCAATCTGCCCGAGTTTCGGCCGAACACCCTACACTCTTTTACAGGGTTTTTCCAGCGACCGCCGCGTACTGCCGCAACTTTTCCATGACGGCGGCGAACTCCTGGGGCCGCAGGGACTGGGGACCGTCGCTGGCCGCCTTTTCGGGGCAGGGATGCACCTCGATGATGAGGCCGTCGCAGCCGGCGGCGACTGCAGCATAGCTCATGGAGGGGACGAGGCTGGCATGGCCGGTGGCATGGGAGGGGTCGATGAGCACCGGCAGGTGGGTCTGCTCTTTGAGGACAGGCACCGCCGAAATATCCAGGGTGTTGCGAGTGGCGGTCTCGAAAGTGCGGATCCCCCGCTCGCAGAGAATGACGCGCCGGTTGCCCTCGGCCAGAATGTACTCGGCGCTCATGAGGAACTCCTGGATGGTGGTAGCCATGCCGCGTTTGAGCAGCACCGGTTTGTCGAGCTTGCCCAGCATTTTGAGCAGGGCGAAGTTCTGCACGTTGCGCGCCCCCACCTGCATGATATCCGCATAGCGGGCCACCAGCTCGACGTCCCGGGGGTTGACCACCTCGGTGACGATGGGCAGGCCGGTTTCCTGACGCGCCAGATCAAGCAGCTTCAGTCCCTCTTCCTCCATCCCCTGGAACGAATAGGGGCTCGTCCGCGGCTTGAACGCCCCGCCGCGCAGCACCTTGGCGCCAGCCGCCTTGACCGCCCTGGCCGTCTCGACGATCTGCTCTTCACTTTCCACCGAACAGGGGCCAGCCATGACCACCAGGGAAGAACCGCCTATGGTCACACCCGGCGCCAGCTCGATTTCACTGGGAGCGGGGCACACTTCCCGACTGGCCAGTTTGTAAGGCTTGAGGATGGGCACCACGCTCTCCACGCCGGGCATGGACTCCAGAGTCTGCAGCACCATCTTGCCCCGCTCATCCCCGACGGCGCCAATGACGTTGCGGGTCTCCCCGTGAATGACGTGGGGCTTGTAGCCAAGTTCGCGAATGCGTTTTTTCACTTCGGAAAGTTCTTCCTTGCCGACGCCCTGCTTCATGACGATGATCATTTTTTTGCCTCCTGGTGTGTGATCGCCTTGCCGTTAAATGAAAAAGGCCCCGGAGCTGGTCCCGGAGCCTTTTTGATTTCGATCACAAGCAAAAAGACCACGGGAAAACCCTCTGCCGGTCTGCCCATGGTCTCTGTCGGTTTGGTGTGTGGAGCCTTCTTACGCCAGCAAACCTCTTCCCAGGGCAGACGGTCTAAAATAACCGTACCAAAAGAAAAAGCGGCTAAAGATGGCGAAGGAAGAAAACATGCTCTGCTCCATTAAAAATCAATGATTTTCTCTTTTAGCAGTATTCAGGAGAGATAGCAAGAACTAAGTTGACCCCCTGCAAAGACGCCTTCGTCAGAATCCTGATATTTTTTCTTGACAGCACAAAGCGATTTAGCTATAAACGGGCTTCCAAACGCCCAGGTAGCTCAGTCGGTAGAGCAGAGGACTGAAAATCCTCGTGTCGGCAGTTCGATTCTGTCCCTGGGCACCAGAAAAATCAAGGGGTTAGCCTTATCGGGCCAACCCCTTTTTCTTTTACTTGATCCACTCGCCAGAACTTACCTACTGTAACACCCCGCGCGTTTTGGCACTGGATTGCGCTCGGTTTGGCACTTGCTAAACGTGTTCGACCCTCTCTCCATC
>JAWSUS010000003.1:0-201206 GCA_033549025.1 Desulfuromonadales bacterium
GGTATGCGTTCCAAGTGACACCTCCTATGAGCCTCTTAGGCTAACAGATTGGTGTCCACTTTTTCCAGCCTACCTCACGCGCGAGTTCTCATAGATCCAGTCCCGGGCGTCGCTGGCTTCTGCTGCCTTGATGACCCTTTTTAGGCTGTCCTGGTGCTCCAGGGCCGCTTCCCGGTTCTCCAGGGCAAGGTTTCTGCCGATCTCGAAGCCTCTCTTGTAGTTTTCCTTCTGTTCCATTCTTCAATTGACCTCCCTTTTTGGTGGTGGTGGTGGTGGAATTGCCCTTTTTATAGTGCAAAGCACAGTGTATTGCTAGTAAATAGTTTGGCACCATTTATAGTGCAATTTGGTTCTACAGTGGTTTACTAATAAATCTTTTGGCACTATATATAGTGAAAACGGCTATGTTTTGCCCAAAAAAAGAGGGGCCGCACTGCTACGGTCCCCCTTTCCGCCCTCCACCTGCTCTTGCCTAGCCGGCAGAATTCAAAACCGAGTCGATCCCCTCCAGGCACCCTTCCCTTTCCCAGTAGTCGTAGTCCTGCGGGCCGCCGTCTTCCTCCCTTGCGGCCTTCGCCCTCAATAGCGTGTCCTGCCACTGCCGGGCCTTTTCAGGGTTGCCGGTCGCCAGCATTTCCCCGATTCGTCTTCCACAAGTGATTGCCGTTTCTTTTTCCGTCTGTTCCATTGCTCAATTTCCTTTCATTTCAATATGTTGCTGGTTGATTGGCGGGCCTTTTTGCTGCCAAACTGCTGCCAAACTGCTGCCAAACTGCTGCCAAACTGCTGCCAAACTGCTGCCAAACTGCTGCCAAACTGCTGCCAATTTGCTGCCAATTTGCTGCCAATTTGCTGCCAATCTGCTATCAACTGGATGTCGAAAGTTCGCGGTCTGTCTTGCTGACCTTCGCCTCGTCCTCGCCTGCCCGGCCCCGGGCTTTTCGATCCGCTCCGGCGCCGGGTTCCCCGCCTTCGCTGCCGCCCGACATTGCTTTTTTGGCTGCTGCACCAGCGCCGCCGCTCATCGGTTTTGTTGCCGCAACGGCAATACCGCGAAGCCGTCCTTCGTCCTGCACCTCGCCTAGATTTTGTTCAAGTTGACCGATCCAGCGGATCACTTTTTCCGGAAGATATGTGACCAACCCGAAGATTTTATGGGCAAAAACAACGAAAATTGCACAGAGAATGACGCTTTGAGCAATCCAGGTCAGAACTCCAGTCACCCGGCCCGCCTGGACGCTGTTATAGTAAACAAGGAAGCTTTCCCCGATAAAATTTCCGACGACTGCAAAAATGACCATAGCAGAGAACAACCCGGCCACCATCAGGGGAGGTCGCGCCAGCACCCCAAACAGCAGCAAATAGCCTTGTCTGCCGTGCTGCCCGGCCATACCCTCCCCTTCCGGCAGCATGTGTGCGACGGCCCAAAGAGGGGCGGCAAAGAGGGTTTCAACCACCAAAATCAGCCAGCTGATAACGCTGCCGATCCAGAGAACGAAGGGCAAAAGAGGCAAGTAGAAAGCACAGAACAGGCCGACACCCAGGAGAGTGACAGCGACGGCCCCGACGAGCTGAACAGCGCGGTCAACAACGACTTGCAAGCCAGATGTTGCGGCATTAGCCCCGCCCAGGGTTATGAGATCCACGACAGGGTTAGAAGCTGCCGCGTCGCCTGCGGCGGTCAGTGCCTGGAGACCGATTGCCGCAACCCAGGCGGTTTGCATCCCGCCAATCAGCATATGGCCCCAGTCTGCCAGCGCGGTAATCGGGTCATTTTCTGAGAGCTTCCGCGCCACAAAGTAGACAGGCCCTTGGCCGTCCAGGCCGATAGCGTCTGTAATAAACTTCGTTGCCCTGACTATCACGGAATCCTCATCAACGCCCTGTTGTGCGGCATTGTACCGGGCCTGCCGGGCTTCGCGGGCTTTCGCTTCTGCTGACCACCAAAGTGCATCAAACGCCGGGTCGTTGCTGGAGAAAGAAGCAAGCCGGGCTTGACTTGCGGGCCTCATCTGAGGCATTCCGCTGGACAAGTCGTGGCTGTAGCCTGAGAACCGGCTGAGAGTCCAGTAATAGGACCCCAGCATCAACCAGCCGTCTTTCTGGGCCTGCTCGATAAAGCTGTCTAGGCCCTCTTGAAACCGGGGGTTGTTTTGGTTGATGATTTCGCCCAAAACCGGGGTGATCCTCGCCGTGTATTTGTCCACGGCATTTAAAATAGTGTCCGGGTCCAGTTCACCGGGGGCCGGGACACCATTGTCCTCAAGTTCCTTTTCACTCATGACCGACGCGGCCAGGGTATGCGCGGCAGGCTGCAAGGCGCTCAACATGTCAAACATTCCCTGCGCCCGGGCTTGGCAAACGCGGTCCTGGTGGGAGGTGCAAGGAATGATGATTGCGCCCATTTCTGCGAGTTTTACCGAAGAATCCGCCGGAGGTTCGAAGAAAAGAACGTACTCCGGCCGCTCTGGGGTCGGGTTCGATACCCGGACGATCTGGCTGAATTCCTGCTGCAGCTTGTAATTCATGTAGCGCTGGGCGGCCATGATCTGGAGCGCCTGCCCGGCTATTTCTTCGGCGTTCTGGCGCAGGGATGGCGGCGCGGAAACTGTGACCTGGCCGCCGTTGGCCTGGAGGTATGAATAGCCATTCCCTGCCAGGTAGTTGGCAAAAGAAACGGAGTGCCCGACGCAAGCCAAAACCACCACCATGAGCATGGAAAGCCCTTTGGCGGAGGGGATCAGCAGGGCGACGCCTACCGCCCCGCGCACGGGGGTCCAGAGGGTTGAGAGCTTGCCCAAGGGCTTTCCCTCGTGCGCCGTGCCGATGATTCCAATGCTTATCGAGTAGCACAGGACAAGCGTTCCGATGGCTAGGGCAACAACTGACATTGCAGACAAAAGGGAAATAATCAGGGTTGCCGCTTCGCCGGCAGCGCCGCCGCTTGTGATCTGTCCGAGATTTTCCCAATTCTCGCCAAAAAGGGCTTTTAGCATTGAGCCGCTGACGTCGCCGGCGGGGATATCTTCAAACATTTTTAGGCCCTCCCCAGAATCCAGTCTTTGAAGAAGAAAAACCGTTCACATTCAAGAACCTGCACACGCCAGTAACGACAGACAACCACGACAATTGACATAAACAGAATCAGGCCCGCGCTGATGATCGGGAATAGAGCGCCGGTTTTGTATCCGAAATACAGGCCATAGAATGACCCCAGGCCGAAAATGAAATAGATAAAGATCTGAACTTTCATAACCTGGATGACCTTCGGCAACTGCTCCCGCGTGATCCCCCAGTGCTCCAGGACTTCATCAAAATTGTTCAGGTCTGGCGCTCCGGGGGCGTTCGGGTCGCGGTTAGCATGGAGGCCTTTCAGATGTTGCTTGATCCGGCTTGTCGAATTCCTGATGATCTGGTGAGCGTAGCGCCGCTCGTAGGGGTTGACGCCTGCCTTGACGGCCTCGACGTGGCCCCGGGCGAACCATCGAAAGGGTTTTGTGGTTTTGCTGAAAAATCCCATGGTTAGCGCCCTCCGATGTTCTGCAGCAGGCTGAGAAAACCGGCCCCGAAAAAGAAACCCCAGATCCAGCCGCTTGCTTTGATTTTGAATTCATCGCTAAAAAGTTTTCTTTTCATTGTTATTGGTCTCCTTTCAGGGCTGCACAGCATTGACCAGCCTGGTTGCAGTCGCTGTGTTTTTCATTGATTCGAATAACAGCATCGGTACTGCCTATTTTTGCATGATAGTTTTCAAGGTCTGTCAGCCGTCTGTATTTGCGTTCGATCCTGTCAAGCTGCTTTCTGAGTACTGTTTCTTTTGTTGAATCGGCTTCAAGTACTGCATCAGCGATTGCGCCTTGAGTTTCGCACATAGCAAGCCCGGTGTTGATCAGTTTGAATTGCAGTCTCCGAAACTTATTGTTTGATACGATTACTTGAATGTCACTATCTGGCATTGAATTAAAGCAGGTTCTAAGCATGATTGTTATTCTCCTTTCTTGCTGTATTTGTCGACTTGTTTTTGCAATATTTGACGGGCGGCTTCGCTTTTGCTGATCCCGGCCTCCCGGGCCAGACTTTCGAGTTTTTTAAACTGCTTTTCTGTCAGCTTTATGTCCATTTTCTTGATGATTTCCCCGCGCTCTTTCTTTTTCGAGATCTGCGGTCGGCCCCGGCCCAGCCCTTCGCGCAAAAAATCTGCGATGTGCCGGCTCTCCCGGGCCGATAGTTCGGCCAAGGAGAGGGAAAGGGCTGCATCCAGGGGGAGGCAGAGGACTTTTTTATTCACTTTCTTCACTTTCTGCAGTCCTTTGTGCATCAAAAATTTTTCTCATATTTTTCAGTTCTTCCGCCCAACCCTCCAGCGTCATCTTCCCCTCATGCGTCCGACGCTTGGTCCGGTTGTAAATATTTCTGAAAGACTTTAAGTGCTCCTTGAATTCCTCCACCTCTTTTTCAAGCTCAGCAACTCGATTCAACGCCGCGTTGAAAGCCTGCTGCAGCCCATCCTCGGTCGGCGGAAGCAGATCGTCCTTGCCTGGGATATCCTCCTTGTTGACCTCCATCACGCCCAGTTCGCGGTCTGTTACCTGCATGACCTTGTAATACCTGACTTCCTTGTCGTTTCCCCTCTTGCTGTAGGCGACGATTTTGGTTCCCATCTCCAGGTAATCCCCTGCCTTGACAGCATCCTTGACCAACAAAACGCCACCGCCGTCTCTTTTTTCCAGGAAAGTTCTGTCTAGCCCGCCCTGGATACTCTTATCTTTCCAGACCAATGCGCCCCAGCGTTTGCGGGACTGCACGCTGTATCTCGTGTCCAGGAGGTCCAAGGGGTTGTCGATAGTGCCGTCCTCGATTTTCCAGACCATGTATTCCATTTTTCAGTTCTCCTTTTTTGTTCTGGAGGGGCGAACTCTGCCGCCCCTCCGGTGCTTTTTTAAGCGGCTTTTTTTATGCCGCTGATCTGTTGATAGGGCTTATCCCATTGCCCGACGCTGATATTGAAATAAAAAGCAGTGTGGAAGTAGTCGGTCATGCTGTCCGACTTGTCGAACCATTCTTGACCCCCTACCGCCTTGCCTGGGGCCGTCCTGATGATTTCGACAATCTGATCAAAAAGCTCGGCGTGCTCGCCCAAGTTTTCCGTCCAGTGGTGGTTAATCTGTACGTGCTGATGTTCCTTGTCGTAGTCCGACTTAAACAAATCACTAAAATCGACAGGGGAGGCCATGATTGAGACATTCACAGAACTATGGTGGTGACGCTGAACAGAAAACTTAAAGTCCTTTCCGAACTTTTCTTTAAGTGCTTTTCTGATTTCTTTGACTTCCTCTGTGCTGATGTATGCCATTTTTCAGTTCTCCTTTTTGATCTGTTTAAGTTGTCTATATATTACCCCTGCCAAAGGTATTTTTCAAGTAAAAAAATCGTTTTTCTTCTTTTTTTTCAGGTAGTTACGTGTTTGGTTTTAGGGGGTAAAAACCCAACAAAAATAGCAAGGGTTTTGCTCGGAAAAGAACCGCCTCCGGCAAACCACCACCCCTTCCCCACCCGGTTTTGACTTTGGTTTTGACTTTAAAGAGCAACAGCGACCGGCCGGGAATCTTTGCGACAGGCGCGTGAGCGCAGGCCCACCGGCCTGTGTGCAACGCAAAGCGTTGTGCATAGGCCGCGGGACTTCTAGCAGAAACCTTCAATCAAAATCCGGTTCCCAGTCGCTCGCAAGCTCCAATTCAAGCTCCAGTTCTTTTTCTTCAACTTCAGGCTCTGCCGCTGCCTCTTGTCGGGTTTCCAGTTCCGGTGCGGCTTCCCGGTAATCCAAGCTTGTTTCTTTTTGCTGGGATTTCGCCATTGCCTTCTCCAGTTTTTCCAGGTTTTCAGCCTCAGCGACGATTGACCGATCAACATATAAATGGGCGCTGTCTCTGTGCCTCGACATTTGAACGTAGCTCATTTCACGGTTCGTCATTGAGCCGCCGCCCAAGACAAAGGTTTGACCGACGGTCACGCCCTGGGCTTTATGCGTCGTGACTGCATAGCCATGGCTTAAATGGCTGTATTTGTCAGAATCGAATTGCACGCGCTCCCCCGAATCCAGCTTAACCGTCATTCTCCACCCCTCATCCTTACCCGGGATCATCCTTTCCAAGGTTCCCAGAGTTCCGTTTTTGACACCAACCTGTTTGCTGTTCCTCTCAAAAAGGATTCGGTCTCCTTCCTGAAATTCCAGTTTTCCCCTGCTTTCCGTCTGGATCTCGGCCCCAGGCCCCAGGCGCTTTTCGCTTTTTAAAGTTTCACGGGCAAGGGTGTTGAGCTGCTGAACCTCGACCCTTGTTGAAGCAAGCATTAAAGCCTCGGCAGGTCTTGCTTTGTCCCACGCCTGCCGCCAGTCCTGCACCATGATTTTCATGGTTTCGGCGCGGTTTTCTCCTATATGCAGGCATCCCCGCTGGGAATACTCACGCAGGGCCTCGGCGGCTCGGCCTGCTGCAAAATGATGGGTTGCTTGCACGGCCCAGGCTTCGCGCTGCCGTCTGATCTCAGTCAGTTCAGCAAAGCCGGTTTTGCTAGAAATCGCTTTAAACGCGCCGCCGGCGTCCACCGGCTGCAGCTGCTTGTCATCGCCGACCAGGACCAGCTTTGCGCCGGATTGCTGGCAGAGGTCTACAAGCCGGGCGGTTTGCCGGCTGCCAACCATGCCCGCCTCATCAACGACAAGGACCGACTTGTTGTGAAGCTTCGTTTCGCCTGCCTCGATCTCTGCAAGCAGGGAGTGGATTGTCTGGCTCTTGATGTTGCTTCCTTCTTCCAGTCCAGCGGCTGCCTTGCCAGCCAGCGCCGCGCCCCGGACTTCATACCCTGACTTTTCCCAGGCTTCGCGGGCTGCGCCCAAGAGATAGCTTTTTCCCGCTCCGGCCATGCCGACCAGGGCGCTGACCTGGTTCGGCTTGGCGATAAATTCCAAGGCCGCTGCCTGCTGGTCTGACAGGGTTCTGGAAGACCGGGCGGCCTCCAGGGCTGCCGGGGTGACAATGTGTGTTGCCCGGGCGGCCATGCTTTCTGCGTTCTGCACCATGTTCCTTTCGATCTGGAGCATTTCTGCAGTCGTGAAACGTTCTTGTCCGTCTTGGCCGATGAGCCGCACAAGATCAGGGGATTTGTGCAGATCTTCGACAAGGGATTTTATTTCCCTGTAGTTCATGACCCCCTGGGCTTCGACGGCGACTTTCCGCACCAAGTCTGCTTTTCTAAAAGTTGACTGGCGTTCCGTGAGCTTTAAAAGGATCTCTTCTTTTGTTGGGCGGGATGGTGGTTCTGTCGCCTGGGCGGCCTTGACTGCCGCCATGTCAAACCCGAACTCCTTGCCCGTGGCTTTCCATTCCTCAAAAAGCTCGCCCCTGGGCCGGTATTCTTTCTCTTGCCGGGTGTCCAAAGCAGCCACCTGGGCGGCCTTGGCGCCGCTGAATCCTTTTTCCGCAAGCGCCTTCTCGATGGCCTCTCGGCGCTTACTGAACTCTTTTTCAAGGTCTTTCGGGCTTCCCACGATCCGGAAGGAATCGCCGTCGCGTTCAACTGAGAAGCCCATTTTTTGCATTTCAGTGGCCAGCTCTGCCCGATAAATAGCGCCGGCCGCCATTTTGTTTTCGAACATCTCCAGAGGCTCTAAAGTCCCAAAGGTGCCGTCTTGCCTGGCGCATAGGTTTGCTACCAGCATGTGGGTGTGAAGTTGGGGGTCCTGGGCGCGGCTTGTGCTGTGCTCATAGCCTGCACAGATCAACCCTGCCGGGCGCTCCGCTTCGGCTCCGCCCTTGCCCCGCCGGGTGACAGCGCAGCCTTCCAGGTGGTCAAGGGCTGCCCTTACCGCACGATCCTGGGCCGCCTGGATCTTCTGCCGGGTCTCATGATCGGCTTGACTCCAGACCGTCGAAACCGACTTTGGCGCCGAAAAACAGAAGTCCCAGCCGGGGCGGTGATTTTCGCGGCCGGCGCTCTGGACTAGAGGCACGACGGCGCCCAGGTGGGGGTCATAGCCATTAAACAGGCGCCGATAGTTATCTGAATCGATCTGGCCTGCCAGGTTTAGTGACTGACAGCCTTGGCCCAACCACTGCCCCGGCGGTTCGCCGCCGGCCTGGTAGTAGTCTTCACTCGCCAGATCTGCCCAATAATCAATGTCTCTGATGATATCAACTGTCAGCATTAGAACTCCTCTTCTTCTTGGTCTTCGTCAATGCCCGGCACGGTGTCGGCTGCCGGCGATTTTGGCCCTGATGGGCCGCTCAAAACCCCGCCACCCAGCGCGGCTAGCTTGGCAATCATGTCGGTCTCTTCCAGTCCCGGCATCATAATTTCCATGACTTCCCCGGCTGCCTCTTCCTGCGCGTCGGCTTCTTCCTCCTCCGGCTCTGCTGGGTTTTCTTTGGTTTCCTCTGCCGCGCCTGGGGGGAGAAATTCAGGGTCAACCGGCGCGGTCTGCTGGGGTTCTCGTTCTGGTTCGGGGTCTGGTTTGGGCTTTGGTTTGGGTGCCGGGGCTGGTTTTGCTTCTGGTGCGGCCTGGCTTTGCTCCTGGGCCTGATTTTGTGCAGGGCTTCCCCCTTCCCCGCCACCAGCCCGTTTCTTTTCTTCTTGCTCCTGCTGCATCTCCCGGTGAAAATCAATGACCTGCTTGGTCTTCCTGCGCTTCGTCCACGCTGCCGGCTCATCCTCAGAACGAACTATTTTTGCGTCCACCCAGGGCCAGAGCAATTTATAGACGGTTTGGCCACCAGTCAGCAAAAGCCCTTCGACCGCCTTTTGTTTTTGGCGGTTTCCGAGAGTTGAGAACTCGTCCGGCCGCACGATATATTCATCTTGCTCCTGCCAGCTGTCTTGTCGGCTGTCGCCTGTTGATCCGCCAACCCCGCCGCCGGAGTAGCTGGCAACATATTTCCGGGTCTTCTGCTTTCCGCACAATTTTGCAAGAAATTCGGCGGTCTCGACTGCCAGCGCACGGCCCAAGAAGTAGGTTCCAATATTTGAGGTCCAGTTCTCGGCGGTGTGCTCTCCGTAAACTTCTCTTATTTGCGAAATATTTTGACTGCCGATTATCATCCTGACCCCTTTCGACCGGCCGACTTCCAGCATTTTTGTTAATGTTGGGACTTTCCCGACTTGTATAATTTCATCGAAGACAAACCAGATTCTTCTGGTTCGTGATTCAGTCATTGTGGGGCTTGATACAGTCGCACCTACAACTGACATGATGGCTTGAATATAGCTTTGTTCTAGCTGCTTATATCTTTCATTCCCCTGCAGAATGATGATTCTATGCTTTGGGTTTTTGTGTTTTTTGTCGGTCAACAACCATTTTCTGATTGAAATGGCAGGTTTTTTATTCCAGGCAGCGGCTAAATCAGACACGGTTGACATGTAGGAACTCAAAACAATCAAAAATGATTGTGAGGTCTTTGTGATTTCTTCGCTTTCGACCAGTCCTGACGCCTCCGGCGTATATTTGTGAATGATTGATCTGAGGTGCTTGTAACCCTTGGCGATCTCCCTTAGGACGTCCTGCAGGTCCCATTGATCCCTCTCTTTAATCAAATAGACCAGCACAGCGGTCAGGATCGCCCTCGCTGCATTCGCCCACATCGGGTCTGAGCTGTCTTTGATGAGCGCCTGGGCGAAATTCCGGGCATCCGCAATATTTTGGAGGTCTTCCGAGATTTTCCACGCCGCGCACCGCTTGTCCCAGGGGGCGAGAATTACCCCATCAAATCGCTGCGTCCATTCGCCTTTGTTGTCGTATATTAATAGTCTGTCGCCCCGCGCCGCTGCCGCCCGAGTGATGGGAAAAATAAAGGTGGTTTTGCCCGCGCCGCTGCCCCCGACCGCGAAAATATGTTTCGTTTCTCGGTCCAGACTGATCGGCACCCCGGGGAAGATTTCAATCCCGGCTTCCCCTTTTCCGATCTCTTTTTTCATCTCTTTTTTGAGTGCTTCGACAGCTGTTTCTTCCTCCTCCAACTGCCGCCCTGCAAGATGTTCGACAGCGGGCTGGGGGGTTGTGAGCCACCAGCCGATCCAGCCCGCCAGGGTAGCCCCCAGGACGCCGACCGATGCGGTGGCCTGGGGGGAATAGCAATAAGGCATGGGGAAGCGGGTATAAATGATCTTGAAGCTCCGGGCAGACCCAAAAAGATCGACCCCGGCCAGCCCCAGGGCTGATTTAAGGATGGCCACGGGCCGCCAGCCGTTTTGCGCAAAAATTGGCAAGTTGCTGATAGCCCAGGCAGCTGCATAGGCCCCCAGGGCCAGCCCCAGAGCCGCGAAGGTCAGGGAGCATAGGGTTGTGCCTTGTAGGTCTCTGGGTTGTCTCATTACCTTCTTTTTGTCCATGGGGCGGGCCTCCTGCTATCTTTTTTAACGGCTTGTCGGGCGCTGCTGGGCGGGTTGCGTGGGTTGCGCGGGCCGTTTCTTTGCGATCTCCAGAGCGAGCGTGTTGCTTTGGCGGACAATTTTGTCTTGGCCTTCGGCGAGCAATTTCATCATCTCTGCCAACACCGTGAGCCTTTCGGTCAACAATGTTTCTATGTTGCCGATTCGGTCAGCGGTTCGGGTTTCGAGTCCGGCGAGGCGGGAATCGAAATTGATCCCTTCCACGCCCTGTCGCCACCCCTGGCGAAGAGCATCAGCTAGGGTAGATCCAGACTTGTTTGCTTCCTTCTCCAGCAAATCAAAATCAACTTGGTTAAGTCTGACGGTCACTCTTTTTTCCATTTTTCATTCTCCTTTTTAGGTTGGCTGCCAACGGCAGCGTTGGCGGCTATTTGGCTGCCAAACACTATTTATGCCTGGCAGCGTTGGCAGCTATTTGGCTGCCAACGTGGTTTTTTGTTTGGCTGCCATTGGCTGCCAACGGCACAGGGCCGTTTTTGCACGGGTTTTCGGTTTTGCGCGGTTTCTTTTGGCAGCCAGCGACTAGCAAGGTTGGCTGCCATTGGCACAGCCCTAATTTGCTGGGCTGTGCTTGGCCGGGCTGCCCTCCTGGCAGCCAAATCACACCCGGCTGGGTGAGTCGGGTGTGTAAGAAAAACTATGTCGCCTTTGGGTGGTCAATATCCCAGCGCCATCCACCAGGCCGGCCCATGAGTGATGTCAGCTACCATGTTGGCGCCGAATCGATCCACTGAGTACGCCTGCCCGCTCGTCGCGCTGGTGGAGTTCCGATTTGCTGTGACCTGAATGCTCACACATGCAGTCGGGAAAGGGATAGGGAACGGCTTGTATCGAACAGCATTAGTTGTCACCAATCCCCATTGAATAATCAGACCATTGGGCAATCGGGTCCAGCCGGCCGCACCAAGGCTGCCCTCGGCCCCTGGCCAGGATGTCCGGGGAACTCCCCCAAGGGTGATGGACCCGGCCGTCAGGCTGTTGGCCTGGGCTGAATTCAGCCTGGAAGTGCTGGCAGGATTGACATAATAGGAACTGTCTTGCAGATCCCGCATTTCCCCGGCCAAAATCGACGCTTGGCGGCTCCATCCTGCAGGATCTAGGTAGTAGGAAGGGTTGTCCCTGTCCTGAAAGTAGGACCCCGAAACGACGCCCCCCTGGACCTCCCCGGGAGAGTAGACAGACCCGGCAAGGACCTGGCCGCCGGAATACATGGAGCCGGCCTGCACCTGCCCGGCTGCTGTGATTGAGTAGCCATGCAGGTTCTGGTGCTGGTTTTGCGCAACCCCAGGAGGGGCATAGCTGGTGGAATCAGCGGCAAAAACGGGGAAAGAAGGTAGCAACAAAAGCAGCAGGAAAATTTTTTTCATTTTCATCACCTGATCTCCTTGCACAGAAATAGGCCATCCGCCAAACCCGTAAAGTAATGAAATTCATGGGTTTTACGGGCTTCAAGGGGTGCTGACCAGAGGATGTTTCTCAGGGTCTTGTAATCTATGTTCAGCCCCAGATGATTGATGGATTCGAGCCAGTCAAGGACTGGCTCTGTGAGGTTTTGTTGATTAGTTTCGGGCATTTATGCCTCCCCTACACGATGAGATATGGCCGCGCCCGGCGCAGAGGTGAGGTCCATGCCCTTGCGCTGGTAATAGTCGGCCAGGCTTTGCCCACAAGTCGCCCAGCCGGCGGTCGGCTTCATTCGGTCAACTTCCTTTATTTTTTGAAGGATTTGCGCCCGGGTGGCTTTGCCCGAAAAAAACAGCCGATGCATGGATTGGAAAACCTTGTAGCTGTCAGGGTCGCCCGGGGTGAATCTCTCCCGCGTCCGCTGGGCCTGCTGGCGATCGGCGCGGGCCGCCCCGGCCTCCCTCACCATCCGCAGAAAAACGATCGGCGCGGGTTGGGAGGTGAAGGTTCTTTCGAGCGTCTTGAGGGCATCTCTCGCATCCTCGGCTGCCTCTCCTTCCAGATCCTGGGCCAGCCGCTCCCTGGCAGCGCGGGGGTAGTCCCTAGCAAACATCATTTCGATCGTCTTGACCGCTTCCAGTGCGTGTTCTTTCTTCATCTGATCTCTCCTTTCTCGTACAACTCCATGAAGGTTTCGAACGGCTGGGGGCCTTCCCCGCCTTGCTCCTGCTCCTCTTTTCTTTTCCAGCCAGCCATCTGCCCTCTGTCTTCCTCAGACAGCCCGCCTTGGTCGATTATTATTCTGTTTTTCGCCTTCCGTGCCCAACCTGTCGGGCTGAACGGAGGGCCACCAGCAGACCCGTACAGCAAGCCCAGCCGCAGGTATTCCTTTATTTCTTCATCCTTGCTTGCTCCCCCGCCCGGGGTAGGGAAAGGCTGAGATTGATAGGAATCCAGACCACCACCACCTGACCGCTCATCTCCCTCCCCTGTCTCTTTTTCACCTCCCTCCTTGGTGGTGGTGGTATTCTGGTTTGTTTCAGTTCTGTGTTGAATAAGATCTGTGCTGTATATATGGGGGGGTGAACCGTCGCCGGGTGAACCGTCGCCGGGTGAACCGTCGCCGGGTGAACCGTCGCCGGTTGACCCGCCATCTCCGGGTAACCCGATCATGGGCTTTTCTTCCTTTTTCTTTTCCTTGCCACGCCGCCTTTCTGCATAAAAATCAACATTCTGCGATTCTCCATAGATTT
The DNA here is from genome assembly GCA_033549025.1 of Desulfuromonadales bacterium. Taxonomy (GTDB): domain Bacteria; phylum Desulfobacterota; class Desulfuromonadia; order Desulfuromonadales; family SZUA-540; genus SZUA-540. Next base: position 13,098 of record JAWSUS010000003.1, read on the forward strand.
CCGACACCCAGTTCCACCCTCCGTTCTGCAGGCGGATTTGCCGCCTTTTGACATACCCGGCACGCTCCAAATTCTCCATGGCCCTCCCCAGCCGGTCTTTCCCCCACCCCGTTTCTTTTTTGATCTGGCCGGGCCGGAATTCCCAGCCTGGGGGGCGGCTGATAAGCCGCACGAGAAGGCCCAGCTCATCGAGCTGGAGCCGGGGGTCGCGAAGAGTTTTGACGGGCAGCAGCTCGAACTGGCCAGTCGGTTTTACTATTTTGTAGATCGACATCGCCTTACCCCCTTCTTTCCCTGACTTCCTGGGCCTTGCTCTTTCTTCCCATTTTCCCTTTCCCTGCGGGGCTGCCTTCTGCCTCACCCCCTTCTTCCCCCTCTGGCTGATTTCTCTGGTCCAGCCACAGCAGCAGGGAGCGGGTAGGGTAAAGGACGGCCCGCCCGCTCTTGATGTACGCTGGCCCCTGTCCTTGACAACCCATGTTTGCCAGCCTCTTTTGAGACAGCCAGGGGAAATATTTTTGGATTTGCGCCCTGGGGATGACTGGCGGGAATCGATCTTCCAGGTCCAAAAAACTAAACTCTTTCTCCATCTGTAAACCTCCTTTTTTCTGCCTTGTTTAACCCAGGATATCCCCCCGCATCCAGAAAAAAAAGAGAGCAAATTTGAGGGTATTTGAATTAATTTGACATATGTCAATTTAATTGGTAAAAAGAAGCCCTGACATATACAAAAGGGGGGGTTGGGGCATGAGAACAAGGGAAGACAAGACGGGGAATCAAAATCAAGCTCTGCCCGCCAAGGCGGGCCGACCGAAGGGCAGCACGAGAGAACAAACAGCGTCCAAAAAACTAGATTTTTTGAAAACAAGAACCTGGGTTTGGACATCCTCCGCCCGGCTCTCTGAAGGAGGCGACCAGCCGACAAGCTACAGATTGAGCCGGGCGGCGAACCAGCGCAGGAAAGACGGCTACGGACCGACCCCCGAAGCCTGGGATCGTTGGAAGAATAAAGAGAGGGGGGTGACACAGGCCACCGTCGAATCCCTCTGGTCAGAGACCAGCGATGCCTTTTCCGTCGGCCCCTGGGTTGGCCCATGGTCCATGCTGGCTGAAGGGACGCCCTGCCTTGGCAGCACATTTAAAGAAGACGTCGCGGCCGGCGCGGGGGGATATGTACCCCTGTGGGAGCAGATCAGAGGAAGTGCTAACCCCAAAGAAGCTTGGAAGAAAATCCCCAAATCGGCATGGGAAGCCTGGGCGCCGCAGCGACCCCTTGGCTTCGGAAAAATCAGCTTCGGAAAAATCAGCCTAGCTTTAAAAAATAGCGAACTCATCCCCGGGAAAGACGAATTCAGATCCAGTGTGACCCTACATAATTTTTTGCAGAAAATCGCCAGAGAGATCACCGCGCCGGCCTTGCTGGCCCTCGCGGCAAGCCTGTGTTTAGCGCGACTCGAAGGAAGAGAAAAAATATTGTTTTTCGACCCCCGGTTCCAATTCAACACAACGGAACAGTCCTTTAAATATTCACTATCCTCAAAGCAGCGGCCGCGAGTTCTCAACGCCCTCAAGGAGATAGACATCCAGTTCGACGAAATCGCTTTGATTTCAGGGGAATTTGGGTTAGAACTACTTGATTGCGGCAGCATGACCCTCGACCAGTACAAAAATCACCTGGGCCTTAAAGAGCTGATTGTCGACGCCCCTAGAAAAGAAGAAGATTGGCGGGCCATTTTCGAGCCACAAATCCCAGGGGTTACAAGGGGAAAAAATGGGACAATTTTGGGACAACGGGAGGAAGATTTTTAAAAAATCCAGAAACATAACTATTTGTTTTTATTGATTTTAACGTACTAAAAACCCCGGCTCTCTGGTCTCAAAAACCGATGGCTTCTGGCCGTGCCGGTTCGATTCCGGCCTTCGGCACCACAGCAAATCAGGGCCGGGAGTACTTCTCCTGGCCTTTTGCATTTCTGAAATCGATCCCTTCAAAAAGGAGACACACCGATGAGCGAAAAGAATCCTGCTGTCCGACTGGAGACTTCCATGGGAGACATCACCCTGGAACTCGACGCCCAAAACGCTCCCAAATCAACCGCCAATTTTCTTGAATACGTTAACAGTGGGTTTTATGACGGTACTATTTTTCATCGCGTCATCGACGGCTTCATGATCCAGGGTGGGGGCATGACCGCGGACATGAAAGAAAAAAAGACCCGCGGACCGATCCGCAATGAAGCCAGCAACGGGCTGAAAAACCTGCGGGGGACGATTGCCATGGCACGCACGCAGGTCGTTGACAGCGCCACCTGCCAATTCTTTATCAACGTCAAGGACAATGCCTTTTTAGATCACAAGAATGAGACGCCTTCGGGATACGGGTACGCTGTCTTCGGCAAGGTTATTGATGGGATGGATATTGTCGATGCCATTCGGCAGGTAGCCACCGGCAACAAAGGGATGCACCAGGATGTCCCCAAAGAAGCGGTCGTCATCAACAAGGCCAGCGTTGTCGCATAAAGCAGCACCATCTACTCACAGCCGGGGCACCTCGCCCCGGCTTTCTTATCTCCACGAACGATAATCCCCCTGACTTCTTAGAGATTTTCCGCTGCGGCTGCTATACTTGATGCACAGACATCAAGGAGATGATGCCGTGCACTGGACGCAATTGCTGGACAGGGTTTTTCGAATCTACTACTTCTTCAAGTTCTACGCCTTTCGTAAAGAGCGCTTGCAGAAGCGGCGCTCGGGGCTCTCGACAGGTTTTGTCGGCATCCAGCTTGACGGTCTCTCCACCAGCCATCTCAAACAGGCCCTTGAGAAGGGGTATCTTCCCAATATTGAACGACACCTCTCAAGGGGCTACGGGCTAAAACAGTACCAGGCCGGTCTGCCCAGCACCACGCCCGCCGCCCAAGCCACCATATTTTACGGCGTTGAGGAAGGCATCCCCGCTTTCCGATGGTTTGATAAAAAATCCGGGCAGTTGTTCAGCTGCAACGACATCGACCACGTACAGAAATTCAGAGGGCAGCTGTTCGACGGTCGCTCCGGACTGCTCGAAGGCGGCTCATCCTACTCCAACATTTTAGATGGCGGTGCCGCCCGCAGCGTCTTCACCGTCTCCTCCCCTCACCCGCAGACCCTCTTCGGTCGCTTTGGCGGCTCTCGCATCCTTCTCCTACTCGTACTTCATCCGCTGCGCGTCTGTCGGATGATGTTCGCCTCGGTCCTTGAGTATTTCATGGAAATCTATGACCGCTGGCATTTCGCCAAAACCAGGCCCTGGAAGGTGAGTGAAGGGCTCTTCCCTTTCATCCGCATTTTCTGCAACGTGATTCTTCGCGAACTTCAGACGTTCGGGGTCATTGCCGACATCTATGCCGGAGTCCCCTATATCTACACAACTTACAGCGGTTATGATGAACTGGCGCACCATTTTGGCCCCGCCTCGCATCAGGCTCTCAAAAATCTCAAGTACACGGACAAGCGCATTGGCGAAATCATGCGGATGCTGCGCCATGCGCCCGGGGGACGCTATGAACTCATTATCCTCTCCGACCATGGCCAGACGCCGGGCTACCCCTTCCGGGACCGGTTCGGGGCGACCCTGGGAGAGGCCGTGAGCGCCTTCCTGCGCGAAAACCAGGAGGCTACCGTCTCCAGCGGCCCCCTGGAATTCACCCACCTCCAACTGGGATACCTTGAGGAAGAACTGGATAGCCCGAAAGGCTGGCGCCATCAGGTCTACCGTGCCAGTAAAAAGTTTTTTCAGCGTCGCATCAATGCCCTCGTTCCCGAAACCCTGAAAGTTGACCCGGAGGGTGGTATCGTCATCACCTACTCCAGCTCTTTGGCCCACCTCTACTTGACCGGAACGCCCCAGAGGCTCCATTGGTGCGAGCTGGAGGCCCAGCAGCCTTTGCTGTTGCAGTTTTTGTCACAACACAAGGGAATTGGGTTTTTCATCGCCAGAGGCAAAGACGGACAGGTCTGCTTCTTTCACCGCCACGGACGGCTCTGTGCGCAGCCCGACCAAGTCCCTGACCAATCGCAACTGTCTTTCCTGGCCCCTTACGGCGCCCCTGAAAAGATATTTCCGGAGCTGTGTCGTTTTGCCAATCAGGAGAGTTGCGGGGACCTGATCCTGTTCGGGGCGTACGATGGAAACAGGATCGTCTGTTTTGATGATCAGGTCGGAGGGCATGGCTCGGTAGGCGGTGAGCAGCTGGAACCCTTTCTCATTCTGCCCAACGGACACCCCCTGCTGACCAGAGAGAATCTGGCCGGCTACCAGTTTCTTTACCAGGACGTATTTCTGCCGTACCGGGCCAAGGAACCGTTTCAGATAAACTCGGCAGGCGAGAATAGCGTTCGATGACGTGGACTAAGCCACCCTAGGCTTCCTGCTTTACGCTGATGACGTATTTCAGATAGCGCCCCTCCGGGAAGGTGACGGGATAGGGAAAATCGGCTGACTGTCCCGCCAACTTGATTACCCTGAGCTCGCAACCGCCCTGCAATGCGCCGCGCCTCAATTCCTTGAGATAGTCAGCGACTTCCATCTTCTGCAGATTGGAGGAGGTGATAAGCAGCCCACCATCCACCAGGAGACGCGAAGCCAGGGCAACCAGGTCTGAAGTTCCCTTGCGGGTCGTGAACCGGCTTTTGCTGGTGGTGGAAAAGCTGGGGGGATCCATGACGATGACATCGTAACTGCGCCCCTGTCGCTCGAGATCCTGCAGAACAGCATAGCAATCGCCGGCAATAAATTCATGCCGCTTGGCGTTGAGGCGATTGATGCCGAAATTCTCCCGGGCCCAATCAAGATAGGACTCTGACACATCGACGCTGGTTACTTTGGCCGCATCGGCAACTGCCGCCGCTACGGAAAACGCACCCGTGTAGGCAAACAGGTTAAGAACACGCGCCCCCTTGACTCGGCCCATGAGATCGACTCGATTCTCACGCTGATCGAGGAAGAGTCCGGTATTGAGCCCTTCCCCCAAATCCACCAGGAAATTCAGGCCACTCTCAAGAACAGCCAGTTTCCCCGAGACCGGCTCTCCCCGAAGAAGGCGACTCATTTTTTTATCATCCCGGCTGGCGGCAAGATTGCGGGTGTCCTGGGGCCGGGGTTTTTCATAAATACCGCGTGGACTGCACAGCTTCTGGAGCACTTCGGACAGTAGCCCCAGATAGGGCTTCCAGCCTCCGCAATACAGCTGAATCATGAGATGGTCTTTATACCGATCTACGGTGAGTCCAGGCAGAAAATCGCCTTCGCCGTTGATGAGTCGAAAGGCATTGGTCCCCTCCAGATCGAGATGGTTCTCACGTAGACGCACAGCTTGGCTGACCCTCATTTCGAGCCAGTTTCGATCCAGCTTCATGGGATGTCGGGAAAGCAGACGGGCGGTGATGCGATCCCCCGGATCACGCATGGCCGTCCCGACAAACCCGCCGTTCTCATCAACCAGAGCGACAATATCGCCAGCACGACCTGTGGCCCACCTTTTGGTGTAGCGGTCCGCAATGACCCACGGGTGCCCCAGTTCAACCATTCTCACTGTTTCGGGTCCTACGATGAACCCAGCGTCTTTTGCCACATCGCCTCCTGCCCAAAGATCCCTACTGAAACCGGCCTGAATATTTGCGCGACATTGTACTGACATCGCCAGAAGGAGCCAAGGCAATTCTACTTCACCAACCCCCATCCATATGCTAGACTTCGGCGCCTGAAGATATGCAGACGAAGGAGAGGACATGAACGACGCCCCCAAAACATCCGGTGAAATCCATATCGAACGACTCATGCAGGAGCTTGATCCCGGCTCGGAACGCTATCGAGTGCTGGATGTGGCTAAACGATTCAAGTCATCCTGGGTTGAATTAGGGGAGCAGCTGTTGTTGGTCAGTCGCGAAAAACTTTTCAGCCACTGGGGTTATTCCTCCTTTGAGGAATACTGTTCTCGTGAAGTCCGTATTAAAAAACCGACGGCAGAAAAACTCACGCTGGCTTATCGTTACCTGGAAAAAGAGGAACCGGCACTTCTGGCCCGCAAGGGTGAACTGAAACCCTTGCCCGACTTCCGTTCCATCGACCTTCTTCGCCAAGCCCGGGAGGAGCAGAATTTCCCTCCAGAAGAATTCGACGCCCTGCGCACGGCAGTTATCGAGCAGGACCGTAGTCTCCCAACCGTTCGCAAGCAGTTTCGGGAAGTTACCAGCGCCAGAAAAGACCCCGACCAAACGCTGGCCGAGAACTGCAAAACGGCCCTAAGCGCAACCCGGCGCCTTGCCACCATTCTGGGTGAAGTTCCTGACTTGTCCAGTGCGCACGTTGACAACCTGACACAATTAATGACAGATCTTGAAACCCTTCTGGCCACGCTTATGCCCGCCACCGCGACAGAAGATCCCTAGCCAAGAGCCGGCCAAACAAGCCTTTTCAAGAGCCTTAGTTCATGCTATTCTCCGCCAAATTTTTGCTTTTCGAATAAAATTTCTTTGTTCTCGTGAGGCGAAAATATCTTAACCTGTTAAAGTTTTGAAAAACAAAAAGCGACATCCGTTTTCAGGAAATACTGCCTTCAGATCATGCAAAGGGCCGGAAGAACCATGAAAAATAACTTCAAAAACAAGGTAAGAGAGCAGTTTGGCAGAACGGCCGATGGCTATGTCAGGGATCGGGGTTTCGCCCGAGGAGATGACCTGGCTGAAGCCGACCGCCTCCTCAAGCCAACGCCTGACGACATTCTCCTGGATGTCGCCTGCGGTGGGGGCCATACGGCCCTCTACTTCGCCCCCAAAGTTCGCAGCGTTGTCGCTTCCGACCTTACCATGCAGATGCTGAAAAAAGCCCAGGAGTATATCAGCGAGGAAGGTGGGGTCGAAAATGTCACCTTTCGTGAAGCGGACGCAGAGGATCTGCCCTTTCCGTCTGGGGCCTTTACTCTTCTCACTTGCCGAATCGCTCCGCACCATTTCCCTGATGTTCCTCGGGCCGTCAGGGAGTTTTTTCGTGTTCTGCGGCGAGGCGGTCGCATGGTCATCATAGATACCCTGCTGCCGGACGACCCTGAAATCGCTGATTTCTACCAAGCCATGGAGAAGATGCGGGACCCGACCCACGTGCAGGCCTATACCCGCTCGCAATGGGTTCAGATGCTTGAAGAAGCCGGATTCACCGTCCATGAAACTCTGACGATTCCCAAAACCCACGACTTCCCCGTGTGGGCTAAGCGGGCCGGGCTAGGCAGAACCGGAGTGCAGCAATTGAATAAATTCTTCATTGAAGCACCGGCTGCCGTACACGACTATTTCCAAATCGAGACTTTTGCAGGCGAAGTCGAGAGCTATACGGATCAGAAAATCCTTCTCTACGCAACCCGCCCCGACAAGAAATAGCGTCAGCTCCCACCCAACCCAACCGCCTTCTCCAAGGACCGTCCCTACGGTCCTTTTTTCATTCCCCCAAAAAAACAGGGGGTGTCTTTCGACACCCCCATGAAATAGCAAGAAAATCAGAAACAGATGTTTCTGACGAATTACTTGATGCCGGCAGCATCCTCCAGCATAGCCGTGGTAACAGACTTGGGACGCTCGATGGCATAGCCGAGAGCGCGGTCCCAGGTGATGTTGGCCAGGCAGCCAAGAGCACGCCCCACACCGAACAGAACTGTGTAGAAGTCATACTCGGTGACGCCGTAGTACCACTGGATAACACCGGACTGTGCGTCAACGTTCGGCCAGGGGTTCTTGGCCTTGCCGTGCTTGAGCAGAACGTCGGGAGCTACTTCGAAGATCATGGAAACCAGCTGGAAGAGCGGGTATTCCTTCAGGCCCGGAGTCTTGAGGCAGAACTCACGCTGGGAAGTGTAGCGGGGATCGGTCTTGCGCAGAACGGCATGGCCGTAACCGGGGATAACCTGACCGCTGTTGAGGGTGTCCCACAGGGCCTTTTCGAGCTCTTCCTTGGTGGGAACCTTGCCACCCAACTTGTCCATGAAATTCTGAGTCCAGGACAGAACTTCCTGGTTGGCCAGACCATGCAGAGGGCCAGCCAGACCGTTGATGCCGGCTGCGTAGGAATAGTAGGCGTCGGACAGAGCCGAAGCGACCAGGTGAGTCGTATGGGCAGAGACGTTGCCGGACTCGTGGTCGGAGTGCAGGATGAAGTACATGCGGGCAACATCGTCATAAGGCTTTTCGACGCCCATCATGTGAGCGAAGTTACCGCCCATATCGAGGTTGGGATCAGCAGGAATGTGGGTGTCGCCTTTGTACTTCATGCGGTAGATGTAGGCCGCGATGGGGCCGAGTTTCGCCATCAGTTCGTTGGCGTCCTCGTACATATCTTCCCAGCAGGTCATCTTGTTGAATTTGCCGGCGGCGTAGTTCTTGGCGAAGACGGAGTCACGCTGCATGGCAACGATAGCAGCGGAGAACATGGCCATCGGATGGGAGTCGCGAGGAAGAGCCCGCAGCACGTCAATGACATAGGCGGGGATCTGGGAGCGCTTCTTCCAGTCAGCCACGACTTCCTTGGTCTGCTCCATGGTGGGAACGTCGCCAGTCAGCAGCATCCACCAGAAACCCTCGACATAAGGATAGTCGGAACCGGGAACCTTGGGCAGAGCAGCGAAAGTCTCAGGAATGGTCTTGCCACGGAAGCGAATGCCTTCCATGGGATCGAGGTAAGAAATGTCGGTTACAAGACACTTGATGCCGCGGGCGCCACCAATGGCCTGCGAAATGGTAACATCACCCAGCTTGACATCGCCGAATTCCTTGACGAGCCGGGTGGTGCGGGGACGGTGCTCTTCGATCTTCTTGCGCAGAGTCTCCTTCAGTGTGGACATGTTCTCTCTCCTTTAGTGAAATGAAATGCGATGAACCGGACGGTTCACCAACCCAAAAGGCCCCAGACTATTTCAACCAAACCGCCCGAAAGGCGGCAACAATAAACGGAAGAGGTGTTGCGAAAACGAAGATAAGAAGGGGGCTTCACCCTGCTTTTTCCTTCATTTTCAAAAAATGTTCTAACAAACTCAAGAGGAGGCTGTCAAGCCAATTCTGTATACAGTATGCCGACCAAGCTAAACACTAGCCCATCTCACTTTGAAGTCAAGAACAGCGCACTGTTTTTTCTTGCTTTCACCAACAGCCATGATAGTATGCCTAAAATTTATGCAAAAAAACATTTCTTTCTCAAATCTACAATTGAAAAACAATCTGATTCTGGCTCCGATGGCCGGCATCACCGACCTTCCCTACCGTCTCATCATGAAGGAGTTCGGAGCAGGCCTCGTCTTCACTGAAATGGTGAGCGCCAACGGTCTTATTCGTGACGGGGTGCGGACACGAGAGCTTCTGCGATCGACACCCGAAGAAAGACCTCTGGGAATCCAGCTCTTCGCTGATTCACCGGCTGTTCTGGCCCGCGCCGCGGCCATGGTCAGCGAGGATGGTGAACTGATCGACGTCAACATGGGCTGCCCCGTGAAAAAAGTGGTTCGCTCAGGAGCTGGCAGCGCCTTGTTGCAGAACCCCATTTTGATCGGAAAAATCGTGGCGGCCGTTCGTAAGGCCACCCCCTTGCCTCTCACGGTCAAAATCCGCTCCGGCTGGGATCAGCAGACCATCAATTACCTTGAGATCGGTCGCATTGCCGAGGAAGAAGGAGCGGACGGCCTGGTTCTGCACCCGCGAACCCGCAGCCAGGGCTTCAGTGGACACTCGGACTGGCAACACATCCGTCAACTGAAGGAACAATCCCGTATTCCCGTCATCGGCAGCGGCGACATTTTTTCCGCCGCTGATGCCCTTGACATGCTGGAGACAACGGGCTGCGACGGCATCATGATCGGACGGGGAGGCTATGGCAACCCCTGGCTTTTCAAGGAAATCGCCGCCGCCCTCGCAGGCGACTTCCTGCCGCCGCCTGCGGCGGAAGAACGTTTGCGGGTTGCCCGCAAGCACCTTGATCTCTATGTTGACCTGTTCGGAAACTACAAGGCAGTCATGGATATGCGCAAGCATCTGTGCTGGTATGTCCGCGGCCTCAGCGGCGCGGCACAATTTCGCCAGGCCATTAACAAGACGGGAAATCTTGACGACATGAAAGATCTTTTGGAATCTTTTTTAACCGCGAACCCCGAGGGAGCTGCCAGCTGATATGGGCCGTGATCCAGGGCCACCGGAAGATCTCCAGTTTTACCTTCGCATTCTGGAGAGTATCGACCGGGGCGTCATTGCCATAAACCGTCGCGAGCGGATATCCTTCATCAATCCGGCGGCTCAGGCCTTTGTCGGGCTCTCGGAGCGACAGGGGGTGGGACGCCACTACGAACAAATCTTTAATGGGCAGCCCGGCGTGATCCGCCTGATTCAAACGGCCCTGCGCGAAGGAAGGTCGATTTCCGATCACGAGAACATTTTCCTCAACCGGCCCGGCATGTCTTCTCTTCCCGTAAGCCTGTCCTGCGCCCCGATCTTTACCCCCCAGGGTGAACAGGATGGCGCGGTACTTATCCTCAGGGACCTGAGCCGGGTCAGAGAGCTTGAAGACGCCGTACGACAGACCGACCGACTCGGCATGCTGTCGACTCTTGCTGCCGGTCTGGCCCACGAGATAAAAAATCCTCTGGGGGGCATCAAGGGCGCCTCTCAACTTCTGGTCATGGAGCTCCCCGAGGATAGTCCTTTGCAGGAATATGCCCGGATCATGACGCGAGAGGCGGAAAGAATCAACCGCATCATCGAAGAACTCATGGACCTGACTTGTCCCCGGTTGCCTGTGCTTGAAGAAGTGAATCTGGCTCAGGTCATCCGAGACATCGTCATTTTTCAGCAGGAAGCTCAACGAGACAAGAAACTCGACTTTGTCTTGCGACTCGACCCAAGCATCCCACCCATCCTGGGAGACCGCGATCTGCTAACGCAGCTTTTCTTGAATCTGATCAAGAATGCCGCCGAAGCGATTGATGAAAAGGGCCGGATTGAAATCACCACCCGAGTCGCGTCGGATTTCCATCTGACCCAGACAGGAACCAGGCCTGTCCCCCTGATTGTGGTGGAAGTGACTGACAATGGCAAAGGGATAGCCCCTGACCTGGTCGACAAGGTGTTCACTCCTTTTTTCACGACCAAAACCAAAGGGACCGGACTGGGCCTGGCTACCTGCCAGAAAATCGTCCGACAACATCAGGGATTTCTCAAGGTAGCCAGCACTGCAGGTCAGGGGACCACCTTCTCCGTCTCCCTGCCGTTCATCCGTCAGTCGAAAGACCGGGACGAGGCGGCAAAAGCGGAAAACTGACTAATATCTTTTCTTTAAAACCAATGACGTTACACATCGACAGATCGGGAGAGCAGCCATGCCCATTCGCCGTATTCTTGTGGCCGATGATGAAGAAAGTATCCGCTGGGTACTTTCTAAAGCTTTGTCCAAAAAAGGCCTGACGGTCGATCTCGCCGCCGATGGTCAGGAGGCGCTGACCCTCTTCCGGCAGCATCATTACGACCTGGCCATTCTTGACATTAAAATGCCGGAAATAACCGGCCTGGAACTGCTGTCCCGGTTCCACGCCGAAAATCCCGCCACACTGGTCATCATCATGACGGCCGAGAACTCCATGAAAAACGCCGTAGACGCCATGAAGGGGGGCGCCTACGACTATATCACCAAGCCTTTTGATCTTGACGCGCTGGACGCCACGATCATGAAGGCGGAAAAAGCTTCGACGGTGACCGACGAGGTGCATCGACTACGGGATGAACTGAAAGACCACTACAAAGTCGACCGAACCATCATCGGCAAAAGCCGGGCCATGCAGGAAACCTACAAAATCCTCGGCAAAATAGCCCCTTCCGACGTGACGGTCCTCATTACTGGCGAGAGTGGCACCGGCAAGGAACTAATGGCCCGGGCCATCCATTTCAACAGTTCGCGACTGGGCAAGCCTTTTGTCGCCATCAACTGCGCAGCGATCCCGCGAGATCTGCTGGAGAGCGAACTTTTCGGCTTTGAGAAGGGGGCTTTTACCGGGGCCGTTGAACGCAAAACCGGCAAATTCGAGCAAGCCAATGGTGGCACTATTTTTCTGGATGAAATCGGCGACATGCCGCTGGACCTGCAGGCGAAACTCCTGCGCGTCCTCCAGGAAAAGGAAATCACCCGCATGGGAGGGACCGCGCCAATTTCAGTCGATGTGCGTATCGTGGCCGCCACGAATCAGGACCTGGGCGCCAGGGTGCAGGCACGTGAATTCCGTGAGGATCTCTTCTACCGTCTCAATGTCGTGCCGCTCCACCTGTCCCCCTTGCGGGAAAGAAAAGACGACATTCCTCTTCTCGCCGAGTTTTTCATCAGTCGAAGTCGTGAGGAGTTCGGGGTGAACACCCAGGGATGTACGGCCGACGCCCTCAGCCTTTTGCAGGGCTACAACTGGCCGGGCAATGTGCGGGAACTAGAAAACGCCATTAAACGGGCAGTCCTACTGTCACCCGATCCGCTCCTTACCCCTGCCGACTTCTCCTTTCTCGCTCCCGTCGGGCCGGAGGAAGACAACGGCAATTCTCTCGAAACCCTAATCGCCAATAAATTACGTTCCGCCCTTTCGGAGGTTGAAGTCCATGAACTGAACAATCTCTACGAAATGGTCCTTCATCAGATGGAAAGGCCGCTGATCCGCATTGTTCTGGAAAAATGTCGCGGCAACCAGGTAAAGGCCGCCGACATTCTCGGCATCAACCGCAACACGTTGCGAAAAAAGATCCAGACCCTGGAGATCGACATCAAAAAGGACTGACCACGACCACTTCCTTATCTCGAAATGCAAACAGCCCCCGGAGAACATGTCTTCGGGGGCTGTTTGCATTTCGAGATGGACTGAGGATGACCTAGGCGCCATCATCCCTTCTGGTCTGATTTTCAAAACGGGTGTATTCACCGCGAAAGGTCAGATGCACGGTCCCGATGGGACCGTTACGCTGCTTCCCAATAACAATTTCAGCATCTTTTTCGTGCCCTTTTTCACAGGAATTGTCGCGTTTTTTACACGCTTCGCAGTAAACCGCCTCACGGTAAATAAACATGATCACGTCGGCATCCTGCTCGATCGCGCCCGATTCACGCAAATCAGCCATAATAGGACGCTTATCGGTACGATTTTCCAGTGAACGATTGAGCTGGGAAAGCGCAATGACAGGCACATTAAGTTCCTTGGCCAGCGCTTTAAGCGAGCGAGATATCTCCGATATTTCCTGCTGACGGTTTTCGGCGTTGTGGCCACGCATGAGCTGGAGGTAGTCAACCACGATAAGCCCGAGGCCCTTGTCCGCTTTCAAACGGCGGCACTTGGCCCGCAGCTCGAGAATAGAAATGGCAGGGGTGTCATCGATATAGATGGGGGCTTCACTGAGAAAACCGGCCCCATTGGTAAGTTTGGGCCAGTCTGAATCTCCCAGATGACCAGTGCGCAAACGGCTGGCGTCGACCTTGGCAATGGAGCAGAGCATCCTCTGCACCAACTGCTCTTTGCTCATTTCCAGAGAAAAGACGATTGCGGGTGTGACGGTCTTGGCGTGGACGGAGGCATTCTCCACCAGGTTAAGGACAAAAGCGGTCTTCCCCATGGAGGGACGTGCCGCAATGATGATCAGATCCCCACCCTGCAGACCGGCGGTCATCTGATCGAGGTCCAGAAAGCCCGTAGGAACGCCGGTGACCAACTCTTTGCGATCGTAGAGCTTCTCTATCGCTTTAAAGGTGTCCTTCAGAATCTCTTTGGTCGAAAAATAGGATGGCCGGGTCTTCATCCCGGTGATATCGAAAATCGATTTTTCCGCCCAATCGAGGGTAGACTCCATGTCCCCCCCCTCATAGCCGCGGGTAGCGATTTCGGTAGCCACCTCGATCAGGTGGCGGGCCATGGCTTTTTCTTTGACCAGGCGGCAGTAGTAGGTGATGTTGGCGGCCGTGGGAACGTAATCGACCAGGGTGGAGAGGTAACTCCCCCCGCCGACCGCGTCAAGTTCGCCATTTTGCTGAAGAGCGGCGCTGAGAGTAACTAGATCGGCAGGCTCCCCGCGTTCAGAGAGTTCAATCAGGGTTTTGAATATTTTTCGGTGACTTTCCCGATAAAAGTCTTCAGGAACGAGGATCTCCAGCGCTTTGTTCAGCGCCTGGTTTTCAAGGAGAATGCCGCCGAGAACAGACATTTCCCCTTCGAGATACTGGGGAGGAAGCCGATGAGACGGTAGTTTATCCATTCATCAACACCGGGTCGCAGGTGAAAAGAGAAAAAGAAGAAAGGGGAAGGAACGACTGCTCCCTCCCCTTTTGGAGCGCATTTTACTCGGCAGCGACAACGTTGACCTTGATGGTGGCCACAACGCCGGCCTGCAGTTTAACAGGCACCTCGTGGGTTCCGAGTGTTTTGATCGGCTCGTCGAGCTGAATCTTTTTGCGATCAATCTCAATCCCGGCTTCCTTGAGTTTGGCTTCAATTTCCATCGTGGTGACGGCGCCGTAAAGCTTGCCTTCCTCACCGGCCCGGTGGCTGATCACACAGGTGGCCGCCTCAATTTTCCCCTTAAGGAGATTAGCCGCCTCGGTAATTTTTTCCATCTTGCGAGCCATCTGGCGCTTCTGGTGTTCCAGTTCTTTGATGTTCCGGGTGTTGGCTTCCATGGCCAGACCATGGGGCACCAGGTAATTGCGGGCATAACCGGGCTTTACTTTAACCATGTCCCCGATATTGCCGAGGTTTTCTACGTTCTCTGTAAGGATGATTTCCATCGATCTCCTCCTGAAAAGGATCTACGTTTCTTTAATTTTGGGTTTCCTGAAATCCGCCCATAAATCGAAAATTCCAAAGCCGGTGACAACCATAGGCAATGGGTTGAGAAAAAAAATGAGAAGATATCCCATAACCCTGAAACCGGTTGAAATATTCTTCCGGATAAAAAAGTAACTGACAATGGCCAATCCCTGTAAAAAATAGATTGGCAACACAACCGCAAGCAGGTTGAGTGAAACGACGTCGATAAGACCGTCGAACAGCACCACACCAAATCCTCCCCCGATCAGGATCCAGACCAGAAGCGGGGACGCCTTCCATAAATGAAAGGGTGGACCGGATATGGCATATCCCCCCCGTGAAAAACGCGAGAGAAGATAAACCAGCAACAGCAGGATTCCCCAGGTGACCGTGATGGCCAACGCCGGATAGGCCTGCAGAAGAAAGTCCCCCAGACTCCGGAGCACCTGTTCGAGCTCTGCCGTCTGTTGGGGTGAAACATCAGACTGCTGGTATACCTGCAGGGCCTGATCAACCTCTTTCTGTACATAATCGGCGGCAATCTGTCGAACCGATATTCCTTTGCTGCCCGCATAAAATCCGAGGGCCATGGCTGCTAGGACAACCAGGCTCAGAGTCGTAACAATCACAGCCCGGTCCCAGGGCCAGAACCGGCGCAGAAGCAGGGGCAGCAGAAAGGAAGCCAGGCCAAACTGGAGAAAATAGCCCAGTGCAGTGGCAGGATCGCCGGTAGCGGCCAAGAGAACCGTGGCGGCAGCGACAATACCTCCCCCCAGCTGTGCCCCAAACCTCATATGCACATAGGCTGCTGGAAACGGCACCAGCAAGGCCAGCAGCACGCCTCCTGCACCCAAAGAGGACGAGACCATCTGCAACAGAATGGTCAGAACGATACTCCCGAAAAAAAAGAGACCGCGCTGTCCCATGTTAACGCTCTCGTCCTGAGGCAACCTTAGTCAATGGCATGTCCGGCGGTGAAGGGCAGCAGTGCGATATTGCGGGCTCGCTTGATGGCCTCGCACACCTTGCGCTGATGCTCGGCGCAGTTGCCGGAAATCCGCCGGGGCACGATTTTACCGCGCTCAGAAATGAAATAGCGCAGAGTGCGGATTTCTTTATAGTCGATCTTCATGGTCTTGTCGGCACAGAAGCGGCAGCCCTTGCGACGGACAAAACGTCTTCTCGGCGCTCCTGCGCCTGCAGGTCTTCTTCCAGCGGGTTTTTCAAAAGCCATTTGTTATATCCTCCGTATAGATGGTCACGTTGTCGTTTCGAGAGATTTATTCCGCTTTTTCTTCCTGTTCGACTGCTGCTTCGGCCTCTTGCGCCTCGGCAGGAGCAGAGGCCTCAAACCCCTTTTCCAGGTACACCGTCTGAAACTTCATGATGTTTTCATCAATCCGCATACGGCGCTCGAACTCCTTGATGACCTCGGGCTGAGCCTCGAATACAGTCAGGACATAACTCCCGCGGGTTTGTTTCTTGATGGGATAGGCCATTTTCCGGACACCCCATTCATCCACTTTGATGATACTGGCGCCCTGTTCGGTCAGGACTCCCTTGAATTTGTCAACGATCGCGGCATAGGCATCACCGGTCGCTTCGGGGTTGACGATGTAGATTGTTTCGTAGGTACGCATTCGTGTTACCTCCTCGTGGGTTAAATAGCCCCGGCACCAATCCGGAGCAAGGAGCGAACGCCACAGCGGCATCCGTTCTTAGACAAATTTGACTTTCTATCACAAATCAAGATTCTTTTCAATCCTTAAGCGGCTCAGACGTTAAATCGAAAGTGCATGACATCGCCATCCTTGACGACATATTCCTTGCCTTCGAGCCGCATCAACCCTTTTTCTTTGGCACCCGCCTCGCCACCAGCAGTGATAAAATCATTAAAGGCGGTAACCTCAGCCCGGATAAAACCTTTTTCAAAATCGGTATGAATTACGCCGGCAGCACCGGGGGCTTTGGTTCCGGCCGCAATGGTCCAGGCTCGAACCTCCTTGACGCCGGCCGTAAAATAGGTGATCAGGCCAAGCAGCTGATAACCGGCGGAAATCATGCGATCAAGACCGGACTCGGAGAGGCCCATTTCACTGAGAAAGTCGGCCTTCTCATCGGCATCGAGTTCAGCGATTTCCGATTCGATTTTGCCGCAGATCATCACCATTTCAGCCTGCTGGTCCGCAGCAAAGTGGCGTAGTTTTTCAACAAAAGGATGCTTCCCCCCCAGATCGTCTTCCCCCACGTTGGCCACATAGAGGACGGGCTTGGCGGTAATCAGGTGCAGATCCCGAAGAATTCGTTTTTCTTCGACTGAGAGCTCTGTCGCCCGGGCTGGCTGGCCGCCATTGAGGGTCTCCTGAACTTTACGCAGGACTGCGAGTTCCTCCTGCATTTTCTTGTCCCCGCTTTTGGCCTGCTTTTCCGTGCGTGAAATTCTTTTTTCAACCGAATCCAGGTCCGCCAGATTCAGTTCAGTCTGAATAACCTCGACATCCCGCAAGGGATCGACAGAACCGTCGACATGAACGACATTGTCGTCCTCGAAGCAGCGAACGATATGGGCAATCGCATCGACCTGTCGGATATGCCCAAGAAACTGATTTCCCAGCCCTTCGCCGCGGCTTGCCCCCTTGACCAGTCCGGCGATATCGACAAACTCCATGGAGGTCGGCACGACGCGCTCAGGGTGAACGATAGCAGCCAACTGATCCAGGCGGCCGTCAGGAACACTCACCACCCCCACATTGGGCTCAATGGTACAGAAAGGGTAATTGGCCGATTCGGCCCCGGCCGAAGTGATGGCGTTGAAAATAGTGGATTTACCTACGTTGGGCAAACCAACAATACCGCACTTAAAACCCATGCTTTGCGTTCTCACTATAAAAGAAGATAGCCGGGAACAGTGTCCCGGCTATCCATGGTTAACCACTGGGCGTATAGCCCCGATTTAGACGAGCAGAGGAGCAATGACCAGGGCCACTACGCTCATCAGCTTGATGAGAATGTTCATGGCCGGACCCGAAGTATCTTTGAACGGGTCGCCAACCGTGTCACCGACAACTGCGGCCTTATGCGCCTCGCCACCTTTTTTCTCACCAGCGAGTTCACCTTTTTCAATGTATTTCTTGGCGTTATCCCAAGCCCCGCCGCCATTGGACATCATCAGGGCCAGCAGAACACCGGCAACCGTGGCACCAGCCAGCATACCACCGAGGGCCTCGGCACCGAGGGTGAAACCAATGACTACAGGGGCGACAACGGCGACAACGCCGGGCAGAATCATCTCTTTCAGGGCCGCGCGAGCAGAAATGTCGACACACTTCTCAGGCTCAGGCTTGACGCCTTCCTTGCCTTCGAGCAGGCCGGGAATTTCGCGGAACTGGCGGCGGATCTCATCAACCATCTTACCGGCAGCGCGGCCAACGCTCGTCATGGTAAGAGCGCCAATAAAGAAAGGCAGCGCGCCACCAATAAGCATCCCGATAACGGTCAAGGGATTGATCAGATTGATTGACGTGAGTCCGACGGTGGTCGCATAGGCCGAGAAAAGGGCCAGAGCCGTCAGGGCAGCCGAACCGATAGCAAAACCTTTGCCGATGGCAGCCGTGGTGTTGCCGATAGCGTCGAGGCCATCGGTAATCTTGCGCACGTCGGGACCAAGCCCGGCCATTTCGGAAATACCACCGGCATTGTCGGCGATAGGACCGTAGGCGTCGACGGTCATGGTCACACCGACCGTCGCGAGCATGCCAACAGCGGCGATACCAATGCCGTAGAGGCCGGCAAAGTAGTTGGCAATAAAAATGCCGACAGCGATGATAATAATGGGTGCTGCGGTGCTCTCGAGGCCGACAGCCAGGCCATGAATAATGTTGGTCGCCGGGCCGGTCTTGCTGGCCTCAGCGATGCGAGCGACCGGAGTGGAGGCGGTGTAGTACTCGGTTATCTGACCGATGGCGATGCCAGCCAGAGTGCCGGCGAGAATCGCCCAGAACACACCGTTAGAGATATGCAGGCCCCTGACGATAAAGAATGCGGCCACAAGGAAACCACCGGCAGCAACGAAGGTTGTATAGTGCAGGGCCTTGGCGGGATCCATGGATTTGAGAAGCTTCATGGAACCGATGCCGATGACGGAGAAGATCAGGCCGACCATGGCCAGGGCCAGCGGCAGCAGCATGGCGTTGGCCTGAATGACGCTGAGCTCGACGCCCGGAACCGACAGGTGAGTCAGCAGTTCGGTGCTGGCCGCAGCGGCAATCGCAATGGTAGCGATAATGGAACCGACGTAAGATTCAAAAATATCGGCGCCCATGCCGGCCGTGTCGCCGACGCAGTCACCGACGTTGTCAGCAATAACGCCAGGGTTGCGGGGGTCATCCTCAGGGATGCCGGCCTCAACCTTGCCGACCAGGTCGGCACCGACGTCAGCTGCCTTGGTATAGATGCCGCCGCCCACGCGGGCGAACAGGGCGATAGAAGAGGCGCCCATGGCGAAACCGTTAATGTAACGGGCGTGCTCAGCATCACCAAACAGAATAAAGGCGATGCCAACACCGACCAGACCGAGGGAAGCAACGGACATCCCCATGACGGCGCCGCCGTTGAAGGAGACCTCCAGAGCTTTGGCCTGACCGGACTGGCGAGCGGCCTCGGCCGTGCGCACGTTGGCACGGGTGGCAGCCTTCATGCCGATAAAGCCGCAGATCATTGAACAGATCGCGCCACCGAGAAAGGCAAAAGCGGTCTGGGGACCCATGCCGGCAAAAATAAGGAAGAAAACCAACACGATAAAGATAGCGAGAACCTTGTACTCCCTGCGCAGGAAGGCCATGGCCCCAGCGTGAATCGCTTCAGAAATTTCCTTCATTTTTTCGTTGCCGACCGGCTGGCCTTTAACCATGCCATACAGCACGATGGCAATGACGAAACCGATCACCCCCAGAATGGGTGCATACATTTGCAGTTCCATGTTGTTTCGTTCCCTCTCTTTCCTCTGATTTTAATTGCGAACTTCTCGACTATTGAATTCGTTCATGGCACGCTCAGCCCCCTTTTCGAGAACTGCCTCCACGGCCATGGCTGCATCTTCAAGTACATCCTCAAGGCTCTGTCGCTCTTTCGCCGAAAAAGGACTGAGCACATAACCGGCGACATCTCCGCCAGGAGCAGGCCTACCGACACCGATCTTGACCCGGACAAAATCACCTGTGCCCAACACCTGCCGGATATGGCGAATACCGTTGTGACCGCCATGTCCTCCCCCTCGTTTAATCTTGAGGGCGCCGAAGGGCAGATCGATATCGTCATGGACGACAATCAAATCCCCCGGCTCAACACCGAGGGATTTGCAGGCGGAACCTACGCTGGCTCCGCTGAGGTTCATAAAGGTTTGGGGGAGAAGCAGGGTAACCTCTTCTCCAGCAACGCGGCCCGTCGCGTAAATCGCCTGGTGACCGCTTTTTTTCAGGGAGGTGCCGGAGCGCTCAGCGACTTTCTGGACAGCAAGAAAACCGATATTGTGTCTCGTGCCGGCATATTTGCTGCCGGGGTTTCCCAGCCCAGCCACCAACTTCAAGATCAGGCCTCTTCAACCGCCTCTTCAGCAGCACCCTCTTCTTCCTCACTCTTGCGGCCAGTCACGGTGATAACCGTGAAATTGACATCGTGAGGCACCTGGATCCCTTCCGAAAGCACGAGGTCTTCAACGTGAAGAACATCACCGATATTCATTTCGGTCACGTCGACCTCAATCGCCGCAGGGATCGCCGAGGGGAGGCAGACCACTTCCAATTCGTGGCGGATGACCTGCAGGTTGCCGCCCTCTTTTTCGCCCTTGGATTTTCCGACAGGGTGAACGGGAACCATGACATGCGTCTTCTTGCCCATTTCAATGGCTTGAAAATCGGCATGCATCATATCACGACGGATAGGATCAACCTGCAGATCCTTGATGATGACCACCTTGCCTTCAACCTCCGGTACACCCTTGAGAGAAATGAGGGTATTCCAGCCGGCCTCGGTCGCTATGGCCTCCTGCAGAGCTTTCGGCTCTACCGTCACGGAACAGGGTTCCATACCTTTTCCATAGACGACAGCGGGAATCCGCTCCTGCCGGCGAAGGCTACGTGCGCCACCTTTTCCGATTCTTTCACGTGCAGAGACGACCAGTTCCGTATTTGCCATTGATTGTTCCTCCATAAATTTGTGCTGCCAGCTGGCAACCAAACCAACTATCTTGAATTATTGACCTATCTAAATAAACAACGAGCTGACTGACTCATCGCCATGGATGCGGCGAATGGATTCAGCCAGTATTTCTGCCACGGAAAGAACGCGCAGCTTCGAGCAGGTCGACAGCTTGTCCTGAACGGGGATCGTGTTGGTGATCACCACTTCCTCGAGGCAGCTGTCACTGATCCGCTCAAGGGCGGGTCCGGAAAGGACGGCATGAGTGGCACAGGCATAGACAGCGGCAGCGCCCTTCTCTTTCAGAGCCTGGGCCGCCTGGCAAAGCGTTCCCGCCGTGTCGATCATATCGTCGACGATAATGCAGGTCTCCCCCTTGACATCACCAATGATGTGCATAACTTCGGAGACATTGGGCCCGCTGCGACGTTTGTCGATAATGGCCAGACCGGCGTCGAGCCGTTTGGCGTACGCCCTGGCTCTTTCCGTTCCTCCCGCATCGGGCGACACGACCACCACGCGGCCGGGGAAACGGGCACAGACATCCGCAAGGATAACCGGAGCCGCGTAGAGATGATCGACGGGAATATTGAAAAACCCCTGGATCTGACCGGCGTGCAGATCCATCGTCAACACGCGGTCGGCGCCCGCTGTACTGACCAAATCAGCAACGAGCTTGCTGGTGATCGGGGTCCGCGGCGCGACTTTACGATCCTGGCGGGCATAGCCAAAATAGGGTACAACCGCTGTGATCCTGGCTGCCGATGCCCTCTTGAGGGCATCCATCATGATCAGAAGCTCCATGATGTTGTGGTTGGACGGCGCACAGGTTGACTGAACGACATAGACGTCCCTGCCGCGCACATTCTCGCCGACCTCCACCATGATCTCCCCGTCAGAGAAGGTTTTGACCTTGGCGTTGCCCAGAGGTACGGCCAATTGGCCACAGATCTCACGGGCCAAAGGAATATTGGCATTGCCGGAAAATATCTTCAGCTTGTCCACCATGGACCCCCACCGGTAGCTTGGAAAAAGTTGTAGGCCATGGAAACCCATGACCTAACCGAAAAAAGAAGTGATATCGGATATCTGAAGCTCTCAAACCGGACAAGGGCCTGAGGCCTGATAGATAAGTGGCTGGGGCGCCAGGATTCGAACCTGGGAATGCCGGAATCAAAATCCGGTGCCTTACCGCTTGGCGACGCCCCATCAAATAAGCAATATCTTTCCCACTGAAACAGCTATACAGGCCGAACGGTCTCGGCTCGCCAACCCTGATGCTCAAGACGGATTTTTCTGCAGGCCGTTTCAGCCTCCGCCTGGTCGTGAAAGACCCCGAAGACCGTCGGACCGCTACCCGACATCAACACGGCCAGGGCTCCCAGCTCGGACAGCCGTGATTTGACTAGGCCGACCTCCGGGTACCGCGACAGGGTTACCCGCTCAAGATCATTAACCACAAAAGACTTGAAATCTTGAGCTGTTTTGGGAAACCCGGGTAATCTATACTCATCCACCAGGCTTGTCAACCCCAAATTTTGATAAACCCAGGCCGTGGAAACAGCCACCCCGGGATTGACCAATACATACCACACATCAGGCAGGGGCTGCGGAAGAGGTTGCAGAAGATCGCCGATTCCCCGCGCGATTGCCGGCTGCCCATACAGGAAAAACGGCACATCGGCCCCCAGAGAAGACCCGATTGACATCAACTCATCGCGAGACAAGCCAGCACCCAACATATCGTTCAATCCCTGCAGCACCGCAGCCGCATCAGAAGACCCGCCACCGAGGCCAGCCGCCACCGGAATATTCTTCTCAACAACCAGGTCAACACCCCACTCTTTCCCGAGGCGATCGATGAGCACCTCGGCAGCCCGGGCCGCAATATTTTTGGTGCCCGGCAAAAGGTCGACCCCCGGACAGGATACCCTCACACCCGGCACCTTCGACAGAGACAGCTCAATACGGTCATACAGAGAGACGCACTGCATCACCATACACAGATCGTGATAGCCATCCTCGCGCTTACTAAGAACCTGCAGGCGTAAATTAATTTTAGCCGGAGCCAGAAAAACCCGCTTCACCGCCACCTCCGCAAAAAAACGATTACCTCTTGAGGCACGCATCATTTGCGATGATTCAACAAATGTCAAGCCGCCACTCTCAAAAAAACACCAGCCGCAAAGGTCAAAATTGGCCACATTGGCTCTTTTTCGCCAGACAAAACAACGGCCCCGCCCTGAACATCCACGCCACCAAGATCCGTCCACCCTCGCGACAGAACCACCTGAGCGTAAAATACAAACGCTTTTTTAAAATGGCACAGTAATCGCAGACGTCTTTCAGCCACATCGGCTTGGCCATCCCCCTCAAAAGAAGCCTCACAGGGGAAAAACCAGCTCGTTCGCCTGCAGTAAATGATTGCAAAACATCAGTTCCCGTGTATATTTAATCCACCTTGGGGCCCGGCATTTTATACACGCTTTTTTCGGGTTCCAAGGAACAGAATATTGTTGTTTTATTTAACCCCCAACATTGTACAGGAGGAAAAACATGATCAAAACAGCAAGACTTATGTCCCTCACGCTTTCAGCACTGCTGGTGGCGGCCATGACACTGGTCCCAAACATTGGCCACGCCCAGAAAACCCGCCTGGCTTTCTCCGGCGGCCCTGACGGCGGCACCTTCCAGTATTTCTCCAACGGCATGGCCACCCGCCTTTCCAAAACCATCCCGAATGTCGAAGTCTCCAATATGGCTTCGGCCGGTTCCGTGGAAAACCTCCGCCGCGTTAACTCCGGCGAGGCCGATTTCGGCATTTCCTATTCGGGCGACACCTATCTGGCCCGTACCGGTCAACTGCCCAAAGACACCCGCAAATACGAGAACGTCCATGCCCTGGCCTATCTTTATGGGGCCCCGGCTCACCTGATCGTGCTTGACGGCAGCGGCATCAACGCCGTCAGCGATCTGGCTGGCAAGCGCATTGCCGTCGGTGGCGCAGGTTCCGGCGCCGCCGCCTCGGCCCAGCGTTATTTCGAGGCCCTTGGCTTGTGGGATAAGATGAATGTCGAGTTCATCGGCTACAGCAAGGCCGCCTCGGCTCTCGGCGACAAACTTATCGACGCTATGTGGGTATTTGCCGGCTTCCCCAACTCTTCGGTCATCCAGGCCGCGGCCAGCAACAAGATCAAGATTCTCAGCCTCTACGAAGCGGGTGAAAAAGGCGGCGCTTTCAAGAAGTATCCCTTCTACTCCCCGGTCACCATCCCCGCCGGCACCTACAGCGGCATCGACTACGACGTCAAAACCTTTCAGGATTCCGCCCTCTGGGTGGCCGGCAAGCACGTCGACAGCGAAGTCATCTATCAGGTGACCAAAGACATCTTCACCCCCGAAGGCCTTTCCTACCTGGTTAAAGTGAAGAGCACCGCCAAGGCCATGAGCGTTGAAGGGGCCCTCACCGGCATCGTCACCCCGGTTCATGAAGGCGCCGAAAAACTCTGGAAGGAAAAGGGCCTGACCCTGACCCCCGAGCAGACTGCCCGCTAATCGCGAGGACACCTGACACATTATCTTGACGCAACCACCTGAAAGCGGGGCTGACCATTCGGCCCCGCTTTCCATCTGCCCGCACCCTAGCCTTTTCTAGAGAGCCTGTATGTCGGAAGAAAAAAACAAAGAACTGGAAGAACTGGAAAATCTGAGCCCAGAGGAACAGGAAAAGCTGAAAAAGCTCATGGAGAAGGACGCCAAGTCCTACCGCTCTCCCACGGGCTTTTTCAAAGGGCTGGTAGCCCTGCTGGGCGCGGGCATGGTCATTTTCTATTTTTACACCGCCGGCCTGGCGGCCGTAGCGACTCAGTACCATCGAGGGGTCTACGTCTTTGCCACCTACGTGCTGGTGTTTCTGCTTTACCCGGCCGGCAAGGTAAAAATCCGCCTCCCCCTTACGGCGGTTCTGTCCATTATCCTTTCCATGCTGGGGACTGCCCTCCTGTTTTTCTCCGACATGGCGACCTTCCATGCCCGGTTGCTGGAAATAGGCGACCACTACGCCGCTGACGGACTTGGCGGAGCGATTGCCTCGGCCGCCGGGCTTTGGCAGGTCGGCGTCGGTGCCGTGCTGATTTTCGCCCTGGTCACATTCGGCGACCGCCTCATTATGCGCCGATCGGGAAGCAACCCGACGATTTCCGATATCCTCTTCGCCCTGCTCTCAGCAGCCGTGGTCTATTACTGGATGCACGAGTTCGAAAATCTCAATTACCGGGCCGGAGCGGAAAACGAGCTCGACGCCATGGTCAGCATTGTCGGCGTCTTTCTCTCTCTGGAAGTCTGCCGCCGCGTCCTCGGCTGGTCCATGACCCTCATCGGCGTCGGCATGATTGTCTACGGTTATTTCGGCCCCTACTTCCCCGACATGCTCTCGCATCGCGGTTTCGGTATCGAGCGCCTGGCCACGGCTCTCTACCTGACCACCAACGGGGTATTCGGCGTCATGGCCAACGTACTGGCCACCTACGTCATTCTCTTTATCTTTTTCGGTGCCTTCCTGCACAAGAGCGGAGCAGGCAAATTCTTTATCGACCTGCCCCTGGCCATTGCAGGGAACAGCACTGGCGGGCCAGCGAAGGTAGCGGTCATCGCCTCGGCCCTGTTCGGTTCTGTTTCGGGTAGCGCCATCGCCAACACGGTCTCCACCGGCGCCTTCACCATCCCTCTCATGAAACGAGCGGGATTCAAACCCCACGTGGCCGGCGCCATAGAGCCGGCCGCTTCCATCGGCGGCATGTTTCTGCCGCCCATTATGGGGGCCGGGGGCTTCCTGATGGCCGAACTGACCAATACCTCCTACGCCACCATCATGATGATCGCCGTCTTTCCCGCCCTGCTTTACTTTTTTTCCGTCTTCTGCATGATTCACTTCGAGGCGAAGAAACAAGGGCTCAAGGGCATTCAGGGCGAAGAATTTCCACACTGGAAGGTCGTGCTCAAGCGTGAATGGTATTTCAGTTTGCCGCTGGTCATCATCACCGTGCTGATGATCATGGGTCGCTCTCCCGGTTATTCCGCTTTCTGGGCAACGATCTCGTGCGTTGTCATCAGCTGGTTCCGTAAAGAGACCCGCATGGGGATCAAGGAGATCTGGGAGGCCATTCTCACCGGTGCCAACAACACCCTGATTATCGGCGCCACCCTCGGGGTTATCGGCATTATCGTCGGCACCATATCCCTCACCGGCATCGGCCTGAAGTTTTCCGATATCATCATCTCCATGGCCCAGGGGAACCTCATGATGGCCCTGCTGCTGGTCGGCCTGGCGTCCCTGGTGCTCGGCATGGGGGTACCGGTGACGGCGGCCTACCTGATCACTGCCGTACTGGCCGTGCCGCCCCTGGTCGAGATGGGTGTGCCCGTTATTGCCGCGCACATGATCGTCTACTGGCTCAGCCAGGATTCCAACATCACTCCACCGGTCTGCGTGGCGGCCTACGCCGGCGCCGCCATCGCCGGTTCGGACCCCTGGAAGACCGGATGGACCAGCTTCAAGTTCGCCAAGCTGCTCTATGTTATGCCGATCCTCTTTGCCTTCACACCGTCGATCCTCTTCCAGGCCAAGCCGATCAACGTCAAGATGCCGGAGATCCACGCCGAAGTCCCCTTTGCCTCCGTCCTCAAAGTCGACATCAAGGAAGGGGACGAGTTCGTCAAAGGCGACATCCTGGCGACCGTGCTGGTGGAAGACAAGCCGGTGGACATCAAGGCGAAAAAAGATGGTCGTGTCACCCAGGTCAAGACCTTTGCCGGCGGGCTGGCCAATCCCGGGGACGTGCTGATCGAAGGTGAGATCATCGCGACCAAGACCAAGGTGTTCTCCTCCTTCTTCTCGGCCGTCCTGGGAACCATCGCCTTCTCATCGCTGACCATGTTCTTCTGGATCCGCCGCACCAGTATCCCCGAATGGCTGATTCTGGCTGCCGCCACCATCCTGCTTTACTGGCCGACGTTGATTACGGATGCTGTCGGCATCGGCCTGGTGGCCATCGTCTTTATCATGCAGAAGGCTAAAAACAAACGGGAACAGGCGCTGGCCGCCTGAACCGCTGTCTCGCGAGGAACACCATGAAAAGCATCAAGAAAATACTCTATGCGACCGATTTTTCGGAAAGTGCCGACGATGCGGCGGAATATGCACTAACTCTGGCCAAACTGGCAGGAGCCACCGTGCATGTCCTGCATGTTATCGGCGAATTGATGGACAGTCGCAAAAGCCAGATTCAGCCCGAAGCCTTTGCCATGCTGGAAAAGAATGTGGAGGTGCAGACGGTCAAGGAGATGGAGGACTTCTGTCAAAGCCGCTTCGGGGAGCAGATTCCCTATACGTCGGAAGTGGTCATCGGCACGCCCTTTCAGCAGATTATCGAAAAGGCCAAGGCTGTCAGCGCCGATCTGATCGTCATGGGCACCCACGGGCGGACCGGCATCGAACATGTCATTGTGGGCAGCACCGCTGAAAGAGTGGTCAGACGCTCGAAAATCCCTGTTCTCACGGTACAGCAGCAGGCGAACTGACTTACCCACAGTCCCGGAGGAATTCGGCCATGAGCAAGCGTTTTTTTTACCTATGCATTCTTTTTATTCCGCTTTTAGCCGCCCTGCCCGCCAGCCTGGCCCTGGCCGCCCCCCCGCAGGTTCGCCTGGTGAGCGGCCCGGCTGGGGGAACTTTTGATGTGGTGGGAGACACGATCACCCGGCTGATCAATGAAAAAAGTGGCGAGATGGCCGTCAGCCGCAGCATCTCCGCCGGCTCGGTGGAAAACCTGCGCCGCCTCAGCTCCGGCGAGGCCGATCTCGGCATTGTCTACGCCGGCGATCTCTTCCTGGCCCAGCAGGGACGTTTGCCCTACGATGCCCGCACCTATGACAATGTGCTGCCCGCCGCCTATCTCTACAGCGCCCCAGCCCAGATGCTGGTACGCCAGGACAGCGACATCGAAACGGTAGAAGATCTGGCCGGCAAGCGCGTGGCCATCGGCGGGCCAGGCTCAGGCGCCGCCGCTGCCGCCCAGCTCTACCTGACCAGCATCGGCCTGTGGGACCGCATCCGCCCCGACTACACCGGCTATCAGGAGGCGGTCTCCGCCCTGGCGCACCGGTATATCGACGCCATCTGGCTCTTCGCCGCTCTGCCCACGCCGGCAGCGACGCACGCAGCCGAAGCTTTTCCCGTGCGCCTGCTCGACCTTCAGGGGGCGGGAGACGCCTCGGGCTTCTTTACCGCTTACCCCTTTTTCGCACCGACCGTCATTCCGGCGGGAACCTATCCAGGTCTTGATCGTGATGTTTCGACCTTTTCGGATCGCGCCCTGCTGGCGGCCGGAGCCCAGGTACCCGAGGAAGCCGTACGCGAAGTTTTACGAAAAGTCTTTTCCGCTGAAGGCCTGGAGAGGCTGGGAGAGAGGGAGCCGAGCCTGGCCAACCTGAACAAACAGCAAGGCGTGCAGGCCAGGGTAACGCCGCTGCATCCCGGAGCCAGGATTTTCTGGAAAGAACAAGGTCTGCAGATACCGGCCCCTTGATTCTGTTGAAGGGGACATTCTCACTCCCAGCGCCCGTTCGAGCGCTGGCGCAGGGCAATGACTTCAACGCGACCCTGGTCGTTGATAAAGGAACTCAGCAGCCAGCTGACCAGGCTGATAATCAGCGACCCCAGCAGAGCTGAACCGAAACCACGGACATAAAAGCCCGAGATGACCCCGGAAACCATCATCAACAGCAGGGCATTGATCACGAAGGTGAACAGGCCCAGGGTCAGAATATTGATCGGCAGAGTGAGCAACAGCAGGATGGGCCGCAGCAGGGCGTTGAGAATCCCCAAAGTGGCCGCCGCAAAAAAAGCCGCCGCAAAGCCGCTGGCCGCGATGCCCTCAATCAGGTAGGAGGCGGCCAGAATAGCCAGAGTCAGAATCAACCAGCGCAGCAACAATCCTTTCATAATATCCCCTTTTCAGTCTGGGCCGGCTTTGCAGAAAGCCGGCCTTGTTTTATTATTGGAATCGACGGGCGATTATTCCACCGGACCCCTTGTCTGAACCTGTTTCATTTTAGCGGGAGGAGAGCCATGCAGCAACTGATCGAACGCCTTCGCCGGGATGCCCGCACCCTCGGCGGCCATCTTGTTAAAGTGGACGGCTTCCTCAATCACCAGGTGGACACCGCCCTGCTCGCCCAGGCCGGGCAGCACCTCGCCCGTTTTTTTGCCTCGGCAGAAATCAGTAAAATCGTCACGGCCGAGGCCAGCGGCATCGTTCCGGCTTTCGCCACGGCTCAGGCTCTCAATATCCCCTTCATCTATGCCCGCAAGAGCCGCCCCCTCACCATGGCCGACAACCCGCTGTGTGCCGGTGTCACCAGCCGCACCCGGGGTGGCGCTGCCGAACTCTTTCTGTCCCGGGAATATCTGGGCCCGGGGGATCGCGTCCTGGTGATCGACGATTTTCTCGGCAGCGGTCAGACCGCCGCCGCCCTGGGCCAGATGGTGCAGCAGAGCGGCGCCAGCCTGTGCGCCTTCGCTTTTCTGGTTGAAAAAGTGTACGAAAGAGGCCGTCTCACCTTGGCGGATTTTCGCCTCCCGGTAAAAACCCTGGCGCGGCTCGACCTCACCGACAGCGTTGTCAGGATATCCTGACAACGCCTGGGCGGAGTGGCACATGGAAGACGATCGCACCCACATAGTCCTGCAAAAGGACGGCCGCCGGTTCGGCCTCAGCGAGTTTGGTGCGCCTACGGGAAAGCCTCTCTTCTATTTCCACGGCTTTCCCGGCTCTCGCCT
Organism: Desulfuromonadales bacterium; assembly: GCA_033549025.1. GTDB lineage: Bacteria > Desulfobacterota > Desulfuromonadia > Desulfuromonadales > SZUA-540 > SZUA-540. The sequence goes on from JAWSUS010000003.1 coordinate 42,963, forward strand.
GGAGGCCCGGCTTGTCCATGAAGTGGCGCGCAGACAGCATATCCGCCTCATCGCCGTCGACAGACCGGGCTATGGCCAATCGTCCTACCAACCCCACAGACGGCTTGCGCACTGGCCACGGGATATCGCCGCGATTGCCGATATCCTCGAACTGGACAGATTCAGCGTGCTTGGCGTTTCGGGCGGCGCCCCCTATGCGGTGGCCTGTGCTCGTTTCATGCCGGAACGCCTTATTTCAACGGGAATTGTCTGCGGTCTCGCGCCCTTGGACGAGGCGGATTTATTGGGACGGCTCAAAGGGCGGGACCGCCGTTTCGTCTGGCTTAAAAAACTGCCGCGCCCTCTTTATCGTCTGCCCCTGCTATTGGCGGGGATGGCGGCAAGGCGACGGCCCCAGCGCCTGCTGCGCCTGATCGCCCGGACGCTGCCCCCCTGTGATCGGGCAGTGATAACGGACGGCGAGATTGGCCCGCTGCTGGCCAGTTCTTTGCGTGAAGCCTTCAGCCAAGGCAATGCCGGCGCTTTTGCCGACCTCCTTTTGTATGGCGAACCCTGGGACTTCGCCCTGGAAGAGATCCGCACCCCGGTTCTGCTCTGGCACGGCGAAAGGGATACGGTCGTCCCCTGCGCCATGGGACACTTTCTGGCCGAAAAAATTCCCGACTGCAAGGGGATTTTTCTAGCGGACGAAGGGCATTTTTCCCTGCCACTCCTGCAGGCGGAAGCGATTCTGACGGGGCTGATGAATCAGGACGATTTGCCGGCGGCTGACAATACCGGGCCGGCCAGGGGGTAGGAGGCGGTGAAGAGGGTGCCTGTTTCGGCGGAACTGGCGAAATGGACCGTGCCGCCCAGGTAATTGCTGAGCAGTTTCATACTGTAGGTGCCCAGCCCCCGTGAGCCCCCCTTGGTGGAGAAGGAGCGCTGGAAAATACCGGCCTTGGCCTCCGGTGACAGCACCCCGGGGTTGTGCACACAGAAGACGATGCGCTCTTCGTCGCCCCGGCATCCCAGGGTGACCCGTTCCCCGACGGGGCAGGCCTCCAGGGCGTTCTTGAGCATGTTGCCCAGCACGCGGCCGAGCAAAGTCTGGTCGCTGGTCATAAGAAGATCTGCCGCAGCGGAGTCGACCGTCAATTCCCTGCCGGCGGCCACTTCGTGCCGACGATAAATCTCGGCCAAATTTTCCACAAGAGCGAGACTGGAGAAGGATTCCACATCCAGCGCCAATTCCCCCGACTCGGCCGCCGCCAGGGCTCGCTGGGCCTCGATCTCGTCAATGGTCTGCTCAGCGGCCAACTGGATCAGGTCGAAAATCCGCTCTTGCTGTCCCGGATCGCAGACACGCAGATGTTCGGCAAACCCCTTGATGCTCCCGACCACGTTCAAAACGTCATGGAAGAACATGCGTTCCAGAAAGGCGCGGCGCTTTTCATGACTGACATCCGCCAGCGCGAAGACCGAAAAAGTCTCTTCCTGAAAGGTCAGCGGCGTGGCGCGGACCAGCAGATCAAGGGCCTCCATCCGACCGTCAAGCTGACGGGAAATGCGGAACTCCCGCTCAGCCGCCTCCCCGGCCAAGGCGCTCAGCACGGCCAGGGCGGCACCGCAGCTATGGCACATGGGGCCGTCGCCGCAGCCCTGCCCGCTGGTTGCGACCCGCACGCACCGTAAGGCCTCGCCGGGACGAAGCCCCCGCAGGGTTTCGACATCACACACGCCGACAAGATCGAGGAGAGGTTTGTTGGCGTAGACGATCTGCCGCTGGTCGTTGACGATGGCTACCACCGTGGGCAAGGCGTCCAGCAGGTGGCGGGACAGGAACTCGTCCGAGAAATAGCGCGCTTGCCGCGACAGCACATCCTCGCCCGACCGTCCATCGGCATTGGGGGCCGAAAAAGCTTTCTCAGAGATTAACGTCACAAATAGGCCTCCCTCCCCAAGTCATAGGCCACTATTTGAACATGACAGGCGGATTAAAAGCAAGAGAGGCGGCAGGCGATCACTGACGCAAGTGAAATCGCAGACGGCGCGAGGCGACTTCGACCAGATCCCCTTCTTTCAGAGGGCTATCTTCCGTCACGCTGCGACCGTTGATTTTCAGACGAAGGCGACCCTCCCCCGGCGACAGGGTATAACCATCCTTGCCCCGCAGGATGTAGCCCCCGACCTTGGGAGCAAACCAGCCCTTCAAGGGGATGTCGGCGCCGGCATCCTTGCCCATGACGGTCAGCGAGCGGGTCAGTTCAAACTCCCCTTCCCCGCCCGCGCGGCCAACCTCGGTCAGAACGCCGAGGGGGCAGCCCGACAGTTCCATCCGGTCAAGCGCCTCCCGATGCTGCCGTGTTTCCAGTACCATGGTCTTGTCCATGTCCAGTTCCCGCAGGGCAGTACCGGAGGAGACATTTTCGCCCTCTTCGATCATGAAGACGAGGGTGTGCTTGCCGATCGTGACCGCGTCATCCGGCTTGAGACCCCAGCGCGTTATTTTCCGGCCATTCACAAAGGTTCCGTTGGTGCTGTTGAGGTCTTCGATAAAGTAGTGCCCCAACTGATTTTCCACCCGGGCGTGAAAACTCGAAACGGCCAGGTTGTCGATCTGCAGATCGTTCTCCAGGTTTCGTCCGATCGTCAACTGTTCCTTGTCCGTATCAACGACTTTGAGAACCTTGTCGTTGAATTTGAGTAGAATTCTGAGCATTCCCTTATTCCCTCCTCAATCGTGGCAGCCGTTCCGTGAAGAAGCGGCTGATGCCGTTGGGCTGACAAAAAAGCAGCACGGCGGTGATATTGTCCTTTCCCCCGGCGGCATTGGCGGCATCGACCAGGCGGGCGCAGGCGGTGCGCGGGTCGTCCGTCGACAGGACCAGAGACAGGATGGTTTCGTCCTCAAGCATGTCGGTAAGACCGTCGGTACACAGCAGGTATCGATCCCCCTCTTGAATGGTGTGCGAAGCGACAGAGACCTCTGTATTCGGGAAAGATCCCAGGGCCCGGGTCAGCACATGACGATGGGGTGATAGAGTCGCATCGGCCGGCGAGATCAACCCCTGGAGAACCTGCTCGTGGACCAGCGTGTGATCCTCGGTCAAGGGTTCACTATTTCCGCCACGCATCCGGTAGAGCCGGCTGTCGCCGACATGGGCGACGGTCAGCCGCTCGCCCTGAATCCAGGCGGTCACCAGGGTGCAGCCCATCCCTCGCCAGCCCGGGTTGTCGCGGGCTTCGCGTGAAACCGCCTCGTCAGCGGCCAGCAGGGCTTTTCGCAGTACCTCGTCCGCCGAAAGGTCGACAAAGGTCCTGTCGCGGGCCAAGTCCTCCACGAATTTCTGCACTTCACGCACCGCGAGACTGCTGGCCACCTCACCGGCCGCATAGCCGCCCATGCCATCGGCCACGACAAAGAGGCCCTGATCGGGGCAAAGGATGAAGCTGTCCTCGTTGTTTTCGCGAAGCAGCCCCTGATCGGTCTGTCCCCAAGAGAGGAGGCGCATCGGTCATCCTGTCTCCTGCAGGCAGTCCTGCAGGTGCTTTAAAACCTGTCCGGCTTTGGCATAACGCCGGGTCTGGGCTTTGGTCAGAAGTTTCTCGACTATCGGCAGGCAGCACGCCGGCACGTCGGGTGCGATTTCCCGCAAGGGAGTATAGGTGCCGTTGGCAATGGTGAACATGAGGGCGCCGAGGCTGTCTCCCCGGAAAGGCTTTTCACCGCTGAGCAGTTCGTATAACACAACCCCCAGTGAAAAGAGATCGGAGCGGCCATCCACCTTCTTGCCGGCCACCTGCTCGGGAGACATGTAGCTGGGCGTACCGAGGATGACTCCCGTCTGCGTCCGGGAGTTCGGCACCAGGCGGGCAATGCCGAAATCCGTGACTTTGACCTGGCCACTGCTCGTGAGCATGATGTTGCCGGGCTTGATATCGCGGTGGACGACTTCGTGCTCGTGAGCGTATTCGAGCGCGGCGGCCACCTTGGAGACAATGCGGAGCACCTCGGCCGGGCCTAGCAGGCGTCCTTTCTGGCAGTGCCGGCTCAAATCCCCGCCCTCCAGCAGTTCCATGGCCATGTAGGCCATATCATGGTCCTCACCCACATCGTATATGGTGACGATATTGGGGTGGTTGAGACGACCGGCGGCTTCCGCCTCGCGAAAAAAGCGCTCCTTGACCTCGGCCAGTTTTTCCGGCTCGATCGCGGCGTAGCTGAGGGTCTTGATGGCCACTTCACGGTTGATTCGGGGATCCCGGCCCAGATAGACGGTCCCCATGGCCCCCTGCCCCAGTTCCCGCAGCACCTCGTAGCGTCCCAAAGTCGGTGTTATCGCGCCGGGATCAAGAACCAGGGTCGACTCCTGTTTGCCGTTGGCGCCGAAACTGACCGGAGACGTCCCCTGGCGCAGCTTTGCCAGCCGGGCGGCAACATCCCTGAATTTTCCCTGTCGTGCGATGTGTTCGTAAACCGTGACGGCTTTAGGAAACATTCTCTTACGCTCAAAATCAAGGCCAAGATGATAGAGCAACTCCCGCACGGAAGGATCACGGGGCGGACAGGCAATGAATTTTTCCAAAGCCAGATCGAGCATTCCCTGCCCCTGGAAGGCTACCCCCTGCAGTTTGTTGGCAATCGTCTTCTCGCTGTGCTCCCGGGTGACAGCCAGCCAGCGAAAAAACCCAAGAAACGCAAAACCGGCCACCGCAAAGCAGGTCGCGGAGAGGGGCGACACCCAATAGCCGAGTGACACCAGTAGGGCGCTGCTCAGGGCGTACCAGGTTGCCAGAAAAATGGTCAGAATCACAGCCCCCATGCGCAGGCTGATGCGGGGCAGAACCAGAAGCAGAAAGAAGCCGAAGTAGAAAAGAACCGCCACCTCCAGCCCCCACCCCCAGGGGGGGATAGACAGGGTCGCCCCCGCCAGAATCGTCGTCACCGCCCGGGCGCCAAGGTAAACGGCCGGCAGCTGCTCCCCGCCGGGCCCAGTCAGCAAAGTGGCGGTCTCGGGGGCCGAAAGACCGATGAGAACGGTCTTACCCTGCAAGGCCCCTGGAGAGATCTCCCCGGCCAGGAGGCGCGCAGCGGAGAAGACCGCCACCGCGTCCCCAGTGGAGTCCGGGTGAAGCAGCAGACGGAAACCCGGGTCCGTGGGGATGCGCACCGCGTTCATTTCGAGCCCGAAAAAATCGCGTCGGTCATCCACTATCTTCCATTTTGATGGAGGTGCCCCCAAAGAGACGGCGGCCAAACTCAAGGGCAACGAGGGGACAAAACGGTCGCCAACCGCGACAAAGAGGGGCGTTTTTCTGACCGATCCGTCTTCATCGGGCAGCACAAGCGAATGACCAAGGGCCGCAGCGGCGCTGGCCAGGGGCGTGTAGGGCGAAACGATCGCCGTAGGCCGGGGCAGAGGAGTGGCCATGGCGGCAAGCGGATGACGCAGAGTTCCCAAAAGAGCGGGCAGATCCATGGTCATGTCGGGGGCGGCTAGGGTCCAGGGGGGGTGACCCGCCAAAGGAATCGCCGGACGGGCTTCGTCGGTAGAAAACTCGCAGAGCACGGGCAGAACGACTTTGCCGGCCGCCAGGGCGCGCGCCAGGGCCGCATCGCCATGCAGATCTGTCTCGATCTGCTCAAGGGAAACGGCCAGCCTCTCGTCGGTCGCTGAAATCGCCGACGCATTCGCGGAGAGAACCTGCTTCTTCAGTTCTCGAACCCGCTCCAGGGCCGGCACGGCCTCCGGATAGTTCAGTGGAAGATAGATCCCGATGGCACGGACCTTTTGCGCCGTCAGGCGTTCCACCAGGTGAGCCAGAACACTGCGCGGCCAGGGCCAGGCTCCCAGTTCGGCCAGGCTGTCCCGATCAATGGTCACAACGGCAACCTGCCCGCTGGCCGGGGCGGTTCGATAACGGCTGAGAGCGTCCAACAGGGGATAGTCCAGACGACGCAGCTGAGGGGCGTTAAACAGAATGGCCGCCAGAACCAGCAGCAGAAGGAGCAGTCCGGCAAACCAGGGGGCAAAAATGCGACGAGATAGCATCATGAAGTCATCCGGGGGAACAGGGACCTGAGGGCAGTCGGTATGTTCTAGCAAATTGCGTTCCACTGTGCACGGATGATGATCGCCGAATCGCCGACGGCCCCACGTGGTGGGTGACGCGGGGGAAACGCGAAAGGCGGCAGGTCCTGTGAAGGTCCTGCCGCCTGCCCTGTAGTAGGCCCAGGCCACGGGGGGAGAGACAAAAAAAGTCACCCATCACCTCCCCCGGCGCACGGGGAGCGGGATTTCAGCTTTTGTCGTTTTTATCGGCGTCTTTGCCCGCAGAAAACCGACGGAGCTGTTCAGCCATATCGCGCAGGCGCTTATCCACCAGAAAATTCACTGTCCCTTCCGGCCAACTGCCGTCATCCAGCAGCTCGCCGGCCGGCACACCCGTGAGGATTTCGATCCCTTCGTCGATGGTGGACACCGACCAGATGCTGAATTTTCCTTCACGCACGGCGGCAATGACCTCATCGTGCAGCATGAGGTTCTTTCGATTCTGCACCGGGATGATCACCCCCTGCTCCCCCGTCAGGCCCTTGGCTTTGCAGACGGCAAAAAACCCTTCGATCTTTTCGTTGACCCCGCCGATAGGCTGGATCTGCCCGCGCTGGTTGACCGAGCCCGTCACGGCGATGCCCTGGCGAAGGGGCAGGCGGGAGAGGGAGGAGAGCAGGCCGTAGAGTTCGGCGGAAGAGGCGCTGTCCCCCTCCACCCCGGCGTAGGACTGCTCGAAGCCGATGGAAGCGGCAAAAGACAGGGGCTTGTCCTGGGCAAAGCGCTCGCCGAAAAAGCCGGTCAGAATCAGCACCCCTTTATCGTGAATGGGGCCGGAAAGTTTGACCTCCCGTTCGATATTGACCACCCCTCCCTTGCCCAGATAGGTCCGCACGGTCAGGCGTGAAGGTTTGCCGAAGGAGTAGTCACCCAGCAGATAGACGGAGAGGCCGTTGACCTGCCCGACCACTTCGCCCTCGGTATCGACCAGTATAGTGCCATCCTCGATGAATTCCTGCAGGCGCTCCTCGGTCTTGTTGGAGCGGTACACCTTGGCATCCACCGCCAGCTGCACATGGCTGCCATCCACGGTGGCACTTCCCTGTTGACCCGCATAGAAAGAGGCCTCCCGGATGATGTCCGCCAGGTCGATGAAGCGCGACGACAGGCGGTTCTGATCCTCGATGAGCCGGGCGGCGTACTCCACCACCCGCGCCACCCCGGCCGGCTTGAAGGGGAGCAGGTCCTCGTCCCGGCAGTGCGTCGCCACGAAGAGAGCGTACTGCTGCACGTTCTCCCAGGTGTTTTTCATCATGCGGTCGAAGTCGGCCTTCACCTTGAACAGCTTGCGGAAATCAGGATCGAGCTGGTAGAGGAGATAGTAGAGCATGGGGGTGCCGATGAGGATGATCTTGCAGTCGAGGGGGATGGGTTGCGGCTTGAGGGACACGGTGGAGATCAGGCGGTACTGCTCCATCAGATCCTCGATCTTGACCTCCTTGTTGCGGATGCAGCGCTTGAGGGCTTCGTAGGAGAAGAGATTGATCAGCACCTCGCGGCAGTCGAGAATGAGATAGCCGCCGTTGGCGCGATGAATGGCGCCGGGCTTGACCATGGTGAAATTGGTGGAGGCATTGCCCATCTGGATAATGTGTTCGATGCGGCCGAAGAGATTGAAGTACGTGGGGTTGGCTTCGTAGACGACAGGCGAGCCTTTCTGTTCGCTGTTGTCGATAAACAGGTTCACCTTGTAGCGCTCGAAGACAGACTCCTGATCGTTGCCCTTCATGCCGGGGAGCATGATCTGCGGCCCCTGGCTGGGACGGAAAGCGTCGATGTGTTCGAGGATATCCTTCTTGCAGTGGGCAAAGTGCTCGAGCACCTTTTCATACTTGCCGTACTTCTCTTCGAGCTCGTCGAAGAGATGACCGATGGCGGCCATCAGCACATCTTTTTCCATTTCTTCGGTGGCCGCCCGCAATTTCTTTTCCAGCTCCCGCACCCGCCGCAGCACCTCGTTGAGCTGCTCCTGCAGCACCTCTCCCTTTTTTTCGAGACTCGCCCGGTCCTTTTCGGAGAGCTCCTCGTATTCCTGCTGTGAGATGGGATGACCGTCCTGGGTGGGCACCAGCACCAGTCCGCTCACGGTCCGCTGCAAAATGAAGCCTTCTTCGTTGACCTTCTCTTCCAGGGTCTGAAAGAGCTTCTTGTGGCGTTCCTGGGATTGGGCGGCCAGGCGGTTCTTATGCTGCTCATATTCTTTGCTTTCAAAGATCTTGGGGATCTCCTCCGCCAGCCGGCCGATAAGGCTGTCGACATCTTTCTGCAGCTCCTTGCCCTGTCCGGCCGGCAGACGCAGATAGGCGGGTCTGGCCCCGTCAGCGAAATCGTAGAGATAGCACCAGTCGTCCGGCACCGGCTCGCCGGCGGCCCGCGACTTGAGCATCTTCTTGATGGTGGAAGAGCGACCGGTGCCCGGTTCTCCAAGAATGAAAATATTGAAGCCGCTGTCCCCTATCCCCAGCCCGAATTCGATGGCTGTCAGGGCCCGATCCTGACCGATGGTTCCTTCCAGACAGGAGATGTCGCGGGTCGTGGTAAATTCGAATTGGGCCGGATCGCAACGCCACGTCAGTTCCTCTGGAGCCAGTCGATGGGTATCCACTTTTGTCTCCCTCGTTTCAGGTTGGATAAATTCAACGTTTTCAGTGATTTTGACCTACTCCTGAAGTGTAGCAGCCAGCGGCCGGATCACAAGCCGCTGGCCGAGACCGCGCGTTTGTCGCGGAAAAGAGAACCCGGCGCATTGATCCCTGCCGTTCAGCAGGTATCCTTGTGGTTGGACATCCGACGCGCAGAAGGAGAAACCATGGATAACCAGTACGTACGCTACACGGTAGAGGACGGCATCGCCCGCGTCACTTTGGATTCCCCCGAGGGGAAGGTGAACCTCCTCAATGAAGAATTCCTCCAGGCCCTGGAACAGGTCGCCCTGGAACTGGAGCGGGATGAGGACCTCCGCGGGGCCATTATCCAAAGCGCCAAAGAGGCGGGCTTTATTGCCGGCGCCGACATCGGCAGTTTCACCAAGGTCACCTCCGCCGCCGAAGGGGCGGAGCTCGCCCGGCGGGGTCAGGAGATTCTCGACCTTTGGGCCGAGCTGCCCATCCCCACCGTCGCCGCCATCCACGGCCATTGTCTGGGAGGCGGGACAGAATTCGCCCTCGCCTGCACCAGCCGCGTCCTGGCCGAAGGTGCCCATCTGGCCCTGCCGGAAATAAAGCTGGGCATTCTCCCCGGTTTTGGCGGCACCCAGCGGCTGCCCCGTCTGGTCGGGCTGAGCAACGCCCTCGACCTCATTCTCAGCGGTCGCACCCTGTCGGCGACCAAGGCTCTGGACATGGGGTTGGCGGACGACTGCGTGGCGCCGACGGAACTGCAGAGCGCCGCCCTGGCCCTAGTGGAGAGGCTGGCGCAGGAGGGGGAACTGCCGCCATCCCAAAAGGACAGCGTCCGCACCTGGATGCTGGAGAGAAACCCCCTCGGGCGCGCGGCGCTCTTTCACCAGGCCCGTCAAAAGGTACTGGAAGAGACGGGCGGTCATTATCCTGCCCCCCTGAAGGCGCTGGAGGTCATCAAACAGAGCTGGAACCTTCCCCTGGACCGTGGCCTTGAGCTGGAAGCCCAGGCTCTCGGCGAGCTGATCGTCACCGAGGAATGCCGCAATCTGGTCCACGTCTTCTTTCTCAGCCAGCGCCCCAAAAAAGCCGGCGCTCCCCCCGGGACAGCCCGAAAGGTCGGGCAGGTCGGCGTTGTCGGCGCCGGCGTCATGGGCGCCGAAATCGCCCACCTTATGGTAGAGAAAGGGCTGGAGGTCACCCTGACGGACATCCGGCAGGAATCCGTCGACAAAGGACTGGCCCGGGCCCGGGAACTTTTCGGGCGCAAAAAGGCCGCCGAGGCACAGATCAACGAAAAGATGGCGCGGCTGAGCGGGCAGGTGGGCTACCAGGGCTTTTCCAAAATGGATCTGGTGGTTGAAGCCGTGGTTGAGAACATGGACATCAAGCAGTCCGTCCTGAAGGAGCTTGAAACGGTCCTCCCCACCCAGGCCCTCTTCGCCACCAACACCTCGGCCCTGTCGGTCACCGAACTGCAGAAGGTGGCCGAATACCCCGGCCGGGTGGCCGGCCTGCATTTTTTCAACCCGGTGCACCGCATGCCCCTGGTCGAGATCATTAAAGGACAGCACACCGAGGACGATACCCTCGCCACCCTGTTCGAAGCGGCCACACGGCTGGGCAAAACACCCATCCTGGTCGCCGATTCCCCCGGCTTTCTGGTCAATCGACTGCTGGGCGCCTACCTGAATGAGGCCTGCCTCCTCGCCGCCGCCGGAGTCAAGTGGACCTCTGTTGACAGACTGGCCAAAAAATTCGGGCTGCCTATGGGCCCCTTCCGACTCATCGACGAGGTCGGCATCGACGTGGCCTTCGAGGTCGGCAAAACCCTCGCCGAAGCCTTTCCTTATCTGCATCGCAGCCCCCTGCTCGATGAGGTCGCCAGCCGGGACCTTCTTGGCAAGAAGGGAGGCAAAGGATTCTATCTCTATGAGGCCGGCCAGGATCCCAAGCCCAACGAGGAGGTGAGCCCCATGGTCAATCTCTCCGCCGATCGGGAGGCTACTCAGGCTGACCTGCGCCGGCTGCTGCTCTTGATGGTCAACGAGGCAGGCCGCTGTCTTGATGAAAAGATTGTCGCTGGTCCCGAGGACATCGACACGGGCATGATCTTCGGCACCGGCTTCCCCCCCTTCACCGGCGGACTGTGCCGCTGGGCCGACCAGGAGGGGCTGCGGCGCCTCTTCCTGGAACTGACCGACCTGGAAGGGATTCTGGGGGACCGCTTCGATCCCTGTGATTTCCTGAAAACCCACGAGCGCTTCTATCCCTGAGGGAAGGTTCACCTTCCACCGGGGAAAACGCCCCTACAAGAGGAGAATTCACCATGAATCTGCACGACTATTTTGAAAACACCAAGGGCACGGGCATCCTTTCCACCGCGGACGACCAAGGCCGGGTCGACTGCGCCATCTATGCCCGCCCTCACGTCATGGACGACGGGAGCCTGGCGATGATCATGCTCGACCGACTCAGTCACCACAACCTGCAGTCGAACCCGCACGCCGCCTACATGTTCATCGAAGACGGTCCGGGCTACCGGGGCAAGAGGCTCTTTCTGACCAAGGTGCGCGAAGAGACCGACTCGCCCCTGATTGAAACCCTCAGCCGCCGCTACCCCGGCAAGCAGGACGATTTGCCGAAAACCCGCTATCTGGTTATTTTCCGGCTTGACAAGGAATTGCCCCTGATCGGATCAGGCCAGAGCGCCTGATCCCCTGGAGACACCTGCATGCTCACACAACGCGCCAGCGGCATCCTTCTGCACCCCACCTCCCTGCCGGGGCGATTTGGCCTCGGCAGTTTGGGCAAGGAAGCCCGCCGCTTCATCGACTTTCTGGCCGACAGCCAGCAGAGCGTCTGGCAGATTCTCCCCCTCGGCCCGACGGGGTACGGAGACTCACCCTATAACGCCCTGTCCGCTTTTGCCGGCAACACCCTCCTTATCGATCTGGACGAACTCGTTGCCCACGGGGATCTCGACACCGCCGACCTCCAGGGGATTGATTTTGAGGAAGGGGCCGCCCACTTCGAGCAGGTCCACGCTCTCAAGGAGAGGCTGCTGCGCAAAGGCGCGGCCACTTTTTTTCGGCGGGGCGGGACCGAACGCGCCAGCGCCTTTGACCGCTTCAGTCAAGAGCAGGGCTATTGGCTGCACGACTATGCCCTTTTCAAGGCGCTGAGAGACCACTTTCAGCACAAGAGCTGGAACCAGTGGCCGGAAGCATTGCGGCGGCGCCAGGGGCAGGCGCTGGATTCCTGGAGTGAAGACCTGAGTGAGCCGATTGCCGTCGAGAAATACGCCCAATTCGTCTTCTTCGAGCAGTGGTTTGCCCTCAAAGAATACGCCAACAAGCGCGGGGTGCGGATTATGGGGGACATCCCTATCTTCGTCGCCTTTGATTCCGCCGACGTCTGGACCAATTCCCAGCTTTTCTATCTGGATGAACACCAGCATCCGACCCTGGTTGCCGGCGTCCCTCCCGACTATTTCAGCGCAACCGGCCAGCGGTGGGGAAATCCCCTCTACAACTGGGAGCGCCTGCAGGAGCAGGATTTTTCCTGGTGGCTGGCGCGCTTCGGCTGGAACCTGACCCTGACCGACCTGGTGCGCATCGACCACTTTCGCGGCTTCGAATCGTACTGGGCCATCCCCGCCGCGGATAAAACCGCCGTCGGCGGTCAGTGGCAGCCCGCGGCCGGCCGCCAGCTCTTCCAGGCGCTGCAGGCGGCTTTTGGCCCGCCCCCCCTTATCGCCGAGGATCTGGGGGTCATCACCCCGGAAGTAGAAGCCCTGCGGGACGACTTCGGTTTTCCCGGCATGAAGATCCTGCAGTTCGCCTTCGGTTCAGGCCCGCAGAATCCCTACCTCCCCCACAACCTCACCCGGAACTGCGTCGTCTACACCGGCACCCACGACAACAACACCACTCTCGGCTGGTGGAAGGCCCTGACAACGGCTGAAAAAAACGCCGTGAAAAACTATCTGGGGAGCAGCCTGCGCGCCATGCCCTGGGATCTGATCCGCTGCGCACTGGCGAGCGTCGCGGGGCTGTGCGTGCTGCCCATGCAGGATATCCTCGGTCTTGACGCCTCAGCCCGCATGAACACCCCCGGCACCAGCCGGGGCAACTGGAGCTGGCGTTATCGCGGTGCAGAGCTGACGGCGGATAAAAGCGAGACCCTGGCAGAGATGACCCGACTCTACGGGCGCGCCCCCTTGTGAACAAATGAGCTGTCCCGGCTGTGCATATGAACAGGGCCCAAAGGTGCGCTTAAACGATTTTATACCTGCCGGCTTGTGTATGGACAAACACTTATGGTAGATTCTCGCGAGTGTATTCATTAACAACCTGGAACTGCGGACGGTGGAACCGCCCGACCAACCCCTGGAGGATCTCCGTGAAAAAGACTCGTATTCTGCTGTTGTCCATTGCTGTAATGGCCCTGTTGGCCGCCGGCTGCAAGAACCAGAACAGCGAAACTCCCGCTGCCAGCCAACAACCCGCCGCGGCCCCGCAGGCCGAAGCCCAACAGGCTGCCGGCAAGTCCGGTACCGTCGTTGAAACCATGAACGCCGCCGGCTACACCTATGTTCAGGTCGACACCGGCAGTGAAAAGATCTGGGCGGCCGCACCCGAATTTGCCGTCAAGGTCGGTGATGCCGTGGTCGTGCCCGAAGGCATGCCGATGGAAAACTACCACAGCAAAACCCTGGATCGGAACTTTGACCTCGTCTATTTCGTCGACGGCGTCCTTGTCGGCGGCGCTGCCCAGGCAGCCTCCCAGGAGGGTATGCCTGCCGGTCATCCCGACGTTCGCTCGCAGGCGCCTGCCGCCGACATCGACCTCAGCGGCATCACCAAGGCCGAAGGCGGTCAGACGGTGGCCGAAGTCTATGCAGCCAAGGCCGATCTGGCCGGCAAAACCGTCAACGTCCGGGGCAAAGTGGTTAAATTCAGCCCCCAGATCATGGGTAAGAACTGGATCCACCTGCAGGATGGCTCCGGTGCCGAAGGGACCAATGACCTGACCATCACCACCGCGGAGACCGCAAACGTGGGCGACACCGTCCTGATCAGCGGAGCCCTGGCGGTGGACAAGGATTTCGGCTATGGCTATCAATATGCCGTGATCGTTGAGGACGCCAAGGTTACCGTGGAGTAAGCATCCTCACCAACCGAGCACAAAAAAACGCCCCGAGCCAATAACGGCCGGGGCGTTTTTTTGTGCAGGCAGAGCGGTATGTGCATCAGGAGGGTGTGCGCGACCGGTGCAAAAAGGCATGCACCTCTTCCGCCACCTGGCGCGGCAGACCGGGGACCTCCTGCAGCTGTTCGAGTGTGGCTTCGCGGATCTTTTTCAGGCTGCCGAAGTGTTTCAACAGCAGCTGGCGCCTGGCCTTTCCCACCCCAGGCACCTCATCCAGAGTGGAGCGAAGCGTAGCTTTTTTGCGCACCTTGCGATGATGCGTGATGGCGAAGCGGTGGGCCTCGTCCCGCAGCCGCTCCAGCATGAAGAGGGCAGCGCCGCCCTGCCGCAGCAGGACGGGGTTTTTCCTCCCCGGCCGAAAAAATCGTTCCTCGCTGCGCTCCACCGCCTTGCCTCGTACGTTGCTGATTACCCGGCTCTTGGCAATGCCGGCGATATCGATGCGCTCCTGCAGCCCCAGCTCATCGAGAACCGCCGAGAGCACGGCCAGCTGCCCTTTGCCGCCGTCAATCAGGATAAAATCCGGCAGTTCTCCTTCTTCCAGCCCCCGGCTGAGGCGACGGTGCACCACTTCGCGCAGGGAAGCGTAGTCATCCGCTCCCTCGACGGTGCGGATGCGGAAGTGACGGTAGGCCTCGCTGGCCGGTTCGCCATCGATAGCGACGACCATGCTTCCCACGCTGAAACTTCCCTGCACGTTGGAAATATCGAAGCATTCCATACGCTGCGGCAACCGGCTCAGCTGCAGGCGGTCGCGAATCTCTTCCAGCACCCGCTCCCGCGCCTCGCGCCGGCTGCCCCTCTCCCGAAAAGCCTCCAGGGCGTTACGCCCCGCCATCTCCACCAGGGCCCGCCGGTCGCCGCGCTGCGGTGCCGCCAAAGCCACTTTTTTGCCCTTGCGATCGCCCAGCCACTCGGAGAGGGTATCGCTGTCCGCCGGCAGAAATGGCAAGAGAACCGCGTCGGGAATGAGAATATCCCGCCCGTAGAATTCCTGCAGGAAGGAGGAGAGGAGCTCATCGTCATCCATCCGCCACTCCAGATTATAGCTGCGGCGGTCAATGAGTTTACCCTGGCGGATGAAGAGGACGGCCAGCTCGACTTCCCCCCCTTCGCGGTGCAGGCCGAAAATATCCTGGTCGCCGCCGCCGGCATCCCATACTTTCTGGCGCTCCACCGTCTCCTCGATGGCCCGGACCTGGTCCCGCAGGCGGGCGGCTTCCTCAAAGCGCAGGGCGGCCGAAGCGTCCCGCATGCGCTGGCGGATCATGTCGATCACCTCGGTTTCCCGCCCCGACAGCAGGGAAACCACACCACGCACCAGGCGGTTGTACTCTTCGGCACTGATATGACCGTGACAGGGCGCGCTGCATTGGCCGATCTGGTAGAACAGACAGGGCCGTCGGCGCCGACGGCAGAGTTCCATGGGATAGTGGCGCAGGGGAAAGATGCGATAGATCTCCTTCAGGGTTTCGCGCACAGCCGAGGAAGACGAGAAAGGACCAAAATAGAGGGCGCCGTCACGTTTGACCCGGCGCACCACCTGCAGAAAGGGGAATTCCTCCCGCAGGTCCAAGCGCAGGGAAACATAGGTCTTGTCGTCCCGCAGGTTGATGTTGTAGCGGGGGCGGTGTTTCTTGATCAGGGTATTTTCAAGAATCAGGGCCTCTTTTTCCGTATCCGTCACAATGGTCTCGATGCTATCGACCTTGTTCATCAGAAAGCGGATATGGGCGCGGCCGTCACCCTCCCGGGAAAAATAGCTGCGCAGGCGGGCGCGCAGGTTCTTGGCCTTGCCCACATAGAGGACCGCGCCGCCGGCCTCCTTCATGAGGTAGACGCCGGACGCGGTGGGATATTTTTTCAGGTCGACGTCCTGCATGACCGACTCTCCGCCGATAAAAAAAGCCAGGGAAACCCTGGCTGGTCTGTGCTGAGGGCGGCCTGTTATCCGGCCAGCCCGAGATGGTCGTTTTCAATTTCGATAAAAGCCTTGAGAACCTCGCGAACCCCCTCCTCGCCGGCATCCTCGAGAAACTTGGAGTAGACCTTGGACAGACGCGTCTGGCGCTTGCCGGCCTCGATCCTATTTTCTTTGTGGGAGGGAGAACAGGAGCCCGTATCGCGCAGTTCTTCGGGTACGGGCAAATCAAGCATGCGGCAGACGATTTCGGCATGGCGGGCTTCCTGGGCCGCCATGGCGGCAAAGAGCGCGGCGCCTTCTTCATCATCGGCCACTTTTGAAGCCCCCCGGTAGAATTGGCTGTTGTCCACCTGCTGGGCCAGGGCTTTCTGAAGAGCCTCGCGGCTCTTGTCTGACAGTTCGGCAATGGCATTTGGCTCATAGGCCTCAGCCGGTACTATGTATTCCTGACGGGCCCCGCAGAAAGGGCAGTGCATGGGCCGGACCGATTCGAGGCACGGCTCGGTGCATATTCTGCAGCGAAAAACATCCATGGGCAAACCTCCTTCAAGCAGGGCGCAGAATATCAGGGGGCCGATGGGCTGTCAACACAAGGGCCAAAGCAAAAGAATCCCCTCAAAACGGTTTTTGGGTTAGCCATCGTTTTTATTGGTTTTTATCGGGACAACTGCTATACTGACACGCTGTTTTAGCCGTAACGGAACTGGGAGGTTCCAGCAACCAAAGCCTGTTTAGGGAGCATATCGTGAATCCGCTGTGGGGCAATATTTTTCGTAAAAAATCCGAGGAAGAGTCCCTGGCCTACCTGCTGGGCACCATCCCCCTGTTTACCGATCTCAACGGGCGGGAGATCCGTCTGCTCGAATCCCTCGTCCACATCCGCCACTACGATGCCGGCGAGACGATTTTTAACGAAGGCGATCCGGGCAGCGGTCTCTACATCATACGGTCCGGCCGCGTTCGCATTTTCCACCCATCCCCGTCGGGGCAGGAGGAGGAAGTAACGGTTCTCGGCCCGGGCGATTTTTTCGGCGAAACGACCCTCACCGCTCCGGCCAGCAGGACCGCTTCAGCCCGGGCGCTGGAAAATGCCGAACTGGTCGGGCTTTTTCGCGCTGACCTGATGGAGGTGATCCCCAAGAATCTCGGCCTGGCCAACAAAATCCTCATGGGACTGACCCGCTGTATCAGTGAGAGGCTTCACAGCGCCAGCCATGAAATCCGTCGTCTCAAAGCCCAGCTCGAATCTTCCGCCAAAGAGCGTGAATCGACAGGGTTGCCCGAATGACTGACTCCAGAAAACTGACCCGCCCGCAAATCGTTCTGCTCTACCTGGTGCTGACGGCCGGCATCGCCAGCGGCCTGGCCATCTTTTCCTCGGCCACCAACGTCTTCGGCCTGCTGAGAACGGCGACGGCCGGCCTGATTCTTCCTCTGCTGCTGGCCATGATCACCGCCTTTCTGCTCGACCCCCTGGTCAAATACATCGAGAGGGATCACATCAGCCGGACGTTCAGCATTTTCGTCGTCTACCTGCTTATATCCTCGGCCCTTTACCTGGCCGCCAGCTGGCTGGTCCCCCAATGGGTGGATATGTGGAACTCGCTGCGGGCAGACATTCCACGCTATGCCGGCAACCTCGTTGCCTTTGTGAAAGAGGTGCAGCTGGGCCTGCAGGCCCGCTTGCCCATGATCCAGGGCTACGAATTTACCAGCAAAGCCCGCGACCTGATCGAAGGGGCCGTCGGCTACCTGCTGGTACAGACCCCCAAATCGGCCCTCCGCCTGGGCAGTCTGCTGATCCTGGTGCCGCTCTTTTCCTTTTTTTTCCTGCGCGACGGCCGCAAGATTCTGCGCTCCACGATTTCTCTGGCCCCCAACCGCCAGTTTGAAATGCTGCACGATCTCTCCTTTCATATCAGCCAGCAGATGGCCCACTTCATCCGCGGGCGCATTCTCGAGGCCTTTATCGTCGGCGTCGTGGTGGCCGTGGGACTGTCCTTCACCGACATCCGCTATGCCCCTCTGCTGGGCCTCTTCGCCGGGGTCACTAACCTGGTGCCCTATATCGGCCCCATCGTCGGCATGATTCCCGGCCTGCTCATCGCCTTGACCGACCTCGGCATGGGCGGCCAGTTCTGGTGGATCGTCATGGTCTATGTCCTGATTGCGCAGGTGATCGTCGACAATTTCATCCTCATCCCCATTCTCATCTCCCGCGTATCCAACCTTCACCCCCTCTGGGTCCTGCTGGCCATCATCATGGGCGGCAAACTCTACGGAGTTCTGGGCATGATTATCGGGGTACCCATCGCCAGCATCATCAAAATCGCGATTCTGGAGACGCGCCATTATCGCCGGACGTTCCAGCTGCCCGAACAGATCGCCGAACCCGACCGCCATCACTGACGCCCCCTGACCATCGCCGGAGCCCTGCGGGACACCCCGGCGCCAGCCGCGTCGGCTTGACTTTGGCGTATCGTATACACCATACTGCCCCCATTCTCCCTTAAACAACGTGGTTTCGATGAGCAAGTACCTTTTCGGTTTCGTCAAAAACCTCAGGCTTCGCCCGAAAATGCTGGTGATCGTGCTGCCGGTGGTCCTCATCCCGATTTTCATTGTGGGGGCGCTCATCGGTGTGACCGCGACCAAACAGGCCTATCGCGGCATCACCCAGACGAGCATGGATGACCTCGACCATATGGCGGGCTTCACACTCGACCTGCTCAACTCCCACTACCAGCAATTCCAGGTCTACAAGCAGGACAAACGCAAGTCCTTCACCGAAGACCTGGGGGTGCTCACCGACTTCGCCTACAACCTCGTTGAAACCCAGCATCAGCAGTATCGCAATGGCACCCTCACTTTGGAGCAGGCCAAGGCGGAAGCCAAAAAGGCCCTGAAAAAAACCAGCGTGGGAGAAACGGGCTATATCTACGCCATCACCACAGCGGGTGACCTCAAGGTCCATGTTGCCCGGGAGGGGGAGAACATCATTGATGAACAGGACGAATGCGGCCGTTATTTCATCCGCGAGATGACGGAAAACGCCCTCCGCTCCCAAACGGACGAAGTTCAGTTCATCACCTACCCTTGGCGCAACGAAATCCTCGGGGACACGGCTCCCCGTCGCAAAATCGCCGCCTACCGCTATTTTCGCGAATGGGACTGGATCATCGCCGTCAGCAGCTACCTCGACGAAACCTACGAAGACCTGGCCTTTGAAACCCGCTCCCTCGAAGAGCTTAAAGACAAGCTGAAAAGCAAGAAGGTCGGCAAAACCGGCTATATCTTCTGCATGGACAGTGAAGGGGAATTCACCGTACACCCTGAAGCGGAGGGGCAGAACCACTTCGATGCCGTGGATTCGGCAGGAAATCACTTTCTGCAGGAGATGATCGAAAAGAAAAACGGCTGGATCCGCTACCCCTGGCTGAACCCGGGAGAGGCCAGCCCGCGCATGAAAATTGTGCGCTACGTCTACTTTGCTCCCTGGGACTGGATTGTGGGCGTCGGCTCCTACGAAGACGAATTCTACCAGGAGGCCAATCTCATCAAATGGCGCATCGTCACCGCCATGCTGCTGCTGCCGCTTTTCGTGGGCCTGGCGGCTGTCATCCTGATTTTTCTGGCCTCGAAAATTTTGACGGAGCCCATCAACCACATGATCGAGGTCATTCGTCAGGTCAAGCAGGGCCGGCTCGATGTGCAGATGCAGGTAGAAACTCGGGACGAACTGGGAGAACTGGCCACCACCTTCAACCGCATGACCGGCATCATCAAGCGCAATCAGGAAATGGAAGCCGCCTTGGCCCAGCAGGGCAAAATGGCCTCCCTTGGAATCCTCTCTTCCGGAGTGGCTCACGAAATCAACAACCCTCTGGGCGTCATTCTGGGTTATGCCAGCTATATGGAAGGCAAGATCCCGCCGGAAGATCCCAATTATAAGTACATCCACGAGATCAAACGGGAGAGCAAGCGCTGTAAAAAGATCGTTCAGGATCTCCTGAGCTATGCGCGAACGCCCAAACCGACCCTGGAAGAGACGGACATCAACGACCTGCTCACCCAGATCACCGACTTTGCCGCCAATCACACGGACATGCACCATGTTTCCGTCGTCTGCGATTTTGCCAGGGATCTCCCCCGCATACCTGTCGACGGCGATCAGATGCGGCAGGTGGCCATCAACCTGATTCTCAACGCCGGCCCCGCCATGGCAGAAGGCGGACAGCTGGTCGTCGGCACCCGGCTGGGGGATGACGGTTATCTTCACATCACTTTCCGTGACAATGGCTGCGGCATCCCGCCCGAAAATGTGGAGAAGATCTTTGAACCGTTCTTCACCACCAAGGCAAGAGGCACCGGCCTGGGCCTCGCCATCACCAAGCAGATCATCGAGCAGCACCAAGGCAAGATCACACTTGAAAGCACGGTTGGCGAAGGAACCACCGTCACTGTCCTGCTGCCCGTGACCCAAGAGGAAAACTCCTATGGCTTCTAAACGCATCATGCTGATTGATAACGAAGAAGGCCTCTGCCGGATGATGGAGGCCATCCTGACCGACAACGGCTACGCGGCCAAAGCCTATACGCGCTCTTTTGAAGCGGTAGAAGAATTCAAGGGCTCCGACTGGGATCTGGTTATCAGCGATGTCAAAATGCCGGGCATGGACGGACTGGAAGTACTGCAGCGCATCAAGGAAAAATCACCCTCCACCCCCGTTATCATGATCACCGCCTTTGCCACCGTCGAGATGTCTATTCAGGCCCTGCGGCGGGGGGCCTACGATATTCTGACGAAGCCCTTCGAGCCCGAGGAACTTCTCTACCGGGTCAAAAATGCCCTCAAGCAGACCGAGCTCTTTGAAGAGAATCAGGAGCTGCGCAAAGAGCTGGTGGGCAAGTTCCGCTTTGACAATATCATCGGCGCCACCACCGGCCTGCGGCCTCTCATGGAGACGGTGGAAAAGATCGCCATCCGCGACACCTCCGTGCTCATTACCGGCGAGTCGGGTACGGGCAAGGAGCTGATCGCCCAGGCCATTCATTACAACAGCCCTCGCCGCGACAAGCGTTTTCTCGCCATCAACTGTGGCGCCCTGCCCGAGTCCCTGCTCGAAAGCGAACTCTTCGGCTACAAAAAAGGCGCCTTCACGGGCGCGACGGAGAACCGGCAGGGACTGCTGGAAGCGGCGGACGGCGGTACCCTCTTCCTCGACGAAGTCGGCAACCTGCCGATGAACGTGCAGAAAACCCTGCTTCGGTTTCTGCAGGAGCAGGAATTTCACCGCATCGGCGATACACGCCCCACCAAAGTGAACGTCCGCATCCTGTCGGCCACCAACGCCGACCTGCTTGCCGACGTTGAAAAGGGCACCTTTCGCGAAGATCTCTACTACCGTCTCAACGTGGTGAATCTCAGGCTCCCGCCCCTGCGGGAGCGCCGTGGCGATATCCCCTTGCTCGTGACCCACTTCATCAAACAGCAGAACGAAAAATTCGGCACCCAGATCAAGGGGCTCTCCAGTGAAGCACTCAACGCGGCCTGCCAGTTTTCCTGGCCTGGCAATATCCGCCAGCTGCGCAACGTACTCGAGGCCTCCATGGCGATAGAAACCGCAGAAGTCATCCAACTTGACACCCTGGCCCAGTTCATCGATACGGGAAAAGAAACAGCAGCGGAGCCAGCCCTTTCTTCGGACAGCGAAAACGACTATTCATCGGCCCTGGCTGATTTCGAAACCCGCTATCTCAAGAGTCTGTTGCAGAAAACAGGCGGCAACGTCGAAGCCGCCGCCCGCGAAGCCGGTATGAACATGGCCACGATCTATCGAAAACTTAAAAAGTACGAAATCAGCCGGGATGATTTCTCCTGATCGCTCCTTGCAGTGATGCAAGGGGCTGTCCCAGACCATTTGCACATCTGCAAAAAATTTTTATGGCCCGGACTTTCTTCATAACACCTTGAAATCACACAACACACCCCTCTGTCAGGTGAGATTCTCCCCCAAAAGGCCGCCGCGCCCCCGTGACCTCCTGTCCTTTTTTGCACATTCGCAAAAAACAAGCATCCTTACCACCAAAACTTGGCCTCACACAACACCCTGTTTTTAAATATCTTTTTCGCTTTCCGGCTTTTTAAACAAGCGTTGGTACGCCCTTTGCTCTAGTAAATGATCAGTTGCTTCCGACGGTGCGTGGTGAGGCTTCGACCCGTTGAGGGACGGATCGAAACTCCCCCGCACCCGCTTTTCACCTCGAAAGACAGGCCACCGCCTCTGAGGCTGCCATCCTGTTGACCTGAAACCCCGGAGAGAGTTTCTGCCATGATAAACAAATCCACGGTTTCAATCCTTCCCCTGTCCTCCGTCACTGTCAATTCCGCCCCTCTGGGCCTTTTGGGCCTGGGGCTTACTGCCCTGCTCTTCGGCGTACATCTCACAGGGCTCTTTACTGTAAACAGCCAAGTTCTGGCGACCTGCATGTTTTACGGCGGCGCCGGACAGATTCTCGTTGGCATCATGGAGTGGCGCCGGCAGCACACCTTCTGCGCCGTGACCTGCACAGCCTTCGGTCTCTTCTGGATTTCCCTGATCGCCCTGATCATCCTGCCTGAAGGCCATTCGGGGGCAGCCCCCCAAACCACCGAACTCGTCTCCTATCTCGCCATGTGGGGTCTTTTCTCTTTTATATTCCTGATCAACGCCCAGGTTCCGCTCCCACTCAAGCTGGTCTTTGCCGGCATATCCGGCATGATCCTGACCCTGGCCGCGGCAATCTCCCTGGCCAGTCCGGCTCTGCAGATTCTCGCCGGCTCTTTCGGACTGCTGGCCGCCGTCATGGCCCTGTATGCCGCCATGACACCCCCTTTGCGCCAGTTTTTCGCCAGCACCTCAAAGAGCTGATTTTTTTCACGAGCCCCAAAACCCCGCTTACGGGCTGAGCCCCACACGGCTGTATTTTGTTCCCACATTCAGCATTCCCTTGACAACCCGCCCTGCCGACGGTTAATTTAAAATATCGTTTTAAAGCTGTCGCCATGGCTAAATCCGCCATGACCGCACCGTGATTCCCAGCACGTCCGTCCGAAGGATTCTCCCTTGGGAGGGACGCTACCCCAGGAGACCTTGTGAACGCCCGACTGAGCCAACATCTAACCCTGCTCGGCCTGTGCTCCATGATCTTTTACGGTGTCATGCTCGGTACCGGCAAGCTCTCCATTGAGGTCATGCCTCATTTTGTCATTTCCGCGGTTATTTTCCTCACCTCCGGCCGCCTCATGCGCAAAGCTGCACGCAGCCAGGAGGAACTGGACAAAGAGGAAGAAAAACGCCAAAAGCAGGCGGAAGTGGACTGGGAATGGTTTACGGCCATGTTCAACTGGACCATGGCTCTCATCGTCATGGGCACTCTCACCATCTTCCTGATGAAACCCCTGGGGTCCTCCTTTGTAGAAGCGCTCAAAAGCGTCACGCCCCACGCGCATTACGTCGACACCACTGTCCCCTGATTCAGACTGAAGGACGGTTCCGCCCCCTTCCCTTGTTAAAGTCCCCACCCTCAGGAATTTCCTGAGTTCCCTCACCCGCCCGTTTGTGCTAGGGTTCTTTTTAGTCACGCCAAGATCAAGGATTAATGCCTGAAGCCATGGTAATATTTGGCTTTTTCTAATCTCTCGCCACCAGAAGAGATACTCTTATGCCCTCAGACCAAAAACCCGACAAGACCCCAAGTCAGCAGATTGCTCAGATGCGGGCGGAGATTGCGCAGCTTCGGCAAGAGTTGAGCGAGAGCCAGACGGCCTATTCCAGGCTGGCCGCGCAGGAGGCCCGTTACCGCTCGCTGATGGAATTGGCGGCCGACGCCATTTTTCTCGGAGACACTCAGGGCAACATCACGGCAGCCAACGCCAGCGCCTTGACACTGACGGGATACGGGCAGGACGAGCTCATCGGCAGGAATATCTCCTGCCTTTTTTCAGACGAAGAACGAACGACAAAACCTCTGCGTTATGACCTGCTCAAAGCCGGCAAGGTACTGCTGACCGAACGAAGTCTGACCAGAAAAGACGGCTCCACGGTCGCCGTCGCCATGAACAGCAAAATGATGCCTGACGGAACCTACCACACGGCCATGCGCGACATCAGCTACGCAAAACGCCTTGAAGAAGAGATGAACACCGCGCACAGGGAGCTGGAGAGATTTGTCTATACTATCTCCCACGATCTGCGCACACCGCTGGCGGCCATCATCGGGTTTGCCGAATTTCTGCAGAACGAGCCTGAAAAGCAATGGAATGAACAGACGGAAGATATTCTCGGCGAGATTGAAAAAGCAGGCACAAAGATGCTGAAGCTTTTGGAAGACCTGCTCTGCCTGGCCACCGCAGGGCGTCTCGAACGCCCGCAATCTCCGGTCGCCGCGACAGAGGTGGTAGGCTCTGTTCTGGCCGAGTTGAAAAGCCGCCTGAACCATGCCGGCATCCAGGTTTCTGTCGGCCCACTCCCTTCCCTGCATGTCCCCGAAACTTTTCTCACCCAGGTTTTCAGCAATCTGATCGGCAACGCTCTGCGCTACGCGAGTGGGGCAAACAACTGTGTCACCATAGGCGGGGAGAAAAAGGGGAGCCGAGTCCGGTTTTTTGTACGGGACCAGGGCAGGGGAATTTCAAAAATGGAGCGTGACAGAATTTTCGAGGTTTTTTTTCGGGGTGAAAACACCCAAAAGAGCGAAGGTTCCGGCCTGGGCCTCGCCATCGTACAGAAAGTCGCTCAGGCTTACGGCGGCAAAGCCTGGCTCGAGGATACGCCGGGCGGCGGCTGTACCTTCTGGGTCGAAATGGAGGATGTCCCGCCCACCGTCTGACCTTTTAAAAGCGCTGGCTTTTCAGCTCAGGCCGTCGCGGCTACCGGACCTTTTCCAGAACAGGGGAGAAACCAGATACGACACGGCGGCGATCATGCAAACCACCAGGGCAGCGGTATAGTGATCGCGGCGTACCCCCAGGGCGAGAAGAAACAGAAACACCCCCAGAAAAAGCACCTTGGCGATTTTGGGAATTTTAGGCAACACCGTTCGGCCGAAGTGGGGATAAGGCACCCGTGAGACCATCAGCAAAGAGGTCGCCACTACGATAAGGGCCGACACCAGATCACTGGGAATCAGCACACAGGTCGTCCCCGCCAGCAAAGCGCCGGCCGGAGAGGGCATGCCCGCAAAAGTTCCCACCCCACCGGCGATCCCGGCCTTTCTTTTCTCCACCACAAAACGCACCAGACGGTAAACCACAGCGCCAACATAGATGACTCCGATCAGAGCCCCAATCCACAGCTTCGCAAAAGAAGCCATAACAATAAGTCCGACGGTAAGACCGAAACTCGTGCCATCGGCCACATCGTCAAAAAGCTCACCCTGTGGGGTCGACCCCCAGCGCTCCGCCGCTCTGCCGTCAAAAAGATCGAGAAACTGCCCGAGAAAAACCAGCCCCAGAGCATAGACGGCCGGGTGCCCGGCGAGGATCACCCAGCACCCGGCCAGACCGCACACCAGGTTGAGGATACTGAGGATATTGGCATACCAGTAGTTGGGAATGAGCTTGAAAAAGGTGGAACAAAAAGCCAGGGCGGCGACCATACCCATCAGCGGCTGGATGGATCGCCCCAAAAGTGGCAAGGGCCCGTAGATCCACTCCAGGCCGACGACGATCAACAAAACCACGACCAGAAAGGTCTTGGCCTTGCCAAAGAGGTTGGCCGCCTTGACCTTGATAAAATAGCGGGAGAGCTGGCCGGCAATATCGAAGGTCAGAAAGAAGCCAACGAGATAGGGATTGAGCCAGCCCCGCCAGGAGAGATAAACCAGCATGGGCGTGTACATGAGCTTGTCGGAAAAAGGATCAATTGTCTCCCCTTCTTCCGTGTGAAGGTCGCACTTGCGGGCAATATCGCCATCGGTGATGTCGGTAATCATCCAGAAGGTGAAGAAAAGAAAACTCAACTTCGGGTAGCCCATATGCAGAAAGGCGGCGGAAACAAAGCCCATGGGATAGCGGGCGCGGCTGATGGAATTGGGGTGGAGCCAGGCGTGCCGGCGCACCCAGGCCACCTGGGCAGGGGTTCGCAGAAAATACGTAACGGCAAAGCGCTCGGCCCCCAGCATCAGCAGGACCGGAAGGGCAATTTCAACGAGAATGGAAGTATATACGTTCATGGCATCCTGCTTTGGATGAGAGTGAAAACAACCGCCGACATGCGGCGCAGGGCAAAAATCCTACGCCCCCTCTTATCCCACCCGGTCCTTTCGCTGTCAACCCGAAAAAAGGACGCCGGGGTTTCCCATCGACACAGCGCCATGGTGCAATCTACGGGTGAAAAGCACAAAAAACCCCGCCAAATAGGCGGGGCTTTTTGTGCTCGCGAAGCAAACTCTGAACTTACTTGGAAGCTTCCTGATAGGCCAGTTCCTCTTCCTCGACGCCAACAGTTGCCGGCACTTCGACGGCCACTTCGGCCTTTTTGGGGCGAAGCGACAGGGACATCATGGCGCCAACCAGCAGCATGACACCGGCCACCATGAAGGAGGTGGTGAAGCCGCCGAACTTGGCATTGAGAGCCGCCGACAGTTTGACCAGAACGAAGGCCCCGATACCCCAGGCGGAGAACAGGATACCGTAGTTCATGCCGTAGTTTTTAAAGCCCCAGTAATCCTTGGCGAAGGAGGGGAAGAGGGACAGGTTGGTGCCGTAGTTAAAGCCGATGAAGGTGGCCAGCAGGGTGACGATAACGGCGCTCGAATTGGTGTTGCCCACGACCGAAATGGCACCGAACATGAGGATGGCCTGGAAGACCAGCATGATGGTCAGGGTGGTGGCCCGGCCGATTTTGTCGGAAAGGACACCGGCCACAACGCGACCGGCAGCGTTACCCACGGCCATGACGGCCACGGCGATAAAGGCCATCTCGCCCATGCTCTGCTTGGCGATACCGGCGATGCTGCCGATGACCATCAGGCCGGCGCCGGCACCGATGAAGTAGGTCAGCCACAGGGTGTAGAAGCGGCCTTCACGCAGCATTTCGCCAGGTGTCTTCTCCACCGCGGAACTTTTCTTGGCGGCGGCGGGGGCAGAACCGGCCGGGACATAACCTGCGGGCGGGTTGGCGACCAGCAGGGCCATGCCGCAAACGATGACGATGAAAGCGATGCCGAGGATCATCATGGTGCTGTGCAGACCATAGCTGCCCAACAGGTACTTGCTCAGCGGTGCCAGGTAGACCGGGGCGATACCGAAACCGGAGACGACGATACCGGCGATCAGGCCCGTTTTGGCCGAAGAGAACCATTTGAGAGCGGGGGGCGTGGCGGCCGAGTATCCGAAACCGAAACCGAGGCCGGACAGCACGCCAAAACCGAAAATCCAACCCCAATAGCTGGAAGTCTGGGAACAGACGAGAAAGCCGGCGCCGACCAGAAGGCCACCGACAATAGCGGTCATGCGGGGACCGACCTTGTCCTGCATCTTGCCGCCGATAATCATGGACAGGGCAAAGGCCAGGCAGGCGGTCGCATAGGGGTCGCCGGCGCCATCAAACAGCTTGGCGATGTCTCCCTTGAGCATGCTGTACGCATAAAGAATACCCAGAGCCAGGTTTATTCCGGTCCCGGCCAAAACAACGGTCCAACCTCTACTGCTCGACTGTTCAGACATTTTTCTCTCCTCTGTCATGGGTGAAATATAGGCTTCGTGATAATGAGCCGTGACGTATCGCAACTGAAAAGACAAGGGCCAACGAGATTTAAAGGGGATATTGATGGGGGCCTCTTTCCGACCCGCCGTCGCCGCACTAACCTGTGGGGTCATGGCCGCGAGACCGGGCCGGGGCATTTCTGACTGCGGTTCCGGCAGGGAACCAACGCGCTCGGCGAGTTCCTGATATTTGGCGCACTCCCTGAACCGGCAGTTACAGAACGCGACGATGGTTTTCACATCGTGCGGCGAAATGTAACCGCAACCCACATCGCAATAATCTTCGTTCTGGCGGAAATAGGGACAAACCATCGTGAACCTGCTCCAATAGGAGGTTGTCAGTTCGGGCCAATCGGTGGCCGTGTTGTATACCTCATAGAGCAACCGCCATACCAATGTTTGATTTTTACTCAATAAAAATATTTTTCTTATTATTTCCAAATACTTACAATTATCAAACCGTGACAGTTCAAGCCCCGCTCTATCCCGGAAAATTTGCACGAATGCAAAAGGCCGGGCGGCGACCGAGACGTGATGGATCGCTGTGAAATGTGCATCAAATCGGTGCCACAAGGGGGCTGAGGAGAAATCGGTGTCAGCCAAATCGGCTTTTCGCGACTCCGCAATCAGCCGCATCCGGCCTTTTGCAGTTTTGCAAAAAAAATCGACGTAAGCCGGGAGTCACAGGAGGGGGAAAGGGATCGAGGGAGGCTGAACAAAAACGCCACCCCCAACGGAGGTGGCGTTTAAAAGAACCTGTTGGCAGGAAAAATCAGGCGCGAGAGACGAAACGCCCTTCGCGGGTGTCCACCTTGACGCGCTCGCCGGCTTCGAGGTAACCGGGAACCTGGATGTGCATGCCCGTCTCAAGCACCGCATCCTTGGTCTGGGCCGTAGCCGTGGCGTTCTTGATCGCCGGGGCGGTTTCGGTGACCA
This sequence comes from Desulfuromonadales bacterium, assembly GCA_033549025.1. Taxonomy (GTDB): domain Bacteria; phylum Desulfobacterota; class Desulfuromonadia; order Desulfuromonadales; family SZUA-540; genus SZUA-540. Next base: position 71,499 of record JAWSUS010000003.1, read on the forward strand.
GCAGTTCGACGATCATGGGGGGATCGACGCTCACGACCCGCCCTTCAAAGACACCGAGCTGCACGTCGGCGCCCTCCAGCAGAAAACCCTTGATCGGCTCAAAGAGTTCTTCATCCAACTCGTACTGCTCGTAGTTTTCCAGGTCCATAAAGACGCCGCCATCCCCGGAAGGATAGAGAAATTGCCCTTTGCGCCGTTCAAAATCGGCTTCATCGGCCTTGTCTCCCGCCTTGAAGGTCTTTTCCAGCACCTGGCCAGTAAGCAGATTGCGATACTTGGTTTTGACCAGGGTATTGCCGCCGCGGGCGGAAGGCGATTGGGTGGTCAGATCCAGAATAAGACAGGGGGCGTTATCCAGCTGAATAACGAGGCCCCGTTTGAAATCGGCAGTGGTGATCATGATTGACTCCTTCACGGAAAATTGAGTGCGACGGCAGAATGTATCACAGAGGCTTCCCAAAAAACAATCGGGCCGCTCAGGAAATTTTCAGTGACAAAACAGGCACTCCTGTGATTAAATGCGCAATTTCCGAGGCATGATATTCGCACCTGTTTCCACATAAAAAAAATATATACGCGAAGGAGAACGTTCCATGTACACCTGTGCCGACCTTAAAAAAGGCCTCAAGCTGATGATTGACGGCGAACCTTACGTGATCGTCCAATTTGACTTCACCAAGCCCGGCAAGGGGCAGGCCCTTTACAAGTGCAAACTGCGCAACATGATCACCGGCTCCCTCTTCGACCGCACCTACCGCTCCGGTGAGAGCTTCGAGCCCGCCGCCCTGGAAGACCGCGACATGCAGTACCTTTACCAGGACGAAGAAGGCTACGTCTTCATGGACAACAAGAGCTTCGAACAGGTTACCCTGACCGAAGAAACCCTGGGCGACGACAAGTACTTCCTCAAAGACAACATGGAAGTGAAGATCCTTCTGTATAACGGCCGCGGCATCGGCATCACCCTGCCGAATTTTGTCAACCTGCGCGTTACCCAGGCCGACCCCTGGGTCAAGGGGGATACCGCTGCCGGCAACAACAAACCCGCCACGGTCGAAAGCGGCTACAACCTGGCGGTCCCCTCCTTTGTCGAGGAAGGGGATCTCATTCAGATCGACACCCGCACCGGCGACTACGTCACCCGCGTCAAGGAATAAATCAGGATGGACCCGAACTGGGCTCTGACCAGAAAACGTCTGAACCTTGAAAAAAGAGCCCGGATTCTGCACAGAATCCGGGCCTTTTTTATGGAAGCCGGCTATCTCGAGGTGAGCACCCCCCATCGCGTACCCACCAATGCCCCCGAGAGCACTATCGATGCCGTGGCCAGCGAGGGCTGGTACCTGCACACCTCGCCGGAGCTCTGCATGAAGCGCCTGCTGGCGGCCGGTTACGAGCGGATTTTCCAGATCTGTCCCTGCTGGCGACGTCAGGAGAGGGGAAGCCGCCATCTCCCCGAGTTCACCATGCTTGAATGGTACGGTGCCGCCAAGGATTACCAGGGTCTCATGGAGGAATGCGAAGCCCTACTGACCTGCCTGGTTCCCGACGGCACTCTGCGCTGGCAAGGACAGTCGCTGCAATTGACGCCTCCGTGGGAGCGGCTGACCGTCCGTGAGGCCTTTCGCCGGTACGGCTCCATCAGCCTGGAGCAGGCCCTGGCAACGGACACCTTCGACGAGGTGATCGCTTTTGAGATCGAACCGAAGCTGGGCCGTGAACGACCGACTTTCCTCATCGAGTATCCGGCCGAACTGGCGGCCCTGGCCCGCCGCAAACCGGGACATCCGGAAGTGGCGGAACGCTTTGAACTTTATGTCCTGGGGATGGAACTGGCCAATGCCTTCTCGGAGCTGACCGATGCCCCCGAACAGCGCCAGCGTTTTGAGGCCGAGGAGGCCAGGCGGCAAGCCGCCGGCAAGCCCCCTTACCCGCCGGCGGAGAAATTTCTGGCGGAGCTGCCGCTTATGCCGGAAGCGGCAGGCATTGCCCTCGGCCTCGACCGGCTCGTCATGCTGTTGGCCGATACCCGCACCATCGACGAGGTTGTCGCGTTCACCCCGGAGGAGCTGTGATCATGAAAAAATGGACGGTATTTTCCAGTGTCTCTCGTTGCGTTTTACGACCAGGCCTTCTGTTTTTGTTGGTTCTGCTGGTATTGCCTGTGAGCAGTGGAGCCGAAGAGAATGCCCACACGGAAGGCGTCCCGGCCGACGCCCTCACCGCGCCCGTGGAATCAGCCATTACCCAGCGGCGGGCCTTCGAAAAAAAGATGTCGTCCAGCCGCTTCGCCATCATGCCTCACAAACAGAACTATCTGCTACCCGCCACCTATAATTCTTCGGTCAACGACGAACCCTACACGGGCACGGACCGCAACCTGGAACTTAAGGAAATAGAGGTCAAATTTCAGGTCAGCTTCAAAACGCCTCTGTGGGAGCGCATCGCCGGCCGGGGCACCCTGTACGCCGGCTACACTCAGCAATCCCATTGGCAGGCCTACAACAGCGACGCCTCCTCCCCCTTTCGGGAAACGAACTATCAACCTGAAATCTTCCTCACCTTTGACAACGACTATTCCCTGCTGGGAGTGCGCAACCGTCTCATCACCTTGGGCTTCGAACACCAGTCCAACGGACGCAGCGAGCCCCTTTCCCGCAGCTGGAACCGTCTCTACGCCCAATTCGCCTTTGAGCGGGGCAACCTCTATTTCGCCCTGCGCCCCTGGTATCGCATCCCCGAAAGCCGTTCCAGCGACGACAACCCTGACATCCACAAATACATGGGCTACGGAGAATTCAATGCGGTTTACACCTGGGGGAACCACCGCTTCGGCCTCATGCTGCGCAACAACTTTCGCTCGGAAAACTACGGCGCCGTCCAGGTCGACTGGAGTTTTCCCCTGCACCCCCGCTTCGATGGCTACATCCAGTATTTCAACGGCTACGGCGAAAGCCTGATCGACTACAACCATTCCACCAACCGTATTGGCGTAGGAATCATTATCGCCAACTGGCTGTAAGTCGTCTCGTTCCTGCCGCTAGCCGCAAGCCCCGTTGGGAAAGCGTACCAGCTCGCCTTCGGCCGTGCGGATCAGGATTTCATCCCCCATTTTTTCCACAGCCTGGGGCACAATCGGAACCTTCCCCTTGCCGCCCGGCAGATCGATGACATAGTGGGGAATGGCCAATCCCGACACCTGCCCGCGCAGGGCTTTGAGAATATCGATTCCCTCCTCTACCCGCGTGCGAAAGTGCCGGGTGCCGCTCACCAGATCCATCTGGTGCAGGTAGTAGGGCCGCACCCGGAGGCGCAGCAGTCCTCTGAACAGTTCCGTCATCACCTCGGCATCATCGTTGACCCCCTTAAGCAGCACCGTCTGATTGCCCAGCACCACGCCGGCATCGGCCAGACGGCGGCAAGCCTCGGCCGCGGCGGGAGTAAGCTCGCGGGGATGATTGAAATGGGTGTTCAGATAGAGAGGGGCAAAGCGGCGCAGCACCTTGCAGAGCCCGTCGGTGATGCGGTCGGGCAGGGTCACCGGCATGCGGGTGCCGATGCGAATGATCTCCACGTGGGGGATGGCGCGCAGGCGGCCGAGGATGTCTTCGAGCAGCAGATCCGACATCATCAGGGGATCGCCGCCGGAGAGGAGAACATCACGCACCTTGGGGTTTCTGGCGATGTAGGCGATGCCGTCGAGCACCTCGTGGAAAGAGACCCGCATGGACGGACAGCCCACCTTGCGCTTGCGCGTGCAAAAACGGCAGTAGGTGGCACAGGTGCCGCTGACCAGAAACAGCACCCGGTCCGGATAGCGGTGCACGATGGCCGGGACGGGGGAAAGGACCTCTTCGTCCAGCGGGTCCGCCAGATCCTCGTCTGCCGCCAGTTCCGCCGCGTCCGGCACGCATTGCCGCCAGATGGGGTCGCCGGCCTCCCGGACCAGGTCCAGATAATAGGGGGTAATGCGCAGAGGATAACGGCTGGCGACCCGGTCCGTTTCAACGGGATCCAGCTCGAAGCGCCGGGCCAGTTCAGCCGGGCTCGTGATTGATTCCTTCAGTTGCTGCTGCCAGATTTCCATCGATGACGCCAGACTCCCTCTACCTCGCGCCTTGGCCGTCCAGGCAAGGCACGTGAAAAGGGCGCCCCTTGCGGCGGCGCCCTGTGTGCTTTTATTCGTACGGTCAGGCAGGTCTTCTACCGGCGCAGCACCTTGATCACCGCGGAGAAATCCTCCTCGCCTCGACCATCCTTGACCGCCTGTTCGTACACCTTGAGAACAGCGTCGTTGGCCGGCAGGTCGAGGTTGGCCTTGTCCGCCACATCCTTGACGATCTGCAATCCCTCGAAGACGTACTTGAGGGCCAGATTGCGGGAAAAATCGCCGCGGGCGATGGATCGTCCCTTGGAATGCAGCAACGGAGAGGCCACCCCACCCGAGTCGAGAACCTCGAGGATGCGATCGGCGGAAAAACCGAGCTTTTCACCGAAGACCAGGCCTTCAGCCAGCCCTTCAACGAGTTGGGCCTGCACCAGATTGACCACGAATTTCATGCGGGTGGCTGAGCCGACTTCGCCGACATGAATGACGTTGAGCGCGAAGAAAGAAAAGGGTTCGCGACAGCGGCCCAGCAGGGTCGGGTCGCCGCCGGTGAGAATGGTAAGCAGGCCGTTGGCGGCGTGCTCCTTGGTTCCCCAGACGGGCGCTTCCAGGAACATGACCCGACGGCTCGCCGCCTCTTCCGCCAGTTCCATGGTCGTCTCCAGCGAATGGGTCCCCATATCCACAAGAATAGTGCCCGGATCGATCCCCTTGAGAAAGCCGGTTTCGGCCGAAAGAGCGGCTTCCCACTCCTCTTTTTCCGGCAGGATGACGATAACCAGATCCTTGCCCTTGGCCGCCTCCATGGCGCTGGACGCCCCCTTGGCCCCCCGCTTCTCCAGTTCGCTGACCGCGTCGGCATTATTGTCAAAAACGGTAAGATTGTAGTTCCCCTTCAGCAGGTTGATCGCCATGTGTTTGCCGACCGTCCCGAGTCCAACAAAACCAACCTCTTTAATCATGGATTTCCTCCCATTTCATGCCCGCAGAATTGAAAACAGTCTGTATATTATACCCAGTCACCGGGAAAAACAACCGCTATGACCCCGCCTACCGCCTCTTTTAGTGGGCCTGCCGCCAGTTTTTGCCGACACCGAGTTCGACCAGCAGCGGCACTTTGAGCGCCACCGCGCCCTCCATCTCCTCGCGCACCAGACGCTTGACCTGCTCCACCTCCTGCTCCGGCACGTCGAAGACCAGTTCATCGTGCACCTGCAGCACCATCGCTGCCTGCAGGCCCTCCTGACGCAGACGCGCGTAGATGCGCAGCATGGCGATCTTGACGATATCGGCCGCCGATCCCTGGATGGGGTAGTTGATGGCGTTGCGTTCGGCATAGCTGCGGATGGCGCCGTTTTTACTGTTGATCTCGGGCACGGCGCAGCGGCGGCCCATCAGGGTCGAAACATAGAGTTTCTCGCGGGCCTCCTCCTTCTTCCCCTCCATGAAGGCCTTGATGCCGGGATAGCGGGCGAAGTAGTTGTCGATGAAGAGCTGGGCCTCGCGGGTGGGGATGCCCAGGTCTTTGCCAAGACTGAAGGCTCCCATCCCGTAGATGACGCCGAAGTTGATGGTCTTGGCCTGCCGCCGCATTTCCGCCGTCACCATTTCGGGGAAGACGCCGAAGACCTCGCTGGCCGTACGGCGATGGATATCCTCTCCCTGGGCAAAGCTCTCCTGCAGCACCGCCTCGTCGGCCATGTGGGCCAGCACCCGCAGCTCAATCTGGGAATAGTCGGCAGCCAGCAGCAGATTTCCCTCAGCCGGGATAAAGGCTTCGCGGAGACGACTCCCCTCTTCCGTGCGGATGGGGATGTTCTGCAGATTGGGATCGCTGGAAGAAAGCCGGCCCGTCGCGGTAACGGCCTGATTAAAAGAGGTGTGAATGCGCCCCGTCTCCGGGTTGACCAGTTTGGGCAGGGCATCGGCATAGGTTCCCTTGAGCTTGGCCAGCGAGCGGTAATCGAGAATTTTCGCCGCCACGGGATGATCCTCAGCCAGTTTGTTGAGCACCTCCACGTCCGTCGACCAGCCTGTCTTGGTCTTCTTCCCCTTGGGGAGCCCGAGACGCTCGAAAAGAACTTCGCCAAGCTGCTTGGGCGACCCGATATTGAAAGAACCACCGGCCAGCTCGAAAATCTCCTTTTCAAGGGCTGTCAGCTTCTTTTCCATCTCGGCGGAGAGGCGTTCCAGAAAACCCGTGTCGATGCGTATCCCGGTCCACTCCATGTCGGTCAGCACCTCGACCAGCGGCATCTCCATGTCCCGAAAGAGCGCCTCCTGCTCCGTCTCCTTCAGCTTCGGCTCCAGGACTTCGGCCAGACGCAGGGTGATATCGGCATCTTCGGCCGCATACACAATGGCTTTTTCCACCTCGACTTCCTCAAAACCGATCTGCTTCTTGCCGCTGCCGGTCATCTCGGCGTAGCTGATGGTCTTGTGGCCGAGCAGTTCACTGGCCAGGGCATCCATACCGTGGCTCTTTGACGCCGGATTGGTGAGGTAGGAGGCCAGCATGGTGTCGAAGGCGATCCCCTTGACCTGCACGCCGGCCCGCCGCAGCACCAGCGCATCGTACTTGATGTTCTGGCCGATCTTGCCAAGGTTCGCATCCTCCAGCAGGGGCCTCAGCTTGTCCAGAACCTGGTCCCGCGCCAGCTGCTCGGGCGCCCCCAGATAACGATGGCCCACCGGGATATACCAGGCCTCTTCCGGTTCGATGGCAAAGGACAGGCCGACCAGGTCCGCCTGCACAGCGGTCAGACTGGTCGTCTCCGTGTCGAAGGCGAAGCGGGGGGCTTTTTTCAGGCGGGCAACGAGAGCATCGAGCTCCTTTTCATCCAGCACACCATGGTAGTTTTCCCCCGTGGCGCGGTTTTCGGTGGAGAACTCCTGAATCAGCTTGTGGAACTCCATCTCTTTAAAGATGGCAGTCAGGGCTTGCCGGTTGGGTTCGGAAAGGGAAAAATTGTCGTAATCCACCGCGAGAGGCACGTCATCGACCAAGGTCACCAGCTTTTTGGACAGCAGCGCCTGTTCGCCAAATTCGCGCAGTTTTTCCTGCATCTTCCCTTTGACTTCGTCGACCCGGGTCAGCAATTCTTCGACGGAGCCGAACTCCTGGATCAGTTTTACCGCCGTCTTCTCGCCGATGCCGGGCACACCGGGAACGTTGTCCGAACTGTCGCCGGCCAGGGCCTGCACCTCGATTACCTTTTCAGGCGGGCCGCCGAAACGCTCCAGCACCTCGGCCGGGCCGGAGACCTTGTCCTTCATGGTGTCGAGCAGACGCACGCGATCATTGACGATCTGCATGAGATCCTTGTCGCCGGTGACCACGGTAACGTCCATCCCCTCGGCGGCAAAGCGCCGCGCCAGCGTGGCGATGATATCGTCCGCCTCGAACCCCTCCTTTTCGATGGCCGGCATGTTGAAGGCCCGCACCACGTCCTTGATCACCGGAATCTGCGGCACCAGATCTTCGGGCATTTTGGCCCGGTTCGCCTTGTACGCACCGTAGATCTCTTTGCGAAAAGTCGGGCCGGGGGCATCGAAGACCACGGCCAGATGATCGGGCTCCTCCTCCCGCACCACCTTGAGCAGCATATTGATGAAACCGTAGACGGCGTTGGTGGCGAATCCCTTGGAATTGGACAGATGCCGGATGGCAAAATAGGCCCTGTAGATGTACGATGAGCCATCGATGAGATAAAGACGTTTGGGCTGTGATGTCATTGGGTATCCTCCCGGTCAGAAGCGCCAGACATTTTGACATTTCTCGAGGCAAAAACCAACCGTTTAACCAAAGGCGTGTTTTTGTTTGGAACAACCTGCCGATTTCGCACTTTTTTCTCTCATTAAAAACACCGTTCGTTTTTGCTGCAAAAAAGTCGTGAGGAAAAACCCTTGCATTTTCAAGATTCTTCCATAATATAAAGGCGTTAGACGATGACCATCCCGCACTGTATCGCTATATAACGATTTACCATCGGACCCTTCATGCTTGTCATCCTGCAACGCTATTATCGCGAGTTCATTCTGCTGCTGGTGGCCCTGCTGGGGCTGTCCCTCGGAAAGCTGGCTGCGGACGGTATCGGCATCTTCGTCAGCCCCCCAATCATCACGGCCCAAGGTGCCGCCCCGCCAGCCCCGACAAGAGAGCGGCAGGCGGCGCTGTCCGACTACGAAGGCATTCTCGTCCGCAATATTTTTGATTCCTCGGGCAGCAGCCCAGTAGTCTCTTTTCAGAACACAACCCGCGCCGCAACCTCCGCCTCTGCCACGGCCTCGACGGCCCCCGCCACCCGCGGCAGTCTGACCCTGATAGGCACCGTGGCGCGCGGACCCGAATCCCTCGCCCTTATCCAGGCCAACAACGAAATCGAAATTTTTCGTCTGGATGACAGTCTGCCCGGCAATGGCCGGCTGGAAGAGATCACCCGGGACGCCGTCACCGTCCGTTACCCTGACGGTTCACGGGAAACCCTCGTAATCCACCAGGAGGGACAAAAGGCCCAGCCCCAAACGGCCAGCCCTGCCCCTACCGCCAAGCGCGCCGGGGCCGACGACTACCAGGTCAGGGCCGTGGGCGACAACAAGTGGGCCATCCCCCGCCAGCAGGCAGAACGGGCACGCCAGAACATCGGCGAACTGCTGCAGCAGGCCCGCATGGAACCACGCCTCATCGATGGTAAGACAGCGGGTTTTGCCGTCAAAATGATCCGCCCCAACTCTATTTTGGCCCAAATGGGTCTGCAGCTGGGGGATGTCGTCATCGAGGTGAACGGCGTCACGCTGGACAGCCCGGAAAAAGCCCTGCAGATCTTTCAGCAGCTACGCGAAGCCAAAAACATTGTCGTCGGTCTGGAGCGCAATGGCCAGCCGATGAATTTCGCCTATGAAGTCAATTAGGAGGCCAACCCAGGTGTTAAAAAAATCGTTGATCCGGTGGTCCTTTCTTCTTTGCCTGCTCTTTATCTGGCACCTTCCCGTCCTGGCGGCTGCACAGCCCGAGGCGACCGAGGAAAGTCAGGATCCCAACATGGTATCCCTGAACTTCAAGGACATCGAGCTGCCAGACCTCATTCGCACCGTCAGTGAGGTGACCGGCATGAACTTCGTCTATGACGAATCGGTGCGTGGCAAAGTGACCATTATCTCGCCGGACCTGATGTCGATCAACGACGCGTTCCAGCTTTTTCTCACCGTGCTCAACACCAAGGGCTACACGGTGGTGCCGTCGGGCAAGACCAATAAAATTGTCGCCATCAAGGATGCCAAGGAAAGCAACCTGCCCACCATCGGCCCCGGCGTGCGGGGAGAGATCAACGAGAAATACGTCACTCGCCTGATCACGCTGAAAAATATCGACGCCAGCGAACTGGCCACTACCGTACTGGCGCCTCTGATTCCCAAGACGAGCAGTATCGTCGCTTTCCCGGCTTCGAACACCCTGGTCATCACGGACAGCGCCGCCAACATCTCCCGGCTTACCCGCATCGCCCGGGAACTGGACGTCCCCAGCTCGCTGGACATGCTCGATGTCATCCCTCTGGTTTACGCCGGGGCCGACGAGGTCGCTCAACTCGCCACCCAGATCCTCTCCGAAGGGGGGGCCAGTCCCGTGGCGCGGCGCCGGGCGGCCGGCAACGTGCAGACCGCCGGCGGCAAAGAGGTCAGCAAAGTGCTGCCCTACGCCCGCGGCAACCTGCTTATCGTCATGGCCAGTCAGGAAGACATGACGATGATCCGCGACCTGATTGCCAAACTGGACCAGAAGCCGGTCCAGGACCGTTCCGGCATCAACGTCTACTATCTGAAAAACGCCGACGCCGAGACCCTGGCCAAAACCCTCAACGAGATCGTCACCGGCATCAAAGCCCAGGAGAAGGCCCAGCCGGGAACTCCACAGACGCCGACGCCCCAGACCGGCGCCACCAGCATTATTGCCGACAAGCCGACCAACTCCCTCATCATCAATGCTTCGCCGGAAGACTACGAGGTGCTTAAAGGCATCATCAGCCAGCTCGATATCAAGCGCAAACAGGTGTTCGTCGAGGCCCTCATTCTCGAGCTGTCCATGGACGCCACCCGGGCTCTGGGCGTCTCCCTGCAAGGGGCCATCGACACCGGCTCGGACAGCGCCGTCTTCGCCTCGACAGGGCCCTCAGCGGCGGCTGAGTTAATTCCCGACGAAAATGGTTACACTGGCATTCTCACCAAGGCTGTCAATGGCATCATGATGGGCGGGCTGTTCAACACCATCACGGTCACCGACCCCAACGACAGCAGCAAAACCATCACGGTGCCGGCCCTGTCGGCGCTGATCAACCTGTCCAAGACCGACGGTGACGTCAACATCCTGTCGGCACCGCGCCTGCTGACTTCTGACAACGAGGAAGCCGAAATCATCGTCGGCTCCAATGTCCCCATTATTACCAACCGGCTCACGGACGCCGGCGGCAGCTCGCTGGCACAAAGCGTCTCCGTCGAGCGCAAGGACGTCGCCCTGACCCTGCGCCTGACGCCGCAGATCATCCAAGACAACCTGGTGCGCCTCAACGTCTATCAGGAGATCACCGATCTGGCCACCGCCAATGTTGGCAACGTCAATGATGTCGGCCCGACTTTGACCAAGCGCCTGCTCCGCAACACCGTGCTGGCCGAAAACGGCCGCACCGTCGCCCTGGGCGGCCTCATCAAGAGCGACGTTCAGCAATCGGTGACCAAAGTGCCCTTACTGGGGGACATCCCTCTGCTCGGCTGGCTTTTCAAAAGCAAAACCAATTCCGAGAAGAAGACCAATCTGCTGCTTTTCGTCACCCCGCGCATTATCAATGACGCCAACGACTTGGCCCAGGTGACGCGTCGAGCCAAGCACCAGATGGACCAGTTCAAGGAGGGCAATATCGCCCCTGTGCTCCCGGCCGAACTGCCACAGGCTTTGCCTGTCGATCCCGACAGCCTGCAACAAGCCCCTCAAGACCCCTGGGAATAGTGACGAATGAGCACTCTGGGCAGTCATAAAGGAACCGTGGGGACCACGGCATGGCGTGCACTGGCGGTCATCCTGCAGGAAGATTTCGCCGTGCCCGCCGAGAAAATCCGGGAGGCCGACGAGGCCCGCCAGGAGAGCGGCAGGCGGCTGGGAGAGACCCTGCTGGCCATGAAGGTTATTACCCCGGCCATCCTCAGCCGGGCGCTGGCCAGCCAGCGTGGGCTGGAATTTCTGGAAGCCATCCCCGACAGCGGCACTGATGCCGACCTGCTCAACCTCGTCCCCATCGCCTTTGCCAAGGAATATCGGGTTTTTCCCCTGGCGCGACGAGAGGGGTATCTGCGGGTGGCCGTGGCCGATCCGGCCGACAGCCGCCCCCTGAACGATCTCGCCGCCCTGACCCGGGAGGCCATCGAGGTGGTAGTGGCCGCGCCCGAGGAAATTCTGCGGGCCGTCAATCAGGCCTATGAGCGCCGGGCCGGTGAAGCGCAGGAAGTCATCGAGGACATCGAGGAAGGATTTGGCGGCGACCTCGCCCGTAACCTGGAGCCGGCCGACCTGCTCGACGCCTCCGACGAGGCGCCGGTCATCCGCTTCGTCAACAGCCTGATTACCCAGGCCTACAAGGAGCGGGCCAGCGATATCCATATCGAACCCTTTGAGACCAGCCTGGTCGTGCGCTACCGCATCGACGGCATTCTTTACGAGGTCTTGCAGCCGCCGCACAAGGCCCAGGCCAGCATCACCTCGCGCATCAAGATCATGTCCGGTCTGAATATTGCCGAAAAGCGGCTGCCGCAGGATGGCCGTTTCCGTGTGCGCATCGCCGGCAAGGATGTGGACGTGCGCGTCTCGACCCTGCCAACGGCTTTCGGAGAACGGGTAGTGCTAAGGCTGCTGGACAAAGCGTCCAACGTGTTGAGCCTGGAAGAGATCGGCATGGATCCGCCCATGCTCAAGCAGGTCAACGCCATGATCCACAAAAGTCACGGCATCTTCCTGGTGACCGGCCCTACCGGCTCGGGCAAGACGACGACCCTCTACGCCGCCCTCACCCGTCTCAACAGCCGGGAAAAGAACATCATCACCGTCGAGGATCCCATCGAGTACCAGCTGGCGGGCGTCGGGCAGATTCAGGTCAACGCCAAAATCAATCTAACCTTCGCCAACGGCCTGCGCGCCATTCTACGCCAGGACCCCGACATCATCATGGTCGGCGAGATTCGCGACCGGGAGACGGCCGAAATCGCCGTGCAGTCGGCCCTGACCGGCCACATGGTCTTTTCGACCCTGCACACCAACGACTCCGCCGGCGCCCTGACCCGCCTGGTGGAGATGGGGATCGAGCCCTTTCTGGCGGCTTCGTCCATCGTCGGCATTCTGGCCCAGCGTCTGGTGCGGCGCATCTGCCCCCACTGCCGCGAGCCCCATCCCCCCTCCATGGAGCGATTCACCGAGATGGGCCTCGCCGCCAGTCTGCCCGCTAACGCCACCTTTTACCATGGCCGCGGCTGTGAGAAATGCATGGACATCGGCTACCGAGGCCGCAGCGGCATCTACGAGCTGCTGCCTGTCGACGAACCGGTGCGGGAGCTGCTGCTGCAGAACAAGGATTCGGCCAGCATCCGCAACGTGGCCATCCAGCGCGGCATGAGTACCCTGTGGGATTCGGGCATTGCCCGCGCCCTGGAAGGCGAGACCACCCTTGAGGAAGTCCTGCGCGTCACCCAGGAGGAAGTGTAGCCGTGCCTCTGTTCGAGTACACCGGTTTTGACGCCCGAGGAAAAAAGGTGAACGGCGTGATCGAGGCTTCCGGCAAAAAGCTGGGATTGCAGAAGCTGCGCGAGCAGGGGATCTACGCGACCGATCTGAAGGAAGAGAAAACCGGCAGGGGCGAGAAGGCCAAACGATCGCTGACGCTCTTTAAAAGCAGCGTGTCGACCATGGAACTGGCCGCCGCCACCCGCCAGATGGCCACCCTGCTCGGCGCCGGTCTGCCGCTGGACGAAACCCTGCAGACCGTCAGCTCGCAGTTGGAGAACCCGACCCTGGGCCGCACCCTCTCCCGCGTGCGTGAAGAGGTGGTCCGCGGCGAATCGCTGCATCAGAGCCTGGCCAGCGAAGGACGGGTCTTCCCCGAACTCTATGTCAACATGATCGAGGTCGGCGAAAACAGCGGCACCCTGGAGCAGGTCCTGCAGCGCCTGGCCGATTTTCTGGAAGAGCAGGTCCGCATGAAGAGCCGACTGCGCGCCGCCCTCGCCTACCCCATCCTCATGGCTCTCATTGGCAGCGGCGTCCTCGTCTTTCTGGTGACCTTCGTCGTTCCCAAGGTCACCCGTATGCTGGAGGATCTGGGGCAATCCCTGCCCTGGCCGACCCTGCTTCTCATCCGCGGCAGCGATCTGCTCGTCGATTATGCCTGGCTTATTCTGGCCCTGCTGGCCGCCGCCGTCTTCGCCTTTTTGCGGTATCGCCGCACGGAACGGGGGCGCTGGCAGCTGCACCGCCTTGCCCTGTCGATCCCCGTGGTCGGCCGTCTGAATCTGCTGGTGGCCACCTCGCGGTTCGCCCGCACCCTGGGCACCCTACTGCAGAGCGGATTGCCCCTGCTGGCAGCTCTCGACATCACCCGCAATCTGCTGCAGAACCAGCTGCTGCGCGAAGCCCTGGAGGATACCGCCGCCGCCGTACGGGAGGGTGAAGGGCTCTCCGCCCCTCTCAAGCGGGCCGCGGTCTTTCCCCCCATGCTCACTCAGATGACTGCCGTCGGCGAACGAAGCGGCGACATGGAAACCATGCTTTTTCGCGTGGCCGACGCCTACGACCACGAAGTGGAACTGGCGATTACCGGTGCCCTGTCCCTGCTTGAACCGCTGATGATTCTTCTGATGGGAACCGTCGTCGGCTTTATCGTCATGGCCATCCTGCTACCCATTTTTCAGGCCAGCCAGGGAATCGGCTGAGAAGAACCACTACCAGAGGATTTACAAGGGCCTGAAAAACCAGGCCGGAAGGAGATAATCATGAAACGCTCAACCTTAAGGAATCAGCGGGGTTTTACCCTCATCGAAATCATGGTCGTGGTCGTTATCCTCGGCATCCTGGCGGGCATCGTCGTGCCGCAGCTTCTGGACCGCCCCGAGGAGGCGCGACGCACCAAAGCCGCCGTACAGATCAAGAGCATGGAAGAGGCCCTGGCCCTTTACAAGCTCGACAACGGGAACTTCCCCTCGACGGAGCAGGGGCTGGCCGCTTTGGCCCAAAAGCCGGAAATCGGACTGATCCCCACCCGCTACCGGGAAGGGGGCTACCTGAAAAAGATTCCGCAGGATCCCTGGAACAACAACTACGTCTACCTGTCGCCGGGCACCCGCGGCGACTATGACCTGCTCTCCTATGGGGCCGACGGCGAACCGGGAGGCGAAGGGAAAAATGCCGACATTACCAACTGGGACCTCGAATAACGCGCGTGGCTTCACGCTCATCGAGCTGTCCATCGTCGTTTTTCTGCTGGCTCTCTTCGCCTCCATGACCTTCCCCATGCTGACGGGGGTCGGCCAGAACGACCTCGACGCCTCGGCCCGCCGCCTGGCCGGCACGGTTAAATATCTGTTCAATGAAGCGGCCTTGGAGGGGCGGGAGTACCGACTGGTCTTCGACCTGGGGCAGTCGAGCTACAAGGCCCAGCGACTGGAGACGGACGGCACCCTGACGGAGGCCGACCGCTTCGGCAAAGAGACCCGGCTCAAAGGGGATGCCCGCTTTCAGGATATCTTTATCACCGGGGCGGGAGGCCGCTCTTCGGGCGAGGTGACCGCCCGCATCTTTCCCGTGGGATGGATGGAGGAGACCATCATCCATCTGCAGGACGACCAGAAGCGAACCCTGACTCTGCGGATCAGGCCTTTCACGGCCGAAACGGAAGTGCATGAAGGTTACCGGGAATTCTGAGGCGGGGTTCACCCTGCTCGAAGTCATGATCGCCCTGGCCATCGTCAGCGTCGCCCTGGTGACGCTGCTGACCCTGGGCAATCGTTCCATCGCCGTGCATGGACGCCTGCAGCACACCACCCAGGCCACGCTGCTGGCGCAGCAGAGGATGGCCCAGATCGAAGTCGAGGCCGAGCAGGGCACCTTACAGGTGCGTGAGGATGAAGCCCCCTTCGAGGAGCCCTTCGCCGACTACCGCTGGCAGGTGACCTACAGCGACACGCCCCTGCCTTCCGTGAAAATGGTGACGGTGGCGGTCCTGTGGGGCGAGGCGACCCGCCAGGAGGGGGTTGAGCTGAACTCCTTTATTTTTGACTGATGGTGACGTAATGCCTGGACGCCAAGCGGGGTTCACCCTCATCGAAATCACGATCGCCGTGGCCATCGCCGCCACGGTCATGCTGACCATCTACGGTGTTTTCAGTTCGGTCAGCTCCGCCAAGGAGCGCGTAGAGGCGGACAGCGCCGCCTACCACCAGGCCAGAGTGCTCTGCGATCGCCTCGGCAAGGAAATCCGCGGCACCTATTTGCGCCAGGAAAACCCGAAAACCCTCTTCGTCCTGGAGAAGAACGAGGACAACCTGCCGCGGTTGACCCTGTCCACCACCGCCAGTACGCCCCAGGGAGGCGCCGGCGGCATCGTCGTTGTCCGCTACGACGTGCGCCCCGACCCCGACAGCGAAGAAGGAGACCGGGCCCTGTTCCGCAGCGAATACCCGCTGTTCCACCCGGAAGGGACCGAGCAGACCTTCTACCGGCTGGCGTCAGGCATTGAAGACTTTCAGATCCGTTGTTTTGCCGACGGCATCTGGCACGAAGACTGGCAACAGGGATTGCCGCAGATCCTCGAAATCAACTTTCACCTGCGCCTCGGCGATCGCACGATCCCCTTCACCACGGCTTTTGAACTGCAGGGTAGCCGGAGTCAGGGATGAGGGTCATAAGAAACGAAAGAGGGTCGGTGCTGCTGCTCGTTCTTGTCATCGTGGCGCTGCTGGCTTCGCTGCTGACCGAGTTCGCCTTTTCCACCCTGGTGGACATCAGGCTGACGGAAACCTTCCGGGACAGCTCCCGCGCCTACTACCTGGCCAAAGGGGGGATCCGCGTCGGCCGCGTCCTGCTCCAGGAGGACAAGAACAGCTACGACGCCCAAGGGGAAACCTGGTCCCTGGGGGTCGTCAATTATCCGGTCGGGGAGGGATTTGTCACCATCCAGATTGAGGATCAGGGCGGCAAACTGGACATCAACCGCCTGGTCGACACCCTCGGCGTCAACCCCAACAGCGTGTTCATTGATCGCTTCAACCGTTTTTTCGACCTGTTGGGTCTACCGGAACCGGAGGACCTGACCGCCGCCCTCATTGACTGGATCGATCGCGATGAGGAAATCTACCAGGGTGAGGGACTGGGCGCCGAAAGCGAATACTACCAGGGGTTGGTGCGTCCCTATCCTTGCAAAAACGCCCCGTTGGACAGTATGGATGAACTGGAGCTGATCCGCGGGTTCACCCCCGAAATCATCCGGCTGGTGCGACCCCACCTCACGGTCCATGGCGGCGACGAGATCAACGTCAACACCGCCACGGCGGAAGTGCTCATGAGCCTGTCCGCCGACCCGGAGATCGACCGGACCACGGCGGAAGACATCATCGCCCTGCGGGAGGCACGGCCCTTTATGACGTCGGAAGACCTTAAGGAACTGAACCGCTTGCCGGGCATGGACACCCTGCTGCGCACCTCCTTTGCCGTGACCAGCCCGACCTACATCATCAGTTCCTGGGCAACGGTTAACGACGGCAGCCGCTCCATGGAGGGCGTCGTCCGCAAATCGGGCGATCAACTACTCTTTCTCAAGGTAAATTAGAGCCTATGGCAAAACGACAGATAGGAATCGATCTGGATGCCGGCACCCTGAGGGTGGCCATTCTTCAGCAGGAAAAGGGGGAGCCGGCCAAAATAAGCCTCGGCCGCCGGACCTACGTCGATGAGACCGAACTGGCGACGGCGCTTAAAGAACTGGTTGGAATGGAGCTGCACTACGGCGACCGTTTTGCCACCGCCCTGCCGGCAAGGGAAGGGTTCGTGCGCCGCCTCAGCTTCCCCTTTGCCGACCCGAAAAAAATTGCGGCGGCCCTGAGCTTTGAGCTGGCCTCCCAACTCCCCCTCTCCATCGAGGACTGCGTTACCGATTTCCAGCGCCCTCTGCCAGGGCCGGAGGGGGGCTTTTCCGTCACGGCAGCCGCCGTTCGAGCCGATGGCATCCCCCCGCTGCTGACGGCCTTTGAAGAGGCGCAAATTCCTCTGCAGACGATCGACCTGGCTCCTTTTGCCTATGCCAAAGGACTCAAAGAACAGGTGGATGAGGGCATCCTGGCCTGTCTGCAGGGTCAGGAAATCACCGTTTCCCTCGTGCTGGAAGGCAGACTGGCCGACTATCGCATCCTTCCTCTGCCGGCCGGCCAGAGCGCCGAGCAAACGGCGCGAGCCCTGCATCTTGAGGGCCGGGCCCTGCAGCAGGGGACAGACCATGGAGACCTCCCTTTCTTCCTCATGGGGACAGCCGTCACCCCGGCATTGCAGCAGCATCTGCAAAAGCTGGGGGCGCAGGTACGCATCCCGGCCTTTCTGGCAGACGATGAAGACGTCGCCCCGGAGTTTTTGCCGGCGGTGGCTCTGGCCATGCGGGCAGGGCTGGGAGAGAAAGATAAGGGTTTCAATTTTCGCCGCGGCCCCTTCGCCCTGAAAAGCCAATGGGGCATTAACCGCACCCACCTCATCAGCGCCGGCATCCTTGTCGCCCTTATCCTTTTGGCCCTGGCGGGATCGGCCACCCTGAACTACTCCAGCAAGGCCCAAAGGGCCCGGGCCCTGCAAGCGGAAATGACCAAGGCGTTTCGGGAAACCTTCCCCGGGCCACAAGCCATTGTGGACATTCCCCTGCAGATGCGGGGCAAGGTGAAGGAGCTGCAGGACAAGCTGGTTCTCTTCGGTCTGGACCAGACCCGCACGCCGCTGGCTTCCCTGCAGCAGATTTCGCAAACCATTCCAAACGATGTCACGGTCGATATCCGTGAATGGAATTACAGCGAGGAAGGCATCCGGATGGAGGGACAGACGACTTCCTTTGACGCCATCAATCGCATCGTCAAAGCCCTGGAACAGACGAAAGACTACGCCTCTGTGCAGATTTCCGATGCCAAGATGAGCCTGGAAGGTAATCTGGTCGATTTTCGGCTCAGCCTGACACCCGCCAAGCAGGGAGGTGCCCAATGATCGCCAACCTGACCCCGAGGGAGCGCTTTATCCTTTTAGCGGGCGGCCTGTTCGTGCTGCTGACCCTGGCGTATCTGCTCATCTGGTCTCCTTACCGCAATGCCATGGAACGGTTCGACAGCCAGATTGCCTCACGGCAGCGCCAGATGGGGGAGATTCAGCAACTGCGGCAGGAGTTTCTACGCCTCAACCAGCGCATCGCCCAGGCCGAGGCCCAGCTGGCCCGCGCCCGGTCCTTCTCCCTGTTCTCTTTCGTCGAGGAGGCCGGGGCGCGTATCGCCTCCCGTGAAAATCTGGTGTCCATGCGTCCACAGCCGGCCTCGGAACAAAACGGTTTTCGCGAGGAGGCCGTCGAGATCAAGCTGGAGAAAATCCGGCTCGATCAGCTGGTTCAACTCCTGTATGAAATTGAGACCGCCGAAGCCTTCCTGCGCGTGAAAAACCTGCGCGTCAAGACACGCTTCGACAACCGTTCACAGCTCGATGCCACTCTGGTCATCGCCTCTCTGGGAAAAAGCCAATGACGTTTTTCCGCTTCCGTCGCCCAAAAAAGCAGCCGGACTCCAGCCGCCGGAGCACCTCGAACCTGCGCCTGCTGCTGTCCGGGTTCGCCGTCTTGCTGGCCTGCTTCGCCCTGGGGCTCTATATTTTCTTTCCGGCCGACGCCCTGCGCCAGCGTCTTGAGCAGGAACTCTCCACCGACCCCCAGGTGCAGGTTGCGATGGATGGACTGAAACTGGCCTTCCCTCCAGCCCTTGTCGCCACCGACCTCCGGGTAAGCGCCGCCGGTCTGCCGCGGGATGTCGTCATAGAAACTCTGCAGGTCAAGCCCCTGTGGCTGAGCCTGCTGAGCGGCAATCCCGGCGTCAAGCTCAGAGCGCACATGTACGAGGGACAGGTGGAGGCCAGGGTAAAAAAGCGGGGGGAGATCGAGGCCCTGGCCGAGTCCCTGCGCCTTGAACAGCCCGTGGCGCCCGGATCATCCATTCAGGTTGCCGTTGCCGTTGACGAAATTTCCTTCACCGGCACCTGGCCTATCCGCCCCGATACCGAGACGGCTTTAAATGCCCGGCTGCGCGAGTTCAGTCTGACCGGCATGAACGCCATCGGAGCCCAGAGCGACACCCTGCAACTGGGGGCAGTCAGCATACAAGGGGGCGGAAAAGGCCCTTCCCTGCGTCTCGAAAAAATCGAAAACAGCGGCGGCGATGCAGCCCTGACCGGCAGCGGCACCCTTTTGCTTACCCAACCGGCTGGACGCAGCCGGGTCAATCTGACCTTCGGCTTGACCCCCGGGGCCGGGTTCGACCCCGCCCTGCGGGACATGCTGGGGCTGTTTGCCAAAGCGGACAGCAGCGGCACCTTCAATCTGCGCCTCATGGGCACTCTGAGCAACGCCCAGCTGCGTTGAGTCCCTGCCCTCTGCCAAGGATTTGCCCATGCTGAAAAAAGTTCAGGTATTGGTGATACTGGCTGTCATTCTGTCTTCCGTGCCCGGCCAGGCCATTGAGATCCAGCCCTTTCGTACCAGCAACCGAAGTCCCCTGGTGCAGATCTACGGGCTGCCGGCGGCTGAACGCAGTGCCCTGCTGGCAGGCGGGCAGTGGGAAGGCACCCTCTCTTACGATCTGGCCAGCAACTACACCCGACATGCGTCGGGCACCGAGAGCATCATCCTCGATGGCGAAACCTCCCGTTTGAACCTGGCCTTGCGCCACGGCCTGTCGGCCGGCTGGGAAATCGGGGTGGATATCCCCATGCTTTGGCACCGCGGCGGCTTTCTCGACGCCTTCATCGAAGACTGGCACTCCTTTTTCTCTCTCCCCCAGGGCGGCCGCAATAACTCCCCCCGCGATCGCCTCACCTACCACTACGAACGTTCCAGCCGCACCGCCCTGAACCTGACGGACGCTACCGAAGGCCTGGGCGATGTGAGCTTTTCGTTGGGACGACAGCTCGTCAGTCAGAACAGCGGCCGCGACCGTGTCGCCCTGCGGGTCACCCTCAAACTACCGACCGGCGAGAGCGACCGCCTGCTCGGCAGCGGCAGCACCGACCTGGCTCTCTCTCTCAGCGCCGCTACCCAGCGCCCCGGACCTGGGGGAGACTGGGCGCTGTGGGGGAACATCGGCCTTCTCGCCATGAGCGATGGCGATGTGCTCCAGAACCAGCAGCGCAACCTGGCGGCCTTCGGCACCGGCGGCTTGGGCTGGGCTCCGGCCGACTGGATCGCCTTTAAAGTCCAGGTGGATGGCCACACCCCCTTTTACGATGACAGCGACCTCGATGAGGTCTCCACCCCCGCCGCTCAACTTACCCTGGGGGGCAGCCTGGGCCTGTCCCCGCACACCCAGCTCGATCTCGGGGTGACGGAAGATATTGTCGTCGCCACCGCCCCGGACGTCGTCTTTCACCTCGCTCTTCGTCACCGCTTTTAAGCATGGCCGCGGGTCGGCGCCTGTTCGGCCCGCCGTTGACTTTCCTCGCGGGATCTTTCTCCTCAAGCCGCTGACGGTTGACATTCAGAAGGCAAATGATTAGCTTTCCAGAACTGTCATCCGACATCTCAAGGAGTCACTACGCATGAACGACGAACAGGATAAAATCATCGAGGAAGATCGCGTAGGCAATGGAGAGCCGGTCAGTGAGCCGGCGGGCGGGCTGGTTTTGGCCGCCGATCTCCTGCCGGAAGAGCTGCCCCTGGTCCCTTTGCGCCCCCGGCCGGCCTTCCCGGGGATCCTGATTCCCATGATGCTGTCCGGCAGCGATAAAGTGGAGACCGTCCGGCAGGCCATGGAGAGCCCCTCCCAGACCATCGGCCTGGTGTTGGTCAAAAACATCGAACAGGACGACCATCCCGACAACTTCCACCGCACCGGGGTCGCCGGCAAAATCGTCAAGATCATCGACATGGACGACGACAAGGTGCAGCTGCTGGTCAACTGCCTGGAGCGCTTCACCATCGAAGCCGTCCGTCCGGCGCCCCAGGGCTTTCGGGCCCGGGTCGAGTACCGTTTCAGTCCCGAGCTCTCCGTCAACCAGGAACTCAAGGCCTACTCCCTGGCCATCATCTCCACCCTGAAGGAGCTGGTGCAGATCAACCCCCTCTTCTCGGAGGAGATCAAACTCTTTCTCAACCGCTCCAGCATGGACGACCCCGGCCGCCTGGCCGACTTCGCCGCTAATCTGACCACGGCCGACGGCCAGGAACTCCAGACGATTCTGGCCACTTTCGATATCCGCAAACGCATCGACCGGGTGCTTGTCCTGCTGAAAAAGGAACTGGAAGTCAGCCGTCTGCAGAGCCGCATTTCCAAGCAGATCGAGGAAAAGATTTCGGCTCAGCAGCGCGAATTTTTCCTCAAGGAACAGCTCAAAGCCATCAAGAAGGAACTGGGCCTGGAAAAGGACGGCAAGACCGCCGAGACGGAAAAGTTCAAGCAGCGGCTCAAAACCCTGAAGCCCAACGCCGAGGCGGCAAAGGCTATCAACGAGGAGCTGGAAAAACTGCAGCTCCTTGACCCCTCTTCACCGGAATACAACGTCAGCCGCAATTACCTGGAGTGGCTGACCATCCTGCCCTGGGGCAACTTCAGCAAGGATGCCTACAACATCGGGCGAGCCCGCAAAGTGCTTGACCGTGACCATTACGGGCTCAAGGACGTCAAGGAACGCATTCTGGAGTTCATCGCCGTCGGCAAGATGAAGGGGGACATATCCGGCTCCATCCTGCTGCTGGTCGGGCCTCCCGGTGTCGGCAAGACCTCCGTCGGCAAAAGCATTGCCAGCGCCCTGGGGCGCTCTTTCTTCCGCTTTTCTCTCGGCGGCATGCGGGACGAGGCCGAGATCAAGGGGCACCGGCGTACCTACATCGGCGCCATGCCCGGCAAATTTATCCAGGCTATGAAGAACGCCGGCACGGCCAATCCCGTGCTCATGCTCGATGAAATCGACAAGATCGGCGCTTCCTTCCAGGGCGACCCCGCCTCGGCTTTGCTGGAGGTTCTCGATCCCGAACAGAATGCCAGCTTCCGCGATCACTATCTCGACGTCCCCTTCGATCTTTCCAACGTCCTTTTCGTGGCGACGGCCAATCAGCTCGACACCATTCCCGCGCCGCTGCTGGACCGCACCGAGATCATCCACCTGTCGGGCTATATCCTGGAGGAGAAAATCGAAATCGCCAAGCGCTACCTCATCCCCAAGGCTCTCAGCAGTCACGGCCTGGAGAAGAGTCGGGTCCGCATACGCCGCGATGCCCTGGAAAAGATCATCGACGGCTACGCCCGCGAGGCCGGGGTGCGCAACCTGGAGAACCGGATCAAAAAGATCATGCGCAAGGCCGCCATGGAGTTTGCCGAGGGTCGCGAGGAGGATATCGTCATCCGCAAGGCCGACATCGAAACCTATCTGGGCAAGCCGGTTTTCAGCCAGGAGGAACTCTTCGAGGATGTCCCCGGCGTCGTCACCGGCCTGGCCTGGACCAGCATGGGCGGCGCCACCCTGGCCATCGAGGCGACGGCCATGCCCAGCAAGGGCAAGGGCTTCAAGCAGACCGGCCAGCTCGGCAAAGTCATGGTCGAGAGCTCGGAAATCGCCTATTCCTACGTCATGGCCCACCTGGAAGAGTACGGGTCCAAAGCGAATTTCTTCGATTCCCATTTCGTCCATCTGCACGTCCCCGCCGGCGCCACCCCCAAAGATGGCCCCTCCGCCGGCGTCACCATGACCACGGCCCTCCTTTCCATGATCACCGGTCGGGCGGTGCGTAAAAAACTGGGGATGACGGGCGAGTTGACCCTGACCGGACGGGTTCTGCCCATCGGCGGCGTCAAGGAAAAGACCATCGCCGCCCGCCGGGCCGGGCTCAAAACGCTGATCTTCCCCGAAGGCAACCGCAAGGATTTCGAAGAACTTGCCGATTACCTGCAGGAAGGACTGGACGTTCACTTTGCCCGCGACTATGCGGACGTCTATAAAGTCGCCTTTGCCGACCATTGACAACCAGGGGCAAGCGCCCCGACATCACCCAACCGGAGAACGATTCATGACCGTACAGGAACTTAAAGCCGCCGTACTGGCGTTGGACGCCGAGCAGAAAAAAACCTTTATCCTTGAAGCCCTGCCCGAACTGGCCCGTGAGGGCATGAAAGATCAGGCCTTCATGATGCAGCTCTTTCCCCTGCTCCTCAACCTGCTCAAGGAAAGTGGCATCGAGCTGCAGCAGCTTCTCCAATTCGCCGCCCTCATGGGAGGCGGGACCACCAGTCAGTCGTAAATTTAGCCGTTGACGAACCACGGAAGAATTGCTACTTTTTCCAACCATGAAACAGTCTTTGCACACAGACATGACTCGTATCAGCCTTTGGTGGCGCTGGGCCTCTTTCTGAACCGGTCCGCGACCCCAGACAATATGTCATGCCCGCGTACCGAATAAGGTCGCGGTCAGTCCTACGAGAAAAGCCGCGGCCAAAAACCGCGGCTTTTTTTATTGAATCTCTCTCACGATCTTTTTCTGCCGTCGTGAGAGGCCCTTATTAACCCTTACTGCTTATCACGAGGTACCGACATGCGCGTTCTTTCCGGCATCCAGCCTTCCGGCTCCCTGCACCTGGGCAATTTTTTCGGCATGATGAAAAAAATGATCGAGCACCAGGAACAGCAGGATCTCTTCTGTTTCATCGCCAACTATCACGCCATGACCAGCGTCGCTAACGGCAAACAGCTGGCACAGGGAACCCTGGAGGCCGCCGCCAACTTTCTGGCGCTTGGTCTCGACCCTGAAAGGAGCACGTTCTGGGTCCAGTCGGATCTGCCCGAGGTGCAGGAGCTGGCCTGGGCCCTCTCCAACTTTACCCCCATGGGGTTGCTGGAACGTTGCCACAGCTACAAGGACAAGATCGCCCGCGGCATCGCCGCCAACCATGGCCTCTTCGCCTATCCGGTGCTGATGGCGGCGGACATCCTGCTCTTTCAGAGCGAGAAAGTGCCCGTCGGCAAGGACCAGAAACAGCATGTCGAAGTGACCCGCGACATCGCCATCAAGTTCAACAACGCCTACGGCGACATCTTCACGCTGCCTGAACCCGAGATCGACGACGAAGTAGCGACCGTCCCCGGCATCGACGGCCAGAAGATGAGCAAGAGCTACGGCAATACCATCGACCTGTTTCAGGAAGAGAAGACGCTACGCAAAAGCGTGATGCGCATCGTCACCGATCCGACGCCGGTGGAAGAGGCCAAGGACCCGGACAAATGCAACGTCTTCCAGATCTACCGGCTCTTTCTGAACAAGGAAGAGGAGAAGAGCCTGCGCCAGCGCTATCTGGCCGGGGGGATGGGGTACGGCGAGGTCAAAGAGGAACTCTTCGTGACGGTACGGGACTTCTTCGCCCCTTATGCTGCCCGGCGCCAGGAGCTGTTGGCCGACCAGGACCGCTTGCGCAAAATTCTGGCTAATGGCCGCGACAAGGCTCGCTATGCCGCCAGCAAAACCCTGCGCAAAGTGCGAAAGAAAACAGGACTGGCCTATTGAGGCCTTGCACCCCGGGCAAGTCTTGGCATACTTGAAGGGCCCACACACGGGGGAGTCCTGGCTTATCTCGCCGGGACTCCCCTGCTTTGCCGCCATTCGCCCGTCCTGTCCAAGGAGGTCCGCCATGACGACGACCCGCCGGAAGTGGTTCTGTACCTGCAGCGGTCAACCCCGCGAACTCAACGAGGAAAAGTTGGTTGACGAGGAAGAGGGTGCCGAGCCTTTCTGCCCCCGCTGCGGGGCGACGCCGTCCTCCGACCCCAAAAAGACACTCAGCTACCGGGACCAGGAGACCTGGGACGACTAGATCGACTCGGGCCGGGTGAAAAGGACAAAGGCCATGGCAGGCCGTTTGCTGGCTTCGCGCATGGCGAACTGAATGTTTTCGAAGTGCCACCCCTGGGCGGTGTATTCATTGAGAATGGCTTCGAGTGTTTCATCGGTGACGATGCTGGTTTCTACCACTTTGTAGCTTACCATCCTATTTTCCCCTCCATTCATAACAGGCCCAGAGCATATCTATGGCTATCAGCGGCAATCCGAAAAAATTCGCCCGGGACATCGCCGAGGGCTTTTTCAATCTTTCCACCGCCACGCTGCGCCAGTACACGCCAGCGGACCTTAAAGTCATTCTGACCAACCTGGGCATCGTGGCCCGTGAGCTGCGCGGTGAACAGATTCCCCTTGAGGACGTCCTGGCCCTCAAGACCAAAAACATGAAGCTCACCCGACTCAACCAGGCCGACATGATCATCAGGGCCCACTGCAAAAAACTACGCATCCCTCTCTGACCAACCCTATCCGCCATTTTACTCAGACCCACCGCCGCAGAGACAGCAGGAGGCAACCGCGCAGGACCGGCACACTTCGCCCCGGCGACCGCGGCAGCCCTCGCTGATACCGAGATGAGCCAGGGCAAAGTCGAAGCGCACCGGATCCGAGGCATCGAAAGCGCGCAGGCGCTCCGTCACCTCCAAGGCCATCTTCCAGTCGGCCGTACGCCGGACCGAGAGGCCGAGCAGTCGTGAAATGCGGCCGGTATGGGTATCCAGAGGCAATACCAGGCGGGCCGGCGCTATTGTCGTCCACAGGCCGAGATCGATACCGTCGTCCGGACGGACCACCCATCGCAAAAACATGCAAAGGCGCTTGCAGGCACTGCCCCCTTCCGGGCTGGGAAAAAAATAACGCACACCGGCCTTTGCCGGCAAGCGTCCTCCCGCATAAAAAGGGGAAACATCCTGCGCCAGGGCTCGGCGGCAAAAGGAGGCCAGAGCCTGCGTGATGGTCGCACCACCGTCATCCCCCTGACCAAAGAAGTTCTCCAGGCTCCCCGCCGTTTCAATCATCCCGCGCATCAGCCAGAACAGGCAGGCCAGATCCTTCTCATCGTTAAAACGATGCTTGAAGCCCCGCAGGTAAGCCGCGTCGCGCCTCGGATTAAAGTTGGCGATAAAGTCGGCAGGGCTTTTTCCCATGCGCCCGATCAGATCCTCGACATGGCGCAGAATAATGCCCACCTGCCCATAGGCCAGAGCGGCGCTGACAAAAGCGACCGCCTCCCGATCGGCGAAGGAACTGAACTGCCGTGGGAACCGGACAGGATCCTTCTGCAGGAAATTCGCCCCGCGTCCCGCCTGTACTTTTTCGAGAATGTCCTGAAGCATCATGGGATGAAAATATCACAGGATTGGGAAGAATTACCAGCCATAGCAAAACATTTTTCTACCCACAATGGGTGATTTTTTAACTTATTGTAAACACAAATACAATCTGCGACCCAGATGGCGTTCACAGGCCGAAACAAAGGGTTTATTCCAAGTTTTCTATTGACATAAACATAGAACGGCGTATTATTGCGCCGAAAATAAAATCCACATCGTATATTTTTTACCAGAACCCTGCCTTGCTTGAAGCAGGCGATCAAAATCCAGCACCAATTGAGACCAAGCCGGCTCCCTTCCCTCGGGGGGACGGTTGTGTTGGGAGTAGGCACCCTTCAGAACTTTCGGTCGAAAGCTTCCCATGGGCCCTGCTTTTCTGCCAGGCAAGTTCATCTGGTTTTATTCACCGGTTATCACCCAAGAACCACAAGCGAAAAGGAGCAACGAAAATGGGACACGGACCCGCAGTAAAACTGGGCAAAGATAACGCTCAGGGCTACAAAACCACTTTGGGCGTTTGGATGTTCATCGCCTACACCATCGTTTATGCCGGCTTTATCGTCATCAACACGGTTAAGCCATCCCTCATGGAAAAAGTTATTTTCGGCCAGACTCTGGCGATCGTCTACGGCTTCGGCCTGCTGGCTTTTGCCCTGGTACTCGCTGTCGTCTACAACCAGCTCTGCAATGCCGCAGAAGCCCGGTTGAATAAATAAAGGAGTGGTCGCATGAACTACGAAACTTCACCGCTGGCCATCGTCCTTTTCTTCAGCTTTGTCGCCTTTGTCCTCGGCCTCTCCTTCTACCTGGCCCGCCGGACGACCTCTTCGGCCGGCTATTATGCCGCGGGCGGCAACATTCACTGGTTCACCAACGGTATCGCCTTTGCCGGCGACTACCTTTCCGCTGCCAGCTTCCTTGGCATCTGCGGCATGATCGCCACCGCCGGCTTCGATGGCTGGATGTACGCTATCGGTTACCTGGCAGGCTGGATGGTCGCCCTCTTCCTGGTGGCCGAACCGATGAAGCGCCTGGGCAAATACACCTTCACCGACGCCCTCGACTCCAAGTTCAACTCCAAGGGCATTCAGCTGATGGCGGCCATCAGCACCTTGGTTGTCTCGGTATTCTACCTTATCCCCCAGATGGTCGGCGCCGGCGTTCTCGTTAAGCCCCTGCTGGGTATGCCTCACTGGGTTGGCGTCAGCATTGTCGGTATAGTCGTTACGATTATCGTAGCCACCGCCGGCATGGCCTCCACCACCTACGTACAGTTCTTCAAGGGCTCGCTGCTGCTTATCGTCTCCACAATTCTCGTGGCCTCTGTTTTGACCCGCGGCCTCTCCAGTGAGCCCAAAGGCTTCGGTAACAACCCCAAGCCCCTGCAAACCTTGACCGCCAGCATCGCTGCCGATGGTTCCCTGCAGGCTGGTGAATTGACAGCGCCGGCCGGATGGCAGGAAAGCGAGTTCGGCAAAGCCGGACTGGTTCAACTTACCAGCAATGGCGCGGAGTCTGTCTGGTCTTTCGCCGCCAACACCGATGGCAGCTACACGCTGAACGAGGCTCTTTTTGTCGTCACTCAACCAGACGGCACCAAACTCTACAACGGCGGGTCCAAGGAAGATGCCAAGTTCTTTCCTGTTGGCAACCTCAAGGAAATCACCATTGACGGCCAACAGGTCGCCCAGACCGGCGCCATCGGACCTTTCGCCTATCTTTCCGCCGTCAAGGACTCAACGGTCATTCTCTGGGGTAAAAAGTACGTCCTGGCTGGGGATACCAAGTATGAAGTCTTTTACCAGAAGCCGACCCCTGGCGCCCGCGTGCTGCGTCCCGGCCTGAAGTTCAAGGTCGACAACGCCACCGGCACCGAGAAATTCAACTTCATTTCTTTGATGCTGGCTCTTTTCTGCGGTACTGCGGCCCTGCCTCACATCCTCATCCGCTACTACACCGTACCGAGCCAGGCTGCCGCCCGTAAGTCGACCATCGTCGCCATCGCCGCCATCGGCTTCTTTTATGTCCTCACCCTGTATCTGGGTGTTGGCGCTATGACCAACGGTGTCATCAACCTCACCGACAACAACATGAGCGCCCCTCTGCTGGCACTGTCTTTCGGGGTCATTCTTTTTGCCGTCATCTCGTCTTTGGCTTTCGCCACCGTCCTCGGCACCGTCTCCGGTCTTATCGTCGCCGCCTCGGGTGCCGTGGCCCATGACCTGATGGACAACTTCCTCGGCCTCCACATGAGTGATGCCGGCAAGGTAAAAGCCGGAAAGATCGCCGCTATCGTGGTCGGCTGCATCGCCATCTACCTGGGCATCATCTTTGAAGGGATGAACGTTTCCTTCCTGGTCGGCTGGGCCTTTGCGGTGGCGGCCTCGGCCAACCTGCCGGCTATCCTTATGCTGCTTTTCTGGAAGAAAACCACCGCCAAAGGCGTGGCTGCATCCATCACGGTCGGCCTGACCTCCGCTCTGGGTCTGATTCTCATCTCCCCCGACATGTGGGTCCGCTACGGCCTGCTGCCTGGCGATGCGCCGGTTCAGTTCAACAGCCCGGCGGCCATTTCCATCCCGCTGAGCTTCTTCGCTCTGGTCATCGTCTCCCTCATGACGCAGAAGGATGCTGTCAGCAGCGAAGCAACCGAGGCGGCCTAAAGCATAAGATGTTGCACCCTGTTCTTCATTTGTCATACACTGGGGCCGCCTGCATGGCGGCCCTTTTTTTTCATACGCTCCCAAGGAACTTTGTCCATGAAACGATTTCGCTTTACCCTGACCGCAGTCTGCCTGGTTCTTATCTGGCTGGGCTGGGCTGATGTCTCTCTGTTCTTACGCAATCGCGCTCCCCAGACCATCACTGCCGCCGCGCTGGTAGAAAATGGCCCGCCACGGGAGTGGCTGCACGTCACCGGCGGTCATCTGGATTTGCTGGAGGGGATCTCCACCTCCGGGAGCCTGGAGCTTGAAGCTTTTCTGATTCCGCTGCGTCTCTCTCCAGGCGTTCAGCCCATTGATATTCTGGTCGAAACCCGTGACCCGCAGATCATTAAGCGCCTGCAGGATTATTACTTCACGTTCGACTCAGAGACGGAACAGCGGGCTTACCTGGAAGCCCACGCCGAAGATTTCAGGGGACAACGTGACATCACAGGCATGCTTGTAGGCGGTCTGGTGGCAAGCGGCAACAAGGACAAACTGCTCAAGCTGGCGCGTGAGGAAGGGCTGGACATCAGCGAAAACATCATTTTTCTCAGCGCCAGGAAGGAGCCGGCCAGAATTCGTGGATTTTTCTTCTTGGGACTGGGGCTGCTGGGTCTATTAAAGGTGGGCAGCATGTGGAGAAATGCCGGGAAGGACGCCACTCCCGAAACAGAAAATCCGCTGTAGCCTCTTTAACTGCTCTGTCTCAGCGACCGGGAACTGACATGGATATAAGAAAACTGGAGGTCTTTTGCAAGATCGTCGACCTGAAGAGTTTTTCCAAAGCGGCTGAATCCGTCTCCCTTACCCAGCCAACGGTCAGTGAACACATCCGGCAACTGGAAGATCTGTTGGGCGAAAAGCTGCTCGACCGACTGGGTCGCGAAGTTTTACCCACCCCGGCCGGCGAACTCCTCTATCGCTACGCCATCCGGCTCATTAAACTGCGGGACGAGACCTTCCAGGCCATACGCCAGTTCAGCGGCAACCTCACCGGCGATCTTGTCCTGGGAGCCAGCACGATTCCAGGCGCCTACCTCCTCCCCCGGGTCATCGAGTCCTTCCAGTCACGCCACCCCTCCATCCGGCTGCGCCTGAAAATTGCCGATACGGCCA
Source organism: Desulfuromonadales bacterium (assembly GCA_033549025.1). Classification (GTDB taxonomy): domain Bacteria; phylum Desulfobacterota; class Desulfuromonadia; order Desulfuromonadales; family SZUA-540; genus SZUA-540. Next base: position 101,893 of record JAWSUS010000003.1, read on the forward strand.
AGACCATCCATCTTCTCCTCTCAGGGGAGATGGAAATCGGCATTATTGGCGCACGGGCCAAGGTCCCGGCCCTTGAAAGCACGGACATCTTTTCGGACCGGCTTATTCTGGTGGTCCCCCCCCGCCATCCCTGGGCCAAAATTTCCACTGTCTCCCTCGAAGACCTGCCCAGGCAGCCTTTTATTCTGCGAGAAGAGGGCTCGGGTAGCCGCACGGTCATGAACGAGGAACTTCTGCGCCACGGCTTTAATCCGGCAGCCCTGTCGCCGGTGGCGGAGATCGACAGCTCGGAAGCCGTCAGGCAGGCCGTCAAGGCGGGGCTGGGCATTGCCATCCTGTCTTCTCTGGCCGTGGCCGAGGATCTCGATAAGGGAAGCCTGGTGCAGGTGCCTATTGAGGGCGTCGACATTCGCCGCCCCTTCTACCTGGTCCAGCGCAAAAACCGGCAACTCTCCCCTCTCGCCCAGGCCTTTCTAGAACACCTGCGGTCTTCCGGCCCACCGGCTTAAGAGCTACGCCCAGCTGAAAAGATCAGAAACGGGCATTGCCCGGGGTCCGTGGGAAGGGAATGACATCACGGATATTTTCCATGCCGGTCAGATACATGAGCAGGCGTTCAAATCCGAGACCAAAGCCGGCATGAGGACAACTTCCCCAGCGCCGGGTATCCAGATACCACCAGAGACTTTCCGGAGCGATTCCGGATTCTTCCATGCGGCGCTGCAGCACCGGCAGGCGCTCTTCCCGCTGGCTGCCGCCGATAATTTCCCCTACGCGCGGTACCAGCAGGTCCATGGCCGCGACGGTCTGTTCATCATCATTGAGGCGCATGTAAAAGGCCTTGATGCCCACCGGATAGTCGGTCACGAAGACAGGCCCACCGACGACCTTTTCCGTCAGGTACCGCTCATGTTCTGACTGCAGATCACGCCCCCAGGCTACGGGAAACTGAAAGGTTTCACCGGACGCCTGCAGACGGTTGACTGCATCGCTGTAGGTCATGGTCTCAAAGCGGGCCTTGGCCAGCGTCTGCAGTTTATCGAGCAACCCTTTTTCCACGCGTTCGTTGAAAAAGGCGAGATCCTCACCGCAATGATTCAAGGTGTAAGTGACGAGGTAGCGGAGAAAATCTTCCGCCAACCGGCAGTCATCCTCCAGATTAGCAAAGGCCATTTCGGGCTCGATCATCCAAAACTCGGCAGCATGTCGGCTGGTATTGGAGTTTTCCGCCCGGAAAGTGGGGCCAAAGGTGTAAATATCGCTGAACGCCGTGGCGAAAAGTTCACCCTGCAGCTGGCCGCTGACGGTCAGGCCGGTCCTCTCGCCAAAAAAGTCCTGGCTCCAGTCAATGTATCCGCTATTTCGGGGCGGGTTTTCACTGTCCAGGGTCGTCACCCGGAACATTTCCCCGACCCCTTCGCAATCGTTGGCCGTAATAATGGGGGTATGCACGTAGAGAAACCCCCGCTCGTGAAAAAACCGGTGAATGGCAAAGGACAGGGCACTGCGCAGGCGAAAGACAGCGCCAAAGGTGTTGGAGCGGGGACGCAGATGGGCAATGGAGCGCAGAAACTCAAGCGAGTGCCTTTTTTTCTGCAGGGGATAGTCGCTATCCGCGTCGCCAAGCACCTCCACGTTTTGGGCCTGCACTTCCCAGCGCTGGCCGGCGGCCGGCGACTCGACCAAGATTCCCTGGACGGAAAGACAGGCGCCGGTACCGAGCTTAACCAAGTCTTCATAGTTGGGCAGCTGCGGGGTCACCACTACCTGCAGAGAGGCGAAGCAGGAGCCATCATTGAGAGCGAAGAACGCGACATCCTTGCCGGTGCGCAGGGTACGTACCCAGCCTTTAAGGCAAATGACTTCTCCGGCGGAAGTCCCCCCAAGAGCGTTGCGAATCGCCATTCTTTCCATATCCCTATCCCCACTATTCTTTAGGCCTCAGGCTGATTGCCTGCCGATATTTCCCGACATTGTTCTCTTCATAAAACTTAAAAGGCCCCCTGACAGAGAGCCTTTTGGTCTTTAGCGGTGCGGGGGTGGCCTTTTGCACTAATCTCAGCAGCAAGGCACCAGGACACGCCTATACCGGGCTCGATTTGAGTGCCGGGAGCTTGCCGGTGAAACCGGAACCGGCCCAGGCCACCATCGACCCGAGTCGTGACTTGAGAGTATCGAAAGCCAGCTCCCCCGTGCAGTGGTTCACCCACAGGTTGGAAAGGTTAAAAGCAGCCAGCCGCTCGGCCAGTTCCTCACACTCCCAAGCCGTCGCATCCTTGAGGTGAAGGCCCCCGATCACGGTGTGAACCTGGCCCTCGCCAGTCATCAGCTGGGCGGCGCGCAGAATATTGAGGACACCCCGATGACTGCATCCGCTGATGACCACCAGTCCGTCAACGGTCTCGAGTACCAGAGCGTGTTCATCGGCGAAAGAATCATTCGACCAGGAATCCCCCTGCTTCACCTGCAGTACAGCCTGCTCCTCCCGGCCTGTCCAGTCAGGAATTGGTCCCGTGCTCCAGATGCCAGGAGCGAATTGCTGGGGTTTCAAGGTAGGATTACGAACGATGTCGGCCTCCTCCAGCGCGGTTTCCGGCCAGGGAACGCCGATGTCGCGATGGGAGCCATCGGCCTGGGTGGCACGACGCGGCTTCCAGGCGTCAGGATGCATCAGGATACGGGGACGTCCACCTTTGGCCAGCAGCGAGGGAACGCCCCCGGCATGATCCCAATGGCCGTGGGTAACTGCCAGCCAGTCGGCTTCCTGGGGGCGGATTCCCAACCTGTCGCCATTCAGCAGAAAATCCCCATTGTTGCCCGTGTCGATGAGAATTTTCTTCCCTCCCGCTTCCAGCCAGAGACTGAGGCCATACTGGCAGAGGAGATCCTCCCGGCAACTGTGATTATCGATCAGTACGGTGATATTGGGGGCAGCCATGAGAAACACCTCCCTTAAAGGTGGTCAAAGTTCTGTGGTTATGCAGCGCTCCTGCGTATCAATTGTGCTCGCGGGTTTTATGGAAATTCACGCCGGGCCACTGCTCGATGGTGTGCCCCAGGCGCCATTCGCTTGAAGCCAGAAAGGTCAGATTGCCTTCAGCGTCAAGGGCCAGGCTGGCCTGGTTCTTCTTCTCAAAATCAGCCAGCATTTTCCGATCATCGCAACCTATCCAGCGGGCCGTGGCATAGTCAATGCCTTCATAGAGGGCATCCACGCCGTATTCGGCTTTGAGGCGGGACATGATGACGTCAAACTGCAGCACCCCGACTGCACCCAGAATGTAATCGCTGTTGATGAGGGGCCGAAAAAGCTGCACGGCCCCTTCTTCGGCCAGCTGGATAAGCCCCTTTTCCAGCTGTTTGGTTTTCAGAGGATTTTTCAAACGGACGCGGCGAAAATGCTCGGGCGCAAAACTGGGAATCCCTGTAAATTTTAGGGGCTCCTTGGTCGTGAAGGTATCGCCGATCTTGATCGTCCCATGGTTATGAATGCCGATGATATCACCAGGAAAGGCCTCTTCGACATGGGTACGGTCCTGGGCCATGAAGATGGTAGCGTTGGCGATGGGAACATCCTTGCCGATGCGGTGGTGCCTGACCTTCATGCCTCGGGTGAATTTGCCCGAACAGATCCGGAAGAAAGCGATGCGGTCGCGGTGAGCCGGGTCCATATTGGCCTGGATTTTAAAGACGAAACCGGAGAACTCTTCCTCATAGGGAGAGACCTCCCGCGTCATGGTCGGACGGGGTCGGGGGGCCGGAGCCAATTCCACAAAAGTATCGAGCATCTCCTGAACACCGAAGTTGTTGATGGCGCTGCCGAAAAAGACGGGCGTCTGATTGCCCTTCAGATATTCATCAAGCTCGAAGGGGTTAGCGGCACCTTCCAGCAATTCGATATCCATGCGCAGTTCATCCGCCTGGCTCCCCAGCAGCTCGTCAAGACGAGGATCTGCAAGGTCTTCAAACAGAAGCCCGTCCTGCTCTTTCGTCTCCTTGCCGGGGCTGAAAAGTAAGAGTTGCTTACGATACAGGTTGTAGGTACCCCGAAACCTTTTGCCCATGCCGATGGGCCAGCTCATGGGAGCGCATTCGATCTGCAGTGTCTCTTCAATATCGGAGAGAAGCTCCAGGGGTTCTCTCCCTTCGCGGTCGAGTTTATTAATGAAGGTCATAATGGGAGTATTGCGCATGCGGCAGACTTCCATCAGCTTCTTGGTCTGGGTCTCAACCCCCTTGGCACTGTCAATGACCATAAGAGCGCTGTCGACGGCCGTCAGCACCCGATAGGTATCCTCGGAGAAATCCTGGTGACCGGGCGTATCAAGCAGATTGACTTCATAATCGCGGTAATTGAACTTCATCACCGAGGAAGTAACAGAGATGCCGCGCTCCTGCTCCATGGCCATCCAGTCACTGGTCGCATGGCGAGCGGCCTTGCGCGCCTTGACAGCCCCTGCCATCTGAATGGCGCCGCCGAAAAGGAGGAGCTTTTCGGTCAGGGTTGTTTTGCCGGCGTCCGGGTGGCTGATGATTCCGAAGGTACGGCGTCTGTTGACCTCTTTCTGATTAAACTTTTTCACAATACCTTTAAACCTCTTTTCATATGTTCCTATAGACAAAAAAATCGGGCCTGCTGGCCCGCGTACAATCGGCATCATACCGCAATGGTAAAAAGCGGTCAACGACCACCTTCTTTCTTTTACAGCCACAAAAGCGCTAAAAATCAGCCGCAAAAAACAAGAAGGCCGGAGAATCTCTCTCCGGCCTTCTTGTTCGATATGGATTAGGGACTATCCTATAAAGTGATTGTGGTTGCGAGCCCGATTGGCCAATATGGCCGGGTCGATTACTTCACCACAGGCACAGCACTTCCAGGCATCAAATGAACGAACAAAGTCATAAAACTTCTCAGCGTACATCCTGCCTTTGCATTTTGGACATTTCATGATTATTCCCCCTTCTGCAATTCCATAGGATGCTTTCTTACCTTCAAACCGTATGGCAAAACCTATTACACAAGCCATGCCATACCGTGAAGCTATCCAGAAAAACGTTATCGCGCTCAGTGGGACAAAACAGATTTGCACCTATTTTATAAGGGGTTACACCAAAAAAGAAGTTATTCAAAAAAAGGTTTCCAGCTTTCGATACGCTTTGACCCTATTCCTTTTACCCTCTGCAATGTTTCTAGGGAGCCAAAGTCGCCATTTTTTTGACGCTCCATTTCAATTCTTTCAGCAAGTTTGGGGCCGATCCCCGGCAGAACAGCCCAATCCGCCAGAGACATGCGGTCAGGGTGCAGGGGGATGGAAAGGGCGATCCGTTGGGAAGCAGGCAACCAGCCCCTTGACAAAGTGGCTTTTTCTGCATGTGAAGAGGATATTGAGAGAAGTTCGCCGCTAACAAGCGGCTTATCTCCCCCTTGGCAGACCGGGGCTTGAGCCTCCTCCGGCAAAAACGTCAACGAAATGACGTCGGCAGGGGAGCTATCGTCACTAATTTGACGAATTCCTCGTTGTGGAAATCCCTCGCCCAACCCGATCACAATTCCCCTTTCGGGCAAAACGAAAAAAGCCGGCGGATTTTCCTCACGGAAAACCTGCCGGCTCAGCATACAAACAGCAAACAGCAGAAGCAGCGTGCAGCCTAAAGTCAGCCCAGGGGGAGACGTCCGCACGCCTAAGACCTTACTGATCTTTTATCAGCTTATAGAGCAGGGCATCGATAAGGGCGTGATACGAAGCGTCAATAATATTATCACTGACGCCGACGGTTCCCCAACGGCCCAACTTGTCCCCGGACTCGATCAGGACGCGCGTGATAGAGGCCGTCCCCTTACCCGTCGGAAGCACTCGCACCTTGTAATCCAGGAGCTTCATCTCCTTGATTTGAGGATAAAAGCTTTCCAAGGCCTTGCGCAGCGCATTATCCAGCGCGTTCACGGGGCCATTGCCTTCAGCGGCAGTGTGTTCGATCTTGCCCCCCACCTTGACCTGGACAGTCGCTTCCGACAGAGGTTTTTCATCCTCATGCCGTTTTGTATCGATAACCCGAAAACCGATAACGGAGAAATAATGGCGCAGATTGCCGAGGGCTTTGCGCATGAGAAGTTCAAAGGAGGCTTCGGCGCCTTCGAACTGATAGCCCTTGTTCTCCATTTCCTTCAGGTTTTCGAGAATTTCAAGGGTAACCGGATCTTTGCTGTCGAGGTTGATGTTGAACTCTTCCGCCTTGGCAAGAATATTGGAGCGCCCGGAGAGATCAGAGACCAGCACCCGGGTGACGTTTCCAACCTTTTCGGGCCGGATATGTTCATAGGTTTCCGGATGGCGCTGGATCGCTGACACGTGCACCCCGCCCTTGTGAGCAAAGGCCGAGTTCCCCACATAGGGTTGGTGCTTGTTGGGCACCACGTTGGCCAGCTCATAAATGTAACGGGAGAGAGGACGCAACCGGCTCAACTGTTCATCGGAAACGCATTCCTTATCCATCTTCAGGCGCAGGGCCGGAATGATGGAGCAAAGGTTGGCGTTGCCGCACCGCTCGCCAAAACCGTTGATCGTCCCCTGCACATGGACAATGCCATGCTCTACGGCCACCAGTGAATTGGCCACGGCACATTCACTGTCGTTGTGGGTGTGAATCCCCAGGGGGGTCTTGACGGTTTTTTTCACCGCCGCAATAATCTCGGGCAGCTGATGGGGGAGAGTGCCGCCATTGGTGTCGCACAAGACAATGCAATCCACGCCGGCCTCTTCGGCCGCCTTGAGGGTCTTCAGGGCGTATTCAGGGTTGGCGCGATAACCGTCAAAAAAATGCTCGGCGTCGTAAAAGACTTCGCCGACATTCTTCTTGAGATACTCCAGCGAGTCAAAGATGAGCTCGAGATTCTCCTCCAGGCTGATACGCAGCGCTTCCCGCACATGAAAATCCCAGGTCTTGCCGAAAATCGTCACGACATCCGGCTCGGCCTGAACCAGAGTGCGGATATTGTTGTCTTTGTCAGGCGTGGTCTTGGCACGACGGGTCGAACCAAAAGCGGCGATTTTCGCCTGCTGCAGACGAACCTTTTTCACATCCTTGAAAAAGGCGATATCCTTGGGATTGGAGCCAGGCCAGCCGCCCTCAATGTAGTGAATCCCCAACTCGTCCAGCTTTTGGGCAATATGGATTTTGTCCGCAACCAGAAACGAGACGTCCTCAGCCTGGGTACCGTCGCGCAGCGTCGTGTCGTAGAGTTGAATCAAACTCATCAAAGACCTTCCTCTATTTTTGTAGCGCCGAAAAACTGCCGTTATTATTCTGCCTTGACGTCCTTTTTGGACAGGTCAAAAGCCTCGTGCAGCACACGAACAGCCAGCTCGGTGTACTTCTCGTCGATGACACAGGACACCTTGATCTCGCTGGTGGAGATCATCTGGATGTTGATGCCCTCCTGGGAGAGCGTCTGGAACATTTTGCTGGCGACGCCCGAATGGGAGCGCATGCCGACCCCGACGATGGATACCTTGGCGATATTCTCGTCCTGCAGCACACCACCGGCCCCGATGTCCTTGGCGGTCTCCTGGACGATCTTCAGAGCTTTTTTGAAATCCGCCCTGGGCACGGTAAAGGTCATGTCCGTGTACCCCTCGTTGGAGACGTTCTGGATAATCACATCCACCGTGATCCCCGCATGGCTCAAAGGGGAGAAAAGCTGCGAAGCGATACCGGGCTTGTCAGGTACGCGCATCACCGAAATTTTTGCTTCATCCTTGTTATAGGTAATACCTGAAACCAGCACGGATTCCATATCTGCATCCTCCTTCATCACCAGCGTGCCTGGATTATCGTTGAAACTGGAACGAACATGCACAATCACCCCATACTTTTTGGCGAATTCCACCGAACGGATCTGCAGAACCTTGGCGCCGAGGGAGGCCATCTCGAGCATTTCGTCATAGGAAACCTTCTCGATTTTAGACGCACTTGGCACAATCCGCGGATCGGTGGTATAGACGCCATCCACATCCGTGTAGATTTCGCAAACGTCTGCCTTGAGTGCGGCAGCCACCGCAACGGCGGAAGTATCCGAGCCCCCGCGCCCCAGAGTGGTCACGTTCCCTTCTCTGTCCGTGCCCTGGAAGCCGGCGACTACGATAATGGACCCATTCTTGAGATCTTCCCGGATCTTTTTATCGTCAATTTTCTCGATGCGCGCCTTGGAAAAAACGCTGTCGGTAATGATTGGGATCTGGTGCCCCATGTAGCTCTTGGCCTTGTAGCCCATGGATTGCAGACACATGGACAACAGAGCGATGGTCACCTGTTCTCCGGTAGAGACCAGAACGTCATACTCGCGCTCGCTGGGAAATTCACACATTTCGTTGGCCAAGGCGACCAACTTGTTGGTTTCTCCGGACATGGCCGACACAACCACGATGACGTCGTTTCCATCATCGTAAGTCTTGGCCACGCGGCGCGCCACATTGCGGATTCTATCGATGGTTCCAACAGAGGTCCCACCGTACTTCTGTACTACGAGGGCCATAGGATCCTGTCCTCCTTCTAAAAAAAGCGGCCACAATGGTCGCTGATAAATTATCCTTCAAGGGCCTGAACAAAACAACCGCCGTCGCACATGGGCCAGCTCGCCTACCGATCCAACATAAAAGCGTTCTAAAACCCGGGGAGGCTCGTCATCTGCCCAACGGGGTGAGCGCCACTCTATGCCGGCAGTCCCCATGCGACGTCAACAAAGTTACCTTCTTATCAAGATTTTCCAGCGCGGTCAAAACATTTTTCCAGCGCGGTGAGCAGTTCGCCCGACGCGGTCGTCTCACCCCGGAATTCCACACAGCGAGCCTCGTTTTCCTCATATTCAATGTGGACACGCAGCCCTTCGATGTTCAATTCCGGAAAGCGGTCGGCCCATTCAACCACCACGATGCCATCCCCCTGCAGATAATCATCGAAATCGATATCAACGAGATCGTCCTGGTGATTCAGTCGATACAAATCAAAATGGTAAAGGGGAAGCCGGCCGCCATACTGGTTCATGAGGGTGTAGGTTGGACTGGTAACGGGTTCGGCTTCGGGGACGCCAAGACCGCGCGCAATACCCTGGGTGAAGCAGGTTTTTCCCGCGCCCAGATCTCCCGACAGCAGAATGACCAGCGGCCCGTCGAGCAAACGACCAAGCTGGACGCCCAGTTGCTGCGTCTCGGCAGGAGACAGGGTCTTCACAGACCAACGCGGCATATTTCAGCGTCCCATACTGCGGATGACGTCGAGACGGGCCACGACACCGACGAGCTTGCCCTCATCGACAACCGGGAGAAGGTGGACCTTTTTCTCAGTCATGACGGAGGCAATTTCAGAGACGCTGGTCTCCGGCGTACAGGCCTCGACATCCGGAGTATAGATCTCCCCCACCGTACGGGCGGTGATTTTTTGCACTTCTTCGCGAAAATCCTTTTCACTCTCCAGATAGAGCACCCAGTCGAAGATAGAGATGACGGTTGGAATGTGCAGGGGACGATCCTGTTCAACCAGATCGGTTTGGGTCACCAGACCGAGCAGGACGCCCTCCTCATCGACCACGGGCATGGCATTGACTTTCGTTTCGACAAAGAGTCTGGCCAGGTCTTCCACCGTGGTGGCGGGTGTTACAGTATGAACATTGGTCGTCATGATATCTTTAGCGTGCAGCATGAGATCTCCTTAGGTCAGAAGTTGGTGACGCGTCAAAGGCAGTTGTCGCAGTAGGTCGGTGGCGGTCAGGCCGGCGTTACCCAAAACCTGGCCCAGGTCGTCAGCGGCGCGCCCATGCCAGAAAGCCCCGAGGACGGCGGCGTTAAACGGAGACAATCCCTGGGCAATCAGGCCGGCAATGAGGCCCGTCAACACATCGCCCATGCCGCCCGTAGCGAGACCGGGGTTCCCCGTACTGTTTACAAACAGATCTCCCTCCGGAGAGGCGATGACGGTCCGGGCGCCTTTGAGCACCAGAGCCACGCCGTATTTTTTGGCAAAATCGCCGGCAAAACTGACCCGGCCCGCTTCAATCTCGCCCACAGACACCCCGGTCAGCCGCGCCATCTCGCCCGGATGAGGAGTCAGGACGGTTGTTCCGGCAGAACGGGCAGACAGCAGGTCTTTTTGATCACACAGAGCATTGATACCGTCTGCGTCAATCACCAGAGGGAGCGGGCAATCCCGGACGATGCAGCCAGCCAGGGCCGCCGCTCCTTCAGACAAACCCAGGCCGGGGCCGAGGGCAAGCACCTGCTTGTGCTGCCACAGTCGCTTGATATCGTCATAGGCCCGCAGGTCAAGGGAGCCGGCGGCATCCGGCAGCGAAACCGTCATCGCCTCGGTGAGCTTGGTCTCGAGGATGTCGTGAATGCTAGCGGGACAGCCGACCGTTACCAGCCCGGCGCCGGATCGTAGAGCGCCCTCGGCGGTCATGGCCGCCGCGCCGGACTTTCCTCTGGACCCGCCCACGACCACCAGATGCCCGAAGGTCCCTTTATGGCCGGCGAAGGGGCGAGCCGGAAAAAGCGCGGCAGCTTCAGCGGCCTCAACAAAGACAACACCTTCCTCGCTGTCGATCACCTTGGGGGGAATGCCGATGTCGACAACATGCAACCGACCGGTATGTTCACACCCCGGCGCCAGAATCTGTCCTATCTTGCCGACGGCAAAGGTCACCGTCTCTTCGGCCTTTACCGCTGTGCCCAGCACGCGACCGCTGGTTGCGTCTATCCCCGAAGGGATATCGACGGAAAAAACCGGGAGCCTACTGTGATTGATCCAGTCGATGGCTCGGGCATAGTGCCCGCGAACCGGGGAAGACAAACCGGTTCCGAACAGGGCATCAATTACCACACGAGCGTTCACCCTCTCCAGGGCCTGGCTGAGGGATGTATCATCGGGACAGAAGGCGATAGTTCCGCCGCAGGCCGTTAACGCCCGCAGATTGACGGCCGCATCTCCGCCAACGGCTTTTTCTTCCGCGAGAACCAGAGTGATGACCTGCCAGCCGCGGTTATGCAGATGACGGGCCATGACGTACCCGTCGCCGCCGTTGTTTCCCTTGCCGGCCAGCACCACGACCGCCCCGGGAAAAACAGCCCGAAAATGGGTACAAAACAGTTCGGTGGCAGCTACCCCGGCGTTTTCCATGAGAACGAGGCCGGAGATGCCCATCTCTTCAATGGTCTGGCGGTCAAATTCTCTCACCTGGTCGGCACGATACAGTTTCATCGTTTCTCCAGTATAACCGTGGCCAGCGCATAATCACCGTCATGGCTGTAGGAAAGATGCAGGGCAGACAGGCCTCTCGCCTGAAAAATTTCGGCTGCTCGCCCTTGAAGCCGCATGGACGGCTTGCCAAGCTCGTCTCTTTCAACGGACATATCCTGCCAGGAAATGCCTTCACGGAGGCCGAGGCCGAGGGCCTTGAGAAAAGCCTCCTTGGCGGCAAAACGAGCGGCCAGATGGGAGGAAGGATCCTTCATGGCAAAAGCATAATTCCTTTCGTCCGCCGTAAAGATCCGGTCGACAACGCCAGTTTTCCCCTCCCGCACAAAGCGGCGAAAACGCTCTATCCGAGCCAGGTCTGTACCTACGCCGGCAATGCCCAAAGACTCAGCCCCCCTTGACCAAGGCGACCATCTCGCGAACCGCGCGTTCCATGCCGACCAGAACCGCCCTGGAAACGATACTGTGCCCGATATTGAATTCTTCTATCCCCCCAAGGGCGACCACTTCGCGGATATTCCGATAATCAAGACCGTGACCGGCGTTGACCCCAAGTCCCAGCTTCCGTGCGGCCCTGATAGCCTGTTCGATCTTCTGCAGCTCCTTCTGGCGATCTTCCGGCAGTCGGGCTTCACAATAGGTTCCCGTATGAATCTCAATATACTGGGCACCGACACGATGGGCCATTTTGATCTGCTCGAGATCGGGATCAACAAAAAGACTGACGATGATGCCCCCCTGGCGCAACAATCCCGTCTGTTTCTGCACAAGATGACGGTTCATGCAGACATCGAGCCCGCCTTCCGTGGTGAGTTCTTCCCGTTTTTCCGGGACGAGGGTCACCATGTCGGGCAGGACCTTAAGGGCGATGGCCACCATTTCGTCGGTAGCAGCCATTTCCAGATTGAGGCGCGTCTTCACGGTTTTGCGCAGAACCTCAACGTCCCGGTCCTGAATATGGCGCCGATCTTCCCGCAGGTGGACGGTAATGCCCTCAGCACCGGCCAGTTCCGCCAACCCGGCTGCCATGACCGGGTCAGGTTCGGCAGTTCCCCGCGCCTGGCGCACAGTGGCCACATGATCGACATTGACACCCAGCTTAGCCACCCTATGCCTCCTTGTTCCGGCCGCTGCCGAGATGTTTTTCGATCATAGCCGCAATCTCCTGGGCGTAACCGGTAATCTCCACCTTGTCCTGGCCTTCCAGCATAACGCGCAACAGCGGTTCCGTACCACTGTAGCGAATGAGTACCCGCCCGGTGTCACCCAATTTTTCTTCCACCGCCGCGATGGTTTTCCGAATATCGGCGATATCGTTGATATCCTTTTTCTCCGCCACCCGGACGTTGAGTAATACCTGCGGCAGAGCGATCATGACTTTTGCCAAATCCGCCAGAGAACGTCCGCTGCGTTGCATGATGGCCAGCACCTGCAGGGCGGAAACCATGCCATCCCCCGTCGTGTTGTGATCAAGAAAGATCATATGCCCGGATTGTTCGCCGCCGAGGTTGTAGCCATGCTGGCGCATTTCTTCTACCACGTAGCGGTCACCGACGGCCGTTTTGACGACCCTGCCTCCCGCCTTGCGAAGAGCGATATCCAGGCCCATATTGCTCATGACTGTCGCGACCAGGGTGTTGTGGGCGAGCCGGCCCTCGGCCAGCATCTGGGTGGCGCAGATAGCCATGATGTGGTCACCATCGACCTCGTGGCCGAATTCATCGACAAAAATAACGCGATCGGCATCGCCATCAAGGGCAATGCCCAGATGGGCGCGGTGTTCCTTGACCTTGTCCGACAGAATCTCCGGGTGCAGGGAGCCGCAGCCGGCATTGATGTTGGTGCCGTTAGGCGAAACACCGATAGAGATCACCTCGGCGCCCAACTCCTCCAGCACGGCGGGAGCCACCTTGTAAGCGGCGCCGTTGGCGCAGTCCAGCACAATTTTCAGGCCGCTCAGATCCATATCCCCCGGAAAGGAGTTTTTCAGAAAAACGATATAGCGCCCCTGGGCATCATCGATGCGGAACGCTTTGCCAACTTCGGCAGCGGTCGGCCGCAAGGAGTCGATTTTTTGGCTAAAAATGAGATCTTCAATTTTCAGTTCCACTTCGTCGGGCAACTTGAAGCCGTCCCGTGAAAAGAACTTGATCCCGTTATCCTGGTAAGGATTATGGGAGGCAGATATCACCACGCCGGCATCAGCACGCATGGACTTGGCGATAAAAGCGATCCCCGGAGTCGGCAACGGGCCGACCAGCAGGACATCGACCCCCATGGAACATATTCCGGCCGACAGGGCATTTTCAATCATGTAGCCGGACAGACGCGTATCCTTGCCGATAACGATACGGTGGCGGCGATTATCCTTCTTAAAGATGTAGGCAGCGGCCCGGCCGAGTTGCATGGCCATCTCCGTGGTCATCGGATAGACATTGGCCACACCGCGAACGCCATCGGTGCCAAACAGTTTTTTGCTCATTCCTGCGCTTTCCTTTCCTCCAGTTTCTGAACGCCGGGTTGCGGTTCTACCACCACAAGCACCTCGGCTGATTTCTTGTCTTTGAGTTCGGTATATTTGCCGCGATAGTTGATGGGCACCATCAGGGTAAAGCTTTCCCTCACCCCCTCCACATCCACGGGCTCGGTGGAGACCTCTGCCACATCCTTGAGTTCGCTTTCGGACCCCTCGACATCGACCTTGTCTGGTGTGGCTCTAACGGACTTGACCACAAAGCCCTCGGCGGGCTGCCCAGAAATAACAGGCTGGACCGGCACCGCCTTGCTGCGAATACGTTCAAGTTTGACATCGACAAAAGAAGGAGACAGCCGGGTCACCTTGAGGGCACTGGGGATATTGAGCCTCTCTTCCAAGCGCTTAAAGGAGGTCAAACCCGGCTGAAGATCCTTGAGATCGACCGAGATACTGATATCGCTGGGGCTCAGGTTCATGAGAAGAGTACGGGGTCCGCTGATCCGCACGTCGACCAGACTGGGCACCTCGTTGGCAACCATCAACCCCCGGGGGGTATTCTTGAGCTCCAGGGGCACGGCATAGCCCAGTTCCAGCTTCTGCTCGCCCATGACAAAAAACCACAGGACCAGAGCAAAAGAAAGCGAAAGAAGCTTGAGAAGCCAGTTTTCCATCAGTTTGGCGAACATGATGCCATCAGCTCTTTTTCTTGTTTGTTTTGGGCTCAAGCAGTCGCTTGAGAACCCTCTTCAGGGCGGTTGAGTCAAGGTCGCGGGTAATCCGGCCGCCGACGACGACGGAGATCTTGCCCGTCTCTTCCGACACCACGATCGCCACGGCGTCCACCAGTTCTGTCAAACCGATGGCCGCCCGATGACGCGTTCCGAGTGTCTTGCTGATATCGGGATTCTGGGAGAGGGGTAGAAAGCAGCCAGCGCGTTTCAGCCTCCCCTGCTGGATGACCAGGGCGCCATCATGAATGGGCGAATACGGGAGAAAAATGGACGTGATCAGGTCACTGGAGACTTTGGCGTCGATCTCCACGCCGACTTCGAGAAAGTCCTTCAGTCCCGTTTCCCGCTCGATAACGATGAGCGCGCCGATACGACGGTTGGCCAAGTTGAGAGTCGCCTTGATCAACTCTTCCATGACCTCCGTCTCCTCTTTGTAAGACAGATCGGCAAAGAAGGGGTTGCGGCCGACATGAATCAGAGCGCGACGGATGTCATTCTGGAATATGACGACAATCACCAGAATGATAGAAGACAGGAAGTTGTCGAGCAGCCAGTGCAGGGTATAGAGGCCCCCGATCTGGGACGCGACATAGACAAGAAGGATGACGGCGAGACCAAGCAGCATCTGCACGGCCCGCGTCCCTTTGATGAGCAGAATAATCCGGTAGATGATATAGGCAACGAGGACGATATCGAGCAGGTCCAGCAACCACCTGAAATTTTTGAATCCTTCCAACATGTCGCCCATAAAGAACACCGGCCTTGATTCTATTTGTTTATAACATCACCTCTTGGTTTGCAGATGGCCCAAGCCATATCGGCCGTCTGCCGGGCAGCCCTGACGTCGTGGACGCGAAACAGGGTAGCACCCTGCTGCACCCCCAAGGCGACCGTCGCCATGGTCCCCATCACCCGTGCCCCCGGATTCGGTTCATCAAGGACTTTTCCGATGAATCCTTTTCTGGAGGTGCCGAGGAGAACAGGTCGACCGAGGGAGCGTAGTTCCCCCAGTCGTCGGATAATCTCGAGATTGCCGTCAAGGTCCTTGGCAAAGCCGACGCCAGGATCCACTGCCATATGGCTGTCAGGAATGCCGGCCGCCCGCCCCTGCTCAAGACATTGGCGGAGATAGGCAATGACCTCTCCGAGCAGATCCTGGTAGCGGGTGTCCTGCTGCATGGCGTCGGGACGACCGCGAGTGTGCATGAGAAAAACCCCGGCCCCGCGTGAAGCCACCGTTTCAGCCATGCGAGGGTCGAACTGCATGCCGCTTATGTCGTTGACAAAATGTCCCCCGACATCGAGGGAAGCGGCCGCAACCTCGCTTTTGGTCGTGTCGACCGAGAGCAGAACATCGAAGCGTTGCCTGATTGCCTCAATGATCGGCACCACCCGGTCTATCTCTGCCCCGCTCTCCACGGCTTCCGCCCCGGGGCGGGTACTTTCGCCGCCGACGTCGACCAGATCGGCGCCTTCGGCAACCAGGGTCTCGACTCGTCGCAGAGCGTCATCAAGACTCTGATAGCGCCCGCCATCGGAAAAGGAATCCGGAGTTACGTTCAGTATTCCCATAATGGCCGGCCGGGACAGATCCAGGAAGCCCTGCCGACCATTGAGCCGGGAGGGCACATTTTCCATATCGCGGAGCAAAGCCGCTATCTCTTCCCCCAACCCGGCCAACCCGAAAGGCTGGGCGCCAAGACGCCGCCCAAGGAGACTCAACTGCTTGCGCGTGCCGATCAGGATGACATCCGTATGGTCGATGGTGCAGGCCACGCTGCCACGGGCCACGGCCGCATCCCCACCGACGGCCAGCATCTCCTGCTTGAGGATGTTGGCACAGCGGCAGGGGATGGCTGAGATCTTTATCAGCGCCGGCACCATTTTGCCCGCCATTTTTTCCACACCGGCGGGATCGGCACCTATGCGCTGAATCTCGACCCGTGCGGTCTCTTCATCAGAGACCTGCAGGAGACGCGGCAAAAAGCGCATCAAGCATCTTTCTCGGAAGCGGTCTCCACGCAGGAGCCCTCTCCGGGTGAGATCGTTCCGCCTGCCTCTTCAGCCGCTTCTTCGACCTTTTTACCGAAGACCATCTCCTGAATCTCGCTACCGTCAAGGTTTTCTCGCTCCAGCAGCGCCTCGGCGACTTTCACGAGAGCCTCCTTGTTCGTCTTGAGAATCTCCCGGGTGCGGTCGTAGTTCTCCTGCACGATGCGACGAATTTCACTGTCGATTTCAATAGCGGTCGCTTCACTGTAGTTCTTCACGTGTCCCATGTCGCGGCCCAGGAAAACTTCGCCCTCTTTTTCCCCGAAAGCCAAAGGCCCGAGCTTTTCGCTCATGCCCCATTCGCATACCATCTTGCGGGCGATGGCGGTGGCGCGTTCGATGTCGTTGCTGGCGCCGCTGGTGATGCTGTTGAACATGACTTCTTCGGCCACACGACCACCCATTAGGGTGCATATCCGGATATAGAGCCCGTCGCGGGTCTCGTTGTACTTTTCTACTTCAGGAAGATACATGGTGACGCCCATGGCCCTTCCGCGCGGAATGATGGACACCTTGTGCACGGGATCGGCGCCGGGGATAAAGAGTGCCACCAGGGCATGACCGGCTTCATGATAGGCCGTCACTTTCTTTTCATCTTCAGTAATCACCATGGACCGACGTTCGGCGCCCATGAGAACCTTGTCCTTGGCCGCCTCGACATCCTCCATGGTGACTTCGTTTTTATCGGCCCGGGCGGCAAGCAGAGCGGCTTCATTGACCAGGTTGGCCAGGTCTGCTCCCGAAAAACCGGGAGTCCCCTTGGCGACCACCTCAAGGTTAACATCCTTGCTCAAGGGCACTTTGCGGGCATGCACCTGGAGAATTTTGGTGCGGCCCTTCACATCCGGCCGAGGCACTACCACCTGCCGATCGAAGCGGCCGGGCCTCAGAAGAGCAGGGTCGAGAACATCGGGCCGGTTAGTGGCGGCGATAAGAATGACACCTTCGTTCGACTCGAAGCCATCCATTTCAACGAGCAGTTGGTTGAGGGTCTGTTCACGCTCGTCATGTCCACCGCCAAGACCGGCGCCGCGATGGCGTCCGACGGCATCAATTTCATCGATGAAGATAATGCAAGGGGCATTTTTCTTGCCCTGCACGAAAAGATCGCGCACCCGACTGGCGCCGACGCCGACGAACATCTCGACGAAATCGGAACCGGAAATGGAGAAGAAGGGAACGCCGGCCTCCCCGGCAATGGCGCGTGCCAGCAGGGTTTTACCCGTACCGGGCGAACCGACCAGCAGGACGCCTTTGGGGATCTTGCCCCCAAGGCGGGAAAACTTCTTGGGATCTTTCAGGTAAGAAACGATCTCTTCAAGCTCGTCCTTGGCTTCGTCGATGCCGGCCACGTCACTGAACGTTACCACCGCCTGGGTTTCGGAGAGCAGCTTGGCCCGGCTCTTGCCAAAGCTCATCGCCTTGCCGCCACCGGACTGCATCTGCCGCATGAAGAAGATCCACACCCCGATGAGTAGCAATATGGGGCCCCATGAGACCAGCAGAGTGAACCAGAAACTGCGGTCGCCTTCGGGCTTGGCCTGAATGACCACGCCCTTTTCACGCAGAGCTGGGATCAGTTCGGGATCGGCGGGTGCAAAAGACTTGAAAGAGGTATCATCCTTGTACTTACCCTCGATATTCGACCCCTGGACGGTAACTTCCTGCACCTGCCCTTCTTCAACAGCCGCTAGAAAGGCCGTATAGCTGATGGCTTTCTGCTCGGCACCCTTCTGGGTCATCATATTGAAGAGGAGGATCATCACCAGAGATATGACCAGCCAGAGTGCAATATTTTTATAAAATTGATTCACTTTACCCCCTAAATTTTCTTTTTTTAATCACCCCTCCGGAACAAGGGGCGTGAAAAGCCGGCTGAAACTGAGAAAAAGTACCACAAACCCTGCGATTTCACAAGCCGCTTGTCAGGGTTTATCCACCGTTTACGGCGACGGATCCGACGCGGAAATTTCCAGCCGCAGAACCGTTCCGCCATCTTGGCCGGGAGCCAAACCGGCACAACGCCGCCACCCTGCTATCCAGAGAATTTGTCCCTTCCATTCAACCAGAGGGATGCGCTGGCGCTCTTCCCGCAGAATCTTTTCGTCAACAAAAAAATCTTTCACCTTCTTATGTCCAGCCATCCCCGAAGGCTGAAAGCGATCGCCTTTCCGGAAGGAACGGACCCGAAGAGGGAAGGACACTTTCTCCGCATCAAACTCAACGGCCCGGAGCCCCTCCCCAGCGGATCGGGAGATCAAAGAAACCTTAAGTTCGCGGCCACCGGGAATGGCAAATACACCAGGGCCATCAATTTCGACCTCATAAGAGTCCGTGGCAAAAAACGGTTCCCCTCGCAGAAACAACCGATCATAGCGCCGGCAGGACCAGACCCCGCCAAGAGCAAGGTCGGACTGGGGCGCGGGAGACCGGAGTTGGACATCGATCGCCTCCAGATGCGCCGAAGCAAGGCCATGCACCTGGCCACGCACGTGGATCAGGCCGTGGCGCAGCACACGTATCCGCAAGGCAGGATGGAGTGAAATCAGTGCGGACCGCTCAAAACAAACCTCTCCATCGACCGCGGTTCCACAGGCAGAAAAAGCCCTGCGAGTCTCCTGCTGCCAGTAGTCCTCCTCACCGTCAAGACGAGAGGCCAGCGCATTCAGATGGGGAACAATCTGGGGATTAAAGGTCTGCAGAAGCGGCACGAGCTCATGGCGAATCCGATTGCGCGTAAAACGCCGATCGGCATTGCTTTCATCTTCCACACAGGAGAGGCCATGGGCCTGCAGGTAGCCCTTTAAACGGGCTGACGACAGATTGAGCAGAGGCCGCACATAAAGCCCGGAGCGGAAACGCATGGCAGCCAAACCCGATAGGCCACTGCCACGGATCAGACGATGAAGAAGGGTTTCGGCCTGGTCCCCTTGATGGTGACCAAGCGCCACAGCATCGCAGCCCAAATCAGTCGCCGTTTTTTCGAGGAAAGTCCGGCGAGCAGACCGAGCCGCCTCTTCGAGTCCAAGCCCACGCCGAGAAGCCAGGGCAGGGACATTTTCAGAGCCGATCGTCAGGGGAACGCTCAACTGTCGGCAGATATTCCGCACGAATTCGGCATCGGCCGAACTGGCGGTTCGCATCTGATGATCGAAATGGGCCGCTTCAAGCGTCAGGGGATAGGTTTCCGCCAGTTCACGAAGCAAGGCCAGCAGCGCGACAGAATCGCCTCCACCCGAGACAGCCACCAGAAGCTTGCTGCCAGGACTGACACGACAGGAGACCCGTAGCGTTCTTTCAACCTCTGCGAGCATGATGCCTCAATGAAAAAACCCTCCCCGGAAAGCCGGGGAGGGTCTGGGGATGGTGGCGGTGCAGAGATTCGAACTCCGGACACTGCGGATATGAGCCGCATGCTCTAACCAACTGAGCTACACCGCCAAACTTTTCGTCTATGTGGACTCCCGGCCTCCGGGAGATCTCTTTTTGGTTGCGGGGGAAGGATTTGAACCTCCGACCTTCGGGTTATGAGCCCGACGAGCTACCAGACTGCTCCACCCCGCGCCAGGGAGATGGCAATTTAGCCAGAACGGAATGTAAAGTCAAGATTTTTTTTCAGCCTTTTCCCCTCTCTTCTTCAGGCAGGCAACAGGACGAAGAAAGCCGCTTTTATCAACGCCTTCTCACCAGCGCCGACAAGCGTTCCTCCTTTTTCAGGCGCTCAACAACCTGCCCCGCGTCTGCCTCGCCGGCAAAAGGTCCAACCAGCACGCGATGCCAAATTCCCTTGCTGCCCAGGTCCCCTTTTTCGAGAAAAACAGCGTACCCCTGGGCTTCGAGACGCCCCTTGAGGCGCTCCGCTTCGTCCACGGAACGGAACGAAGCCACCTGCACCACATGGGTTCCGGCCGGATGACTCTTGGGGGCGGCTGCCGGCGAGGTTTTCGGAGGTTCGGTCGAGGCTTTTTCCGGAGCCTGAACACTGGCCGCGGGCTCTTGGGGAGAAGGTGGTATCTTGGCGGCAGGAGGACGGTTGATTCCACTCCCCAGCGGCGACTGTCCGGCCATCGGCAGGGTTTCATAAAAAGTCAGGCTCTCGGCCACGTCGACCGGTCGGCCCTCTTCTTTTACCTCGCCCTCCACCGCAGCTTCACCCTTTTTATCCACCGGCACGCGCAGGGGCGCCTCCAACTGGGCAGAAGAATCCGTCGGCGCCGTGGCCCGACCCACCATGAACCCAAGGACAAAACTGACCAGCGACACGGCGAGCATGAGGATCAGCAGAATGACAGCCTGCTTCTTTTCAATCCGCCGCTGGGAACGTGAAGGAACCTGGCGCATCATCCTCTCCCGATCACATCTGCTCCGGCGCCGAAACACCGAGCAGGTTCAAGGCATTGGCAAAGACGATACGTACACTGTTGGCCAGATAGAGCCGCGCTTTGCTGGTCTCCACATCGTCAACCAGAATGCGCTGGCGGTTGTAATAGCTGTGAAACTGTGCGGCCAACTCCTGCAGATAAAAGGTGATACGGTGAGGTTCATGGTGTCGGGCCGCCCCCAGCACGATTTCGGGATAGCGGGCCAGCAACTTGGCCAACGCCAGCTCTTCCTCCAGGGTCAGGCAATCGAAGTCGACTTCGCCGATGGCGGGCACCTGAAGCTTCTGGGTTTCGGCATTGCGGTTGATGCTGCAGACGCGAGCATGGGCGTATTGCACATAATAGACGGGATTTTCGGTACTCTGCTGTTTGGCCAACTCCAGATCGAAATCGAGCTGACTGTCGGAGCGGCGCATCAGGAAAAAATAGCGACAGGCATCCTTGCCGACCTCATCGACTACTTCGCGCAGCGTCACGAATTCGCCGGAGCGGGTACTCATGGCCACCTGCTGGCCACCCCGCAGCAGATTAACCAGCTGGACAAGCAGCACCTGCAGGTCATCGGGATTACGCCCCAAGGCCTGCACAACCGCTTTCATCCGAGGGATATAGCCATGGTGGTCAGCCCCCCAGACATCGATGACCTGGTCGAAGCCCCGCTCGAACTTCTCCTTGTGGTAGGCGACGTCGGAGGCGAAGTAGGTGGTGGCGCCGTTGGAGCGCACCATGACGCGGTCTTTGTCGTCGCCAAAGTCGGTGGTGCGGAACCAGATGGCCTCATCCTTTTCATAGGCGTAGCCTTTTTCCTGCAGCAGGGCAACCCCCTGCTCCACCTGGCCGCGGTCGTACAAGCCCTGCTCGCTGTACCAGTTGTCGAAATGCACGCCAAAAGCCTGCAAATCCGCATCAATACCGGCCAGAATCTTTTGGCCGCCATATTCGGCAAAGGCGCGGACGGCCTCTTCTTCGGAAGCCCGCACATAGCGCTCGCCTTCGGCGTCAAGAACCTCCTGCGCCAGTTCGCGAATGTAGTCGCCCTGGTAGCAGTCCTGGGGAAAATTAACCTCTTCGCCCAGCAGTTGACGATAGCGCAGATAGAGGGAGCGCCCCAGGGTGTTCATCTGGTTGCCGGCATCGTTGATGTAGTATTCACACTGCACATCATAACCGGTCGCCTTCAGCAGGGAGGCGACCGCATCTCCCGTAGCGGCGCCCCGTCCATGGCCGATATGCAGAGGACCGGTCGGATTGGCACTGACAAATTCCACCTGAACCTTTTTGCCGGCACCGGCCTGGCTCTCCCCGTAGCGACGGCCATGGCGATAGATATCGTCGAGCACCCCATACCAGCAGCGATTGGTCAAAAAGAAGTTGATGAATCCGGGCCCGGCCACGGTCACCTTGTTCCACAGTTCGCCGCCGTCACCCAAGGCCGCCAGCAGGATCTCGGCAATCTGACGCGGAGCCTTCTTTTCTGCCCGAGCCAGCAGCATGGCCGCATTCGTCGCATAATCGCCATGTTCGGCATGGGCGGGAACTTCCACGGTAAATTCGGGATAGAGCCCCGAGGCCAGAGTCCCCTTGGCGTAACAATCGGCCAGGGCATCTTTGATGTGTTTCGCTAACCGTTCTTTCATGACCAGCTATTCTCTTTCCTGTGTTTTGGCTGAATCAGCCTCATTAATTGCAGATTCCTTCTGCAGCTGCACATCCTCGGTAAAATCGGGGCAATGAAGTGTGACATCGCCGCCCATGGCAAATCGCTTGGCACAGCTTTCCCGCCAGGCACAAAGAGGGCAGATTTTTTGGACATCCCTGGACATACGCCGACACGTCTCCTCTCTTGCAAAAAGAGAGTTATGTTAGCGCCAGGCATGGATTCCTGTCAAGAAATCCCACGACAGACGCGCACATATCGTCCTGAAAATGGAGACCAAGCAAGATGGCGGAACCAGAAAAGCGTGAAAAGGACAATCAGGGGGAGGAGGCAGAAGGGGAAGCGGCAGGGAGGCTTTCTTTCTCTTCGGCGGGAAACTGGTAGACCAGTTCGTCGTCCTTGACCATCCCCAAATCCTTCCGGGCAATGCCTTCGAGGTATTTGCGGTCCGAGCGCAGGGACTCTATCTCCTGCCGGAGGGCAGTATTCTCCTCTTCCAGGCGGCGTATATCTTCCGCCAGGGCATCGCCTTGCGCCTTGGCCTGCATGGCGCGCAAAACGCCATTCTCGCCAAAAACGGCCACGCCTAGAAGCAGAAGCAGAAAAAGCAGAGACCACAGGGGGATGGAGGAAGTGGAGGATTTCGTTTTTACCGAATCGGAATCTGACATACCCGAGCCTGAATGTGCAGTGGAACATCGGTGCCCGCCGGCACAAGCCGACAGGCACCGACAGAAATCCCGTCATTACTCGACGACGATATAGTCCTTCAGTTTCTCCAGTTTCTTCTGGCCGATACCTTTGACATTGACCAGTTCATCGGAAGAACGGAATGGTCCTTTCTCCGTCCGATAGGCCACGATCCGCTCCGCCGTTACCTGACCCACGTTAGGCAAGCGCTGCAGTTCTGCCACGGTAGCCTGATTGATATTTACCACGGCGACCGCAGCGGCCGCGTTCCCTCCCTGAAGAGGCTTGCTGTACCCTGTTGAAGCAACCATAAAGAGTGACAGCACCATAACACAAACAATAAAGACGTTCCTCATTTAATTTTCTCCTAGATGAAATGGTGATGACACACGTCAGGCCGACCGTCTCCCCCCTCCTTTCCGCCCCCTATGAGGCAGGTCAGGCGCGATCGTGTGGCCGATTCCTTAATCGGCCCATCCTAATTAACATATCATTAGAAAAAGTCAATTGGATTTAACCAAAACACAAAAAAACCGGCCAGGCCGGTTCTTGTCAACAAATGGGGGTAAAGAGAGGGAAGGTTCAGTTTCGAGATTCCAGATCACGGCTGAAGCCGCCAAAGCGCCCCAAGCCGGACATGGAAAAAGAGAGCATGATCTCCGATTCGTCCAGACGATCCCGGTAGGTAAGAAAGAGGCTCCAGCATTGTGCCCGATATTCCGCATCGACCAGATTTTCCAGGGTCTGTCCTTCCAGCAGATCACGCCGGTGCTCGTAGCGCAGGTGAATCGGCGCCAACAGACCGGTAGTCAGGGTACCGCCAAGATATTCGAGCTCAGCGCTGCCTTCATCTTCCTTGGCCTGCCGGTACTCGATGGATAGGGCGTTTTTCCGTTGGTCTTTTATGGTGCCTCGCGCATTGAAACGCACGAGATCCTGCTGGTCCGAGTCAAAGTCGTAGGATGCGTCGAGATCGAGAGTGGCATAGCGGGACGGACGCAGAATGAGCTCACCGCGCAGAGGCGAGAAGGGATGGCGAGAGGAATCCTCAGGTTCGAGATCGCGACGGCCCTCCTCAATGTCATACGCCTGGGACAGGCGCAGATAGAGAAATTCGAGATAATCCGCCTCGTCTGTCGTTTTTTCCCTTCGGGCCGTCCAGCGATTGGTCAGTCCGAAGACAAGGTGGTTCTTTTCCCAGAGGCGGTCATCTCTGTCGAAATAGGGCAAGTGGCTCTGATCTTCTTCCGGAATATAGCGATAGAGGATTTCAGGCTCGAGGCTGTGACGGATTTTTCGCCAAGAACCCCATTCAGCCGAAAATACCCGACTCAGGCGGGTAGAGAGGCGAGCGGTAATTTCGGGCATTCCTTCTTGTTCTTCGCTGTCGGAAGTCCAGTAGAATCGCTGCCGGTAGGCCAGCTCCGGCGAAAAGTCAAAGACACCCCAGGGGCGGAAGGCAGCGGCCACCACCGGCCGGAGATCGAGGCGCTCCCCCTTGAGCCCTTCTTTGCGCCAGAAATAGTTGGATGAACTATCGAACTGCAGATAGAAGGGGGTGGCGCCCACACGCTGGCGGATCACATCCACCCGAACCTCCGGCAGGCGTTGCAGAACGGTGTCATCATCCCGGTCAATGACCTGGATATACTGCAGCTGTGCCGTGGCGTTGGTTTTTCCCCAGCTTCGACTGAGGTAAACTGTCGACTTGGTTTGATCCTTGTTGTATTCGCCGGCGATGTCACCGAAGTCCTCAAAGTAATCCCGGCTGCTGACGTATTCGACGTCGGCGGCCAGACGCACGCGACCGGGCAGGAAACCATAGTGATTCCACTCCAGCGCGTAACGGTCATCCGACTCGTCGTAGCTGCTGATGTGATAACCTCGCATCTGACCTTCGTTTTCCCGCCCGAAAATGTAGCGATACTCCAGTCCCTTGCCTAACCCCATGCGGGCGAGGTAATCCAGGTAGAAGGTGGCATCCTGGTTGCGCGCGATAACCTGATAGTACGCGAGGTTGACCTGGAGGCCTTTTTTATCGGAATAACCGACGCTCGGCATCAAAAAACCGGAAGAACGCTCGGTCTGCACGGGGTAAACGACGTAGGGAAGATAGAGAACGGGCAGGTCATGGAGGTAGAAGACCACGTGCTTGCCGCGGGCAAAACCGCCGAGAGTCACCTTGAGGTCGCTGGCCCCGAACTTCCAGGAAGGAATCTCGCCGTCGCAGGTGGTGAAGGTTCCCCGCCGGATACGGTAGGACTGCTCCCCGGTCTTTTCGACGGAATCCCCGGTCAGATAAAAATTGTCTTTACGCAGAAAGACCCTCGCCCCTTCTACCACACCGACACCCGAATCGATGTTCATCCGCAGCCGCTCCCCATCAAGGGTTCCCTGCGGCTCCTCCAGGTGCACGTCCCCTTCCGCAGAGACATGACCACTCAGGGAGTCCCACACGAGCGACTCGCTCTGCAAGGTCAGATTCCCCCGTCGCAACAGCACATCGCCGTCGGCCCGATAGGCACCGCTGCTTCTGTCGTAGCTCATGGCATCGGCCTGCAGGTGGACGGTCTCGGCCGGCAGACTATCGGCCGCACAGGATTCTCCCCCTGTCAAAATAAAGGCGAGCAGGGCAACACAAAAAGTCAGGACATATCGGCAATAGGAGCGCATCACAGGCCTTTTTCATCCTGCTGCTGCAGGTATTCACGGGCGGCCGCCACCAAATAGAGCGAACCGGCCACCAAAACGATTTCTTCAGGAGTCCTCTGCGCCAGCGCTGCAGCCAGAGCCTCCTCGGGGGAAAGCCAGGCCGAGCAAGGGACATCGTGCCGGGCGACGGCCTCACAGAGATCCTGAACTGCAACGGCTTCTTCGACCGGAGGGGGGGCGCAGTAGACCTCTTTTACCAGGGGGAGCAAAGGCGAGAGAAGATCGGCAGGATTTCGGCCGGCCTTCATACCGAACACCCAGCGAATCCCCGCAGGCCGCAGTGAGATGAGATATTCAGCCAGCACCTCGGCGCCGGCAGCGTTGTGGGCGCCATCCAGCAGGAGAAAGTTCCCGCCACCCCACCATTCCAAACGCCCCGGCCAGCGTACGCTCTCGACCCCGCGCCGAAGAGCCTCTTCGGGCAGAGCCACCCCTTGCTCGCGCAGGGCCAGAGCACCGGCCAGAGCCTGCCCCATATTGTGCATCTGATGACGGCCGGGCAGGGCCGGCTTCACATTCTCCAGGCAGATCCCCTGGGCGGCAAAGGTAAATCGTCCCCCTCGTGGGATAACGGTATAGTCGACCCCGGCCACCCAGGTGGGGCAGTTCTTTTGACCGGCCCGTGACAGAAGTACCTCCAGGGCGCTGTCATCCTGGCTACCAATGACTACCGGCACACCTTCTTTGAGAATGCCGGCTTTCTCGCCGGCGATGGAGGCGAGGTCTCCCCCCAGATGCTCGACATGGTCAAGACTGACCGGGGTAATGAGGGTAAGTTGGGGCGTGACGGCGTTGGTTGCATCCAGCCGGCCGCCCATTCCGGTCTCCAGTATGGCAAAATCGACCTTTTGTCGGGAAAAATAAAGAAGAGCCAGCGCCGTGGTGAATTCGAAGAAGGTCGCCGGAACAGAGCTGGAAAAAGCCCTGATCTCTTCGGTCAGCGCACAGACATCGGCTTCCGAGATAGGGCAACGGTCCACCTGGATGCGCTCAGTGAAGGAGTGCAGATGGGGGGAGGTGTAAAGGCCTGTTTTGTAGCCGGCCTGCCGAAGAATTTCCGCCAGAGCGGCCGAAACCGAGCCCTTACCGTTGGTGCCAGCCACATGAATGACGGAGTAGGCCTTTTCGGGATGGTGCAAGGCATCCAGCAGGTTTTTTATATTCTCGAGGCCGAGTTTGATACCAAACCGCTGAAGGCCGTACAGGTAATCAAGGCTCTCGCCGTAGTGCACCGGTCAGCTCTTGGTGAAAATACGTAAAATCTGGCCAAGCCTCGCCTTCATTTCCTGGCGGCGGACGATCATGTCGACCATGCCATGCTCCAGCAGGTATTCGGAGCGCTGGAAACCTTCGGGGAGTTTCTGCCGGATCGTCTGCTCGATGACACGGGGGCCGGCAAAGCCGATGAGGGCCCGTGGTTCAGCCATATTGATATCCCCCAGCATGGCGAAACTGGCCGTCACGCCACCGGTGGTGGGATCGGTCAGCACCGAAATAAAGGGGATGCCGGCTGCCTTGAGTTTAGCCAGCGCCGCACTGGTTTTGGCCATCTGCATGAGGGAGAGAATACTCTCCTGCATGCGGGCACCGCCGGAAGAGGAAAAAACGATCACCGGAGCTCTGTTCTCCAGTCCCTTTTCAATCGCCCGGGTGATCTTTTCACCGACCACCGAGCCCATGCTGCCGCCCATGAAACCGAAATCGAAGACGGCCACCACCACGGCCAGCCCCTCGATGGTTCCCTCGCCGCAGACGACCGCGTCGCCGCCACCGCTCTTCTTGACGGCCGCCTTGATTCGCTCCTTGTATTTTTTGGAATCCTTGAAGTCGAGAAAGTCGACGGACTCCATGGCGGCATCCATTTCGACAAAAGAGCCCTCGTCGAGGGTCAGCGCGATCCTCTCGCGGGCACTGATGCGAAAGTGATAGTCGCACTTCGGGCAGACATTGAGATTGCGCTCAATCTCCTTGGTATAGATAATCTCATTACAGTTTTTGCATTTGCTCCAGACGCCTTCGGGCATCTTAACTTTTTTCGTTTCAACCGGCGCAATGGGCGCTTTCGATTTTTTAAACCAGGACATCTCGTTTCCTCATTTCTCCAGGGACCGGCAATCGCCTTCCCCTGCGAATAGGGCGCCATGACGTGCAGGCCCTGTCATCTGACTGAGGCCTGAGCCGAAGCGCAGTCCGCAAAACGGCGGAGCGCTCTTGCGCTCTTCACTAACCCAGCTCCACCTTGTATTAAGCCGTATATCCGGAACGAACACCTTCTTTGAGCGCCCTGACAAATTCCCGCACTCTCGATACCAGCTCAGGGGACTCCCCATAGGCCTCTATCACGCGGACCAGGGCGCTGCCAACCACCACGGCATCCGCAAAGCCTGCTACCGCCCTGGCGTCATCCGGAGTCGCGATGCCGAAACCAACGGCTATGGGAACGGGGCTCTTTGCCTTCAGCTCGGCGACACTCTCAGCAATAGCGGCCGCGTCGATAGTCCTGCTTCCCGTCACCCCGGTCATGGACACGTAATACAGGTATCCTTCTGCCGTCGCCGCCAGCCTCATGGCCCGGTCGCTGGGGGTTGTCGGCGCCAGCAGGGTGATCAGATGCAGGCCGGAGGACTGAAGAGCTTCACCGATCTCTTCCGCCTCTTCGGGAGGCAGATCGACCAGGAGAAGGCCATCGACTCCCGCCTTGGCCGCATCGGCGCAAAACCGTTCGGGACCATAGCGAAACACCTGATTGTAATAGCCCATCAACACAATAGGGATATTGGTGTGCTGCCGTACGCGCCGGACCGACTCAAGTATTCCCGCCAGGGTCGTACCGGCGGCCAGAGCCCGCTCGGAGGAGGCCTGAATGGTCGGGCCGTCGGCCATGGGATCGGAAAAAGGTACGCCGAGTTCGATAATATCAGCGCCGGCGTCCACTAGGGCATGGATCAACTCTTCCGTCCGGGCGAGATCTGGATCCCCTGCCGTCAGGAAGGGAACCAAAGCCCGCTCCCCCTTATTTTTCAGTTGCGCAAAGGTCGTTTCGATCCGCCCCATGGTCATCCTTTTAGCCAGATTAAATTCCGTCAGTCTAATCGAACGCCGATTCCATTTCAACCGTTTTCTCCCGCAACCAGCTCCCGAACCCGACTCAGTAACTGCAGAAACATGTCGCTGGTTATGCGGCCCGTTTGTACATTATAGCGGCTGGTGTGGTAACTGGCCACCAGCACAGGTGCTCCCTCGGGCCGGTAAACGGCGCCATGGGCAAAGGGGTAACGGGAAGCGCGGTCGATAATACCCTCTTCCACCAGATGCTTGAGAAAGCTGACAAAAGCCCCCTGCCCCAGCAGGACGACAACCTTGAGGCAAGACAGGGAGGCCAGCTCCTCGGCCAGATAAGGGCGGCAGCAGGCAAACTCGTCGGCGGTCGGCTTGTTCTGCGGAGGCAGGCATTTGACGGCATTGCTGATATAGAGATCATGCAGGGTCAGACCGTCGCCGCGATGAGAAACCTCGCTTTGGTTGGCGAAACCGACCTTGTGCAGCAATGGGTACATAAAATCGCCGGCGCCGTCACCTGTAAAGGGCCGTCCCGTCCGATTGGCGCCGTGCGCACCCGGAGCCAGCCCCACCAGAAAAACCCGGGCCAGCGGGTCACCAAATCCGGGCACCGGGCGGTTCCAGTAGTCGGCGCGGTCATAACCCTTTTTGGGCGGCAGTTCGTCCATGCAGCGTCGGAGTCGACCGCAACGGGTACAGGTCAGCAACCCACGCATCTGCTCCCCTAGCATATCGCCCCCCCCTGACCAAAAGTCCCGAGAGTCCAGAAAAGACCATCAAGCCCTGCGATTGGGTGCATGGTGTCCATCACCCTTTAGGGGGAGCGCCCTTGTCCCCGGGCTTTTTCTTGCGGCGGCGGGGAGCGTGACGCGGCCGCTCCGACTTGCCGGGCCTGGCGGATCGCTCCGGTACCGGGGCTTTTTTGCGCGGAGGGGCCTTTTTGTAATCCCAGACAAAATCGGCCTCAACGGGGAAGTCGCTGGGAACTTTATGGCCGATATATTCCTCGATTTCCGCCAGATGGTAGACGAGCTCCTCATCGGCAAAACTGATGGCCTTGCCCAGGGCTCCCGCCCGCGCCGTGCGACCGATGCGATGCACGTAGTCTTCCGCATCCTGCGGCAGATCATAATTGATGACGTGGGTGACGCCATCGATGTGCAGGCCGCGAGAGGCCACATCCGTCGCCACCAGGAAATTGAGACGATCTTCCTTGAAGTCCTTGAGAATGCGCATCCGCTTGTTCTGGGGGATATCGCCTGAAATCACCGCGGCCTTGAAATCATTGGCCTTGAGACGGGCGGCCAGAAACTCCGCTTCACGCTTGGTGTTGACAAAAACCACGACCCGGTCGGCCCCGGGTTCTTTTTTCAGCAGGCCAAGCAGGAGGGGAAACTTCTCGCGCTGGGCCACATGGTAGACAATTTGCTCCACCCGTTCGGCGGTGACCTGCTCCGGCTCGATGCGCACCTTTTCCGCCAGATTCATGAATTCATAGGCCAATTCCATCACTCGCGGCGACAGCGTGGCGGAGAACAGGAAGGTCTGCCGTTTTTCAAAGGGGGGCAACTGGCGCAAAATGTAGCGCAGATCCTTGATGAAGCCCATGTCGAACATGCGATCGGCCTCGTCGATGACCAGGGATTCAACCTGGCGCAGGGAAAAGACCCGCTGTTTGGCATAGTCGATAAGACGGCCCGGGGTGGCGATAATGATATCGACGCCATCCTTGAGGGCCTGCCGCTGCTTGTCGTAATCCACCCCGCCGAAGATAGGTTGCAGGACGAAAGGGCAATGAGCGCCGAGGGCTTTGGCATCCTCCCAGATCTGCACGACCAATTCGCGGGTGGGAGCGAGAATGAGGGCGCGGGGGTTGTT
This sequence comes from Desulfuromonadales bacterium, assembly GCA_033549025.1. Lineage (GTDB taxonomy): Bacteria > Desulfobacterota > Desulfuromonadia > Desulfuromonadales > SZUA-540 > SZUA-540. The sequence goes on from JAWSUS010000003.1 coordinate 132,778, forward strand.
GCCCGTGCGCTTTTCATTCTGTAGCAGGCGGGTAAAGAGAGAAATCAGAAAGGCGGCCGTCTTGCCGGTGCCGGTCTGCGCCTGGCCGGCGACATCATTGCCCGCCAGGGCCAGGGGAATAGATTCTTCCTGGACGGCGGTCAGTTCGGTAAAGCCGACATCCTGAATGCCTTTGAGTACAGGTTCCGGCAGGTTGAGCTCGGTAAATTTCATGGTTTTCCTTATGGTAATCTAGAGTTCGACCCCCATGGCCTCGGCTACCGTGTGAATATCCTTGTCGCCACGCCCCGAGAGGCAGACCACGATGAGGGCCTCCTTGGGCAGACTCGGCGCCATTTTCACCACCTGGGCGATGGCATGGGAGCTTTCAAGAGCGGGGATGATCCCTTCCAACTCCGTCAGGAGGCGGAACGATTCAAGAGCCTCCTGATCCGTTATGGAAACGTACTCGGCACGGCCCAAGGCGTGTAGATGGGCGTGCTCCGGTCCTACTCCGGGGTAATCCAGGCCGGCGGAAATGGAGTGGGCGTGCTGAATCTGGCCGTGGTCATCCTGCAGCAGAAAGGTTTTGTTGCCGTGAAGCACGCCGACGCTGCCCGCGGAGATACTGGCGGCATGTTTGTCGGTATCGACGCCCAGTCCGGCGGCCTCCACACCGACCAGGCGCACATCCTTATCCTCGACAAAGGGGTAAAACAGGCCCATAGCGTTGGAACCGCCCCCGATGCAGGCAACGGCAATATCGGGCAGGCGCCCTTCGGCCGTCAGGATCTGTTCACGGGTCTCCCGCCCGATGACCGCCTGAAAATCACGCACGATCTGAGGGTAAGGGTGGGGGCCCGCCACGGTTCCGATGATGTAGAAGGTGTCGCGGACATGGGTCACCCAGTGGCGCAGGGCATCGTTCATGGCATCCTTGAGGGTCGCCGTGCCGCTGGTCACCCCATGCACCTTGGCACCGAGCAGTTTCATGCGAAAGACATTCAGGGCCTGACGGCGGATATCCTCCGTCCCCATGAAAACCTCGCATTCCATTCCGAAAAGGGCAGCGACCGTCGCCGTCGCCACACCGTGCTGGCCCGCCCCTGTTTCGGCAATCACCTTTTTCTTGCCCATGCGACGCGCCAACAGCGCCTGCCCGACCGTATTGTTCACCTTGTGGGCGCCGGTGTGATTGAGGTCTTCACGCTTGAGATAGATTTTGGCGCCACCGAGATGTTCGGTCAGGCGGCTGGCGAAGTAGAGGGGGCTGGGCCGCCCGACATAGTGCTGAAGATAGTACGAAAACTCCTGCTGGAAGGAGGGGTCGGCCAGGGCCTGGCGATAGGCCTCTTCCAACTCGAGCAGAGCGGGCATCAAGGTTTCTGCGACGTAACGGCCACCGAACTGTCCAAAGTGGCCTCGTTCATCAGGGTAATGATACATGGGTCAATCCGTCCTTTTTTTGGCGCGGCGCACAAAAGCGGCCACCTTGTTCGGGTCCTTGCGTCCCGGTGAGCTCTCGACCCCACTGGAGACATCCACAGCGTAGGGCCGCACACGTTGGACGGCGTCAGCCACATTCTCCGGCGTCAACCCGCCGGCCAGAATGACGGGATAACGCGAAGCCGCCTCGGCCGCGAGGTCCCAATTGAAACGATGCCCGGTGCCGCCATAGCTCCCGGCGACGTAGGAGTCGAGCAGAAAAGCCGAAACCTCATAGGCAGGCAGGGTGGACAGGCTGTTTTGGTCCTGCACCCTGAAAGCCTTGATCACGCGATGCGGCGGCAGGACACAATCAGCCGGAGCCTCATCCCCATGAAGCTGCGCGACATCCAGACCACAGATGTCGAGGATTTCAGTCACACGAGAGGGGTCTTCATTGACAAAGAGTCCCACCGTGGTGACAAAGGGCGGCAGCGTCGCCACGATCCGCTTCACATCCTGGGGACGCACACAACGGGGACTGCCCGCATAAAAAACAAAACCCAAGGCATCGGCGCCGCATCGCGCGGCCATCAGCGCATCTTCTATGCACGTGATGCCGCAGACTTTAACCCGAACCTTCGCGTCTATGGGTTCCCCACTCACCTAGTCGACCTTCGGCAGATTGGCCAAAGACGCCTTGATGCTTTCTTCAGGATAATCATAATCCTTGAGCTCACCGGAAAAGTAGGCGTCGTAGGCGGCCATATCGACGTGGCCATGGCCGGAAAGGTTGAAGAGGATGGTCTTCTCCTTGCCTTCCTCCTTGGCCTGCAGCGCTTCGTCGACAGCGCCGCGGATGGCGTGACTCGACTCGGGGGCGGGAATAATCCCCTCGGTGCGGGAGAAGAGAACGGCCGCTTCAAAACAGGCCAGCTGGGGCACTGCCCTGGCATCGACGATACCGGCATGGACCAGTTGGGATACCAGCGGCGAGGCCCCATGGTAGCGCAGCCCACCGGCATGGATGCCCGGCGGCATGAAATCATGCCCCAGAGTGTACATCTTGGCGACCGGAGCCATCTTGGCGGTATCCCCATAGTCAAAGGCATAGACACCGCTGGTGAGGGTGGGACAACTCGCCGGTTCCACCGCCACCACGCGCACATCCTTGCCGTTGGCCTTGTCGGCGACGAAGGGGAAAGCGATGCCGGCAAAGTTGGAGCCCCCACCATGGCAGCCGATGACGACGTCAGGATAGTCCCCCACCATGGCCAACTGCTCCTTGGCCTCAATACCGATGATGGTCTGGTGCAGGCACACATGATTGAGGACGCTGCCCAGGGCATAGCGGGTATCTTCATGGGTGACAGCATCCTCCACCGCCTCACTGATCGCCATGCCGAGGGAGCCATTGCTGTCCGGGTCCTTGGCCAGGATCTCACGGCCGGCGTTGGTGCGGTCTGAGGGAGAAGGGATGACCTCGGCCCCCCAGAGCTGCATCATGCTCTTGCGGTAAGGCTTCTGGGCGTAGGAAACCTTAACCATATAAACCGTACATTCGAGCCCGAACATCTGGCAGGCCAGGGAGATGGAAGAGCCCCACTGCCCCGCCCCCGTCTCCGTGGCGATGCGGCGGGTTCCCGCCATTTTGTTGTAGTAGGCCTGAGGCACGGCGCTGTTTGGCTTGTGCGATCCGGCGGGGGAGCCCCCTTCGTATTTGTAATAAATGCGGGCCGGCGTACCGAGTGCTTTTTCCAGACGATGGGCCCGGAACATCGGCGCCGGGCGCCAAATCTGGTAGATTTCACGCACCGCTTCCGGAATATCAATCCAGCGCTGACTGGAAACCTCCTGCTCAATCAGCGCCATGGGAAAGATGGGCAGCAGATCATCGGGGGCCACGGGTTGCATGGTGCCCGGATGAATCACCGGCGCCAACGGACCCGGCATGTCTGGAATAATATTGTACCACTGCTTCGGAATGCGATCTTCAGGAAGAAGAATCTTGGTCTGCATGATATCTCCTTGAAATGACAGAGCAGGCACAGGGCCATGCCCCCATGCCGCGCCTGAACAGAAAAACAGGATCCGTCGGGCAGCCGTCGGTTATCCCAAAAGTTCCTCTAGCTTGCCGCCCATGTCCGCCTCGCGCATGAGCGATTCTCCCACCAAAAAAGCGCCTGCTCCCGCCCGCAGCAGGCGTTCGACGTCACCACGACTGTTGATACCGCTTTCCGACACCACCAGCCGGCCCGTCGGCACCAGGGGCCGCAGTCGCTCCGTGGTCGCCAGATCGGTGACAAAAGTATGCAGCGAGCGGTTATTGATGCCGATCAGCCTGCAGTCGGTCTGAAGAGCCCGCTCCAGCTCTGCTTCATCATGGACTTCCAGCAGGACGTCGAGCTGCAGTTCAGCCGCCAGGGCGGAAAACTCCTGCAACTGAGGTACGTCGAGCATGGCCGCGATCAGGAGGATGGCATCGGCGCCATAGGCCCGCGCCTCGTAAATCTGATAGGGGTCGAAGATGAAGTCCTTGCGCAGCAGGGGCAAGCTGACCTGTTCCCGAACCAGACCGAGATAATGGAGATGTCCCTGGAAAAATGTCGACTCCGTAAGAACAGAAAGACAGGTTGCTCCGTGGTCCTGATAAACTTCCGCAATCTCCAGGGGATCGAAATCAGTGCGGATTATCCCCTTGGAGGGCGAGGCCTTCTTTATTTCGGCAATGATGGCCGTACCGCCCGACTCCGCCATGACGCCCAGCGCCTGCGCAAAGCCCCGGGGCGTGTCTTCGACCAGAGAGAGCCGGTCGAGCAGGCGTTCCAAAGGGAATTGGCTTTTGGCTGCCGCCACCTCTTCACGTTTGCGGTCGACAATTTTTTTCAGAATATCGGGGGTAGCGATCATGAATTCATCCCGAGGACGGCGGTCGTCCAGAATATGAGCTTTTTCCAGGCTACTGGGCCATTTTGACCAATTTATCCAGCTTCTGCAAGGCCTGCCTCGAGTCAATGGCAGCGGCCGCCATGGCCAGACCATCGGCCGGCGTTTCAACCTTGCCGGCAGCACACAGGGCGTAGGCAGCATTGAGCAGAACGATATCCCGTTTGGGCCCTTTTTCGCCGGAGAGAACGGCTCGTACAATTTTGGCATTACCCTGGGCATTGCCGCCGCGGAGATCTTCCATGGTGCAGCGTGTCAGCCCGAATTCCTCCGGCGTGATGCGCTTCACCTGCACACCGCTCTCGTCCACCGTGGCCACAACGGTCGCATCGGTCAGAGTAATCTCATCCATGCCATCGAGACCATGAACAACAAAACCGCGCCGGCAGCCCAGTTTATGCAGCACCCAGCCCAGGGTCTCGACCATATCCTCGCGGTAAACCCCCATAACCTGACAATCGGCTTTCGCCGGATTGGTCAACGGTCCAAGAATATTGAAGATGGTGCGAATGCCGATCTCTTTCCGGGGACCGATGGCGTGCTTCATGGCCCCATGAAGCGCCGGAGCAAAAAGAAAGCCGACACCGATTTCATTAACACAGCGTTCGACGACATCCGGAGTGACGTCGAGGTTGACACCGAGGGCCTCCAGGACGTCGGCACTGCCGCAGGCCGACGAAACGGAACGATTCCCGTGTTTCGCTACTTTAACACCACAGGCGGAAACGACAAAGGAAACGGTGGTCGAGATATTGAAGGTATTGGTGCAGTCTCCACCCGTACCCACCACATCCAGGATGGTTTCCTGATCGATATTAATATCATCGCGGTCAATATCCAGGACGTTGCGCCCAACCCGGATCGGCGTCGCCCTCTCCCGCATGACTTTAGCCGCACCGGTGATTTCATCAACCGTCTCCCCCTTCATGCGCAGGGCGGTGATAAAAGACCCGATCTGAGCCGGGGTCGCTCCTCCCGACATAATCTGATCCATCACGTCCACCATCTCTCCCATGGTGAGATCCTGGTGTTCGACTACTTTGGCAATAGCCATTTTGATCATGGCAACTCCTTCGGCTGAAACAGGGGAATCTTTTGTATCCCCCGGCTCGCCCTCTGGTCAGGTCATTTTCAGAAAATTGGCAAGCAACGTCTTACCCTCGGCCGTCAGAATGGACTCGGGATGGAACTGCACTCCCCACAGGGGCCGCTGACGGTGTTCGAGTCCCATGATGGTGCCGTCATCCACCCAGGCGGTCACGTGCAAGCAATCCGGCAGACTCTCCCGTTCAACGATCAAGGAGTGATAACGAGTGGCCACAAAAGGATTGGACAGCCCGGCAAAGACGCCACTGTTGTCGTGCCGTATCAGGCTGGTCTTTCCGTGCATAAGCTCGGCAGCCCTGACCACCTTTCCCCCAAAAGCGTAGCCGATGGACTGATGTCCCAGGCAGACGCCGAGCATGGGGATGGAATCCGACAGCGTCTTTATCAGCTCAACCGAGATGCCCGCTTCGGTCGGAGAACAAGGTCCCGGAGAAATAACGATGCGGCGGGGCCTGAGGGCAGCAATTTCACCAATTGTTATCTGGTCGTTGCGGCGCACCACGACCTCTGCCCCCAACTCCTGCAGATACTGGACGAGGTTGTAGGTAAAAGAATCGTAGTTGTCCAGCATCAGCAGCATCAGTCCAGACCTCCACAGGCCATGTCAATCGCCTTGCGAACCCCCATGGCTTTATTGATTGTCTCCTGATACTCAGCCTCTGGATCCGAGTCAGCCACGATGCCGGCGCCAGCCTGCAGATAGATTTTGCCTTCGTGCACCACCAGAGTACGGATGGCGATAGCCATATCCATATTGCCCGAAAAGGAAAAGTAACCGACCGCACCGCCGTATATCTCGCGTCGACAGGGCTCGAGTTCATCGATTATTTCCATGGCTCTAATCTTGGGTGCCCCGGACAGGGTCCCGGCCGGAAAAGCCGCCCGAAAAACGTCGAAGGCATCCTGCCCTTCCTCCAATTGCCCACGGACGTTGGAAACAATGTGCATGACATGGGAGTAACGCTCGACCACCATCAATTCACTGACTTCAACGGTACCAGGACGGGAAACACGACCCACGTCATTGCGACCGAGATCGACCAGCATGATGTGCTCGGCCCTTTCTTTGGGGTCTTTGAGCAATTCTTGCTCTAGGCGCCTGTCTTCTTCTGGCGTAGTCCCCCTGGGTCTGGTCCCGGCGATGGGGCGTACTTCGATACGATCCTCTTCCTTGCGAACAAGGACTTCCGGAGAGGCGCCTATCACCATGGTGGAACCGAAGCGTAAGAAGAACATATACGGGGAAGGATTAATCGTACGAAGAGCGCGGTAGATGTCGAAGGGATCACAGACCAGATCGCCGGAAAAGCGCTGAGACAGCACCACCTGAAAAATATCTCCAGCCCGAATATACTCTTTGCACTGCTCAACAGCGGCCTGAAAGGCGCCGGCAGGGAAATTGACGTCCAGCGGACTTCCTGCAACGGCAGTCTTTGCCATCCGCGGAGCCGAGCCGACGCGAAGCTTTTCGACAAGAGCATCGACACCGGCCAGTCCCCGTCGGTAGGCGACATCGGCGTCCTCACCCGGCTGTACGTGAACATTGCAGACAACCTTGATCTTCTGACGCATGTTGTCAAAAATGAGCAATTGCTCGGTCAACATGAAGCATGAGTCAGGCGCGCCAATACACTTCGGGTTGGTATCCGGAAGACGTTCGATAAAACGAATCATATCGTAGCCGAGATAGCCGACAGCGCCACCAAAAAAACGGGGCAATTCAGGTAGGTCTACGGGTCGATAAGGTGCCAGGAATTGGCGGAGTTCATCGAGAGGATCCGATGTCTCACCAGAACGGAGAATGGAGTCTCCCTCAAGAATCTCGAAATAATGCCCACTGGAACGAAAAACCTTGGCGGGACCACTCCCCAAAAAGGAGTATCGGGCCCACTTCTCCCCCCCCTCGATACTTTCGAGCAAAAAAGAGGTCTGACCATCATCAATTTTACGAAAGGCGGAAACAGGCGTTTCCATATCGGCGAGAATATCGCGGCAGACAGGAATAAGATTGCCTTCTCGGGTCAGGGAACGGAACTGTTCCAAAGAAGGATAATACATCGGGACTCCAAGGGAAAAAGGTGGGACAAACTAGCACGAAACCAGAACCACCGTCAAGACGCGAGGCCCCAGAAGGGAGCCACCCGGTATTTTATAATCCTCCTCAACGACAAAGGGCAAGGAGTCGACTCCTTGCCCTTTGTTACCATTCAGCAATATGCGAGGCCCTTAGGCCTTTTCCTCTTCTGACTCTCCCTTTTCAGGAGCAGCAGCCTCTTCCGAAACCACTTCTTCTGCCTTTACCGCGGGGGCAGCAGGAGCAGCGGCGGCTTTACGAGGACGAGGGGTAAACTCTTCTTCTACCAGCTCGACAATCGCCATCGGAGCGTTATCACCAAGACGACTGCCGACCTTGAAGATACGGGTATAACCACCGGGGCGATCCTTGTATCGGGGCGCTACCATATCAAAAAGCTTGGCAACCGCCTTGCGCTCGCGCATAACAGCGAGAGCCTGGCGGCGGGCATGCAGATCTCCGCGTTTCCCGAGGGTGATCATCTTTTCAGCGATCTTGCGAAGTTCCTTGGCCCTGGCATCGGTAGTAGTGATCTTCTCATGCATAATGAGAGAGGTCACCATATTGCGCATCATGGCCGAACGGTGGCTGGAGTTGCGGCCAAGCCGTTTTCCAGATTTATTGTGACGCATTGTTTTCGGGTCCTTTCTTCTTTATTCCTCGGAAGGAGAAACTATTCTTCTTCGCTCCCCTTTTGGATCATCTTGAGATATTCGGGATCCGGGAAATTATCCAGTTTCATACCCAGAGTCAGGTCCATTTCAGCCAGGATATCTTTGATTTCATTCAAAGATTTTCTGCCAAAATTCTGGGTTTTAAGCATTTCGGCTTCACTGCGCTGCACCAGGTCTCCAATAAGATGGATGTTGGCGTTTTTAAGGCAGTTGGCACTACGAACGGACAACTCGAGTTCATCAACGCTACGGTAGAGATTTTCGTTGATCTTCCGACCTTCTTCAGGAACTTCCTGCGCAGCGGGCTCAAGATTTTCATCAAAATTGATGAAAATCTGCAGTTGTTCTTTCAGAATCTTGGCCGCATAGGCCACCGCGTCATCAGGTCTCACACTGCCATCGGTCGCCACTTCCAGAGTCAGTTTATCGTAATCGGTAATCTGCCCGACCCTGGCATTGGCAACGGTAAAATTCACCTTTTTGATCGGTGAAAAGATGGAATCAATGGGAATGGTTCCCACTGGAGCCCGTTCGTCCCGATTGCGATCGGCCGGCACATAGCCCTTGCCAAGCGCGACCACCATGTCCATCTCCACATCGGCTTCCTTGGAGCAGGTGGCGATATGATGATCGGGGTTGAGAACTTCGACCTGCGAATCAGTAATGATATCACCAGCGGTGATAACACCGGCACCCTTTTTTACGATGCGGATATTCCGGCTCTCATTCCCGTGAAGCTTCAGAAGAACTCCCTTGAGATTGAGAATGATGTCGGTCACGTCCTCGGTCACCCCAGGAACAGTTGAGAATTCGTGCAGAACCCCCTTGATACGAACCGATGTAATAGCTGCCCCCTGCAAAGAGGAAAGCAGAATACGACGCAAGGAGTTCCCAAGAGTGGTGGCAAAACCACGCCCGAAAGGTTCAGCAAAAAACTTCCCGTAGGTATCGGTCAGACTGTCCGACTCAATCTGGAGGCGCTTAGGCTTGATGAGATCTCTCCAGTTTTTATACATTCGTATCCTCCGTAATGAGGTTACATCAGCGGACTGCCAAGATTAAATTACTTGGAGTACAGTTCGACAATGAGGTGTTCTTGGAATTCAGGTGTGGTCATCTCTTCACGCACGGGCAAAGTTTTAACAGTACCCTTGAAAGCATCCCGCTCCAACTCAACCCAAGTGGGAATGCCGCGGCGCATCACACCATCCAACGCCTCATTGATTCGAACAATTTTCCGACTTTTCTCTTTGAGTTCAATCACATCGCCGATACGAACAAGGTAGGAAGGGATATTAACCTTGCGTCCATTAACGAGGAAATGCCCCTGGCGAACCAACAGGCGCCCCTCATTACGGGAAGTGGCGAAACCCATGCGGTAAACCATGCTATCCAGCCGCCTTTCGAGCAGCATCAGGAGGTTTTCACCCGTAACCCCCTTCATGCGGTCCGCCTTATCGAAGGTGGCCCTAAACTGCTTTTCAACCAGCCCGTAAGTACGTTTGACCTTCTGTTTGGCGCGCAACTGGGTACCGTAGTCCGTAACCTTGGTGCGCCCCTGACCATGCTGACCCGGAGCGTAATTGCGGCGCTCCAAAGAGCATTTATCCGTATGGCATCTGTCCCCCTTAAGGAACAGTTTAGCATTTTCTCTCCTGCACAAGCGGCAGACAGGACCTGTATATCTAGCCAACGTTCGTCCTCCTTATCTCGTTTAGACTCTTCTGCGTTTGGGCGGCCGGCAGCCGTTGTGGGGAATCGGGGTCACATCTTTAATCATCGTGATGTTGAGCCCGGCAGACTGCAAAGCGCGCAGGGCGGATTCGCGACCAGACCCAGGCCCTTTTACGTAAGCAATAAGGCTGCGCATACCATGCTCCATGGCTTTTTTGGCCGCATCCTCAGCCGCGACCTGAGCCGCGAAAGGCGTGCTTTTACGAGAGCCTTTGAAGTTTTTAGCACCACAGGTCGACCAGGAGATGACGTTTCCGGCAGGATCGGTAATGGTGATAATCGTATTGTTAAAAGTTGCCTGAATGTGAGCAACCCCATTGGCGATGTTCTTTTTTTCTACTTTTTTTCTAACGACTTTCTTTCCTGGCTTAGCCATGCTTCCTCCAGTTATTTCTTCTTGCCGGCGACAGTCTTGCGAGGACCTTTCCGGGTGCGAGCATTGGTCTTGGTTTTCTGTCCACGAACAGGAAGCCCGCGTCTGTGCCGAAGACCGCGGTAGCAGCCAAGATCCATCAGGCGCTTGATGTTCATGGAGATCTCACGGCGAAGATCCCCTTCAACCCGAAATTCGCGGTCGATGATTTCACGAATCTTGGCAACTTCTGCCTCAGTCAGGTCATCAGTCCGAGTATTTCCATCCACCCCAGCTTTGGCAAGAATCTCCTGGGAGGAGGATCGGCCGATACCATAAATATAGGTGAGGGCAATCTCACTTCTCTTATTTCTCGGTAAGTCGATACCAGCAATACGTGCCAATGTCTTTTCCTCCTAATACCTTAACCTTGTTTCTGCTTATGCTTGGGATTTTCACAGATGATCCGGACAATGCCTTTACGCTTAATCACTTTGCACTTATCGCAGATCGCCTTAACCGAAGCTCGGACTTTCATCGTATGTTCCTTTACTGAAAATGAAGTATCAAAAACGTCAGAGCCAACCCGGATATATTTATTTCCAAGCCGCCCTTCGACCTACAAAGCTGTCAAAATTTCTGGTCCATTATCGGTCAAGGCAACAGTGTGTTCAAAATGCGCCGACAATTTTCCGTCAACAGTAACCGCCGTCCAGCCGTCGTCCAGTATTTTTACCCCAGGGAGCCCGGCGTTGATCATGGGCTCGATGGCAAAAGTCATGCCCGCTCTTAATTTTGTCCCTTGCCCAGGCGGCCCAAAATTGGGGATTTGGGGATCTTCATGCAATTGTCGCCCGATGCCGTGACCGACAAATTCACGAACAACACTAAAACCTTCGTTTTCGGCACAAACCTGAACCGCATGGGAGATATCCGTCAACCTACCGTGCACCACGGCGGCGGAGATACCTTTTTGCAGTGACTTTTCTGTGACTTCAAGAAGCCGCCCGGCTTCGTCACCAATCCGGCCTACAGGCAGAGTAATAGCGGCATCCCCATAGAAACCCTTATACAAGACGCCAAAATCAATACTCAGAATGTCGCCTTCCTTCAGGGGCTCCCGATTTGAAAACCCGTGGACCACCTTTTCATTCGGTGAGGCACAAATCGTATAAGGAAAGCCGCCATACCCCTTGAAGGCGGCTTTTACGTTTCGCCTTTTACACTCTTTCTCAGCAAGTTGATCCAGCTCAATCGTCGTGATACCTGGCGCGGCGTTTTCTTTTAGAACCGCCAATATTTCTGCGACGATCTGGCCGGCTCCACGCATAAGGACCAGTTCCTGTTTGGTCTTGATGCTAACCACGTCACTTCGCTGCGAGGACGACAAGGATCTTGTTTTTGACGACCTGAATATCCTGCATGCCATCGATAGCATGAAGCAGACCGGCCGACCCGTAATACGCGACAAGTGGTTCAGTCTGAGCGCGATAAACCTCTAAGCGCTTACGGATGGTCTCTTCCTTGTCATCGTCACGCTGAACGAGTTCACCCTGACAGGCATCACACTTACCGGCAACAGCGGGAGGATCAAACTTGATGTGAAAACCACGACCACAGTCGCGGCAGGTCCGACGACCAGTCAAGCGCTCCACAAGGGCCTCAGGATCCACCTCAAGGGAGATAACCGCATCGAGATTCTTATCTAAATCGGCCAAAGAATCCCTAAGAGCATCGGCCTGAGCGACGGTACGGGGAAAGCCATCAAGAATGAACCCATTTTGACAGTCGGCCTGTTGCAGTCTCTCACGTACAATCCCAACCACGACCTCATCGGGGACAAGACCACCCGCGTCCATGAAGCTTTTGGCCTTCACCCCCATGGGAGTCCCATCTTTAACAGCTGCCCGCAGAATATCGCCGGTAGAAATCTGAGGGATCTGATATTGCCCTGTAAGCATTTTAGCCTGGGTACCCTTACCCGCTCCGGGAGGCCCAAGTAGAATAAGTTTCATCTCGTCAAATCCTTAAATCAACCACGACGTCCCTTGATGGTCACACCTTTCATAAAACCCTCGTAGGAGCGGGAGATAAGGTGCGCCTCGATCTGGGAAGCCGTATCGAGACCGACGCCAACAACGATCAACAGCGAGGTTCCGCCAAAATAAAATGGCACATTGAACTGCCCGATCAAGATTGTCGGCAAAACACACACAGCGGAAACATACATGGCCCCAGCAAAGGTGATCCTGCTGAGCACCGTGTCAATGTGCTCGGCGGTCGCCTTTCCAGGCCTCACACCAGGAATGTAGCCACCCTGCTTCTTGATATTATCCGCGACATCCACTGGGTTGAAAGTCACAGCCGTGTAGAAATAACAAAAGAAAATTATAAATGCAACGAAAAAAACATTGTAGAGCCAGTGATCCGGCGTCATCATGGCGGCCACAGTCTGAACCCAGGGCACATCCACCAGGTTGGCGACAGTTGCAGGGAACATGATGATGGAGCTGGCAAAAATTGGCGGTATGACACCGCTCATATTGACTTTGAGAGGCAGGTGGCTTGTCTGCCCGCCGTAATTGCGCATACCGACCACACGCTTGGCGTAATGGATCGGTACCCGCCGCTGTCCCCTCTCCATGAAAATGATTGCCGCCACCACCGCAACCATGACGGCAAGAATCAGGAGGATCATGAAGATGGTCAGTTCTCCGGTGTTGAACAGCCGGACGCTGTTAACAATAGCGGAGGGCATGTTTGCCACAATGCCGGCAAAGATGATCAATGAGATGCCATTGCCGATGCCACGCTCCGTAATCTGTTCACCCAGCCACATGATAAAAGCCGTACCCGCCGTCAGGGTGATGATCGTGAGCAAAATAAAGCCCATCCCTTGGTTCGGCACGACAAGTTCACCGGCGGGACCGCGCATGGTTTGCAAACCAACGGCAATCCCGGCGCCCTGAATGACCGACAGGACGATGGTCCCGTAGCGGGTCCACTTGGTAATGGTTTTTCGACCCTGCTCACCCTCCTTGGACAGTCGTTCGACCGGCTCAAAGACCACGGTCAACAACTGCAGAATGATAGATGCGCTGATATAGGGCATGATCCCCAGCGCAAAAACCGTCATTCTTTCGAGAGCACCGCCAGTAAAGGCACTGACCAGGCCAAGAAGGGTCCCCTGGGTTCCCTCGAAAAATTTGGCGAGAACCTGGGCATCCACCCCGGGAGTAGGCACATGGCAGCCCACACGATAGACAGCCAGCATTCCAAGGGTGAAGAGAATCCGTCTTCTTAATTCAGGAATATTGAAGATATTCTGGATGCTGGATATCAATTTAAATAACCTCGGCTTTGCCACCTGCGGCTTCAATTTTCTCCGCGGCAGACTTGCTGAATTTGTGGGCTTTTACAGTCAGGGCCTTGGTAAGTTCACCGTCGCCGAGAATCTTGATGCCGTCACAGACATCAGTCACCAGGCGAGCCTTGCCAAAGGCTTCAAGGTCAACAACCGAACCAGCCTCAAAAACCTCAAGGTCCTTAAGGTTGACCAAGGCATAGACCTTTTTGTTAAGCGACCGAAAACCTCTTTTAGGCAGGCGGCGCTGCAAGGGCATTTGCCCCCCCTCGAAGCCAGGCTTCACGCTACCACCCGAACGGGCCTTTTGTCCCTTGTGCCCTTTACCGGCAGTCTTGCCGGTTCCAGACCCGGGTCCCCGTCCAATGCGTTTTCTATTTTTTGTAGAACCGTAGGCCGGTTGCAGATTACTTAAATCCATGTCAATTCTTCCTTATTGAATCACTCTTCGACGAGGACCATGTGGGAGACCTTGTTGATCATCCCGCGAATCTCAGGAGTATCCTTAAGAACCACGGTCTGATGCAACTTGGTCAAGCCGAGCCCCTTAAGTACTTGAGTGAAATAAGCCTTACGACCAATTCCGCTCTTTTTCAGAGTCACTTTTATCTCTGGAGCCATCATCCATTCTCCTTCTTTGGGCCTTACTCAGCGGAGGCAACACCACGGCGCTGAAGAATCTCTTCCGCACTTTTAAGTTGCTCCAACGCATTGAAAGTCGCCTTGACAACATTGTGCGGGTTGTTGGACCCAAGGCACTTGGAAAGGATATCGCCGACACCCGCCACCTCGAGGACAGCACGGGCTGCGCCGCCTGCGATAACACCAGTACCTTGAGAAGCAGGGCGCAACAAGACCTTGCCAGCTCCAAACTTGCCAATAATGTCAAAGGGAATGGTACGGTCCTTAAGAGGAACCCGAATCAGCGACTTCTTGGCTTGTTCAACCCCTTTGCGGATTGCTTCAGGCACTTCCTTGGCTTTACCAAGACCATAACCTACGTAACCTTGCCCGTCTCCAACCACTACAAGAGCGGAGAAACTGAAACGGCGCCCGCCTTTAACGACCTTGGCGCAACGGTTAATATGAATGACCCTGTCGGTCAGATTTAGCTCATTGGGATCGATGCGATGCAAAGACATCCTCCTTTACCTAAAAAGACAGACCGGTTTCCCGAGCCGCCTCGGCAAGCGCCTTGACGCGACCATGGTACAAAAACCCATTGCGGTCAAACACAACCTGCTTGATGTTTTTCTCAAGGGCCATCTTGGCGATAGCCCGGCCCACAGCCTTTGCTGACTCTATATTTCCGCTGCTCGTCCCAGCTTCCACGATGCCGTCATTGACAGTACCAGCGGACGCAAGAGTCGTTCCGTTAGTGTCCTCAATGATCTGGGCATAGATATGTTTGGCGCTCCTGAAAACACAAAGACGGGGGCGTTCAACCGTTCCACGAACCTTTTGGCGCACCCGAATTTTGCGTTTGATACGTGCCAGGGACCTTTCTTTTGCGATGCTCACAGTGTTTCTCCTTGACCTGTAATCAATTATTTTTTACCGGTCTTGCCTGCTTTACGCAAAATCCGCTCATCAGCATACTTGATTCCCTTCCCCTTGTAGGGTTCAGGAGCTCGGAAAGAACGAATTTTTGCGGCTGTAGCGCCGACAAGCTGCTTATCTATCCCCTTCACTGTAACCTTGGTCTGTTTTTCGACCTCGACAGTGATGCCTTCGGGCAGGGGATATTCGACGGGATGCGAGTAACCCAGGGCGAGACTCAGCATCTTCCCTTTCAATTCGGCCCGGTAACCAACGCCATTGATTTCGAGCACTCTTTCGAAACCCTTGGTGACACCATCGACCATATTGGCGATAAGCGTCCGGGTCAGGCCCTGCAAAGCTCCACCCTGCTTGTTTCCCTCTGCAAGGGGAGAAACTTGGATATTACCGGAATCCACCTTGACTTCGACATCCGTACTGATTGTCCTCTCCAGGTGGCCCTTTGGTCCCTTTACCCGAATAGCAGCCCCCGAGAGGGTCACTTCAACTCCGGCAGGGATGACGATGGGTTTTTTCCCTATTCTTGACATCCTCTATACTCCTTAAGCCGTAACGGTTACCAGACGGTACAAATGATCTCACCGCCAACCTGCGCCTCACGTGCGGCAACGTCGTGGAGAACACCCCGTGAAGTGGATAGAATAGCGCAACCAAGCCCGTTCTTCACACTGGGGATTTCATCCTTACCCACGTATACGCGACGGCCAGGAGTAGACATCCGTTTAATTTCATGGATCACGTGCTTGTTATTATCATCAAATTTCAAATAAATCCGCAGGATGCCCTGTTTGTCGTCTTCTACGGTCTTGAAATTTTTGATGTAGCCGAGATCCTTCAGCACCTCGGCCAGTGCCACCTTCACCTTGGACATGGGCACGTCCACCTTTTGGTGCTTCGCCATTCCCGCATTACGAATACGGGTAAGCATATCAGCTATAGGATCAGTCATTGCCATGGATGCAACTCCTCTTTTTACCAGCTTGATTTAACAACGCCGGGGATTTTACCGTCCAGCGCCAATTTGCGCAGGCAAATCCTGCACATATCAAATTTCCGATAGTATCCGCGCGAACGCCCGCACAATGGGCAGCGATTATAATTACGAACGCTGAATTTTTTAGGCCGCGCGGCCTTTATCATCATCGATTTTTTTGCCACCGTATACCTCCGCTATCTGATTCACTATTTCCTGAAGGGCATCCCAAGTTGCGTCAGCAGAGCACGACCTTCTTCATCGTTACGCGCTGTCGTTACAATGGTGATATTGAGACCCTTGACCTTGTCGATTTTCTCGAGATCGATCTCAGGAAAAATCAGCTGTTCCTTGATCCCGAAGGTATAGTTGCCACGCCCGTCAAACGCCTTAGGAGAAACCCCCTTGAAATCTCTTACGCGAGGCAAGGCGACATTGATGAGGCGATCCAGAAACTCAAAGGCTTTTTCCCGACGCAGAGTGACCATGCAACCAATGGGCATCCCCTCACGAAGCTTGAAGCCGGCGATGGATTTTTTGGCCTTGGTAATGACAGCTTTCTGTCCGGTAATGCGGCCAAGTTCCTCGACAGCAGATTCCAACACCTTGATATTCTGAATGGCTTCCCCAAGGCCCATGTTGATGACGACCTTTTCAACCCTGGGAACTTCCATTACGTTTTTAAGTTGCAGGTCCTTCATGAGCTGGGGAACCAGCTCGGCCTGGTAAATCCCTTTAAGTCTGGCCATGGAAATTCTCCGTTACTTATCAACAGTCTCGTTACATTTTTTACAAAAACGAGTCTTGCTACCGTCCTCAAGTATCCGGATGCCGGTACGAGTCGGTTTATTGCAAGCCCCGCAAAGCAGAAGAACGTTAGAAGCATCAATCGCAGCTTCCTTTTCGACAATGCCGCCTTCCGCGTTGCTGCGACTGGGCCTAGTGTGCCGCTTCACAACATTGAGATTCTCAACGGTGATACGACCTTTTTCAGGAAATACACGGGTCACTTTCCCCGATTTACCCTTTTCCTTGCCCGCTATGATCATAACCATGTCATTCTTTTTGACATGAAGTTTCTTAGCCGCCATGTTTCAATCTCCTACACAAATTTAAAGGACTTCCGGCGCCAGAGACACGATTTTCATGAAACGGCGGGCACGCAGTTCACGGGCCACAGGTCCGAAAATCCGGGTTCCTACCGGCTCACCCGAAGCATTGACAACAACCGCCGAGTTGTTATCGAAACGGATATAGGAACCATCAGGCCGAGGAACTTCCTTGGCCGTTCTGACGATCACCGCCCGCACGACATCACCCTTCTTCACCTTGGAATTGGGCAGTGCCTCTTTGACCGAGCAGATGATGATGTCACCAAGGCCGGCATATTTCCGTTTTGAACCGCCGAGAACCTTGACGCAGCAGAGCTTTCGGGCCCCCGAATTGTCTGCGACATCAAGCATCGTCTGCATCTGAATCATAACTATGGTCTCCTAAACGGTTACGTTCTTTTCAAGAATTTCGCGGACTCTCCACCGCTTGTCACGAGACAGCGGTCTGGTCTCCACGATGAGAACCTTGTCGCCAACAGCACAGCTGTTCTGTTCATCGTGTGCTTTGTACGTCACCTTGCGCTTGATGTACTTTTTATAGATGGGATGCTTGACCAGCTGATCGACCTTGACCACCACGGTCTTGTCCATCTTGTCACTGGTGACAACCCCCACACGGGTTTTTCTGTTTCCACGTTCAGTCGTCATATCCAACCTCGTTGATCCTGATTAAGCCTGCTTTTGCCGCAGAACCGTATTAACCCGTGCGATATCTTTTTTGATTTGAGAAATACGGGCAGTATTTTCCAGATGCCCGGTATGCATCTGGAATCTCAGGTTAAACAGCTCCTGGCTGAGTTCCTGAGACTGTTTCTTCAAATCATCAACGCTTTTATCTCTCAACTCATTAGCCTTCATGAGCTTCTTCCTCCCTGATAACAAACTTGGTCTTCATCGGGAGCTTGTGTGCAGCAAGACGAAAAGCTTCGCGTGCAACATCTTCAGCGACTCCCTGCATTTCATAGAGCACCACTCCGGGCTTTATGACGGCGACCCAGCTGTCCGGGGAGCCTTTCCCCTTACCCATACGGGTTTCGGCGGGCTTTCGGGTCAGAGGCTTATGAGGAAAGGCCCTGATCCAGATTTTACCACCGCGCTTGATATAACGCGTCATCGCCCGACGGGCTGCTTCAATCTGGCGCGAAGAAAGCCATCCGCACTCAATGGCCTGGAGGCCGAAATCACCAAAGTTAAGCTCGGTGCCTCCCTTGGCCGCACCTTTCATGCGACCTTTAAATGTCTTTCTATGCTTAACCTTCTTGGGCATTAACATAGCAGTTTACTCCTATACCTGTCCTGGATTTTCACTGTTCTCTTGCGAGAACTTCGCCCTTGAAGATAAGTACCTTGACACCGATAATCCCGTAGGTGGTTTTCGCCTCAGCGAATCCATAATCGATGTCTGCACGAAGAGTGTGTAGAGGCACTCTCCCTTCGCGGTACCACTCCGTACGAGCGATTTCGGCTCCTCCCAAACGGCCGGCACAGTTGATCTTGATCCCCTGTGCACCGAATTTGAGAGCTTGAGTAACCCCTTTTTTCATGGCGCGGCGGAAAGCAACACGCCTCTCGAGCTGAAGGGCCACGTTTTCGGCAAGCAACTGAGCGTCGATCTCAGGCTTGCGTACTTCCTGAATATTGATAAAAACTTCTTTATCGGTGAGTTTGGCCAGCTCTTTCTTGAGAGCCTCAACCTCGGATCCCCTCTTTCCGATGATGATACCGGGACGAGCGGCAAAAATATTTATTTTTGCCTTGCTGGCCGCACGCTCGATTTCGATTTTGGAAATGCCTGCGTGATAAAGCCTCTTTTTGAGGTAGTTACGCAGCTTAATATCTTCATGCAGCAGCTTGGCGTAATCCGCCTCGGCATACCACTTGGAGTCCCAGGTTTTGACGACTCCCAGACGAAATCCTACAGGATGAACTTTCTGGCCCAAACTATCACCTCCTAAACACCTTATTTTTCGTCAAGAATAACCGTCATGTGACTAGTCGGTTTACGAATACGGGTCGCACGTCCCTGAGCCCGAGGCAGGAACCGCTTTAGAACAGGACCCTGATCTACGGTAATCGACTTGATAAAAAGACGATCGACATCGTTAACACCCTTTTGCTCGGCGTTAGCCACTGCCGAACTGACAAGTTTAGCGACAATGGGCGCGGCCTTCTGGGGAGAAAACTTGAGGACGTTAAGAGCCTCCTGCACCCCTTTTCCACGTACCATATCGACAACCAGTCGTGCTTTCTGGGGCGAAAGGCGCGCGTAACTCAACTTTGCTCTGGCTTCCATGAAATGAAACTCCTCTAACGGAACTATTTATTTACGCTTGCTCTTTTTGTCGGCTCCGTGACCATAGTAGGTCCGGGTAGGAGCAAACTCACCCAGTTTATGCCCGACCATATTTTCGGTAACAAACACCGGGATAAACTTTTTACCGTTATGCACAGCAAAAGTATGACCTACGAATTCAGGAAGGATGGTTGAACGCCGCGACCAGGTCTTAATGACCTGCTTACTGGTAGTCCCACCTTCCAGATCGACTTTTCGCAAAAGGCTTTCTTGGACGTACGGCCCTTTTTTGATTGATCTAGCCACTGCCGTCTCCTCTATTTAAAATGGTCTATTTAGTACGACGCCGGACGATGAATCGATCGGTCCGCTTGTTGACTCGGGTCTTGTACCCTTTGGTCGGAATGCCCCAGGGTGTTACAGGATGCCGGCCACCGGAGGACTTACCTTCACCACCACCATGCGGGTGATCAACAGGGTTCATGGCAACGCCACGGGACTGGGGACGCTTGCCAAGCCAGCGATTTCGTCCTGCTTTCCCCACCTTAACGTTTTCGTGATCCTGGTTCCCAACCTGACCGATGGTTGCGCAGCATTCCTGCAGGACGAGGCGAACCTCGCCAGAAGGAAGTCGAAGCTGGGAATACTTGCCTTCTTTGGCTGCAATCATGGCGTAGGTGCCGGCGCTACGGGCCAACTGGCCACCCTTGCCCACCTTCAGTTCAACATTGTGAACCCAAGTGCCTAGGGGAATGGCGCGGATAGGCATGGCGTTACCAGGCTTAATGTCAGCTTTTTCGCTCGCAACCACAACGTCACCAACACTAAGACCGACAGGAGCCAAGATGTAACGTTTTTCGCCATCGGCATAGTTAAGCAGGGCAATGCGGGCCGTCCGGTTCGGATCATATTCGACAGAAACGATTTTGGCCGGCACTTCTTTTTTGTCCCGCTTAAAATCAATGATCCTGTATTTACGCTTGTGCCCACCACCCGTGTGACGCTTGGTGATCCGGCCATTATTGTTACGTCCTCCGGTGCGCTTCAGCGGTGCCAGAAGTGACTTCTCAGGAGTCGAGGTGGTGATCTCCTCATAAGTCGAAGATGTCATATTGCGACGACCGGGTGAGGTCGGTTTATACTTTTTGATCGCCATTATGGTTACTCCGTATCGCTAGATTACTTGCCGTTAGACCCCGAAGAAATCGATGGTGCCTTCAGCCAGGGTGACGTAAGCTTTTTTGGTATTGGACCGTTTTCCGAAATTGCGACCGACCCTCTTAACTTTCCCGCGAGTCAGAGCGGTATTCACGTCCTTAACCTTGACGCTGAAAGCCTTTTCAACGGCTTGCTTGATTTCAATCTTGTTGGCATTCAGTGCTACTTCAAAAGCAACCACCTGGCCCACTTCTTTCTGCAGGCTGGTCTTCTCGGTAACCAGCGGTCTCTTAATAATCTGATGCAACGGTTTCATCAGGCCAACGCTCCTTCCAGTTGAGACACGGCGCCCTCAGTCATCACGAGGTTCGGATACTTCATGACGTCGTAAACGTTTACACCCTCGGCCTTAAGAACCTTTACAAAAGGAAGGTTTCTGGCAGACAACTCAACTTGGGGGTTTTCACCCTCAATGACAACCAGCACCTTTTGAAGATCGAAGCGACCAAGAAATTCAGCAAAGGACTTGGTGCTGATTTTCCCGAGGTCAATCGTGTTGAGAACGGTCAGCTTGCTATCCTGAAAGCGCACCGAAAGAGCGCTCTTCAGGGCTGCTTTTTTAACCTTACGATTGAGCTTGAAATTGTAATCGCGAGGATTAGGCCCGAAAGCCGCCCCACCACCCACATAGTGAGGTGCGCGGATACACCCTTGACGGGCGTTACCAGTACCCTTCTGCTTATAGGGCTTTTTCCCGCCGCCAGCAACTTCACTACGGGTCTTGCTGGCAGAGGTTCCCTGCCGACGGGCAGCGAGTTGATAGCGAACCATGTCGTGAATCAGGTAGGATCTGACTTCGGCATTAAACACCGCGTCTGAAATTTCCTTTTCAGCCACCTGGTTTTTATTTATGTCATATACAGCGATTTTAGCCATGGAGTTTCTCCCAAATCATATATCTAGAGGCTACTTTTTAGCCTTAAGGCCTTTGCGGATCTCCACCACAGCGTTTTTTGGCCCAGGGATGGCACCTTTAACCAAAATAAGGTTCTGATCGGGGCGGACATCAACAATCTGTAGATTCTGGGTGGTTACCTTTTTATTGCCCATCTGCCCAGCCATCTTTTTACCCTTGAACACCCTGGAGGGCCAAGCGCTGGCGCCGATAGACCCTGGAGCACGGTGGAACATGGATCCGTGCGTAGCCCTACCGCCGGAAAAGTTCCAGCGCTTTATAACACCCTGGAATCCCTTACCTTTGCTCGTTCCAGTAACATCGACGATATCACCGGCAGCAAAGATTGCCTGGCAAGTTATCTCATCGCCCACGTTATATTCATCCACGCTGTCAGCGCGAAACTCGCGAAGTGTACCGAAGGCACCCTTGCCTGCTTTTTTGAAATGTCCAAGCTCGGGCTTACTGACGCGGTGGATCTTCTTAACACCGTAGCCGACCTGCACAGCGTTATACCCGTCCGTCTCAACGGTCTTCTTCTGAAGAACCACACAGGGACCGGCTTCAACAACCGTAACAGGAATTCTTCTGCCATCGATGGCGAAGACCTGGGTCATCCCCAACTTCTTTCCCAAGATTCCATTTATCATCGGACCTACCCTTACCTAATATGAAGATTAATCTTAAAGCTTAATTTCGACATCAACCCCGGCAGAGAGATCAAGCTTCATCAAGGCGTCCACGGTCTGCTGGGTCGGTTCGAGAATATCCAGTAAACGCTTGTGCGTGCGCATCTCGAACTGCTCACGGCTTTTCTTGTCAACGTGGGGACCACGAAGAACAGTGTACTTGTTAATTACCGTCGGCAGAGGAATGGGGCCGGCAATCCGGGCTCCTGTACGCTTGGCGGTATCCACGATTTCGTTCACAGACTGATCAAGAAGCTTATGATCATAAGCCTTCAAACGGATTCTAATTTTCTGGCTCGGCATGACTCTATTCCTCTATTACTCGATAATTTCGCTAACAACACCCGCGCCAACCGTACGGCCGCCTTCGCGGATAGCAAAGCGCAGTTCCTTGTCCATGGCGATGGGGGTGATCAGGTTGACCGTCATGGCGATATTGTCGCCAGGCATGACCATCTCGGTCCCCTCGGGCAACTCCACAATACCGGTAACGTCGGTGGTGCGGAAGTAGAACTGAGGACGATACCCCTTGAAAAACGGGGTGTGACGGCCGCCTTCTTCCTTGGACAGGATGTAGGCTTCTGCCTTGAACTTGGTGTGCGGCGTGATGCTGCCGGGCTTCGCCAATACCTGGCCACGCTCGATGTCCTCACGCTTGACGCCGCGCAGCAGGACGCCGACGTTGTCGCCAGCCTGGCCCTGATCGAGCAGCTTGCGGAACATCTCGACGCCGGTCACGACGGTCTTGGTGGTGGCCTTCATACCGACGATTTCAACTTCCTCACCGACCTTAACGACGCCGCGCTCAACACGACCGGTGGCCACGGTACCGCGACCGGAGATGGAGAAGACGTCTTCGACGGGCATCAGGAAGGGCCGGTCGATGGCGCGCTCGGGCTCGGGGATGTAGTTATCAACAGCGTCCATCAGTTTCATGATGGCCTGCTCACCCAGCTCACCGGCATCACCCTCAAGGGCCTTCAGAGCCGAACCGGGAATGATGGGAATATCGTCACCGGGGAATTCGTAGGAAGAAAGCAGTTCGCGAACTTCCAGCTCGACCAGCTCCATGAGCTCGGCGTCGTCAACCATGTCGGCCTTGTTCAGGAAGACGACCATGGCGGGTACGCCAACCTGACGGGCGAGCAGGATGTGCTCACGGGTCTGGGGCATGGGGCCGTCAGCGGCAGACACGACCAGGATAGCGCCGTCCATCTGGGCGGCACCGGTGATCATGTTCTTGACGTAGTCGGCGTGGCCGGGGCAGTCAACGTGAGCGTAGTGACGCTTTTCGGTCTCATACTCGACGTGGGCGGTAGCAATGGTTATACCGCGCTCGCGCTCCTCGGGAGCGTTGTCGATCTGATCATAACCTTTGTACTCGGCGCCGCCCTTGGCTGCCAGAACCTTGGTGATGGCGGCTGTCAGGGTCGTCTTGCCATGGTCAACGTGACCGATGGTCCCGATATTGACATGGGGTTTTTTTCTCTCGAATTTTGCCTTTGCCATAACTAAACCCTCCTCGGCAATTAGCCCTTAACCTTGGCAATTACCTCGTCGGAAATCGCCTTGGGGACCTGCTCATAGTGGTCAAAAACCATGGTGTAAGTAGCGCGACCCTGAGTGGCACTGCGCAAATCGGTGGCATACCCGAACATATTGGCCAAAGGTACCTGAGAATTGATAACCTGGGCAGCGCCACGCGCCTCCATTCCCATAATCCGGCCACGACGGCTATTCAGGTCGCCGATGACATCTCCCATATACTCTTCGGGTACGACGACTTCAACCGCCATGATGGGCTCAAGCAGAACAGGACCAGCTTTTGCTGCCCCCTCTTTAAAGCCCATCGAACCCGCGATCTTAAAGGCCATCTCGGAAGAGTCGACATCATGATAGGAACCGTCGAAGCAGGTGACCTTGACATCAACAATGGGGAAGCCAGCGATAACGCCGTTCTGAGCGGCCTCTTCAGCCCCCTTGCCGACAGCAGGGATGTATTCCTTGGGAATAACGCCACCCTTAATAGCATCGACATACTCAAAACCAGCACCGGGCTCCTGCGGTTCAATGCGCAACCAACAGTCACCATACTGACCACGGCCACCGGACTGGCGCACAAACTTACCCTGAACCTCGACAGTTTTGGTGACCGACTCGCGGTAGGCCACCTGAGGAGCACCCACATTGGCGGCAACCTTGAATTCACGCATCATGCGGTCAATGATAATCTCAAGGTGGAGTTCACCCATACCGGAAAGTATGGTCTGCCCCGTCTCCTCATCCGTGTGAACACGAAGCGAAGGATCTTCCTGAACCAGCTTGCCAATAGCGATGCCCATCTTTTCCTGGTCTGCCTTGGTTTTTGGCTCAACAGCAATACTGATAACCGGCTCAGGGAACTCCATGGCCTCAAGAAGACAAGCGTCTTTCTCGGAGCACAGGGTATCGCCCGTCGTCGTATACTTCAGACCGACAGCGGCAGCAATGTCACCAGAGTAAATTTCTTTGATTTCCTCACGCTTATTGGCATGCATCTTCAATATGCGGCCAATACGCTCTTTCTTATCCTTGGTGGAGTTGTAAACACTCGAACCGGACTCAAGGACACCAGAGTAAACCCGGAAGAAGGTCAACTGCCCGACAAAGGGGTCCGTCATGATTTTAAACGCGAGAGCGGCAAAAGGCCCACTGTCATCCGCAGGTCGGGTGATCTCGGCCTGAGTGTCAGGATCGACACCCTTAATAGGAGGCACGTCTGTCGGAGAAGGCATGTAGTCGACGACTGCATCAAGAAGGTTCTGAACACCCTTGTTCTTGAAGGAAGACCCACACAGAACGGGATTGATAGCCAAAGCCATTGTCGCCTTGCGAATACCCGCCTTGAGCTCCTTATTGGAGATCTCCTCGCCGCCGAGGTATTTATCCATCAAGACATCGTCATGAGAACAAACTTCCTCAACAAGCTTTTCACGGGCCTCCTGAACCTCATCGACCATCTCGGCCGGAATCTCGATGACATCGTATTTCGCCCCAAGAGACTCATCGTCCCAAACAATGGCACGCATCTCAACGAGATCGACAACGCCCTTGAAGTAATCTTCTTTACCAATGGGAAGCTGAATAGGGATAGGATTGGCGCCAAGACGGTCACGCATCATGCTTACGCCGCGCCCGAAATCAGCGCCGATACGGTCCATCTTGTTGACGAAGGCCATCCGAGGAACGCCATACTTGTCAGCCTGACGCCAGACAGTCTCAGACTGAGGCTCAACGCCACCAACCGAGCAGAAAACGGCGATAGCGCCATCGAGCACGCGCAAAGAGCGCTCTACTTCGATGGTAAAGTCAACATGCCCAGGAGTGTCTATGATATTGATACGGTGTTCGCCCCAAAAACAGGTCGTAGCAGCAGAGGTGATGGTAATACCACGCTCCTGCTCCTGCTCCATCCAGTCCATGGTGGCAGCGCCGTCATGGACCTCACCAATTTTATGGGAAACACCAGTGTAGAACAGAATACGTTCGGTCGTCGTAGTCTTGCCGGCATCGATATGTGCCATAATGCCGATATTACGCGTTTTTGCGAGTGATACTTTTCGTGCCACTGTCATTGATCCTTTCAGGGTCCTGCGATCGCCAGCCTACCAGCGGTAGTGAGCAAAGGCCTTGTTCGCTTCAGCCATACGGTGGGTATCCTCTTTCTTCTTCACAGAAGCACCGCGATTATTGGCGGCATCAAGAAGCTCCCCAGCCAAACGCTCTTCCATCGTCTTCTCGCCACGAGCGCGGGAATAGGTCATAATCCAGCGCATCGCCAGAGCACTACGACGGTCCGCACGAACCTCGACAGGAACCTGGTAAGTCGAGCCACCAACACGACGGGACTTAACTTCCACAACCGGACGAACATTCTCCATAGCCTTCTTGAAGACATCCAAAGGCTCGTCATCGACCCGGGAGGAGATCAGATCAAAGGCACCATAGACAATACTCTCAGCGGTGCTCTTCTTACCGTCCAGCATAAGAAAGTTAACAAACTTCGCCACCAGACGATCACCATATTTAGGATCGGGGAGAATAACCCGCTTAGCAACTTCTCTTCTT
Source organism: Desulfuromonadales bacterium (assembly GCA_033549025.1). Lineage (GTDB taxonomy): Bacteria > Desulfobacterota > Desulfuromonadia > Desulfuromonadales > SZUA-540 > SZUA-540. Next base: position 159,280 of record JAWSUS010000003.1, read on the forward strand.
CTCGGCATAGCTTCCTCTCAGCCTTCTACTTTATTTAGGGCGCTTGGCACCGTATTTAGAACGACCCTGCTTACGATTCTTTACACCGGCAAGGTCCAGGGTACCACGGACGATATGATAACGAACGCCAGGCAAATCCTTGACGCGGCCGCCACGAATCAAAACCACAGAGTGTTCCTGCAGATTATGGCCCACCCCGGGAATGTAAGAGGTCACTACGACACCGTTGGTGAGACGCACACGTGCCACCTTACGAAGAGCGGAGTTCGGCTTCTTCGGAGTCGTGGTATAGACGCGGGTACACACTCCACGCTTCTGAGGATTACTCTTAAGCGCAGGCGCGGTAGATTTTCTTTCTTTTTTTTCGCGTCCATTGCGGATCAACTGATTAATAGTCGGCATCTACATACTCCCGATAAACGTATTCTCAATGTTGAAAGAACAAAAGATTTACAACAGGGGAAAAACCCGCAAACATTATCAATCGGCCTCAACTTTGTCAAGGCATTTTTTAGGCCACTGCTAAAAAAGACACAGTGGCCTAATTGCAACGTATTTTCAAACAGTTATTCGACAGAGATATCTTCACTCTCTTCGACAACATCGTCGTCGATGTCTTCCTCGTAGACCTCCGGCACCTCTTCAGGCTCCTCAATATTGAGTTTGGCGCTGCGGTACTTGGAAATCCCGGTGCCAGCAGGGATCAACCGTCCCATGATGACGTTTTCCTTGAGGCCACGCAGGAAGTCAACCTTGCCCTCGATAGCCGCCTGAGTCAAGACCTTGGTGGTCTCCTGGAAGGAGGCCGCGGAAATAAAGGACTCGGTCGACAAGGAGGCTTTGGTAATACCCAGCATCAGGGGCTCACCGACGGCCGGCTGACCGTCTTCAGCCATAACCCGCTGGTTTTCCTGTTCAAACTCCCACCGCTCTACTTGATCATCGAGCAGGAATCGCGTATCGCCGACCTCTTTGATGCGAACCCGGCGCAGCATCTGGCGCACGATCGTTTCGATATGCTTGTCATTGATCTTAACGCCCTGGAGTCGATAGACTTCCTGTACCTCGTCTACGAGATACTTGGCCAGTTCCTTTTCGCCCAGAACACGGAGGATATCGTGAGGGTTGCTGGAACCATCCATCAAAGCCTCGCCAGCCTTGACAGAATCCCCTTCATGGACGCTGATATGTTTCCCTTTGGGAATCAGATACTCCTTGGGCTCCCCAATCTCGGGGGTGACAATGACCTTCCGTTTGCCCTTGGAATCCTTGCCATAGGAAACCACGCCGTCAATTTCGGAAATAACGGCAAACTCCTTGGGTTTACGGGCCTCGAAGAGCTCAGCGACACGGGGCAGACCGCCGGTGATGTCTTTGGTTTTGGTGGTTTCCCGCGGAATTTTGGCCAGAATATCGCCGGCGCCGACAACTGCGTCTTCGGCCACGACAATGTTGGCACCGACAGGCAGCATGTAGCGGGCAGCCGCCCCATTGGGCAACTTGACCGTCTTGCCATCCTCGTCCTTGAGGGTGATGCGAGGACGACGGTCTGCCGCCTTCGATTCGATGATAACCTTACGGGACAGACCCGTAACATCATCGAGCTGCTCTTCCATGGTTAGGCCTTCGACGACATCACCGAAGCGGATTCGACCGGAGCCTTCCGTGAGGATCGGCATGGTGTAGGGGTCCCACTCAGCCACCAGGTCACCTGCCTTGATGGCGCCATCAGGACCGACACGCAGCTTGGCACCATAGACAACACCATAGCGTTCCCGCTCGCGCCCGGTTTCATCGATAACCGCAACCTCGCCGTTTCGATTCATGACAACATGGAAGCCGGCGCTGTCTACAACCGTGTTCAGGTTGATGTACCGAAGCGTTCCGTCAAAACGGGCCTCAAGAGAGGTCTGCTCAGCCCGACGGGAGGCGGTACCACCGATGTGGAAAGTACGCATGGTCAGCTGCGTGCCTGGCTCACCAATGGATTGGGCGGCAATAACTCCGACAGCCTCACCCAAGTTGACCATATGTCCGCGAGCCAGGTCGCGACCATAACAGGTCGCGCAGATGCCTCGGCGGCTCTGGCAGGTCAACACGGACCTTATTTTAAGTTTCTCTATACCCGCATTCTCGATTTTGGTCACCAGGGTCTCATCGATTTCCTGATTCGCCTCCACAAGAATGTCACCCGTTACCGGATCCAGGACGTCTTCAAGGGCGGCGCGGCCGAGAATCCTGTCGCCGAGAGGCTCAATGACCTCGCCCCCCTCGGTGAGGGAAGATACGAGAATGCCATCGAGAGTGCCGCAATCCTGCTCGGTGATGATGGCATCCTGCGCGACGTCGACCAAGCGACGCGTGAGGTAACCGGAGTTAGCCGTTTTCAGCGCGGTATCAGCCAGACCTTTACGGGCACCGTGGGTCGAAATGAAGTACTGAAGAACGGTCAGACCTTCACGGAAGTTGGCGGTAATCGGCGTTTCGATAATTTCGCCGGAAGGCTTGGCCATAAGTCCGCGCATACCGGCCAGCTGGCGAATCTGCTGAGCACTGCCTCGGGCCCCCGAATCAGCCATCATATGGATGGCATTGAAGGAAGGAATCTTCACCTGTTCACCAGACTCCGGGTCCGTCAGCACATCAACGGAGAGGTTGCCCAGCATGATACCGGCGATATCCTCCGTACATTTGGCCCAGATATCGATAACCTTGTTGTAGCGCTCGCCATCGGTGATCAGACCTTCAGTATACTGGTTCTGGATTTCGGTAACTTCCTGAACCGCCTTGTCGATATGGTCCTGCTTGGCGGCCGGGATAACCATGTCGTCGAGACAGATGGAAATACCGGCAATGGTTGAAAATCGGTAACCTGTGTCTTTGAGACGGTCAGCAAGAATGACGGTTTCCTTCGGCCCCGCCAGACGGAAGGCCGTGTCGATCAGCTCGGCTACCTGTTTTTTGGTCATGGTCCGGTTGATGTGCTCGAAGGGAATGGAAGCCGGAACAATCTCGCGGAGCAGCACCCGCCCTACCGTCGTATCGACCAAAGCGGACTCACGCCCTTCCCCGGTCACCATGCGCACCTTGATCTTCGCCTGCAGATCAGCTTCGCCGGCGTCATAGGCGATGCGCACCTCTTCAGGAGAGAAGAAGATTTTGCTGTCACCTTTTACAAAAGCCCGCTCACGCGTCATGTAATAGAGACCGAGAATCATGTCCTGCGAAGGCACAATGATGGGTTTGCCATTGGCCGGGGACAGGATATTGTTGGTCGACATCATCAGTACGCGCGCCTCAATCTGGCTCTCGATGGAAAGAGGCAGATGCACGGCCATCTGGTCACCGTCAAAGTCGGCGTTAAAAGCGGTACAGACCAAAGGATGCAGCTGGATGGCCTTACCTTCAATGAGAACCGGTTCAAAGGCCTGAATACCGAGACGGTGCAGCGTCGGGGCGCGGTTGAGCATGACCGGGTGTTCGCGAATGACTTCGTCGAGAACATCCCAGACCTCGGGCTTTTCCTTCTCGACCAGCTTTTTGGCACTCTTGATCGTGGTGCAGTAGCCCCGTTCTTCAAGCTTGTTGTAGATAAAGGGCTTGAACAACTCCAGAGCCATCTTCTTGGGAAGACCACACTGGTGGAGCTTGAGCTCAGGACCGACGACGATAACGGAACGGCCGGAATAGTCGACACGCTTACCCAGCAGATTCTGGCGGAAGCGGCCACCCTTTCCTTTGAGCATGTCCGAAAGAGACTTCAGGGGACGCTTGTTGGGGCCAGTGATGGCGCGGCCGCGTCGGCCGTTATCAAAAAGCGCATCCACCGACTCTTGCAGCATCCTCTTTTCGTTGCGGATGATGACCTCGGGGGCCCGAAGTTCAATCAGACGCTTAAGGCGATTATTCCGGTTGATTACCCGGCGGTAGAGATCATTGAGGTCCGACGTCGCAAAGCGTCCTCCGTCAAGAGGAACCAGCGGACGCAGTTCCGGGGGCAGAACCGGGATAGCTTCGAGAATCATCCACTCGGGTCGGTTCCCGCTGACCTTGAAGGCTTCTACAACCTTCAGACGCTTGGCGACCTTTTTGCGTTTGGCTTCACTGGCGGCCTCGCGCATCTCGACGCGTAGAGATTGGGACAATTCGTCGAGTTCAATCGTGGTCAGCAGTTCCCTGACCGCTTCGGCACCCATGGCGGCCGTAAACTGACCGGCAAACTCGTCCATCAGTTCACGATACTTGTCTTCGCTCAGGATCTGGCCGACAGCGAGAGTGGTATCCCCCTTATCCAGAACAACATAGGCCTCAAAATAGAGGATTCGCTCAACCTCTTTAAGAGTAAGGTCGAGCAAAGTCGCAATACGCGAAGGCAGCGACTTGAGGAACCAGATGTGAGCCACCGGACAAGCCAGATCGATGTGACCGAGACGTTCCCGGCGCACCTTGCTGGGAATGACCTCTACGCCACATTTTTCGCAGACAATGCCGCGATGTTTCATCCGCTTATACTTACCGCAGTTACACTCGTAGTCCTTCGTCGGACCGAAGATTTTGGCGCAGAAGAGGCCATCGCGCTCCGGCTTGAAGGTGCGGTAGTTAATGGTTTCCGGTTTTTTGACCTCACCAAAGGACCGCTCACGGATCTTGTCCGGCGACGCCAGTGAAAGACGGATCGAGTTAAAATTGAGGGGATCCTTCGGTCGCTCAAAAAAGCTGAAAATATCGTCCAAAGCACATCCTCCTTATAGGATGGTGGTTTATTCTTCTTCCTCTTCGAGGAGTTCCACATCGAGGCACAGAGACTGCAGTTCCTTGATGAGCACGTTGAAGGATTCGGGCAGTCCGGCCTCCAGTGTGTGCTTCCCTTTGACTATGGCTTCGTACATCCGGGTCCTTCCCGCCACATCGTCCGATTTGACGGTGAGGAATTCCTGCAGGGCATGAGCGGCCCCGTAAGCCTCAAGAGCCCACACCTCCATCTCACCGAGTCGCTGGCCACCGAACTGGGCTTTTCCGCCCAGCGGCTGCTGCGTAACCAGGCTGTAGGGACCGATGGAACGAGCGTGAATCTTGTCATCGACCAGGTGATGAAGCTTGAGCATGTACATGATGCCCACGGTAACCTTCTCGAGGAACGGTTCGCCGGTCTTGCCATTGTACAAGGTCATCTGACCGGAACTGGAGAAGCCAGCCCGCTCGATTTCCCCTTTGATCTGCTCTTCGTTCACCCCTTCAAAGACGGGCGACGCCATGGGAACCCCCTTGGAAAGGCGGCGAGCCAGGGCCATCAGATCGTCTTCATCAAGACCGTCGATAAACGAATCAAGCTCCTTGTTGCCATAGATGGACTTGATCTTCTCGCGGATCTTTTCCGGGCTGAACTGGTTGTCAATAACCTCCTGGATACGCATCCCCAGGCCACGTGCGCCCAAACCGAGATGGATCTCCAGAATCTGCCCGATGTTCATACGGGAAGGAACACCCAGAGGATTGAGAACGATCTCAACCGGGGTGCCGTCTTCCATGTAGGGCATATCCTCCTCAGGGAGTATCCGAGACAGTACCCCCTTGTTGCCGTGACGGCCGGCCATCTTGTCACCGACGGAAAGCTTGCGTTTGATGGCGATATACACTTTGACCATCTTGATGACGCCGGGGGGCAGATCATCGCCACGCTTGAGCTTTTCGATCTTGTCGGAAAAAACGCCGCGGATCAATTCCTCGCGTTCATGGAGGTGAGCCAGCACAGTAGCCACTTTATCCTCAACTTCCGGGGCGTTGGCGAGAGAGATCTCCTGCCAGCGCTTGAGGGGCACAGCGGAAAGCAGTTCTTCCGTCAGCTTCTGTCCCTTGGGCAGCAAAGTCTTGCCCGTTTCGTCGACAATGGCGACGGCCGAAGTCTGTTGCGCCAGCAGGGAAAGCATTTTCCCGCGGGCTGACTCCCGGATAATGCGGATTTCGTCGTTCTGATCTTTGAGCAGCTTGTCGATTTCAGTCTTTTCGATGTGCTCGGTGCGGGTATCTTTATCGATCCCTTTGCGGGAAAAGACACGAGCCCCGATAACCACCCCTTCGACACCGGGCGGTACACGCAGGGAGGTGTCGCGAACATCCCCGGCCTTTTCGCCAAAAATCGCCCTGAGCAGTTTTTCTTCCGGCGAAAGCTGGGTTTCTCCTTTCGGCGTGATTTTACCTACGAGGATATCTCCAGGTTTGACCTCAGCGCCAATACGGATGATGCCGCTCTCGTCGAGATCCGCGAGGGCATCTTCGCCCAAGTTGGGAATATCGTCAGTGATCTCTTCTTTGCCGAGCTTGGTGTCGCGGGCGACGCATTCGAACTCCTCAATATGGATGGAGGTATAGCGATCCTCCTTGACCAGCTTTTCGGAGATAAGGATGGAGTCCTCGAAGTTGTAGCCTTCCCATGGCATGAAGGCGACCAGGACGTTCTGCCCCAGGGCCAGCTCGCCCCATTCGGTGGAGGGTCCATCGGCGATGATCTCGCCGCGCCGCACCCTGTCCCCTACTTTGACGATAGGTTTCTGGTTAAGACAGGTGTTCTGGTTGGAGCGCAGGAACTTGATGAGCGTGTAAATATCCACGCCGGTTCCTGACTCATCCAACTCGCCTTCGTCAATCTTGACGACGATGCGCGCCGCGTCGACACTCTCGACCACACCGTTGTGCCGCGCCACGACTGCTGCACCCGAGTCATGGGCGACAATGCGCTCCATCCCCGTCCCGACCAGTGGCGCGTCGGCACGAAGCAGGGGCACAGCCTGTCGCTGCATGTTGGAGCCCATCAGGGCGCGGTTGGCGTCGTCGTTTTCAAGGAAGGGGATAAGCGCCGCGGCCACGGAGACCAGCTGCTTGGGCGAAACGTCCATCAGCTCGATCTCTTCGCGGTTCATTAGCATAAACTCGCCGTTTTTCCGGGCGTTGACCAACTCGTTGACAAAGGTGTTGTCCTCGTTCAACGGCGCATTGGCCTGCGCAATGGCGTGGCCTTCCTCTTCCAAGGCCGAAAAGTATTTGATTTCAGTTGTTACTTTACCCGCAGACACCAGGCGATAGGGTGTCTCGACGAACCCGTGCTCGTTGATGCGCGCATAGGTCGAAAGCGAGGCGATCAGACCGATATTCGGTCCTTCCGGGGTTTCAATAGGACAAACCCGGCCGTAATGGGTCGGATGAACGTCACGGACTTCGAAGCCGGCCCTCTCTCGAGTCAAACCACCGGGTCCAAGCGCGGAAAGGCGTCGCTTGTGGGTAATTTCGGAGAGCGGATTGGTCTGGTCCATGAACTGAGACAGCTGTGATGAGCCGAAAAACTCCTTCACAACGGCCGAAACCGGTTTGGAGTTGATCAGATCATGAGGCATGAGGCTGTCGATCTCTTGCAGACTCATGCGCTCCTTGATGGCCCTTTCCATACGGACGAGACCAACGCGGTACTGGTTCTCAAGGAGTTCGCCAACGGCGCGGACGCGTCGGTTACCGAGATGATCGATGTCGTCGATCGCCCCTTTACCGTTTCGCAGATCGATCAGGTAGCGCACCACCTCCAAAATATCTTCTTTGGTCAGGGTGGTCAGGTCCAGAGGGGACTTCAGCCCCAGCTTATAGTTGAGCTTGAGACGACCAACTACCGAAAGATCATAGCGCTCTGAATTGAAGAAGAGGCTGTCGAACAGGGCAGTGGCACTACGGATCGTCGGCGGATCCCCGGGACGGAGACGCCGGTATATCTCGATTTTGGCGTCATCGGGCGTAGCCACTTTGTCAAGCTGCAGGGTTTCACGCAGATAGGGTCCGACAAAGAGGTTATCTATAAAGAGCACCTTGAACTCGGTGATCCCTCTGGACAACAGCTCTTCGAGCTTGCCTTCGGTGATCTCCTCGTTGCATTCGACGACAATCTCACCCGTGGCCGTATCGACAATATCCGAAGAGGCGACCTTACCAACCACATCCTCCTTGAGGATGGAAATCGCTTCGATGCCCTTATCCGCCAGTTTGCGAATGGCCGCTTTGGTAAATTTGCGGTTGGCCTTAACCAGAACCTCGCCATCGGGCGCCACGATATCGCAGCTGGCCCTCTGGCCGGACAGCAGGTCAAGATTGACCTTTTTCTGATAGTTATCGCCATCGACCACGATGGTATCGACATCGTAGTAGTAATTGAGCAACTCTTCAGCCGTGTAGCCCAGGGCCTTCAGCAGAACGGTTGCAGGCAGTTTACGGCGACGGTCAATACGAACATAGAGAATATCTTTATGATCAAAGTCAAAGTCAAGCCAGGATCCACGATAGGGGATGACACGCGCACTATAGAGGATTTTACCACTGGAGTGCGTCTTGCCCTTATCATGGTCGAAAAAGACACCGGGCGACCGGTGCAACTGGCTGACAATAACCCTTTCAGTCCCATTAATAATAAAGGTACCGTTTTCGGTCATCAGCGGGATTTCACCGAAATAGACCTCTTGCTCCTTGATGTCGCGGATGGACTGGACACCCGAGTCCTTATCGACATCCCAGGAAACAAGACGAACGCGTACCTTTACCGGGGCGGCAAAAGTCATACCCCGTTGGTGGCACTCATCAACGTCGTACTTGGGAGTTCCCAGTGAATAGGCTACGTATTCAAGTGAGCTGGTTTCATTAAAGTCCCGAATAGGAAATACGGAACGGAAGACGGCTTCCAGGCCGACGTTCTGCCGGGCCGAAGGAGGTAGCTCCGCCTGAAGAAAACGCTTGTAGGAAGTCTTCTGGATATCAATGAGGTTGGGTATGTCGATGATCCTCTTGATCTCGGCAAAATGTTTCCTCAGAAGCTGGTTATTCGCGATCGAATAAGCCATGATTTCTCCTTTAGGTAACGAAAGTAGAATAGCCAAGGCCGCACAAGGCGACCTTGGCTAATGGCGAAACTATGGGAAGGGAACTACTTGAGTTCCACAGTGGCGCCAGCTTCGACGAGCTGCTTTTTGAGCTCTTCGGCTTCGGCTTTAGGCATGGCTTCCTTGACGGTCTGAGGAGCACCATCAACGAGATCCTTGGCTTCTTTGAGGCCCAGGCCTGTGGCAGCACGAACAACCTTGATGACGTTGATCTTTTTATCGCCAGCGGCGGCGAGAACAACATCGAACTCATCTTTTTCTTCTACAGCAGCAGCACCACCAGCGGCAGGAGCGGCAGCGGCCACCGCAACAGGAGCGGCAGCGGAGACACCGAACTTCTCTTCGAGTTCCTTGACGAGCTCAGCCAGCTCAAGGACGTTCATTTTTTCGATAAATTCAACAACCTGTTCTTTAGTGATATCAGCCATGATAAATATTCCTCCGTAACGTGTTATGCGTAAAATGGGGTAAAAAGGGCCAAATTAAGCCGCTTTTTTGTCTTGAATAGCTGCCAATACCTGCACCAGGGAGCGCGGAATAGCTGCCAGCACACCAACAAAATTGGTCGCGGGAGCATTAAGCGAACCAAGGACTTTGGCCAGCAGAACCTCGCGGCTCGGCAATTCAGCCAGGGCCTCGATCTGTGCGAGGTCAAGCAGGTTGCCATTGAGCGCACCAACCTTCAGAGCAAAGGTCTTATTGGTTTTGGCGAATTCGGACAGAATTTTGGCGGGGGCCACAGGGTCCGATCCAGCAATAGCGATCGCTGTGGGTCCGGCAAGGTGGTCGGAAAGGCACTCACTTGAAGTTCCTTTGGCGGCCAGCTTCAACAGGGTGTTTTTGACAACGCGGTATTCGACTCCTGCTCCGCGCAGTTCACCGCGCAGCTTATCCACCTGCTCCACGTTGAGACCGCGATAGTCCGCAAGAAAGGCCGCTTTGGCCGACCCGAGCTTTTCACTCAACTCGGCGACAATCTGTTCTTTGCTGCTTTTGTTCAACGTCTCTCCTCCTTTCATTGAGATTTGGGGATCCATTTGATCCCTTGCCCCAGTCTGAGGTCATGGAGTGAGACGAAATCGTCGATCCATTGTTCCAGCCTCGGCAGGCAGTCCATCTTTTAAGCGCGATCGGCTAGCGCACCTGCTGTCTTTGACCGGGAGCGTTATGTAAACCACCAGTCGCCCACTCGAAGAGAGGGCGACTGTCGTGCGAACAAACCTTGCTTAACTTATTTGACCATCGCCTGCAAAGCAGCGACATCGATATTGAGGCCAGGTCCCATCGTGCTGGAAATGCACACCTTTTTAAGGTAAGTCCCCTTGGAGGTAGCGGGTTTGGCCTTAACAAGAGCATCAACCAGGCTGACCACGTTTTCCTTGAGTTTTTCAACGTCAAAGGAAACCTTGCCCACCGGGGCATGAACGATACCCGCTTTTTCAACGCGGTATTCGATTTTACCCGATTTGGCCTCGGTCACTGCCCGCTCGATGTCAAAGGTGACGGTACCAACCTTGGGGTTAGGCATAAGGCCGCGGGGGCCGAGAAGCTTGCCGATTTTGCCGACCGTACCCATCATATCCGGGGTAGCGATAGCAGTATCAAAATCGAACCAGCCGGCCTGAATCTTGGCCACGAGATCGTCCGCCCCGACGTAGTCGGCACCAGCCGTGGTGGCTTCCTGAGCCTTCTCGCCCTTGGCAAAGACGAGAACACGGACAGTTTTACCCAGACCGTTAGGAAGGACAACGGCACCACGAACCATCTGATCCGCCTTACGCGGATCAACGCCCAGGCGAATGGAGACGTCGACCGTTTCGTCAAATTTGGCGAAGGAAGTCTCTTTGACAAGAGCAAGAGCCTCCTCAATAGGATAGGCATTTGTTCTGTCTATCTTGGCCTTAGCTTGAGTATGTTTTTTTCCTGCACTCATTTGCAACTCCAGTTAAACGACTTCGAGGCCCATGCTGCGGGCGGTGCCTTCAATAGTAAGGATTGCCTTTTCGATATCAAAGGCATTGAGATCCGGCATTTTCAGCTCGGCAATCTCCCTGACCTGATCCTTGGTGACCTTGCCCACTTTGTTTTTATTGGGCACGCCGGATCCCTTCTGAATCTTGGCGGCCTTCAGGAGAAGAACGGCTGCGGGCGGCGTCTTGGTGATGAAGGAAAAGGACCGGTCGGCGTAGACAGTAATGACGACAGGTGTAATCATTCCGTCCTGTGCCTGGGTCTTTGCGTTAAACGCCTTGCAGAACTCCATAATGTTGACCCCATGCTGGCCGAGCGCGGGACCGACCGGAGGCGAAGGATTCGCCTTGCCGGCAGGAATCTGCAGTTTAATCAAACCAACAACCTTCTTGGCCATGAGTGACTCCTTGAGTTTATCTTGTTAGAACCAGCTCTAGCTGGTTTTTTCTACTTGAATGAATTCCAGTTCGACCGGCGTAACCCGCCCGAAAATACTGACCATGACCTTGAGTTTGCCCTTGTCGGGCTTCACATCTTCGACCACACCGGTAAAGTTGAGGAACGGACCGTCAACCACGCGTACCGTTTCACCAACTTCAAACTCGACCTTCGGCTTGGGTCGCTCCACACCTTCTTCGATGCGCGAGGTAATCTTAGCAACCTCTTCGTCGGGGATGGACGGTGGAGCAGTCCCCCCTCCAACAAATCCAGTAACCTTCGGTATATCTTTAACTATGTGCCAGGTTTCGTTGTTCAACTCCATCTGGACAAGTATATAGCCAGGAAAAAATTTACGGGAAGAGGTCTTGCGCTCTCCCTTTTTCAACTCGACCACCGTTTCGGAAGGGATCAATATTTCCCCAAAGAACTCTTCCGCTTCGAGCGATCGAATTCGCTCCTCCAGATTGAGCTTTACCTTATTTTCGAATCCAGAGTACGTGTGTACGCCATACCACTTTTTCGCCATATCAGCTTCTCCCTATCAACTCAGGAGCGCGCGTATCACCGCGGAGAGAGCTGAGTCCACAACCCACAAAAACACGGCAACGACGAAGACCAGAACGATAACAACCGTTGTTGACGCGATTGTGTCCTTGCGCGTCGGCCAGGTAACCTTTTTAAGCTCACCCTTTACGTTCGTCAAAAACTCTGTCGTTTTGGCAAGCACTATAAAACCCCTTTGGAGGATGACCATCAAAATGGCAGGCCAGGAGGGACTCGAACCCCCAACACCCGGTTTTGGAGACCGGTGCTCTAGCCATTAGAGCTACTGGCCTGCATGCAGAAAACTGCGTAATTCCTCTTCCTGCCGCTAGCCCCTACTTCGTTTCCTTGTGGGGGGTGTGCTTCTGACAGAAACGGCAATATTTACTAAACTCCAGTTTATCGGGAGTATTTTTTTTGTTTTTCGTGGTGGTGTAATTGCGCTGCTTGCATTCAGTGCAAGCTAAGGTAACGATATCCCGCATGGTGTCGTCCTTCAACCCCCCCCCTCTAACGAGGGGAGGAGGTTTTGAATGTTTTTACTCGATAATTTCGCTAACAACACCCGCGCCAACCGTACGGCCGCCTTCGCGGATAGCAAAGCGCAGTTCCTTGTCCATGGCGATGGGGGTGATCAGGTTGACCGTCATGGCGACGTTGTCGCCAGGCATGACCATCTCGGTCCCCTCGGGCAACTCCACAATACCGGTAACGTCGGTGGTGCGGAAGTAGAACTGAGGACGATACCCCTTGAAGAACGGGGTGTGACGGCCGCCTTCTTCCTTGGACAGGATATAGGCTTCTGCCTTGAATTTCGTGTGCGGTGTGATGCTGCCGGGCTTGGCCAATACCTGACCACGCTCGATGTCCTCACGCTTGACGCCGCGCAGCAGGACGCCGACGTTGTCGCCAGCCTGGCCCTGATCAAGCAGCTTGCGGAACATCTCGACGCCGGTCACGACGGTCTTGGTGGTGGCCTTCATACCGACGATTTCAACTTCCTCACCGACCTTAACGACGCCGCGCTCAACACGACCGGTGGCCACGGTACCGCGACCGGAGATGGAGAAGACGTCTTCGACGGGCATCAGGAAGGGCCGGTCGATGGCGCGCTCGGGCTCGGGGATGTAGTTATCAACAGCGTCCATCAGTTTCATGATGGCCTGCTCACCCAGCTCACCGGCATCACCCTCAAGGGCCTTCAGAGCCGAACCGGGAATGATGGGAATATCGTCACCGGGGAATTCGTAGGAAGAAAGCAGTTCGCGAACTTCCAGCTCGACCAGCTCCATGAGCTCGGCGTCGTCAACCATGTCGGCCTTGTTCAGGAAGACGACCATGGCGGGTACGCCAACCTGACGGGCGAGCAGGATGTGCTCACGGGTCTGGGGCATGGGGCCGTCAGCAGCAGACACAACCAGGATAGCACCGTCCATCTGGGCCGCACCGGTGATCATGTTCTTGACGTAGTCGGCGTGGCCGGGGCAGTCAACGTGGGCGTAGTGACGCTTTTCAGTCTCATACTCGACGTGGGCGGTAGCGATGGTGATACCGCGCTCGCGCTCCTCGGGAGCGTTGTCGATCTGATCATAACCTTTGTACTCGGCGCCGCCCTTGGCTGCCAGAACCTTGGTGATGGCGGCTGTCAGGGTCGTCTTGCCATGGTCGACGTGACCGATGGTCCCGATATTGACATGGGGTTTTTTTCTCTCGAATTTGGCTTTAGCCATTGTGTCATCCTCCCTTTTTACTGATTTTGCTTATTTCGCCTAATGTTGGGCCAGCTGCGTTTGCGAGGCCAAGATCCAATACAAACAGACAAACCCCCAGACACAGTGCATGGAGCCCACAACCGGACTTGAACCGGTGACCTCTTCCTTACCAAGGAAGTGCTCTACCTGCTGAGCTATGTGGGCCTATTCACTGACTTTCTGCGGAATCACCAGGGTTAGTTTGGAGCGGGAAACGGGATTCGAACCCGCGACCCTCAGCTTGGAAGGCTGATGCTCTAGCCAACTGAGCTACTCCCGCCCAAAAACAACCAACCTTAAATTTATCTGCTACACGGTGGACTCCAGAAGGATCGACTTCCCAGTACATTCAGCCCATGGCCTCCTGGAAACGCCTACCCGACCTCATCCGGCGAGTTTCATATGGTGGAGGGGGGAGGATTCGAACCTCCGAAGTCTACGACGGCAGATTTACAGTCTGCTCCCTTTGGCCACTCGGGAACCCCTCCAGGGGAATTTAAAACAAAAGGTTTTTCAGCCCCTTTGTAGCTCATTGGAGCTGGCGACAGGAATTGAACCCGCAACCTGCTGATTACAAGTCAGCTGCTCTACCTATTGAGCTACGCCAGCACAGGGGGGGATTTATACAACAGTGACTTTCGAATTGCAAGCCTTTTTTTCTACTGCGATCATTCCCGCCCAGAACGGGTGAACGTATAATTCATTTGCTCGGTGATGTCAATAATTTTATAGGCAAAAAATCAGCAACCACTCAAGACCCGACGCTGGCGAACAACCTCATACATGGCCAAGGCGCCGGCGACGGAGGCATTGAGGGAAGAGACCGCGCCCGCCATGGGGATACGCAGCAGGCCGTCGCAATGGGTTTTTACGTTGGGACGGAGCCCGCTCCCTTCGCTGCCGACGACCAAGGCAATGTTCCCCGCCAGATCGCATGAATAGATATCCTGGCTGTCAGCCTCGCCGGCAAGGCCATAGACCCACACCCCAGCCCGCCGCAGTTCATCCATGGTGCGAGCCAGATTAGTGACCTGGCAGAGCGGGATATGCTCGAGGGCGCCCGCCGAGGACTTGTCCACGACCCCGGTGACACCACAGGCCCGGTCTTTGGGAATGATCACGCCATGGCAGCCGGCGCCCTCCGCACTGCGGATCAAAGCACCCAGGTTGTGAGGATCGGTGATGCCGTCAAGAAGGAGAAAGAAAGCAGGCCGGCCGGAGGCACGCCAGCTTTCGACCAGATCGTCGACAGAGGCAAAAGAAAAATCTTCCACTTTCAGCAACACGCCCTGGTGGCGGTTGTTCCCGGCCAGCCGATCCATGTCCCGACGCTCGACCTGGCGAACGGCCACACCCTCGCGCTCCGCCTCCTCGATCACCTCCTGAACCCGAGGGCTGAGAGGCTGGCGCGTTACGACCAGCTCAAGGGGGCGGCGGAGCCGGCTGCGCAGCCCCTCACGGGCCGGATTTACACCATAGATCCAATCCGCCATTAACGATTCTCGCCGAGAGCAGCAGCCATTTCATCCAGAATCTTTTCAGCCGCCCCGACAGGATCGGCCGCCGCCGAAATAGGCCGCCCGATGACCAGATAGTCGGCACCAGCGCTGATGGCCTCGGCAGGGGTAGTGACCCGTTTCTGGTCATCCAGAGAAGCAAATGTGGGGCGCACGCCAGGCGTCACAATAAGGAAATCATCCCCGCAAACTTCCCGGATGAGGGCGACTTCCTTAGGCGAGGCGACCACGCCGTCCATGCCGGCATCCTTGGCCAGCTTGGCCAGACGGGGCACCATTTCCTGAACGGGACGATCGATGCCGACCTGCTTCAGGGTTTCCTCGGTGGATGAGGTCAGGATGGTCACCGCCAGCAGCACGGGACGCTCGGCGCTACCCTTCGGACAGACGCTATCAACAGCCGCCACAGTTTTCTCCATCATCTCCCGCCCGCCCAGGGCATGCACATTGAACATGCGGACACCGAGTCGAGCCGCCTCCACGCCAGCGCTGGCTACAGTGTTGGGGATATCGTGATACTTGAGGTCAAGAAAGACATCCCCCCCTTCCCCGCGGACCATGTGAACCACCTCGGGACCACAACGGGTAAAGAGCTGCTTGCCCACCTTAAAAACCCCGACCTTTTCGTGCAGCAACTTGACCCAGCGCTCAGCCTCTTCAAAATTGTCGACGTCCAGGGCGAAAACCAGGCGATCACGTACAGAATTCTTCATCACTTGCTCCCAATGATATGTTTCACCCGGCGGGAGATCTCCTGCACCCGCTGAATGAGTTCCGTCGATTCCTCGGCGCCCAATTGGCGACGGGCGGCCATGCATTCCATGTAAACCAGCTCGCTCAAAGCATCGGCCAGCAGCTTCATCTTGTCCGACTCATCAAGTCCGCCCAGATTGACCAGGATACGCCCCGCCTCTATAGAGCCGTCTTCGGCCAGGGTCACATCCCGAAAGACATACGAAAAAGGTTGAGGCAACGTGTGCAGAAAAGCATCCACCTCCTGGCCAAAGGCGGGATTCTTCTCACTCAGCCGTCGGAAGAGTGCCGAGAGGGCGCCGTTGAAAATGGAGAGGATTTTACCCAGGTCCCCGGATGCCTCCACCGAGGGGGCGTCCTCCATTCTCACCGCCTTTTTCTCGATCAACTGATAGAGCAGGCGCAGCGTCTCGAACTCTCCCATGCCGCTCCGGCGCAGAATTTCACGCACCGCGAGGCGCCTCTCGCCAATAAGCAGCGCCAGACGTTTTTCCGATGGAGGCAGATCCTCGACGCGCCCCGGCTCCAGCACCGGCAAGCCATCGAGAGAACCAATGCGGCGCATGAAGAGTTCTTTCTCGTCAACGCGGCGCAGTCCTTCCATGATAAGGTTCTGGGTGCTCAGCGAGAGCCGGACGACTTCGCTCTTGCCCGGACGCTGATTCAGGAAGACATAGCTGCCGGCCTGAAAAGCAAAGAGGCCGTAGATAATGGACTCCACCTGCTGGCGCGTCGCCTGCCAGAGATCTTTGGCCGTGACCAGCCCCTTTTCGACCAGAGACTTGCCGCCGCGGGTCAGATCGACAGATGATTGTCGGATCTTCTGAAGCCCTTCCGCGCTGAGCTTCCCCATGTCAAAGAGGGCGTCTCCCAGGTCTTCGCCCGGGAAGGTACTCTTTGCCGAGACAATCTCACCCTGCTGGAAGCACAGATCCTTACAGCCTCCCTTGAGTTCAAAGTGCAGGACGCCGGTTTTCCGGAACATATTAAAGAAGGAGAGGAGATCCGTCACCGAGACCTCCCCCAGCACTCCCGCCATCAACACCTCGCCCGCCTCCGGCGAGGTAAAGAGGAGATGACAGGAGGAAGATGCGGTCAGCTCCAAAGATGAAACCGCGACCTTGTCGGCCACCTGGGGAGGAATCGTCAAAAGCGTGCTGTCAGCTGCCATAAGTCTCTACTCTCCGTGGCGGCTCTTCAATCCCGCCGTCAATCAGACGCCAGGGCCGCCCGGATCTTGGCTGCGACCACGGCGGCCGCCTCCGCCACCGGCAGCAGACTCCGCTGCCCGTTCAAACGCTCCTGCAGCTCCAGCGCACCCTCCTTGAGGCCCCGGGCACCGACGGTCACCCGCAAGGGGATGCCGATAAGGTCCGCATCCTTGAACTTGCTGCCCGGGCGCTCGTCACGATCGTCGAGCAGCACGTCGACGCCGGCCTGCCGCAGATCGTTATAAAGAGCCTCCGCCGCCGCCCGGACTTCGTCATCGTTGGGGTTGACCATAGTGACGACGACCTGGAAGGGGGCGATCGGCAAGGGGAAGATGATGCCGTTCTCGTCATGGTTCTGCTCGATGGCCGAAGCGACGGTGCGGCCGATGCCGATACCGTAGCAGCCCATGACCAGCACGCGGTCCTTGCCCTGATCATCCAGCACGGTCGCGCCCATGGCCTCGGAATACTTGGTACCCAGCTTGAAGACGTGTCCCACCTCGATGCCGCGCCAGATCTCGAGCTTGCCTTCGCAGCGGGGGCAGGGATCGCCGCCGATGGCCTGACGCAGATCAGCGAAGGTATCAACAGTGAAGTCGCGATTCAGGTTGACGCCGGTGAAATGGGCATCCTTCTCGTTGGCGCCGGTGATAAAGTCGGCCATGCCCTGCACCTCCAGATCGGCTACGAGGCGGATCTTCAGACCGACGGGACCGGCAAAACCGCTCGGCGCTCCGGTGACCTTCTGTACCACCTCTTCCGGCGCCAGGGTGACCCAGGTGCAGCCGAGGAGATGCGCCAGCTTGATATCGTTGAGTTCGCGGTCCCCGCGCAGCAGCACCCCCAGGGTCTCGCCGGCATCCGTTTCGACGATCAGGGTCTTGAGCAGCCGCGACGGGCTGGTTTCCAGAAAGAGGGCCACGTCCTCGATGGTCTTGCGAGCCGGCGTGGCCACCTTACTCAATTCTTTTGTCGCCGGCGGCGTCGGCAGTGTCCCCAGGCGGATCTCGGCCTTCTCGACATTGGCGGCATATTCACAGCTGTCACAGGAAACGATGGCATCCTCACCGGACTCGGCCAGCACCATGAACTCGTGGGAAAAAGAGCCACCGATAGAGCCGGTATCCGCCTCCACGGCACGGAACTTAAGACCGCAGCGGGTGAAGATGCGGCGATAGGCCTGGTACATCTTCTCATAGGAGGCATCAGCCCCGGCATCGTCGAGATCGAAGGAGTAGGCGTCCTTCATGATGAACTCGCGGCCACGCATGAGGCCGAAACGGGGGCGAATCTCGTCACGGAACTTGGTCTGGATCTGATAAAGATTCAGGGGGAGCTGACGGTAGGAGCGCACTGTGTTGCGCACGATGTCGGTGACCACTTCTTCATGGGTCGGCCCCATGCAGAAATCGGCATCCTTGCGGTCCTTGAAGCGCAGCAGCTCCTTACCGTACTTTTCCCAGCGTCCCGACTCCTGCCAGAGCTCGGCGGGGTTGGCCATGGGCATGAGCACCTCGATAGCCCCGGCCCGGTCCAGCTCTTCGCGGACAATGGCCTCGACCTTGCGGATGGAACGCAGTCCTAATGGCATATAGTTATAGATACCGGCGGCCACTTTGCGGATCATGCCAGCCCGCATCATCAGCTGGTGGCTGACCACTTCGGCGTCGGCGGGGGTCTCTTTCAATGTCGGCAACAAATACTGGGACCAGCGCATGGGAAAACCTCAACTCTTGATTAAATTGGATAACACGGAAATCGGACGAAGGCGCCAGAGGGCGCCGGCAGGTAGGAAAAGCTAGCGTATCTGCGGGCAAAAGGCAAGAAAACAGTGCGCAGGAAGCCTCTTGCCGCGGCGATTCAGCTCTTTTCTTTCCGGTGCACCAGCTCCCAGGCTTCTTCCACCAGCGCATCGGCCAGTTCGGCTTGCGGCACCTTGCGCACCACCTGCCCATGGCGGAAGAGCAGCCCCTGTCCCTTGCCGCCCGCGATACCGATATCGGCCTCACGGGCCTCGCCCGGCCCGTTGACCACACAGCCCATCACGGCCACGGTGATCTTCTCCGGCAGGTCGTGCAGACGACGCTCCACCTCTTCGGCCACGGCAATAAGGTCGATCTGGCAGCGGCCACAGGTCGGGCAACTCACGAACACCGGCCCGCGCTCGCGCAATTCCAGGGCTTTGAGAATCTCCCAGCCGACCCGCACCTCTTCTACCGGATCACCGGTCAGGGAGACGCGCAGGGTGTCGCCGATGCCGTCATAGAGCAATGCCCCCAGGCCGATGGCGCTCTTGATGGTACCGCTCCAGGTGGTACCCGCTTCGGTGATGCCGATGTGCAGAGGATAATCCACGCGGTCGGCCAACTGGCGATAGGCCTCCACCGTACGGCGGATATCGGAGGCCTTGAGGCTGACCTTGATCTGGTCAAAGGAGAGATCTTCCAGCAGGCGAATGTGTCCCAGGGCGCTCTCCACCATGGCTTCCGGCGTCGGATGCCCGTAGCGTTCGAGCAGCTCCTTTTCCAGGGAACCGCCGTTGACGCCGATGCGGATGGGCACGGAACGCTCGGCGCAGGCCCGTACCACTTCCTGTACTTTCCAGCGTTCGCCAATGTTGCCGGGGTTGATGCGCAAGCCCTGCACCCCGCTCTCCAGGGAAGCCAGGGCCAGCCGGTAATCGAAATGGATATCGGCAATCACCGGCAGAGGGCTGTCGGCACAGATCCCCCGCAACGCCAGGGCGGCCTCTTCGTCGGGGACGGCGCAGCGCACGATCTCGCAGCCGGCCGCGAAGAGGCGGCGGATCTGCGCCGTGGTGGCCTGGACGTCACGGGTATCGGTATTGCACATGGACTGCACGGAAATGGGTGCCCCATCGCCGACAGCGACGTCTCCAACGGTAATCCGGCGTGTTTTTCGACGCATGGGTCGTTCCTTTCAGGCAAACAGCGGCCTCGGTCTTCCTCCAGGCGCCTGGCGGCGAGAGGCGGGGCGGCAAAAGTGGGCATGAGTTTACGGCCGGCAGAGCCCCAAGTCAAGGGGCGAGGACTGAGCCGTTGACAGGAAAAAGACGACAGGGTAATGTGCCTCCAACTTATTAGCAAAGACAGGTCAAATACCATGGAAAAGAAGAAGAATTTTCGCCGCAGTGCCCCCCGCAAGCTCCAGCGCCCCCCCATCGAACTGACCATCGAGCGACTCAACGACGAAGGGGTCGGCCTTGGGCACTATGGCGGCAAAGAGGTTCAGGTGGCCGCTACCCTGCCCGGCGAAAAGATCGCACTGAGCATTGAACATGAAGGGCAGTATCGCATTATCGGCAATCTGGAGCGGGTCATCACCCCCCACTCCGAACGCCGCCGCCCGCCTTGCTCGCATTTCGGCCGCTGCCTTGGCTGTTCCCTGATTCACCTTAAGGATCAGGCCCAACTCCACTTCAAGACCGACCGGGTCAAACAGGCGCTGCAGGCCCACGCCTCCCTCAACGCGGTTCGCGTACATGAAGTCTGGCCGGCGGCCACCACTCTCGGCTACCGCACCACGGCCAAACTCGCCATGGCCAAGGATCGCGGCAAAGTCAAGATCGGCCTCTACCGGCGCGGTTCCCATACCGTGGTTGATATCGACGACTGCCCGCTGCACCATCCGCTCATCAACCGCATCGTGCAGGTGGTCAAACAGGAAGTCGAGCGCCAGGGGATCTACGTCTACAACCCCGCTCGCCAGCGAGGCCTGCTGCGTTACCTGACCATCCGGGTCAGCCCGACCTTCGACAAAGCCATGGTCACCTTCGTCACTTCCGAAAAGAATTTCCGGGAAATCACCCATTTGGCCAAGGGGCTGCAGAAGAAGGTGCCCGAAGTGGTCTCCATTCATCAGAATATCAACAGCTCGGCCGGCAACGTGATTTTCGGCCGCGACACCCTGAAGATGCTTGGAGCCGTCGATCTCATCGACCAGGTGGGGGATATCCGCCTGCGCATCGCGCCGACCTCCTTCTTCCAGGTGAACAACCCGCAGGCGGCCCGCATCTATGAACTGGTGCGCCAGTGGGCGGCCCTGCAGCCGGAGGATACGGCCATCGACCTCTACTGCGGCATTGGCGGTATCGCCATGAATCTGGCCCGGGACGCCGGCCGCGTCATCGGCATCGAAGTCGTCGAGGAAGCGGTGCGTAACGCCCGGGAAAATGCGCAGATGAATGGCATCCAGGGGTGCAGTTTCCGCGCTGGCGACGCCGCCGAACTGGTGCATGATCTCAGCCACGAGGTTCCGCCCGGCAGCGTCGCCGTGGTCAACCCCCCTCGCGGCGGCTGTGCCCCGGAGGTGCTTGAAGCGCTGGTGCAGCTGAAACCCCGCACCCTCATCTATGTCTCCTGCAATCCCGACACCCTGGCCCGCGACCTCGACCTGCTAGCCGGCATGGGCTACCGCACGGAAGAGATCCAGCCCGTCGACATGTTTCCACAGACCTCCCACGTCGAATCCGTCGCCCGCCTGGTGCCCGACCGGGACCGCCTGCCGCGCAAAAAGAGCCAGCTGTCACCTCTCTAGGGTTCAAATGACAAGAGGCCCTGCCGATTCATGACGGCAGGGCCTCTTCTTCTGGAACGAAACAGCGGACGGATCAGGGCTGCTTGTCCTCAGCGGCCAGTTCCTTCAGTCTTTCCTGGGCCCGCGCGGCATAAGAGGACGCCGGATATTTTTCCATCAATTCCGTGTACAGCCGCACGGCCTGGGTCTGATTGAACTGTTTCTCCTCCAGCACGGCGGTCTCATAGAGATCCTTGGCTCGGTCCCCGCAGCCAGCCAGCGCCAAGGCCAGCACGATCACTCCCAACAATTTTCGCATGGTCACTCCCCCCTACCGTTCAATGGTCTTGTTACCGTAAAGGCGCCCCGGATATCGCCCGGCGAAAACCCTGTCGCCTGATCCTGCGGGTAAAGCCGCTTCAACGCTTCCTGCACATCGGCATCGATGTCCTGACCATGGCAGAGCAGGCAGATCGAACCCATAGGGATGGCCTTCATGTAACGCAGCTCCCTTCGCCCCTCAGTCGACACCACCTCACTATACTCCAGAGAGGTCGGATCCTTCCCCTGCTTCCGCAGCTGTTCGAAGCGCTCCAGCACCTGTCGCTCCCAGGCATCCGGGGCATTGGCCGGATTACGCAGCCGCAGGCTGGTACGG
Source organism: Desulfuromonadales bacterium (assembly GCA_033549025.1). GTDB lineage: Bacteria > Desulfobacterota > Desulfuromonadia > Desulfuromonadales > SZUA-540 > SZUA-540. The sequence continues at coordinate 181,570 of JAWSUS010000003.1, forward strand.
GCGACCTTCCCGCCAGATTCCCGGGATAGCCGCGCGGCAATGGCCGGGGCCTTTTGCTGGCAGACACTTACCGCCTCAACCGGTCCCTGGGTGCGGATCGCCGATTCCAACTCGCCCTTCAACTCCGCCATGAAGGCGCCAACAAGGGCGCGGCTTTCCGTCACTGCCGTCTCCTGTGCCCGGACCGGCAACGCCATCATCACCATGAGCAGCACCAGAACACCTGTCCAACGAGCCATCTTGATCACTCCTTTACAGAGGGCAAAACCTGCTTGCAAATCACGCAACGAGAGACTAGTATAGCAGCGTTTTGAACGGATTCGAGAGGAACGGCCATGGACACCCTGGATTGCCGCGGCAAAAAATGCCCCCAGCCGGTGATAGAAACGCGCAAGGTTCTGCTGACCAACCCCGCCGCCAGCCAGCGCGTTCTGGTCAGTGACGAGACGGCCCGTCAAAACGTCAGCCGTCTGGCCGAAAGCCTGGGGCGCTCCGTCATCGCTACCGCGACCGAAGGGGGCTTCGCCCTGGAAATCTCCGCCGGGGCAACACAGGAAGCGGCCGCCGCCGAACCGGCTGTCCACGGCAAAACCGTGGTCTTCGTCAGCTCGGACAAAATGGGCAGCGGCGACGATGAACTCGGGCATATTTTGATGAAAAACTTCATCTTTACCCTGCTCGAGATCAATCCCGTTCCCGATGCCCTCTATTTCGTCAATGCCGGCGTCAAACTGACCACAAAGGGTTCGGACGTTCTCGAAGCGCTGGCGCGCCTCGCCGACCAGGGAGCCGATATCGCCTCCTGCGGGCTCTGTCTCGAATTCTTCGACCTGAAAGAAAGTCTCGCCGTCGGGCGGGCGACCAACATGCTCGACACGGTGGAAACGCTTAGCAAAGCGGGGCGCATCATCCGCCCCTGAGAATAAAATTCCGTCACCTTAAGGGAGTAGGTAGTAGTCTGGTGACGCTCCCGGTCTTCAAAACCGGTGGGGGGCGTATCCCGTCCCCGGTGGGTTCGATTCCCATCTGCTCCCGCCAATTAATAAAAACAAGGGGTTACGGTTCTTCCGTAGCCCTTTTGTTTTTTAATTTTCGCTAATCTTCTTGCCTTTTGTGACAAATTTGTGACAATTGTGACAAATTCAACAACCACCACCAAGGCACGAGGGGAGAAAATGGCGACAATCGTTAAACGCGGGAAAAGCGCCTGGCTTGCTCGGATCAGGAGAAAAGGGTACCCACCCCAGACCAAGACCTTTGACAGCAAGGCAGAGGCCGCAGCATGGGCCAGGGGCGTTGAAGCGTCTATGGACCGGGGGCTTTTTGTTGACTACTCGGAGGCAGAGGGAACAACGCTGGCCGCCGCCCTGGGCCGATACGAAAGGGAAGTTACCAGCAAGAAAAAAGGCAAGGGACAGGAAAAAGACCGCCTGAACGTGTGGCGGGGGTCTGCTCTAGCCGCCCGCTCTCTGGTCAGCATCAGGAGCGCGGATATTGCAGCATGGCGCGACGGGCGACTTGAGGCGGGGATCTCGCCGCACACCGTCTGCAACGACCTCTCCCTCCTTTCTCACGTCTACCGGGTAGCGGCCACGGACTGGGGCATTGCGGGCCTGACGAACCCCTGTGAGCACGTGCGCCGACCAAAGAGGCCGGAGGGAAGAGACAGGAGACTGGAGGCCGGAGAAGAAGAACGGTTACTGGCCGCCCTGCCCGCCTCTGTCGGGGCGGTGGTTCGGCTGGCGCTGGAAACAGGAGCAAGGCGGGGGGAGATATTGGCGCTGAGGTGGGAAAATATCGACCTGGGGAAAAGAACGGCCCGCCTCCCAGACACAAAAAACGGGACGGCGCGGGACCTCCCCCTTTCAACCAGGGCTGCGGAGGTGTTGCGGCAGCAACCACGGCGCCTGCATGATTCCAGAGTCTTCCAGATCACGCCGGCGCACGTGTCAAAAAGCTTCCGGGAGGCGTGCGAGCGGGCAGGGATTGAGGATTTGAGATTTCACGACCTCCGCCATGAGGCCACCAGCCGCCTGTTTGAAAAGGGGCTGAACCCCATGCAGGTGGCAGCGATCACAGGCCACAAGACCCTGGTGATGCTGCGAAGATACACCCACCTGCGGGCGGAGGATTTGGCCGCGCTGCTGGGATGACGGAAAATGGCCTAGAATCGATTTAAAGCGATTGGGTCTAGGGTGGTGGTGGTTGAGTGAATCTTTTTCAATCCTAGCCCCCTTTTTGTTCGTTCTGGGACGTTTTCACAAGGCGGAGGTGACGGCGTTTTTCCGTGGCGCCTTGCTGGAGGGTCCCTTTCCAGCCGATACAGGGGTTGAGGGTATAACTCTTGTGGGGTCCGTGCTGCGTCTCTCCCGGGAGGATGACGCCGGCTTCCAGCAGCTTCTTGATGCTGCGGGAGAGATTAGGCTGAGAAAGGTTCATTTCCTTAGCTAGCCCGACCTGGTTGACTAAGACCTCGTTCCCATGGCGCAGAGCCTTCAGCAACTTGAAGAAAACCTTGAAGTCAGCACCGGTCAAACTGTCACACGTCGATAAATAATCCAGTCCCATCTCTCCGTCTCCCTGCCACAAAATCAACCACTGCTCGTCGGTCTTCGTCTTCTTTTCTACCAGCATCAGATTGACCGGGGTAGTGGTTTTTTCCACCACCCCTTTCTCGATGTGGTACGTGGTTTGCTCTAAACTGTGCGCTATCTCTTTGTTTTTACTCATGCTTTTACCTCCCCACCTCCGTTGAAATGATATGAACTATATCACCTGTGATATGGGTTATATCATCCGTGATATACCAAAGTCAAGTGTTTTCAACTGTTTGAGTGCGAAGCACGAGTGTATTAGAATCAAAATCTTTAACCTTTTTTTGTTTCTTTTTTTACGCACTACTTTACTCAACAATCATTTCTCTATTCTTCTATCACCCTTCGAACAATCTTCCTTGCCTGCTTCAATGCACTCTCCCTAACGAATACTGACGGCTCCCTGTCTTCCAGCCGCGCGGCCTGTTCTATCTCATCCCATTGACCCTGAGTGAACGCCACGCTCTTAACTACCCTGAAAGCATCTTCCTTGCGCGGTCTGCCTGGAATTCCTTTCCTATTGCCCATTTTCAACCCCTCCCAAACATGTTCTTAGCACTGCCTACCAGACCTCCGGCCCTGCGGGTTTTTTCTTCCTTGACGTAGTTTTCAACCAGGTCCAAAGAGTCCTTCAGAGCCTTGGTCCTAGGGAAGGCCAGGCGGAACGCCTTCACCGCCTCGTCAACGGCTTCCTTGTTGGTGTTTTTTTCCTCCCGCATGGCGTCGGCAATAGATTTGATCTGGCTCTGTGTGTGGGCGTTGATCTTGTCTATCAGCTTTGCCATCTCCGTTATTACCCTGGTTCTCTCGGCGGTTGCCTGCTCTCTCGCCGCTTCCATAGTCTCAGCCAGCTTGATATCAATCCTCGCTATCAGCCTTTCTTCAAGCGCCGTCGCCTCGGACTCAGCGGAGATAAGCGCCCGCGCCGCCTCTGTCGGCGTGCAGCCCCTTTCCTCCGCCAGCTTCATCAAAAATCGAAACTCCCCTTCCCCCATCCTGATGTTGATCTGTTTCATTTTTTCACCTCCTTTTTGATATTATCATAATATCGAAATTGCCCCGAAAGGTAAAGGCAATTTTCATATTATCGTATTATGAAAAGGATTTCCGATGGCGTCAGACAAATGGCTGACAGTGATATCAGAACAGGCGTGGTTGGTTGATATCGCGGGCACACGCCGCAAAATGGGCGCTGTCGCCGTTATTGCAAGGGCTGGTGATATCGCTCCCGATATCGCGTGCACACAGCATAGATGTTGGGCTGGCGGCCCGCTGGCGACAGCACACCCTACCACCAAGGGTGAGTAGGGTGTGCAAGCTAACCACATGTCGCCTTTCTGGGCCAACGTGCTTCTGTCTGGGCTTTTTCTCCCGGCGCGTGGCGGCGGGCGGTGTGTTCATGATCGGGCAATAGGAAAGGAAAATTTGTCGTTTCTCTGCGCCCCGTGCGCCGGGTCCGGGTTCCGCCTTGCCCCACTATCCCCTTGAGGGATAGCGGGCCTCTCGGCGCTCGCCCTCGCTCGCCCTCCCCCGGAACTCCCCTTGCTGCCTGACTGGTGTTTTTAGACCTTGGTAGGGAAGGCTGGCCTAGCTGAAAGGTCCCTGCCAGAGAACGGCCAGCAGAGAATAATCACTGATCCCTTCCCCACGCCTTTAAGCCTTTGACCTGACGAAGCGACGGCGAAGTCACCTCCGCGCCTCGTGGGTCAGAATGCGCCTCGCGACTGTCCGCCCGCGAGTTGACACGGAAGGGATGTGACAATTTGTGACAAGGGAATTTTTGTTCTTTGTGGGCTGGTGTCACGGGATGGTTAAATCTGATGATTTGTGACAAATTTGTGACAATTCTTTTCAAAAAGCCAAAAAATAACGCTCGTAAGTTCCTGTTTTTACTGTATTTTTATTGGCTAAAAACGGACTTCAAAACCGGTGGGGGGCGTATCCCGTCCCCGGTGGGTTCGATTCCCATCTGCTCCCGCCAAACAGAGAAAGAGGGCTGTACCCCAACGGGTGCAGCCCTCTTTTTTGTGTAAAGGGACAACCGGCATTGTCTGCCTCGGCAGGTTGATGAGGCTCAGGAGGATGGTGATGCGACCATCGCCGTCTGATGGGTCTGCTCGGCCAGCTGCCTGGGCGACTCCGATGCCACCACCGGCTGGGCAATGCGCTGGGAGGGAACCTCCATCAGAGCCACTACCTCATTGACCCGTTCGGTGAACTGGGCCAGCTTGCCTTTGGGCACGGCCGAGGCCATGGGGATGCTGGCCGTAAGGGGATTGACCGGACGGCCCTTGGTGTGCAGCTCGAAATGCAGGTGAGGCCCGGTGGAGCGACCGGTGTTGCCCGAAAGAGCGATGCGTTGACCCCGCTGCACTGTCTGCCCCCGCCTAACGAGAGACCGACTCAGGTGCAGGTAGCGGGTGGTGTAATGGCTGCCGTGCTGGATTTCGACGTATTTGCCGGCAAAGGGGTGATTCTGCACACGGGTGACCACACCATCGCCCGTGGCCAGCACCGGTGTGCCGGTGGGCATGGCGAAATCGACACCGTTATGGGGGGACACTCGTCCAGTGACCGGATGACGGCGGGTCCGACTGAAGGCAGAGCTGACACGATACTGGCCCTGTGTGGGATAACGCCTGAAGGCGCGGGCCAGGCTTTCCCCCTTGTGATCGTAATAGTTGCCGTCCTCGAAGAGAAACGCGCTGTAAAGCCGCTTGCCCCGAAAGATGCGCACCCCTTCGATACGGCTCTGACCCGTCCATTCCCCGTTGACGAACTGCTGGCTGCGCACGACCTGAAAGGTGTCGCCGGCGCGGATATCCCGGGCAAAGTTGAGTTGGTCACGAAAGAGATCGGCAATATTCACCGTTTCGTTTTCGCTCAGGCCGACATTCTTGGCCGACAGATAAAAACTGCCGTTGATGGTGCCGTCCAGAAACTCCGGCATCCATTCACCCGGCAGGACGATCTCCTCGTAATCAAAGGTCGCTCCATCCACGCGGTGATACATCACCCTCTTACCCGGGTGGATATAAAGCTCCATGTTGGCCAGCTCGCCGGATTCCTCGTCGAGGGTAAAAGTCAGCCGATTGCCGGGGCGCAGGGTATCGAGAGCCAGCAGCTGTTCATCGGCGGCCAGAATCTGATACATGGTGCTCTGACCTATCCCCAGCAGGTCGAAGATCGAACTCAGGGTGTCGCCGGGCGCGATATCACGGCTGCGGATATGATCCGGCACCGGCGGCTGTGCCGGGGCCTCGACAATCGAAGTTGGCGACAGGACAGGGGAGCTGACGTCAAACCCAGGGCCGGGAAGAGCAGAGGATGAAGAACGGGGCAGCGCCGTCAGCAGGAGACCTGGCACAGCCAGAAAAAAAAGGACGGCGGCAAGCTGCAGTCGGCGCTTGCGGCGCCTGCGGCGGCGCTGCTCTTGAGTTGTCAACCAGATAGCGTTCATAAACGACATAACACCGTTGGGGTATGGTGAGCCCGGGTTTGCATATTGGGAAACCCGGGCAAGAAAACTTGTTCGTTTTTGCCCTATCTGGACACCAAATGTCAACCCCGAGACGCAGCGTACCGGAATTTTTCCTCTAAAAATCGCGGATGTCGCTGGCCGTTCGGCAGACTAAAAGCGATGTGATATGCTATGAAGCATTGTTGTTTGACCCCGTTTTTTTACATGAGATACGGATATCTTTTCTTTAAGGGCAAACAGACTCTTCAACCCTTTCCAGGAGATCCTCATGCGCCGATCCTTTTTACTCAGCCTGTGTTCCCTTATCCTGCTTGCGCTTCTGGCCGGCTGCGCGGAAATGACGGGCGGCGAGTTGGCCGGCAACGTACTGCGGGCTCTGTCGACCAACGGCGCCGGCAGCGATATGGACGAAGCCACCATCGCCGCCGGGCTCAAGGAAGCCCTCACGGTCGGTTCCGAACGAGCCGTCGCCGCCACTTCCCAGCCCGACGGTTTCTGGGGCAACCAGCTCATTCGCATCGCCATGCCGCCCGAACTGACCACCATGGCCACCACCCTGCGGACTATCGGTTTCGCCAACCAGGTCGACGCCATGGAGCTGGCCATGAACCGCGCCGCCGAGAACGCCGCCGCCGAAGCCAAACCCGTTTTGCTCAATGCCGTCTCCCGTATGACCCTCAGCGACGCCCTCGGCATTCTGCGTGGTGGCGACACCGCCGCGACCGACTACTTTCGGGCGCAAACCTCCGACGAACTGCACGGGCGTTTTTTGCCCATCATTCAGGCTAAGATGGGCGAAGTGGGCCTTTACCAGCAGTACAACCAGCTCATGACGACCTACAACGCTCTTCCCCTGACGCCCAAATCCAATTTCAATCTCGACGATTATGTTGCCGAGCAGGGGCTGAACGGCCTTTTCACCATGCTGGCCGCCGAGGAAAAGGAGATCCGCGCCAACCCCGCCGCCCGCACCACCGACCTGCTGAAAAGGGTCTTTGCCCGTTAAGGGTGCCGACACCAGCAGCTCTTCCCACCTTTACATAAATTTGGCCCCCTGCATGCGCCAAGGCATGAGGGGGCCAAATTTTTACGCAGACATAGCAGACGGTGCTAACGACCTCAGGCCGACAGCTTGCGAATGCGCACCGGAATCACCTGACGTGAGTTGGAGCCGACGGCAAAGTCGGACAGGGCAATCCGTCCAGGCCGATCGGGATCGGCAAAGCCCAGCAGGTTGATACAGGCGCCGCTCTTGCGGAAGCGCAGCCCCTCCAGGGTCTCCTGGCCGATCTGCACGGTTATCGCCCCTTCGCCGCTGCGCCCGAAGCCGTGTTCGACACCGATGGCCTCCGGATGCATCCCTTCCCTCACCCGCAAAAGCCCCTCAATACGCCCGCCGGGAGAGGTCAACTCGACAACATCGCCATGAGCAAGGTCCAGGCTTTCGGCCGTGCGGGCGGCGATGTCGATGGTACTGGTGTAGCGCAGATCCCGCAGACGAGACGAAGCCGTATTGGGGGTGGATACCACGTTGGACTTGAAGCTGAAGGCCGTCAACGGGTACTCGATACGGGGATAGCGTTTGGCCAGAGGCTCGCCTTTGACCAGGCGCGCCGCATAAAAAGTGGGCACGCCACTGTATTTTTCCGCCGTCAGGGCGCTGCGGCTGGTGCCGACGATCTCGTTGTAGACGCTGACCATCCCCCCATACTTCTTGGCCAGATGAGCCCCCTTGTAGGCTCCTTCCTTTCCTTCGAAGCGGCCGCCACGGGCCATAACGTAGGCGACCTTGCGCCAGTTTTGCGGGCTGACCCGGCGCAGGCGCGGCACATAGTCCTGCAGGCCGGCCAGGCGGATCTCCTCATCATCGGCATCGGGCACCGGTTTGCCGTCCAGGGCAACATTCTCGAAGAGGCGCAGATAGAAGTCTTCGGGACGCTCCAGCGGGTGCAGGCTGCCGTCGGCGGCCTTGATGGCCTTGGGGCCGAACCCGGGGAGACCGAGCTTCTTGCCGACTTCGATAACGAAACTGTCCATGCACACCGGCTCGCCGTTGGCGAAGGCCACCTGACGCGGCGCTACCACGGGGTAACGCACGGCGTTGGTCTTAGTCAGCCAGGCCCCCCAGGGATTGAGCTCGCCCCAGGTTTCGTAGAGCACGCTGTCGGGGACGATGTAATCGGCCAGTCGGGAAGATTCGTTGATAAAGGGGTCTATTGCAATAATCAGGGGGATGGAGGCCTTGGGGTCCTTGAGGGCTTCAGTCAAGGTGTTCTCCCCGCCCGATTCACCATAGACGAAGTTGGCGTTCCAGCTGATGAGCGCCTTGAGCGGATAGGGATAACGATTGATGGAGCCGGTGATCAGCCCCGTCTCGATGGCGTTGGTAAACGGATACCACTGATCCTTGGCTGGATAGGGCTGGCCGGCCGCCTGATTCCGTTTGAACTCGCTGGTCTTTTCATAGGCGATGCGGGTTCGATCGATGCGGATGCCGGGTTGCTTGGGCTTACCGGGATAAGCCGTGAGATCGTAGGCGGCACCCTTCATATCCTTGAACTTGCCGCCGCCGGCACTCATCCCCCCCTGGTAGTTGAGACTCCCCACCAGAGCGGACAAGGACAGTATGGCCCAGGTGGTGTAGAAGCCGGTGGTGTGCATGGTGTTGCCATGGCAGTCCACCGCCACTTTGCGACCGTGGCTGGTAAACTCCTGGGCCAGCTCGGCAATCTCCTCGGCCGGAATGCCCGACTCCTTGGCGTACTCATCCAGCGTGAAGCGGAAGGCCGATTCCTTGAGCAGGGTAAAGGACGACTTCACCGCCAACGGCTCACCCCGATAGACAATCGTCTCATCCACCTCGAGGCGGGCTGCATCGACCGAATCCGCCGTCTTAAGTTGCCCATCGGCACCGTCGATGACCAGAAAGTCCTCCTTCTCAGCTTCATCGGAGGCCTTGAGCATACGTCCTTCGAGGGGATGTCCCGGGGCGACCACCACCAGATGACTCGCATTGGTGAAGCTCGGCTCGCCCACCCGCTCCATCGCCGCCTTGCTTGGCACACTGAGATAGGCGCTGTTGTGCCGGTTGTTGTCGATAATCCAGCGGATCATCCCCATGGCCAGGGCAAGGTCGCCGCCCGGACGGATGGGCAACCAGCGGGAGCGCTCACCGGCGGCGATGCTGTCGCTGTTGGTGAGCATGGGGGTCACGGTAACGTAATGCAGGTTGCCTTCGCTGCGGGCCCGGGCCAGCAGTTTACCCTGGCGCTTGAAGGGATTGCCCGCCTGCCCGGGGGAGGTGCCGAAGTTGATGAGATACTCGCAGTGCTCAAAATCCGGCTTGAGATGAGGATATTTATTGAAGTCGCTCAAAAAGGCGGCGTTGCCGGCCCGCATGGAGAGGCCGCAAATGGAGGAATGTCCCGAGAAATTTTTGCTGCCAAAGGCCTGCAGAAAGCGGAAGACCATGAAATCCTTGCGGCCTTCGTCGGTAGTCCCCAGAATGCCCAACTGGTTGGCAACGGTGCCGTATTCGGGATTGGCCGGGTCGATGGGCGTCTCCAGATCACGGATGGCCGCCAGTCCATCCACATGCCCTTCGCCAAAGAGATTGCCGCCGCCGACCACCTCTTCGATGAGCTGCTCGGGCGAGATGGGGATCCATTTATCCTCGCCGCGTTTGCCCGCCCGCTTCAGCGGGGTGAGGACCCGGAATTTGTCGTGAATCTTATCGAAGACGACGTTGCCGCGGGCGCAGGCCGTCGAACGATTCTCCAGGCCGCTTTCGCCGTAGTTCGAGGTCCAGCGCAGACTCTCGCGCAGAGGAGTCTCATAGGGGAGCCAGGGATCGCTGGACAGAGGATGATAGGGGTTGCCGGCCGCCCGCACGACCGTGCCGCTCTTGTTGTCCAACTTGACCCGCACGCCGCACTGGGTTGTGCAGCCGATACACACGGTGCTCGCCACCGTGAAATCGGCATTGGGCTTCACCTGGCCGTCAGCGTCAATGCGCGCCTCGGGCGCGGGGGCATTGCCGTAGATGGCGTCGGGCGCCGGGTTGCCCCGCCGGCTCAGGCGCGCTGCCGCCGTCAGGGTGTCACTATAACCTACAGCGGCGCCGGCCGCCGTGGCCAGCCCCGTGATCTTGAGAAACTTCCGTCGGCTCTGTTTCATGACTCCAGTTCCTTTCCGTAATGACGATCCATCTCTTCATCCCAGGGGAAGACCAGCAGGACAGCGCACAGCAGGGCCACAAAGAGCAGCCAGTTGGCCACCACCGCGCTGACGCTGCCGGCGCCGAAGAGATGGGGATGATAGCTGAGCAGCCCCGCCGTCGTCTTGCCGATGGTCTGGCCGCCGATGACCGTGTTCCAGCGGAACAGCCAGACGCCCACCGCCGCCACCAGGCCGATGGCGACCTGCCAGGGCAGCCGCCGCCCCAGACTGGAGAAGGCGATGACCATGGGGATCAGCAGACAGAGGACATACTCGACCCAGACGATTTCGTGGAAATGGTAGCCGAAAAAGTCCATCAGCCGATAACGTTCGTCGCTGTTGAAGGCGACGGCGAAGGTCAGCCAGAAAAAACGCACCACCAGGTCGATGATGATGGACCAGCCGAGCAGGCGGGCCAGGGCGGTCATGACCTCCCGGTCGACGCGCCCCGCCGCGGTGAAGAAACGCTGCGCCACCGGCAGCAGTACCAGCAGCAGCCCGGTACCCGAAACCATGGCCGAGGCGAGGAACAGGATGGGCATCAGCGGCGTGTGCCACAGAGGACTGGAGTGGACGACGCCGAGGATATAGCCGGTGTAGCCGTGCACGCATAGGGCCAGCGGAATGCCGACAGCGCCAAGAATGAAGCCCAGGCGTTCATCCTTGTGTAGAGCCTCCTCCGACAGGTCGGTGCGTCCTAGGGTCATGGCTTTGAACAGGGCGCGGCTCAGGCCGCTGTTCGCCTCCTGCAGGCGCCGCACCAGAAAGGGACGGTAGAGTACCAGGGCCTCGGCCAGGATGAGGATGGGATAGGCCGCCAACAGCAGCACCCCCCATTTCATGGGCGATGTCCCGAAATTCTCCCAACCGTACAAAAAGAAGTTGATCATGCGGCCGGGCTGGCGCAGATCATCGATGAGATTCAGCGGCGCCGCCACCAGCAGCACGAAGGCGACCAGCAGGGAAAAACCGGCAATAGGCTTGAACTTCTTCATGCCGAAAACGTGAGCAAAACTCGACACGATGAAGGCGGCGGCGCTGCTGCCGGTAAACCAGAAATAGTTGGGAATATCGAGCCCCCAGGGCCGGGCCGGGGTGATCGACGCGAGGGTATTGACGGTCTGCATCATATCCATGAGAGTGTCTCCTTAAGCCTTGGTCGTCCACTCGGCGGCGGGCAGGCCGTCGCGCTTGCGGGCCAGATCATCCAGAATTGGCGGTCCCGGCGGTTGCGCCTGCAGCTCGCCGGCCAGCCCCCGGTAATAGGTCTGGGGACGGGTACCGGAAGCGGGGTTGAGCACCGTGCTCGGCGCGCCAGAAACCAGGCGGGACACCTCGCTTTTAGGATCGTTGAGATCACCGAAGATGCGGGCGCCGCCGACACAGGACTCGACGCAGGCCGGGAGCAATCCTTCGTCGATGCGGTGGGCGCAGTAGGTGCACTTGTCGGCGACCTGGGTCAGGGGATTGAAATAGCGCTTGTCGTAAGGGCAGGCGTTGAGGCAATAGCCGCACCCCCAGCAGATTTTGCTATCAACCACGACGACGCCGTCCTTACGGGCGAAGGTGGCGCCGGTGGGGCAAACCGAAACGCAGGAGGGCTTTTCGCAGTGGTTGCAGAGCTGGGGCAGAAAAGCCTTGCGCACCCGTGGGTAGCGTCCCAGCTCGTATTCCGGCACCCAGGTGCGGAAGACCCGATCGGGGATGGTGTTTTCCGCTTTGCAGGCCGCCGTGCAGGCCTGACAACCGATGCACTTGGATAGGTCGATGACCATCCCCCAGCGTTTGCCTTCCTGCCCCACATAACGGGGATCCTTGGCGTCACGTCCGGGATTGCGGGTGGAAAAGGCCTTGGCCGGACTGGCGGTAGCCACGGTCGCGGCCGCCGCGGCCACCACCGCCCCCAGACGTTTCACGAAAATTCTTCTGACATTGGACACGGGAGCCTCCTTTTCTGATCGTACGGCTAAGCAATAAGATGATGCTAATGATTATAGCGCTGTTTTTCCGGCTTGGCAGGATCTCCGGGTGTTTTCCTTACCCCCCCATTCATTCAGGAGATGTGCCAGTCGGCCACCTGTTTTCAAGTTGCTGTTTTTGCGTATATTTTCTTCGAAATTTTGGTACAGCTGATTTAAACATTGCATTTTGCACTGCAATTAGGGCAGCATGACATTGCAATTTGCAATCCCACACCCCTTTCAGCCCGACCCCTGCGAGGCGCCTGCATGAAAAGACTGACCATCAGCCGCAAGACCCTGCTGGCCATGCTAGGCCTGGCCATCCCTTCGCTGCTCTTGTTCACGGTGCTCACCCTCACCGCCACCGCCGATATTCTGCGCGGCAACAGCACCCGGCAGATCGGCGAACTGGCCGATCATTCCGTCCACAGCCTGCAGCAGCTGGTGGGGCGCTCCAAAACCACCCTCATGACGATCGCCGCCACCCCGGGCGTCCACAACTATCTGCGCTGGCGCGCCGGCACGGAAGCGGCGGCCTGGCCCGAGGTTCTCGGCCGGTTGGAGGAGAGTTTTCTCGACTTTCAGCAGCTCGATCCCAGCATCCAGGCCATCCGTCTGCTCGACGAGGAGGGCAACGTCCTCGTCAAGGTGCGCGAGGGCGTCGTCATCCCCCCGCAGAAGAACAAAAGCTCAGCCCAAGGACCGCCGTTGGTGGAATCACTCAAGAACCGGAATTTTTTCCAGGGGACCATGGTGCTGCAGCAGGGGGAGGTCTGGACGTCCAACATGGAGCGTGGCAAGGTCGAGGGGGAAGAATACTGGTGCCCGGCCATGGTGCGCTTTTCGACGCCGCTGTTTTTGCCGGATGGCCGCCGCGCCGGGGCGCTCATCATCAACGTCTGGGGGGATACGGCCGGCAGCCTCATCAACCAGCTGATCTCACCGCAAGAAGGCGCCGCTTTTCTGGTTGAGCGCAACCTCGACCGGCCGGAACGCAACGGCATCTACCTCTTTCATCAGGACAGCACCTGCCAGTTCGGCAATCAGACCGGCAGCGAGATCACCGCTTTTCAGCAATTTCCAGCCGAGATCACCGCCGCCTGGATGTCCAAACCGCAGGGGGTGACCTTTCACCCTGAGACGGGGGACATCCTCGCCCACCGTTTCTACTCCCCCTACGACGATCCCCGCCACGGCTGGGTGGTAGTGGTCAACGCCAGCCGCAACTTCTTTCTCGCCCCGCTGGCGACCCTGAAGCAGCGCATCTTCCTCTCCACCGCCGTGGTGCTGCTTTTCACTGTCGTGGCCGCCGGCTTCTACGCCCGTTCGCTCAGCCGTCCCCTCAAGGCGGTCATCGACGGCACCCACCGCCTGAGCCAGGATCTGGATCATCGCATCCGTATCGACAGCCGTGACGAAGTCGGTTTTCTCGCCGATGAAATCAACCGCATGGCCGACACCCTGCAGAGCAACCTGGAAGAACAGGCCCGCATAGAGCAGCAGATCTGTCACACGGAGAAACTCGCCTCGGTGGGCGAGATGGCTGCCGGCCTTGCCCATGAACTCAACACCCCCCTCGGCAATATCCAGGCCCTGGCCAGCTTGGCGAAAAAGGAGCTGGACGGCGGCAACCTGGACAGCGCCGCCCTGCGCCAGGACCTGGCTGACATCACCGACCAGACGGGCAAGTGCAGCCGCATCATTGGCGGTCTGCTGAGTTTCGCCCGCAAACAACACCCCAACCTGGCCCTTCAGGACATCAACGCGCTGCTCGAAGAGGCCCTGGGCCTAGTGCGCATCCGTCGAGAGAAGGGGAATATCCGCATCGATTACACCCCCGACCCCAACCTCCCCTACGTGCGGGTGGACGGTCACCAGATTCAGCAGGTTTTCGTCAATCTGCTGCTTAACGCCTTCGACGCCATGCCTGACGGCGGCACGGTGCACATCAGCTGCGCCGACGAAGGACAGCGGCTGGCGGTGCGCATTCGCGACGAGGGAAGCGGCATCCCCGCCGAAAACCTGCGCAAGATTTTCGACCCCTTCTTCACCACCAAAGAAGTGGGCAAAGGCACGGGACTTGGCCTGTCGGTGAGCTACGGGATCGTACGGAGTCAGGGAGGGACCATCGAGGTGGAATCGACGCCGGGCCACGGGGCGACTTTCACCCTGCGACTGCCCAAGGGAGTGTATTGACGATGAGTGACAAAATCCGCATTCTGGTCGTCGATGACGACCCGCTGACCTGTCGCATTCTGGAACGCATGCTGAGCGGACATTACCGGGTCAGCACCTACACCAGCAGCGAAGACGGCCTGCGCCATCTCCGCAGCCAGGGAACCGACCTGCTCCTCACCGACCTCAAGATGCCCGGTCTCAACGGCTTCGAGCTGATGGCCAAGGCCCATGAAATCGACCCGGCCATCATTGTCTTTATCATCACCGGCTTTTCCTCCCTCGACAACGCCGTGGCCGCCGTCAAAAAAGGAGCCTACGACTATATCGCCAAACCCTTTGAGCCCGATGACGTTCAGATGCGCATTGCGCGCGCCCTCAAGGAGCGGGCGTTGGAAAACCAGGTCGATCGCCTGCGCCAGGAACGGCAGCGCGGACAGGAGCAGGAGGCGCCGCTCACCCGCAACGCCCGCATGGAAGAGCTGCTGGAGCTGGCGCGCCGGGTGGCGATGACGGACAGCAACGTCCTCATTCAGGGAGAGACGGGGGTTGGCAAAGAGGTGCTGGCTCGCTTTATTCACCGGCACAGCCCGCGGGCCGAAGAGACCTTCGTCGCCGTGAATTGCGGCGCCCTGGCCGAAGGGGTGCTCGAAAGCGAACTCTTCGGCCACGAAAAAGGGGCCTTTACCGGTGCCACGGCCCGGCGCAGCGGCTATTTCGAGCTGGCCGACAAGGGCACTCTGCTGCTGGACGAGATCGGCACCACCAACGCCAACTTTCAGGTCAAGCTGCTGCGCGTTCTTCAGGAGCGCCTCGTTCATCCCGTCGGCAGCAGTCGCCCCGTCCCCGTCGATGTGCGCCTCATCGCCGCCACCAACATCGACCTGGCCGAAGCCGCCCGTAGCGACCTTTTCCGCAGCGACCTCTACTACCGCCTCAGCGTCGTCACCCTGCATATCCCTCCCCTGCGGGAGCGGCCAGAGGACATTCCTGTTCTGGCCCACCATTTTCTCGAAAAGTATCGCCACATCAATCCCCACGTGAGGGATATCAGCCCCGACGGACTGGCTCGTCTGCGAGGATACGCCTTTCCCGGCAATGTGCGCGAACTGGAGAATATCATCGAGCGGGCCCTGATCCTGACCCGGGACGACACCCTCGGTCCAGACACCCTCCTTTTGGGCGGCATGGCACCTGTCCCGCCTCAGGCCGGCGATGGCAAACCTCTGGCCATGGAAGAAGCCGAGAGGAACCACATCCTGCAGGTGCTGGCCCAGTGCGGTGGCCGCAAAGGGGAAGCCGCCGAAGTGCTCGGTATCAACAAGAGCACCCTGTGGCGCAAAATGAAACGATTCGGCCTCGAATGACCTTTTGGAATCCTCAGGGGGCAGGCCTCTCCCCCGCTCAAAGGAGAAGACACCGCCATCATGATATCCCTTGAAACCCTGTACCCGCTGCAAGGCGCCCTCGGGCTCTATCTGACCGCCGCACTCGTACAACTTGGGTTGCTCGGCGGCGAGCGCCGAACCTGGCGCCTGTTTGCCCTCGCCCTGACGATTGCGGCCTTTGTTCTGCAGACCCTCTACCTGGCCGCCGCCTGGCTGCAAATGGGCTACCTGCCGGTGACCAACCTCTTTTCGACTCTGGTCTTCTTCAGCTGGGCCATGGGGGGCACCTTTCTTTACTTCGAGCTGCGCTACCGCATCGGCGCCGCCGGCCTGTTCGTACTGGCGGTGACCTTAGCGCTGCTCGGCACCGCCATAAAACGCGGGGTGACGATTTCACCCCTCATCCCGGCTCTCGACACGCCCCTCTTCACCCTGCATGTGGCTTTTTCCTTCATGGGATACGCCTTCTTCGCCATGGCCTTCTCCGTGGCCATGGCCTACCTGACCCCCGCCGCCCTGCGTCCACGCAGCATGCCGCCGCGGGAGTTGCTGCGCCGCCACAATGAGGAGGCCGTCCTGCTCGGCTTTGTCTTTTTCACCCTGTGTATGGTCAGCGGCAGCATCTGGGCCCATGTCGCCTGGGGCCACTGGTTTTCCTGGAATATCAAGGGGGTCTGGTCCTTTATTGTCTGGCTCTTTTACGCCGGCATGTGCCACGCCAAGTTCGTGCGGCGCTGGCAGGGCGAAGGCTACGCCCTACTCTCGGTCGCCGGCTTCGCCATTGTCCTCTTCACCTACCTGGGCATCGGCCTGCTGCTGCAAAGCAATCATCCTCTGTAAAAAAAACAAAGACCTCGCCTGAAAGCAAAGATATGACGACACATCGAAGCAAAATATGGGAGTGGCTCACCTCCCTCAAGCTCGCCATCGTGCTGGCTTCCCTGGCTACCCCGGTGATCATGGTCGGCTCGCTTATCATGCACTACCATCCGCGCCTCTTCGGTGATCTCGATGCCGTCACCCTGGGGGCCTTCTATCCGGCGGCCGCCCGGCAGGGGCCGCTGCTCACCCTGTGGATGCCCGTCGCCGCCCTGCTGATCATAGCCTTTGCCGTCAACACCCTCTGCTGCTTCTTCGACTGGCTGCCGCGTCTGCGCAGCCGCTGGCGCAAGACGGGCGAATACCTCATCCACCTCGGCTTCTGCCTGCTGGTGGTCGCCTTCTTCTGGGGCCAGTTCAGCGGCTATCGCACCGCCGGCAACCTGCTGGCCGTGGGGGAAACCCTGAACCTGCCCCAGCATCCCGCCCTCAGTCTGCGCCTCAACGATTTCCGGCCCGTTTTCGACGAAAGCGGCCGCCGCCCCCTCGATATGGTCAACGAGTTGACCCTGCTGCGAAACGGAGACGAGATCGTCCGCCAGCAGGTACGCACCAACCATCCCCTCAGCCACCAGGGGCTGATCGTCCTGGCCTCCAGCCTTCAGCAGGAAGTCAGCGGTTTTTCCTTTCACGCCCCGGGCTTTGGCCGCATGGATCTCGAAGACGGCACACGCCTCACCCTCCCCGGCGGCGACACCCTCGCCGTTCTGGAGTTTTTGCCCACGGCCCGCCGTCTGGGCGAGCGCGTGGTGGCCATGGGAAACACCCTGAACGATCCGGCCCTGCATCTGCAGCTGATGGGCAACGCCGGCCAGATCCGCTGGCAGGGCTGGTACTTCCTGCGTCAGGGCCCGCCCGCGCCCCTCGTTGAACAAGGCCTCAACCTGCGTCCTCTGCAACCCATCGTGCGCACCTCTTCCGTACTCACCATCAACTACGACCCCGGCGCCAATCTGGCCCTGACCGGCGGCGTCCTCATGGGCACCGGCGTCCTTGTCGCCATCTTTTCCTACTACGCCAAACGACGCCGGCAGGACCGGCCGCAGGTGGTCTGAAGCCGTTTTTTAGACTTGAAACGGTGATTCAATAAAGGGATTTGATGCAGGAGGGATGTGGTTCCGGCCAGTATCAGGGCCGACGGGCGACAAAAAACTGGTAGCTGTAATAGTCAGCTGAGGTGCGGTGCCTTTCCGGCTGCCCGTCAAAAAGTTCTAGAAATCGTGGGCTGGTTTAACTCATGACGTCTTCCTACTGCCCCCACTCATCAAATCCCCAGGACTTAAAACGCGGGACCCAGGGGGAAGGCTCTTCAATCGGGGTGGCTGAATCAGGCGCCTCGGTGGTCGGCTCCGGGGTCGGCGGAGGAGGATCGGATTCGGACGGTGCCCCTGCCGGGGTTGAGGTTTTCTCCGGTGACGCACTCGGGGGGCGCTGCGACTGTTTTTTGCGAATGCCGTCAAAAAGCGCTTTCACCCCCTGGCTCGGGTCTTCTGAAGGGAGCAGGAAATAACTGTTTTCCGCGACAAGAGACCAATCACTCGTGTCGTAAAAACGGACATGCAGACTCTTCGGCCGCATGAAGCGGTGCCCCGTCTCATCGACATCAAGACCTTCCCCCACGGTAAAATGAACCCGGATCTGCGCTATGGGCACATCCCCAGATAGCACTTCGTAACCCATTCCCACCAGCTCGTCCTCTGCAGCCGCCAGCAGGTCGCCATACGTGTTATTTTCCGGCCCCTGCAAGGTGACAGTCGAGACCTGGCTCCAGTCAAACCCGGGCTGCACTTTCGCATACCAGGAAGCGCAGCCGGTCAGTAAAACGATCAGAGCTATCATCAAAAGACGTACCGTATGCATGGCATTATTCTCTCTTGGCAGGTTAAAGACAAAATCCCTGTGGTTAAAAATTGACCGCGACGAACACCTCCTGAAAAAAAATCCGCGCCCAAGTCGGGCGCGGAAAATTCAGGTAGTGGGTCGTGGCGATTTAGAAGTTGAAGCGCAGACCTACCAGGACGTTATGAGACTGATATTCTGACTCCAGTCCCTCAAAGTCCGGATCATCCGTGGCAAAGTAGCGGTATTGTACGTCAAGCGATACCTGTTTATTGGCTGCATAAGTGCCACCAATAGCCACCTGATAGGCAAAAACGTCATCGTCTTCGCTTCCAGCGCCGTCAAAATCAAGTTCGACATTGGCGAAACCAAGACCGAAACCTACAAAAGGGGAAAAGAATTCATGGGGCATGAAATCAACATACATGTTCCCCATCAACGAAAGGGCTGTGATGTCGCCATTAATTTTGGCAGTTCCTAAACCATCAATCGTACCTTTATCGAGATCATTGGCTCGATAGCCAATTTCACCTTCAAATCTTAAATTATCAGAGACTCTGCCACCGACAGCTGCCAGAAGGCCAACACCGGCGTCATAGGATATCTCCCCAGTGTCAGCACCGGCGTTAAAGTCGGAATCCATCAGGGAAACAATTCCTATGCTTCCACTGAAGTAGGGTTGTGCCATGGCGGATACGGCCAGAAAATGCAGAACAAACACCGAAAGAACGATTGTCAGAAAATTTTTCATGTTCATTTCTCCTTTTACCTTAGCGACAGAAGGATTTTCATCATGACTCCCACACCCGTTCATAAGAAGCTCACCAGCACTGCTTTGAACTTCAATTCACCTTATCTTTTTAATGAGCGGCCACACTCGGGTTCAATTAATCGTATTCAATAGCGTTATCACCCTACCCCCATTCCAAGGATTCGTCTATCAGGAATTTCCTGATGTCAGCCGTCGAAAAACTCTTTTTAAGGCCCCCTTTTCGCACTTCAATAAATCTATCAAAGCATTTTATAGAGGTGGCCCCGGTTGTTTGAACAGATGTGACCGGTTCTCTAAGTGGATTTCACCTTCATTGGTTATGCCGCCACT
>JAWSUS010000004.1:0-178846 GCA_033549025.1 Desulfuromonadales bacterium
ACGATCTAACGCCATACGAAAAGTTGCTGGATCATTTCTATGGCTTAAAAGTGTAAACAACGCGTTCAGATCTAACAGATCAGCTCTTCGATTTCGTCTTCGGAATCGTAGAAGAGGCGGTTGATGTGCTCCTCAATTTTGCGCGCGCTGGCCACAACCAGTTCGATGCGGCGATTGGTGGCAAAGCTGAGGTTGTCGCCGATGGTCGGGTCGGTCGGAGTGGAGGTAGCCACGACGAGGCGGTTGCTGGTGACCTCGATGGGCAGGACCTGCATCCGTTCGATGAGGGAGCGGGAGATCATGTGGACGGCCTCCGGGTCGATGCTGGTCTCGTCGAGATCGATAACCCGCAGGCCGAACTTCTGCGCCAGGGCATCTAGCAGCTGATCTTCGGTGATCCAGCCCTTTTCCACCAGGATGATGCCGAGCTTTTTGTGGCGGTTGCTCTCCTGCTTGGCGCGGGCCTCTTCCACCTGCCGTCGGGTGACCAGCCCCGCCTCGATGAGGATGTCCCCCACGCGGTACTGCGCGGCGCGCTGACCGGATTTTTTAGCGGCGGCGGCGATGACCGCTTCCCCCTTTGCCTGGTTGAGGTGCCCCGCCTCGATGAGGATGTCCCCCAGTTTCTGCTTTCGCAGTTTTTCCTGAAGCTCCAGGGCGAGCTTCAGCTTGTCCCCCTGGATGGCGCCCTGTTTGGCCAACACCTTGCCGAGCGGCAGGTTGAGTTTCTTGATGTCCAGGCCAATGCGCGTGAAGAAGATCCGCGTGAAGCCCTTCTCATCCGGCTTTTCAGGGTAGCCGAAAACGCCCCGAAAAAAGCGCTCCCCCCGATTGAGAAGAAGCCGGAATCGGTCCCCCGTAGCCGTATAGATATCTTCGGCCACCGCATCTTTGGCAAAGGACGGCGGACAAAAGCCCGTCTCATACAGGCGGATAAAGCAGATCGCCTCAAAAGGGTAGGTCACCGGCTCGGCATCGGTGCTACGCATTATTTCGATTCCCGCCTCTTCAGGGTTGAGTGGCTGGGTGAGGAATCCCTCGCATTGATTGCCGTTGAGAAATTTTATAGTCGCCTTGCAGGACACGAGACCTCCGTGGATGTGAGTCTTTGGATTAAGATGATAAATTTACCAAAAAAATCAAAAGAATTCACGAAAAGAGCCGATTGTGCGAAATTTATCTGTCGCGCTATGGCGCGGCTGAAAGATCTTTTGATCCAGCGGAACCGTGCCTGACCAGTTTATACAGCTCCATGACCGCGATCAGCAGCAAGGACATGAGGATCAGCCGCCCCCAATGGGACAGGCTGACCGGTTGAACCCCCAGAACGTTCTGCATCAGCGGGATGTTCATGCTCAGAATGTGCAGACCCTGAGCGACGCCCACACCGCCGACCAGAAGCCAGTTGCGGCTCAAGGGGACGCGGAAAACCGACTGCCTTTCCGAGCGGCAGTTGAAGGCATGGGCATTTTCCAGCAGGACCATGAGCAGCAAGGTGCTGTTGCGGGCCGCCGGCTCATCCCAACCCAAGGCGAGCAGACTGTACCAGTTGGCAAAGGCAAGCAGACCCATGGTGATGCCGGCGATGACGACCTGCTCGATCATCAGCCGGTTGAAAACGCCTTCGGTGGGCGGCCTGGGCTCTCGTGCCATGGCGCCGGGTTCGCCCCCCTCGAAGGCCAGGGCCACGTCCTGAATGCCGTTGGTGACCAGATTGAGCCACAGCAGCTGCACGGCCAGCAGCGGGAGGGGAACGCCCAGCAGCAGGGCCAGGGTGAAGAGGACAATTTCGGCGCCGCCGGTGGAAATGAGCAGAGCGACGACCTTGCGGATGTTGTCGTAGGCAAACCGGCCTTCTTCCACTCCTCCTTCGATGGAGGCGAAGTTGTCGTCGGTGACGATGATGGCGGCCGTGTCCTTGGCGACGTCGGTCCCTGAACCCATGGCGACGCCGATGTGGGCGCGGCGCAGGGCGGGTGCGTCGTTGACGCCATCGCCGGTGACGGCGACGAAATGGCCGAGGGTGCCGAGGGCGGCGACGATATCGAGCTTTTGCAAGGGGGCGACCCGACTGAAGACGGAGGCGCGCTGCACGGCCTCCAGGTAGCGCGGGTCTTCAGGCGATCCAAGGTCCTCCAGGTCGGCGCCGACGATCTGGTCCTCGGCGCTGCGGGCGATGTGCAGTTCCCGGGCGATGCTCAGGGCGGTGGCCGGATGGTCGCCGGTGATCATGACGACGCGGATTCCCGCCTGGCGGCAGCGTTCCACCGACTCCGCCACCTCCGGACGCAGCGGGTCAATGAGCCCCACCAGTCCCAGAAAGGTGAGGGGAGGCAGGTTCTCCGCCGTGAGTTCCCCCTCGGGCAGTCGGGAGCTGTGCGCCACGGCGATGACCCGGTAGCCCCCTTCGGCCAGGGCCAGGGCCTGCTCTCGGATATCCTGTGCTTCCACCTCACAGTCTCTCTCCCCTTGAAAATCGGCGCAAAAAGGCAGGACGGCCTCGACGGCGCCCTTGACGGCCACGCCCGTTTCCTGGCCGTGCCGGTAGGCGACAGCGGCGTAGCGCTGGGCCGACTCAAAGGGAATTTCACTGGGCTTGTCCACTTCGCTGGCCAACCGACGGGGATCCAGCCCGGCTTTGTAGGCCAGGGCGAGCAGGGCGACATCCACGGCATCCCCCTGATGTTCCCAATCGCCGTCTACCTCTTCCAGGCTTCCTTCGTTGCAGATGGCCGCCGTCTTGGCGAGACGGGTGAGAAAAGCCTGATCCTGACCGCTTGGGGGCTGGCCGTTGGCGTCGAGCAGGATCCCGGTGCCCTGGTAGCCTTCGCCGGTGACATCGAACAGTTTGCCGCAGGGCAGGCCGAGAATTTTAGCCGTCTGTTTGTTGACGGTCAGGGTGCCGGTCTTGTCGCTGGCGATGCAGGTGCAGCTTCCCAACGCTTCCACCGCCGTCAGTTTACGGACAATGACGTTGCGCCGGGCCATGCGGCTGGCGGCGATGGAGAGGGCCACAGTCATGGCGACGGGCAGGCCCTCGGGGATGGCGGATACGGCCAGAGCGACGGCCATGAAGAACACTTCCATGACGGCCGCCCCACGCGCCAGGGAGATGAGCGCCAGCAGAGCCACGAAACCGAGGACCAGATAACTGATCTGCCTGGCAAAGCGCTCCATGCGGATTACCAGGGGAGGCTTGGTCAATTCCGAAGCGGATACGGCCAAGGCGATTTTGCCCAATTCGGTGTAGAGCCCCGTGGCGACGACGACGGCAGTGGCTCGGCCGCTGGCGACCGTTGAGCCGGCAAATACCAGGTTGGAACGCTCGCTCAGCGGTAAATCTCCCTGAAGGACGGCCGTATCCTTGCCGACCAGCTGCGACTCGCCGGTCAGCAGCGATTCATCGACGGCAAGATTACGGGTTCGCAGCAGGCGCATATCCGCGGGAATCCGGTTGCCCGATTCGAGCAGGACGATATCCCCCGGCACCAGAAACTCGGCCGCGAGCTGGAATTCCCGCCCCTGCCGGCGGACATGGGCTTTGATCCCCAGCAGGCGCTGGAGGGCGGCGGCGCTCTTTTCGGCCTTCCATTCCTGAAAGGTGCCGAGCCCGGCGTTGAGCAGAATGACGGCGAAGATAAAGAGGGCGTCGGTGTGCTCGTCGATGAGCAGAGAGACGGTGCCGGCTGCCAGCAGAATATAGATGAGAGGGCTGAGAAACTGGTGCAGGAAGATGACGATCAGACCGGGAGGCTTCCGTTCGGGGAGACGGTTGGGGCCAAACTCCCGCAGCCGCCGATCGGCCTCGTCCGGCTGGAGGCCTGCCTGGGTCGAGCCGATTCTATCCAGCGTCTCTTCGGCGGAAAGCTGATACCAGAAAGACAGGTCCTGGGTGGACTGGTCAGGGAAATTTTCTTGTTCAGGAGTGCCTGTCGCCATCAAAAACTCCAGTCAGGAACGTATCGTCTGTAAATATAGCAAAAGATCCCAAGGCTGCTTTCCAGGCCCGCCTGTCTTTCCTCGATTTCGGCCGGGGTAAGGTGCAAAATCACCGGCACCTGCTATATTTTGGCAGAGAACCGGGGAAAACCGATTTTTGTAATCCTTATTTGCAAAGGAGAGAAACCCATGTTCCGATTGATCGCCTTATTTGCCGCTGCCGCCCTGATGTCCTTTGCTCCAGCCTATGCTGCTTCAGATGATCTTCTGCGTCTTGGCCAGACGATTTTCAAGCCACTGCCCGCCGAGCCGCCGGTTATTGAAGGCAATCCGGCGACTCCGGACAAACTGGAACTGGGCAAGATGCTCTTTTTCGACCCGCGGCTGTCCTCCTCCCAGCTGATCAGCTGCAACACCTGTCACAATGTCGGTCTGGCCGGCGGTGATCTGCAGGAGACCTCCGTCGGGCACAACTGGCAGAAAGGGCCCCGCAACGCCCCCACCGTCATGAACGCCGTTTTCAACTCGGCTCAGTTCTGGGACGGCCGGGCCAAGGATCTGGCCGAACAGGCCAAAGGGCCGGTGCAGGCCTCCGTGGAGATGAACAACACCCCTGAACGCGTGCTGGAAACGCTGGGCAGCATGCCCGAGTACGTCGAGCTCTTCGCCATGGCTTTTCCGGGCGAAGACAAACCCTTGACCTTCGATAATGTCGCCAAAGCCATTGAGGTTTTTGAAGCCGTGCTGCTGACCCCGGCCCCCTTCGACAGCTATCTGCGCGGGGAGGCTGGCGCCTTGACGGACAAGGAGAAAGCGGGCCTGGAGCTGTTCATCAACAAGGGCTGCGCCGGCTGCCATGACGGCGTCAACGTGGGTGGCAGCGGCTACTTCCCCTTTGGAGTGGTGGAGAAGCCAGGGAGCGAGGTCATGTCCGCCGATGACAAAGGCCGCTTCCAGGTCACCAACACGGCCAGCGATGAGTACGTCTTCCGGGCGCCTTCCCTGCGCAATGTGGCCCTGACGGCGCCGTATTTCCATTCGGGCAAGGTCTGGAGCCTGCAGGAAGCCACCAGCATCATGGGGTCTTCCCAGCTGGGAATTTCTCTGACTCCCCAGGATGAAAAGCTGCTGGTGACCTTCATGAAAACCCTCAATGGCGTCCAACCGCAGATCGTCTATCCGCTGTTGCCGGTGAGCACGGCCAAGACGCCGCGTCCGGTCCTGCACTAAGTCACCTCGAGCCATTCCCGGCCATAAACCAAAAGCCCGCCCCTTCATCGAAAGGGCGGGCTTTTGGTTGCCTGTGAACAAAGCAAATTATTTGACGTGGCAGGCGGTGCAGGAGGTAGGGGCGTTGCCGCCGCTGGCTTTGTGGCAGCCGGTGCACAGCGTGTGGGCGATGTCCTTGTCGATCTCTACCATCCGGGGCGGATCGGTGGGATGACACTTGTCGCAGCTCAGGCGACTGCCATGGTCCGCGTGGTTGAAGGTGACCTTGCCCATGCTGGCTTCGTAAACGACCACGCCGGGTGGTTCGGGTGTGGCGGCTTTCTCCACGGCGGCGGCCGTTTCCGCGACCTTGGCCTGGGCGGCGCTGACCGCCACGTCAGCCGTCTCTTTCGTCTCCTCTACCACGTCTGCGGTCTGCTCTTTGACAGCATCTACCGCCTGGGCGGTCGTGGCTTTGGTCTCTTCCACCATCTCTGAGGTGGCTTCCTTGGCGGCCTCAACCTGTTGCTCGGCCTCCGTCTTGGCTGCGTCGACCGCCACGGCCGCTGCTTCCTTTACTTCAGACGCCGCTTCCTTGGCTTCCTCGCTGACCGTACCGGTTTCGGCGGCGGGCTTGGCTGTTTCTTCCGGAGGTGTCGATTCCTTGGAGCAAGCGCTCAGCAGAGCTGCCATTAAAAATACCATACACCAGGTGGCTACAGTTTTCATTTCTCTCTCCTTTTCTAAAGTTAAAATGGGGCAAGCCTTTAAACCATATCACGGTGATTGCGGTAATCAACCGGGGGAAAAACGTATTATCTCAACTCAGCCGGCTTGCAATTGCGCAATATAGCGACATACTTATTCTATCGCCTTTTGCGGCGCTTGTTTTTTTCATTGCAACCCACCAGAGAGGAGATTGTTATGGCCGGGAAGTTCGAACTGAAGAAAGCGAAGGACGGGCAGTTCATGTTCAACCTGAAGGCGAGTAATGGGCAGGTGATTTTAACGAGTGAACTGTACAAGACCAAAGCCAGCGCCGAGAACGGCATTGAGTCGGTGCGCAAAAACGCCGTGCGTGAGGGGGCTTTTGAGGTGCGGGAGAACGCCAAGGGCGAGCCCTATTTCATCCTCAAGGCGACCAACGGCCAGGAGGTTGGGCGCAGCGAATACTATTCCTCCAAGGCGGCCATGGAGAACGGCATTGCCTCAGTAACTAAAAATGCTCCCGATGCCAAGGTGGACGACATTACCGCATAATTTTAGTAGTACCTTCATGGCACCAGTCTGAACGAAGAAGGGCGGCTTGATCAGCCGCCCTTCTTCGTTTTATTTACCCCACTTCTTTTTGATCCGGTCCACTGCCTCAATGATCTTTTCCTTGTCGCCAAAGGCGCTGAGGCGGAAGTAGCCCTCACCGCTCGGGCCGAAGCCGGAGCCGGGGGTGCCGACCACGTGACATTCCTGCAGGAGTTTGTCGAAAAAGTCCCAGGAGGACAGGCCGGCTGGCGTCTTCAGCCAGATGTAGGGGGAGTCGACCCCGCCGTAGCAGGTGATGCCGGCGGCCTGAAGACCTTCACGGATGATACGGGCGTTATCCATGTAGTAGTCGATGATCTCCTTGGTCTGCTGCCAGCCCTCATCCGAGTAGACGGCGGCGGCGGCGCGCTGCACCGGGTAGGAGGCGCCGTTGAACTTGGTGCTGGTTCGGCGGTTCCACAGCTTGTTGAAGGAATATTTCTCCCCCTTCTCGGTGGTGCCCATGACCTCTTCGGGAACGATGACCAGGCCGCAGCGCACGCCGGTGAAGCCGGCGGTCTTGGAGAAGGAGCGGAATTCGATGGCGCACTTTTTGGCCCCCTCGATTTCATAGATGGAGTGAGGGATGCCGGGCGTGGTGATGAAGGCCTCATAGGCGGCGTCGTAGAAGATGACGGCATCGTTGGCGTTGGCGTAGTCGACCCATTTCTGCAGCTCTTCCTTGCTGGCCACGGTGCCCGTGGGGTTGTTGGGGAAGCACAGGTAGATGATGTCGACCTTCTCTTTGGGCAGGTCGGGGATGAAGTTGTTGGCCTCGGTAAAGGGCATGTAGACGATGCCCTTGTAGTAGCCCTTTTCATCCGCTTCGCCGGTGCGGCCGACCATGACGTTGGTGTCGTTGTAGACCGGATAGACGGGATCGCCGATAGCCACCTTGTTGTCGAGGGCGAAGATGTCGAGGATGTTGGCACAGTCGCACTTGGAGCCGTCGGAGATGAACATCTCGGAGGCCTTCAGCTCGACGCCGAGGGGCTTGTAGCTCTTGTCGATGATGGTGTTGATGAGCCAGTCGTAGCCCTGTTCGGGACCGTAACCATGGAAATTTTCCGTGGTGCCGAGATCATCGATGGCCTCGTGAAAGGCCTTGAGCACGGCGGGAGCCAGGGGGCGGGTGACGTCGCCGATGCCGAGGCGGATGACCTGGGCCTCGGGATTGGCGGCGGTGAATTCACGCACGCGGCGGCCGATCTCGGGAAAGAGATAGCCGGCTTTGAGTTTCAGATAATGATCGTTGATATGAGCCATTGTATTCCTCCAAAAATGGTAGGGGCGCGATTTATCGCGCCCTGAATTCTGTGTAAAAGAGCGAGCCCGGGCGCTACGATCTGCGCCCTTGCCCGAAACGCTTATTTCAGTTCCAGCACGTCCTGCATATCGTACAGCCCGGCCGGCTTGTCGCCGAGCCAGCCGGCGGCGCGCACGGCTCCGCGGGCGAACATGTCCCGGCTCATGGCCCGGTGGGTGATCTCGATGCGCTCTCCCATGCCGATGAAATAGACGGTGTGCTCGCCGACAATGTCGCCGCCGCGAACCGTCTGCATGCCGATCTCTTCCTTGGTGCGCTCGCCGCACATCCCCTCGCGGTGGTAGTTGGCGACCTGGTTGTAGTCGCGCCCCAAAGCCTCGGCCACCACTTCGCCCATGCGCACGGCGGTGCCGGAAGGGGAGTCTTTTTTCTTGTTGTGATGCAGCTCGACAATCTCGACATCGAAGCCGTCGCCGAGAATTTTGGCCGTCTCCTTGAGCAGTTTGAAGCAGGCGTTGACCCCCACGCTCATGTTCGGGGCCAGCACCACCGGGATGGTCGCCGCCAGCTTCTGTACTTCAGCGCGCTGCTCGGGGGTGAAGCCGGTGGAGCCGATGACGATGCTTTTGCCCAGGCGGGCGCAGACGGCGATATTCTCCAGGGTGACTTCGGGAAAGGTGAAGTCGATGAGCACATCGGCATCGGCCAGGGCAGCCTCCAGACTGTCGGCGATGGCCACGCCCAGTTCGCCGCAGCCGCTGACCAGACCGGCATCGTGGCCGACCATGGGGTGTCCGGTACGTTCGGCGGCGCCGGCCAGTTCCATGCCGGGTGCCTCCTTGATGGCGGTAATGATGCGGCCCCCCATGCGTCCGGCCGCTCCGGTAACAGCAACTTTAGTCATTTCATCCTCGTGCGGGGCTCGGCGGGGCCCGGTTGAAAGGTTCAAATCAGCCCGTAGCCCTTCATCACCGACTTCAGCGTGTCGAGCTTGGCCCCCTGCATGGGCACCAGGGGCAGGCGGACTTCGGCCCCGCATTTGCCCATGAGGTTGGCGGCGGTTTTGACCGGCACCGGATTGGAATCGATGAACATGGCGTTATGGATATCGAGCATCTTCAGGTGCATCTTGCGGGCTTCGTCCCATTGGCCCTGTTGCACGGCGGTGACCATAGCCTTGACTTCCTTGGGCATGATGTTGGCGGTGACGGAGATGACGCCCTTGGCGCCGCAGGCCATCAGCGGCAGGGTGAGAAAGTCATCGCCGGAGAGGACGTCGATCTTGTCGCCGGCCTTGTCGAGGATCTCGCTGGCCTGGGTCACATTGCCGGAAGCTTCCTTGATGGCGACGATGTTGGCGAACTCGGCCAGGCGGATGGTGGTCTTCGCCTCCATGTTCATGCCGGTGCGGCCGGGCACGTTGTAGAGCACCTGGGGCAGGCTGACGGCCTCGGCGATGGCCTTGTAGTGCTGAAAGAGACCTTCCTGCGAAGGTTTGTTGTAGTAGGGGGAGACGAGGAGTACGCCGTCGGCGCCCATCTCCTTGGCGTGCTGGGAGAGTTCGATGGCCTCGGCGGTGGAATTGGAACCGGTGCCGGCGATGACGGGGACGCGCTTGGCGACCTGCTCGATGCAGATCTGGATGACGCGGTCATGTTCCTTGTAGTCGAGGGTGGCCGATTCGCCGGTAGTGCCGCAGGGCACGATGACGTCGGTGCCGTTCTCGATCTGGAATTCGATAAGCTGGCGGTATTTTTCTTCGTCGACCTGCCCGTTCGCATCGAAAGGGGTGATAATGGCGACCATGGAGCCTTTGAACATAGATTTCTCCTTCATGTAAGCGGATTCAAAAGGATGATGGGGGCGGGTTCACAGCCTGTCTTTATGGCGGAACACGACGCCCAAGGCTTTATAATGCTGTTCTGAAAAGCAGTCAATATCCTTAACATACCTGCCTGTCAAAGTCAAAGAGCCCTTCTAAAACCCAGCTTTCGGCGTGACGGTCACGCGTTCCGAGAGGGCGCTTTCGACCTCGGTGGCCTGCTGCCGGACGATGAGACTGACGGCATAGGTCAGGGGCGTGCCGTTGTCGCGGCCGTAGTCTTCGAACCGGGGCTCGGTCAGGGGTTGCCGGTTGACCGGGGAGGCGGCGACCCGGGCGGGGTCGGCGTGACGATAAAGGCGATAGCCGACCACCTCTCCTAAACTGGCGTCAAGAACCGGCGCTTCCCACTGCAGGCGCACGAGATGGTCCAGCCCTTCGGCCGTCAATCCGGCGGGAGCCGGCGGCGCCGGGTAGACGATGCGGCTCAGGCTGGACGGGGCGCCTTCGTGATCGCGCGCCGTAAAAGGCACGATGCGGTAGCGGTAGCCGGTTTCCGCCTGAACCGCGTCATCCACATAGGTCAGGCGGCTGCCGTCCCGAATGACCCCGCGTGGATAATCGAGGTCGACCTCCGTCAGCAGCACGGACAGGTCGCGGCAGTCCGGGCATTCCTGCCCGGGGACGAAGGGCAGGCGGAAGAGGCGGAAACCCTGCAGATCGGTAAGGGGCGTGCCGTTCTGGTTCGCCGTCGGCACCTCCCAGGAGAGTCGCAGGGATTCCCCCTGCTGCTGCAGACTGACGTTGGCCGGGGCGGCCGGCAGGGGCAGCTCCAGAGGTCGCACCGGTCCCTTTTTGCCGCAGCCGGCCAGCAGGGCGGTCAGCAGCAGGGCAGTCAGGCCAAGGCAACGCAGCGTCTTCATCGGGGCTAGACCAGTTCCTGGCGGGCGCGGGCGATCTCGCGCTCCACCGCTTCACGGGCGGTGCCGCCGGTAGCGCGGCGGGCGTTGACGGAGGCCTCCAGGGTGACGAAGTCGTAGATATCCTCGCCGATCAGCTCCGAGAACTGGCGGAATTCATCGAGGGTCAGCTCGGGGATGTCCTTGCCGTGCTCGATGCAGTAGCGCACCGTCTTGCCCACCACTTCGTGGGCCTGGCGGAAGGGCAGCCCCTTGCGCACGACGTAGTCGGCCACATCGGTGGCGGTGGAGAAGCCGCGGGCGGCGGCCACTCGCATGTTCTCGGCCTGCACCTTCATCTCGGCGATCATGTCGGCGAAGATCTTCAAACTCCCCTTGACGGTGTCGATGGTGTCGAACAGGGGCTCCTTGTCTTCCTGCATGTCCTTGTTGTAGGCCAGCGGCAGGGACTTCATCAGGGTCAGCAGACTGATGAGGTTGCCGTAGACCCGGCCGGTCTTGCCGCGCACCAGCTCGGGGACGTCGGGGTTCTTCTTCTGCGGCATGATGCTGCTGCCAGTGCAGAAGGCGTCGGTGAGCTCGATAAAGTGGAAGTCGGCGGAGGACCAGAGGATGAGCTCTTCCGACAGGCGGGAGAGGTGCATCATCAGGATGGCGCTGGCGCCGCAGAACTCCAGGGCGAAATCGCGATCGGAGACCGAATCGAGGCTATTGCGCGTGACGCCGTCGAAGCCAAGCTGTTCGGCGACGAATTCGCGGTCGATGGGGAAGGTGGTCCCGGCCAGGGCCCCGGCCCCGAGGGGGAGCACGTTGAGGCGCTTGAGCACGTCGGTGATGCGGCCGGCGTCGCGCTTGATCATCTCGAAATAGGCGAGCATGTGGTGGGAGAAGAGCACCGGCTGCGCCGTCTGCAGATGGGTATAGCCGGGCATGATGACCGCCAGGTTCTGCTCGGCCTGCTGCAGCAGCGACTCCTGCAGGCGGCGCAGGTAGCCCAGGATCTCCTTGAGCTCGTCGCGCAGGTAGAGGCGTACGTCCAGAGCCACCTGGTCATTGCGGGAGCGGGCCGTGTGCAGCTTGCCGCCGACGGCACCGATGCGCTCGATAAGGCGGGCCTCGATGTTCATGTGGATGTCTTCCAGGGAGACCTTGAAGGCGAAATTGCCCGCTTCGATGTCGGCCAGGATGCCCTCCAGACCGCCGATGATCTGCTCGGCGTCCTCGGCGCCGATGATGCCCTGACGGGCCAGCATGCGGGCGTGGGCGATGGAGCCCTGGATATCGTAGCGGTACATGCGTTTGTCGAAATCGATGGAGGCGGTGAACTCTTCCACAAATTTGTCGGTGGGCTGGGTAAAGCGCCCGGCCCAGGGTTTTTCACTCATGATGTCTGTGCTCCATTTCAAGGTTTCATGGCGGTCCCGGGGGACCGTCTCAGTTTGAACCGTTATTCGCTAAAAACGCGCTGCCAGCCCTGGTTATCGTCGGGCTGGAAAATGCTGTGCACCCGTAGCGGAACCCGCGTGGTGCGTGGATCGAGCTCATGGAAAACCGGCAGGTTGAAGTAGTAGAGGCGGGTACCGGTGCCGAAGCGCATGCGGCAGACGGGGAGACCGCCGAAGTCGTCGGTCTCGAACTCGGCGAACTGCTTCTGCTTCATCTTGTGATTCTCGTGGATGATGACCGAGGAGCGCCCGAAGGTGGCTTCGGGGGTGCTGCCGCTGCCCGTGGTCTCGTCCGAGGTGTTGCAGAAGACGGTGATCGAGTCGCGCACGCCGGGATGCTGCGACAGGTACTCGCCGTAGTAGCCGTTGACCACGTCGCGAAAGGCGCGGTGTTCGGGTTTGGGGTTGCACTCGAGGACCGCCAGCAGGTCGAGGCGCTGGCGCGTCTGAAAAAAGAGTTCGTTGGCCTTGTCGATCAGGACGCTGATGTTCGACTGGTAGATGGTGCGGTAGATGTAGTCGAAGCAGATCAGAGCCATGAAGTTGAAGGGGTTGGGGTGGCAGTGGAACAGAGGAAAGACCTTGCCCCGATAGAGATCGTGCAGGGCGTCGGGGTTCTCCTCGGCAAAGTAGGGGTGGCTCTTGGCTTCGAGAAAGACCCGGACCTTGCCATCGGCCTCCTTGACGGCGATGACCGCCCAGTTGGCCGGCAGCTGCTCCACGTCGCCCGCATCGATATCTTCGAGCACCTGGGCCAGCGCCTCGGCGTTGTCCTCCCGATAGCGTTCGAGCACCTCTCGATAATCGGCCAGCGTCGTGTGCTCGACCCCGAACATGGTCACCGTGTTGTTGTGAAAGCGGTTGCGGATGAGATCCAGCGCTTCCTCCACCCGCTCGGCCGGTACCGTGGATTCGGGAAAGAGCAGAAAATGGAGCTTCTTGAGGTTGCCTTCACCCGCGGCCACCATTTCCAGGACCGAGCGGACCATCTCCCAGCTGGTCGTGGGTTCGGTCAGCCGGCACAGATGCTCCTTGCGCGACAGCCAGGTGGGCAGCTGGCAGACCATGCAGTGCAGATGGTGCCCCCAGGGGAATTCGACCGACAGATTTTTCTCGACGATGCGGAACATGGCCGGCTTTCAGGTCAGGGCGAAGGGAAGGTGCCGCCGGGAATCTCGTTTTCGATGGCGCCGAGCGGTGGCGCCTCCGCCTCGGGAAAGAGGCCGGGATAGATCTTGCCCAGGATATGCCGGGTGCCGGCCGGAATGCTCAGCGCCGACAGGTCCTCTCGTCCGACCCAGCGGGCTTCCGTGCATTCGCTGCCGTTGGGCTGCAGCTCGAAGGTCAGCGGCGCGCAGCGATAGTAGAGGATGATGAAATGATCGTTGCGCTCCCCGATGCCCAGGCGTTCAAAGACATCAATGAGGCCCTCGACCCGCACCGCGATGCCGACCTCTTCCTGCACCTCCCGGTGCAGGGCCTCCAGGATCGGTTCGCCATGGTCGATCTTTCCCCCGGGCATCACCCACTGACTGCAGAACGGCTCAATGCAGCGGCGGGTGAGCAGAATGCGCTCCTGCTCATCGATGATACAGGCGACCACCGAGGTCTTGATCTGGGGCTGTTTGGCGAATTCCATTGGGGTTCCGTGAGAGGTGACGCGTGAGGGGTGAGGAGCAAGGCCTTTTCGCCTCACCCCTCACCCCAGACACCTTACTTTTTGTGCTGACGCTGAATGGCGGCGATGCGCAGGCGCAGGGCGTTGAGCTTGATGAAGCCCTCGGCGTCGGCCTGGTTGTAGACATCGTCCGCCTCGAAGGTGGCGAAATCGACGTTGAACAGGCTGTCGCTGGCCGAATCGCGGCCGACCGTGCGGCAGTGCCCCTTGTAGAGCTTGACGCGGGCCTTGCCGTTAACGGTCTGCTGGGTCTGGTCGATCATCGTCTGCAGGGCGATGCGCTCCGGGGCGAACCAGAAGCCGTTGTAGATCATGCTGGCATACTGGGGAACCAGAGAGTCGCGCAGGTGCATGACTTCGCGGTCCATGGTGATGGACTCGACGGCGCGATGGGCCTCTTCGAGAATGGTGCCGCCCGGGGTCTCGTAGACGCCGCGGCTCTTCATGCCAACGAAGCGGTTTTCCATGAGGTCGACGCGGCCGATACCGTGCTTGCCGCCGAGCTCGTTGAGTTTGGCCAGCAGCTTGGCGGGGGAGAGGCGCTCGCCATTGACGGCGACGGCGTCGCCCTTTTCGAACTCGATCTCGACGTATTCAGGCTGGTCAGGAGCGTCCTCGGGGCGCTGGGTCAGCACGTACATCTCTTCGGGCGCCTCGGCCCAGGGGTTCTCCAGGATGTCCCCTTCAAAGGAGATGTGCAGCAGGTTGCGGTCGGAGCTCCAGGGGAACTTCTTGCTGGTGGGGACGGGAATGCCGTGCTTCTTGGCGTAGTTCTCCAGGGCGGTGCGGCTCTTCATGTCCCACTCGCGCCAAGGGGCGATGACCTTGATGGCGGGGTCGAAGTGGTAGTAGGCGATTTCGAAGCGCACCTGGTCGTTGCCCTTGCCAGTGGCACCGTGGGAGACGGCGTCGGCACCTTCCTTGGCGGCGACCTCCATCTGGGCCTTGGCGATCAGCGGCCGGGCGATGGAGGTGCCGAGGAAGTAGCGCCCTTCGTAGATGGCGTTGGCGCGGAACATGGGGAAGACGAAGTCGCGGGCAAATTCTTCCTTGAGGTCAAGGATGTGGCAGCTGCTGGCGCCGGTCTTCTTGGCTTTCTCGGGGATATGATCAAGCTCTTCGCCCTGGCCGAGATCGGCGGAGTAGGCCA
This sequence comes from Desulfuromonadales bacterium, assembly GCA_033549025.1. Classification (GTDB taxonomy): domain Bacteria; phylum Desulfobacterota; class Desulfuromonadia; order Desulfuromonadales; family SZUA-540; genus SZUA-540. The sequence continues at coordinate 14,730 of JAWSUS010000004.1, forward strand.
CGACTTCGCAGTCATACTCCTCGGTGAGCCATTTGAGAATGATGGAGGTGTCCAGACCGCCGGAATAGGCGAGGACGACTTTTTTGACGCTGCTTTTCTTGGACATATGGATCTCCTGGTTCGATGAATGGGAGGCGAGGCGCTGGGCGAAGAAGGATGCCGTGCCCGTTCTCCTGGTTTCTACAACTTTATAACATAGGTGCCGGCGATTTTATCGTGCAGGCCCTGTTTTTGCGAATCAAAGGCCACCATGAGGTAGCCGATGCCCAGCAGGATGCTGGAGACGAACTTGCCGATGGTCTCCCGCAGGAAGGCCGAACTGTAGCCGATATTGGCGCCGTCGGTGCAGATGACCTTGATGCGCACCGCCATCTTGCCCGGGGTCTGGCCGCAGTAGCCGGTAAAGAAGACATAGTAGGCCACGGCCAGAACCATGCCGAACAATCCGGTGGTCAAACCCAGCATCAGGTTCCCTTCGCCGGAGAGATCACCGCCAGCCAGGCCGGCTGTCAGCCCGAGGATGAAGCCGAGCACCATCTGTACGACGGTCACCAGAATAGAATCGACCACGGAGGCGATGACGCGCACCCAGAAGCCGGCCTTGGGGAGCTCCGCTGCCGTGGGCGCGGCCGCCGCTGACGTTGCGGGCAAATCCTGAGCCAGTTGGTGCTGGCGCTGCTGCCATTTCTCATAGACGATGCCGCACCCCCGGCAGGAATCACCGACCGGCTGCTCAAGTCCGCAGGCCGGGCAGGTGATTTGCTTCGGCGGGGTTGCCGGCTGGGGGGATCTCTCTGCGGTGGCGTTGAAGGTAAAGACCTGACGACACTTCGGACAGGTCACCCGCGTCGGTCCGGCGGGAACTTTGGACGGGTCGACGTCGCGGGAAAAATCGCAGTGGGGGCAGCGGATGTTCATGATCTCTCCGGAATACGGCTTCAGGCCATGAGGGTCGCCATGATGGCCTTCTGCACATGCAGGCGGTTCTCGGCTTCGTCAAAGACTACCGAGTGGGGGCCTTCGATGACAGAGTCGGTGATCTCCTCGCCGCGATGAGCCGGCAGGCAGTGCAGCACGATGCAGTCGGCCGCCGCCGCAGCCACTACCTCGTCATTGAGCTGAAAGCCGACAAAGGCCTGCTCCCGCTCTTTCTGCTCGGCCTCCTGGCCCATGCTTGCCCAGACATCGGTATTGAGCACCTGGGCGCCGCGGGCGGCCTCCAGGGGATCATGGGTGTAAAGGACGTTGGCCCCGAGTTCTTTGGCCCGGGCCACGACGGCGGCATCGGGTTCGTAGCCTTTGGGCGTGGCGACCCGCAGCTCAAAACCAAAGACGGCGGCGGCGTTGATCCAGCTGTGCGCCATGTTGTTGCCGTCGCCAATCCAGCAGTAGCTCAGGTCCTGGTAACTCCCCTTGTGTTCGATGACGGTGAAGAGGTCGGCCATGATCTGGCAGGGGTGATAGCTGTCGGTCAGGCCGTTGATAATGGGGATATCCGACCAGCGGGCCAGCTCTTCGACGCCGGCCTGGGAGAACGTCCGGATCATGATGCCGTCGACGTAGCGGGACATGACGCGGGCGGTATCCTTGATCGGTTCGCCGCGGCCGAGCTGGGTCGTGCCCGAGTGCAGAAAGAGGGCATGGCCGCCGAGCTGGTACATTCCCACCTCGAAGGAAACCCGGGTGCGGGTGGAACTCTTCTCAAAAATCATCCCCAGGGTCTTGCCCTTGAGGAGGTGATGTTCTTCGCCGCGCTGCTGTTTGGCCTTGAGGTCGCGGGTCAGGTCGAAGATCTGGTCCAGTTCGTCGCGGCTCCAGTCGGTGAGAGCCAGAAAGTCTTTTTTCACAGTGCTACTCCTGGGATAGATGAATCAGGGCCGGCGGCTACGGCTGGCCGCCCTCCTACAGTTCCATGAAGATGGCGGCCAGAATGTCGATGGCCTCGTCGATTTCCTCCTGGGTGACGATCAGAGGCGGCACAAAGCGCAGGACCTTGCCGACGGTGCAGTTGATGAGCAGGCCCTTGGCCATGGCGCGATTGACGATGTCGGCCCCGTCGATGGTCAGTTCCATGCCGAGAATCAGGCCGCGCCCCCGCACCTCGGTGACAAAGTCGAAGCGCTCTTTCAGATCGGCCAGGCGTTGGTAGAGGTACTGTCCCATGACCTGGCAGTTGTCGAGAACACCGTCCTCCAGGATGGCGCGCATGGCGGCGACCCCGGCGGCGGTCATGAGGGGATTCCCGCCGAAGGTGGAGCCGTGGGTGCCGGGCCCGAAGGATTCGGCCACCTCTTCCCGCGCCACCATGGCGCCGATGGGGGGGCCGCCGGCCAGAGCCTTGGCCAGGGTCATGATGTCGGGCTCGATGCCGTCGTGCTCATAGGCGAAGAGAGTGCCGGTGCGGCCGCAGCCGACCTGAACCTCGTCGAAAATCAGCAGCAGGCCCATGGCGTCGCAGAGGGCGCGGACGGCTTTGAGGTAGCCCGGCGGCGGCACGTTGACGCCGCCTTCCCCCTGGACCGGTTCCAGCATGATGGCGCAGGTCTGTGGGGATACGGCCGCGCGCAGGGCGTCGATATCGCCGAAGGGAACATACTTGAAGCCGGGCAGGATGGGGGCGAAGCCGGCCTTGATCTTGTCCTGGCCTGTGGCGCTGATGGTGCCGAGGGTGCGGCCGTGAAAGGAGGCGAGGGCGGTAATGACCTCGAAACGGTTCTCGCCGGAGCGGTCAGCGCTGTATTTGCGGGCCAGCTTGATCGCGGCTTCATTGGCCTCGGCGCCGGAGTTGCAGAAAAAGACGCGGTCGCCGAAGGAATGCGTGCACAGCAGTTCCGCCAGCTCGATCTGCTGGGGGATGTGATAGTAGTTGGAGCAGTGCAGCAGGCGCTTGGCCTGCTCGGTGAGCGCTTCCACCACCTTGGGATGGCAGTGCCCGAGATTGTTGACGGCGACACCGGCGACAAAATCCAGGTAGTTCTTCCCGTCGGCATCGAACAGGCGGCAGCCTTCACCTCGGACGGCCACGATGGGGTAACGGCCATAAGTCTTGGCAATGTGGACATTGCCGCGGTCGATCCAGTGCTGTGAAATGCTCATGAGTTGAACCTCGCGATGGCGGTGCCGATCCCCTTGTCGGTGAAGATCTCGAGCAGGCAGGCGTGCTCCATGCGGCCGTCGATGATGTGGGTTTTGGTCACCCCTTCCTCGACGGCGTCGATGCAGCAGTTGACCTTGGGGATCATGCCGCCGGAGATGGTGCCGTCATTGATGAGGTCGGGCACGCGGTCAACGTCGATGGTCGAGATGAGCCGACCCTGCTTGTCCTTGACCCCTTCGACATCGGTGAGCAGGATGAGCTTTTCGGCGCGCAGGGCACCAGCCACCTTGCCGGCGACCAGGTCGGCGTTGATGTTGTAGGTTTCGCCGTTCAGTCCGACCCCGATGGGGGCGATGACGGGGATGAAGTTGTTATCTTCCAGGGCCATGATAATGGCCGGATTGACCTGTTCGACCTCGCCGACCAGGCCGACATCGATGATCTCCGGCGTCAGGGTGTCGGGATTGACGGTTTTCATCTCCAGTTTGCGGGCGCGGATGAAGTGGCCGTCCTTGCCGGAGAGGCCGACGGCCTGACCGCCGTGCCGGTTGATGTTGCCGACGATCTCCTTGTTGACCTTGCCGCCCAGCACCATCTCCACCACGTCCATGGTCGCCGCGTCCGTCACCCGCATACCCTGCACGAAGCGGGTCTCCCGGCCCATCTCCTTGAGAACCTGGCCGATCTGGGGGCCGCCGCCATGGACGACGACGGGGTTGAGACCGATGTATTTCATGAGAATGACGTCGCGGGCGAAGCCCTCCTTCAGGCGTTCCTCCACCATGGCGTTGCCGCCGTACTTGATGACGATGGTCTTGTTGCGGAATCGCTTGATGTAGGGCAGCGCCTCCATCAGTACGTTGGCCTTGTCGATGATCTCCTGCATGGTCGCTTCTCCCGGCATCCGTCGATGCCCTCCGTAAAAGGCGGAACTAGAGTATGTATCTGGAGAGGTCTTCGTCCTCGACGATGTCGGACAAAACGCGGCGGACATAGGCGGCGTCGATCTCCACCCGTTTGTCCGAGCGCTCCGGGGCGTCGAAGGAGAGTTCCTCCAGCAGTTTTTCCATGATAGTGTGCAGCCGTCTGGCGCCGATGTTCTCCGTGCGTTCGTTGACCTGACGCGCGGTGCGGGCGATCTCGCGCACGGCGTCTGCATGGATGACCAGGTCGATGCTCTCCGTGGCCATCAAGGCGCAGTACTGGCGGGTCAGGGCGTTCTTCGGTTCGGTGAGGATCTGGACGAATTCCTCTTCGCCGAGACTGTCCAGTTCGACGCGGATGGGAAAGCGCCCCTGCAGTTCGGGAATGAGATCCGAGGGCTTGGCGACATGAAAGGCACCGGCGGCGATAAAGAGGATGTGATCGGTCTTGACCGGGCCGTACTTGGTGTTGATGCTGCTCCCTTCGACGATGGGCAGGATGTCCCGCTGCACGCCCTCGCGGGAGATTTCCGGGCCGTGGCCCCCTTCGCGGCTGGCGATCTTGTCGATCTCGTCGATGAAGATAATGCCGCTCTGCTCGGTGCGTTCGCGGGCCAGGGTCTGCACCTTGTCCATGTCCACCAGCTTTTCGGCCTCGGTCTCGATGAGGATCTCGCGGGCGTCGGCCACCTTCATGCGGGTGCGCTTGGTCTTTTTCGGGAAGAGATTGCCGAACATCTCCTTGAGATTCAGGCCCATGTCCTCGGCGCCGGGGGGCGTAAGGACGTTCATGGCCGGCATCTTGGCTTCCTGGGTCTCCAGTTCGACGTAGCGCTCGTTGAGGGCCCCTTTGCGCAGCAGCTTGCGCAGTTTGTCCCGGGTCGACTCTTTGCTCTCGCCTGCTTCGGTCGAAACGGGTTCGCCGGGCAGGAGCAGATCGAGCAGGCGCTCTTCGGCGAGATCCTCGGCCTTGACCCGTACCTTCTGCGCTTCTTCCTCCTTGACCATGATGATGGCCAGATCGAGCAGGTCGCGCACCATGCTTTCGACGTCACGGCCGACGTAGCCCACCTCGGTGAACTTGCTGGCCTCCACCTTGACGAAAGGGGCCTGGGCCAGCCTGGCCAGGCGGCGGGCGATCTCCGTTTTGCCGACGCCGGTGGGGCCGATCATGATGATGTTCTTGGGAGTGATCTCCTCGCGCAGGTCGGTGGCGACCTGCTGACGGCGCCAGCGGTTGCGCAGGGCCACGGCCACGGCGCGCTTGGCGTTTTTCTGGCCGACGATGTAGCGGTCCAGTTCGGAGACGATTTCTCTTGGCGTGAAGTTGGTCATGACAAAGACTCGATGAGGATGTGGTCGTTGGTGTAAATGCAGATGCCCGCAGCGATTTTCATGGCTTCCTCGACGATCTGCCCGGCGGCAAGAGGCGAGTGGGCCACCAGGGCGCGAGCCGCCGCCTGGGCAAAGGCGCCGCCGGAACCGATGGCGGCGACGCCGTCGTCGGGCTCAATGACGTCCCCGGCTCCGGAAAGAACCAGGGTGGTTTCTTTGTCCGCCACGATGAGCAGGGCCTCAAGGCGGCGCAGTACGCGGTCGGTGCGCCAGTCTTTGGCCAGGGAAACGGCGGCGCGCGGCAGGTTGCCGCGGTACTCCTGCAGCTTGGCTTCAAATTTTTCAAAGAGGGTGAAGGCGTCGGCGGTGCTGCCGGCAAAACCGGCCAGAACCTGGTCGTTATACATGCGGCGGATCTTGCGGGCGCCGTGCTTCATGACGGTGTTGCCCAGGGTCACCTGCCCGTCGCCGGCCAGGGCGACGTCACCATCTTTTCTGACACAGACAATCGTTGTTCCGCGAAACATAGCTTCTCCCTTTCATCAGGACTCCGGCAAGGTTTTGTCACCGAAGAAAATAGCGCGAATATAGCACAGAGACCAGGGCAAAAAAAGAAAAATGCCGCCGCAGACCCCATCCAAAGGCGGCTGGAATCCGAGGCGGCAGGTCCATTGTCGCCATCAGCGTGGAAAGCTCAGCGTGACCGTCGTGCCGATGCCCGGCTGACTCTCGATCTGGATCGTCCCCTGATGGGCCTGGATGAATTCCCGCGCATAGTGAAGGCCCAGACCGAAACCCCGGATCTGCCCGGTATGGGCGGGGTCTACCTGGTAGAACTTTTCGAAAATTTTGGGCAGGTTTTCCTTGGCGATCCCCTCGCCGTTATCCTCAATTATCAGGACCAGCCGGTCGGCCTCTACGGCGCCGCTCAGCTGAATGGTTCCTCCCGCCGGGGTGAATTTCACGGCGTTGTCCAGCAGGGCCCGCAGGGCGAAATTCAGTCGCTCTCGGTCCAGTTCCATGTCGGGAAAATCACCCTGAATGCTCTCGCTCAGAGTGATCCCTTTGCGTTGGGAGGCGTACTTGAGCTGGTGAAAAACGCCCAGCGCCAGGTCCTTGAGATTGCACGCCGTCAGGGTCGGCGGCCCGTCCTGTAGAATGACGTCGCTGTAGTAGAGCAGGTCCTGGATGAGAGTGGCCAGGTATTCCGACTCTTCCAGAATGAGATGGAGGGTCTGGGCGAAGTCGGGATCCGATTTGTCCAGGGAACCGTAGGCGAGATTCTGGATGAACAGGGAGATGGCGGTGGCCGGCGTTTTGAGCTTGTGGGAGACCAGACCGAGAAAATCGGATTTGAGCCGGTCCATGCGCTGGAGATGGAGCAGCTCTTCCTTGAGGGCCTTCTTTTCCAGAACATTGTCCAGGGTGGTCTTGAGCTGCAGCATGTTGATCGGCTTGCTGATGAAGTCATCGGCGTCGGCCTTTAGGGCCCGCAGGATGACGTTCTTCTCGCTGTAGCCGGTCATGACCACCACGGCCTTGTTGGGGTCCTCCCGTTTGATGGCTTCCAGCAGGTCGAGACCGTTCATGTTCGGCATCATGACGTCGGTGAGAACGACATCGATATTTTCTCTTTTCAGGACCTCCAGAGCCTCAAGGCCGTCGGTTGCCAGAAAAACCCGGTAGCCGTCCAGAACCATGGCGCACATGTCGCGGATGACTTTTTCGTCATCGACGATCAGGATGCCGCGCCCCGAAAATTCAGGGTGTAAGGAAGGTTTTCTGCCTGAATTCACGGGCCATCTCCGCTAAGGGTTACTTCAAGGGAGGGGTGAAAAGGGCCAACAGTTCCACCGGCTCGCTGCCGTTGTTTTTGAGGCCGTGGGTGACGCCGGAAGGCGCCACGCAGCAGCTGCCGGCACCGACGACGGTTTTTTCAGCGCCCATGGTGCACACCGCCTCGCCGGAGAGGATATAAAACGTTTCCGCCTGTCCGTCGTGGGTGTGGGGAAAAATTTCGCCGCCGGGGGCGATTTCCCCCCGGTGTACGGACAGGGCCGGGTTGAGCGCGGCCGTGACCACATCCCGCAGGGTAAAGCCGTCGTGCTTGGGATGGGGATAGCTCGCCTGTTCTTGGGTCTGGACAATGGTGCCTGACATGGGGCTCTCCTGTTATATGAGCAGGTGGATTACTTCAGTGCTTCGGCGACCAGGGCCTCGACGTCTTTTAAGGCCGCTGCCAGTTGTTCCGGCTGACTGCCGCCGGCCTGGGCCAGGTCGGGACGGCCGCCCCCCTTGCCGCCGACCTTCTCGGCTAGCTCCTTGATAAGCTGCCCGGCATGGAGGCGTCCGCTCAGGTCCTTGGTCACCGCCACCAGCAGATTGACCTTGCCTTCATAGTCACAGCCAAGCACCAGAACGCCCGACTGCAGGCGGTCGCGCAGTTGGTCGGCCAGCTCCCGCAGGGCCTTGCCGTCCATGGCGGCGACGCGGGTCGCCAACAGCTTGACGCCGGCCACTTCCTTGACCTGATCCAGCAACTGGTCAGCCTGGCCCGACTGCAGACGGCCCTGGAGAGATTCGAGCTCGCGCTCCAGCATTTTCTGCTGCTCCAGCAGCTTCTGCACCCGTTTGGCCAGCTGGTCGCGGTTGCTTTTGACTAGGGTCGCCAGGTTGTCGAGATATTCCTCCTGTTCCTGAACCGCCTCCAGGGCCTTGAGGCCGGTAACGGCCTCGATACGCCGCACCCCGGCGGCGATGCCGCTCTCCTGCAGAATCTTGAAGAGGCCGATGTCGCCGGCGGACTGGGTGTGGGTGCCGCCGCAGAGCTCCAGGCTGAACTCGCCGACGCGAACCACGCGCACGGTATCGCCGTATTTTTCGCCGAAGAGCGCCGTGGCTCCGGCGGAGACGGCCTCCTGGTGAGCCATTTCCCGGGTTTCGACTTTCTGGTTCTCGCGGATGCGGCGGTTGACCTCGCGCTCGACCCGCAGGAGCTCTTCCTTGCTCAGCGGGGAGAAGTGAATGAAGTCGAAGCGCAGCCGTTCGGGGGTGACGAGGGAGCCGGCCTGCTTGACGTGGTCGCCGAGAAGGTCGACGAGTACGGCCTGCAGGATATGGGTGGCCGTGTGGTTGAGGGCCGTGGCCTGACGGATTTCGCCGTCGACCTTGAGATCGGCGGCGTCCCCCTGGCGCAGGGTCCCCGAGAGGACGCGCACCTGATGAACGGTCAGTTCCGGAATCGGTTTGCGGGCGTCAAGGATTTGGCCATGGCCCAGGCCGGTGCTGATCTCGCCGCGGTCGCCCACCTGGCCGCCCGACTCGCCGTAGAAGGGGGTGACGCTGGTGATGACTTCCACCTCTTCCCCCTCCCGGGCTTCTTCGAGGCGCTGGCCGTCCTTGAGGATGGCCAGGATGGTGCCGTAATCGGTGAGGGCTCCATAACCCGTGAATTCGCAGCGCATCCCTTCTTCAACCAGTTGACGGTAGATGGCGGCGATGGCCTCCTCGCCCGAGCCTTTCCAGTGCTCCCGCGCCTTCTGCCGCTGCTTTTCCATGCAGGCTTCAAAGCCCGCCTCGTCCAGGGTGAAGTGTTCGGCTTCGACGATATCGGCGGTCAGATCAACAGGGAAGCCGAAGGTGTCGTAGAGTTGGAAGACGACGTCGCCGGGGACGACGGTCTCCCCCTGTTTCTTCAGCTTTTCCACGGCTTCGTTGAGAATGCGCAGACCGTTGTCGAGGGTCTGCATGAAGCGCTCCTCCTCGTTGAGGACGACCTTGGCGACATAGTCGCGGCGCTCGGCCAGTTCGGGATAGGCTCCCTGCATCTGTTCCATAACTCGCTGGGCGGTGCGGTAGAGCATCGGTTCCTGAAAGCCAAGCATCTTGGCGTGGCGCATGGCCCGACGCATGATGCGGCGCAGCACATAGCCACGCCCCTCGTTGCTGGGCAGCACGCCGTCGGCGATGAGGAAGGCGGTGGCCCGGCTGTGGTCGGCGATGACCCGCATGGAGACATCATCGCTGGTGGCGGCGCCGTAAGCCTTGCCGGCAATTTCTTCCACGTAGGCGATGAGCGTGCGCAGCAGATCGGTGTCGTAGTTGGAGGTGACTCCCTGCATGACCGTGGTGATGCGTTCCAGCCCCATACCGGTATCGACGGAAGGTTTGGGCAGGGGCGTGAGGGTGCCGTCGGCGCTGCGGTCGAATTGCATGAAGACGTTGTTCCAGATCTCCATGTAGCGGTCGCAGTCGCAGCCCACGGCGCAGTCGGGACTGCCGCATCCGACCTCGGGGCCGTTGTCCCAGAAGATCTCGCTGCAGGGGCCGCAGGGGCCGGTGTCCCCCATGGACCAGAAGTTGTCTTTTTCGCCGAAGCGGTAGATGCGCTCGCGGGGGACGCCTTCCTGTTCGTGCCAGATGTCGGCCGCCTCATCGTCGTCGGTGAAGACGGTGACATAAAGGCGGCTCTTGTCCAGCTTGAGGTCGACGGTGAGGAATTCCCAGGCGAAGGCGATGGCCTCCTTTTTGAAGTAGTCGCCGAAGGAGAAGTTGCCGAGCATCTCGAAGAAGGTGTGATGGCGGGCGGTGCGGCCGACATTCTCGAGGTCGTTGTGCTTGCCGCCGGCGCGTACGCACTTTTGCGAGGAGGCGGCCCGCACGTAGGGGCGTTTCTCGCGGCCGAGAAAGAGATCCTTGAACTGGTTCATCCCGGCGTTGGTGAAGAGCAGGGTCGGATCGTTGTGAGGAACCAGAGAGGAAGAGGAAACCACTGTGTGGCCGCGGTCCTCGAAAAATTTGAGAAAGCGGGCTCGAATGTCGTTGCCGGTCATCATGGAATCTGTCTTACCCTTTCTTTTGGACCGCGTCCATCACGTCAGCAAAGGTGAAGCCGCGGCGCATGAAATAATGAATCACCCGGCGGCGTTGCCGGTCATCTGCGCTCTGATAATCAAACTGGGGGAACCGCCGGTCAAGCAGATCGGCCAGCAGCCCTTTTTCGTCCTGTTCGGCCCGGGCCGCCTCAAGAGCCCGGTGGGCCAGACTGTCTTCGATGCCGAGGCGCTGCAGTTCGAGGAGCAGCCGCTTTCCCGTCGCCCGCCCCTGGCTGAGCAGCTGGCGAGCCCGCTCTTCGGCGAAGCGTTCGTCGTCGATATAGCCCAGCTGCCGGCAGCGCTCCAGGCTGGCGGCAATGTCCTGACCGGAAAACCCTTTGCGCCGCAGTTTGCCTCGCAGCTCTTCTTCGCTATGTCCGCGCCGGGCCAGCAGCCGCAGGGCGGCGCCCATGACCTCAGAAGCGCTCAATTTCGATGTTGTCCCCGGATTCCTCGGCCGGCTTCTCGCCCCCTTCTTTCTCGAAGGCGTCCCAGCTCAGATCCGAGGTGCTGGAAATCCCCGAAAGCTTGAGCTTGAAATCGTCCGGGTTGGAACTCTGCCGCAGCGCTTCGTCGTACGTGATGAGCTTGCGCTGCAGCAGTCCCATGAGGGACTGGTCGAAGGTCTGCATGCCGTAGGAAACGTAACCCTGCTGGATGGTGTCGCGCAGCAGCTTGGTCTTTTCCTTGTCGTCGATAAGCTCACGGACGCGGGCGGTGGAGACCATGACTTCCACGGCCGGGACCCGCCCCTTGCCGTCGGCTCGGGGAACCAGGCGCTGGGAGACGACCCCTTTGAGGATGGCGGCCAGCTGCAGGCGGATCTGGCGCTGCTGGTAGGGAGGAAAGGCGCCGACGATGCGGTTGATCGACTCGGAGGCATCGAGGGTGTGCAGGGTCGACAGCACCAGGTGCCCCGTCTCGGCCGCGGTCAGGGCGGTCTCGATGGTCTCGTAGTCGCGCATCTCGCCGACCAGGATGACGTCGGGATCCTGGCGCAGGGCGCTCTTGAGGGCGACGTCGAAACTCACGGTGTCGAGACCGATTTCCCGCTGGTTGATGATGCTCTTCTTGTCGCGGTGCAGGTACTCGATGGGGTCTTCGATGGTGATGATGTGTGCCGTCCGGTTGGCGTTGATGTGGTCGATCATCGAAGCCAGGGTGGTCGATTTGCCTGAGCCGGTGGTGCCGGTGACGAGGACGAGGCCGCGGGGCTCCATGGCCAGCTTTTTAAGGACCGGCGGCAGCAGCAGTTCGTCCATGTTCTTGACGTCGAAGGGGATGGAGCGCAGAACCATGGAGACGGAACCGCGCTGGGCAAAGACGTTGACGCGGAACCGTCCCAGACCCGGCACGCCGTAAGACAGGTCGAGCTCGTGCGTCTCTTCAAAGTGAGCCCGCTGGCGCTCGTTCATGATCGCCAGCGCCATCTTCTTGGTGGTCTCCGGCTCGATGCGCGGCACTTTTGGGTGCGGACGCAGGGCGCCGTCGATGCGGTAGATGGGCGGCAGCCCCGCCTTGATGTGGATGTCCGAGGCTCTGGCCTTCATGGCCACGGTTAGGATTTCGTTGAGTTCCATACTCTAAGCCTTTTCTGCGGCCTCTTCCGGTTTTTTCAGGCCGTAATGGGTGAGTATCTTCTCTTCGATCGCAGCGGCTGTTTCCGGGTGATCTTTGAGGAACTGCTTGGCGTTCTCCCGGCCCTGGCCGATGCGCTCGTCGCCGTAGGAGAACCAGGCGCCGCTCTTGTCGATGACGCCGGCTTCGACGCCGAGATCGACGATATCCCCCTCGCGGGAGATGCCGGCGCCGTACATGATGTCGAATTCGGCTTCCTTGAAGGGCGGGGCCACCTTGTTCTTGACGACCTTGACCCGGGTGCGGTTGCCGACGACGTCCTGCCCCTGCTTCAGGGAAGCCACGCGGCGGATGTCCATGCGCACGGAGGCGTAGAACTTGAGGGCGTTGCCACCCGTGGTCGTTTCGGGGTTGCCGAACATGACGCCGATCTTCATGCGGATTTGGTTGATGAAGATGACGCAGCAGTTGGATTTGCTGATGGTGCCGGTGAGCTTGCGCAGGGCCTGGGACATGAGGCGGGCCTGCAGCCCCATGTGCGAGTCGCCCATTTCGCCCTCGATTTCGGCCCGGGGCACGAGAGCGGCCACCGAGTCGACCACCAGCACGTCGATGGCGCCGCTGCGGACCAGCACCTCGGCGATCTCCAGGGCCTGTTCGCCCGTGTCCGGCTGGGAGACGAGCAGGTCGTCGGTCTTGACGCCCAGCTTGCGGGCGTAATGGATGTCGAGAGCGTGTTCGGCGTCGACAAAGGCGGCGATGCCCCCCTTCTTCTGGGCTTCGGAGACAATGTGCAGGGCCAGGGTGGTCTTGCCCGAAGATTCAGGACCGAAAATCTCGATGATGCGGCCCTTGGGGACGCCGCCGACTCCCAGGGCGATATCGAGGCCCAGGGCGCCGGTGGAGATGGCCTGGACGTCGGGGAGGATGGCGTCCTCACCCAGACGCATGATGCTGCCCTTGCCGAACTGCTTTTCAATATGGCTCATGGCCAGGTCGATAGCCTGTGCGCGGTTTTTGTCCGCCATGTCTTTCCCTTTCCATCGTTGAAGGTGTTGAAGCGGCCCCTTGCCGGGCCGGTATTGTTGCGGAGGTGAATGGTCCCGTCAGCCCAGCTTGACGTCTTTTCGGGGTATATGAACGGCGCCATCCGGGCCCAGTTGGCTTTCGTACAGAATCAACCGATCCACCTTGAGACTGCCGAAGTTCGCCAGGCGATAGCGGTTCAGCACTTTTGCGGCTCCGCCAAAGGGGATCCGGCAGCGCCCCAGGGTCAGGTGGGGGGTAAAGGGTCTCTCCTCAGGGGGGAGGCCGATGCCGGACAGGCCGTTTTCCAGCTGAGCATAGAGCGATGCCAGGGTTTTTCCCCCCTGAACGCCCGCCCAGATCACCCGCGGCCGCATTGTGGACGGAAAGGCGCCGAGACCACGGACGGGGGCCGAGAACGGCGCAGTGAAAGATTTAACCGATAGCATAACTTCCCCTATTTTTTCAAGGCATTCTTCGGGGAGATCGCCGAAAAACCGGAGGGTCAGGTGCAGACTTTCAGGCCTTGTCCAGCGCACGCCGGGCCAGTCCGCGGCCAGTGTTCTCTGCAGTTCGGTCAGGGCCTGGCGGACTTCCTCATTCAGGGAGATGGCCAGAAAGGCCCGCACCAGGGGGCTGGCATTCTCGCTCGGCATAGACGCCCCTAGTCCGGAAGGAGGGCGCTGCCCTCTTCCAGCGGCAGCAGTACATGAAACGCGCTGCCCTTCTGCATGGTGCCGTCACTTTCCACCCAGACCATGCCGCCATGGGCCTCCACCATCCCCTTGACCAGGGTCAGCCCCAGGCCGACCCCCTTGCCGCCGAAACGGGTATTGGAGGTGAAATGCTCGGTAATATCCCCCACCTCGTAGAACTTGTCGAAAACCTGGACATGTTCTTCCGGGGCGATGCCGACGCCGCTGTCTTCGACGCAGACACGAATCATCGGTTTGTGTCCGGCCTGTTCAAAGAAGGAGGTGGTGAACTTGCGCAGCTCTTCCTCCCGGTGGCGCAACTCCTCCGGGGTGATGAGTCCGCCGCTGATCCGCACCTGGCCCCCGGCCGGGGTGAATTTTACCGCGTTTTCGACCAGGCGCTGGAAGGCTTTTTTCAGGTGGTGGCTGTCGCCGCAGACACAGGCCACCTCCGGCAGGTCATCCAGCTGGTAGCACAGATTCCGCTCGGCCATCACCGGGGCGAAAGCAGCGCCGACCTCCTGCAGCAGGGAGGGCAAGTGTACCGGCTCCTGCGCCAGATAGATGCTCTGGGATTCGATGCGGGCAACTTCCAGCAGATCTTCGACGATGCTCTCCAGACGGCGTGCCCCCTGGTGGATGATGCCGAGAATCTGTTCGCCCTCCTGATCGACGCAGCGCTGCAGACGTCCTTCGAGCATTTCCGCCCCGGAGAGGACACAGGTCAGGGGGGTGCGCAGCTCGTGGGAAGCCAGGGCAAGAAAGTTGCTCTTCATGCGGTCGATGCGCGCCAGGGTACGGTTGGATTCCTCCACCCGGCTCAGGTTTTCGCGCAGCAACTGACGGGATCTTTCCAGTTCACGGCTGCTGGCCTCGGTCAGGCGGATCTGCCAGCGCAGGGCCTCCAGCAACTCGGCCCCCTCCACCGCTGACCCCAGATGGCGGCCGATGGTCATCAGCAGCTGGACCTGGTCGCGACTGAAGACGCGTTTGGATCGTGTAAAGACGAAGAGGATGCCGAGAGTTCTTCCCTGGGCGGTCAGGGGGATAGCCTGAAAGCCGTGCCACCCGGCTTCACGTACCGCCTGGGAAGACAGCCGGAAGTCCTTCTGGAGATTGGCCGAGGCGCGGGGGTGGCCGCTGACTGCCACCCGCCCGGCCAGCCCCTGACCCGGCGCGAGAGCGCGAAGTTCGGCGAGCACCGGTTCTTCGATGCCCTGATGGGCCCGCAGGTCCATATCCGTGCCTTCGTGGCGAAGCAGGTAGATGCCCCCTCCGTCCGCCACCATGGCCTGGGTTACCTCGTTCAGGATGACTGTCAGCATCTCGTCCAGACCCTGGCTGGTGGCCGCGCGCCCGGCAATCTGGTTGATCAGGAGCAGATCCTGATTTTTCTGGCGCAGTTCCTTTTCGATGCGCTTGACTTCGGTGACGTCTCTGAGCACCCCGTGGACCAGGGTTTCCTCCCCCATTTCGCCCAGGCGGGCGTGGACGGCGCCGATAAATTCGCTGCCGTCCTGGCGGCGGAAGACCAGGTTGGACTCCTCGCCATAGCCGTGCTTGAGCACCCGCTTGACCAGGCGCACATAGCGGCGGTGGTGGACGCCGGGAAAGAGCACGGACAAAGAGAGGTGGCGGGCCTGCTCCGCGCTGTAGCCCAGCAGGATTTCGGTCTGACGATTGACCTCAACCAGGGTGCCGTCCTCGGGATGGATGAAGAAAATGGCGTCGCCGGCATGATCGAGAATCTGCTGATAGCGTTTCCGGGCGATGCGGGCGCTTTTTTCCCGATGGTCGGCCTGCTCACGCCAATGCGCCGCCTCCTGCTCCAGGACTCTGTTGCGCCGGTCGAGTCGGGTGGTGAGGCGGGCATGGAGAAAGAGGAGGACCAGGACCAGGCTAAGAAGGAGCGCCGCCGCCAGCCAGGCAGACGGCTCCGGTTGGGCCAGCGAAAGAAGGACCAGGGCGAACAGTATGGCGCCCACGGTCAGGCCGGCCAGAATTTTCGTTGAACGGGTGATGGCGTTGTGTCTTTCCATACCGGTTTCCCCTGTCAGCCCCTGACCCGGGCGGCGTCAGCGGCTATTTTCTGGCTATAGGGGGTGTCTGATCAGCAGGTAGCGACGAATCCAGTCGAGGGCCATGCAGGCGGCCAGGGTGCGTACCTGGTGGCGGTCGCCGCGAAAACGGTAGCCCTTAGCCCGCTCTTCGTCTGCGGCGCTGAGGGCGATGAAGACTGTGCCGACAGGCTTCTGGGCCGTGCCGCCGTCGGGACCGGCAATGCCGGTGACGGCGATGCCCAGGCGGGTACCGGCGGCGCGGCGGATGCCGGCGGCCATGGCGAGGGCGCAGGCATCGCTGACGGCACCCTGCTCGAGAAGGATCTGTTCCGGCACCTGCAGCCAGTCCTGCTTGGCCGAGTTGGCGTAGGTGACCGCGCCGCGCTCCAGAAAAGCCGAGGCTCCCGGCAGGTCGGTCAGCCAGGTAGCGATAAGGCCGCCGGTGCAGGATTCGGCCAGGGCCAGCGTGGAGCCTGAGTCGATGAGCCGACGAGCGACGTTTTCGGCCAGGGTCTGGCTGCCTGTGGCGACCACGAAGTCGCCGAGGGCCTGCCGCGCCTGCGCTTCGCCTCGGTCAAGCAGTTCTGCCGCCTCAGGGCGGGCGCAGCGCAATTTGACGATGACCAGCGGAAAGTCGACACCGAAGGCCAGCTGAACGCCGTCGGGCAGGGGCTGCCGGCTCAGCAGCTCCTCGACTCGCGGTTCGGACAGCCCGAAGACCTTGAGCAGTCTCTCCTGGCGGGGGGGCTGGCCGCCCTGGCGCTGCCACAGTGCCGGCAGCACGGACTCTTCCAGCATCGCCGCCATCTCCGCCGGTACGCCGGGAAGAAAAAAGAGGGTGGCGCTGTGCCATTTCAGGCTGAATCCCGGCGCCGTGCCTTTCGGATTGGGCATGAGGGCGGCGCCTTGGGGGAGCAGGGCCTGCTTGTCGTTGCGCGGATGCATGTCGACGCCCAAGCGGGCAAAGTGCTGGCGGATCAGGCGCAGAGCCTCATCGTTGCTTTCCAGCGGCAGGCCGAAGGCGTGGGCGGCGGCAGCGGCCGTGAGATCATCGGCCGTGGGGCCGAGTCCGCCGGTGACGATGACGACCTCTCTTCTGGCGGCCAGGGCGACCAGGGCCTCTTCGATATCCTCTTTTTCATCGCCGATGCAGAGGGATTCCCGCAGCCCATAGCCGTGTGGGCTCAGCTGGCGGGCGATGCGCCGGGTGTTGGTGTCGGCCAGTTCGCCGCTGAGCAGCTCATCGCCGATGGTCAGTACCGCGATATCCATGGCCAGTCGCTATTACCCCTTGATCGTGGTTTCGAACAGGTGAAGAAAAACGCGCAGGGCGACGGCGCCGTAGATGCCGGCGACGACGTCGTCGAGCACGACCCCGTAGCCGTTTTTCATCTTCCGGTCAAACCAGGAGGCCGGCGGAATTTTGCTGATGTCGAAGAGGCGGAAAAACAGGAAGCCGGCGAGGGCGGTCGTCCAGGAAAAGGGGAGAAAGGCCACCGTCGCCAGATACCCGACCAGTTCGTCGATGACGATGCGGCCGTCGTCGACCACGCCATAGTGTTTGCCCGCTTCGCCTGCGGCCCAGAAAGAGAGAAAGAGCAGCGCCGTCCAGGTCAGGGCGTAGAGCCCCGGCGGCAGCGAAGCCAGCAGCCAGAAGGCGGGGATACCGGCCAGGGTGCCGACGGTGCCGGGAGCGAAGGGCGAGTAGCCGAGACCGGCGTTGCTGGAGAGAAAAAGGACAAAAGGTCGCACGGCTTATCAGGCCTCCCCGGAAAAAAGGTGATCGGCAGCGCGCTCCACCAGCCGATAGACTTCCGGCAGGGGCAAGCCGCTGCTCTGGGCCAGGCGCCGGCAGCTGTCGAACTCGGGGGTGACGCGCAGCAGGCGGCCGTCCTGGTAAAAAAGTTTGACTTCGGCCGGCCCCAGCGGCGTGTCAAGGCGGCGCTGCTCGCGGGGGAGCTTGAGGCGGCGAACCTGCTGCAGGCGCACGCCGCTGGCGCTGCTTTCGCGCAGGAGCAGGGTCGCCAGTTCTTCGCTGCGCTCCACCGGCGCGATGACGGTGAGACCCACGCCGGGGCGGTTCTTCTTCATCTGCAGGGGAGAAAAGGCGATGTCCAGGGCTCCTGCGGCGAGCAGATGCTCCATGAGGGCGCCGAGCCATTCCGGGTTGGCGTCATCGAGATGCGTCTCCAGAACGCTGACGCAATCGCTCTGGGTGCTGGCCTCGTCGGTCGTGCGGCCGAGGATCCCCCGCAGCAGGTTGGGACGATCCGCCAGGTCGCGGCTGCCGACCCCATAGCCGGTGCGCTCCACCGTCATGGCCTCCAGGGGCGCAAAACGGGCGATTTCGGCGGCGATGGCGGCGCCGGTGGGCGTCACCAGTTCCTGGTCGCAGCGGCCGTCGACAACGGGCAAGCCCTGGAGGATTTCGAGGGTGGCCGGCGCCGGCAGGGGGATGGCGCCGTGGGCGCAGTGGACGGTGCCGTGACTCAGGGGCAGTGGGTCGCAGAGGATTTGGTCGATGTGCAGCTGCTCCAGGGCGAGGGCGGCGCCGACGATGTCGACGATGGAGTCGATGGCGCCCACCTCGTGGAAATGGACCTTGGCCAGGTCGACGCCGTGTACTTTGGCCTCCGCTACGCCCACCCGGCGGAAGATGCGCCGGGCCAACTCCCGGGTCGCGACCGGCAGCGGACTCTCCGCCAGCAGGCGGTCGATGTCGGCCCAGGTGCGGTGATGGTGCGACTCCTCAAAGAGGACATCGACCTTGGTGCCGGTGATTCCCCGGCGTTGCTGGCGGCTGCTCCGCAGTTGCCAGCCTTGGATGGGCAGGGTGGCCAGGCCCGCTTCGATGGCCTGCAGATCGACGCCGAGATCGACCATCAGGCCGAGAAACATATCACCGGAAATACCGGAAAAGGGGTCGAGATAGAGTATCTTCATGAGACTGTCGTTTTGATGATGCGGCTGGCGGCAAAGGCGGCGCCGAAGCCGTTGTCGATGTTGACCACGGTGACGCCGCTGGCACAGGAATTGAGCATGCCGAGCAGGGCCGCCACGCCGCCGAAAGCCGCTCCGTACCCGACGGAGGTGGGTACGGCGATGACCGGTACGCGCACGAGGCCACCGACCACGGAGGGCAGGGCGCCTTCCATGCCGGCGACGACGATGATCACGGCGGCCTTCTGCAGTTGGTCGGTGCGCGCCAGCAGGCGGTGGATACCGGCCACACCCACGTCGACCACTTCCTCGACCTGCAGGCCGAGCATACGGGCCGTCACGCTGGCTTCGCGGGCCACGGGCAGGTCGGAGGTGCCGGCGCAGACCACCAGGACCGCTCCAGTCGGCGGGGAGGTCTGCGGGTTCTGCACCAGGGTGAAGGTACGGGCGAGTTCGTCGTATTCCCCCCGCGGGAAGGCGGTTCGCAGCGGTTCGGCGCGATCCGGCGGCAGGCGCGTCACCAGCACGTTGCTCCCCCGCTCCGCCATCTTGCCGACGATGGCCACCAGTTGCTCTGCCGTCTTGCGTTCGCCCAGGATGATCTCGGGGGCGCCTTGGCGCAGCTCGCGGTGATGGTCAATCTGGGCGATGCCGATATCCTCGAAGGGGAGAGCGCGCAGCCGCGCCATCCCTTCGTCGATGGAAAGGTGCTGATCGCGGATGGCGCTGAGCAGTTTATGGAGTTCGTCCTGGTTCACGTCTTAACGGCCTTTGCGGACTGCGGAAGATTGAGCTGTAAAGAATAGCAAGGAACGGATGCTTTTCAACGTGGGGCTTGGGGATGTCAGCTGCCTATTTTGTTGATGAAAACCTCGCGCGGCTTGCTGGTGCCGTCGGAGGGGCCGACAATCCCCTCCTGCTCCATTTTCTCGATCATGCGGGCGGCGCGGTTGTAGCCGACCCGCAGGCGGCGCTGCAGCATGGAGATGGAGGCCTGCCGGGTTTCGGCCACCATGGCCAGCGCTTCGTCCCACTTCTCGTCGTAGCCGTCCTCGTCGTCGCTGCCTCCTCCTTCCGAGGCGGGGGGCGCATTGAGAATCGATTTGTCGTATTCGGGTGAGCCCTGCTTCTTGAGGAAATCGACTACCCGCTGCACCTCCAGTTCGGAGACGAAGGCGCCGTGCACCCGCTGCAGAGCGCCGGTGCCGGGGGGGAGAAAGAGCATATCCCCCATGCCGAGCAGGGTTTCGGCCCCCATGGAGTCGAGGATGGTACGCGAGTCGATGCGGGAGAAGACCTTGAAGGAAATGCGCGTGGGGAAGTTGGCCTTGATGAGGCCGGTGATGACGTCGACGCTGGGGCGCTGGGTGGCGAGGATGAGGTGGATGCCCGAGGCGCGGGCCATCTGGGCCAGGCGGGCCACCGACTCCTCGATCTCGCGGCCGGCGACCATCATCAGGTCGGCCAGTTCGTCGACGATGACCACGATATAGGGGAGGTGACCGTGGTCGAGCTCCTCACCTTCGATCATCTCGATCTCCGGCAGCGCCTCCTCCTCGGCGTCGACCGTCTCGACGACCAGTTTTTCCTGGCTCTTCTGCAGCTCCTTCTCCCGTTCCTCCTTGGCGATCTTCTTGTTGTAGCCGTCGATATTGCGCACGCCCTTGTCGGACATGAGCTTGTAGCGCCGCTCCATCTCGCGTACCGCCCAGGCCAGGGCCAGCGCCGCCTTCTTGGGGTTGGTCACCACGGGGAGCAGCAGATGGGGGATGCCCTCGTAGATGGAGAGTTCCAGCATCTTGGGGTCGACCATGATGATGCGCACGTCTTCGGGCGTGGCGCGGTAGAGCAGGGAGAGGATCATGGTGTTGATGGACACCGACTTGCCGCTGCCGGTGGAGCCGGCCACCAGCAGATGGGGCATCTTGACCAGGTCGGCCACCACGGTGCGGCCGAAGATATCCTTGCCCAGGGCCATGGGCAGGCGCCCCCCCGACTTCTGGAATTCTTCCGAGTCGATGATCTCCTTGAGGTAGACGGTCTCCCGCTCCTTGTTGGGAATCTCGATGCCGACGACGCCGCGGCCGGGAATGGGGGCGACGATGCGGATGGAGAGGGCTTTGAGCGCCATGGTCAGGTCGTCGGAGAGACCGGCGATCTTGTTGACCTTGACGCCGGGGGCCGGAGCGAACTCGTACATGGTGACCACGGGACCGGGCTTGACCTCTACCACCTCGCCGTCGACGTTGAAATCCTTCAGCTTGGTTTCGAGGATGCGCGCGTTCATCATGAGCGCCTCCTTGTCTACCGGCTTCGGCGGTTCGCCCTCGTGGTCGAGCAGGGAGAGGGTCGGCTTGTGGTAGGTCCCTGAAGGCTCCAGAAAATCAAAGGCCTCCTGCGGGCTCTCCTTGACCTCCTTCGCCTTCTTTTTGACGGGCTTGGGGGGTGGCGCCGGCCGGACAGTCGGCGGCGAGATGCGGGGAGCCGACTCCATTTTTTCTCTCTTAACCGCTTCGCGCTGCTTGCGGCGGGCCTGCCGGGCCTCCCGGTTTTTTTCCAGGCGGGCCGCAAAGCGTTCGAGCATCCCTTCGAGAAAGAGGACCATGGAGAAACGGGCCGCCAGCATGAGGGAAACCAGGAAGAAGACGCTCAAAAAGATGGCGGCTCCGGCCGGGTTGAGATAGCTCGACAAGGTGTCGGCGAGGACGCGCCCGGCGGCGCCGCCGGCTTCGTTGACCGGCTGGCCGAAGAAGGACACTTTGGAAAAACGCAGGGCGATAAGAGCGCAGAGGGACAGCAGGAGCACCAGAAAAGCCGTCCCCTTGTAAAGGCGCACCTTGACGTCGCGGAACTTGAGAAGGCGCCAGGCAAAGAGCAAACAGGCCAGGGGCAGCAGCAGGGAGACCAGTCCGAAGGCCTGCAGCAGCAGGTCGGACAGGTGGGCTCCCACCATGCCGCCGTAGTTGCGGACCAGGGTCGGTTCGAGGTTGTTGTTGAAGGACGGATCGCGGCTGTCGAAGGAGATCAGGCACAGGGTCAGAAAGATGCCGGCGGCCAGCCAGAAGACCCCGGCGATTTCCTTCTTGAGATGCTCCCGAAAGAGGGTTTTGGTTTCCGTACTCATAGGGGTGAAACCTCGCTATAGGGAGAGGGTCAAAACCAGGCTCCCGATCAGCCAACAGTAGATGGCGAAATAGAAGAGTCGGCGGCGGCGGATGATGGCCATCAGAAAGTGGATGGACAGCAACCCCGTAATAAATGCAATTCCCGCGCCAGCCAGGTAGAGGGGGAGACTGCCGGCGGGTACCGCCGAGAGGTCTCGCAGGGACAGCAGGGCGGCGCCGAATACGGCGGGCAGGGCCATGAGAAAAGAGAAGCGGGCCGCCGTTTCGCCGTCGACCCCCTTGAAGAGCAGGGTGGCGATGGTCGAGCCGGAGCGTGAAATGCCGGGAATGATGGCCAGTCCCTGTACGGCCCCGACCACCAGGGCGTCAGACAGGGTGAGGGCCTCTTCCTTGCGCCCCTGCCGACGAAAGCGTTCGGCCAGAAAGAGGAGCAGGCCCGAGACCAGCAGCATCGAGCCGACGACAATAATGTTTTCAAAGAGTCCCTCGAAAAAGTCTTTAAAGGTCAGGCCGATGATGGCCGTCGGCACGCTGGCCGCGATCAGGAGCAGCAGCAGGCGGCGATAGACGGCCGCCTCTTCGTTGCGGCGGAAGGGGGAGAGGGCCAGCAGGGCGATTTCACGGCGGAAATAGAAGATGACGGCGACCATGGTGCCAACGTGCAGCAGCACGTCGAAGAGGACGCCCGGTTGATGGAAGTCCGTCATATAGTGCTGGGCGATGGCTAGGTGTCCCGAAGAGGAGATGGGGAGAAATTCGCTGAGGCCCTGGATGAAGCCGAGGAAGATGGCCTGAAGTAGAGTCATGAAGAAGTTCCTTTATCTGTTCGCTTGAAGTCTGTCGCTGTAACGGTTGGGAAATGGCGATGGTCGCCTGTCAGAGTTCGAGGATGACAGGCAGAATGAGGGGCCGGCGCTCGATGGTCTTGTTGAAAAAGCGGCGCAGGGTCTTGCGCACTTCGACGCGTAACTCCTCCCAATCGGTGATGGTTTCGAGGTTGTGCTCGGCCAGCATGGCGCTGACCGCCTGGGCGGCTTCGTCCAGATAGGGGCGGCTTTCGTCTTCCGGCACGAAGCCGCGACTGAAGAGCTCGGGGCCGTAGAGGATGCGGCCGCTGGACTGGTTGAGGGCCAGCAGAACCACCACCAGACCATGGTTGGCCAGGTGGCTGCGGTCGCGCAGTTCCATGGTGCCCACATCGCCGACCCCCTTGCCGTCGATGAAGACCCGCCCCGTCTCTACCTTTTCTTCCAGGGTGACGCCGTTGCGCGAAAGGGCCAGCGGGGTGCCATTTTCCAGTACCAGGGTGTTCGAAGGGGCCATCCCCATGGACTGGGCGAGCTGGGCATGCTTGACGAGGTGACGATACTCGCCATGGACGGGCACGAAATAGCGTGGCCGAACCAGGGAATGCACCAGCTTCAGTTCTTCGCGGCTGGCGTGACCGGAGACATGAATTTCACTGGTGCTTTCGTAGAAAACCTCGGCGCCGCGCCGGTAAAGATGGTTGATCACCTCGCTGATGGCCTTTTCGTTGCCCGGGATGAACTTGGAGGAGAGGATGACCGTATCCCCCTGCTCCAGCTTGATCTGCTTGTGATCGTCCATGGCGATGCGGGAGAGGGCGCTGCGGGGTTCCCCCTGGCTGCCGGTGGCGATAATGAGCAGCTTGTCCGCCGGGAGATGGCGGGCCTGACCGGGATCGACAAGAATGTCGTCCGGCATTTGCAGGTAGCCGAGCTGGCGGGCGATGGCGATGTTGGCCAGCATGCTGCGGCCGATGACCAGAATCTGGCGCCCCGCCGCCACGGCGGCGTCGGCCACCTGCTGAATGCGGTGGATGTTGGAGGAAAAGGTGGAGACCAGCACTTTGCCCGGGCAGCGCGGCACGATCTCCTGCAGGGCCTCGCCCACGGTGCGCTCCGACAGGGTGTATCCCTCTCTTTCCACGTTGGTGGAGTCGGCCAGCAGCAGCAGGACGCCCTCCTGCCCGTAGGCGGCCAGACGGGCCAGATCGGTATGCTGGCTGTCGACGGGGGTCAGGTCGAGCTTGAAATCGCCCGTGTGAACGATAAGGCCGGCCGGCGTGCGGATGGCAAAGCCGACACCATCGACGATGGAGTGGGCGACCCGGAAGGGTTCGATGCCGAAACAGCCCAGGGTGAATGGCACGCCGGGTTCGATGGGGTTCAGGCTCGCCTTTTCCAGCAGATGGTGTTCGTCGAGCTTGTTCTGCAGCAGTCCGAGGGTAAGGGGCGTCCCGAAGATCGGCGGATTGCCCAGGGTATCGAGCAGAAAGGGGATGGCGCCGATGTGATCCTCATGGCCGTGGGTCAGCACCAGCCCGCGGATGTCCTTCATCCGCTCCAGCAGGGGGGTGACGTCGGGGATGACCAGGTCGATCCCCATCATGTAGGCTTCCGGGAACATCAGGCCACAGTCGATGAGCAGCAAATCGCCGCGGCATTCGACGGCCATCATGTTCAGACCGATTTCGCCCAGGCCCCCCAGCGGGAGCAGTCGCACGGCATCGGGATGCAGAGGGGTATGGAGACTCATGCCGCTGAATCCTCGACTGATTGTCCGAGTGCGGCGGCGATGGGCTGCCGCACTTCTTCGATGAGGCGGTCCCGGTCAGCCGTCTGTCGGCCTGCCGTAGCTACCACGGGAAAGAAGCGGATGTGGATGTCGCCGGGTCTGAACGCCAGCCGACCTTTGCGCATAACGTCGCGGCTGCCGCCAATGGCGACGGGAACGATAGGGGTCTGGGCCGAAAGGGCGAGCAGAAAGCCGCCTTTTTTGAAAGGCAGCAGCCGACCGTCCGCAGAGCGCGTTCCTTCGGGGAAGATGATCACCGAGGTGCCGGCGGCAATGCGCTGCGCCGCCACGGCCATGCTTTTGGCGGCCTGGCGCCGGTCGGAGCGATTGATGGGGATATAGCCGGTACGGGCCATGGCATAACCGAAAAGCGGGATGCGGAAGAGCTCCTCCTTGGCCATCCAGCGGAATTGCCCGGGGATGCCGGCAAAGAGCGCCAGGATATCAACGTTGCTCTGATGGTTGGGCATGTAGACGACGGGTCGGGAGGCGTCGAGATGCTCGGTCCCCTCCACGATGAGCCTCACCCCGATGAGAGCCAGACCGAAACGGGCCCAGATCTTGGCGTAGGCGTGGAGCCAGTCCGGATTGATGAAGGATAGGGGGACTCCGGTAAGGATGACGAAAAGGGTCCAGGGGATGAAAACGATCCAGGCGACCAGGGTGCGAAACATGCTGCCAAGCTCCTAACTTATTGAATAGGTGAGTGTACGAGAGATGGCGGCAGGGAGTCAAACCTTTTTCGGCAAAGGCCTTTACACCCCGGGGTATTTTGGGTAAACTCGCCCCATTCCCCTTTTTGGAGGTCTTTTTTTATGTCCGTGAACAAAGTTATTCTTGTCGGCAACCTGGGTAAAGATCCTGAGTTGCGTTACACTCCCTCCGGGGCGGCCGTGGCCAATTTCACCATCGCCACCACCGAACGCTACAAAGACCGCGACGGCCAGACGCAGGAAAAGACCGAGTGGCACAACATCGTCGCCTGGCGTCAGCTCGCCGAGATCTGCGGCAAATATCTGCACAAAGGCAAACAGGTCTACATCGAAGGAAAGATTCAGACGCGCTCCTACGACGATCGCGACGGCAACAAACGCTACATCACCGAGATTGTTGCCGACCAGATGCAGATGCTCGGCCGGGCCGGCGATGACAACAACGCCAACTACGGTCAGCAGCGCAACGCCGCTCCTCGCTCCAACCGCCCGGCGCCCGCCGCTTCTTCCGGGGCCCCGGCCTACGAGGACTACGCCGATCCCCCCTTTAACCCGGATGACGATATTCCCTTTTAATTTCCAGTTTTTACAGCACGCGTCAGCCAGGTAAGCGAGAATGAAAACTCCTTGATGCGGGAGCCCGACTGTGGAAGCAGGTGAGTTGAGAAAAAAGGTGTTGCTGAAGGCTCTGAATGATCCTGAGGACGCCGTGCGTCAAGCCGCTTCACAGGCTCTGGAGAAGATCGAAGCCTCCTGGTCGCTTTCCCATATCACCGCCCTGCTCAAGGAGGGGAACCGGGGCCAGCAGGTCAAGGCGCTCATCGCCCTGGAACGCATCGACAGTCTGCAGATATTCCCCCTGCTGCTGACTGCTCTCAAAAATCCCGATGCCGATATCCGGGCCGCCGCTGTGCAGGTGCTGGGTCACAAGGCGCATCCCAAAACCCTGGGTAACCTGGTCAAATACCTCAAGGATCCGCATCCGGCGGTACGGGTCCACTGTGCCGACGCCCTGGGGAACTTCGCGGACGCCCGGCTGGTTCCCCTACTGGGGGCCTGTCTGCAGGATGCCGACGATGCCCTGGTGGTCAGCGCGGCGCGCTCCCTGGGTAAAATCGGCTCTCCGCAGGCGGAAGAGGCCCTGGCGACCGCGGCGGACGATCCCCGTGCCGCGGTACGGGCAGCGGCACTCCTGGCTCTGGCCGAACTGAAGACCGCGTAACATCTTTTCCGACAAGATAAGATTCAATCCAAAGAGGCCGACACAGCAATGTGTCGGCCTCTTTGCTTCAATCAAGATAGTCGGCGATTTCGATCCCTTTACTGAAGGGGTCCACTTCGCCGACGATTTGCAGCTCATCAGCGGAACCGGGGCAGAAGAGTCGGGGCGGGTCGAGCTTGTTGCCTTCGGCGTCGAAGAGGATTTTCAGCCGGGTGGCGGAGCTGGCGTCACCGCCGACGGCGGTAACCAGCCCGATTTCATTGTTCTGCAGACGCACGAGACTGCCGACGGGGTAGGGCCCCAGGGCCTGGATGAACAGTTCGACGAACTGAGGGTGCAGCCTGGTACCGGCATTGTCCCGCAGCAGTTTGACGGCCTGCCGCGGCGTCACCGGCCGCTGGTAGGAGCGCAGGGTGGTGATGGCGTCGTAGGCGTCGGCGATGGACGCCATGTCCACCAGGGGAGACAGGCGTTTGCCGCGGCTGTCGGCCGGGTAGCCCTTGCGGTCGTACTGCAGATGGTGACACAGGGCGATGTCGACGACTACGGCGGGGATATCCTCCATTTGCTGCAGAATGTCAGCGCCGTCGCGCGGATGTTTTTTGATCTGTTCGAATTCCCCCTCGGTCAGGCGGCCGGGTTTGGTGATGATGCCGACATCCACTTTGAGCTTGCCCAGATCGTGCAGCATGCCGCCCAGGCCGATAATGCGCAGTTCTTCGGCCGAGAGGCCGCAGGCGCGTCCGACCGCCAGGGCGATGACCGAGACATTGACCGAATGGGTGAAGGTGTAGTTGTCGTAGTCCTTGATGAGGGAGAGAGCGAAAAGGGCATGGGGGTCGGACAGGGTGACTTCGACCATCCCCTTGACCGCCTGCATCGCTCCTTCCGAAGACGGAATTTTGCCCAGGCGCACGTCGTGGAAGATATCTTCCATGACGCGCAAGGCCCGGTCGTAGACCTTGCGGGGTTTGCGGGCGAACTCGTCATCGTCCGTCTTGTCGACGGAGGAGGGGCGGATGTGATGAACCCCCTTCTTGAGCAGGGCCGCTTCCAGGTCTTCGCCCTTGACGTCTCCTGCCCGGACGATTTCCAGAAAGGACAGGATTTCCCCTCCCGTCAGGCCAGAGATAAATTCCAATCCCTCCACTTCCAGGGTTCGCAACGCCTGGGCCACGTCCTCTTCCGCCGGGGAGGGGTAGGCAAAGAGTTCCTCATCAAAAAAAAGCGTGTCGTCCATCAAGCCGAGTTTCAGGCGGGCCTTGTGGAGAAACAACCCGGCCAGCGTGGCCATAAGATCCTGCACCTGCTTCTGGATGGTCGGATGCGACGGCGCGTAAAGGCGCATGCCCTGAAAAGTGCGGGAAATTTTCTGGATGGCGTCTTTGTAAATCGTCTGCATGAGTTCAGCCTTTTTTGAGTTGCTTCAGCGACTGGACTGCCGTGCGGGCCACCTGTTGGGCGGGATCTTCCGTGGCTTCCTCCAGGGCGCTAATGACCTCCGGGATGGGAAAACTGGCCAATGCCCCCGCCGCGGCGGCACGCAGATCATTAAAGCGAGAACGCTTCCAGAACTTTTTGCGGTGCAGCACTTCCAGCAGATGGGGCCAGGAGTCGGGGGCGGCAATTTCTCCCAGGGCACGGATGGCCTCTTTCTTCTCGTCCAGTTTTTTGACCAGAAAATCATTCGACCGGATCACTTTCAGGAGAAAGGGGACGGCTGCCGGTTCCTTCATGGCTCCCAGAGAGAGAAAGGCCAGGCGGCGTAGATCCGGATCCTCGTCTTCGGCGACCTGCAGCAAAATGGCGAGGGCCTTGGGTCCGCCGATGCGGGAGAGGGAGCGAATCGCTTCGCGGCCAACGCGCACATCTTCGTGATTGAGCAGCGGGGTGAGAGCGGGGATGGCGGCGGGGTGGCGGATCTCGCCGAGAATGAAGACGACGTTGCGCTTGACATACCAGCGCTCGTCCTTGAGGTAGCTGGACAGGATGGGGATCGCTTCCCCCCCCTGGCGTGACAGCAGTTCGGTAAGACAGCGCCTGGCCTGGCCACCTTTTTCGGCCGAAAGGCGCTCCATGGCGCGGCCGACGATGCGGCTGCCGTAAAACAGCAGAATGGTAATGATGGCTTCCTGTTCCTGGCGGGTGGCCAGGGGCAGGCAGAGCAGATCGACGAGATAGTCCAGGACATCGTCCATCCCCAGTTCGTCCAGGGTTTTGCGGGCGGCCTCACGACGCGGGACGGAGACCTGTTCCGACTGGGAATGCGTCAGCAGCAGGGCGAGAGCTTCGATGACCAGGTGACGTCCTTCGCTGTTCAGAACCTGGCGCAGTTGGGGCGGCAGTTCAAGCAGCAGGAGACGGTAACGGTCGTCCGAGATGTCCTGCTGAAGATTGCGCAGCAGTTCTTTCAGGTCGCGCAACTCCTTCGGCGTTTCTTCCGGCTTCTCGGCTGTTTCTTCGAGCAGAGGCTCGTCCCACTGACGTGCGGCGCCGTCTGTGCCGGGATTGGCGGCGAGGGTCTTCTCGGCCTCCTCTCTGCGCTTGGCGATGCGGTCCAGTTGCAGCTCATTGAACCAGAGCGTCATTACCCGGGCCTGCAGCAGCAGCTCCTCGATACCGCCTTTTTGGGCGACAACCTCGGGGCGAATCGCCAGGGCGCGGGCGAGCCCCAACAGGTCGCGGTCCGAGAAGTCGGGCATCACCAGAACTTTCTGGACGCGACGGGCGAAAAAGGCCGTGGCCAACGGGGGAAGAAAGGGGACATTTTTTCCCACGTGCACGTCATTGAGAAGAAAATGGTCCCTGCGGACGGAAAAGATCAGGTTGCCCTCGGACAGCAGGGGGCGCCAGGCTTTTAACCCTTCCAGAATCTGGGCCCGGAGAGCGGGGTGGCCGGGAGGGTAGAAACTGGCCGCCTTCATGACCCGCGCCAGGGATCGGAGGGCGTTTTCGAGAAGAATGGGGTTGGGCTGGGGGTTGTCCATTCAGGGTTAATCCTTCGGTTTGTTCATTTATGGTCGCAGTCGTGCTTCACGAAAACTCCCGTTTCAGCGATCCTTGATCAGCGCCGAAACCGCCTTGAATTCAGCGGTGCCCGCTTTTTGCAGCAGTTGGAAAAGCGCCATTTCCGTGGTCGTCACTGTGGCCCCGGCCAACCGGGCGCTGTCGAGGGCGGTGAGGAAATCCGTCTTGTTTCGGGAGCAGATAGCGTCCCGGACCAGATGCACCTGATAACCCCGGCCCTGCAGATCGAGCAGGGTCTGAAAGACGCAGACATGCGCTTCCATGCCGACCAGCAGGATCTGGCGCGCCTTTTTTTCTTCCAGTGCGTCAAGAAAACTCTCTTCGCCGCAGCAGCTGAAACTGTTTTTCTCGATGATCGGGCCTTGAGCGTAGGAGGCGAGTTCCGGCACAGTGCCGCCCAGCCCTTTCGGATACTGCTCGGTGGCCAGGACGGGCAGGCCGATGATGCCGGCGGCCTCGGCGATGGCACGGATGTTGGTGATCACCTGCTGGCGGATGCGCTCATCCATGGCCGGCACCAGCCGCTCCTGCACATCGACAATGACCAGAACCGTACCGTCTTTTTTCAGCCAGAGTTTCTTGATCATATCCATATCAATCCTCCTTCTCCGCGTCCGTGAGGTTTTCAACAATGCAGAAACCGGCATCGTGGATGCCTTTATCCTTCGCAATATACATGCCTTCCAGGATTTTGTTAAAGTTTTTTGCCACCACCTTCCGCTTTATCTTGAGCGTAGGGGTGATTTCATCCTCTTCTTTGCTGAAATCCCGGGAGAGGAGGGTGAAGCGTTTGACCCGCTGAAAAGAGGCCAGATTCTCCTGCAGCCGATCGATGCGTCGGCGGATGAGGTTAAGGACCTTCGGATGGTTGACCAAGTCGCAGGGGGTCAGAAAGTCGATATTCTTGTAGCGGGCGTATTTCTCCAGATTTTCGAAATTGGGCACCAGCAGGGCGGTGAGGTAGGGCTTGCGGTCTCCGTAAACCATGGCATTGGAGAGGTATTTGTCCGTCTTGAACAGGCCTTCGAGCATCTGGGGGGCGACATTCTCGCCGCCGGCCGTCACCAGCAGGTCCTTCTTGCGGTCGGTGATGGCAAGAAAGCCGTCCGCATCGAGTTGGCCGATATCGCCGGTTTTGAACCAACCGTCGGTGAAAGCCTCCCGGGTCTCCTCGGACAGATTCCAGTAGCCGGAGAAGACGTTGGGGCCGCGTACCAGGATCTCGTCGTCTTCTCCCAGGCGGACCTCGACGTTGTCCAGGGGGCGTCCCACGGTGCCGAGGCGCAGAGCGTCTGGGTAGTTGCAGGCGATGACGGGAGAGGTCTCCGTCAGGCCGTATCCCTCATAAATAGGGATGCCGGCGGCCAGGAAGAATTCGGCCACGTTTTCCGTCAGGGGTGCGCCGCCGGAAACAAAAAAGCGCAGTCGCCCCCCCAGGTGTTTCTTGATAGGGGCGAACACCACTTTGCGGGCGAGGGCGACGCCGCCGCGCAGCAGGGCGGAAGGGCTTTCGCCGGCCTGCTGCTGACGGACCAGTTTGCGGCCGGAATTCAGGGCGCTGAAAAACATCTGTTTTTTAAGCCAGGGGCCGGAGACGACGCGGTCCATGACCCGGGCAAACATCTTCTCATACAGGCGGGGGACGCTGATGGCCACGGTGGGCGCCACCTCCACCAGGTTGGCCGGTACGGAGTCGATCCCTTCGGCGTAGGCGATGACGGCTCCCTGGTAGAGCATGAAATAGTAGCCCGCCATCCGTTCGAAGACATGGGAGAGGGGGAGAAAGGACAGGCACATGTCCTTGTCACTGATGTCGAAACGCTTGCAGCATTCCTCGATATTGGCGAGAAAGTTGTTGTGCGTCAGCAGCACGCCCTTGGGTGGGCCGGTGGTGCCCGAGGTGTAGACGATGGTGGCCACCTCGTCGGGTTTTCCTTCCTCCAACCGTTCGTTTAGCTGACTCTCTGGCACTTTTTCCGCCTCCTGGAGAAAAGAGGCCAGCGAGGTGAAGCGGGGGTGGTCCAGTTCGTCGTCGATGAGGATGATCTTTTCAAGGTGAGGCACCTCGTCGAGTTTTTCCGCCAGCTCCTCGGCGATATAGAGAGAGTAAAGAAAGAGAACGCGGCTGGAGGAATTCTGCAGGATATAGAGGACGGTGTCGATTCCCTCCGTATGGTAGACGGGTACGGAAAGGGCGCCGCACGCCATGGCGCCCAGATCGGCGTAGACCCATTCGGGGCAGTTGGGGGCCATGATGGCCACCCGGTCTTCAGGCTGGACGCCCAGGTTGATGAGGCCGCGGCCGCACAGGCGGGTCTGGCGCGCCAGGGTTTTCCACGAAATCCCCACGTACTGTCCGTCTTCCTTGCGGCGGAGCGCTTCCTGGTCGCCGCGGCGGGCCGCTTTATCCAGCAGAATCTGGGGCAGTGTTTTGGTCATGGGATACCTCCTGTCGCCTGGGGTGGGGGTGTTGCCTTGCGGGGAAGCGTTGGAATTGACAACGCCCCGGGATTGTGAAAGTTTATATCGCCAGAACCGGAAAGGACAAGATGATGGTTGTCGGAGTGACGGGCGGAATCGCCACGGGAAAAAGCGCTGTCGTCGAGCAGTTTCGCCAACTGGGGGCAGCGGTCATCAGCGCGGACGAGCTGGCGCGGGAAATCGTGCGGCCGGGGGAGGAAGCCCTGGTGCGTCTGGTGGCGCGATTTGGTCAGGACATTTTGCAGGCGGACGGAACCCTGGATCGCAAGGCCTTGGCAGAGATCATCTTTGCCGACCCGGCGGCGCGCCAGGATTTGAATCGGATCACCCATCCGGCCATTGCCCGGCTGGCGGCGGACCGCAT
Organism: Desulfuromonadales bacterium; assembly: GCA_033549025.1. Lineage (GTDB taxonomy): Bacteria > Desulfobacterota > Desulfuromonadia > Desulfuromonadales > SZUA-540 > SZUA-540. Next base: position 46,788 of record JAWSUS010000004.1, read on the forward strand.
CGCCTCTCTGCAGCGTCAGGGGGAGACGCTGGTGATCTACGAGGCCCCGCTGCTTTTCGAGGCGGGTGCCGAAAGCCGCGTGGACCGCATCGTCGTGGTGACGGCCCCTGCCGCGGTGCAGCGCCGCCGTCTGATGGCCAGGGACGGTCTGGATGACCAGGCGGCACAAGCCCGGATCGCGGCGCAGATGCCCCTGGCGGACAAGGTGCGCAGGGCTGATTTCGTCGTGGAGAACGCTGGCTCCATCGACGACCTGGCCGCCCAGGTCAGGGAGCTCTATGGCCGTCTGCTGAGACTGGCGCGGAATCTTCCTGACGCCCCGCCAGAAACTGCAGGCTGAGGGCCAGGACCGACCGCCATCTCGGGTTCTCTTCCGTACACAGTACATGGGGAACCTCCGGTCCGTACAGGTGATACTCTTTGTGACGGCTGCCCAGGAACGTAAAGAGGGCCTGCCCGCTCTCAACCCGGATGGTCTGGTCACCGCTGCCGTTGATCGCCAGGGCCGGGGTGGAAATCTTCCCGAGCCGGGGGCGCAGGTGGCGGATCAGGCGGTGAATCTGGTGAACGCCATTGAGGGGGCGGCTCTCGTAATAGCGCAAGGCCGCCTCGGGTGGGAGAGGCCGGTGGTGGTAGGGCTTGATATGCCGGAGCCACCAGGCGCTCCTGGCGAGGCGGTGACGGAGCCGCAGATAGGGGGAGAGCAGGACCATCCCTGCTATCTCCACCCGAGCGGCCAGGGCCAGTACCAGCAGGGCCCCGGTGCTCAGCCCCATCCCGAAAATCGTGGTCTCTTCCTTCTTCAATTCCCGGTAGCCCTCTTCGACAGCTTCCAGCCAGTCCTCGTAGCGTTTGGTCGCCAGGTCCTGAGGTGAGGTGCCATGGCCCGGCAGCAGGATCGCCAACACGGTATAGCCCTGGTCGCAGAGAGCCTGGCCGAACAGCCTCATTTCCTGCGGGGTGGCGGAAAACCCATGCACCAGAAGCACGCCGGCCCCTCTTGGCGTAGAGGGCCGCAGCAAAAAGGGGGCCGCATCATCATGGGGCTTCGAATTCCGCCGTGTTGGTCCTGTAGGCATGAAACCCGCCTTTCTCATTGAAATCAAAGGGGAAAAGCCTCTAATGAAGTGTAGCAGCCGTCCGTTTTCTGTCAATCCAGTGGCCAGAAACACAAAATCCCCCTGAAAAGGGGGATTTTGAAGATTCGCAGAAGCAGGCGCCTACTTGTGAAAGCCGAGGCGGGTGGAGAGGTCTTCGCCGGCCTTGAGGACCAGGGGGACCAGCTCCTTCTCGATCCGTTCATCGGGAAAGCGCATGGATGGTCCTGAGATGCTGACGGCCCCGACGATCCGACGGGTATAGTCACGAATGGGGGCAGCCAGGCAGCGCACGCCGGGATCAAGTTCCTCGTTGTCGATGGCATAGCCCTGCTCGGCAATCTTTTTCAGGTCCTTTTTGAGCACCTCGCGATCCGTGTAGGTCGTCGGGGTATAGCCCTTGAGTTCGCTGTTGGGGAGAATGCTGTCGATCTCCTCGTCGGACATGTAGGCCAGGTGAACTTTGCCGGAGGCCGTGCAGTGTGCCGGCAGACGGCTGCCGACCCGGGACACTACCCTGACGGTGAGATTCGTTTCAACGACGTCCAGGTAGACGATGTACCCTTCCTTAAAAATGGCGACATAGGCCGTTTCGTTGCAGTCGTTGACGATGTCTTCCAGGATCGGTTTGGCCTGGCGCAGCAGACCCATCTGCTTGATGAAAGTCTGCCCAAGTTCCAGGGCGTTGAGTCCGAGGCGGTAGTTTTCCGTCGCTTTGTTCTGCTCGATGTATCCACGGGACTCGAGAGTCGCCAGCAGGCGGAAGACATTGTTTTTGTGAAGCTTCAGCCTCTTGCTGAGTTCGGTGACACCCAGTTCGTCCACATCCCCGTGGAACTGTTCCAGCAGGTCAAGAGCGTGGGAAACAGCCTGGATTATATATTCTGACTTCTCTTTCTTGGCCATGGCGGTTGTGTCCTCTTTTAATGAAAACTCAAAAAGCAAATTGCGGGGATTCTATCGACCCCGATAAAAAGATGTCAAGATAAACCGGAATGATTTTTCCTGAAGAGTCCGTTTTTTTGGGTCTTGCGAGGAAAAAGGTTCCTTTGCCGGCCAATCGTTGTCGAAAATAATAGAATGTTGTTTTAGTTAAGTCAATATCCCCTTGTTAATTGTCTGCTGTCGAATCAGGGAGGGGTGGCCTTCCTGTTGACAGTCGGTAGCCATTCGGCTAGATTTGACAGGCCCTTGACGCGGAGGTGGCCATGTTGAATCTCAGTAAAAAAATACTCGTCGCCATTGATGGCTCACCTCAATCGGACAAGGCGGCCGAAGAGGCGGTACGTCTGGCTATGGCTTCAGGCTCACGATTTAAGAGCAAAGTATATGCCATTCTGGCGCTTCCCGGCATGCGAAACCCCTCCTTCACCGATTTTTTCCCTTCTTTGCCCGCGACAGAGCGTCCTGACTGGGAAGAAAAACGCCAACGCATCTTTTACGTGGTGGAAAAAGCGGCGGCCGAGGCGGATATCCCGTTGACGAGTGAGGTCGTTTACGGTGATGCCGCTGAGGAGATTCTGTCATATGCCGATCAGCAGGAAGTCGATGTCATCGTCATCGGCTCCTCCGGCTCCGGGCGGGTCAAGCGCACCCTGATGGGCAGCGTCTCCACCAAAGTCGCCATGCACGCCCGCTGCTCCGTCTATATCGTGCGGTAAAAAGGACGCCGCGACGAATCTTTTTCGGTGCGCCCCAGCTGCTTCCTATCCCAGCCCATCTTGCCAGTCCCTTTTTTCGTCTTCTTTGCTGCCGGCCGGAGAGCTTTCGCGCCGTCGGTCCGCTAGCGGGCAATAGGACCCGTCTGGTGGGTTGAAGCGCGTCTCCTTGCACAGATAGTCGAAAATTTCAGCCATACTTTCGCGAATAAGGGATTCCTCCTTGGGAAATTCGTGGGGGGAGAGTTCCAGAGTGAGCGCGTCGTTGTAGGCGGTCTGTCGCAGGTGGTTCAAAAAGCGGGTCAGGGGGAGGACGCCATGGCCGGGAAGAAGATGCTCGCGGCCATAGCCGTAGTCGGAAAAATGGATATTGCGCATTTTGCCCGAATCGTAGAAGAGATGAAAATCGTGCAGGAAGTTGGCTTTTGACGAGCCCATGTGGGCGGTGTCGAAGGTCAGGTAGAGGTTTTTCTCCTGCATGAAGCGGATCATTTTCTCCGTCTGCCCGAGAATGTAGGGGTTGGTTTTAAAGGCGCCGGTGCTGGGCATGTTTTCCATGGTGATGATCACCTGATGCTGGCCGACCTCTTCCTGAAAATCCTTGACCTTGTTGAGCCAGCGCCAGAATTTGAGTTCGAGTCCCATCCAGGAGGGGGGATGAAAGTTGATCAGGGGGATGCCCGCCTCCATGGCGAGGGTAGTGGTGCGGAACAGCTGGTCGATCTTGTTGCCCCAGCCGTCCAGGTCGAAAAAGGGCGCATGGAGCGAGGCCACCGGCAGAATCTGCTGCAGATCCCGGATGAGGGCCAGGCTGTCCTGGTACTGGAAGTCATAGCTGATGATCACTTCCATGCCGTCAAAGCCTGTATCCCGGGCGATTTCAAAAACCTTGGGAAGGGGCAGGGTATAGAGGCTGCCCGCTGAAAGTATAAGCTTCATGGCTGACTCGCAGGATGATTAAATTGCCACATGTCTGAAGGCCTCTCTGCAGGCCTTCATGCCTCAGGGGGTATGGACCTTCTCCAGAAGGAAACGGCGGATGCGGTCAGGTGGCGGCGGGGTGAGCAGCGAGACGCCAATCGTCACGAGAATAACCAGCGGAGCCCCGATCAGAGCCGAACCGGTCGGCGGCAGAACAGCGGTCAGCCAGGGCAGCCACTGGCCGAAGATCACCGGGGTGAATGTGATGACCAGCCCCAAAAGCATGCCGGCGATGGCCCCCTGTTTGTTGGTGCGATCCCACCAGATACCGAGCAGGAAGATGGGAAAGAGGGTGTTGCCGGCCAGGGCGAAGGCCACGGCGGTGATTTCGGCAATGAGGCCGGGCGGGTTGGCGGCGACGATCAGAACCAGCATGGCCAAGACCAGGGTAGTGATCTTGGCGACCATCATGCGTTGGCGTTCGGTGGCCTTGGGGTTGATGAGCTGGTAGTAGATGTCGTAGGAAAAAGCCCCGGCGCCGGTGATGAGCAGGCCGGTAATGGTGGAAAAGGCGGCGAGGATGGCGGCCAAGGCCACGATGCCGGTGATCCAGACCGGCAGGCCGGCCCACTCGGCCGCCTTGATGACGATAATGTCGGCGATGGCTTTGGCGGTGGCGGGGTCGGTGACCAAACCATGGCGCAGTTCCCAGAGTTTGGCGAAGGTGGCGTAGGCCGGCGCGCTCCAGTAGAGCAGACCGATAAAGACCAGCCCCCACATGACGCTCCAGCGGGCGTCGCGGACGTTGGGAACGGTATAGAAGCGGGACAGGACATGGGGCAGGCCGGCGGTGCCGACCATGAGGGTGAAGCAGAGAGCGATCCACTGATAGGGGGTGCCATGGAGCCAGGGCGCCGTGCCGGCGTTGTCGGCATGAAAGGCGATCTCCTGCAGGGCCGCTCCGTAACCGACCTGGGGAACCAGCCAGAAAAAACCCATCTTGCGGGCTACCAGCACCAGAGGGAGGATGAAGCAGAGGATCAGCACCGTGTAGTGAAAGCGCTGGTTGCGCAGGGCGCCGAGGGTGCCGGACAGCACCAGGTAGGAGATGACCACCGCGGTGCCGAAGAGCAGGCTGGGGGTGTAATCCAGGCCGAAAATCCAGGAGAAGACCAGCCCCACCCCCTTGTACTGGGCCACACAGTAGACCAGGGAGATGAGGATGGCGATGCTGGCCGAAAGCACCCTCGCAATGGGCGATTCATAGCGGGCTTCGACGAATTCCGGCGCGGTATATTTGCCGAAACGGCGGATCTGGGCGCCCATGAGGATGAGCAGGAGAACGTAGCCGCCGGTCCAGCCGATAATATAGGCAAAGGCGAAATAGCCCTGCAGGTAGAAGATGCCGGCGATGCCGAGAATGGAGGCGGCGCTCATCCAGTTGGAGGCAATGGCGGCCCCGATGCCGACGCGGCCGACGGAGCGGCCGGAGACCAGGTAGTATTCGCCCTTGGCGGTCCGGCTGGCCAGGCCAACGAAGATGAAGAGGGCCAGAACGGCGAAAAGAAGCAGGGCCGGCGCCAGTTTCAGGTGTTCAGCGAGCATGGTGCCTCCTTTATTTGCGCTTCCGGTACTCGTTGGTCAGTTTGTCGACGAAGAGGTTGTAGAGCAGGCAAAGCAGAATGAACCAGAGGATGAGAAACTGGCCGGAAAACCAATAGTGAAAGGGAAAGCCGAGGAAGCGAGTCGTCGTCAGCTGGCTGCAGCCGGCCGGACCTTCCTGCAGAAGCACGAGAATGAATTGAAAACCGAAGGTAAAAGCGGCCCAGCTGGCCAGCAGTATCCAAATGTAATGCACCTTCTTGCGCATGAAGCCGGGGAGGGGACGGAAAAAGTTGACCCTGCCCTGGCCGCTGGGGTGTCCTTGTGAACTCGGATCCTGTGTCACCCTGTCCTCCTTTATCGGTTGTGGCCCAAAGGCCGACGACAAGCCTGCTTTAATATTCCGTGGGGCGCGCTGAGGTTGTGGCGGGCGGATCTTCCTCAGATTTCATGACTTCGGCCAAAACGCTGGTCGCATAACTGCCGCGCGGGAGACTGAAGGACAGCCGCAGATCCTGGTCTTCCAAGCCGACCTGGTATTCCCCGAGGGGGACGCGCAGGGGGCGTCTTTCCCCCTCCATGCCCAGACCTTCCGACAGCCGGAAGTCCTGCAGGGAGAGCTTTTCCTTGGCCAGCAGGCCTTCCTCCAGGATGCCGGCCTGTCCCCGGGCCAGGGAGACCTTGTACCCGTAGAGAGGGGCGGAGGGGCTGATTTCCAGGCTGTCGGCGCGCGGCTGTTCTTTGGCGGGGTCTTCCACGATAAAGCAGGCTCCGTTGTCGTGTTTGCAGGCGTAATCCCCGGCCCAGAGCGTGTCGAGGGTGTCGAGGCGCATATCGACCAGGCGATCGAAGAGGCTGGACTGATAGGCCGACAGGTAGAGGCGCAGGCGGTTGCGGGGCATCGTGAACACCGCCTCTCTGACGTCGCCCCCCTTTAGCAATGCGGTCACCAGGTTGCGCTCGTCGCGGAAGCGCCCTGGCAACGCGGCCAGGGTACCGTTAAGGTCGCCCTGCCCAAAGCGTTCCGCTGCCTCGCGCCAACGTTCCTGGGTGATGCTCTGCGGATCGCCGATGATCAGCCGGCTGGCCAGTTCGTAGTCCTGCCGCAGCAGGGCGCGGCCGATCAGGTGCGAATTGCCCAGCACGCCGTAGCGCTGCTGGCCGAAACGGTTGGGCACGCCGACGGTCTTGAGCACGTGCAGGATGTCTTCGGCCTTTTCCAGCGCGCCCGCTTTGACCGCGCGGATACGGATCGTGAAACGGTTTCCCGCCAGGTGACCCAGACGCAGTTTGTTGCGGTGCCAGGCGCAGGACAACACCCGAATGCCCGGCAGCTGCAGGCTCTCGACCTGGGCCGGTGTCACCCTCTGCAGAGACAGGCGCTGCCGGGTGGTGGCTCGGGCATCCTTGAGGCCGGCGTAGCCGATATCGCGGCTGCGAATCTTCAGCGCACCGGCGACCTTCTGGATCAGATCGAAGGTCGTCAGGCCGGTCTTTTCCACCTCGACGTACAGGTGCTCGCCCTCGCCGCAGGGAAGATAGAGAGGGATCTCCTCGACCAGAAAGTCCTCGGGACTCTCCTTGATCTGTCCTCCTGTTCCCTCCAGGGAGGCGCTGAGATATCTAGCCATTCTCCACCTGCTCCCACTTCAGGCGAAATCCCTGTGAAAGGTGCACCTCCGTGTCGGCTATGGTGCAATCGGGCCGCTTGCGGTAATGCACGAAATAGATGGGAAGGCCCTGATCGAGGAAGCGGCGCATGTATTTGGAAACGGGATAGCCGGGGCGCGTCGTGCTCAAAGCTTCGGTCTGGCAGTTGGTATAGCCGTCCATGGCGGCGATGGTGTCGGCGACATCTTCGGCGTAATCCTGAAAGTCGGTGGCAAAGTTCAGCTCTCCGCCGGGGCGAAGATAAAGAAGGGCCATCTGCAGAAAGGCCGCGTTCAGCAGCCGCCGGGAGCGGTGGCGTTTTTTGGGCCAGGGGTCGGGGCAGTTGATGTAAATGGCCTCCAGGCTCTCTTTGGGGATGAAATTGGCCAGCAGGTAGCGGGCTTCGGACCGCATGACGCGTACGTTTTTGAGGCCGGCCTGGTCAATTTTTTTACAGGTCTTGTAGCAGCCCTTGTTGTAGATGTCGATGGCCAGGTAGTTGCGCTCCGGGTGGCGGGCGGCCAGCTGCGTGATAAAATCGCCGATGCCGCAGCCGATTTCCAGACAGAGGGGCTGGTCGTTGTCAAAAAAAGAAGAGATGTCCTCCCCCGCGGCGAGCATCGGCTCGGTGAGGAAGGATTCGGAGGTGATCTCGATTACGCGCTGCGTCATGTGGTGCCTTTCTGAATGTCCTGTTTTGACGCAGAAAACTAGCACAGGCCGCGGCATTTTTCAATGATGGCGGCCAGACCTGACGGTTATTTCCGACTGGACAGAAAGTCGACCAGGGCTCTGAGGTCCTCCGCCGAGAGATGCGTCATGCCCGGCATGATGGAGTCGGGGTTGCGGGCTTTGGGATTGAGAAGCTGTTGCTCGATCTGGTCGGCCTCCAGGCGTCTGCCCACCCCGTCGAGGGCCGGTCCCCTGTTGCCGCCGCTCCCTTCCAGGCTGTGACACCCCTTGCATCCCTGGGCGTTGATGAGTCGGCGGGCGGTGCTCTCGTCAGCCCCGGCCAGGGTCGTCAGCAGGAGCAGGCTTACCAGCAGGGCGAATCCGCACTTTATGGGGGCGAAGTCTTTCATGACAAATCCTCTCTGTACACGGAAGTCGTGGAAAAAGGCGGCGATCTGGTCAGGATACTCGACGATACCCGAATTGCAACAGGGCTTTGGCTGTCACTCTGACAAAAAAGTTGAATTCTTTCCGGGGGGTGGCTAATCTAAGCCGTTGTCGCCACGGTTTTGTGTCAGAAAGGCGGAAAACCGTTTCAGGGGAAGAAGGCGCTTTGCCAAGGAGTCTGGATTATGCTTATCGTCATGGACCACAATGCCACCGACCAACAGATCGACGCCGTCAAAAAAGCCATCGAGGCGATGGGCCTGCGGGCCGAACCCATTCCCGGCAGTCTGCGCACCGCGATCGGCGTGCTGGGAAACCAGGGTTATGTCGACGATACCTCCATCCGCGAACTTCCCGGCGTGCGCGAAACCATCCATGTCAGCAAACCATACAAGATGGTCTCCCGCGATTTTCATCCTGTTTCGACGGTCGTCAAGGTCGGCGACATCGCCATTGGCGATGGGCATCCGCCCGTCATCATCGCCGGTCCCTGCTCCATCGAGACCGAAGAACAGATGCTGGCCGCCGCCCACCTGGTCAAAGCCGCCGGTGCCCACATCCTGCGCGGTGGGGCCTTCAAACCGCGTACCGGTCCTCACTCCTTTCAGGGGTTGGGCGTCGACGGACTCAAATATCTGCGCCAGGCGGGCGATGCGGCCGGACTGCCGGTCATCACCGAGGTCATGCGTATCGAGCAGCTTGAACCCGTCTGCCGCTATGCCGATGTTCTGCAGATCGGCGCCCGCAACATGCAGAACTTTGACCTGCTTAAAGAGGTCGGCAAGCTCAAATGTCCCGTGCTGCTCAAGCGCGGCATGAGCGCCACTCTGGAGGAGTTCCTCGCCGCCGCCGAGTACATCGTCGCCGAGGGGAACAATCAGGTCATCCTCTGCGAACGCGGCATCCGCACCTTTGAACGAGCCACCCGCAACACCCTGGACCTTTCCGTTGTCCCCCTCATCCGGGAGATGAGCCACCTGCCCATCATCGTCGATCCCAGCCATGCCACGGGCAAACGCTCGCTGGTGCCGGTCATGGGCAAGGCCGCGCTGGTGGCCGGCGCCCACGGCCTGATGATCGAGGTGCATCCCGAACCGGAAAAAGCCCTGTGCGACGGCGCCCAGAGCCTCAACGGGCCGGGCTTCGGCCAATTGATGGAGGAAATCCGCCGCCTGCAGCAGTTCCTCGACGCCTAGCCCTCGGCCTTGCCGGTCAGGTTAAAGAGGGTGATTTCCGGCCGGCAGAGAAAGCGGACGGGAAGCAGGCTGGTGCCGATGCCCCGATTGACATAAAGGGGTGTGGCGGTGGGGCCGACGCGGTAGAGGCCGCTGACGAAGCCACCCGTATAGCGGGGGAGGTAGAGGGGGGAGAAAAAAGGCAGACGAACCTGACCGCCGTGGGTGTGACCGCAGCAGATCAGGTCGATGCGGCCATCCAGTTTTTCATGGCTGAAGGCCGGCACATGGGAGAGGAGCAGATTCACCCGTTCAGGGTTCGCCTGTTCCTGAAGGGCCAGGAGGTCGCTTTCCCGCGACGGGTAGTCAAGTCCCAGCAGCGACAGTTCCATCCCCCCGGCTTGCACATCCTCCCGCTGGTTGGTGAGCAGGGTGATGCCGATTTTTTTGAAATGTCGGCGCAGGGGCTCTCCTTCGATGCGCGCCCAGTACTCCCAGTTCCCCTGCACGGCGAAGATGCCGGCCGACGCCCGCAGAAGTCTGAGAAACTCCAGCGCCGCCGGCAGGTTGCGGCTTTCCTCGATGTAGTCGCCGGTGAGCAGGATGATATCCGGCTGCAGTGCGTTGGCGACCTCGGCTACCCGGCGGAAATAGGGGCGGAACTGGCCGATGTGAGTGTCGGAGAGTTGAACGACCCGCACCTGCGTGCCGGCGGGCGCCTTGGACAGGGGGGTGTCCAGCCGCTCGATCTGCAGGGCCGTCGGTTCGCGCAGAAAGGCGTTGCCCAGGGCTGCTCCTCCCAGGCCCAGGCCTGTCCACTGCAAAAACCGTCGCCGGGACAGCCCCCTTGACGGACTTTTAGGTGTTTTTTCTTTCTTCACGCTCTCTCCCCAGCAGATCGGATTTCATGGGAATGACGGTGGCCGCCAGCGATGAGGGCACAGTATAATCCACCTGCCGGCCGATGACCAGCGCCACCCCCTGTCTTGCCCCTGCCGGTGGCCTGATATATAGTTTAACCCTGTTTGGATTAATTTTGACAGACAACCCCGTTTGAGCAAGGGAGAGAAGACCATGAGTCAAGGACGAGAGATCTGCCCGGGCGTCTACTGGACCGGCGTGAAAAATCCTGACCTGCAGGTGTTCGACGAACTTTTTCCCACCCGTCAGGGAACGACGTACAACGCCTACCTGGTCAAGGGCAAGGACAAAACCGCCCTGATCGATACGGTGAAGGAAGAGTTTTCAAAAGAATATTTCACCATTCTTGCCGACATCATTGCCACGGAAAAGATCGACCTGGTGGTGGTCAACCACACCGAGCCCGATCATACCGGCGCGCTGGAAGAGCTGGTGCAACGGCATCCCGAGATCGAGATCTACTGCACCCGCGCCGCCGACAATTTTCTCAAGCAGCTCATCGATATTCCCCTCAAGACCCATGTGGTGGCCGAGGGGGACGAGATCGATCTGGGCGGGCGTACGCTGCGCTTCATTCTCGCCCCGAATCTGCACTGGCCCGACACCATGTTCACCTATCTGCCCGAGGAGGAAATCCTCTTCAGCTGCGATGCCTTTGGCGCCCATTTCTGTGGCGACGGTCTCTACGACGATCAGGTCGGGGATTTCTCGGAAGAATACCGCTTCTACTTCGATACCATCATGCGCCCCTTCAAGGAGAAGATCCGCGAGGCGGTCAGCAAGGTGGCTTCCCTGCCCATACGCCTGGTCTGCCCGTCCCACGGACCCCTGCGCCGCCAGGGAGCCAAAGAGTCTATCGACGGTTACGCCCGCATGGCGGCCCCCCCGGCAGACGAGGGCCTGCGCGCGCTGACCCTGACCCTGTCTCCCCACGGCAATACCCGCACCATGGCCGCCGCGGTACGTCGGGGTCTGGAAGAGTTCGGGGTCAAGGTGGTGGAGTTGGCCCTCTATGAGGCCGAGGAGGGCGAAATCCGCGATGAACTGGAGCAGGCCGACGCCCTGCTGATGGCGACGCCGACCATCAATCGCGATGCACCGCCGCCGGTGTGGAAGGCCCTCTCCCTGCTTTCCACCGTAACCCCAAGGGGGAAGATCGCCGGTGTCTTTGGTTCCTACGGCTGGAGCGGCGAGGCGGTCAAGTTGGTGGAGGATCGTCTGGCCGGTCTTAAATACACGCTACCCGAAGAGGGGATTCACTTCCGCTTCAAGCCGACGGAGGCCGACGTGCAGGCCTGTCAGGAGTTCGGCCGCAAAATCGGGCGCTATCTGGCCGAACACCATAAGGCTGGTTGAGGCTGACGCCATGTTGCCCATGCCATGCCCCGACGGAGGACTCTCCTTCGCCGGGGTTTCTGTGTCCATCTCATTGTGATTAAAGGAAAGGTGACTCGTTTTGCTCTCTCACATCATGTCCACCGTCAATGGATTTGTCTGGGGCCCGGTGATGCTGGCTTTTCTGGTCGGCACCGGCGTCTATCTGAGTTTTCGTCTCGGGTTTCTGCAGTTCCGTCAGTTGCCGCGGGCACTGCGACTGGTTTTCATAAAGCCGGACGGCGAGGCCCTTGAAGGGGACATCTCGCCCTTTCAGGCGCTGACCACCGCCCTGTCGGCGACTATCGGCACCGGCAATATCGCCGGTGTGGCCACCGCCATTTTTCTCGGTGGGCCAGGCGCCATCTTCTGGATGTGGGTCTGCGCTCTGTTCGGTATGGCCACCAAGTACGCCGAGGCGGTGCTGGCCGTCAAATATCGCGAGCATCTGCCCGACGGCACCATGCAGGGCGGCCCCATGCGCTATATTGCCGAAGGGTTGGGCCTCAAATGGCTCGGCTGGATTTTTGCTCTTTTCGGCAGCATCGCCGCCTTCGGCATCGGCAGCATGGTGCAGTCGAATTCGGTGGCCCTGGCCCTTGAAGACGCCTGGGGGGTCTCGCCCCTGGCCAGCGGCATTGTCCTGGCTGTGCTGACCGGTATCGTCATCATCGGCGGCATCCGCCGCATCGGCAAGGTGACCGAAAAGCTGGTGCCGATCATGGGCGTTTTCTACGTGGCCGGCGCTCTGCTTATCCTCGTTCTCAATGCCGACAAGGTTCCCGGCGCCTTCGCCCTGATATTCAGTCACGCCTTCGCCCCGGCCTCGGCGGCGGGAGGTTTTGCCGGGGCCGCCGTCTCCGCCGCCATCCGCTTCGGCGTGGCCCGGGGGGTCTTCTCCAACGAGGCGGGCCTGGGCAGCGCCCCCATCGCCCATGCCGCCGCCAGGACCAAAAGCCCGGTGCGTCAGGGGCTCATCGCCATGACGGGGGTCTTTTTCGACACCATCATCGTCTGTTCCATGACGGCCCTGGTCATTCTGTCCACGGGCGTGTGGACTAGTGGCGCCACCTCCAGTGCCCTGACTCAGGCGGCCTTCAACGCCGGTATGCCCGGCCCCGGCGGGCTCATCGTCACCATTGGCATCGCCGTCTTCGCCTATTCAACCATGATCGGTTGGGCCTACTACGGTGAAGAGTGCATCGAATATCTCTTCGGCATGAAGGCTCGCACCCCCTACCGCTACATCTTCTGTCTGGTTATCGCCATCGGCGCCGTGCAGAAGGTCGGCTTTGTCTGGGATTTCAGCGACACCATGAATGGCGCGATGGCCATCCCCAACCTCATCGGCCTGATCGGCCTCTCCGGGGTGGTGGTAAAGGTGACCCGTGAGGCCCTGAGCGAACCGGAGAAATACCTCTGATCACCAAGGATGACAAAGGGGCGGCTTGCCTGATTGCCACCGTCGCCGTGGCTGCCCCTCTCGATAAGACGCTCGCCTATCGGGTACCGGCGGCCCTGGTCTCTGCGGCCCGGGTCGGCTTGCGGGTGCGGGTGCCGCTGGGGAGGCGGCAGGCCACCGGTTATCTGCTCGAGGTAAGGGAAGGGGAGGGCGAGAGTCTCAAAGAGGTCGCCGAGATCCTCGACCGCGAGCCCCTTTTCAGCCAGGAGTTGGCGGCCTTTTACCTGCGCGCGGCGGACTACTACCTCTACCCGCCGGGCGAGGCCGTGCGCACGGCGCTGCCCGCCGGACTGTCCGGACGTGGGGCCGATGTGGCGGTGCTGCGCGAGCGCGTCTATTTTCCTCTCGAACAGGAGGGGCAGCCTTCGGGGGGGCGCCAGCGGGAGATTTTCGCTTACGTTCGCCTCCAGGGTCGGGCCACCCTGACGGACATTCGGGGGCAGTTTCCTTCCCCCTATGCACCCTTGGCCCGCCTGGTCGAGTTGGGCTTTGTCCGGGAAGACGAGGTGGAGAAGGTGCGCGACCCTTTCTTCGCCGCCCCTGTGCCCGCCGACGTGCCCGTGGAACCCTCACCTGATCAAGCCGAAGCCCTGCGGGCCATCGAGAGCGCCCTGGAGACCGGCGGCTTCGCGCCCTTTCTGCTGCACGGCGTCACCGGCAGCGGCAAAACAGAAGTCTATCTGCGGGCCATCGCCCGGGCTGTGGCACTCGGCCGCACGGCCTTGGTGCTGGTGCCGGAAATCGCTTTGACTCCCCAGCTGGTCGGCCGCTTTCGGGCCCGTTTCCGCGACGGCGGACCGGCCATTGCCGTGCTGCACAGCGGCTTGTCCGACGGCGAACGCTACGATGCCTGGCGGGCCATTGCCCGTGGTGAAGTGTCTATCGTCATCGGCGCCCGCTCGGCCCTCTTCGCTCCCCTGGCCGACCTCGGCATCATCGTGGTGGACGAGGAACACGAGGCCAGCTACAAACAGGGGGAGGGGTTTCGCTACAACGCCCGCGATCTCGCTCTCATGCGGGCCCAGATGAGCCAGGCGACCATCGTGCTGGGCAGCGCCACCCCGGCGGTCACCACCTGTCACCGGGCTCTGGACGGTCAGATGGGGTATCTGCGTCTGACGGGACGGGTTTCGGATCGCTCGCTGCCGGCCGTCGAGCTGGTGGACATGCGGGGCGAAGCCCTGACCGGCGCCCTCTCGCCGTCCCTGACTGGCGCCCTCGAAGTCAATCTGGAGAAGGGGGAGCAGTCCCTGCTGTTGCTGAACCGCCGCGGGTTTTCCCCCTACCTGCTCTGCGCTGATTGCGGCGCCACCTTCCGTTGCCCCAACTGCGAAATCACCCTCACCTATCACCAGGGCGCCCGCCAGCTGCGCTGCCACTATTGCGACTACCACCTGACGCCACCCGACCTCTGCCCCTCCTGCCGGGGCGGTTCCATCCTGCCCGAGGGGACAGGTACCGAGCGGCTGGAAGAGGAGTTGCGCGGCCTTTTTCCGAAGGCCCGCATTGCCCGCATGGATCGGGATACCATGGGGCGCAAGGGAGCCCATGGGCAGCTGGTGTCCCGCATGGAGGCGGGCGAAGTCGATATCCTGGTCGGCACCCAGATGATCGCCAAGGGGCTCGATTTTCCCGGGGTGACCCTGGTCGGGGTCGTCAATGCCGATTCTACCCTCAATTTTCCCGACTTTCGCTGTGCCGAGCGCACCTTTTCCCTGCTCACCCAGGTGGCGGGCCGGGCCGGGCGGGGGGAGAAGGCGGGGCGCGTTCTCATCCAGACCTATTCCCCCGAGCACTATGCCCTGACCTGCGCCGCCAACCACGATTATGGCGACTTTTACCAGCAGGAAATCGGTTTTCGCCAGGAGCTGGGCTACCCCCCTTTCGGCTATCTGGCCAACCTGGTTCTCGCCGGCAACGAGGCGGGAAAAGTGCAGAGCGCGGCGGATACCCTGGCCCAGACTCTGGCCGAAACGGCCGGCCCGGTCGAGGTCCTCGGTCCGGCTCCCTGCCCGCTGTCCCGTCTGCGTGGCAAAACCCGCGTTCAGATTCTGCTCAAATCCCCCCAACGCCCCCCGCTGCGCCGCCTTCTGCACCGGCTCGCCGTTATGCGGCATAAAGTCGGGGCGGGCGTCCTTCTCTCCATTGATGTCGATCCTCTCGACATGCTGTGATTAAAAAATAGCCAGCACGCCTATCCTTCCGGGCCTCGAACTTTTTTCTGCGCAATCATTGTGCAGACAGCGGCCGTCCTTGAGTAATCGCTGAGCAACTCATGTACTCAGTGGTTAAGATGAAGGCAGATTGGTCTTGGCTAAGACAAGGAGAATTTTCCTTTTTGATTAATATGTTAGCAGTAATTTTATAATAAAAGGGCTTTGTGGCACGGATCGTGGATTAGATTGACTGGTTACCGTAAGACATCAGCCGTCGATTCCCGTGAAGAACGGACAAAACCTATATCCCAATACAGGAGGCAGTATGACAAAGCTGGACGAAAAAGTAGAACCCATCTATCAGGAAGTCCTCAAGCGCAATCCCGGTGAGACCGAATTTCACCAGGCAGTGCGGGAAGTTATCGAGTCCCTCGGCCCAGTGCTGGTCAAGCATCCCGAATTCGGTCACCACAAAATCATCGAGCGTATCTGTGAGCCCGAGCGCCAAATCATTTTCCGGGTGCCCTGGCAGGACGACAAGGGCGAGGTTCAAATCAACCGCGGCTTCCGCGTCGAGTTCAACAGTGCTCTGGGTCCCTACAAGGGCGGCCTGCGCTTTCACCCTTCCGTGTACCTCGGCATCGTCAAATTTCTCGGCTTCGAGCAGATCTTCAAGAACGCCCTGACCGGCATGCCCATCGGCGGCGGCAAGGGTGGCTCCGACTTCGATCCCAAGGGCAAGTCGGATGATGAAGTCATGCGTTTCTGCCAGAGCTTCATGACCGAACTCTACCGTCATATCGGTGAGTACACCGACGTTCCCGCCGGAGATATCGGCGTCGGCGGCCGCGAGATCGGCTACATGTTCGGCCAGTACAAGCGTATAACCAACCGCTACGAGTCCGCCGTGCTCACCGGCAAGGGTCTCGACTGGGGCGGTTCCCTTGTACGCCCCGAGGCCACCGGCTACGGCGCTTCCTTCTTTGTGAACGAAATGCTCAAGGCCCGCAAGGATTCCTTTGACGGCAAAACCTGCTCGGTTTCCGGCTCCGGCAACGTGGCCATCTACACCATTGAGAAGATCACGGAACTTGGCGGCAAGGTCGTTTCCTGCTCCGACTCCAACGGCTACATCTACCACGAAGCCGGCATCGACCTCGACCTCGTCAAGCAGCTCAAAGAAGTCGAGCGTCGCCGCATCAAGGATTACACCAACTACCACAAGGACGCCAAGTACGTCGCTGGCGGCAATATCTGGCAGATCCCCTGTCAGGTGGCCATGCCCAGCGCCACCCAGAACGAGATCAACGGCAAGGACGCTGCCCTGCTGGTCAAAAACGGCTGCATCGCTGTCGGCGAAGGCGCCAACATGCCCACCACGCCTGAGGGCGTCAAGGTCTTCCTCGACGCCAAGATCGCCTACGGTCCTGGCAAGGCGGCCAACGCCGGTGGGGTGGCCACCTCGGCTCTGGAAATGCAGCAGAACGCCAGCCGCGATGCCTGGTCCTTCGATTTCACCGAGAAAAAGCTCGAGGACATCATGGTCAACATTCATCGTGTCTGCTACGAGACGGCCGAGGAGTACGGCGAGCCCGGCAACTATGTGGTTGGCGCCAACATCGCCGGCTTCATCAAAGTGGCCAAAGCCATGGTCGCCATGGGTCTCATCTAAAAGCACCAATCAATCTATATACCGCACCTTCGAGGGCCCGGCTTGCCGGGCCCTTTTTTTTTGGGTCAGGCATGGCGCGTAGCGCCTTGACTGATACTGCTCTAGCTTTTGCGATAACGCAGATGACAAATGTTGGCTCGGGGGGTTGTTAAATGACGGCAATAGGTAGCAGGATTTGCCCTTCAACGGAGGGAATTTCTCGTTTCAAGACAAAAAAATCTTTTTTATAACCCTCGCATGTGACCCCCATGGCAGCGCTGTTATCAGGAGTTATCCCAAAATAGAGTCACGTTTTCCTGCCAGGATTGGTGCAGGTTGGAACGCTTTGTGCTCAGGTGGAGATTCCGTTTTAAAATTCTCCGAACGGGCAAAGCCAGAGTGATCTGGTGACGCAAAGCTACGGGTCCTGTTTTTCAGGATAGCCGGGTTGCCGAAGAGATGAGACATGCATCTAGGCACCCGTGCGGGTTTATTGACCAAGAGCGCTCTCATCCTCGGAAGATGAGAGCGCTCTTTTGTTTTTGCGTCTGCAATTTCTTTATTTGAGGCTGGGTACATACTGATCATGCAGTCAATGCGGGCCGTATTGGAAAATTTGAGCATGTTGGTCGACGCCTTCTCGGGGGATGGTGAGAAGCGTAGAGGGTGTAGATCGGAAACATGCGGGGGTTCTGCGGGCAACCGGGAAGGGCTTCAGGCCGGAACGTCCGGTAAGGTAGAACGGTTCCCTTATCCTCGTTTTCTCAAGGGGTTGATGTCGGTCGGGTTCGCCATCTCTGTTTTTTTCCTGGCGATGGGGGGCTTTTCGCCGGCCATGGCGGGGACGGAATTTTGCTCGGATTACAAAAAAAATCCTGACGACATGATTGCGGTTATCGATGGCAATGACCCCTACGTTCAGGCCAACCTGCCCAGCAGTTCCTTCGGGATTGACATGAACTGCGAATTTCGCAATTTCTCGATATCAACCATTTGGCCTAACGGCCTGACGCCTACCCTGAACTTTTATACTCCGACCAAAACCGAAATCTATCTGGTTGCCTTTGACAATGTCTGGTTCTCCGGCAATATGGCGTGCGCCAACATCGATCACAAACTGTGGGTGGTCAACTCCGAGGAAGGAGCATTCAGCGGGGCTTGCCAGGATATTATGATCCCGGCAGAAACCATCGACAAGCAGTCGCCTGCGGCCACCGCCAGCGTTGGCGTGCCCTTCACTTATGAGCTCACCCTGCCGTCCATGAATTATCCCGCTGGCACGCCCTCATCCAACGATTTGGGAACGATCACCGTGGTGGATGATCTCGCCGCTACCGGGGCCGATCTGACGCTGGTGAGTCTGAGTGCCTACAATAAAGGGACCGCGACCGCTATTCCGATCACGAATTTTTCCGACAGCACCGATACCTATCTGCACTTTGCTTTGCCGAATATTAATGCCGGGGATCAGGTCGTTGTCGAGTTGACGGTCGTTCTCAACGATACGCCAGTCAACCAGACAGGCAGACAGTTTACCAATACGGCAAAGTGGTCGTTTTCACGTTGGATCGATCTTGACGAAGATGGTATTCAGGATGCCAATGAATACTTTAATCCGCTGCCGGGCGAGTCAGGAATTTCGACGACGATGACCATCGTCGCACCGAATCTGGTGGTCAACAAGACAAGCAATACGACAGCCCTGAACGTGGGGGATCCGGCCACCTTCACCATCGATGTGCAGAACAGCGGGGGCGGCGCGGCCTGGAATGCGACCATCCTCGACCGGATTCCGACCGGCATGTGCGTCAACGACCCTACTGGCGTCACGCCAGGTCTGGATGCCAAACTCGTTGATGCCGACGGAACCACCTTGGTTAAAGACCTGGTTGCTGGTGCTGACTATACCGCCACCTACGCCGGCTGTGAACTTAGCCTGACTCTGACCGATAGCGCCCCGATTGCACCGGAACAGCGTCTGATCATCAACTACACGACCCAAATAGATCCCCTTGACAGCCCGGATTTTCCAGAGGACGGTGCTCTGTTGACGAACATTGCCGGGGCCACTCGCTGGTTCAGCGGGGATAGCGGGCATGAAGGTCGGCAGGAGTTCGTCAGGACACTTACCGACGGCACTCCGGGTGTGGTGGATTTCCAGGATAGCCAGACCGTCATGGCGGCCATGCATGGCTACTTTTTCGAGAAAACCGTCCAGAATCTGACCAGCTTGGCCAACCCCGCCACTATCGCGGCACCGGGTGATACTCTCCGCTACCGGCTGCGTGTTTTTAATGTCGATCAGAATATCCAGAGTATCGTCATCGATGATTTGCTCGATCTGGACGTCTTCGATCCGTCCAGTTTTGACAATGTGGCGATTACGGCTGGAACTGGATACAACGCCAATTGGAGCTTCGAGCCTGACACGGGTCACCTGCAAGTCAGCGGGGCGCCAACGTTAAACGTCGATGTGCATGGCGAACTCGTGGTGCATTTTGACATAACGCTGCGCTCAGATCTCGCCAACGATACCTCGGTGTCCAACCAGGCCAGTCTGACCGCCATTGATTTCAAGGCGTTAAGCGATGATCCCTACATTAACGGGGTGTCTTCGCCGGATGTGGCGGGAGACGAAGATCCGACCGTGGTGACAATCCAGACCCCGGGCCCCTTGGCCAAGGCGAATACCCAGACCACCGCTACAATTGGGGAGCGGTTCGAGTACACCATCACTGTTCCCGCCATTCCCAGTACGGTGCCGCTCTACGACGTGCAGATTCTGGATACGCTGCCCGACAACCTGAAGTTTGTGAGCGCCCGGGTAGTTACGAGCGGTGCCTGGACCCTGGACAATATGGGCTCCGGCAACTCTCTGGTGCTGGAAGACCCCGTCACCGGCATCGATATCCCGACCGGAGGCCAGGCCAAGATTGCCATCACTGTGGAATTGCTGAACGCGAGTACCAACCAGGGAAGCGTGCTCTTCAGCAACAGTGCGACCTACACTTACAACCGGGCCAACGGTGTCGACAGTACGCAATTGCCCGGGGGCGGAAATGCCACCCCGAACATGACGGTGTTTGAACCACTCCTGGCGGCGGTCAAGACGGCCAGCTTCGCTGCCCCGGCCGGAAAACCGGCTTCCGATCCTGCCACGGTGGGTGATGTGCTGGAATATCAGGTAAGCATACGCAATAACGGTAAATCGACCGCCTTCGATACCAACATTGTCGATACCCTGCCGGCAAATCTGGAGCCGCTCCCGGACTCCGCCACCGCCACAATTAACGGTGTCGCGATCAGTGATTTTGTCGTGAATCCGTCCACCCCTGCAGGATCGATCCTTGTTTGGGGGCGTGAAAATGGCGACGGCAGTCTCGATATCCCCGCCGGGCAGACCCTGGTGCTCACCTATCAGGTAACAGTGGTGGACGCCTCCTCGGTGAGTTCCTTCACCAACAGCGCCTATGTGGACTGGACTTCTCTTGACGAGGATTATCCCATAGATCCCTTCGATAATCCCGCGCCGGGCCGGGAACGCACCGGCACGGGGTGTGGCACGACCGGGATTGTTCAGCCGAACGACTATTGCAGCGGCCCGGCCAATTTCACGGTATACACGGTCGACAACACCGCCATCACCAAGTCGGTCTGGGCCGATTCCTATGCCGAGACCCCTGAGAGTACAGCCGATCCCATCCTTCGCGTCGGTGACACCGTTACCTATGATCTGACCCTTCATCTGCAGGAATATACCACGCGCCAGGTCGTGGTCGAGGACGTGCTGCCGGAGGGGCTGGTGCTGGAGAGCTTTGCGATCCTCGCTGGGACAAATTTTGCCTACTCGCCGGGGAGCCAGCCTGCGGCCGCGGCCACCGGTACCCTGCGTTGGGAATTCGGCGACATCATCAATACGCCGAACGGTATTTCGACCGACGATGATCTGGTCATCCGCTACACGGCCAGGGTGGTTATCGACGCGCCGGCCCTGGGGGTAAACTACGACCCCTCCAACCTGCTCGACAACCAGGTGAAACTCTTTTATGCCGGTGGTGATCCGGTTGCCTATCCCGCCCGACTGACCGCGACCGCGCGAATTGACGTACGGCAACCCCTGATGACAGCCCTCAGCAAGACCGGGGCGACGGTCGGTCGCAGTGCCAGCGGCGATGGCTCCAGCGCCAACCCCTATCAGGTCGACATCGCCAACGATGTCATGCAGTTCCAGCTGCAGTCGTGCAACAACGGGCTGGCACCGGCCTATAACGTGCAGATCACCGACCTGCTCGCCAGCCAACTGGACGAAACCAGGCTGAGCACACCGGTCGTGACGCTGGGCGGCTCGGTGCTGGCTGCCGGGAGCGACTACACCTACACCCCGCCGAGCGGACGGGGGGGCGCCCTGGAGTTTGGGCTGAATACGCCAGTCGCGCCGGGCCAGTGCGCCCGGGTAGACTATACGATCGGTTTTTATACTGATCTGACCGCCGGAGAGGACTGGTCCAATCAGGCCAAGGTGACAGAGTACGAATCGCTGCCTGAAAATGGACGTCTTTATGCATCTACGGAGATGGCGCAGGTCTGGATGACCAATCAGTCCAGTGTTCAGCCGCTGGCAAAGGCCTTGTTTTCCTCGGCAACGGCGACCATCGGCGAGACCGTCACCTACCAGATCACCGTGCCGGGAACGCCGGTCAATGCCGCGCTCGACAACGTGGTGATTACCGACACCCTCGATGCGGCACTGGTCTATGTCGGTGCCAGCGTATCCGCACCCTTTACGATGAACGCGAGTTCGTCCGCGCAGAATGTCAGCCTCGTTATTGACCGGATTCCGGCCGGAGAACAGGCCGTCATTACCCTGACCGCCCGTGTCGCCAACAATGCCCAGGCCAATGCCGGTTACAGTTTTACCAATACGGCAGACTATACCTATACCGATATCCCGGCCGGGGCGGTGACCAGTGGCAGCAGTGCTCCCCTGACCATTGCCGAGCCGGCTGTCACCGTGAACAAGGCGGTCACCCCTGACCGTGCGCCCACCGCCGGGGATATCCTGACCTATACGGTACAGATGGCCGCGGCGGCGGGATCTCAGTACTCCAGCGCCTATGATCTGGTTCTGACTGACTCGCTGGGGGCGGGGCTGGCCTACGTTGCGGGCAGTGCGTCGCTCAACGGCGTGGCAGTCGCTGACCCTGAAATTGACGGACAGGAGCTCTCCTGGCTTGGCGGCATCGATATCCCCGAGGGCACGACTGCCTCCCTGCTCTATCAGGTGCGCGTCCTCGACAGTGTCGCTATCGGCCAGATTCTGACCAACAGTGTCACTGCCCGCTGGACCAGCCTTGACGGCTCCAGTGCCGACGAGCGCACAGGCAGCGGCGTCGCCCCTGATGATTACGTGGCCACCGCCAGCACCACCCTGGTCGTGGGCGACAGCACCACCTTCGCCAAGGTGCGGGTGAGCGACAGCTATGGCGAGACCGATAACAATGTTCGCATTGGCGATCTGATCGATTATGAGTTGCGCTTGGGGCTGCAGGAAGGCACCCATACCGGCATCAGCGTCACTGATCAGCTACCCGTCGGCCTCCAGTATGTCGAAATGGTCAGTGCCACCTCCTTTGGCACGCCCCTGCTCACTCCCCCGGCTCCGGTCATCAATGGACAGACCCTGTCCTGGGCCTTGGGGTCGGTGACGAATCCCGTGGACGGTGATGCCAGCAACGATGTCCTGGTGCTCCGGTATCGGGTGCGCGTGTTAAAGGACACTCTGGCCCAGACGCCGGTCAACCAGACCCTGAGCAACAATGCCACCCTGACCTACGAAGTGGCCGGAAATACGGTGTCGCGTTCTGGCAGCGCCAGTGTTGTCGCGCTGCAGCCGATGCTGACGGTGGCCAAGAGTGTGGCGCCAGCCGGCGGGGATACGGTCATCGGCGCCGGGGAAATCCTCACCTACACGGTCAATATCGCCAACAGCGGCGCCGCGCCGGCCTATGACACGATACTCATCGACACCTTGCCCCTCGGACTGCGCCAGGGCGAGATCACTGTGTCGGCCATGACGCTGGTCAATAGCGGCAGCAGTCTGCCGCCCCTGGCGCCGAGCTATGAGCCGGCCACCGGTGTGGCCACCTGGAATTTCGATAGCAACAGCGCAAACACCTACACCATTCCTGCCGGCGAAACCCTGCGCGTCGTCTATACGGTCAGGGCCGACGACGATCTCGGTCCTGGGCTGACCCTGACCAACACCGCCCAGGTCACGCTTTACCATTCCTTGGACGACGAAGCGGTGCCCTCGGGCACGACGGTCAACGACCGCCAGGTCTACGGTCCCACCAATATGGCACAGCAGACCCTGACTTCACCGGAGCCAGGGGGGCTGCTCAAGGAGAACCCGTCGATTCCGGCTGTCACCATCGGGCAGGAGTTCACCTATACCATCACCGTCCCGGCAGTGCCGCAGCCGATCGCCCTGCACGATGTGCGCATTTTCGATGATCTCGGCCTCACCGGCGTCGATTTGGGCCTGATCAGCATCAGCAAACTCGCTGGCACGCAACCCTGGAATCCGGTCAATACCGGATCCCCGACCAGTCTGGTGATCGAGGATGTCGGCGCCGGTATCGAAATTCCGGCCAATGAGCAGATCGTCATCGGGGTGACGGTGCGCCTGAACAATGTTGCTGCCAATAGCGCCGGTCTGACCTTCAGCAACACCGCCGCCTATACCTATAACCAGGTCGACGGTGATGCCGCGACGCTGAAGGAGGGGGGCAGCAATACCACCGTGGCCCTGCGGGTGGTGGAGCCCGCGGTGACTGTTCACAAGAGCGTGGTGCCCGAGACTCCTCCCCAAAACGGCGACATCCTGACTTATACCGTCACCTTGACGGCTGCGGCGGGCGCTGATTTTTCCGATGCCTTTGATACTACCCTGGTCGACATCCTGAGTCCGGAACTGCTCTATGTCAGCGACAGCGCGCGGGTGGGTGGCGTTTCTGTTGAACCGACCCTGAGCCATGACGGAGTCAACAACCTGCTTACCTGGGGCGGTGGCATTGATGTCGCGGCCGGAACAAGGGTCGATGTCACCTATCAGGTTCGGGTGAGTGATACGGCCAATGCCGGCCAGACCCTGACCAACAGCGTGACGGCCCGCTGGAGCAGTCTTGACGGCAGCAGTCCCGACGAGCGCACCGGTAGCGGCGTCCCCGCCTATAACGATTACGTGGCCACGGCCGCTGCTCCACCGCTGACCATCCCGACTCCGACTCTGACGTTGCAGAAGAGTGTGGACAAGCCGATTGCCAATCCCGGCGACCTGCTGCACTACACCCTGGCCATCCACAACCCGACAGCCATTCGGCTGGCCGATTTTTCCCTGATCGACGTGCTGGATCCGACCTTCTTCCAGACTGGCTCGATCCACATGCTCACCCTTCCCGATGGGGCCACGGCTACGGTCAGCGGCGACACCCTGACCATCACGAATTTGACTGTCACACCGAATGCCGACCTGACAATCGCGTTCGAGGCGCGCCTGAGAACGGACCTCAAGAGTGGTGCCGTTGTTCTGAACCAGGCGGAATTGCAGGGGCCCTGGCCGACACCTATCAAGAGCGATGACCCGAGCGTGGACGGAACGGTGGACCCGACGCAGACCCTTATCCCGGCCGATGGCGTCGTCTATGATGTGGTGGAACGCAAACCGCTTGCCGGGGTAACGCTCACCATGCGCCTCGCCTCCACCGGGGCTGATCTGCCCGCAAGCTGTTTTGTCGATCCGTCCCAGCAGAACCAGCTGACACCGGCCGATGGCACCTACAAGTTCGATCTCACCTTTGGCCAGCCCGAATGTCCGGAAGGGGCGGACTATGTCCTTGCCGTCTCGGCGGTGCCCGCGAACTTCGTCGCGGAGCCTTCCTTGGTTCTGCCGCCTGCCAGCAGTACGGCCTATTCCGTGCCGGTGTGCGCCAACGACGCCATCCCTGACACGGCGCAATGCGAGGCGTCTGCCTCAGCGGTAGTCCCCACCACGGCGGATGCCACCTACTATCTGCAGCTCACCCTCGATTCAACGGCCAACCAGCTGTTCAATAACCTCATCCCGGTTGATCCCTATGTCGAGGAAAAGATCTATATCTCCAAGACGACGCCTCAGGTCAATGTCACCCGCGGCCAGCTGGTTCCCTACACGATTACCTTCGTCAACACCCTGCGCAGCACCCTACCTGAGCTGAGCCTGATCGATACGCTGCCCGCCGGCTTCAAATATGTGACCGGTTCTGCCCGGCTTGACGGCACACCGCTTGAGCCGCTGGTCAGTGGCCGGCAGCTGCAGTGGGACAACCTTGAGGTTGACTATCGGCAAAAGCACACCCTCCAGCTTCTGGCCATCGTGGGTGCCGGTGTAACCGAAGGCAAGTATGTCAATCAGGCGCAGCTGATCAAAGCCGACACGGGTGGGATCTTCTCTGAAGTGGCCACCGCCACGGTACGCGTCATCCCCGATACGACCTTCGACTGTACCGACGTGATCGGCAAGGTCTTTGACGACCGCAATCTCAACGGCGTTCAGGATGTTGGCGAGCCCGGCCTCTCCGGTGCCCGACTGGTCACCGCCCGTGGGCTGATTGCCACCGCCGATGAGCATGGGCGTTTCCACCTGACCTGTGCGGCGGTTCCTGACGAAGACCGTGGCAGCAATTTCATTCTTAAGCTGGATGATCGTAGCCTGCCGAGCGGGTATCGCATCACTACGGAAAATCCGCAGGTACAGCGCCTGACGCGCGGCAAAACCGCACGTTTTAATTACGGTGCCACTGTTCATCGTGTGGTCAGCCTTGATCTTGCGGAAGGGGTTTTCGAGCCGGAGTCGACCGAAATGCGCCTTCAATGGATCCCAAGGATTGGCCTTTTGGTCGAAGAGTTGAAAAAAGCGCCTTCAGTCCTGCGGCTGTCGTATCTGGCAGATGTCGAATCGGAAGCGATCGTGCGTCAGCGTCTCAAAACGCTCAAGCAGGAAATAGAGCGCCACTGGAAGTTGTCTAAGGGGGGTTACCGCTTGACGATTGAGACCGAAGTATTCTGGCGTCGTGGCGGGCCCATGTCGCGCTGAACCGGGCGTCATGGTGCCGGCTCCTGAGACAGGATCGGGTGCAATGGGATGTACATGCCTCTTAAGCATAGATGGAATTAAATGTTGAATCGCAGTTTCATAATCCTTTTTTTCTGCATTGCCCTGGTGACAGGAGCCGATGCCTCCAGGGCGGCTGACGCGGCCTCGTTTCTGGCGACGCCTGACCTGGGAGTTCGGGAAACCACCCCCCGTGGTGAGGCGGTGGAAATGCATTTGCCAACCGACGAGACGTATACGCCCTGGCTCCACGACCCTGACCTTTTCATGGAGGAGCAGGGTGATCGGGTGGAGACGCATGAGGTGGTGGAGGAAGATGTCAACACGATCAAGCTCGACAACTTGGTGCCGCCGATCCACTTCCAGCTCGGGGCGGTGGACATCCCCGAGGAATACATCGAAAAACTGCGGGATGTTCTGCACGGCATGCGTGATAGGGACAATGTGCGTCTGCATTTCGTCGGCCACAGTGACTCCCTGCAACTGAGCCCGGCACTGCAAGAGCGCTATGGTGACAATGTTGGTCTGTCCCGGGAGCGTGCCGGAACAACGGCCGAGTACTTTCAGCAGGCTCTCGCTCTTCCCCCGGAAGCCATTTCCTATGAGGGCATGGGCGACAGCCAGCCCGTCGCCAGTAATGCGACCGAAGCTGACCGCGCTCTTAACCGGCGTGTGGAAGTCCAGGTCTGGTATGACGAGATTACCGAAAGGATGGTTGAGAAGGAAGTCATCGTCCCGCGTGAGGTCAGTCTTGTCCAGGTATGCCGTAGCGAGACCGTCTGCAAGTTGCGCTACAAGGAGGGGCATGCCCATCGGGCCCGGGTTAAAAATCTCATTGTTCCCCTGCGCTACGACGAGGGGATGATAACCGTTCCCGAGGAATTTGTGCAGCAGGTGGGGCAGGCGTTGAAGAATCTCGACCGCAAGCAGAACGTGGTCGTTAAGTTCATCGCCTATACGGACAATTCACGGCTTTTTGGCCGGGACGAGCGTATCTACGGCAATCAGCTCGGGTTGTCGAAAGCCGTCGCCCGCCGGGTGTCCCTGGCTGTTCAGGAGGCGCTCGGTCTGCCCAACATTGCCGTTGAAAGCGAGGGCAAGGGGGCGGTAAGCCCGGTTGCGTCCAATGAGACGGAACAGGGTCGCGCTTTGAACCGTCGGGTTGAAGTGGAATTCTGGCATGATGACCCGCTGCAGGATCTGCCGGATGAACCGCAGCTCTGCCCGGAAGACGCTGGCGCCGAAACCCTGACCCGGGTGTACCATTCCCCTTCCGGTGAGATCGAGCCGATCCTGTTCGAAAACGGCAAGCCGGTTATTCCGGCAGGCACAGCCGAACATCTGCGCCGGATCATGGATGAAATAACGGACAAGGCCAATGCGCGTCTGCGTTTTGTCGGCTATGCCAGCAACGAGCGTCTGGATCGACGCACGGCCGCGGTTTACGGGGATGATATCGGCCTCTCCACGTCAAGGGCCCGCCGAACCATGGAAGCCTTGCGCGGCCAAATGGGGCTTGGTGAGCAGCAGGTGGAATTCGAAGGGCGGGGGTATGTGCAATCCGATGACGTGGTGAACAGCGGCTTTGTCGAGTCCGATACCTCGCGCGTCGTCGTGCAAGTGGTTTATGACGAGTTGGTTGCCCTTGATGATTACGAGGGGGTCGATATCGTCCGTTTAACGCGTGAAGTCGTCACCGGCAACCCCTTTGCGTTGAATCTGATGCGCATTTCCGTGGATGGCAAACCGATTGACGACCCGGGCAAAAGTATTCCGGATGTACAGCGCTGCATCGACGTAGCCCTTGACGAGGCGCACATCGAATTCACACACGACAGTCTGAAGCTGCAGCCGCGTCTTAATGTGACCGCCTGGCCCCGTGTCATCCGCTATCAAGATCGGGATGATACGGAATTTGCCGAAAATCAGGTTCATTTCCGTCTTTACAG
The DNA here is from genome assembly GCA_033549025.1 of Desulfuromonadales bacterium. Lineage (GTDB taxonomy): Bacteria > Desulfobacterota > Desulfuromonadia > Desulfuromonadales > SZUA-540 > SZUA-540. The sequence goes on from JAWSUS010000004.1 coordinate 74,674, forward strand.
CAACTATCGCAGTTTCATCGAGCGGGCCGAGGTCAGGATCTTTGCTGAAGAGCAGTCCGAGCGCGATGTGCCCTATGCCGTCATCGAGATGGATTCGGCAGGCATGGCCCAGTGGCAGGCTGATTTTCAGACCTTTAGCGCGCCGGGGCGTAAACTGAAGTACCTGGTGCGAGTCTATGACACGGCAGGACGCTTCGATGAGACCTCCGCCCAGTGGTTGGCCATCATGGACGAGATCGATCCGGCGGTGACCGCCACGAACCCTCAGGAGGAACTGTTGGTTGGATATGGCGAGAGCCGTATTGCCAGCCGGAATATTCCCCTGCAGGGTGGCACGGTCAAAGCCCTGGGCACGTCCATTCCGGCGGAGCATGGCGTCTGGCTGGCCGGCAACAGCGTACCGGTGGATAAAAACGGACACTTTGTGGCCGAAGAAATCCTGCCGGATGGACTGCATACCGTTGAGGTGGCAGTGCTTGACAAGGCCGGAAACGGACATCTTTATCTGCGGGATCTGTCGCTGGATAAGAATGACTGGTTCTATGTGGGGATCGCCGATCTGACCGCTTCGGCCAACAAGACCAACGGCCCGGCCAAACTCCTTGCACCGGACAAACCACAATATAGCGATGATCTGAGTGTTCAGGGGAGACTGGCCTTCTATACCAAAGGGAAGTTCGGAGACGGCTGGGGATTGACTGCCAGCGCCGACACCCGGGAAGGGGCGCTTGACGAAATCTTCTCCAATTTCCTGGACAAGTCGCCGGAGGCCCTGTTCCGGCGCATCGATCCCGAGTACCACTTGCCGACCTATGGAGACGACAGCACCGTTACCGAAGACGCGCCGACCCTGGGCAAGTTTTATCTGCGCTTGGCCAAGGACAATAATTACGCTCATTGGGGCAATTTCAAGATCAGCTACCTCGACAATACCATCGCCCACGTTGATCGTGGACTGTACGGCGCCAATCTGCACTATCAGACCGAGTCCACGACCAGCTTCGGCGAGCAACGTTTCCTGGCAGACGGTTTTGCCGCCGAACCGGGGACGGTGGCCGGGCGGGACGAATTCAGGGGGACGGGAGGCTCCCTCTACTTTCTGCGTCGTCAGGATGTTCTGCAGGGATCGGAGCGGATCCGCATCGAGGTTCGCGATAAAGATTCCGGGTTGGTGTTGGAGGCCAAGAACCTTACTCCGGGGCTCGATTACGATTTTGACTACCTGCAGGGACGTGTCCTGTTGGCTCAGCCCCTCTCCGCCACGGCCGACGATAATCTGTTGGTGAAAAGCGACGGGCTCAGTGGCCATGCGGTTTATCTGGTCGTCCGTTATGAGTTCACCCCGGGCGTGGACGACCTGGACAAAATGGCGACAGGCGGACGGCTCCATTACTGGTTCAATGATCTCCTCAAGGTCGGCCTGACGACCAGCAATCAGGAGGACATCGACGGAGAAAGCAAACTCAACGCCGCGGATGTGACTCTGCGTAAATCGTCCGAATCCTGGCTCAAGCTTGAAGCGGGCAGTAGTGAAGGCGCCGGAGAACGGAACACAACCTCCAATGACGGTGGCTATGCCTTCAACGAAGCTCCACTTCTGGAGGCGGGCACCAAGGCCATGGGGTATCGCCTGGACACCAGCGTGGGCTTCAAGGACTTTTTCGCGAAGGGGCGAGGCCGACTGACGTTCTACCATCAGAGCCTCGAAGCCGGCTACGCGACTCCCGGCCACATCACGAACCGCGATCTTACCCAGTATGGCGGCACTCTGGCTGTTCCACTGTCTGACCAAGTGGAAATGCAACTCAAGGCTGATAAGGCCGAGCAAAAAGAGGGCCTTGAGACGACCTCGGGCGAACTCAACGCCGACTACAAACTGGATGAACATTGGACGCTCAGTTCGGGAGTCCGGTATGACAGCCGTGAAGACAACTCGGCGGTGGTGCCTGAAACCCAGGAGGAAGGGAAGCGCACCGATCTGGTCGCCCGTCTGCTGTATGATTCCAGGTCTCGCTGGACTGCCTACGGTTACGTCCAGGAATCGTTGCAAACGACCCGAAATCGTGACGACAACGGGCGGCTGGGCGCTGGCGGCAGCTATCGCTTGACGGATCGCTTCAGCCTCAGCGGCGAGGCCTCGGCCGGGGACCTCGGCGCCGGCGGGCAGCTCGGCACGGAGTACCTTTATTCGGATCGAACCACCCTCTACCTCAACTATGCCCTGGAGAACGAGCGCACGGACAACGGCCTGCGTGCCCGTCAGGGGAATCTGGCCTCGGGCTTCCGCACCCGCTATTCCGACAGCGCCAGCATCTATCTTGAAGAGCGCTATACTCATGGCGATGTCCCTACCGGCCTGATGCACTCCACCGGCGTTGATCTCGCCCCATTCGATCATGTCAACCTGGGGGCAAACCTCGATTTCGGCACCCTCAAGGATTACCAGACCGGGGCAGAAACCCAGCGTACGGCCATCGGCGTCAGTGCCGGCTACGGGATCGAAAAACTCAAACTTGCCACGGCTGTCGAATACCGGGTGGATGAGGCGGAGATGGAGGATGCGAGCAGCTCCAAGCGCACCACCTGGCTTCTAAAGAACAGTCTCAAGTTCCAGTTGTCGGCGGACTGGCGTCTCCTCGGCAAATTCAACTATTCCCACAGTGAGAGTTCTCAGGGGCAATTCTATGATGGTGAATACACTGAAGCCGTCCTTGGTTACGCCTATCGCCCGATCCGGTTTGACCGGTTGAATGCGCTCTTTAAATACACCTATTTTTATAATGTGCCGGCTCCTGAGCAGTCGAGTGGACTGCAGGAAAACCAGCCTTACGAGGAGGTGATCGTGTCGGACAGTTCCTCGACATCTCCTGCCACGAGTGTAATCCAGCGCAGCCATATCTGGTCTGCTGATGTGATGTTCGATCTGACCTCGCGTTGGACCATAGGGGCCAAGTACGCCTACCGTCAGGGCGAGGTGAGCATGGAGCGGGAAGATCCGGATTTCTTCACCAGCCGTGCCCATCTTTACGTTGTGCGCGTGGATTGGCGTTTCCTCCATCGCTGGGATGCCCTCATCGAGGGTCGGCAACTTGACCTGCCCGACGCGCATGACCAACGCCGGGGTGTCCTGGTTGGTCTCTATCGCCACCTGGGTCAGCATGTCAAAGTCGGCGCCGGCTACAACTTCGCGGATTTCTCCGACGACCTGACCGATCTGAGTTATAGGCACCAGGGATTGTTTATCAATATTGTCGGGATGATGTAGCTCGATGCTGTTCGAGATATCCAGACCGCAAACGGAAATTAACCACAGGTGACAGTTATGCTCAAAGTTTTGAAAATGATCATTGTGGGGTTAGCGGCAGTGCTGTTGATCCAGCCGGCCTTCGGGCAGGAAGTTTCCAAGGAAGAGATCAAGGGCCTGGACGAACAGGTGCAGGAAATCAAGACGGATGTGCTAGGTATCGCGGCAGAACTGAGCCGTCTTGAAGAAAAGCTGCTCTATCCATCCGACACCCAGATCGCTATTTTTGTGTCCCTGGCCGAGGGCGAAACCTTTCGGCTCGATGCGGTGGACATCGAACTCGATGGCAAGGAAGTCGCACATCACCTTTATACCTTCAAGGAACTCGAAGCTCTGCAAAAAGGCGGGGTGCAGCGCATTTATGTGGGTAACGTCAGAACGGGAGAACATGCCCTGCAGGTTACGGTCAGCGGTAAGTCCGGGGGAGGTTCCGATTTCCGGAAGCAGGAGAGCTTTACCGTCAGCAAGGATATCGGTCCGCGTCTGGTCGGCCTGGTTCTGGCTGACACCGGCATCGGCAGCCGACCCATTACCTTGAAGGTTTGGTAGTTCATGGCCAGGTTGATTCTCATACTGGCTGGTCTGTTGTTAGCGACCCCGTCGCTCGCAGCCAGCAAAGCCCCCTCCGCTGCCCTGCGGGATGTTTATTTCGGGGAGGCGCTCTATCATGCCTATCAGGGGGAGTGGTTTGACGCCATCGCACGTCTTGATACCGAGCTGGGGCAGTACTACGGGCTGGATGAGCCTGAGCTCGATACCCTCCATTTCCATGTCAATCATGCGAAATTTTCCGTCGGTGACTTCGAGCTGGCCTATCGCATGCATCATCGGGCCGGGCGGGCAATCTCGGCGGTGATAGAGGGAAATGTCGAGGAACCCGTTCGCAACGAGGCGATTTATCGCCTGTCCCGAATCTATTTTCAGAAGGATCAGCCCGTCAATGCCCTGCATGCCCTGGAACGCCTGCGCGGTGAGATTCCCAGCACCATTCGTGACGACGTCGAGTTTCTGCGCGGCCAGATTTTGCTGGCGGTCGGACGTTTTCAGGAGGCGGCCGGGATCTTCAAGGATTTGCAGGGCTCCAAAAAATATGCGGGTTTTTCCACCTACAACCTCGGCATCGCTTTGATCAAAGAGGGCCAGGAAGTTGAGGGGCGACAGTTCCTGGATCGCACCGGCCAGTTGCTCAGCGAGGAACCGGCCACGTTGGCCATCAAGGATAAAGCGAATCTTGCCCTTGGTTACAAACTGCTCGATGATCATGCCGATGAAAGCGCCAGCGCCGTGTTGGAGCGTGTTCGCCTGAACGGGCCCTTCTCCAATCGCGCCCTTCTGGGCTGGGGGTGGGCCGATGCCTCGCAAGGCCGTTTTGAACGGGCCCTTGTCCCTTGGAACATCCTGGCGCAGCGCGAGGTGACCGATCCCGCCGTGCAGGAAGCCTTGCTGGCCGCACCCTATGCCTATGGAAAACTCAACGTTTTTGGTCGGGCGGCGGTGCTGTATGGCAAGGCGCTGGAGGCTTTCGGACAAGAGATAGACCGGCTCAGTGCCTCGATCAAGTCGGTGCGGGAGGGGAAGTTTCTGGAGGCGCTGACGCGGGAAGAACTGAAGCAGGATGCCAACTGGGTGGTCAAACTGCGTCAGCTGCCGGAGACGCCCGAAACCTATTACCTTCTCGAGTTGATGTCGTCCCACGACTTCCAAGAGTCCCTGAAGAACTACCTCGATCTGGATGTGCTAGAGAAGAAGCTGAGCACCTGGGAGGGTGGCCTGGATGCCTTTGAGGATATTATCCGGCATCGTCGCGCCTATTATGAGCCGCTGCTCCCCGAAATCGACCAAGCCTTCCGGCAGCTCGACTCACAGATTCGGCTGCGCCTTGAACAAAGGGATCGGATCGAGAAACGCCTGCAGTCCATGTTGGTGGCACCGCGCCCTGATTACCTTGCCACGGCCCAGGAGCGGATTGTTTTGGAGCGCCTACGGCAGCTGGAGCAGACGATGACTGCCAGCGACGCCGCCGCAGCCGACAAGGCGCGGGAACGCATCAAGCGATTGCGGGGACTGCTGGCCTGGGACATCGCCACGGAATACGACCAGCGTCTCACGGAAACCTATAAAAACCTGGATGAGTTGAATGAAGTGGTGGAACAGTTGAAGAAGCAGTACAACGCCTTTGTTCGGACTCGTCAGGCGGCGACGCAAAGCTATGAAGGGTATGGGGACGGAATCGGCCGGCAGCGAATTCTTATTGCGGCGGCCAGGGAGAGGGTCAGGATCCTGGGTGCGCGCCAGGGAGACATGCTTGAAACCATGGCGGTCAATGAACTCTCCAAACGTCGCGAGCGACTGGAGCAGTACCAGATCACGGCGCGTTTTGCCATCGCCGACAGCTATGACCGGGCCACCAAGGCACAGAATCAGAAGAGTGTTGGCGAATGAAGCGATTGCGACTGATTTTTATAGCCGTACCTGTGTTACTTGCCGCCTGCCAATCAGGCAGCAGCAGGGAAACGATCGCCCAGTTGCGCCATGTAAAGATCGATATTCAAGAAGAGGCAATCGCTGGCGGCCTTGAAAAAGCCATGGAGAGTTATCGGCGTTTTCTGGAAGAAACGCCCGAATCGGCGTTGACACCAGAGGCGATTCGGCGTCTGGCTGACTTGAAAATTGAGCGGGAGTATGGTTTCGCCAGCGAAGCGGACACCAACCGGGATGACAGCGAGGTTTCGGTGTTGCCCGCTCCGGAGAGGGCTCAGGGGGCGAAGATCACCGCACCGACCGCGGAAGAAGAGCCGCTCGCTGCCCGGATTGAAACGCAGACGGATTTTGAACAGCGGGCGACCCAGGCTGAATCCATCGCCCCTTCCGAAACGAGCGCTGAGGGGCTTCCCGGAGAGATTGAAGAGCTCGAACGGGCTGGGGCGCGGGAGGCGATTGAACTGTATCAGAAGTTGCTGGCCAAATATCCCCTGTATGAGCGCAACGACCAGGTATTGTACCAGATGTCCAGAGCCTATGAAGAATTGGGACAGGTCGAAGAGGCCATGGAAGTGATGAATCGCCTGGTCCGAGACTTTCCACACTCCCGTTATATCGACGAGGTGCAGTTCAGGCGTGCGGAGTTCTTTTTTACCCGCAAACATTATCTCGACGCGGAAGAATCCTACAAACGTGTTGTGGAAATGGGCGTCAGTTCCACATATTTCGAGCTCGCGCTATACAAACTGGGATGGGCCTATTACAAACAGGAACTCTACGAAGAGGCCGTGCATAATTTCGTTGCCTTGCTGGATCACAAGGTCTCTAGGGGGTATGACTTTGCCCAGTCCCACGATGATCTCGAGCGCAAGCGTATTGACGATACCTTCCGCGTCATCAGCCAGAGTTTCTCGTACCTTGGCGGCGCCGATTCCGTCATGGAATACCTCGATAATTACGGCAAACGCAGCTATGAGGATCTCCTCTTCAGCAATTTAGGTGAATTCTATTTCGAAAAGCGGCGTTACAGCGATTCCGCGGCCGCTTACAATGCCTTTATCAGTCGCAATCCTTACCATCGCGTGTCGCCGCAGTTCCACATGCGCGTCATTGAGATTCACATGGCCGGAGGCTTCCCGACCCTGGTCATCGAGTCCAAGAAATCCTTTGCCCGCAATTACGGACTCAAGGCTGACTACTGGGAATATTTCGAACCGACGGATCGTCCCGATGTTATGGGACTTCTGAAAGGCAATTTGACTGATCTGGCCCAGCATTATCATGCGTTGTACCAGGATCCCAAACAGGTCAAGGAAAAGGGGGAGAACTTCAGGGAGGCGCAGCACTGGTACGAGGAGTTTCTGGTCTCATTCCCGCAGGATGTTGAATCGCCGGGGATCAACTATCAATTGGCTGAGCTGCTGCTGGAGAATCATTCCTTTGCCCGGGCGGCGGTGGAATACGAAAAGACGGCCTACAACTACCCCCGTCACGACAAATCGTCCGCCGCTGGTTACGCGGCCATCTATGCCTATCGCGAATATCTGCGCGTTGCTGCCCCGGAGGAGAAGAGCAGGGTCAGACGCGAGACCGTGCGCAGTTCGCTTACCTTTGCCGAGACGTTTCCCGAGCACGAAAAGGCTGCCATCGTCCTGGGAGCGGCTGCGGATGATCTGTTTGATATGAAGGACTTTGAACAGGCTCTTGCCGCGGCACGCCGACTGCTGGAGGTGTTCCCTGAAGCCGCCCAAAAGGTCCGTCGCTCGGCCTGGATCGTCGTCGGACATTCCTGCTATGAGCTTGAGCGTTACGCCGAGGCTGAAGCCGGCTACGTGCAGGTTCTCGCTCTGCTTTCCCCCGAGGACAAGAATCGCCCCGGCTTTATCGACAATCTGGCGGCGGCCATTTACAGGCAGGGGGAGGAGGCCAATGTCCGGCAGGATTATCGTGCAGCCGCCGATCATTTTCTGCGTGTCGGACGCATGGCACCGGCTTCCAAAATCCGGGAGAATGCCGAATACGATGCTGCGGCCGCCCTGATTCAGCTCAAGGACTGGAACGCCGCCGCCACGGTGCTGGTCGGTTTTCGGGAACTTTTTCCCGGGCACGCGCTGCAGCCCGAAGTGACCAAAAAAATAGCCTTTGTTTACAGGGAAGACGGTCAGCTGGCCATGGCTGCCGGCGAATACGAACGTGTCGAGCGGGAATCCAAGGATGACGAGGTAAGACGAGGCGCTCTCCTGCTGGCCGCGGAGCTGTATCAGCAGGCCGGGGACAGCCGACAGACGCTTGTGGTCTATCGACGTTTTGTGACTTATTTCCCCCAGCCCGTCGAGATGAATCTGGAAATGCGCAACAAAATCGCGGTCATTCTGAAGGAGGAAGGGGATCAGAAAAACTACTTGCTCGAGCTTAAAGATATCGTCGCCATTGATGCAGGCGCGGGGCGTGAACGGACCGCAAGAACGCGCTATCTGGCCGGCACGGCTGCGCTTGTCTTGGCCGAGCAGACTTTTGACCGGTTCGTGGAAGCACGGCTGGTCGCGCCCTTCGAGGTCAATTTGCGCAAGAAGCAGGAATTACTGAAGGCCTCGACTCAGGCCTTCAATAAGCTGATCGAGTATGAGGTTGGCGAGGTCACAGCGGCGGCCACATTTTATCTGGCCGAGATTTACGCGCACTTCAGCAAGGCCTTGATGGAGTCCGAGCGTCCTTCCGGCCTGAATGCCCTGGAGCGGGAAGAGTATGAACTGGCGCTTGAAGAGCAGGCGTATCCTTTTGAGGAAAGAGCGATTCAGATCCACGAGAAAAATCTGGAGCTGATCATGATCGGCATCTATAACCCCTGGATTGAGCAGAGCCTCGCCAAGCTGGCCGTGTTCGTGCCGGCACGTTATGACAAGTCGGAAGTTTCGGCCGAGGTCATTGCTTCTCTGGAGACATACAGCTTCGAGATCGAGAAACCGGTATTGCCGCCCCCCGTGCCCGAGGTCGAGAATGTGCCAGCCGCAGAAACGACTGACTCAACGGTGGAGGGTGGCCTCGCCGAGGATGTAGACGGACATGACGACTTGGGCACCTCCGATACGGTGCCGCCATCGCAGGAGCCTTCCCCTCAAGAGGAAGCCCAGGCGCCTTCGGTGTGACACAGGTAAGGATTAACATTCGATGGATCTCATGATGGGGACAAAACGGAAAAGAATGGCCTCCTGCCTCCGCTGGTCGGCAAGCCGCGTCACCTTGGTGGCGGTGTTGGGTGGGATGGCACTTGGCGGATGTGCCGCCGTAGGAAAGAGCAAGGAGGCCATTGTGGAACCCTCACCCGTAGTGGCTGTTGAGGCGATGGCCGAATCCGCCGGTCCCGGTGTGCGGCATTTTACCGATGGACGGGAAGGTTTCGTGATCTCGGAACCGTCCACGCTTAATACGCGATTGCGCGCGGAATTCGATGAGGCCGTGACTCTGATCCAGGAAACTCAGTATGACCAGGCCATCGACGCTTTGAAGAGGGTGGTGGCGCAGGCCCCGGAGATCTCGGCGCCCCGCATCAATCTCGCCATTGCCTACAGACTGTCTAATCAACCGGAGCAGGCTGAGTCGGAGTTGAAAACGGCCTTGGAGTTGATAGAAGGGCATCCGGTGGCTAGCCATGAATATGGTTTACTACTGCGCCAAGCCGGACGTTTTGCCGAGGCACGGGTAATATACGAAAACGCCCTGGACCAGTTTCCCGAATATTATCCTTTACACAGAAATCTAGGCATTTTGTGCGACCTGTATCTGAAGGATTTGGCCTGTGCCGTGAGCCATTACGAAAGCTACAGCAAGGCTGTACCCAAAAACGACCAGGTAAAGCTCTGGATTGCTGATCTGAATGCCCGGTTGGGACGCTAGCCGGCTGTGGTGAAAAGCATTTTGGGCGAGACTTGGAAGGAAGTTGTTCGCTTATTGGAGTTGTCAATGAATCGAAAACTGATTGTCTGCTGTTGTCTGGTTCTGCTGTGGGTCAGCCAGGCCATGGCGGAAGAACAGCAGGCCGCTGGGTCAACTGCAAATGGTGAAGACGGGGCCAAAATGATTTCCGGCATGTCGATTGTCGGCAATGATGAAGCGCCGAAGTCGCTCTTTATCGTTCCATGGAAAAGTTCCGAATTGGGCGTCGAAACCAGTCTGACTCGAACCTTGGACGAGCGAGATGTGCCAGTGGATAGGGATGTCTTTATGCGCCAGCTGGATTTTTATGAAGTCAGTACCGGAGGAAACAACTGAAGACCAACCCTGTTTCAGGAGGATAATAGATGGAGTGAGCAGTGCGGACGCTACAAGCGATTTATGGAGTAACCAGGGTTTTTGCGGGTTTGATGCACGCTATATATCAGGCAAAAAAGGAGCTAACGTCATGAACACTATTGTTAAATTTATCATGGAAGGGGGCGTTTTCATGTACCCCATTTTACTCGTTGGCGCTGCCGGCGCGGCCATCGGGGCAGAACGTTGGTGGTATCTCAGGCGCACCCGGAATGCCAGTCGCGCCATGTGGAAAGAACTGCAACCGGTGTTGGCCGAGGGGGATTTCGACAAGGCCCGCGAGATGACCACCGACGACAAGGCAGCCATCTCCCAGATGCTGTCCATGGGGCTGGCTGTGCAAGGAGCGGTCCGACGGCGTCAGGATATTGAAATCGCCATGGAAGAGAGCCTGATGGAAATTACGCCTCAGCTGGAAAAACGAACCCCCTATGTCGGGCTGCTGGCCAATATCTCGACCTTGCTAGGTCTTCTCGGGACCATCATGGGTCTGATCCAGGCGTTTACCGCCGTCGCCAATGCCAATCCTGCCGAAAAAGCTGACCTGCTTTCTGCCAGTATCTCGACAGCCATGAATACTACGGCTTTTGGGCTGATCGTCGCAATTCCTCTGCTGATTCTGCATGCCATGTTGACAACTACGGCCGGCCAGATCCTCGATAGCCTCGAGATGGCCTCGGTCAAGGCACTGAACAGTATGTCCAGGGCATCCAAACACCAGTATTAATAAGCGAGTTTATTATGGCTAGACGTCGCAAAAGAGGATCGCAAGAAGCGCCAGAACTGGATATCACCACATTCCTTAATTTGATGGTGGTGTTGATCCCGTTTCTGCTCCTTAGTGCCGTGTTCTCCCGCATAACGATCATGGAACTGAGCGTGCCGACGGCGGCAGGTGGAGGGGCAGCAAATAAACCGAGCTTCACCATAGAGGTCATTGTCCGCAGCACCGGTTTCGAGCTGGCCAACGGTACGCAGGTGGTGGCGGCCGTTCCAAAAGCCAATGACGAGTATGACCTGAAAAAGCTGTCACAAATGCTCATCAATCTGAAGAACGATTATCCTGAAAAAGAGGATGCGACCGTTTTAGTGGAACCCAGGATCGAATACAACTACCTGATTCAGATCATGGATACCGTGCGCGGCACCGAAGTCATACTGCCGGGGGAATCCGAAGTGCAGAAAATGGCTCTTTTCCCGACCATTTCGATTGGAGACGCGCCATGAGTGAGAACAGACGCATAAAAAGGATGGCGCGCAGGAACAAAAAAACACCTGGGCTGAACTTAACGTCCTTGATGGATGTATTCACCATTCTGGTCTTTTTTCTGCTGTTCAACTCTGGGGCCGGTGAAGTGCTGGAAGCCCCCAAGACCATCAAGTTACCTGATTCCTCGGTTGAATCCAAACCCAGGGAAACGGTCATTATCATCGTCGCTCCGGACACGGTGCTGGTCCAGGGTGAAGAGGTGGCCTCCACGCCAGAAGTCCTTGCTTCTTCCAGCGATATGATTGGCGGGGTCGCGGAGCGCCTGAATCAACTTGAACGCAATATTATCGGGGATGCTACCCGAGCTGCTGTTGACAATAAAGAAGTCACCATCCTTGCGGACAAGGCCATCCCTTTTGTCGTGCTCAAAAAAATCATGACTACCTGCACGGGTGCCGGATACGGAAAGATTTCTTTGGCGGTCAACCAGAAACCTTCGGAAAGCTAGTGTGGATATATTGTGACTACTTCCTTACTATCAGAAGAATTGGAGCCCCTGAAGGCGGAAATAGAGCAAGTTCAGCTTCGGCTTGCGGCATTGAAAAGCGAGTTGGTTGCCGCAGACACGGACGCCGAGGTCTTTGCTCTTGAGCGGCAACGCTTTGATGCCTTGCGGGACGTCTGCAATGCGATCGACCGCCTGGATGAATTTGAAGCTGTCGAACTCTTTTGGGAGGGATTGTCGACCCATGCTGACGGCGTTCAGCATTTAGGCCGGCTGCGCGAGCGTATTGACCAGTTTGAGGGAGAAATCCAGGGGGTCCTTGACCGGCAGCAATCGCTGCAACGTCAGATTCGGCACTGTTTGGATCAACTGGAGATTCTGGACGAAGAAGTAAGCCAAGCCTACGCCCGCGAAGAGCGACGACAGGACGAACTCGTCGTTGAGAGAGAGGCCTCGCCGATTCCATATCGACCGATGATCATGCCCTGGAGCAATGACAGCGAGAGCGAAAAGCGATACCGCTTCGCCCTGCTCATTGCCCTGGTCCTGTCGCTTGGCTTCGGAGGAATCGTCAATGTTTGGAAATTGCCGGAACCCGATCTGTCGGCACCGCTCGTCATCCCGGAGCGCTTGGCGATGCTGGTCAAGAAACAGCAGGAAAAGCCGAAGGAGGTGCCCAAGCCCAAGCAGAAAAAAGAAGAAATAAAGCCGGAAGAACAAGTCGCGGAAACGCCGAAGGAGCAGAAGGTCAAGGCGACTCCTGCCGAACGGGTGGCGGCGCGCACCAAAGTGGAAAGTACCGGTGTCATGGCCTTTAAGAGCAGCTTCAAGGATCTCATGGATGAAACTCCGGTGGCCGGTCTTGGTCTTGAAGCCCGTCTGAGCAACACTCCTGCCGCACCGGCAGGTTCAGCACAGGCGAGCCGTTCCTTGGTAGCGATGGCGGCGGGAAGTGGTTCCGGCAGTGGTGGAATAAGCAATGCTGCTGTGAGCACCAATCTTGGCCGTGGTGCCGGCGGTGGCGGTGGAAGTGGCATTGGTCGTGAGGGTGTCGCTTTCACGCGGGTCCAGAGTGATATCGCCAGCCTGGCAGGCGAAGAGGCACGGCCGCTCAGTGAAGGAGCGGGGCCGGCGCGCACCGACGAAGAGATTCAAATTCTGTTTGATCGTTACAAGGCGGCGCTTTACCGGATATATAACAAGGAATTGCGCAAAGATCCGACCCTGCGAGGAAAGATGGTCCTGCGCATTACCATCGAGCCGAGTGGTGAGGTTTCCGCCTGTAAGGTGGAGTCGAGCAATATCAACTCCCCTGAATTGGAAAAACAGGTAGTTGCGCGGGTCGCGAGGATCAATTTCGGACCCAAGGAAGGGGTGCCCAAGACGACCATCCTTTATCCGATCGATTTTCTCCCCGCCGGATAAAAATTCGGGAGAGGGGAAGGGCTTACCCTTTCCAACGGGTTTCATGACATAAAAGCCCTGGCCTTGTTTGGCTGGGGCTTTTGTGTGTGCGGTTACAGCCATGGGATTGACTGTAGCCGTTGCTTGATCTTTTAAGAAAGGGTGCGTCTCTTTGGCCCTTGATGGATTTCAGGTGCTTCGCCTGGCAACGACGTGTTTCATATTGGTGCATCGCGCCAACTTCTATCCTGTGTCATGGCGCACATGTGTGCTCTCCCGGTGAGGCAAAACGCCGCCACATTTCTTTCCGGGGGTGGCGCTGGGGGTGGTGACGATGCCGGTACAGTCTTCGATCATGCCCCAACTCGCTCGCAAGGCCTGAGATTGTCTTAATTTGATCGCTTTATGGGTTAGCGCTGAAACCAAAGAAAAGATAAGGTGCTTCGAAGCCTGAAACGGCATGACTTTTGGATAAAAGGCTTTCGAGGTATTGAAAAACGTCTCCCCTTTGGTGAAATGCCCGACCCCAGTGTCGGGAGATGCGGTTACTTTTTCGTTCGTATCAAGGCTGCCCATGCTGCGATTACTGCTATTTTTGATTCTATTGCTTCACGCCGCTCCAGTCTTCGCCGCGCCGTTAACGGTGGCTTTCTATTACGCCGACAACCCGCCGGCTGCCGAGCTGCAGGCTTTCGATATCGCCGTAGTCGATCCCTCTGCCGGCTTGTCTCCCTCAGAATATCGATCCCATCACAGTGAGCTATTTGCCTACGTCAGTGTTGGTGAGGCAGAACCCTTCCGTTCTTACTACGCCGAGCTGGAGCCCGCCTGGCTCCTGGGGGAAAATCCCGCTTGGAAGACCAAAATCCTCGATGTTGCCGACCCGGCTTTTCAGGCTTTTTTTCTTGAGCGAATCATCGATCCTCTGTGGGAGGCGGGGTATCGGGGCTTTTTTTTAGACACCCTCGATTCCTACCTGATTCTGAACGAAGACAAACGCCAAAACGCCTTGCGTGCCGGTCTTATCACCATGATTCGCGGGATCAGGGAGCGCTACCCGGAAGCGCGTCTCATTTTGAACCGGGGCTTTGAAATTATGGATGAGGTCAGGGATGTGACCCTGGCCGTGGCCGCCGAATCTCTTTTTCGCCGTTTTGATCCCCTGACCGGTATTTACGGCGAGGTGTCTGAGGCGGACCGGCAGTGGCTGCTGCAACGGTTGAACGAGGTCCGCAGGGCCGGACTGCCGGTCATCGGCATCGATTATGTTCCCCCTGACCAAAGGGAGTTGGCTCGTGCCACCGCTGGTCAAATCAAGGAACTTGGCTTCATCCCCTGGGTAACGGATAAGGATCTGGCTTCTCTGGGGGTTGGCGCGGTGGAGGTGGTGCCGCGCCGCATCCTCGGACTCTACGACGGTAGTGAGGGGCCCGATCCGGTCTACAGCAATCTGCAGCGCTACGCGGTGATGCCTTTAAACCATCTGGGCTATCAGGTCGAGCTCCACGACCTGCGTGAACCGTTGCCGTCTGGGATTCTGGCGGGCCGCTATGCGGGGGTCGTGGTTTGGCCCAATTCCGACAGCTCCGGTGGCAGGCAGGGCTTGGCGCCCTGGCTGGAGCGGATCATGGCGGAAGGGATCAAGGTGGTTTTTCTTGACCGCTTTGGTCTGCCGGTTTCTAGCATGACCCGCTTTGGTCTCCACGATCTGACGCCTACCGCTCCTGCAGGGGACGTGCAGATCGAACACCGCGATCCCTTGGTCGGCTATGAAATAGCGCCCCGCCCCCGACCCTCAAATATCCTACCGATTCGTGTCGGTCCGCAGGATCGTTCTCTGCTGGTTCTGGGAAGTGGCACCGAAACTCTGTCGGATGCCGTGGCCATCACCTCGTGGGGGGGGTACGCTCTGGAGCCCTTCGTTATCACGGAGACGGTGGGGGATCGCGCGCACTGGGTCATTGATCCCTTTGCCTTTTTTCAGCAGGCCCTTCGCCTGCCCCTGGTGACGGCTCCCGATGTCACCACGGAAAACGGGGTGCGGCTACTGCTGACCCATATCGATGCCGATGGCTTTGAAAGCCGGGTAGAGCGTCCCGGCACCCCCCTGGCCGCTACCGAGTTACGGAAGCGTATTCTGGAGCGGTATCGTCTGCCGACCACTTTTTCCGTCATCACCAGCACCCTGGGGGATCGTGGTGACGTCTCCGATGAGGCGGCCCAGTGGCGAGAAGAGGCTCGCCAGGCATTTGCCCTTCCCTGGGTCGAGGCAGGCAGTCATACTTTTTCGCACCCTTTTTACTGGCAGGATACTCTCAGGGCCCGGGAAGACTATCCGGAAAAATACCTGCCCGTTCCCGGTTATTCCTTCAATCTGGAAGCGGAGATTGCCGGCTCCATCCGGTTTATGGAGGAAAATCTGCTGCCGCCCGGAAAAAACGTCAAGCTCCTGCAGTGGTCTGGCGATTGTATGCCGGGCGCTGATGCCCTGGCCGCGGCCTATGCAGCCGGCGTCGGCAATATCAACGGCGGCAATACCATCATCACCGAATCGGATCGCAGCCTGACCTCCGTCGCTCCTCTGGGCGTGGCCCGTGGCGGCTACTACCAGGTCTTTGCCCCCAATCAGAACGAGAACATCTATACCAATCTGTGGACCGGGCCCTTTTACGGCTACCGGCGCGTCATCGAGACCTTCCGTCTCACTGATTCTCCCCGGCGGCTCAAGCCCATCAACATCTATTACCATGTTTATTCCGCCACCAAAGAGGCCTCCCGTCAGGCCTTGGAGGATGTCTATGACTGGGCCCTGTCCCAGCGTCCCCATGCCATTTATACCTCGTCCTATGTAGACAAAGTGCTGGATTTCAACCGCACGGTGGTCGCTCGCCAGCAAGGCGGCTGGCTCATTCGTAATGCTGGTGAATTACGGCAGCTGCGTCTGCCCCAGACAGCCGGCTATCCGGATCTGGCCCAAAGCCGCAATGTCCTGGGGTGGTCCGACCATGGTGACAGCCGCTACATCCATCTCGGCCCCGGGGGGGAGGCCTTGCTGGTGCTTTCGAACGATCCGCCCCGCCTTCCATATCTGCGATCGGTGGGGGCTGAAGTTCTGGCCTGGAAACGTCATGACAGGGGTATCCGTCTTGAGATCGAGGCCCATTTGCAGACCAGGGCGACGTTCGTCGCGCCAAAACAGTGCCGCTTGAGAGGGATGGCCGGCCAGTCGACTTTTTCGACCACGGACAAGGGATCCTTGCATACCGCTGAACTGCCGGAGGGTAGACATGTTCTTGAACTTCTCTGCCCTTGAAAATCCTTCGCGGCGGGAGCGGTTTTCCCGACCTCTCGCCGTTATTGGCACTGCTGTCGCTTTTATGGGGGTTTTGGCGCTTTTCTACCCTGAACAGGAGCTGTTGAACCTGGTGCGGCAGGATGATACCAAAGGGCCGGCCACCCGGATTTATCTGCAGGCGCTTTTGCGGACCCGGCCGCAGGATCATGATATCCGCCTGCGGCTGGCGGCCCAATATATGGATGTGGAACAGTATCGCCAGGCCCTGCGGGTGCTGGACGCCGCGGTCGGGGAAGTCTCCGCCGCGGAGCGCGAACGCTATGCCGAGCTCATCGTGGCCAGCCTCGAACGGCTCTTCGCCCTGGACCAGGCCGAAGGCTGGCGTCAGCGATTGGAGGCGCTGGGGCGAAACGTCGAGACCACCGATCCGACTGAACCGGATGCTTACCGCCGCCGTGCCCAACATGTTTTTGACCAGATGAGCACCGCCACCAGTCTGGAGCAGCGCCGTTCCCTGTTTTTCAGGGCGCTAAGGATTTTGCAGGAGGGCAATCTTCTGCTGGAGGCTCTGGCGGCCGCGGATGCCCATATCGGTCGACTTGCCGGCGACCGCGAGACGCTGATCTTCCTCACCCGGCTGGCCCTGTCCGCCAATCGGCCTGACCTGGCGCAAGTGTTTGTCCGCCGGGCTCTTGGCCTGCCGAGTCCGGGAGGGAACCCATGAGATGGCTCGCTGTTCTGACCCTGGGCGGCCTGCTGATCATCTCAACCCTGTTCATCGGGGAAGGGCGGGCCGAGAACGGGATCACCGCCCCCTATGATCAGGAACTCTATGACTTGAGCTACGAGGTTTTTCTGGCCAACAGCAAACCGGCCGATGCCCTCGGGGTGGCGGAAAAGGCTCTGGCCCAGCAGCCGGGTCACCGGGGTTGGCTGCGGCGGGCGGCCCAGGCCGCCGACTGGTCCAATGAGCCGGAAAAGGCGCTTCGCTACTGGTTTACCCTGGCTTCGCGCAACGAAGCCGCAACCGTCCGTGCCATCCAACTTGCTCGTAGTCTGAACGATCTGCCCCGTCTCAAGGTGCTGATCGGTTATCAGCTCGCTCGCCACGACGATCCTGATCTTCTGCTAGAGTACATTCGTCTGGCCGAGGAAACCGGCCGACCGGAAGAAGCCCTTCGCCGTCTGCAACAAACCGCCGCAGGCTGGCCGGAGACCCTGGTTCTGGAGCAGCAATTCCGTCTGCTGGATCAAAGCGGCTATCCCCTTGAAGCGCTGGCGACCCTGGAAAAGCTGGCAGACATAAGACCCTTGACGGCGGCTGAAGCCTTGAGAGGTGCCGGCCTGTGGGCAGGGGTAGGGCAGCCGGAGAAGGCCTGGGAATTGCTGCAACGGACAGCTCCTTCCATGGATGTTGGGGAAAGCCTCTTCTGGGAAGGGGTCAGTGATCTGGGTTGGGGGCTGGGTCATACGGAGATGGCCGGCAACGCCTCGAAAATACTGGTCGATAATGGGGTAGGGCGGTTTCAGGATTATCAGCGTCTGGTCGAACTGTGGCGGGAAGAAAATCCCGAAGCTGGTTACGAGACGGCTCTGGCCGGCTGGGTTAAGCACCGCTATCCCTACCTTCTGCTGGTGGCCCTGGATACCGGCATCGCCCTGGGCCGGTGGGAACAGCTTGACCGCACCCTCAATGGTCTCTCTCCGCAAGAGCGCGCGGCTTTGGAAGAATTGGCCATCTATTGGCAATACAAAGCCCAGATTGCCCGCCATCGGGGAGAAACGGAACTCGTTCGCCACTACAGCCTGGAAGCTTTGCGCCGAGAGCCAGCCAATGAAGCCATCATGGCGTCTCATCTATGGCTCCTGCTTGACATCGGCGCGGTTGGCGAGGCGGCGCGCCTGGCCGACGAATGGGGTGCATCCGCAGAATCCGCCTTCTTTCTGCAGGAGACCCTGGGAGTCGTTTACCTGGCCGCCGGAAAACCCCTGCAGGCCCTGGCCTTTTACCGCGCGGCGCTGGCGAGACAGCGCGACAACCCCTTCTGGCTGGCCTCCTACGCCGATCTGCTGGAACAGGCCGGATACCACCGAACATCCTACCAGGCCAGGCTGACGGCCTTGCGTATCCTGCGCCGTCAGGGGGGGCAGTCCTGGAGTGCGGTCGAGAAGAAAGAGCGTGACCGGCTGATTGCCCAACTGGGTTTGCAGATGAAACCCGGGGATGCCCATGACGCGCTGATGCGTCGCCTGGCCGAAGGTCGGGAGGCGCCCGCCCGCGACCTGGTGACCGGCTGGCTTCTCTCCCGGGGCTGGCCCGATCAGGCGAGGCTGTGGTTCCTGCGGGCCTATGTTCGTTCAACGGAGAAACCCGACTGGGCCGAACTGGATCTCGCCCTGCAGGACAATGATCGTCCCGCCATGGCCAGACTGCTGTCACAAACGCCGGAACGTCTGCCGGTGCCGGCGGTTGTGGAGGCCAGCCGTCGTCTCGGCCAGTTGCCGCAGGCGGAGACGCTGGCCTTCGAACACTTTCAACGTCAGGCGCAGGATTCTCTCTTCGATGCCCAGGTGCGGGATCTCTTCGATGACCGACGCTCCGAGGTCTCCTATCGGTTCGGTCTTCTTGAGCAGGATGGCGCCGTTTTTGTGGAGAACCAACTGGCGGTCGCAGCACGTGCCAATGATCGCTGGTCCGCCCTGGTGGAGGCCTTCCGGATTGAACAGCCCGCCGCCGAAGCCGGCAAATTGGCCAATCCCCCGGACGCGGCTACAGGCTTTCGGCTGGGGGCTTCACGCCTCCATCCCGAGGGCAAGCTCACTCTCATCGGCGGGCGCAGCGAGGCAGTCTATCCTTTCTGGACACTGGCCTTTTCCGCCGAACAGAGGGTCTCTTCCCGCCTGACGCTGAATGCGGGCCTGGCTCTCGGGGTACAGGCAGAAGAGAATGTTCCCTTACGGGTCGGGGGGCTTAAAGATGAGGCGACGCTGGAAGCTTTTTGGACCCTGGCTCCGCGCACCGGTCTCGGGGGGCGTCTTAGTCTGCTGGCCCTTCGGGATCAGGCCCGACGGTCTCTGGCGGAAGGAACCGGGGCGGATATCGAGCTGACCCATCGCCTGGCGGTGGCCTGGCCGGACTTGGGATTGCGTCTGTTCGGAGGCTATCACGACTATGGCCATGCCGGTCTGCCCCAGGGCCGTACCCTTGCTCTGGTTCCGGCGGGAGCAGACCCCGGCAGCTTTTTCGTACCGGAAAGTTATGCCCAGTTCGGCGCGGGGCTCTTCTTTGGTCAGGACTGGAGGTCGGCCTATACGAGAGACTGGAAGGCCTTTGGCGCGGCGGATAGCCGCTGGAACAGCGTGTCGGGCATGGGGTATCGCTATGAACTGGGCGCCGTCGGGCCCCTGTTCGGTCTCGACGCCCTGCAGATTTCTTTCTCACAGGACAGCGGTTCCTTCGGACGCGGCGATGTGGCAACCCAGTTTATGTTGAATTATCGGATGTATTTTTAACGGTATGAAGGATACGGAGGTAATTATGAAGAGACTCGTGTTTCTGGTCATCACCCTGATGTTGCTGGCCGCCGGCTGCACCACTATCCACCAGTCAGCCCGAGGGACCGTTCCGCTGGAGGCGGAATGGGTGGTGCTGCCCTTTGTCAACAACACGGAGACACCCTACGCCGCCGAACGGGCCGAAGCCATTACTACGGCGCTGCTCTACGCGCGCGGCGTGCAGCAGGTGAAGCTCGTCCCGGCCGAGGTTCTGCAGGAGGACTCGCTTCTGCCCAGCCGTGGTGAAAAGAACCTGCAGACGGCTCTGCAGTGGGCTCAGAATCGGGGCATCGCGTATGCCGTTTCCGGCACAGTCACCGAATGGCGCTATAAGGTCGGTCTCGATGGCGAGCCGGTCGCCGGCGTGACCCTGCAGGTTCTGGCCCTGCCCGGCGGGGAGGTCGTCTGGTCGGGGAGCGCCAGCAAAAGCGGCTGGAGCCGGGCTTCGGTCAGCGCGGTGGGACAGCAGATACTGGAGAAACTCATTTCTTCCATTGAGGTTCGCTGACCTATGCGCTGGTTTCCCGAACGGGGTTCACAGTTGACGGCTTCGGCCTGGGTGGAGAGCCTGGTCATCGTGCTCGTCGTTCTGGGGTTGGGGTTTTTTCTCCGTCCGCAGGATCCCTTCTTTTTACAGGCGGACTTCCCCTGGCTCTGGTTCGCGCCTCTTTTAGTGGCTCTGCGCTACGGCATGGCGCCGGCGATGACTTCGGTAGCCCTGTTGGCTGCGGCCTGGCTGCTTGCCCGCTGGGCTGGGCATGTCGCCGGTGATTTTCCGTTACTGCCCATGGCTGGAGGGGTTCTGTTGACCCTGGTGAGCGCTCAGTTCAGTACCGTCTGGAATCAGCGACTGCGGCGGGCCAAACAGGTGGCCAGCCACGCAGAGGAGCGCTTTGAGCAGCTTTCCCGCGCCTATTTCATGGTGCGTCAATCCCATGACCGACTGGAGCAGAACCTGATCAGCAAGCCGGTCACCTTGCGTCAGGCCATGATGGACCTCCGGCAATTGCTGAGCCAAACAGACGGTGGTCTGCAGCGGGATACCGCTACTGAGCTTCTGGGCATTTTGTCTACCTACTGTTCGCTTGAAAGTGCGGCTATTCACGAGGTGGTCAACGGAAAGGTCGCGGCTGAACCCCTGGCTTTTTGCGGCCGAGGGGGACTTTTCGTGGAAGACGACCAATTACTCAAGGCCGCCGTGGAATCGGGCAATATGGCTTACCAGGCGGTCAACCGCCTTCGCCGCGAAGAGCGCAGTCACTACCTGGTCGCTGCGCCAGTCCGCAGCAGTTCGGGCAACCTCTACGGCATGCTGACGGTTACCGAGATGCCTTTTATGGAACTGCACCGGGAAACCCTTCAGGTTCTCGCTGTGCTGATCGCTTACGTAGCCGATCATGCCGAAGCGGTGGGGGCAGCCAAACCCATACTCGCGGTATACCCGGATTGTTCCGGGCCCTTCGCGGCCGAATTGCTCAAGATGGTGCGCCTGCACCGTGAATTGGATGTGCCCAGTACTTTGGTCAGGGTATCCATTCCCATGATGCCCCAGCTGGAAAATATCTGCACGGTGCTCAAGGATCAGCAGCGGGGGCTGGATCACACCTGGCAGCGACATACGCCCGCGGGAGTGCAGTTCATTACCCTCATGCCTTTTTCAGGAATGGGCGCCGCCGAGGGCTACCGGACCCGGATCAATGAAATCCTGGTGCGGCAGTTTCGGTTTTCTCTGCAGGACGAACCGGCATCCTTCCATTCCGTCATTATCGCCGATGCCGAACCGCTCGCGCAATTGGAGGATCTTCTCGAGGAGGTCAAGGTATGAGCTGGAGCCATCTGCTCCTCTACGCCCTGTTGAGTCAGGCGGCGGCAGTGCTGGCACTCTTCAGCCCCTATCCTCCTGAAATACAGCTTTGGCTTTTTATTGCCGCTCACCTGATCGCGTCCCTGCTCCTTTCCGTTCTGCTGCTGGCGGTCATGCCCCATCGTTTTGTCAGGCGGCGCAGTTGGGTTCTGCTGCTCTTTTTCACGATTTCCTTCTTTATCCCCGTCTTGGGCGGCCTGGGGCTTGTCGGGGATATGTTTTATTTCCGAGTGACCCGCAAGGCGGCCAATCGACCTGAGTATCACAGTCTGAAACTTCCCCCTTTCTTGCAGGAAGGCTCCCTCGTTGCCCAGGGCATGGGGGAGGGAGGAGCCTGGTCCCGACTACGCACCCTCGACTTGCCCCGTCCCCAGCGGTTAAAAGCCCTGCTGGCTGTGAGTGCGGTAGGCGGTCGCAAAATCAACCAGCTGCTTCGTCTTGCCACCGGGGATACGGATGACGAGATCCGCCTGCTGGCCTTCAATCTTTTTGACCGACAGGAAAAAGTCATCAGCCAGACCATCAGCGATAACCTCGGGAAGCTGAGGACGGCAACGGATCCGCTGCAAAAGGCGGAAGTCTGCCGCACTCTGGCCCTCGCCTACTGGGAGATGGTCTACAATGACCTTGCCCAGGCCGAATTGCAGAATTTTTTCGTCGAGCAGTCGTTGCAGTACGCCCGCCAGGCCTGTGAACTGGGCGGGGAGGAACCAGCCATGAGTCTGCTGATCGGCCGCATTTACCTGCGGCGGGGTCAGGTTGAAGTGGCTGAAAAGATGATTCAGAAAGCGTTGGCTCTTGGCGCACTTCCGGCCCGGACGCTGCCCTATCTGGCCGAAATAGCCTACTCTCGGCGTGATTTTCAGGCGCTGACGGAGTATCTGCGGCAGGAGCCGTCATTGAGACACAAGCCCGGAATCGGGCCCGTTGCGCAGTTTTGGGGGGATTCATCGTGGCAAGAGTGAGATTTCCCAGGGCCGCCGAGGTCGACATCATGCTGCTGTTGGAGGGGACTTTTCCCTTCGTCAGCGGCGGCGTCTCCAGTTGGGTGAACCAGATGATACGCGGGTTCCCGCAATGGCGCTTCGGTGCGGTCTTTCTTGGCAGCCGGCGGGAAGATTACGAAGATTTCAAATACGAATTGCCGGATAACCTGATTCACCTGGAAGAGCATTATCTCCACGGTGACAAGCCTAAGCCCGTCGTCGCGCCCTGTCGTGGAGACGCCCAGGGTTTCGAGGTTATCCGGAATTTGCACGAATGGTTTCTCAACCCTCAACAAAGCTCCCTGCCGGAGGGGATGAAAAGCCTGGGCTTTTATCGCGATTCTCGGCACGGCGTCGATTTCTTTCAGTTTCTCCATGCGGAAAGATCCTGGGATTTCATCGCCGAAAAGTATCGGACACGCTGCACCGACCCTTCCTTTGTCGATTATTTCTGGACCGTCCGCAATATGCACATGCCCGTATGGCAACTGGCGGAGATTGCCGCCAACCTGATTCCTGCCCGTCTTTACCACACGGTCTCCACGGGGTATGCCGGTTTTCTTGGTGCCCTTCTCCATCATGCGACCGGGCGCAAACTGCTGCTGTCGGAGCATGGCATCTACACCAAAGAGCGGCGCATCGACATTCTGCACAACGAGTGGATTCTGGACCGCCGCAATCCCCTGCAGAAAGATTTGACCGAGGTCAGTTACTACCGGGAGTTGTGGATCCGCTTTTTCGAAACACTGGGCCGGTTCTGCTACGATGCGGCGGGTACGACGATTTCCCTTTTTGAAGGGGCACGCCAGCGGGAGATTGCCGACGGCGCGCCGGCGGAGCGCACCCGGGTGATCCCCAACGGTATAGAGCTGTCGCACTTTTCTCCCTTGCGCCGACTGCGGCCCACGGCCCCCCCGCCCATCATCGCCCTGCTCGGCCGCGTTGTGCCCATCAAGGACGTCAAGACCTTCATCCGAAGCCTCCGTATTTTGTCCGCCCGCATTCCCGAGGTGCAGGGGTGGATTGTCGGACCGACGGACGAGGCGCCCCACTATGTGGAGGAATGTCGCCGCTTGGCCGAAAGTCTCGCCGTGGACGACCGGGTTCATTTTAAGGGGTTTATGGACCCGCGGGAGCTTTTCCCCCAGATCGGCCTGCTGGCTTTGACCTCCATCAGCGAAGGACTGCCCCTGGTGGCTCTCGAAGGCTATGCCGCCGGCATTCCGCTGGTAGCCACCGATGTCGGCTCTTGTCGCCAGCTGGTGGAAGGTTTGGGTGAGGAAGATGAAGCCCTGGGGCAGGCCGGAGCGGTGGTTCCCATCAACAATCCACAAGCCGTGGCCGAAGCCTGCCTGGCGCTGCTGTGCGATCCGGACGCCTGGCAGAAGGCGCAGGCGGCTGCCGTGGCCAGGGTGGAGCGTTTCTACACCCAGGAGAGGATGTTTGCTGAATATCGGCAACTTTACGAGGAAGGACTGGCACCGTGGCAGGCATAGGCTTCGAACTGCGCAAACTCCTGCGCCGGGATACCTTTTCCGGGCTGATGATGGCCTATGCCTATGCCGGCGTCATCAGTTCCGGCCCCTGGGTTCTGTCCATTGTGGCCGTGCTGATTATCGGCGTCTTTTCCGTACCGGTGGTGATCCCGCCTGATCTGGTCCGTCAGTTTCAGACCATTCTGACGACGATCATTGCAGCCAGCCTTATCCTCAGCGGATTGGTGCAGCTGTCTTTCACCCGTTATTGTGCTGACCGTATTTTTAAAAAAGAACACGGCCTGCTGCTGCCCAACCTCAACGGCCTGCTGTTGCTGGTGAATGTCTCGGCCGCTGTTCTGGCTATTCCCCTGGTCGTCTTCGTCTTTCCGGGGTTGAGCCTGTTGCTGCGTCTGCTCATCGTGGCCAGCTTTGTGACGGTGTGCAACGTCTGGATTGGCACGATCCTGCTGTCGGGGCTCAAGGCCTACAAGGCCATCCTGTTCAACTTTCTGCTCGGTTACGGGTCGGCCCTGGTGCTCGCCTGGGGGCTTCGTCACTGGGATTTGGAAGGCTTGCTGCTGGCTTTTCTCATCGGCCAGTTTCTGCTTTTCAAGGGGATGCTCTATGTCGTCTATCAGGGGTACCCTTCCCGGCATTTCATCCAGTTCGATTTCCTGCGCTCCGGGCGCATGTATCTTTCCCTGGTTTTCACCGGCTTTTTTTACAATATCGGCATCTGGATCGACAAAATCGTCTTCTGGTATCACCCGTGGACCAGTGAACCGGTGGTTGGCGTACTGCGCGGTTCGCCCATCTATGACCTGCCCGTTTTCATCGCCTATCTCGCCATCATCCCCGGAATGGCGGTCTTTCTCATGCGCATCGAGACCGATTTCGTCGAGTATTACGATCGTTTTTACGATGCCGTCCGTGAGGGAGGCTCCCTGGGCTACATCCAGGAAATGAAGGACGAGATGGTCCGTATCACCCGCGATGGCATCTATGACATCATGAAAATCCAGGGGATCGTCATTCTGCTCGTGGTGGTGGTTGGGGGCACCCTGCTGCAATGGGCCGGGATCTCCCGAATTCATCTGCCCCTGCTCCAGATCCAGGTGGTGGCTACCGGTTTTCAGGTGGTATTTTTGGGTCTGCTCAATGTCTTCTTTTACCTCGACCGCCGTAACCGGGTGCTCCTGCTCACCTGTCTCTTCATGGTGCTCAACGGGCTGCTGTCCTGGCTTTCCATTCAGCTTGGTCCCTTTTTTTACGGCTACGGATTCGCCCTCTCCCTCGTCATAGCCGTCAGTGTCGGTATGGTGCTGCTCGACCGTGACCTTGAGCGACTGGAGTATGAGACCTTCATGCTGCAATAGAGTCTGCGGGGGTGGAATATTTGCACTCTCGTTTGGCGGTGCTAGTATGAAATCAGTCACGGATTTCCCGTGGTGGACAACAAATGAACAAGAGGGAGGCGAAGATGAAACGTCGGTCTATTGTGGGAGCGGTGCTGGCGGCGGCGATCCTGGTTCCTGGTTCCGCCCTTCTGGCGCAGGAAGGCAAACCGCTGCAGGCGCAGGAGCAGATGCAGACGCAGGAACAGGCTCGTGAGCAGGTTTATGGCTGGGAACTGATGACGGAAGAGGAGCGTCTGCAGCATCGGGAAAAAATGCGCACCATGACCACGGAGGAGGAGCGCAACCGTTACCGCCAGGAGCATCACGAGAAAATGCAGGAGAGGGCGAAGCAGCAGGGGGTGGAACTCCCCGCTGGGCCGATGCCCCATGGCAAGGGGATGGGGCCGATGGGTCCCGGCCCGAAAGGCGGCGGTAAATATTGATGTACGAGAAAAGGCCCGGTTCGCTGGGCCTTTTCTCATGGGGGGGAGGCTTAGCGGTAGCAGAGGAGTTTCTGCGAAACCACATCGGCCAGCAGGTGCAGGCCGTCGCCGGCTAGCTGGCAGACGCGAACGACCCGGCGATATTTGCTGCTGGCCGGCATGAGGGCTTCCAGGCTGTTGGGCTGGGCGTCAAGCCAGGCTCGGTCGAAGGTGCAGGTTTTGTTCTCGGGGAAAATGGCCAGGTAAAAGATATCCGTTTCCACCAGATCCTGGAAGAAGTGAGAACCGAAGGAGAGCTCGGGCATGAGGCCACCACTGCTGAAGGCGACTTCGCCCAGCACCGCAAAGTTGTTGATCTCGGAAAATTTCACCGGGACCCCCAGGGCTGGCGTGGAGGTGCCCCAGCGCCCCGGACCCAGTAGCAGGGTGGGGCTCTCGTAACGGTCGCTGATCCGTTTGTTGAGGCGGCCGATCAGGCGGGCGACGTCGTATTTATCCGTCAGGGCGAGACGGGAGTATTCCTCCGCATCGACGGAAATGACGCGGGTGATCTTCTGGGAAAGATTGCCCCCCATGAAGTTCCCTTCGCTCTGGATGAAAATCCGCTCGGCCGGAACGCTTTCGGGGATTTCCACCTTAAGCTCCTGCCCCTTGGTCTGCAGCGGGCGGCACTGCACCACATTGATTTTCGGCGTTCCCTTGGGGGTGAAGTTCACGGTGAATTCGGCGTCGACGGGGTAGTCGTAGGCCTTTTCCAGGGTTTTCAGCAGGCGCTGCATCATGGGGGTGAAGTCGCCGTCCGCAAGAAGCCGGTCGAAGGTCAGCAGCCAGTATTCTTCCCCCTTGCGGCCTCGCTCGGCCAATCTTTTCATCGTTTCCTCGTCCCGCACGCCGTAGCGCTGGATAGGCAGGTCGGGGTTCTCCCGCAGTAGGGCAGCCAGATTGACCGTTTGCAGACTGTTCTCGTTGACGTTGAGCAGGTCGACGTCCCGCTGGGAGAATTTGCGGGTGTCCTCGAAGCCGGCGTGGGGGCGCTTGAGGGGGGAGTCGAGGGCGACGATGCGAGGATAGTCGCCCTCCACCCGATCCACGGCCCGGGTACCCAGGCCGAGAACGAGACGCAGCATGCCGGCCTGCGGGTCCATCCCCTTATCCCACACGAAGGTGTTGTAGGAGACGCCGACCCCGGCCAGTTCGGGGTAATAGAAGTGCTGGTGGTAAGAGCCGGAGACGCGCTGGATAAGCAGGGCCATCTGCTCGTCGAGATGGTCGAGGCCCCGCTGCTTGCGGTAACTCAGGGCGTCCTCGCTCATGGCGCTGGCGAAGATCTGGCGGATGGCTTCCTCGAGTTTTTCGTAGCGCTGTTCTGGGGTGCCCTGATTGACGCAGAAAAAACTGTCGTATTTGCCGGCGAAGGCGTTGCCGAAGCCATCTTCAAGCAGGGAGCTGGAGCGGACGATGATGGGGTATTGCCCGTAGTATTCCAGCATCTTGCGCAGGCTCTCCTGCACATACTCGGGCAGCTTGCCGTGCAGCATCTTCTGGCGCAGTTCCTCGGCGGCACTGAAGTAGCCGTCCTCGGTTTTCTGCTCCATGTAGAGCTTCCACCAGCCGTTATGGACGATGTAGGAGTAGTAGACGTTGGAGCCGACGAAAAAGGAATCGTGGGACTCGAGGTAATCGGACCAGTCGAACTCCTTGTCCCGCCGGAGAATATCACGGGCCAGCAGCATGCCGACGGTTTTGCCGCCGATAAAGCCGGTGCCGATCAGGCGCTTTTTGATGTTGAGCAGGTCCTGCAGGGAAAAAGTGCGCCGGGCCAGGGACAGCATGCGGTCGTCGCGGCCGATGAGGTGGTGGCAGAGATGGTCGACCATTTTCGCCTGTTCCTGGTGAGCGTCCGGCTGACGGGCGCACTCTTCGGCCTGCAGAAAGAGACGATGCCAGTGGTCCAGCTGCCGGGTGGCGCTGCTGCCGTCGGGATCGGCCAGGCGCGACAGCATATTGGTGGCCTCATAGCTGTTGGCCAGGGGAATGAAGCGCTCCCCGTCCAGCCGGTGCGGCAGAAACATGGTGGGGGAGTGACGTTCCCACACCTTGAGGGGGTGAATGTGAATGCGGCCGTCGAAATTGTAGACATCAAGCAGAACCTGGGTCGTCTCGCGGATGCGGGCGATGGTCTGCAGCGAGTGGCGGTCGCGGATGAGGGCGAAGTAGGCGACGGTGTCGAGTTCGAAGAGGTAGGGGCAGGTCACTTGGAAGAAGTTGCCGATCATGTGATCCGTAGCCCAGGCCGACAGCAGATCCGAGAGGCAGTCAAAGACATAGAACGCCCCGATGCCTTCCTCGGTGATGATGGCGTGAATGCGGCTGGCAAAGGGCTCGAAACCCCGTCGGGCATCAAGCTCGTGAATCATGACGTCGTCACCGGGCGGGACCAGCGGAGGGTGCTGGCCGAAGCGCATATAGACAATGCGCCGTCCCTTTTTTCGGGCGGCATCCACGTAAGGGGTGACGAACTGGCGGTAATCGTCGATATCGTCGACCTTCCACACCACGTTGTCACCGATGCGCAGATCGTCGAGGATTTCATCCAGTCCCTTGAATCCGGTGGTCACCCGTTGTGTTTTCATGCCGACTCCTTTTTATGATGGTCAGATTTGTCTGAAAAAATCGGGGATAAGGGTGCCTGTTTTTATAGCATGGCAGACCGCTTGCGGTCACGGTTTTCCTGATGGGTGGGCCGTTTGACCCCAACGGGGAAAAAGCTTATGGTAGATTCCTGCTAAGAAAACGTTGTCGAAATGAATAAGAAGGATCGGAACAGATCAGAAAGGGTAGCCATGATGAGGAATTTTCGCCGCCGCTTAGTGGGCCTGGCGGCCTGCCTGTTGCTGGGGAGCCTGTTTGCCTGTGCGCCGCCCCCCAAGGTTGAACTTCCCGTGGAGGAAGCACCAGAGGAGGCGCCGCCGGTGCCGGCCCCTGTTCCTCCCTTGACCCCCGTGGACTGGAGCGCGGTCGACGGCTGGGAACAGGACGCCCTGTCCCCCGCCCTGGAAGTGTTTATGAAGAGCTGCCGAAGCCTGCGCTGGCGGGACGGCTGGCAGGAGGTCTGCCGCGAGGCGGCGGACCTCAACCCCTATGACCAGCCGGCCGCTCGCCACTTTTTCGAGACGCGCTTCCAGGCCTACCAGATACGCAACGCCGACGGCAGCGATACGGGCATGATCACGGGCTACTACGCGCCCGATCTGCGGGGCAGCCGCCAGCAGACAGCCCGTTTCCGCTATCCCCTCTATGCCGTGCCCGATGACCTGCTGGTGGTCGATCTGAGTTCCGTCTACCCCGAACTGGGCAATTACCGCCTGCGGGGCCGGGTGGAAGGGCGCCGGGTGGTCCCCTACTGGACGCGGGAGGAAATCGATAGTGGCAAGGCGCCTCTGGCCGGTCAGGAAATCTTCTGGGTAGAAGATCCTGTCGAGCTCTTTTTTCTGCACATCCAGGGGTCCGGCCGTATCGTGCTCGAAGGGGATGACCCGGTCATGGTGAATTACGGCGACCAGAACGGCCACCCCTACCGTTCCATCGGCAAGCTTCTGCTGGAGCGGGGAGCGATGACCCGTGACCAGATGTCCATGCAGAACATCGCCGCCTGGGCTCGCAAAAACCCCGACCAGGTCAACAGTCTGCTCGGCGAAAATCCCAGCTACATCTTCTTTCGCGAGCTGGCCGATGTGCAGAGCCCGCCGGGGGCCATGGGGATTCCCCTGACAGCCGGGCTCAGCCTGGCCGTCGATCCGCGTACCATTCCGCTCGGCGCACCCGTCTTTCTACAGACGACCTGGCCCAGCAGCGATTTGCCCCTGCAGCGCCTCATGGTGGCCCAGGATACGGGCGGGGCCATCAAGGGAGCGGTGCGGGCTGATTTTTTCTGGGGGATGGGGGATGACGCCGGCGCCTACGCCGGACGCATGAAGCAGCAGGGCCGCCTCTGGGTGCTCTTGCCGAAGGATATGACGCCCCCCGGTCTATGAGGCTGGTGGCGCCAGCAGCGGCCGGACCGCCGCCACGGTCTCCAGGGCGACCTGGCCGGCGCTCTTGCCGTCGCAGTCGAGGCGCAGATCGGCATGGCGCTGGTAGAGGGGGAGTCTTTTGCGGTAGAGGTCGTTCAGGGATTCTCCCGGCTCCATGACGACGCCGCGGGCGTCCAGGTCGTTGAGGCGCTCGACCAGTTCGGGGAGGGGGACATCGAGGAAAACGGCTATTCCCCGGCGCTTCAGGGCCGCCATGGCCGCGTCGCTGTAGACCGCCGAGCCGCCGGTGGCGATGACGGTCTGTTCGACCGCCAGATCGAGTAGGGCCTGTTCTTCCACCTGTTTCAGAACGCTCAAGCCTTCCGTTCGGATGATGGCCTGCAGCGTCCTCTTTTCACGCGCCTGAATCAGCACATCCGTATCGACAAAGTCCATGGCTAGCAGTTTGGCCACCACCACGCCGACGGTGCTCTTGCCCGCTCCGGGCATGCCGATGAGCACGATATTGCTTCGCGGCCCTTCCATCCTCTGCCCTTTCTCGTGGTTCCTGAAAATCGGGAACTCGGGCGCCCCCAGCTGGCGGCGCCCGAGATAAACCTCCTTAGTCTGCGGCGATCTGCAGCACGATTTTGCCGAAGTGACGGTCTTCATCCATCATGCGGTGGGCTTCCACCACGTCATCGATG
This sequence comes from Desulfuromonadales bacterium, assembly GCA_033549025.1. Lineage (GTDB taxonomy): Bacteria > Desulfobacterota > Desulfuromonadia > Desulfuromonadales > SZUA-540 > SZUA-540. The sequence continues at coordinate 105,624 of JAWSUS010000004.1, forward strand.
GAGAAGGTCTTTTCGATGATGGGCACAATGCTGCGGTCGGCGAATTTGGGCAGCGCCCGGCGGGTGAATTCGGCCACGATCTCCCCTTTTTCCGAAACGGGGCGCGAGCGCAGTACGCTGCCGATGATCTGTTGGCGCTTGACCATCATGAGGGCGAGATTGAGTTCCGCCTTGATGCCGCTGATGACACCGATAATGACCAGCCGGCCCTTGTAGCCGAGGGAGTTCATGTTGGGGGCGAGGTACTTGGCCCCCACGTGATCGAGGATGACATCGACCCCCTTCTTGTTGGTAAACTCCTTGACCACCTCGGTGAAGTCGGGGGTCTGGGTGTAATCGATGACCAGGTCGGCACCGAGCTCTTTCACCCGTTCCATCTTGCTGGGATGGGCGGTGACGATGAGCTTGGCGTTGGGAGTCAGAGCTTTGGCCAGCTGCAGCGCAGCCGTGTTGACGCCGCCGCCGCCGCCGTGCAGGATGGCGGTCTGGCCGTCCTGCAGATCGCCGATCATGAAGACGTTGAGAAAAGCGGTGATGTACGACTCGCACACGCAGGCCGCCTCGGCAAAGCTCATGCTCTCGGGGATGGGCATCAGGTGGTTGGCGTAGGCCACGGCGTATTCGGCGTAGCCGCCGCCGCCCACCAGGCTCATGACCCGGTCGCCCGCCTTCCACTGGCTGACCTTGGGCCCCACTTCGGCCACCACGCCGGCCACTTCCAGACCGAGAATCTCCGAATCGCCGGGAGGGGGCGGATACTTGCCCTCACGCTGCACCAGGTCGGGCCGGTTGATTGAGGTGGCCATCACCTTGATCAGAACCTGGTTTTCACCGGGCACCGGCCGCTCCGCCTCACCCACGCGCAAGACCTCCACACCACCAAAACCGTCGAGTTGAACTGCTTTCATAATCCCTGCCTCCTTTGGGAAAGATGTCTGGCGAAAAAAGAATAAAACAGCGTGTTGATTATAGGGAATCCCTGTGAGGTTGCAACCCCAAATGCGGATGAGAGATAGGCGGTAAGCAGGAAGCACAGAGTTATTTCTGGGAGGCTTGCAGTGCTAAAGAAAGCTGCTCGGGGTTGACAAACTCCCGATTTGACGTTAAAAAAGCGTCTTTATGAGCGAGCTTGCCATTGACTTTTCACCTGACAGGGGGAGTTTTTATGAAAAAGGATATCCAGGAAAAAGGGGCCATCATTCAGCGCGACAAGGAGACCTATGCGGTGGCTCCCCACATTCCCGGCGGCATCACCAATCCGGCGACCCTGCGCAAGATCGCCGATGTGGCGGAGAAATACGGGGCCCAGGCGCTGAAACTGACGAGCGCCCAGCGCATCGCCATTGTCGGGTTGCCCGAAGAGAAGCTGGATGAGATCTGGGAGGAGCTGGGGGAGAAGCCCGGCGCCGCCATTGGTCTCTGTGTGCGCAGCGTCAAGATCTGCCCCGGCACCACCTTCTGCAAGCGCGGCCAGCAGGATTCCGTGACCGTGGGGCTGGAGATGGATGAGAAGTACCATGGCCTGCAGCTCCCCTGGAAGTTCAAGATGGGGGTCTCCGGTTGCATCAACGATTGCGCCGAAGGGTGCATCAAGGACGTCGCTCTTATTGGCACGCCCAAGGGCTGGAACGTGATGGTCGGCGGCAACGGGGGCGGGCAGGCGCGCCTCTCTTACAAGCTGCTCGAACATGTGCCTACCGACGAAGAGGCGCTGGCCGTGGTCGATCACATCATCCAGTGGTTCAAGGCCAAGGATCGCAAGTGTCGCCTCGGCAAGTTCATCGATGAGATGGGCATCGATGCCTTCCGCGACGAACTGCTGCAGGACTTCAAACCCTGAGTTGTTAAAAAGGGGAGCCAAATCGGCTCCCCTTTGTTGTCAGGGCTGGGCGATGAAGCGGTAGCCGCGGCCGCGCACGGTGAGAAAATGAACGGGGTTGGCCGGGTCCGGTTCGAAGTAGCGGCGCAGGCGGACGATGAAGTTGTCCAGCGTGCGGGTCTCCGTGTCCGGCGCCATGCCCCACACCAGCTTCAGCAGTTCAGCGCGGCTGAGAATTTCTCCTTCGCGATCGAAAAAGATACGCAGCATCTTGATTTCCAGCTCGGTCAGGCTGACCTCTCCGCGGGGGGTGGTGGCCGTCTGTTCCTGCAGATTCACCTTGTTGCCGCCAAAGGCGTAGAGATCGCCCGGCGGCAACTCTTCCTTGTACCATCCTGAACGTCGCAGCATCCCTTTAATCCGCAACAGGAATTCGTCCAGGCTGAAAGGTTTGGTCAGGTAATCGTCGGCCCCGGCGGCGAGGCCTTTGACGCGGTCCCGCTCCTGGGAGCGGGCGGTGAGGATGAGGATGGGCAGGCGCGGGCTCTTTTCACGGATCTGCCGGCACACTTCGAGGCCGTCGATGCCCGGCAGGGAGAGATCGAGCACCAGCAGGGAGAAGGATTCCCGGTTGAAGGCGTCCAGGGCCTTCTCGCCGCTGCCGGCGTGGGTGACGGCGTAGCCTTCGGCTTCAAGGTTGAAAAGGAGCCCTCGGGCGAGGCTCGGCTCGTCTTCCACCAGCAGAATGCGGGCTTGGGGCATCATTCCCTCTCCTTGACCGGTGAAGTCAGGGGGAGGGTGATGTGCACGGTGACTCCCTTGTTCAACCCCTCACTCTCGATCCAGACCTTGCCGCGGTGCAGCAGAATGACGGCCCGGATGATGAAGAGGCCCAGCCCGCTCCCCCGGATCGTCTCCCCGCCGGACTTGACCCGGTAAAACATGCGGAAGACTCTCTTTAGCTCTTTTTTCTCCAGGCCCCGGCCCTGATCGGCAAAGGTCAGGTGCGCCTGGTCCCCTTCGGCTTGAAGGGTCAATTTGAGGACAGGGGGGCCATTGCTGTAGAGCAGGGCATTCTCGAGAAGGTTGCGAAAGACGGCCTTGAGCCAGTCGGTGTCGGCGCGCACATGGATTTCGGGGGCGATGTCCAGCGCCATGGTGCCTGCCTTGGGCAGGGCGTACTGCTGGGGCCGAAAGTAGTTGCTGACCATTTCGGACAGGTTACAGGGAGTCAGGTTGAGTTTGAGTCCCCGCTGCTCCAGGCGGTTGGCGGCTAAGAGGTTGTTCACCAGGGTGTTCAGCCGGTCGGTGTCGGCCAGCATGGTGTCGAGAAAGGTATCCATCTGCTCCGGGTCGGGCTGGCGGCGGCGAATGGTTTCGAGGTGCAACTGGATGGAGGCGATGGGGGATTTGAGCTCATGGGTCACCTGGGCGATGAACTGGTGCTGGGCCCGGTAAAGGGCTGATTGCCTGCGCCAGTAGAGAAAGATGACGTAGACCCCGGCCAGAATGGCCCCGAGCAACAGCAGCCCCTCGATCAGGATGAGCCAGTCCCAGCCCCGCTGCAGCAGGTCGGGGCTGTATTGTTCGGCCAGGACGCGCAGGCGCCGGTGACTTCCCATGAACCAGGAAACCCAGGAGATGACGATGATCACCCAGATGAGCTGGACGGCGACAAAGGCGAAGAGCGGATTGATAACGCGGCGAAAGAGCTTCATGGGCCATCTTTATCATTTCGCGAGGCGGTGAACAAGACCTATGTCACAAAGGTTTTACATAACTATTACAATTGCCTTGGCCATCTTCTGCTAGGCTGTCTTCAGTTCAGAAACCGCCAGCGATGGCTGCAGCCAAGGAGATTGACCATGACAAAGCCTTTGACCATTGGTAAACATACGGCCCGTTTTCCCGTTATTCAGGGCGGAATGGGCGTGCGCGTTTCCGCTGGCCGCCTGGCCGGAGCCGTGGCCCGCAGCGGCGGCATCGGTCTGGTTGCTGCCGCCGGCATGGCCCTGAACAGCAGCCGCTACGACGGCAAAAACTACTTTACCGCCGATCCGCTCGCGCTGAAGGATGAAATCGCCAAGGCCTACGCCATGGCTCCCGACGGCATCGTCGGCACCAACTGCATGGTCGCCGTCACCAATTTCGATGAAATGGTGCGGGCTTCCTGCGAGGGCGGCGCCAAGGTCATCGTCTGTGGTGCCGGCCTGCCCTTGAACCTTCCCGGCCTCACCACCGATTATCCCGACGTAGCCCTGATCCCCATTGTTTCGTCCGTCAAGGCGGCCGAGCTCATCGCCCGCAAATGGAAGAAGGGGTATGACCGTCTTCCTGACGCCGTGGTTGTGGAAGATCCGGACACGGCCGGTGGCCACCTGGGCGAGAAGCTGGAAAAAATCGGTGACGGCACCTACGATCAGTATGCGACGGTGCGCGGCGTCAAAGCCTATTTCCGCGAGGAATGGAATCTGGATATCCCCATCATCGCCGCCGGCGGCATCTGGGATCGCCAGGATCTTCTCAACGCGCTGGAGCAGGGCGCCGACGGCGTGCAGATGGCCAGCCGCTTCGTCTGCACCGAAGAGTGCGACGCTTCGGACGCTTTCAAGGAAGCCTATCTGAACTGCCGTCAGGAAGATATCGGACTGATCATGAGTCCGGCGGGACTTCCCGGCCGGGCCATCAAGGCCAATATCGACAAGGTGCGTCAGCGGGACGTGGATCTGGATGTGCGCTGTCCTTCCGGCTGCCTGAAGAAATGCGCCTACAAGACCGACCAAGAGCGCTTCTGTATCGTCCACGCCCTCGACCGGGCCCAGCGCGGCGACGTGGAGACGGGACTGGTCTTCTGCGGCACCAACGCCTGGAAGGCCGACCGCATCACCACGGTGCAGGCCATCTTCGACGAACTCTTCGACCTGGCGAAACAGGAGGCGGCGCCGCAGGCGGTCAATCACTGAAAAGGTTGAGTGAAAGCAAGATGATGAGAAGGCAGGAGCGATCCTGCCTTTTCCTTTTTTGAAAAGGGGCAGCACCCTGTATCCTAAGAGCTTGTCATTGCTGAGGGATATGGTGTAAGATCTGGCGGAGTTTTTAATCCGCAAAACCGATAAGGAGTCGGCATGGCCAAGACGGAAGAGTTTATCCCCAAGTGGATCGCTTGGGAAAGCACTCAGCGCTGCAATCTCAACTGTGTACATTGCCGCTGCTCTTCGGATCTGCAGTCCTCCGAGGGGGATTTCACTACCGAAGAGGCGTTCAAGCTGATTGACGACATCTGCGAGGTGTCCAAGCCGGTGATGGTACTTTCCGGCGGCGAGCCCCTCATGCGCAAGGATATCTTCGAGATCGCCCGCTATGGCACTGAAAAGGGGCTGCGCATGTGCATGGCCACCAACGGCACCCTCATCACCGACGAGGTCTGCCGGCAGATGAAGGAGGCGGACATCAAGATGGTCTCCCTCTCCCTCGACGGCTCCACCGCGGCCATCCACGACGATTTCCGCAACTGCCCCGGCGCCTTTGAGGGGACGATCCGCGGCGCCGAGACCCTCAAGCGCAACGGCATCAAGTTTCTCATCAATTCTTCCTTCACCAAGCGCAACCAGAAGGACATCGCCGCCACCTTCAAGCTGGCCAAGAGCCTGGGGGCGACGGCCTGGTACATGTTCATGATCGTACCCACCGGCCGCGGCGAGGAGATCATGAACGAGCTCATCTCCAAGGAGGACTACGAGGAAATTCTGGCCTGGCACTACGAACAGGAGAAGAACGAGGACGACATCCTCATGCGCCCCACCTGCGCCCCGCACTACTACCGCATCGTACCGCAGATGGCCAAGGCCGAAGGGGTCGACTTTCAGCGGCGCAGCCTGACCTTTTCCACCGGCGGCGGCAAGGGCTGCATCGCGGCCCAGACCATCTGCCTTATCGACTGCTTCGGCAACCTCAAACCCTGCTCCTATTTCCACTCCTCCGTCGGCAACGTCAAGCAGATCCCCTTCAAGGAGCTCTGGTTCAGTTCCAAGGTGTTCAACGATCTGCGTGATTTCAAGAAATATCAGGGCAAGTGCGGCGAGTGTGAGTTCATCAACGTCTGCGGCGGCTGCCGGGCCCGGGCCGATGCCGTGTACGGAGACTACATGGCCGAGGAGCCCTTCTGCAACTACATCCCCAGCCGCACGCGCAAGCGCATGGAGAAGGAAGCGGCGGAGAACGCGGCAAAATCGTAGGGGCGCAATTCATTGCGCCCTGGGCGGCATCGCATGGCGCCCCTACCGATGGTTTAATTTCACAGGAGGAACCGGATCACATGAGTACTGAATACAATTTCATCAAGGCCTGCTGGGGCCAGCCCGTTGACCGCACTCCCGTCTGGCTCATGCGTCAGGCCGGCCGCTATCTTCCCCAGTACATGGAGGTCCGCAAGAAGGTCTCCTTCCTCGAACTGTGCAAGACGCCGGAACTGGCTGCCGAGGTCACCATCCAGCCCATCGATTACCTGGGTGCCGACGCCGCCATCCTCTTTTCCGACATCCTGACCCCGGTGGAGCCCATGGGGCTCAAGCTCGACTTCGTCCCCGGGCCGGTCTTTGAAAACCCGGTGCGCACCAAGGCTGACATCGACGCCCTGCGCATCCCCGTGATGGAAGAGGACGTCCCCTATGTGCTCGAGACCATCAAGATCCTGCGCCGCGAGTTCGAAGGCCGCGTTCCCCTCATCGGTTTCGGCGGCGCCCCCTTCACTCTGGCCTGCTACATGGTGGAAGGCAAGGGGAGCAAGGATTTTGCCCAGATCAAGCGCATGATGTACGGGGCGCCCGAGCTCTATGCCGCCCTCATGGACAAGGTCACCGAGATGGACCGCCAGTACCTCAACGCCCAGATCGCCGCCGGAGCCCAGGCCATCCAGATCTTCGACACCTGGGGCGGCATCGTCTCCCCTCTCGATTACGAAAAGTACATCCTGCCGTACACCACCAAGCTCATCAACGGCCTCAACCGCAAGGACATCCCCATCATCCACTTTGTCAAGGGATCGGGGACCATGCTCGATATCGTCAAGAAAGCCGGCTCCGACGTGGTCGGGCTCGACTGGCATCTCGGCCTCGGCAAGGCCCGGGACATTCTCGGCGCCGACATCGCCGTACAGGGGAACCTCGACCCCACGGTCCTCTACGCCCCCAAGGCGCACATCGAAACGGAGGTCAAGCGCATCCTCGATGAGAACGCCGGCCGACCGGGCCATATTTTCAACCTCGGCCACGGTATCCTGCCCACGGTCGACCCCGAGCACGCCAAATTCATGGTCGACTGCGTGCACCGCCTCAGCCAGAAGTAACGCGTACGGGGTGAGGCGAGAGACGAGGTCATAACGCCTCTCGCCTCACCCCTCACCCCTCTCGGGTTATAGCCATCATGGATTCTGACAAACCGATCGGCATTGTTCTGCTCAACATGGGAGGACCCGACTCGTTGGAGGCGGTGGAGCCCTTTCTCTACAACCTCTTTTCCGACCGGGAGCTGATCCGCCTGCCGCTGGGGGCTTTGCTGCAGCGTCCTTTCGCCCGGCTGATCTCCTTCTTTCGGGCCAAAAAGGTTCGGTTGAATTATCGCGCCATCGGCGGCAAAACGCCCCTGCTCATGTGGACGCAGCGGCAGGCCGAGGGCGTGGCCAGGGCTCTGGGCACCTCCTTCAAGCCTTATGTGGCCATGCGCTACTGGCATCCTTTCGCCCTGGAGACCCTGCGCCAGATGCGGGCCGACGGGGTGGAGCGGGCTGTGGTGCTCTCCATGTATCCCCATTACACCGGCGCGACGGGAGGGAGCAGCCTCAACGACTTTCGCCGCGCCGCCCGCGAGAATCATCCCGACCTGCAGTTTACCGTCATCGACCAGTGGTACGACTGGCCGGGTTACCTTGACGCCCTGGCCCAGCGCGTGCGGGAGGGGCTGGAGCAGTTCCATGAGCTGCGGCGGGACGACGTGCAGATCCTCTTTTCCGCCCATGCGCTGCCGCAGAAGTTCATCGACCGCGGCGATCCTTATCTCGAACATATCCTGGCTACGGTCAAGGGGGTGATGGAGCGGGTGGGTGAGCGTCCCTGGCATCTCGGCTTTCAGAGCCGCAGCGGTCCCGTCACCTGGATGGAGCCGGACACCGTCGAGGTCATCGACACCCTGGCGGCGGAAGGGCACAAGGCCGTCCTCATGGTGCCGATCTCCTTCGTTTCCGACCACATCGAAACCCTGCACGAGATCGACATCGAGTATGCCGAACACGCCTACAAGGCCGGCATCCCCTCCTTCCAGCGGGTGCCCTCTTTAAACGATCACGACGATTTTATCCAGGCCCTGGCCGGACTGGTGCGCGACACTCTGGAGAAACCGGCATGAAAACCTGCGCCATCTGCGGCAAGACCTTCGACCCCGAGGCTCCGCTCGATAATCCCAGTGAACAGGCCGGTCTGCACATGGCCCGCGAGCTCTATGACGATGCCGACCAGCTCTGCCCCCAGTGCCTGTCCAATCGCGGCACCCTGGGGATGATGTACTGCACCGAGTTCTACGGTTGAAAATCGTTTCAGCGCCCAAGCAAAAAGGGCCTCCCGCAGTGGGGAGGCCCTTTTTTCATAGCCCGTTTTTTTGCAGCTCTTCCAGCAGTTTTCGCTGCCTGTCGGTAAGTTTCTGCGGCACTTCCACCTCGATGATGGCGTAGAGGTCGCCTTTTTCCTGCTTGCCGCTACCGGGCACCCCAAAGCCCTTGAGGCGGATCTTCTTGCCGGCCGAGGTGCCGGCGGGCACCTTGACGCGTTTGGGGCCTTCCAGGGTGGGAACCTCCACCGACGTACCGAGACAGGCGCCGCTGAAGGGAACCTGCACGCGGGCGTAGAGGTCCTGGCCCTCGCGGGTCAGGGCGGGGTCCGGATCCACCTTGATTTCCAGGTAGAGATCGCCGGGCGGGCCTCCCATGGGGCTGGGGCCGCCCTTGCCGGCAACACGCAGCTTCTTGCCCGGCTCGACCCCGGCGGGGATGCGGACCTGCAGGTGCTCCACCTGGTCGCCCTGTTTGTAGTCGACCCGGCGCTCGCCGCCGAGGACCGCCTGGCGAAAGGGGATGGTAAGGGACATCAGGTAGTCCTGCCCCTTGACCGCCTGCCGGCGGGTGGAGCCGGTGAAGGGGGCTTTGCGGCCGCCGCCGAACAGGTGGCTGAAGATATCGTCGGTGCCGAAACCGAATTCGCGGAAGATATCCCCCACATCGAAGTCGCGGTAAATGTCTTCCTGGCTGTAGCGCTGGTGGAAGCCGGTCGAGCCGAACTGGTCGTACTGCTTCTTTTTGTCGGGATTCGACAGCACGGCGTAGGCCTCGGTAATCTCCTTGAAGCGCTCTTCCGCCTTCTTGTCGCCCGGATTTTTGTCCGGATGGTATTTCAGGGCCAGCTTGCGGTAGGCCTTCTTGATCTCTTCGGCTGAGGCCTCCTTGGCCACGCCGAGCACGTCATAGTAATTCTTGGTCATGCGGTCTCCTGCTTATGTAGAGCCTGTGTCGGAACTTACTATAATTACGCCTGCCCGCTGCGTCAAGCGCGCCCGGTCAAAATGCAGGGGTAAAGGCACATTCCTTGCTTTGTATGGAGCCTGAATGTGACGCAGGACGGTCCGCCAAGACAGAGAGTGCAGGTTCCGCTTGACCCCGCCGGTGGGCTGTTCTATGTTTTTTCGTGCGGGTGTGGGTTGAAAATACCCATCTTCCCGGTTATTTGACCAGGTCGGTCCAGGTCCTTTGAATCCATTCCATCCTCCAACCCAAGGAGCTACGATGCGCGTCGCCATTATCGGAGCCGGTATTTCCGGTCTGTCCACGGCTTTTGCCATTGAACGCCTGGCCCGCGAGGCCGGCCTCGACCTGCAGACGGTCATTTTTGAAAAGAAGGAGCGCACTGGCGGCAAAATTCACAGTATCCAGGAAGAGGGATATCTGTGCGAGTGGGGGCCCAATGGCTTTCTCGACAACAAGCCCATGACCCTTGAACTCTGCGACCGGCTGGATATCCGCGGCCAGCTGGCCCGCTCCAACGACAACGCTCGCAAGCGTTTCATCTATTCGGAAGGACAGTTGCACCGCCTGCCGGAAAACGGACCGTCCTTTCTGAAATCCCCGCTGATCTCCTGGCCAGGCAAGCTGCGTCTCGCCTGTGAGACGCTGATTCCCGCCTACCGGGGTGACGATGACGAGACCCTCGCGCATTTTGCCCGCCGCCGCCTGGGCGAGGAAGCCCTCGACAAACTCATCGCCCCCATGGTTTCCGGTATTTTTGCCGGCGACCCGGAGACCATGAGCCTCAAGAGCTGTTTCCCCCGCATCCATCAACTCGAACAGGATTACGGCGGCCTGATCAAGGCCATGCTCAAGCTGGCCAAAAAGAAGAAGGCCGAGCGCAAAGCCGGCAAGGTCGTGGCCAGTGCCGCCGGCCCTGGTGGCGTTCTCACCTCATTTGTCGGCGGCATCCAGGAGTTGACCGATCGTCTGCAGCAGGCCGTCACCGGCGAACTGCGCACGGGGGTGGGTGTCAACGGCATCCTGCCCAAAAAAGGAGGATTTGAGCTGCACCTGGAGGACGGCTCCATCGAAGAGGCGGAGATGGTGGTCAGTGCCGCTCCCGCCTACGCCCTGGCCGGCATGCTGGAAGAGTCCCTGCCCGAGGTAGCGCAGACGCTCAAGGAGATCCCCTATGCCTCCATGAACGTCGTCTGCTTCGGCTACGCACGGGAGCAGATTGCCCGGGACCTGGACGGCTTCGGCTACCTCATTCCCCGCAAGGAAGGGCGCCACACGCTGGGCACCCTGTGGGATTCGAGCATTTTCCCCAACCGTGCCCCCGAAGGGCATGTCCTTCTGCGCTCCATGATGGGCGGCGCGACCCATCCCGGCGCCTTCGAGCTGACCGAAGCGGAGGTCAAGTCGCGCGTGATGGAAGACCTGGCCACCATCATGGGGATCAAGGCCGAGCCGCAGTTTGTGCGCATCTTCCGCCATCGCCGCGCCATCCCCCAATATGTGGCCGGTCACGCCAGCAAATTACTGGCGCTGGACGAGAGGCTGGGGGCATGCCCCGGGTTGTTCTTCACGGGCAACGCCTATTTCGGGGTGGGGCTCAACGACTGTGTCAACGCCTCCAACCAGATGGCAGAAAAAGTGCTGGACCATGTCCGGGCCACCAAGGTCTGAGAATTCTCCGGATTGATGCGTCCAATCAACCCTTCAGCCGCAACCGCTTTGGCGGGACGGGATGTCGGCCGAATCATCGGCCTGGTGGTGGTCTTCTACCTGGCCTGGGTGGGATTTTCTCTGGGCGTGCAACAACTGCCGGCACCCTCCATGCTCGAGGATTTGCTCCCCCTGCTGACTCTGGGGCTGCATCTGGGCTTCGCCGCTCTGGCCCTGGCTCTCTTCCACCGCACTTTCAGTCGGATATTCAAGGCCCATCCCCGCCTGCGCCTGGCGCTGATGGCCTTCTGCGTCCTGGTGGCCCTGGCCTTGTTCGGCGGCAGTCGCTGGCTGGTGCTGCCACCGTCGGTTTTTGTCGATCTGTTCGGCACGGCCAACCTGCTGCTGCTGGCCATGGTGCTGGGGAGCTGGATGACGACCGCCTTGAGCCGTCCGGCCGAGTTGGTCCCCGTTTGCCTGGTGATGTCGCTGGTCGATATTTTCAGCGTGAGTCGCGGCCCCAGTCGCATCATTGCCGGCCGCATCGAGGAGTTCTACCTGAAGGGGAGGGAGGGGCTGGCCCCGGCCGGCGACTTTCTGCTCATCAAGATGACGCTCCCCGGCGACGCGGCCACCTTTCCCGTCTTTGGCGTATCGGACTGGATCATCGTCGCCTTTCTGGCCTTGGCCGCCGCCCGCTTCGGCTATAACGACAATCTGCTGGGACCCGGCCTCGCCACCCTGGGTGAGAGCAAAAGACCGGCGCTCTACTTCCCCCTGCCGGCAGCCGCCCTGCTGCTTGCCGTACTGCTGGCCCAATTTGCCGGCGTCTTCCTGCCGGCCCTTCCCTTTATTTCCGTACTCTTTCTGACCTTTCTCTTTGTGCGTTATCCGGCCAGCCGTCAGCTGCTGCGCACCGACTGGATGCTGGTGCTGACCTCCTTTGCGGCCATGGCCGCTCTCATGCTGCTCCCTTTGCGGTAGCTTCTCCGCTCATAATAAAGAAAGGCCGACATACGCCGGCCTTTTTGCTTAAAATCCCTCTGCCTCTAACGTGCAGCGTGTCAGGCATCCCATTTGCTGTGGCGATGCTCGGCGTAGTCGCGGCGCACCTTGCCCGTGAACATGGTGGGGAGGAGGGGACGGTTGGCCTTGATCAGAAAAGCGCCGAGATGGGCGACGAACAGGCCGAGGAAGGCCATGGTCGCCAGGGTGTGGGTCAGGGTGACCACCTGCAGAAAGGTCGGATCCAGCGTGATGACGCCGGTGTTTTTGTAGACCTTGATCAGGCCGGTGGCGATGAGCAGCAGCGAAGTGAGACCCATGGCCGCGTAGGCGAGGCGCTGTTCGGCCAGAAACTTGCCGCTCGGCGGCTCTTCCTGGCCCGTCAACATGGCCTTGATGATCTCGACGCTCTCTTTGACATCCCCTTTTTGCGGGACGGCGGCGAATTCGCGGCGGCGCAGATGAAAGACCAGGTGAAAAAAGACGGCGACGGTAAAGACTATGGCCGCCAGATAATGGATGACCTGCTGGACCAGAAAATCCGAAGCCCAGCCCAGTCCCGGCAGTTCGTTGACATAGAAGCGACCGTACAGAGGCATGGTACCGAAGCCGGAAAAGATCAGAACCAGGCCGCTGATGGCCACGGCCCAGTGAGTCAGGCGCACGGCGCCATCATGACGCAATACGTAATTATTTTTCATCGTTCTTCTCCCGTTTCGATACCGTGGCGGCAAAGGCACCGACGACGCCGGCCACCGGGGCGAGCAGGGCCGCCTTGGCCAGGGCGCTCTGCTTTTCCAGGGCGTTTTCAGGGTTATGCAAGCGCATGACCTTGGCGGAATCAGCCCCTTGTCGCAGGGCGACATCGATCTGGTCAAAGGGCACTTTGGAAACATACAGGGTCGCGGTGCCGCCGTGTTCCGTATTGCCATAAAGGTGACCGGAGTAAGAAGCGGCCAACGCCTCCGCCTGTCGCAGAATATCCTGGCGGTGTCCAATGTGCATGGCGCCACGAGGGCAGGCCGTCATGCAGGCGGGCTTTTCGCCTCGGGCCAGATCGTCGCGGCAGAGGTCGCATTTGTACATGACGCCGCCGCCGACGGGAGCGGGGTCGAGATAGGTATAGACGCCGACGCCGGCCTGACGCTGGGGCACATCCCAGGGGCAGACGGTGCGACACTTGGCGCCGCCGAAGCAGAGGGACGGGTCGATATGCACAGGCCCGTCCTTGTCCTTCTTGGCGGTGCCGAAGGGGCAGAGCTTGACGCAGGGGGGATTGTCGCAGTGCATGCAGCGGCGCGGGATGCTCAGTTCCTGTGGCTGGCCATCGACCTCGACGGCGACCTTCTGCACGAAGAGCCAGTTGTAGGGGGTCAGGCGTTCCGTCAACTCGCGGCGGCCGCTCCAATCCTCATGGGATTTTTGGGGCCAGTAATCCTTGAGCATGGCCGGATCGGGCTCGGGAAAGCGGGAGGCGTTGTGCTGGCGGCAGGCCGACACACAGGCTGGCGTGTCCTTGCCGGGGCAGCCGTCGCAGCGGGTGAGATCGATCAGGGTGGCGTAGGAATCGTCGGCAAGAGCCGCCTGCGCCCGGCCCTTCGGGACGACCGTGGCCGCGGTGGCCGCTGCCATGCCGGCCAGAAAGCTTCTGCGGGAAAATTTCATAGACACCTCTTTTTCATTTCTTGCGGAAAGTTCAATGGGCTTTGTTTTGGCTGAAATGAACGTTCGTTCGGTGCGAGTAGGTAAAAAATCTATCTGCTGACCGATTTCCAGGAACATTGCCAAACCGGTTCGAAATAACGCGATACCTTGTCTTGGATAAGACCGTCCAGGAAAAGATAGACCATGCGCATGGGGCCTCCAAACAGGCTGGTAACCGCCACGATGGGATCCATAACCGCGATTTCCCCATTATCCATCCCTTCCTGAACCATCTGTTTCATCAGGGCGAAAGGGCTGGACGAACAGATGGGGACGCCGTCCGACATGAACTCGCGATGGCGGGCGTTCAGGATAAACTCCGTGGCCGCCGGCTGGTTGTCCGCCATGGAGAGCAGCAGAGCGATCGCCGCCCGGCAGCGCTCATAGGCGCTGGTGTGTTGGGCCAGAATGTTGCGCATGGCCTCTTCCATTTGTGTCAGCAGGTCGTGGTGGATCGCCTTGGCGATGGCTTCTTTGCTGGCAAAATGGTGATAGATGGAGCCGATGCTGATGTCCGCTTCCTTGCGGATATCCTGTACGGAGGTATTGAAATAGCCGTTACGGGAAAAGAGCCCCAAGGCCGTATCGAGAATCAGCCTCCGGGTCGCATCGGGTGTGGATGTTTTTGTCCTGGCCTCAGTCGTCATAAAAGTCAGCGGCGTTTGGCAGGCTGGCCCACCAGATCTTTAATCAGTATTTATAGCTCTAGGTTTATATATTGAAAAGTGAATATATAGAAAGGGCAGCCCCAGGTCAAGCTTTTAATGAGACTCAGGGAGTGACCGCTTCCAGCGGTGACAGGGGGGGGATGTCCAGGGTCTGCACGAGTTGGGAAAACTCGCCGTCTTTGAAGACGATGGGTAGCATGCGGGTGAGGGGGCGAAGCTTGCGGGGGTTTTTGAGCCAATCCTCCAGGTCTTTTTCGGACCAGGGCGCATCCTTGCCCGGTTTTTCAGGGCTGCGCGGATAATAGGGGGTGAGTAGGCCGGAGAGGTTGGGGGCCGTTTCACCCTCACCGAGCCCACCCTCTTTCAAGGTGAGGGCGCGGTGACAACCGCCACAGCGTTTGGCGAAGATGTTTTCCGAGGCGGCGCCTTCTTTCTCGAAGTGAATGACCAGCGGCGTCTCGGCGAGCGATGGCGGGGCAGCGGCCCCTTCTTTAAGCAGAAGCGTCACCATGGCAGCAAGATCATCAGGCCCGAAACGGAAGTCGGGCATCAGGGCCACGGGTTGGCGGATACTCTCTTCCAGTTCCAGCGGTGGCGTGACGGCGGCGGCGCGGTCAAGATTGCTGGCCAGGGTGGTGCCCTTGCCGCCCAGAGTGTGGCAGCGCCGGCAGCCGGCCTGGTCGGCCAGGGTGGTGCCGCGTTTTACCACGGGAGAGTCGGTCTGGTTGAAGGTGGCATGGCGGCCGGGCACGAAGCGGTCATGAGCGATCTCCTGGCGCTTGGTGCCGGGGTGCCCGCGATGGCAGTCGGTGCAGGTGCCCTGACCGTCAAAATGAGTCTCATGACAGCGCAGGCACAAGGGTTGACCGGCTGCGCAGGAAGCGCCCACGGGCATAGCCAGCAGAAAAAGAATCAGAAAGGCAACACGAAAGCCCAATTTTCACCTCGAAAAAACATGGCAATCAGCGTCAGGGTCAAAATGCCGAAGAAGGCGACCAGGCAGAGGGCGGTGGCCAGACGCTGATCACGGCCAAACCAGCGAGCGCGGGTGGCCGGAGGCGATCCTGGCAGGAAGGGGAGCAGCAGAAAGACCAAGGCACCGACGATGATGAGATAGACCAGGTACTTGGAATAGCTCACCAGTTCCTGGGTCCACAGCAGGAACCAGGCGGATTTGACGGGATTGGGCACGGTGGCGATGTCAGCCGGCCCCTGCAACGGAGCGGGGAGGAGCAGGGCCAGCCCCATGAGCACGAGGCAGGTGACCCATGCCGCCCTTTTGATGAGAGGAAAGAAACCCTCGGTGCTGAAAACGTATTTTTTCATAGGTAGGGCAACACTCCCTTGTCTCGCCGGATGCGGTAAAAATGCAGCAGGCAGAGGGCGAGCATGCAGGCCGGCACAAAGACGATATGCAGGGCGTAAAAACGCAGCAGCGACAGCTCGCCGCCGACCTCGTCGGGCACCAGAATCCGTTTCAGCGCCGGGCCGCCGGGTACCGTGGCTAGCAGCTCCATCCCCGTCTGCGTGGCCCACAGGGCGAGCTGATCCATGGGCAGCAGATAGCCGGTGTAGGCGGCGAAGACGGCCAGGCAGAGCAGTCCGAAGCCGATAATCCAGTTCAGCTCCCGCGGCTTGCGGTAGGCCCCGGTGAGAATCACGCGCAGGGTATGTAGGAAGATAAAAATCAGCAGCGCGTGGGAGCAGATGCGGTGCAGGCTGCGGATATAGCCGCCCAGAAAGACGCTGCGCTCCAGGGCCAGAATCGACTCAAAGGCCTTCTCCGGGGTCGGCTGATAGTAGAAGATCAGCAGCAGGCCGGTGACGATGAGGAGCAAAAAGGCGGTAAAGGCCAGTCCCCCCAGGCAAAAGGTATAGGTCATCCGCAGGTTGCGTCGCAACACCACGCGAGGGAAGAGATGGGCGATAAAGTCTCTATACACGCTCAATCAGGCCTTTCCGCTGTAGATCGTCAACAGGTCGCCACGTTCTTCCAAAGCCAACCGCCGCAGGGGCTCGTCGGCCGGGCCGGACAGTACGGCGCCGTCGCGGGCAAAGAGGCTGCCGTGACAGGGACAGACCAGGTTCGTGGGGGTGACCGACACCGTACAGCCCAGATGGGTGCAGGTCAGGTCCAGGGCGAACACCTCTTCGCCCTGACGGATGACGGCCACCCGTGCCTGGCGAAAGACCAGGGCGCCGTCGGGGGGGATGTCACCTCGTGGGACCTCCAGCAACACCTGCTGCGGGGCGGCCTTGGGAAAGAGAAATTTGCCGACCAGCAGAGCCAGCCCCGAAAAAGTCAGGGTTTTGAGGAGGTATCGACGCTTTCGACCAAACTTTTCCATTTTTCGATATAAGCCTTGGTGTAGGTGGACGTCGGTGTGCTCAGGCGCTCGTAGCGTTCTGGCGTCATGAACTGGCCGTTGACCAGGGTCTGTCCTTCCTGACTCCAGAAAGAGGGCAACGGCAGACCGTCGCGCTGCAGTTCGTAGATACGGTCTCGGGGGTCTTCCAGCAGAAAGCGGCGCGGATTGTCGTGGCAGGCCTCGCAGGTCGCCGTGCCGCGACGGATGGTATGGGGAAAGAAGGCTTTCCACTGGGCGGCGACCAGGGCGTTTTCCACCCGATTCGGATCATCCTTTTGGCGCAGGTCCGAGTAAAAGGCGATGAACTGGGGCCGGATTGGGCTGACCTTGCCGCGACTGTTCAGCCCCAGGGGGGGCGCGTTCTGCTGGCGCAGATAGGCGCTCTGCACATATTCATCGGCCGGATTCTGCTTGAGATTGAAGTACTCGCGGTTGGGGTTGTTCCCCAGTCGCAGGAAAAAGCTGCCGTATTCCTGGGGTGCCCAGCTGGCGTGGCAGGCAGTGCATTCCAGTTGTTCCCGATGGGCGGCGATGCGGTGCTCGACAATGGTCGGGTCCGGTTCATGGCAGTCCGTGCATTCCTTGGCGCTGAGACGGCCGTCCACCAGGCTCTGCATGCTGTGGCAGTCGCCGCAGCTCAGCCCCGCTTCCTCATGCACGTCGGGGCGCATCTTCAGGTAGGCTTGGCCGTCGACGATTTCGCCCCGCTGGTAGCGGTTGTGATTCTCTCGCGGCGCCCGTCCGAAAAAGTCGGCGCCGACAAAATAGCCCTGGTGACAGCGGTGGCAGGTGTCCGAAGTCGGGCGCGTGAGGGTATGGATGTCCGCCCCGTGGCAATCAGCGCAGGAACTTACATGGCAGTCGGCGCAGTTCTTTTGGAAAAAGTCAGCGTCATGGGCTCCGAAAGCGCCGTGTACGAAGGCCTTCTCAGCGCTGCGGGTGGTCATGGCCTGGGTAAATATAGCTTCATAGCCGCCGTGGCAGTCCGCACATGCCCGTGCCCCGTCGCGCACCGGGCCGGCGTCGCCTGTCGTATGGCAGTCGGCGCAGCTGAGGTCGCCATGGGCGCCGCTGAGGCGTTTTGTGGTGGGGTCGGCCACGGCCGCCCCGCAGAGGCTAAGGCCGAGCAGGCACAGAGCGCTCAAGGCAGCGATCCAGCGCGCCATAGTCGAGTTCCTTTTGGTAGATGGGGTCTTTGGGGTTGTCGTGGCAGACCAGACATAGGTTGACCGCCAGCACTTTCTTCACCTCTGCCCCATTGAGGGGCCGGGAGTTCTCGCGGGTGATGGCGGAAAAGGCCTTTACCTTGCCGTTCTCCATCGTCAGATAACCGTCCAGAGGCTTGCTGTCTGATTTTTCGCACAGCAGGGTCCCTTCGATGGTGGCGCCCTCGATGACATGCTGCCCAAAACCGAGGAAAGACGGATTGCCATGACACTCGGCGCAGCCGACAGCCCGGGTGCCGGTGTTGTGGCTGTAAAAGGGGGCGAAACGCAGCTGTTGGCGGTCGCCGAAGCGGGCCACGTACTCGTCCTTGCTCTTGCGGCCGTCGCGTTCGATGACGGTGACGAAGGTCTGGCAGCCCGGTGTCACCGGCGAAACCTTCCCGCGCTGGTTCAAGGCCAGGGGGAAGGGGTAAAGCATGCGAAAATCTTCTGTTTCGCTGAAGGCGCCGGGGGTGTCGTAGCCCTTGACAAAATCGCGAGCGTTGCGGGTGAGGTCGTACTCGGTGTGACAACCGTAGCACTGCACCACCGTACGCGAATGGCAGCTGTAACATTCGAGGCGGTCGTGGCCGACGATGGTGTGCTCCGGCGTGTCGGTGATGACCTTCGATTCATGTAGCTTACCGCTGCGCTTGCCCTGCAGCCAGATCTTGCCGTCCTGCTCGAAGACGTTGGCGTATTTGCGCCTCTTGGCTGTCAGCACCATGTTGGCGCCGTAGGTCATGGGCAGCTTGTAGCTGCGCGATTCTACCAAAGCGCTGTCGTTCTCACGGCTGATGGCTTCCAGCCGTGGGTGCTCCCGGGCGCCGCCGTGACAGTCTTCGCAGGCGGTCTCCGTCTGCAGATACATATTCTCGTAGGCGTAGCCATCCCCCATGACATCGCGGGAGGTGTGGCAGTCGATGCAGTCCATCCCCTTGGCGTGGTGGATGTCGGGGGCGATGCTGGTGACGTTGCGCACGCTGCCGATGAGTTCAGGGCCGGGGATGGCGTCTCGGGTGGGCACCAGGCTGTTGTTGCCGTCATTAAGGCCCTGGTAGGAGAGGGCGATGCGCCCACTGCGGTTGTGACAGCGGAAGCAGACCTTGTTGTCGGGCAGGGCGGCCATTTCATGGCTGGCCGAATAGGGCCACTTGCCATGCACCGTCTCGTCGCCGCCCTGGTAGGTGGCGTTGTCGTTGTAGGGGAAATGGCAGGCGGCGCAGCCCGCGCCATGGCTGCCCGTCCAAATCTGATTAGCTTCCTGGCCGACGTGGCAGAGTGAACAGCCCTTGCGATAGAGTTCACCGGCGAGATTGTTGAGGTCTTTGACGGGGTGCAGTTTTTGCGGGTCGCCCTTGGCGTCAAAAACCTCCTCCTGGCGGGTGCCGTACAACTGGCCGTCTACACCCTCCCAGGTGAGTTGGGCGTTTTTGATGATGCCGGTGTTGGTGTACATCAGGTTGGAGCGGACCCGTTTCAGTTGGCTCTCGTGGCAGCCGCCGCAGCCCTTGTCCCAGAACGCGGGGTCTGCCGGATTCTTTTTGCCGAACATGCCCCGGTGGGCGGCGTCCTTGTTGTCGGTGCCGGGGTCGCCGCCGTGACAGGTCGTGCAGGCGCCGTGGGTGGGGGAGGCGAGCTCCAGCCCCTGGTGGCAGCTCTCGCAGCGGGACTCCTCGTCCTGGCTGGTGGTGCAGCCGATGGCGGATAAAAGGAGCAGGACAGCCAAGGCCCAATATGACAGAAGACGATGCAGCGGCATAGATTCAGTAATGATGGATGATGGCGATTTCACGAGATGAAAAGACTTCCGGTATCTTAACCGAAGTCCTCCGGGACAACCAGTAAAAAGGTCGGCGGTGAAGCGTCGATGTTCACGAAAAAAAGCGGCTGACCGGATATCTCAGCGGGAAGAATCCGGCCAGCCGCGCATGGCAAGGTGGTTCATTGTCAGGAGGGCTACGGCCAGTGCTTAAAGTTTACTGACCTTCACCGTTTTGACCTCTTCCTTCCAGAGGAAGGGGTCGCTCTGCTTGTTGCCGTAAGGCAGATACCAGAGCTGCACTTTCAGTTCCATTTCCGTTTGCCCTTCGGGGAAGCGGATTTCAAAGTGTTCCTTGACTTTCTTTCCCGGGTGTAGCCCGGTGTCGGCAATGATGCCGCTCTTCTCGTAGGGGCCGCGGCCCATTTCGTCGCCCCGCGCAAATTTCTGCGGGATAGGCATGTAGATCTTGTCCTGATTGTAAACTTCCTGACCATCCTTCGTTGTAGCGATTACCGACAGAACCAGTCGGTTGGGGGTCGGTCAGCCATCGGGGATGGCGTGGCCGGTGCGGTTGGTCATGGCCACGTCAAGCATGACCTGAGGCACCACATTACGGCCGTCACGCCAGTTCATAGCATTGGCATGGACTTCAAACTCCACGGCCCGATCCGCCATGCCTTTGTCGCGGTAGCTCTGCATGTTGTGGCCGAGCCCGCTCTCTTGCATGTGACACTCCTGGCAGGTCTGGTCGCCGCCGCCGGCTACGTAGGACCAGAGGTAGCTGCCATAGGCCGTGGCGCACTGAGTGGGGTTGTCCAGCTCCAGGTTGGGCCCGAGGCCGTGACACTGGCCGCAGAGGATCGACTCCTTCATGATGGGGCTGGCCTTCATGACCGGGAAGTCGGCATCCATGTGTTCGCCGTCCACGTTACCGTAGACCACGCCGGCCTGCGGATAGCCGTCGGCCCACTTGTGGGTGATGGCCATGCGGTTGTGGCAGACCAGGCAGTTGATGTTGAGCTTGAGCAGGGTTTCCTTCTTGGCTTCGAAGGTCTTCATGTCGTCTTCGGCGTAGGCGTTCATGAAGTCGTAGATGGTGCCGACGAATTCCTTGGCCACGGCGTCGGTGGCGTCAGCCAGCTGGGGCAGGTGGCACTTGGCGCAGCCCATCAGGTGTTCGACTTCGACATCCTTGGGGTCGGTGACGCCCGAATAGGCCCAGGACATAAAGCCGTTGGTAAAGGCGGTCTTGAAAGTGGCGGCGGTACGGCCGGTGCCGTACACCGAGCGGGAGTGAGCCGATTGGGCCCACTCGTCATGCGCCTCCTGGTGGCAGTCGACGCAGGAGCTCGAATCGTACATGTCGATCAGCTCCTGCAGGGTGTTCGCTTTGCCTTTTTTGGCGGCGATGGTGCCGTCCTTGCCGATGCCCGCCGCCTCGCTGGGAGAGGGAGCCAGGCCAAAGGTGGCAGCCGCCAGGAAAGCGAGACCCCAGATACTAAGAGTCCTTCCTGTCGCGTTCATATCCGTTCCATTTCATATTTGGGTTGTTTGGTGCAGTTCAGAAAAAAATCAGGGCAGATCAGGCCCATTTAAGCCCGACCTGCCCCGAGGGTGGGAATTAGCAGCCCATCAGCATGTCTTTGCCTTTTTTAGGGGCGGCTTTCTTCTCTTCTTTTTCTTTCTTTACTTCCACTTTCACGGCATCGCCGACGCTCACGTCAGCCGCATCGCCTTTTTCCACTTCAATAGTGACCGTTTTGCCGCTGACGGCGGTGACCTTGCCTTTAAGCTCGGCTTCGTCAGCGAAGGCGACGCCGGCGCTCAGCAGGGTGATAGCGGTCAGAATAAGCAGTTTTTTCATGGTTTCTCTCCTTTTTTACTATTCAGCAGAGGTTAAAAAATCAGCTGCAGCTGGGCAGCCAGGGTGTTGATATCCTCGGTCTTCTCGCCACCGAAGAACCCTTCCTGGTCGAAGTCTGCCACAGAATACTCAACAGTCAACTTGAGATCCTGGCCGCGCAGATAATAGTTGAAGCCAGCGGCGTAGGCGGTGATTTCCTGGTCAACCACATTGTTCAAGGTGGCAAAAGACCAGTCTTCATAACGGGCGAAGATCTGCAGCGGAGTGTTGGGCAGCATGTAGCCGGCCTTGTAGTAAGAGCCGTTTTTCTCGCCGTTGATGCCGGTGAGGCCGGTAGCGGTGTTGGTCTGGTAAGCGTCGTCGAGATCATAGTCGACGTAGGCGCCGGACAGGGTGAAGGTGCCGACATCTTCGACCGGATACTCGAAGAAGCCGTCCACGGTCCAGGCGGCGTAATCGACGGAACCGCTATTGGGAGCTTCGTACTCGACGTCAGACTCGAACTGGTAGGCGGCGCCCACGGTGAGGACCTTCTTCTCGCCCATGTAGGTGCCTTTGTAGCCGTAGCCGGTCTCTTTGTCGAACAGGCTCACATGACCGCGTGCGCTGTAGCGCAGGTTCGATTTGGGGGTGGAGTCGCTGTCGTTGCGGCCGTTCATGGCGTCAACGCGGTACTGGAACATGCCGTCAGCCAGATTGCCCCACACGGCCACCCCTTTGTCGCGGGTGCTGACATAAGGGGCGCGGATGAAGTACGACCGGTCGAGGGTCAGGGGCGCCTCGCAGGCTTCGAGGTTTTCACGGGTCAGGTTGTATTTGAACTGACCGACCCAGATGTTGACCTGCTCGTTGAGCTTGAAGCGCATGACGGCATCCAGAATGCGGAAATCCGAGTTGTCGCCGTCACTGACGGAAATAGATCTGATGTTGTTGTCCTCGTTGAATTCGGTCTGCACATAGAGGCCGAAGTTGGAGCCGTAGGCGCCCATGAGGGCCAGACGGTTGCGACGGAAGTTGAACTCGCTGGCCGACTCGTCATTGTTCTCACCGGCGCCGGTGTCACGATGGTTGAACTGGAACTGACCTTTGTACTCCAGTTTGAGCAGGCCCTGGTCCTCGGGACCAAACTGCCAGACGGGTCCGGCCACGGCCGTAGAGGCCAACAGCATCATGCCCGCGAGGGAAGTTACGATATGACGTAGTTTCACGGTATTCACTCCTTTATGGAAAGTTCCGAATTTCAGATATAGCTCAAATTACTTAGCACAGAGGCGCATCGCTACCGCTAACAGGCGTAGCCGGACCACTTTCGGCGCCGCCACTGGAAATATAAGCGTCATCCGTCGTTTCAACCTGGTTGGTTTCGGCCGCGCCCGGCGCGTACCAGTTCTCAAGGTCAGCGCTGAAGGGAGTCCGGTAGATGTCGCTAATTGTCAAGGGGACTATAGAGTCATCTGCGAGTTTCTTTGTGTTACCGTTTGTAGCATTGTACGAAGGTCCTGTTGTCCCGTCGGTGGAGACCACGTATTGCGAAAGATCCCAAAGGCTCCCAATGGGAAGTCCAGCGCCGGTCACACTATCGTATCCATCTTCGGCAACGGTGCCGGTAATGGCGGCGTACTGGCCCGCGGTGCTCCAAGAGCCGTCAAAGACCTGGACGGGGCTACCGAGGATGGCTTCAAGTGCGAAGTAGATCGGGGTGCAGGAGTAGCCGGAAGTGCAGTATGTGATAACTGGCAGGCCCGGTTCCCAGCCCACGGCTTCAAAAAGGCTTGTAAGATCGTTGGTGGTGTCGGCGTCATCGTCGCTGACAGGCTTGAATTTGCCGTCAGAGCCGAAAAGGGTCCCTTGGGACAACGCTACGCCGCCAGCGGGGCGACCTTCAAAAACGACGAAATTGCTACCCATTAGGGAGCCAGTCGCGGCTGTACCGTAGAACCCGGAGGTTGTAGAGGTCAGGGAGGCGCGGGCGTCCATAGTCAGGTAATCGACGCCGTTGACTTCATCTGAGTCCAGTTTGGCAATGAGTTCACCGATGGAAACGCGCAGGTCGCTGTTCAGGGTCCCCAGATTCTTGACGCTGTAAGTCGAGGGTGTAGGCTCTGGAACTTCTGCAGTCAGTTCAAAACCATCAGCAGCCCAGGCATTATAGCCCCCGTTAAGCACTTTCAGGCGTTCCTGAGGGAATCCCCAGTAGCGGAATGTCCAGTAGACGCGGGTTTCAAGATACATAGACCCGGAAGTGACGAAAACGATAGTGGTGTTCTCGTCGATTCCCAGGCGCTGGATGACGGCGTCCATTTGCTCGCCGGTGGCAACCATTGATCCTGCTGGAGCCAGGCCATCAAGGCGGGTGCCGCGCAATTCATTGGTGCCAACACGACAGGCTCCGGGTATCCGGTCACCACTGCTGCCGTACTCGAGGATAACAACCTTATCGTTGAAACTGCTGTCAGTATTGACCAGGCCCTGATCAATCCAGGCCTTAAGGGTAGCTGGTTCAATAAGTACATCTGTGGCTGAGCCAGCCACCGGGGTGTTGGTGACGGTCGTTGGGGTATCATAGCTGTCCGACCCGCAACCCCACATGACCACAGAGGTCAGCAGAGCCAGGGTCACCATCATAAACGATTTTCTGAACGTGCTCAGATTCATGATTAGGTGCCTCCAAAGTTAGATTCGATACCGCTTGTGTTCGTTACCTTGGTCCAGTTTGTTA
Organism: Desulfuromonadales bacterium; assembly: GCA_033549025.1. Lineage (GTDB taxonomy): Bacteria > Desulfobacterota > Desulfuromonadia > Desulfuromonadales > SZUA-540 > SZUA-540. Next base: position 129,956 of record JAWSUS010000004.1, read on the forward strand.
AGGTCCTTTCCCGGGCAACCTCCTTTCTCATTTGTGTTTTGCCGATGTTCAACTCGTATGGCCGGCCACCGAGGCGCGGCCTCTCAGTGCTCAGATCGCCTTGATTGCCGCCCAGGCGTTCTCGATAATCAGGTCGCCGATCTCCGTCAGCGGTTCTTCCAGTACACAGATCAGGCGCAGTTCGGCGGCGCGCAGGATGACGCCGGTGTAGGCCGCGCCCAGAATGTAAACCTCGCCCGCTTTGATCTCGCCGTCTTCGATGCCTTTACGCACGATAGTCTGTACCCGTCGAAAAGGATCGGTGAAGCAGAGGGGCGGTTCTATCGATTTGAGATCGCCCTGGTTGATGAAGAGCATGTAGCCCATCATGTCAGGGTCGTTCTCGGTAATCTCGAAAATCAGCCGGGCAAAGACCGCGAGTTTGTCCCGGGCGGTCTTCTTGTCTGCCAGGCGTTGGTCGAATTCCTGGTAAAAGTCGTCCAGGGTCTGCTTGCGTATAAAGCTGACCAGGTTCTCCTTGCTGCCGAAGTGGTGATAGATCGCACCGGTGCTGGTGCCCGAGGCCTTGACGATCATGGGAATGGAAACATGGTGAACGCCATTCTTGACAAAAAGACTGCGGGCAACTTTGACGATTTGGTCATGCTTAACTTGTGGTTTGGGAAGGGTTGTAGCCACCTAAATAACTCCAGAAAGAATGTTCGTTCTGTTTTTCTCTGAGAGCATAATTTGTGCCCAAGAAATGGTCGAATGGGGCGTTTTAATAGATTGGGATGTTTGAATTCTTGTTAAATCCACATGTTGCGGTGTTTTAATGTCTTTACAGTTTTATCTTGGAAGGGGCGGGACTGTGGTGTCGCCTGTGCCGCGATTTTGCTGGGAAGGCTGCTTTGGTGGTAAACCCGTGGAGGGAGTGGTCAGCTTGATTGCGGCTGGTCATTTGGCTGCATTATACAGGTTAAATCACGGAGTCAAGCGAGGCTAAGATATTGTTATATAAGTATTTTTGTTTATAGAGGTATTTGGATTAAGCGAATCGTTTGACGCTGCCCAGGCAGAAATGGCCCTTGACAGGATGGGCGGAAAAGGTATGATTTTGCCGTTGTGCAAAATACGCATATCGGAGGATAGCTTGGCAGAATTCGAGGATGTGACCGGCGTCTTGCTGGCTGGTGGGCAGAGCCAGCGCATGGGGCGTGACAAGGCGACGCTGCCTGTTGGCGGGGTACCGCTTTACCGGCGCGCCCTGAGGGTGCTGCGGAGCCTTTTCGCCCAGGTTCTCATCGCCGGCGACCGCCCTGATCTGGCTGGCGAGGGTGTGCCCTGCTATGGCGACATCTATCCCGGCAGCTCCCTCGGCGGGCTCTATACGGGGCTGCTGCGGGCAAGCACGCCCTTCATATTCGTCGCGGCCTGCGACATGCCCTCGCCCGACCCTGCTCTTATCCGCAGTCTGCTGTCCTGGCGCCGCGACTTCGACGTGGTGGTGCCGCGCACGCCGGCGGGGCTGGAGCCCCTCTTCGCCTGCTACGGCAAGGGGTGCCTGGCACCCATGGAAGAGCTGCTGCGGCAGGGCCGCTACCGCATTTACGATTTTTACGACCAGGTGCGCGTTCGTTACGTGGAGGCGGACGAACTGCCCTCCGGCTGGCAGCAGGCCCTGCGCAACGTCAATACCCCCGCCGACATGGCGACCATCAAGGAGGAACTGTCATGAACGTACCCGTTGTTTCGGTCGTGGCCAAAAGCGGCACCGGCAAGACGACCCTGCTGGAGAAGCTCATTGCCGGCCTGAAGGGGCGCGGCTACCGGGTGGGGGCGCTCAAGCACGACGCCCACCGCTTCGAGATGGATCACGAGGGCAAGGATTCCTGGCGGCTGACCCAGGCCGGCGCCGCCACCACCGTGATCACCTCGCCGGCCAAGATTGCCATGATCAAGATGAACCGCGACGCCCAGGAGCCGCCGCTGGAGGAGACGATCCAGCGGCTTTTCGCCGATGTGGACATCGTGATGACCGAGGGCTTCAAGAAGAGCGCCATGCCCAAGATCGAAGTGCACCGCACCGCCCGCAGCGAACGTCTGCTCTGCCGGGATGAAGAGCACGACCCCACCCTTATCGCCGTGGCCTCCGACGCCGGACTGCAGCTGGATGTGCCGGTCTTTCATATCGATGACGCCGAAGCGATCTGCGATTTCATCGAAGCGCGGTTTTTGCGGTGACCACTGTGCAGGCCCGTTCGAAAGTCTGGCTGGAGGTCGACGGTCAGCCGCTCTTGGGAGATGGCCGCGAACGCCTTCTGCGCCTGGTGCATGAAACGGGCTCCATCAGTGCGGCGGCCCGGGCGATGGGCGTCTCGTACCGCAAAGCCTGGACCCAGCTGCAATGCATGGAGGACCTGCTGACTTGGCCGTTGCTGGTGCGGCAGAAGGGTGGGGCGCAGAAGGGGAAAACGTCCTTGACGCCTGAAGCCCTGGAGCTGTTGCAGCAGTTCGACGACCTCAAGCAAGGGGTGCGCGAGTTTGTCGATGCCCGCTATCGGGAGGTCTTCTGATGGGCCGTCTTCTGCTGCGGGTGCTGCTTGGCCTTGTCTTGATTCTGCCGGGCCGGCCGGCATGGGCTGACGAACTTATGGTCTTTGCCGCCTCGTCCCTGACCGAGGCCTTTACGGAACTCGGCCGGCAGTATGAGCAGGTGCATCCCAACACCCGGGTGGTCTTTCATTTTGCCGGCAGCCAGGCTCTGGCCGCCCAGATCAGCCAGGGGGCGGCCGTCGATGTCTTCGCCGCCGCGGACGACCAGGTCATGAGCCGCCTGCGGCAGCAGGGGCTGGTCGAAGCGCCCGCCTTCTTTGCCGGCAATCGTCTGACGCTCATCGTCTCCCGGCAGGCCGTTCAACCGATACCGGACCTCGCTTCGCTGGCCCGACCCGGCAATCTGCTCATCCTTGGTGCCCCTTCGGTACCCGTCGGTCGCTACACCCAGCGGCTGCTGGATCGCCTGGCGTCTGACCTGGCCTATGGGCCGACCTTCGTGGCGGGCGTGCGCCGCAATCTGGTCAGCGAAGAGGCGAGCGTCAAAGCGGTGGCCACCAAGGTGGCGCTGGGCGAGGCCGATGCGGGGGTGGTCTATGTTTCGGACCTGACCCCCTATCTGCAGGAGCGGGTGCGGGTTGTCCTTCTCCCGGAAATTCATGTCCCCCCGGTGCGTTATCCCGTCGCCCTGGTGGTCGATTCTTCCCGTAAGGTGTCCGCCCGGCGTTTTATCGATTATCTGCGCTCCCCCCAGGGACAGCAAATTCTGGCCGCCCACGGCTTTTTACCGGCGAGGTAGGGGATGAAGGCATCCGGGCCAAATCAGCCGGCGCCCTGGCAGCCGCTGGATTTCCACCCTGAACGCAGCCGGCGCCGACGACGCACCGCCTGGCTGTTCAAGGCAGGGCTGTTCGCGGCCACGGCCCTCCTGGTGCTGCTGCTCCTTCTTCCCGTCGCTGCTCTGTTGCTGCACGTGACTCCGGCCCGCCTGCTGGAACTGCTGACCGCCGCCGACGTGGCCGCCGCTCTGCGGGTGACGCTGCTCTCCTCGGCTGCTTCGACGCTCCTGATCTTTCTGCTGGGGCTGCCGGTGGCCTACGCCGTCTCTCGCCACCTCGGCCGGGGGCGTTTTCTGCTCGACAGCCTGCTGGAGCTGCCCATGGTCATGCCGCCCGTGGTGGCCGGTCTCGCCCTGCTGCTGGCTTTCGGTCGCCGGGGACTGGTCGGCGTCTGGCTGGCGGAGCTGGGCATTCAGCTCCCCTTCACACTGGCGGCGGTAGTGCTGGCCCAGCTCTTCCTGCTCACCCCCTATTTCGTCAAGCGGGCCGTCGTCCTCTTCGACGGGGTCGACCGGCGGCTCGAAGAGGCCGCCATCCTGCTGGGGGCCGGCCCCTTCCGCACCTTCTTTTCTGTCAGCCTGCCCCTCTGTCGCCGTGGCCTGCTGGCCGAAGCGGTCATGGCCCTGGCCCAGGGGGTCGGCATGTTTGGGGCCGTCATCCTCTTTGCCGGCAATCTGCCGGGACGGACGCAAACCCTGTCCCTGGCCATCTACAGCACCTTCGAGGGGAACCCTGAAAAAGCTTTTGCCCTCTCCGCTCTGCTGCTGGTGCTGTCCTGTCTCCTGTTGCTGTGCTTCCGTCTGATCTCCCGCCCCTTGGCGCAGGAGGGCTGAGATGGCGACGCTGCGTTTCGACCTGACCTGCCCCTTGCGGGACTTCACCCTGCAAGCGGCCCTTGAGGTTCCCAGCGGTGTGACGGTGTTGATCGGCCCCAACGGCAGCGGCAAAAGCACTCTGCTTCGGTTGCTGGCCGGCCTGACAACGCCGGGTGACGGGCAGGTACGCATCGACGATCACATCCTTTACGATGCCGCCCGCCGCTTCAATCTGCCCCCCCAGGATCGCGGTCTGGGCATGGTCTTTCAGGACCTGGCTCTCTTCCCTCATCTGAACGTGGGCCAGAACCTGGCTTTCGGCTTGCGCGCCCGCCGTCTGCCGCGCCGGGAGCAGGACAGCCGCGTGGCCGCCATGCTCGAACGCCTGGGGCTGCGGGAGCTGGCGGCGGAGCCGGTCGGGGCCCTGTCGGGTGGCCAGCGGCAGAAGGTGGCCCTGGCCCGGACCCTCATGGTCGCGCCCCGGGCGCTGCTGCTCGATGAGCCGACGGCGGCGCTGGATCAGGGGAGCCGCTGGGAGATGAGGCGCTGGCTGGGGGAGATTCTGATGCAGTTGCCCATCCCGACGGTGCTGGTCAGCCACGACCCGGCCGACGCTTCCTATTTTCGCAAGCGTCTCGCCGTGCTCGAGCAGGGGCGCATCAGCCAGCAGGGGAGCTACCATCAGCTGCTCCATTCGCCCACCACCCCCTTTGTCGCCCAGTTTGCCGGGGTCAATTTTATCCCAGGCCGGGTGGTGGATAGCGGCGGCCAGACCGCCTTTCACAGTGACGGCGGCGTGAGTTTTCTGGCCCCCTTCGAGCAGGTACGCCCGGGCCCGGCCTGTCTGACTATCTATCCCTGGGAGGTCGCCCTCTATCGCGCGGTGCCTGAGGGTAGCCCCCGCAATATTCTGCCGGGGGAAGTGACGGAGATCATCACTGTGGGGGATACGGTGCGCGTCACCGTGAGCGGACGGGAGAAGCTGGTCGCCGAGATCAGTTATCGGGGATTTCTCGGTATCGGCCCCCTGCAGGTGGGGGAGACAGTCTATGCCATCTTCAAGGCGCGGGAGACGCGCGTGGAAAATACCTGAAACGAGGGAAATAGATGCTGAACTATTCGGAAGCCCTTCAGATTGTCGGAAAAACGGTCCAACCCCTGCCACCCCGCCTGCTGCCCCTGGCCGAGACGGCCGGGCTGGTTCTGGCCGAAGAGACCTTCTCCCGCGTCGACCTGCCGCCGGCGGATAATTCCGCCATGGACGGCTACACCTACGGGTTCGCGGGGCAGCAGGCCGGAGCCCGCCTGCCCGTCACCGACTTCATCCCGGCGGGGGCAATGCGGACGGCGGCGGTGCCGGCCGGACACTGCGTGAAGATCATGACCGGGGCGCCTCTGCCGCCGGGCTGCGATACCGTAGTGCCGATTGAGGAGACGGAAGAGAGTGACGGCCAGATGCGTCTGCTCAAGGCCGGCCGTCAAGGGGAGCATGTGCGCACCTGCGGGGAAGAAATCCGTAAGGACGAGCCCCTGCTTTCGGCAGGTACCCGCTTGGGGCCGGGAGAGATCGGCTTGCTGGCGGCGGCCGGCGTGGCGCAGGTGCGCGTTTATCCGCGGCCGCGGGTGGCGGTTCTCTCCACCGGCGACGAACTGGTGGAGCTGGGCGCTGCCATGCGGCCGGGGCAGATCGTCAATTCCAATAGCTATCTGCTGACCGCCCGCCTGCGGGAGCTCGGCTGCGAGGTGGTGACGCTCGGCATCGGCGGCGACGAGCCCGAGGCTTTGCGCGCCCTCATGCAGGAAGGGCTGAAAGCCGACCTGCTGGTCACCTCCGGCGGCGTCTCCATGGGGGACCGCGACCTGGTGCAGGAGGTGATGCAGGGGCTGGGTTTCTCTCTCGGATTCTGGAAAGTGGCGATCAAACCGGGCAAGCCGGTGCTTTTCGGCACGGTGGGGGCGGTTCCGGTGTTCGGCCTGCCCGGCAATCCCGCCGCTTCGGCCGCCACCCTGGAGATTTTCGTCGCCCCCGCCGTGCGTCTCCTGGCCGGTGCCGCCGATCCCCTGCCGCCCCGACTGCCGGTGCGTCTCGGCGCAGACATTCCCGCCGGCGGCAAGCGCGAGACCTTTCTGTGGGGATGTCTGCGCTGGGCGGAGGGAGGGTATTGTTTCGACCCCAGCCAGCGGCAGGGCTCCGGGCAGAACCGCAGCCTGCAGGGGGCGCACGCCCTGCTGGCCGTGCCGGCCGGGGCGCCGCCGCGCTCGTCCGGGACAACGGCCGAGGTCCTGCTCCTGCGTCTGCCCCCCGGCGGCGCCCTCTGAGGTTTTCTGGCCGCCTGTCTGGTCAAATCACCGGGTACCCACTGTTTCCCCCGAAATTGCCGCCAATGGAACATACGTGGGTGGACTTCCAATGGCCTAAATTGTCATAAAAATCCCGCATGAAACGGTAAAATGGTTTTTCTGCCTTCAACTGGTGTGGTATTTGCTAGTTTTAATTTGTTTTTCGTGACAATTGACCATGAATTGTCGACGGAATGGTGGTCTTGGTCTCATGGCAGGGGGGGGCAATGAGCCTCAGCATCAGGAGCAAGCTTTTTTTCGGTTTTCTGGCGGTGGCCGTCCTGGCGGCGACTTCGGGCTTCTTTGCCCTAAGCGCCAACCGGCAGATCGTCGGCTATTTCGAGGGAGGGGAGAGCCATTTCCGCTCCAACGTGGCCGCCGCCACCGAGGTGGCCAGCCATGCCAAGCGCCTTGAAAGCCATCTGCTCCTCTATCTGTCGCTCCATAACATCGAGGACCGCGCCGCCGTATTCTCCTTTTATGAGGCGATGGGCAAAGAGTTGGCCACCCTGGAGGCCCAGGTGGAGAACCCCGAGGCCCGCCGTTTTTTGGAGACCCTTCATCGCACCCGGGAAACGGTCAAGCACTGGGCGCTGACCGCCATTCTGGCCCATGACGAAGAGCTGGATGGCTCCAGCGAATTTGTGCTGGCCCGTCACAACACCGCCTTGCGCAACCTGAGCGATGCCGTCGATCATCTGGCGGCCAGCGCATTGCGTATCGCCCACCTCGAAACCAATTTCCTTAACAAGCAGGAAGCCATCACGGCGGCAACGACCGTGGCCAGTCTGGCCAAAAAGGCCGAGAGCAGTCTGCTCTTTTTCCTTTCCCTTGGTTGTGAAGAGGACCGGGCTGATTTTTTTGATTTCAATCTGGACTTGACCCGAAACATCACTATTTTGCGGGATCGGGTCAAGGAGCCCTATGGGCAGGCCCTTCTCGACCGCATCGCCGCGGGCGAGCGGAACATGTTTCTGGCCGGACGGCAGCTGGTGGAAATCCGTGATGCCGGGGTGGTCGGGGGGCAGTTCGATTACCACAAAAACGACAGGCTGCTGCGTGACCTGCACGAAGCGGCGGCCAGCATCCGCTCCTTGGGCAACCAGATGGCGGACTATGAAGTCGGCCTGGAAAGCCAGCTCAAAGCCGGTGCCGTCGAGAAGGCGCAGCGCACCATTTTCCTGGTGTCGCTGGTCATGGGGGCCGGGGTGGTCCTAGCGCTCGGGCTGGGCTATGCCATCTCTCATTCCCTGTCCCTGCGTTTGCAGAAGCTGAAAGCGGCGGTCAGCGACATCGGCCGCGGCCATCTGGAAACGGCCGTCCCCGTTGACAAGAAGGACGAGATCGGCGAGGTCGGCACCGCCATCAACCTGATGGCGCGCGACCTGCACCACACGCTGGTGTCACGGCGCTATGTCGAAAACATCCTCCATTCCATGATGGATATGCTGCTGGTCTTTTCCTCCGATTTGAGCATCCAGGTGGTCAACCGTTCGACCCTGCATCTCCTCGGCTACCGGGAAGAAGAACTCATCGGCCGCTCTTTTGTTGACATCGTCGGTACCGGTTTTAACGACATGATCAGCCGCAATCTTTTCCATGCCGGCTTTGTCTCCAATATCGAACTGCACTTTCTGAGCAAGGGCGGCGAGCGGATTCCGGTGCTCTTCTCCGCCTCGGTCATGCGGGATGAGGGGCGCAGCGTAGAGGGCGTGGTCTGCGCCGCCCGAGATATGACCGAGATCAAGCGGGGGGAGGAAGAGCGCGCCCGCCTGCAGGCCCAACTCATTCAGGCCCAGAAAATGGAGACCGTCGGCACCCTGGCTGGCGGCATTGCCCATGATTTCAACAATATCCTGACGCCCATTCTGGGCTTCAGCGAGTTGTGCAAAGGGGAAGTGCCTGGCGACAGCCGGGCGAGCCAGTGCCTCGACCATGTTATCAACGCCGCTCGCCGCGCCCGCAATCTGGTGCAGCAGGTCTTGACCTTCAGCCGGCGCACCGAGGGCCGCCGCCGTCCCGTCGATCTGCGGCAGGTGGTCATCGAGGCGATGGAATTTCTGCAGGCCTCCCTGCCCAAAAAAATCGGCCTCCGTCAGCGACTGGGGAATGACCTGCCTCTGGTCATGGCCGACCCGACCCAGATCCACCAGGTGCTGATGAACCTGGGGACCAACGCCCTGCAGGCCATGCCCGGCGGCGACGGCGACATCGAGGTCATTCTCGAAAAAGCGCATGTCGATGCCGCCCAGGCCAGAATCTATCCCGAACTCAAGCCGGGTGACTACCTGCGGCTGAAAGTCCGCGACAACGGGCAGGGGATGAGCGAGGAGACCTGCAAGCGGGTCTTCGAACCGTTTTTCACCACCAAGGATGTGGGGCAGGGGACGGGGCTGGGGCTGTCGGTGGTCCACGGCATTATTAAAAGTCACGGCGGTCATATCGCCGTGCAGAGTACCGCAGGCAAAGGGACCACCTTCACCATTCTGTTGCCGGTCGCCATAACCTCTGAGGAGGAGGGGGCGCCTGCCATGGCCAGTGCAGCGGCCGGGCAGGGTCACATTCTGCTGCTGGATGACGAGGAGATCGTGCTCTTGCTGGTGGAGGAGATGCTGGCGGCGCAGGGATACCAGGTGTCCGCCTTCACTGGAGCCGATGAGGCCCTGGAGGCCTTTGGCCGGCGCCCGCAGGATTTCGATCTGGTCATCACCGATCTCTCCATGCCGGACCAAAACGGCCTGGAAGTGGCCCGCCAGATCAAGGGGATCCGCCCTGAGTTGCCCATCGTGCTGCTGAGTGGATTTGTCGGAACCATATCCCCGGAGGAGAGCGCCGCAGCCGGCATCGACCGCTTGCTCATGAAGCCAATCGTGGCCGCCGAACTCCATGAAACAGTCGGCGACCTGCTGGCCGGCGGGGTAGAGGGCAAGGGATAGCCCAGGTCGCCGCGTCTATTTCTTGCGGCGAAAGACATCCGTCTTGAGGCTGGAGACGCGATCGAGAAAGAGGAACCCGTCAAGATGGTCCAGCTCGTGCTGGATGGCCACTGCTTCGAACCCGCTGGCCTGGATCACCGTTTCACGCCCCTGCCGGTCGAGAAACTGCACCACCACCTGCTCGGCCCGACTGACGTTGCCCGTGTAGTCCGGCACGCTCATGCACCCCTCGCGCATGGTACTGCATCCCGCCTTTTCCAGAATCACCGGATTGACCATGACCAGCAGGCCGTGATTGTTCTCCCGCCCCAGTTTCGACTTGGAAACATCGACAACGACGGCGCGGCGGGTGACGCCGATCTGCGGCGCCGCCACCCCCACGGAGTGCCCGGCGGCAACCATGGTGTCGAGCAGATCCTGGATGAGCGTGTCCACCGAGGCGTCGAACGCCTCGATCGGGGCGCAGACGGTTTTAAGAATCGGGTCGGGGTAAAGAAGGATTTCCTGTACGGCCATGGTCTAGAGCTCGACGGGGGTGATGGAGCGAACGTTGATGTCCACCTGCAGTTCATCCTTGAGGCCGGCCATGATCGCTTTCAGGCTGTCCTCGTCCTGCCCTTCGGGGAGCATCGCTTCGAGCATCATGACATAGACCGGGCGCTCCTCGCTGCCGACCAGTTTGGTATTGAGGTCGGTGATGTTGATCTGCCGGCGGGCCAGTTCCTGGGTGACGCGATAGACGATGCCGGGTTTGTCCGAACCGTAAACCGAGATCATGCAGATTTCGCCGCGCATATCGGCACGAAGCTCGCCTCCCGGTTTGAGTACGCGCACAAAGACGGAGAGGCCGCTCTCTTCAATGCCGGCGAAGGCGTCGAGAAAGGGCTGCTTGCCGTCGATGTCGGGGCTGGAGACGATGAGGATCATGGCGAACTGGCCGCCGAGCAGGGTGCAGCTCGAATCGGCGATGTTGCAACCGAGGCGGTAGAGAACTTCGGTAACGTCGGCGACGATGCCGGGCCGGTCGCGGCCAATGATGGTCAGGGCAAAATAGTGCATGGCGGGCTCCACAGACAGGGGTGAATAGATCAAGGCTTTTTCTAGCATGAACCGTCCCGCTTGCCAAGGTGAACAATGCCCATTGCATAGAAAAAGCCCCTGCCGGTTCGACAGGGGCCATGACATTACAATGGAACAGGTTCTGCTGGCTAACCGCTAAAAAAAGCCCCGCCAGGCGGGAGCCGATTACATCAGATAGGTATTACGGGGCATTGGCAACATATCTGTCGATGCCCCGTTTCTTATGGCCCGGTTACCGAGTGAATGCCGTTGTTACCCTTGTCGCAGTGAGTTCTTGAGCGGTTGCTGCCAACTGGTTTTCTACAGCCTGGATGGCCTTTTGATACCTGAAGACCTCTGGTGCCAGTTGCGCTGCCCGTTGATATTCCTGTAATGCTTTATGCAAATTGCCGTTTTTCTCATTCGACCTGCCAAGCCAATAGACCGCTGAGGCGTTGTCCGGAAATTTCCTGACGTTTAGATTGGCTATTTCCACGCTGCCCTGCAAATGATCCGCAGACCGTCTTTCATTTCCCATCAACTCGTAAGTTTCCACCAGTGAAAGATGTGATGCAACGCTGAGCGGCTGCCTGGCAAGAGTATCAAGGTCCGCCTGCTCTGCTTTTTCAAGGAAATTGCGGGCCAACTGTGGATCGTTCAATTTGGTGTAGCAAACGAACAGATTGCGCAATGCCGAGGCATTGATCGGTTCCTCTTTATGCACCAGCAGATATAATTGCGCGGCACTGTCCCATTGCTCATAACGCTTGTAGCGATCAGCAAACTTCTCCACACCATTGTAGAACCGGGCTTCCATTTTTGGTTTCTGGATAGGTGAATAATAACTTGCGGTGGTGGCAAAAAAGGCGAGAAGAGTTACACCAAAGACCAATGAACCGGTTTGCCCGGCCAACCGCTTCGAATCCGCCGCAGGCCACTCAGGAATATCCTTAAGTTCCTGCTGCCTGTGCGCGGAAAGCAAAAAATTGAAGCACATGGTGGCCAGCGCCAGCGGGATCAGTATTTCAGCAATTTCAGCCTCGTTGAACTGAAGAAGTCCAAGCTCAAGCACGGCGCTGAATACAAAAAAGGGCCAAAGGTAAAGTGGCGGGTGCGGCAGGCCTTTATTGCTGAACCAGACGGCTAATCTCCAGCGTAAACCCAAAAGGAGAGGGAACAGCAGCCCATAAACGACCAACCCCAGAGCGATCAGATATTCCATCGATTGCTTCAATGTGGTCTTGAACGGACCGGTGAAAAAATTATGCAGGTTGGTCTCATTTTGCAGATTATGTGTTCGAAAAAAATCGGGAGTTGTCAGATTGAAGATTCTTTGGCCCCAGGAAATTTCTTCACCGACAACATAGAAACAGGCCAATGCCAAAATCGCAAAGAAGAGCCGGTAGTTCGACTTGCCACAGGCAACCCGAACCGAGAGCAGCATGGTTGCGGCAAAGAGAAAGACTTGGGCCCACTCGCCGATCAGATCTTCGTAAGTCGCAACGATATACGCCAGAGGAAACCTTGCCGCCATGAGAAAATAACCACCGGCAATAACGACAAACAATCCCCAGGCAAGGAGTTTGTGGGGTTTGGCCAGTTTCACCGCAACCCTCCCGGAATTAGTTGTGAGTGAGTTGGCAGCATCCTGTCACCACCTGTGCGATTGTCTTGCCGATGCCGAATGGCCAGGGGGAGTACTCGTCCTGGCTCTCTTTTCAAAACGGCTGCCGGGCATTTCCGGCAGCCGTTTTGAATCAGCTTGAACTGTTAGTAGTGATCGCTGTCGGCGCTATCATCACTGTCACTGTCGTGATGGTAATCCACAAAATCATAGGTCGGAACTTCGGAATTCGGGCAATCGCCGTTCACTTCAACTTTGGCCTGCCAGTAGACGCCTGTCGCGTAAGCGGGTGCATTCCAGGTGTACTCAACCGCAGTGGTACGGCCTTCGCTCAACCAGGCTTCTTTGCAGAGCTGGCCAATCTTGACTCCGGCATTGTCGAAACCGGTCATTTTGACAGCGGCCCGAACACTTTGAGACGTTGTATTCTTTACCGAAGCTTTGACGGTTGCAGCCTGGTTGAACTTCACCTGGGTTCCGGCGTGAGCCAGAGTGATACTTACGAAGGCGATGAACATCGCCAGTAAAATCAGTTTTGCTGTTTTCATTTGTTCCTCCAGATCGTTCATCTCTCGTTACAGGATTCGTCGATTCAAACCACTTACGGTACGACCGCAGTCGGGGCTTCGATGAAGACAATAAAGTCTCCCGGGGCAACCGTGCCCGGCTCCGTCGAAGCGGTGGCGGCGTCGAAGGTCGGGGTGATGCGGATGGTGAAGCTCGCGTTGCCGTTGCCGTCAGCGGTCGGCCAGTTGCCGGCATTACCAACGGCGATAAAGGTGTTGATATTCACGTTGGCAAAATCGTCGATGTCACCAGGGATCCAGAGCGGATTGCTGTCCCAGGAAGCGACAACATCAGCTGGAATCACCGTACGGTTCAGGGCCGGATTCAACGGTTCGATGCCGGCAGAGGGAGCAATGGTCCACGTGCCGTCACCGTTGTCAACCGGAACCAGCGACGAACGATAGGTGACCCATTCACCCTGGCAACCTTCTGCGGCATTAACCTGGGCTACTTCCTCGTTAAAGGCGCCATCACAATGCCCCATGAGGGCATTGTCCGTGTAAACGATGCCATCCATATCAAAGTAGATTGCACCTTTCAGATTGCTCGAAGGCATCCACTCACCGAACAGGTCCTGATGCGCCGGATGCATTCCCACCGTGCGGATAAAGGTTTCGCCCGCCTCAAGAGCAAAATTGGCGCGAACGTAGGGGTTAAAGTAGCCCGCCGAGGTATGATGTTTGTCCGGTGCGCCGAACAGGCCGTGCGCCAGCAGTGAATCAAGTTCACCCTGATTGGCCATGCTGCTCGCAGTCGGATTGTCATTGCTGTGTTTGGTCCCGTTCTTCAAAGCGAAGGCCAGTCCTTGGCCCGGCTGGGCTTCGGTGAAGACCCCATTGACCAGGAAGCCGAGCTGCTGGGTGTAGCCGGAGACACGTTGCCCGGTCTGGTTCCCGTACTTCTGCAGGATACGGTAGAGATCTTCCTGACCGTTGTCGCTGACGTTGAACGTTAAATCGACGGGAGCGTCAAGAACATAACTGACAACCTTGAAGCGCTTGCTTGACTGCCAGGGATCCGAACATTGCTTGAGATCAACCCCCCACCAATCGCTCATCTGTGTAGCCTCAGGCGTTGAGTCAGGGTTCCAACCGGCAGACATGATGCAGTTGTCGCCCGTCACATCATCACCGGTCACGATACTGAGACCGGGACCCTGGGTGTCGCGCTCTTTCCAGGTCATGGCCCCGTTCGGCAACAGAGTTGTTCCGCCGGCATACTTGGAGTAACCACTCGGCATAAAACCGCCCTCAGCGATGGCACCCGTGTTCGGATCGAGCAGGGACCCGGGTTCAACATAATTGTACTGATCAAAAACAAAACCGGGATCAGTCACATTGGTCGGGGCACCGGGGGTTGCATTGGACATGTCCCAACTACTGATCTCGGCGGCCGCAGAAAAACCGGCCGTTCCAAAGAGGGCTATTAAAGCCCAGGCAAACGTAAAGAACCTCTTTCTGCATTTCATTGGATGTGCCTCCTGTGCTGTGTCGTTCCATTTGAGGTCTGTTCGGGCTGACCATTAGCCCTTGAATGTCGAATTCTCCAGCGCCGGAAAGACGGATCCCTTCGCCAGAAACTTTCGATACACCCTGCAGGATGTCTCTCCGAAACGTTGACGGAGTTTCGGCGGATACATAGCACCAGCTGTGCCAGTCGTTTCATTGAGAATGGCTGCGCGTTGATGAAAGGAGGTTTGTTGAGAAATGTTATCGAAAGAACTGCTTGTCGAAAGCTGGGCGTTATGTTGCGATCACGGCGTTGAAAATAAAAAGATTTTCCCACAGACAAAGCCTGTATCTGAAGAAAAGGGCGCTAGGGGTTTTGTAGGGTTTTCCCCTTATTTGACATTAATTACCGTTAAGTATTTATGGCGGGACTTGCGGGGGTATTGGTGCTGGTGAATTCCCCGTCAGTAGGGGGAAAACACCATTGGATCTGACTAATCTTGAGTTTTGCCCATAAAAATGGAGGTGCTGTGACAGGTATGTTATCCGTCTTTCTTGCGCCGGCATGTTGCCTCTGTTAGCATGCAGCGTCCTTCAACGAAAGGGAGGTGAAACGGAATGAAGTACGATGTGGAGAACATTCAGGAGCGTCTGGTTGAACTGGAAATACGCTATACCCACCTGTCGCAGCAAGCGGAAGAACTTAATGATGAGGTGATTCTCTGTCACCGGCGCCTCGATGGGCTGGAGCGTGAAAATCGTCGCCTGCAGGACGCTCTGAAATCCCTGGCGCCCGACACCCCCGAATCGCCCGACGAATGAGCCGGTGGCCCGGGCAGGATCTGCTGCTCATCCATCCGCCGGCCGCCAAGCCCGCCGAGCCTCCCCTGGGGATGGCGTCCCTGCTGGGCCATCTGCGCGGTCACGGCTTCACGGTGGCCGCGCTGGACGCCAACCTGGAGGCCTATCTCTATCTGCTTGAAACCTCCCGGCTGGAAGGGGCGCTGGGGCCTTCGCCTTCCCGCGCTCTGCAGCGGGCCGTACGGCATGCCCGCTCTTCCCTCGACCTGCTGCGTTCCCCGGAGTCCCTGCAGAGCTTCGCCCGCTACTCCACGGCAGTGCATCATCTCAATCAGGCTCTGTCCGTCTACAATGGGGAGGGGGGGCGGGAGCGCCTGACCCTGGGGGATTACCAGCACGGGGATCTTTCCGAGTTTTCTCCCGCCGACCTCGACCGGGCGGCGGCGGGTGAGGTATCCACGCTTTTTGCCCCTTACTTCCGGGAGCAGGTGCTGCCGCAGCTGGAAGAACAGCGGCCGCGCTGGGTTGCCCTCTCCGTCAATTACCGCCACCAGGTGCTGCCCGCCTTCGAGCTGGCGGGCATGATCCGCCGGCAGCTGCCCGACATCGGCCTGGTCGGCGGCGGCGGGATGTTCACCTCCTGGAAGCCGTTTTTGCAGCAGGGCCGGCAGCGTTTTACCTGCTTCGACCACATCGGTTTCGGTCCCGGCGAGGCGGTGCTGGGCCGGCTGCTGGACGGTCCGAACCCGGCTGGCGCCTATGACCTGGAGGACTCTTCCGCTATCGCCTTCACGCCGGATTACAGCTTCGCCCCCTTCGCCCGTTATCTCTCCCCCGTGCCGGTGCTGCCACTAGCCGCCTCTCGCGGCTGCTACTGGCAGAAATGCCTGTTCTGCCCCGAAGCCACCTCGCCGACCCATCCCTGGGCGGCGGTGGGGGATGCCGACTTTGTTCCCTGGCTGCTGGAGCTGAGCGCCCGCTACGGCACCGGGCATCTTCATCTCTCCGACAACGCCATCCCGCCGCGCCTGCTCAGGGCGATGGCCGCGCGGGCGGACGAGATGGCAGCGCTGCGCTGGCATGGTTTTGTGCGCTTCGAGAAAGCCCTCCTTGACCCCCACCTCGTGCAGGATCTGGCCGCCGGCGGCTGCCGCCTGCTGCAGCTGGGGCTCGAAAGCGGCTCCCAGGCCGTGCTCGATCGTCTGGGCAAGGGGACTCGCCTGACCGATGTCTCCGCTATTTTGCGCAACCTGCAGCGCGCCGGCATCGCCACCTACGTCTACATCATGCTCGGTACCCCCGGCGAGACCGAAGCCGATGCCGAGGCGACCCGGCGTTTTCTCGAAGAGCACGCCGAGGCCGTGACCTTTCTCAATGTGGCCATCATGAACCTGCCGCGCCAGTCGGAGATGCTGACCCGCCCCGACGACTTCGGCATCGAAGGTGCCAGACTTCCCGCCGACCGCGAATCCCTGGGACTCTACGAGACCTTTCAGGCCTCTTCCGGCTGGGGGCGCCGCGAGGCCCGACGGTTTCTGCAGCAACGCCTGCTGGCCTCGCCGGCGGTGCGGGCCATGGTCAACCGAGTGCCCCCCCTCTTTACCTCCAGCCATGCCTTCCTGTTTTGCTGAACAGGCCATTGACAGGGCGTTTTTCAGGGTGTTAGTCTTAATCGCTTAAGTTCCCGACACCCGACGAGGAGGAAGAAGATCATGGAAAAAAAGCTGGAGATGCTCCTCGATACGGTTAAAAAACTGATTCGCCGCGGGGCCTACCCCAATCTCACCAAGGTTATCGCCAAGACCCATCCCGTCGATATCGCCCACCTGTTCCGCTACCTCGATCTCAAGGAGCAGCGCATCCTCTTCAACCTGATCGAAGAGGCCGAGACGGCGGCTTACGTCCTTTCCGAACTCGACCACAGCGTCGGCGCCCAGCTGCTCGAACAGATCGAGACGGAGACGATCACCGAAGTTCTGCAGGAGATGCCCTACGACGACGCCGTCGACATCATCCGCAACATGCCGGAGGAACTGGCGGAAGAGATCCTCAACATCATGCAGGACGAGCACTCGGAGGAGATCGAGCAGCTCCTGCGCTACGATGAGGATACGGCCGGCGGCATCATGTCGACGGAGATCTTCTCCCTCAACCAGGATCTCAGCGTCAAAAAGGCCGTCGAGTCGCTGCAGCAGGCCGAGGACGTGGAGATGGTCTTCTACCTCTACGTCACCGACGAGAACAACCACCTGGTCGGGGTGCTCTCCCTGCGTCAGCTGCTGACCGTGCCGCCGTCAACCCTGCTCAAAGACATCATGATCCGCGACGTCATCAGCGTTCGCACCGACATGGACCAGGAAGAGGTCGCCCTGCTGGTCGCCAAGTACAACATTCTGGCCATCCCCGTCGTGGATGACAGCAACAAGCTCATGGGGATCATCACCGTCGATGACGTTATCGACGTCATGCGGCAGGAGGCCACCGAAGATATCTACAAGATGGCCGGCGCCAGCGAGGAAGAGCTGCTGTACGGCTACAAATCTTTCAAGATCGCCCGTCTGCGCCTGCCCTGGCTGGTGACCAACCTCTTCGGCGGCGTCGTCACCGGCTATCTCATGTGGCGCTTCAAGGCCACCCTCGAGCAGGTCATCGCCCTCATCTCCTTCATCCCGGTTATCACCGGCATGGGCGGCAACGTCGGCGGACAGTCCGCCACCATCGTTGTGCGCGGCTTCGCCACCGGTCGCATCGATTTCTCGACCCTGCGCCAGGTTTTTTTCAAGGAACTGCGCGTGGGGATGATCATGGGGGCCGTCTGCGGCTTGGTCGTCGGCCTAGTCGCTTTCATCTGGCACCACAATATCTATCTGGGCCTGGTCGTCGGTCTGGCCATGGTCACCGCCATGACCGTGGCGGCCACCATGGGGGTTGTCGCCACCTCCTTCTTCAAGAGAATCGGTATCGATCCGGCCATCGCCTCCAGCCCCTTCGTGCAGACCGCCAACGACATCACCGGCATCCTGATCTATTTCGGCACCGCCACCATGTTTCTCAGCTATCTCGCCTAGGAATCGCGCCGGAACCTTATTGGCAACCAACTAAGATCTTGGCCGTGGGAAGGACTTTTTAGTCAATGGGTATCGCAGCGGATATCGTCATCATCATCGTTGCCGGTCTGCTCGGGGCGCTGGTCGCCCATCGCCTGAAGCAGCCTTTGATGCTGGGCTATATCCTGGCCGGCGTTTTGGTTGGCCCCTTTACCGGGGGGGTCTCGGTGGCGGATGCCCATGACATCGAAAAGCTGGCCGAAATTGGCGTCGCCCTGCTGCTTTTTGCCCTGGGCCTCGAGTTTTCGCTGAAAGAGCTGCGGCCTGTCCGCACGATCGCCCTGGTGGGGACGCCGCTACAGATCCTGCTGACCCTGGGCTTTGGTTTTTTCATCGGCCGCTGGCTGGGCTGGGACAGGGTGCCATCCTTGTGGCTGGGGGGCGTGGTCTCCTTTTCCAGCACCATGGTCATTCTCAAGACCCTGATGAACCAGGGGGTGATGGGAACCCTCTCCAGCCGCGTCATGATCGGCATCCTCATCGTGCAGGATCTGGCCGTGGTGCCGATGATGATCATGCTTCCCCAGTTGAGCGATCCGGCCTCGGGGTTGCCGACCCTCGGTTTTGCCGCCATCAAGTCGGCGGTCTTTCTGGCTTTCATGCTGCTGCTCGGCACCAAGCTGCTGCCGAAACTGCTGGCCATCATCGCCCGCTGGGATTCACGGGAGCTCTTTCTGCTCTCCATCACCGCCATCGGCCTCGGCATCGGTTACGCCACCTATCTGGCCGGGCTCTCTTTCGCCTTCGGCGCCTTTGTCGCCGGCATCGTGCTGAGCGAATCGGATTACGGCCACCAGGCCCTGAGCGACATCATCCCCCTGCGCGACCTTTTCGGTCTGCTCTTCTTCACCTCCGTCGGCATGCTGCTCAATCCGGCCTTCGTCATGGCCAACTGGTTCGAAGTGCTCGCCCTCGTCCTGATGGTGGCGCTCGGCAAGGGGGTCATCATGGGGGTCTTGGCGCGCGGCTTCGGTTATGGCAACGTCATCCCTCTGGCGACGGGGCTGGGCATGTTCCAGATCGGCGAATTTTCCTTTCTGCTCGCCCAGGAAGGCTACGGGATCGGCGCCCTGAGCCTCGATCAGTATTCCCTCATTCTGGCGGCCACCATCATCAGCATGTTCCTGACGCCCGTCGTGTCGGGACTGACGGCCCCGCTCTATGCCCTGCGCCAGCGCTTCGGCAGCAACGATACGCTGGAGGTCATCAATCTGCCGGCCGAAGAGCTCAAGGACCACATCGTCGTGGTCGGCGGCGGGCGGGTCGGTCAGCATGTGGCCCGGGTGCTGCGTCAGATCGATGTGCCCTTCGTCATTGTGGAGGTCAACCACCGGCGCTTTGAGGAATGCAAGCGGGCCCGGCTGCCGGCTATTTTCGGCGACGCCAGTCAGAACATCGTCCTTGAAGCGGCGCGGATTCACAGCGCCCAGCAGCTGCTCATTACCGCCCCGGCGGTCATTTCGGCCCAGTCCATCGTCCGGCATGTGCGGCAGTTTTATCCCGATCTGAACATCGTTGTGCGCGCCCATGGGGAGGATCAGATGCGCTCCCTTTACGAGGAAGGTGTCTACATGGTCATCCTGCCGGAACTGGAGGCGGGACTGGAGATCGCCCGTCAGGCCCTTCTTCACCTGAAGATGCCCATTCCGGTCATCCAGCGCTATACCGACGCCATCCGCCGCGAACTCTATCACCCCCTCTCCGAAGGGCGGGACGACCATCAGGAGATCCGTCAGCTGCGGCGGGCTGGTGACCTGCTGGAGTTGAGCTGGGAGCGCCTGGCCGCCGGCAACCCCATGGTGGGCAAGAATCTGCGGGATTTGGAGGTCAGGCGCCGCACCGGCGTCTCCATCGTCGGCGTCATCCGGCAAGGGGAATTTCTCCCCAACCCTGAAGCCGATTTCCATTTCGCCGAAGGCGATCTGATCGCCACCATCGGCAATACCGCCCAGCGGCAGGCCTTCAATGCCGCCATGATGAAAAAGGCGAGTCCGACGACCTGAAGTGCCAAGGAGCTGAGGATTCATGTCTGATCGGCGGACGAAAATAATCGACAGCAGGGTGCTCAGGCTGCTGCTTACCGCAGCCGGGCTGGTCAGTACGGCACTGGCAGTGCTCGGTATCTTTCTGCCCCTGCTGCCGACCGTGCCTCTGCTTCTGCTGGCCGCCGCCTGCTTCGCCCGGGGCTCCGAACGCTTTCACAACTGGCTCCTCGACCATCCCCACCTGGGACCGATGATTCGTGGCTATCTCGATGGTCAGGGGATCCCCCTGCGCGCCAAGATCACCGCCATCACCCTTATCTGGATCAGCATTCCCGTTTCCGTTTTTTTTCTCATCCCCCTCTTCTGGGTCAAAGTCTTCCTTATCGCCATCGGCCTGTGCGTCACCATCTATCTGCTGCGCCTGCCGGTATGCGAGGGGGGCGAAGAATAACCGTCAGAACGCTAAAGCCAGTTGGGCGGTGACCTGGTCCCGGCGATCCAGCCCGATGCCTTCCTCGTTGAAGCCGAATCCCCGGCTGAATTCGGCGCGCAGATATTCGAGAGACAAGGTGGCGTTAGGCCAGGGGCTCCAGGACAGATCCAGACCGTACTGCCGCCGCGGCTGCCCGAGAAATTCGTCGCTGCCTTCCCAGCGCAGGGCCAGTTGGAGATCGTCACGCATGGTCCAGAAGGCCTCCACATTCCAGGCTGTCGGTTTGTCGCCCATTCCATTTCCGTCGCCGTCGAGATCTGCGGCCGCGAAAGATCGCGTCGCTCCCAGAATCTCCGCTAAAATCCCGCCCCTGTTGCCGGCGGCCAGCACAAAGGCGCTCCAGCCGGGCACACGGCGTTCGTAGGTCGTCACGATGGCCGCGTCGCTGTCGGCCAGGTCGGCCAGGTAGCTGCCGCCGAATTCAATCCCGTCCCGGGGAGTGAAAATCAGGCTGGCGCCCCAGTCGCGGATATGGTCTTCCTCTTCCAGGCGCTCGCTGTCACCGTTAAAGGCAAACAGGGACAGGGAGAAGAGGTCCCGGTCATAGCCGAGCAGAGTCGCCGTTTCGCGGGTTTCCCCCAGTTCGAGGGTCAGCGGATCGCTGATGAAATGACTGTGGTAGACGCCGAAGGGAAGATAGATGCGGCCGATTCGCCCGAAAAACGGGTCCAGGTTGAAATCGACCGAGGCCTCGTCCACCTCGAAATCAGTAGTATCTTCTTCATAGAGGAAGTTGATGCTGCCTCGGACCCGGTCGGTGAATGTCATCCCCAAGCCGAGTTGGGTCGTGGCCAGCACCAGGTCGCTGCTGCTTTGGGTTCGGCCGTCGTCCAGATGCATCTTGGCAGCGGTTGCCTCCACTTCCAGCAGGCCGGAAAAAGTCAGTCGTTCCCCCAGGGCAGTCGCCAGGCCGGCGGCCTTTTTTTCGGCCAGCGTGTGGTAGAGCTCGCTCTGCCGGCGCTCCAGATCTGCCAGGCGCTCTTCCAGCGTAGCGGCCGCCGCCTGGCTGAGAAGAGAGAGGGAGAGCAGGACGGACGTTAACAGAATGATCACAGGGTTTTTCATGTAACAGGGCCTCCATGGGATTGAATCGCTTCCTGAAAAGTCAGTATATAAAAACGAAAACCGATTTCAATTAGTGGGTCAAAAAAAAGCTGTTGCCGCCGGTGAGCGAGGATTGTCCGGTGACCTGGTGGGCCAGTCGACGGGCCATCCGGTTTCGGCAGTGGGTGAAGCGTTGGGCCAGTTGCAGGCTGCGGCGAGGATCACCGTAGATTCGCCAGAGACGCTGGCAGCTGAAGGGGAGGGAGACCCACCCCATGAAAGCGGCGACATCCTTGAGAGGATAACCGAGAAAAACACCGATTTCATGCGGGAAACCGTCGCCGGCCTGCAGGCGCTCCTGCAACTCGGCCAGAACGCGATCCGGGTGAAAGGGCGCCTGATAACCAGCCCGGCGCAACACGGCCATGACGTTGGGGCGGGAGAGGAGAGCCGCGAAGACCTCGGGCCGGTAGACCAGCAGCAGCAAGGACTCGCCGCGGTCAATCAGGACGCTGGGGGTGAGGCCGCTGTCGGCCAGCAGGTCGTCGCCATGCTGCTTCCAGAGCTGATAGAGATTGCGTCCGCAGGGCTGGGGTCTGTTGGCAATATTGATGAGGTTGGCCGGCTTGACGCCATCGAGGATTTCGGCCGTCTCCAGAGCCAGAAACGCCGCGCAGCACGCGCGTTCATCGAGGAAGAGAGGGGCCAGATGATTCCAGCCAAGATGCTTTGCGGGGTGAGTGGCTGCCGCAGACATGAGAAACCTCCATGTATTGATAGAAAACAGGGGTCAACGACCACGGTTTCGAGGCTACGTTAACAGGGGCTGCCAAGTCAAGATAAAAATGAAAACCGTTTTCAAAAAGTCGAGCTCCCCAGTCTGTCCAGGGTATGACGGCGGTGCTCTGGATGTTTTTCCGGGATAGTAGCCATGCGGCGACGGGCGGTCGGCATCCCCTTGCACTGCTGCCGAAAAAGATTAGAGTTTTATGAAGTGTGAGGTGGCGAAAGGGGGAAGGTTTGAGCTACGTCTTTTCCGGGCTGTTCTGGATTGGGATCTATCTGGCGCTAGTGATGGCGCCGCTGCTGGTGCTTCTGCTTGGTCCCATGCCCGCTGGCAGCGGGTTCTGGTGGGACTTTTCTCTTGCCCTGGGCTTTGCCGGTACGGCCATGATGGGTACGCTTTTCGTGCAGACGGCGCGTTTCCGGCGCCCCTCTGCCCCTTTCGGCATCGATATCGTCTATTATTTTCACCGGCAGAGTGCGCTGGTGGCCTTTGCGTTCATTCTGCTCCATCCCCTGTTGCTGCTGGCCCGTGAACCGACCCTGTGGTCTCTTTTCCGTCCCGGTCTGGCCCCCTGGCACTTCTGGGCCGGCGTGGCTTCCCTGGCCGTTCTTTTTCTGCTGCTGACCAGTTCGCTCTGGCGCAAACCGCTGGGAATCGATTACGACCGCTGGCGTCTGGGGCATGCTGTACTGGCCGTGTTGACCCTCGGTCTGGCCATCGCCCATATCGTGGGGGTGGGGCACTATGTCGCCACTCCCTGGACCAAAATCCTGTGGGGGGCGATCTCCCTGTCCTGGCTGCTGCTGCTGGTGACCGTGCGGCTCATCAGACCGGCCATGCTGCTGCGCCGTCCCTACCGGGTCACGGGCGTGAGCGCCGAGCGGGGCGATGCCTGGACGCTGCGGGTCGCTCCCGAAGGGCACGACGGCTTCAACTTCCTGCCCGGCCAGTTCGCCTGGATCAGCCTCGGGGCTTCTCCTTTCGCCCTCAAGGAGCATCCCTTCTCTATCGCCTCCAGTGCCGCAAAGACGGGCGAGCTGCACTTTACCATTAAGGAACTGGGGGACTTCACCCGCCGCATCAAGGAGGTGGAAATCGGCACGCCGGTCTACGTGGATGGCCCCTACGGCTGTTTCAGTCCCGACCGGCAACCGGCCGGCAGCTATGTCTTTGTGGCCGGCGGCATCGGCATTGCCCCGATTATGAGCATGCTGCGCACGCTGGCGGATCGCGGCGACCGCCGTCCGCTGCTCCTCTTTTATGCCTACAATACCTGGGATCGCACGACCTTTCGGGAAGAACTGGAGATGCTGCGGGAGCGCCTTGATCTTCAGGTTGTTTTCATCCTGAACGACCCTCCTCTCGACTGGCAGGGCGAGGTGGGGCTGCTCACGAAGGAACTGCTTGGCCGCCATGTGCCGCCGCCTCTGGCGGCCGCGGAGTATTTTATCTGCGGCCCGGTGGCGATGATCCACCTGGCGGAAAAATACCTGCATGAATTGGGCGTTCCGCTGCGGCAGCTTCATTCCGAACTGTTCGATCTGGTCTGAACGAGGAATAGAGAAGGAGGCAACCATGCGACTTTTACTGGCCAAGTTGCTGGCCTGGTCAACCGGGGGGATCATTCTGATCCTGGCCGGACTCTTCGCTCTGACGCAGAACAGCTGATCTTTTCCTGTAACTTCCCTGGCCGGGGACATTCCGTTTGATCTCGGCCTGCCTCCCGGCTATGATACGCCCTGCGGGCCGACCGTTTTTTTTCTTGTGGTTCGTCAATCTCTTCTCACCTGAAAACGGCACTTTTTTATGCAGCTCCTGCGCAGCGAAGCGATCATTCTGCGGCACGTCGACTACGGTGAAGCGGACAGGATCGTGACCTTTTATACGCCCGAGCTCGGCCTGCTCAAAGGGTTTGCCCGCGGCGCCCGCCGCAGTCGCAAGCGCTTTGGGCCGGCCCTGGAACCCTTTGCGCAGGTGATGATGCATTGGAGCCCGCCGGGGCGGGGACAGCTGCTGTCGCTGAAGGAGGCCGAGCTGGTCGATCTGCACGCCGGTTTGCGCGCCGACCTGTTGGCGCTGGCCCTGGCGGGCTATGGCTGCGAACTGGTGGAAGAGTTGCAGGGGGAAGAATCGGGGCATCCGCAGGTTTACGGACTGCTGCAGGCTTTTCTGCACCATCTGGCCGCCGCCGGCGGCTCAGCGGAAGCCCGGCTGCTCTTCGAGCTGCGTCTGCTGGAACTGGCCGGCTACATCCCCCATCTGCTGCACTGCTCCGAATGTATGGAAACCCTCAAGACGGAGACCGTTTTTTTCGACGCCTCCCGCGGCGGCAGCCTCTGTCCGGCCTGTGAGGGCGCGCGCGGCAGCCTCTCGGTCAGCCTGCTGACGCTGGGAACCCTGTCCCGCATTCTGCGCGCTCCCCTGGAAAGCTTCGAGGGCTATCGCCTGAGTCCGGCTACGTTAACGCAGGGGGAGAGGATGCTCACCGCGGCCATCGGCCGGCACCTGCACCGCCGACTCAAGTCGCTGGTTTTTCTGCAACAAGTTGCTGGTGGAAGCGGCTGATCCCCCGCCAGCGGAGGTCCTGTCGCCTCTCAGAAATTGC
The DNA here is from genome assembly GCA_033549025.1 of Desulfuromonadales bacterium. Lineage (GTDB taxonomy): Bacteria > Desulfobacterota > Desulfuromonadia > Desulfuromonadales > SZUA-540 > SZUA-540. The sequence continues at coordinate 154,941 of JAWSUS010000004.1, forward strand.
CTTGACAGGCCCGGGGTCAGGGGCTAAAATTCAGCTTTTTAAATTTGTATACAGTATACCAATAAACAGGCCCTGAAGAGGGGGCGTAAACTGTTTTGACGGCCTGGAGGCATCGTGACTTTTCAAGATCTCATTCTTTCCCTGCAGAATTACTGGGCCAAGCAGGGCTGCATCATTCAGCAGCCCTACGACATGGAAAAGGGGGCAGGTACCTTCAATCCCGCCACTTTTCTGCGCGTTCTCGGCCCCGAGCCCTGGAAGGTAGCCTACGTGGAGCCGTCCCGCCGCCCCACCGACGGCCGCTATGGCGAAAATCCCAATCGACTGCAGCACTACTACCAGTTTCAGGTCATCATGAAACCCTCTCCCCTGAACATTCAGGATCTCTACCTCGATTCCCTCAAGAGCTTCGGCATCAACCCGTCGCAGCACGACATCCGCTTTGTCGAGGATGACTGGGAATCGCCGACCCTGGGGGCCTGGGGGCTGGGGTGGGAAGTGTGGCTCGACGGCATGGAAATCACCCAGTTTACCTACTTCCAGCAGGCCGGCGGCATCGATCTCAAGCCCGTTTCCGGTGAGATTACCTACGGCTGCGAGCGTATCGCCATGTATCTGCAGGGCGTGGACAACGTCTACGATCTCGAGTGGGTCAAGGGGGTCAAGTACGGCGATGTGCATCATCAGGGCGAGGTGGAGTTCTCTACCTACAACTTTGAAGAGGCCGACGTCGACATGCTGCTTAACCTCTTCACCATGTACGAGAAGGAATGCATCCGCCTGGCGCAGCGCGGCCTGGTCCTGCCGGCCTACGACTACGTCATGAAATGCTCCCACGCCTTCAACATGCTCGATGCCCGCGGCGCCATTTCCGTGACCGAGCGTGCTTCCTACATCGGCCGGGTGCGCAACGTGGCGCGGCTCTGCGCCGAAGGGTACGTGGCCCAGCGAGAGAAGCTTGGCTTTCCGCTGCTGAAGAAATGATTGGCCGGGGCGCACCCGCGTCCCGGTATCCTCTTACCGGAGATACCATGTCTGCTGAACTTTTTCTTGAAATCGGTACCGAAGAGATTCCGGCCGGCTTTCTGCCGGCGGCCATGCGCGATATGGAACGCCTGCTGCGCAAAGAACTGGAGAACGCCCGCATCTCCTTCGGCACGATCCAGACCTTTGCCACCCCCCGTCGTCTGGCCATCGCTGTGGCCGACGTGGAAACGGAACAGCCGCGCCAGGAGCTGACCCTCTCCGGGCCCTCCGTCAAGGTCGCCTTCGATGCCGACGGCAATCCGACCAAGGCGGCCCTCGGCTTTGCCCGCGCCAACGGTGTCGATGTTTCCGAGCTGCAGCAGGTGGAGACCGAAAAAGGGGCCTATCTGTTCATCTCCAAGGTCGAGGAAGGCCGCCAGACGGCCGATCTGCTGCCGGAGATGCTGCCCCGTCTGATCGGCGGCATCCCCTTCAAAAAGTCCATGCGCTGGAAGGATCTCGACATTCGCTTTGCCCGGCCCATGCACTGGATTGTCGCCCTCTACGATGGCGTCGTCGTTCCCTTTACTTACGGCAACCTCGAGAGCGGCAACCTCTCGCGGGGGCACCGGTTCATGGCCCCGGCGACCTTCCCGGTGACGGGTCTGGCCAGCTGGCTTGAGGCGTGCGAGCGCCATTTCGTCACCCCCGAACCGGCCAAGCGCCGCGACCTCATCGCCCGCGAGATCGAGCGCGTCGCCCACGCGGCCGGCGGGGAGGTCAATACGGATGAGGCTCTGCTCGACGAGGTTTCTTACCTCGTGGAAGACGCCACCCCCATCATCGGCTCTTTCGAGGACAAATACCTGCAGCTCCCCCGCGAGCTGCTGATCACCACCATGCGCGAGCACCAGCGCTATTTCACCCTGGTCGACAAAGAGGGGAAGCTGCTGCCCCGCTTCATCACCATCTCCAACACCCGGCCGGAAGACCCGGCCGTGGTCGCCCGCGGCAACGAGCGGGTCTTGCGGGCCCGTCTTTCCGACGCCATGTTCTTCTGGACCGAGGACCAGAAGGTCAAGCTGGAAACCCGTCTCGAGGCGTTGAAGAACGTAGTCTATCAGGCTAAGCTCGGCACCAGCTACGAGAAGGTCATGCGCTTTCGCGAACTGGCCGCCCTGCTCGCCGCCCAGCTGTCCCCTGCCGACAGCGCCCTGACCGACCGGGCTGCCCTGCTGGCCAAGTGCGACCTGGAAACCGGCATGGTGTATGAGTTCCCCGAGTTGCAAGGCATCATGGGGCGCGAGTACGCGCTGCTTGAAGGGGAGGACGCCCGGGTGGCCCGCGCCATTCATGAGCACTATCTTCCCGTCGAAGCCGGCGGCGAGCTCCCTTCCGATCACCTAGGGGCCTTCGTCTCCATCGCCGACAAAATCGATACCATCTGTGGCTGCTTCGGCGTCGGCCTTATTCCCACCGGTTCGGCCGACCCCTATGCCCTGCGGCGCAGTGCCATCGGCGTCCTCGCTATCCTGCTCGACCGGGGCTATCGCCTCTCGCTGACCGCGCTGGTCGGCAAGGCCGTCGATCTGCTCGCCGCCAAACTTACCCGTCCGGCCGACGAGGTGAAGAAGGACGTCCTCGAATTTATCCGCCTGCGTTTCTTTAATATGCTGACCGGCCAGGGACAGCCCCAGGACGTGGTCGACGCTGTGCTGTCGGCCTCCTTCGACGATGTCATCGACGCCCAGGAGCGCGTCAAGGCGCTGGCCGCCCTCAAGGGACGGGAAGATTTCGAGCCGCTGGCCGTGGCCTTCAAGCGGGTGGTCAACATCATCAAGGGAGGCGTGAATACGCCGGTGAACGCCGACCGTTTCGAAGCCGCCTGCGAGAAAACCCTGCATGCCGAAGTGCAGTCGACCGCTGCCCGCGTCGCCGCCGCCACCCAGGCCGGGGACTACGCCGCTGCCCTGCAGGCCATCGCTGCGCTGCGCGGGGCCGTGGACGACTTCTTCGAAGGGGTGATGGTCATGGCCGAGGATGAAGGCGTGCGAATAAACCGGCTGGCCCTGCTGACAGGGGTCGCCCGCCTCTTCGAAAACATCGCAGATTTTGCCAAGATAGCCGCCTAGGAAACTAGGCGGCTCTTTTATTTTCAGTAAAAAACGGTGCCTGAAATGGCGCAATTGTTTATTTTTACTAACCTTTGAGGAGGAGTACCCATGGCAACGAAGTACGTTTATTTCTTCGGCGACGGCAAGGCCGAGGGAAAAGGGGACATGAAAAACCTGCTGGGCGGCAAGGGGGCCAACCTGGCCGAAATGACCTCGATCGGTCTGCCCGTGCCGGCCGGTTTTACCATCACCACCGAGGTATGCACCGAGTTCTACAAGAACAACCGCCAGTACCCCGCCGAACTCAAAGGGCAGGTGGAAGAAAACCTGAAAAAGGTCGAGACGCTGATGGGCAAGAAATTCGGCGACGCAAAAAACCCGCTGCTCGTCTCCGTGCGCTCCGGTGCCCGCGCCTCCATGCCGGGCATGATGGACACCGTCCTTAACCTCGGCCTCAACGACCAAACGGTGCAGGGCATCATCGAACAGAGCGGCGACGCCCGTTTCGCCTACGACTCCTATCGCCGCTTCATCCAGATGTACTCCAACGTCGTCCTTAATCTCGACGGCGACATTCTCGAACATATCCTCGAGCAGATGAAAGAGCAGCGCGGGGTCCAGCAGGACACCCAGCTGACCGCCGACGACCTCAAGGAAATGGTCATCCTCTTCAAGAAGAAGGTTCGTGAAGAGATGGGTCGGGACTTCCCTGAAGATCCCCAGGAGCAGCTGTGGGGCGCCATCGGGGCCGTCTTCGGTTCCTGGATGAACCCCCGCGCCATCACCTATCGCAAGCTCAACGGCATCCCTGCCGAGTGGGGAACCGCCGTCAACGTCCAGTCCATGGTCTACGGCAATATGGGCGACGACTGCGCCACCGGCGTGGCTTTCACCCGCAACCCCTCTACCGGCGAGAACGTCTTCTTCGGCGAGTTCCTGGTCAACGCCCAGGGCGAGGACGTGGTGGCCGGCATCCGCACCCCGCAGCCCATCAACAAGGCGGGCGGCGACGGTACCCTGCCTTCCATGGAAGAGGTCATGCCCGTCTGCTACGACCAGCTTATGAAGGTGCAGCAGACCCTGGAGAAGCACTACCGCGACATGCAGGATATCGAGTTCACCATCGAGAAGGGCAAGCTCTACATGCTGCAGACCCGCAACGGCAAGCGCACCGCCAAGGCGGCCGTGAAGATCGCCGTCGACATGGTGCGCGAGGGGGTCATCAACGAGAAGGAAGCCGTCCTGCGCGTGCAGCCCGAACAGCTCGATCAACTGCTCCATCCCTCCCTCGATCCCAAGGCCTCCAAAACCATCATCGCCAAGGGCCTGCCCGCTTCTCCCGGCGCCGCCAGTGGTGAAGTCGTCTTTTCGGCCGACGAGGCCGAAGAAGCGGCCAAGATCGGCCTCAAGGTCATTCTTGTCCGCGTGGAGACCAGCCCCGAGGACATTCACGGCATGCACGCCGCTCAGGGCATCCTCACCGCCCGCGGCGGCATGACCTCCCACGCCGCCGTTGTCGCCCGCGGCATGGGCAAGTGCTGCGTGGCCGGCTGCGGGGATATCAAGGTCGACTACAAGACGCAGCAGTTCGTCGCCCGCGACGGCGTCGTCATCAAGAAGGGGGATGTCATCACCCTCGACGGTTCCACCGGCGAAGTCATGAAGGGTGAAGTTCCCACCGTTCAGCCTGAGCTGACCGGCGATTTCGGCGCCCTCATGGAGTGGGTCGATTCCTTCCGTCGCCTCAAAGTGCGCACCAACGCCGATACCCCCAACGACTCCAAGGTGGCCCGCAACTTCGGCGCCGAGGGCATCGGTCTGTGCCGCACCGAGCATATGTTCTTTGAGGCCGAGCGCATCATGGCCGTGCGCGAGATGATTCTGTCCGAGGATATCGCCGGTCGCAAGGGCGCTCTGGCCAAGATCCTGCCCATGCAGAAAGGGGACTTCCTCGGCATCTTCCGCGAGATGAAGGGCCTGCCCGTGACCATCCGCCTGCTCGATCCGCCCCTGCACGAGTTCCTCCCCCACACGGACAAGGACATCGAGGAGCTGGCCGCCGTCATGAAGGTGCAGCCCCAGGTGCTGCGCAACAAGGTCGATTTCCTGCACGAATTCAACCCCATGCTTGGCCACCGCGGCTGCCGCCTGGGCATTACCTTCCCCGAGATCTACGACATGCAGGTGCAGGCCATCATGGAAGCGGCCTGTGAACTGGTCAAGAACGAGGGCTTCGACATCGTGCCCGAGATCATGATTCCCCTGGTCGGACACGTCAAGGAGCTGGCCATTCTGCGGGCCAACGCCATCCGCGTCGCCGACGAAGTCGTGGCCCGCTACGGCGTCAAGGTCGAGTACCTCATCGGCACCATGATTGAGCTGCCCCGCGCCGCCCTGACCGCCGACGAGATCGCCAAGGAAGCCGAATTCTTCTCCTTCGGCACCAATGACCTCACCCAGACCACCTATGGCCTGTCCCGCGACGACGCCGGCAAATTCCTGCCCTTCTATGTCGAGCGCGAGATCTACCCCAACGACCCCTTCGTGGCTCTCGACCAGAGCGGTGTCGGACAGCTGGTGGAGATGGGCTGCGTCAAGGGGCGTCAGACCCGCGCCAACATCAAGCTCGGCATTTGCGGCGAGCACGGCGGCGAGCCTTCCAGTGTCATCTTTTGCCACAAGATCGGTCTGGATTACGTCTCCTGCTCTCCCTTCCGCGTCCCCATCGCCCGCCTGGCTGCCGCCCACGCCGCCCTGATGGACGAGAAATAAACCTTTCGACTTTTTGTCTGATGCGATCCCCCGGGAAGCCTTTCCCGGGGGATTTTTTATTCCTGTGGCCCGCTTGCGAGCCCGCCATAATCTGGTAAATTTTCTGTCATGACAATGGGTTAAGAGGTTTTTGATTTCTGTCAACGAAAGGATTTTCTATGGCTTCACGGTTTACCTCTGCGCGCGACGGCGTCTGGAATCCCTATCTGGCTGGAGCCCTTTCCGGGCTGGTCTCCGTCTTCTCCGTGTGGATCGCCGGGAAATATCTCGGCGCTTCCACCACATTTGTCCGTGCCGCCGGCATGATCGAAAAGGTCTTCTCGCCGGAGCGAGTGGAAAAGCTCGACTACTTCATTAAAACGGCGCCCAAAATTGACTGGCAGTGGATGTTCGTAGTTGGCATCTTTATCGGCGCCCTCATTGCCTCCGTCAGCGGACGCACCTTCCGGTTGCAGGGCTTGCCCGATATGTGGCGCCAGCGGTTCGGCGGCGCCAGTTACGGTCGGCGCGCCCTCTTTGCCTTCACTGGCGGCGCCGTAGCCATGTTCGGAGCGCGTCTGGCCGATGGCTGACCGAGTGGTCATGGGCTGAGCGGTTCGCTCCAGCTAGCTGTCAGCGGTCTTATTTCTCTCGCCTGCTTCTTTATCGGCGGCATCCTTGTCGCCCGCCTTATCTACGGGAGGAAGTCCTCATGAACATGCTCATTTACGGGCTGCTCACCGGTGTGGCCTTCGGTTTTATTCTGCAAAAAGGCGGCGTGCTGCGCTACGACAAGCAGCTCGGCGCTCTACGTCTTATCGATATGACCATTATCAAATTCATGCTGACCAGCGTCCTGGTCGGCATGGTTGGTATCTATCTGCTGGTTGATCTGGAGCTGGCCAAGCTCAGTCTCAAGACGACGATTCTGGGCGGCAACATCATCGGCGGGCTTATTTTCGGCATTGGCTGGGGCCTGCTCGGGTACTGCCCCGGCACCTCTGCCGGTGCCCTGGGTGAGGGACGCTGGGACGCGCTCTACGGCATCCTCGGCATGGTGGCTGGCGCCGCCGTCTACGCCGAAGTCTTTCCCCTTATGAAGCGCACCGTACTCACTTGGGGTAACCTAGGCAAGATCACCATCCCGCAGGTGCTGGGTGTCAATCACTGGCCGGTGATCCTGGTCTTCATCATCGGAGCGGTTTTGCTCTTTCTGTTTTTTGAGAAGAAGGGGTTGTAGTCGTCAGATCATTTGCCAAGTACCTTCTCCGTTTCTATCTGCCGGAAAATGTCATGCAGGGCTTCCACGTAAATCTCTTCCCGCTTGCCCTCGATAGGATGGAAGGGGTAGACGAAGATGAGTAGAGCCTCCACCCAATTGCTCAGGGAGGCCTGGCGCTGATAACTTTTGACCAGAGCGCCTTTCACGTTATAGACGTCCGCCGTGATGGTGTACTCCCAGGTGTAGGGCGCCGGGATTAAGGTCAGGCTGACCAGGCTGATGGTGCCACTGAGAAATTGCTGCTTGAAGGAGGCTTCCTCAAAGAAACGGATGTCGATAGTGTAGTCATGGGTTTGACGAAGTTCCTCCTGTTCCCGGCGACGCTCGGGGGCGTTAACATCCGTGGGGAATTCCGTATGGGTGGCATATTCGGAAATGTTGGTTATTTCCCCCAAGGCGCCGCGAAAAATATTTTCAAAATCCGGGACACCCTGTGGTTTGACCTTGGGAAGGGCGTCAAGGCCGTGCTGCTGGCTCAGGTGTCTGAACAGAAAGAACACACTTACTTTTTCGGCGCCCAGATTACGCTCCGGCGGTTGGGTGAAAGCGCCGGTTAGATCCGACCGAGAGGCTGCGCAGCCTGACAGGGTGCTCGCAAGAACAAGGATAACCACAAAAATCCAGTTTTTTGAGCTTTTGGTCGGCCGCTGTGTCCATTGTTGGTTGCTAGTGTTGTTCATGTCGTGTTCTCCCTCACCCGTTAGCTTTCATGATTGGCAGGTGTCCCACTTTCACCCTCATGACAAACACATTATCGCTTTATTGCTGTTCAGCAAGGAGGCGATGATTATTCAGGAGATGATATGAAAATCGCAGTGCTCGATGGCTATACCCTGAACCCCGGTGATTTGAGCTGGGGCGCTCTGCAGTCCCTGGGCGAGTGCGTCATTTACGAGCGCACTCCGGCGGCGCAGGTGGTGGAGCGCTGTCAGGGCGCCGGGGCCGTGCTCACCAATAAAGTGGTCTTCTCCGCCGAGGTCCTTGATCGGTTGCCCGAGCTGCGCTATATCGGCGTCACGGCCACCGGCTACAACGTGGTGGCGCTGGAGGAGGTGCGTCGTCGGGGCATCACCGTGACCAATGTGCCCGGTTACAGCACGGCCTCGGTGGCGCAGATGGTCTTCGCCCTGGTGCTGGAGCTGACCCAGCAGGTCGGCCACCATGACCGCCTGGTTCGGCAGGGGCGCTGGTCGGCCAGTCCGGACTTCTGTTTCTGGGATCGGGGCCTGACCGAACTCGACGGCCGGATCATGGGGGTGGTGGGTTATGGGCAGATCGGCCGGGCGGTGAGCCGCATTGCCGCCGCCTTCGGCATGAAGGTGCTGGTTCATACCGCGCATCCGGAGAAGTATGGCGAGAGCGAAGACGTGACCTTTGTGGCGCTCGATGCGCTCTTTGCCCGCGCCGACGTCATCAGCCTGCACTGTCCCCTCACTCCGCAGACCGAACGACTGGTGGATGAAGAGCGGTTGGCCGCCATGAAGAAAACGGCCCTGCTCATCAACACGGGGCGTGGTCCTCTGGTCGACGAGGACGCTCTGGCCGCTGCCCTGAACCGCGGCGATATCGCCGGCGCCGGCCTTGATGTTCTCAGTAGCGAGCCGCCGGCAACGGACAACCCTCTGCTCACCGCAAGGAACTGTTTCATCACCCCGCATATCGCCTGGGCCACCCGCGAGTCCCGCCAGCGCCTCATGGATATCACCGTCGGCAATCTGGCCGCCTTCCTGCGTGGAGAAGCGGTCAACATCGTGAGTTGACAACCTTTCCCCGCTTCATCTTGACACCCGCCAGGGCCAATGGTATAAGAGGCCCTCGCTCAACAGGACAACCAGCCGCAGGGAATTTTCCCTGTGGCTTTTTTTTGAAAGAAGGAACGTTTATGAGTCAGAAGAAAATCTCCGCCGGCGACCTTGTCGACTCCCAGTGCACCAAGTGCCGCATGGTCACCAACCATACCGTCGTCGCCATGGTGGGCGACAAGGTGGTGCGGGTTCAATGCAATACCTGCGGCGGCATGCACAATTACCGGGAGGCGGCGCCGAAGAAGACCGCCAAGCCGCGGACCACGACCACCAAGGCCGACGCCGTGCCGCGCCAGCCCCGGCAGCGGGCCGCCACCGCCGACCTGATCTTCTGGGAGGAACGCTGCGGCGAGGACGCCACGGGTTCCGCCAAAACCTATGCCATGGACGGCGCCTATCGCGCCGACGACCTGGTGAGCCATCCTGTTTTCGGTATCGGTATCGTCACCGCCGTCACCCCGCCCAACAAGGTAGAAATTCTCTTCCGCGACGGCCGCAAGCTGCTGCGCGGCCTGCCTCGCTGATTCAATCTCTCGATTAATGGCCAGGCCCCACTTTTTCCGCGGGCCTGGCTCCTTTATCTCTGCCGCCTGCCCTCGAAAAATCCTTCACCACCAAGACACAAAGACACCAAGGAAACCCCTAAATTCAAACGGGACTCAGATGCGGACTGTTATCCTTAAGCCAGCCCTACTTGGTGCCTTGGTGACTTGGTGGTAGATTATCTTTTACCGGTGATGTTAGCTCGATGATGACGGGGGAAGGGATGGACTTTGCACATCTGCACGATTGGTCGGTGACCTACACCGAGGCGGTCGCCCTCCAGCGGCGGCTGGCAGACCAGGTGCGTCTGGAGGATGGCCTGCCTTCTTCGCTGCGATGGGTGGCGGGGGTGGACGTCTCCTACGAAAAGCACGGGGATTTGTTCTTTGCGGCGGTCGTGGTGCTGAGCTATCCCGATCTGCAGGTGGTGGAGGAGGCCAGTGCTGTGGACCGGGTCAGCTTCCCCTATATCCCCGGACTGCTCTCTTTTCGCGAATTACCGGTGTTGCTGCAAGCCTTCGAGGGTTTGCAGACGCGACCGGACGTCGTTCTGGTGGACGGACAGGGCATCGCCCATCCCCGCCGTCTCGGTCTGGCCAGCCATCTCGGCCTCTGGTTGAAGTTGCCGACCATCGGCTGTGCCAAGAGCCGGCTATGCGGTGCGCACGGGGAGCCGGGTTTGCAGAAAGGGGAGGGGGCGGTGCTGGAACTGAACGGCGACCCCGTGGGGGTGGTGCTGCGGACGCGAGAGCGGGTGCGCCCCCTTTATGTGTCGCCGGGACACCTGTGTACGGTCGCCCGGGCCGCGCAGGTGACCCTGGCCTGCACGACGCGTTACCGCATGCCGGAACCGACCCGGCAGGCCCATCTGTTTACCAATCGGCTGCGGCTGCAGGCCCGGGAAGGGGCCGCTAAAGCCTGAGGCCGGCCTATTTCTGCAGCAGGCGACGCAAGGCAGCGGCCTTTTCGGCGCTCAGCCGCCCGGAGTCTTCGGCCAGGTCTACCGTCTTTTCTCCCATGAGGCAATACAGGCGCCTCACCTCTTCCGGCAGCCCTTCCAGCGCCGCCAGATGTTTTTCGACGGTGAGGATGTCCCCACGCACGATGGGCCCGGTGAGTGCCGACTGCGGTCCCAGAGTGGAGAGGTTTTTCACGGTGCCGTTGAGCAGGGGAGCAAAGAGGCGGCCGGCGTCTTTCGCGTCGATGCCGCAGTACGACAGCATCTCTCCGGCAGTTGCCACCAGCGTGACCAGAAAATTGGAGGCTGTGCAGGCGGCGGCGTGGTAGAGGGGTTTCTGCTCGCGGGTGAGGATGAACGGCTGGCCGCCCACATCATCCACCAACTCTTTGGCCAGGGGGATGAGGGAGGCGTCGCCTTCAATGGCGAAGAGGCTGCCGGGCAGATTGCGCATGCCGATGACCGCGTCGGCAAAACTCTGCATGGGGTGGATGGCCAGTCCCAGCACTGGCGTTCCCTCCTTACCCAGCAGGATGCTGCTGTCGTGAATACCGCTGAAGTGAACAAGGATGGTACCGGGCCGAACCAGACCTTCCTGGCGCAGGCGGGTCGCCATGGGGGCGATGGCGTCGTCCGGCAGGGCCAGAAAGACCATCTCCGCGTCCTTGACCTTCGTCAGGTCTGTCGTCGCTGCCTGGGGATTGCCGATAAAGCGGGCGGCCGCCCGGGCCCTGGCGAGGTCGCGGCTGACCACGGCGACGAACTCATGGCCGGCGTCAGCCAGCAGGCGGCAGACCGCCTGCCCCAGCCGTCCCGGTCCGACGAGGGCGATGCGGGAGCTCACTTCACCCCCACTTCAAGGCAGCCGACCTTGTCGATTTCGGCCCGCAGACGACTGCCCCTCCCTACCGGACCGACCCCTGCCGGGGTGCCGGTCAGGATGATATCCCCTTCCTCCAGGGTGAAGATAGCCGAGATCGCCTGGATGATGGCCGGCAGGCGCCGCATCATCAAAGCGGTAGAGGCATCCTGGCGCACCTGGCCATCGACAGAGAGCCGGATGCCCAGATCGTGCGGGTCCTCCACCTCGCTGGCGGCGACGAAATCCGACAGCGGACAGGCGGTGTCGAAACCTTTGGCGATCTCCCAGGGGAGCCCCTTGGCTTTAAGCTCCGACTGCACATCCCGCAGGGTCATGTCGATGGCGATACCGTAGCCGGCCACATGGCTCATGGCATCTCTTTCGGCGACGTTTTTGGCGTACTTGCCGATGAGCACCGCCAGTTCCACCTCATAGTGGCAGTCGTTGCTGTACGCAGGGATGACCACATTCTCGCCGTCGCGGATGATGCTGGTGGCCGGCTTGATGAAAAGGACTGGCTTGTCGGGAACCTCGTTCCCCAGTTCCTTGATGTGGTCGGCGTAGTTGCGGGCCAGACAGACGATTTTCCCGACCCGGAAAACCTTCTGGCTGCTAAGAATATGAACGGTCTGCATGATGCGCTCCTCAAAGATGGTCTAGGGATTTCTGTACAAGTAAACCGCAGGAAAGAACAAAGGCAAGGCCCGTTTCATCATAGACTTCAAGCGCGCGCCTTGGGAAGAGCCCAGTTGTGGCGGATGGCCAGCAGGCGCACGATGATAACCGTCAGGGCGGCCAGGACCACTGATAGACCGTGGGGCAAGGGGAGGTGATGCAGCAGGTAGAGCAGGGCGCCCCCGGCCAGGCAGGCGGAAGCGTAGACTTCCTTGCGCAGGATGAGGGGCACCTGGTTGGAGAGGACGTCGCGCACCACGCCGCCGGCGGTGGCGGTCATCACCCCCATCATGACGGCGCCGATAAAGCCGGTGTTGAAGGCCAGCGCCTTGCTGGTGCCGATGACCACGAAGGTGCCGAGGCCGATGGCGTCGAAGTAGAGCAGGGGATGCTGCAGGCGGTGCAGGCGGTGGTGGAAGAAAAAGACGGCCAGGGAAACGGCAATGGAGAGATAGAGGTAGGTCTCATCCTTCAGGCTGAAGGGCGGCAGGTCGCCCAGCAGGATGTCGCGCAGGGTGCCGCCGCCGGTGGCGGTGACCAGGCCCAGCACCAGCACGCCGAGCAGGTCCATTTTGCGTCGAACGCCGGCCCAGGCGCCGGAGGCGGCAAAGGCGGCGGTGCCGATAAGATCGAGGGCATAGAGCAGGGACATGGTGGGCTACCTCCAGGCTGGGCAGAATACTCTTTTCAGGGGGGGAAAGCAAGAGATGTCAGTCGGCGCAATCTGTGTTAAACTGCCCTCCGGACCGCGTCGCCGCTGAGCTTTTCGAGAGGGACGCTTCGCTGAGAAAGGTTTGCCATGTTTCTTCCCATTGGCGATACGCCCAATCCTCGCACCACCCCCATCATGACCTACCTGCTTATCGGGCTCAACGTGGCGATCTTTCTCCTGGTCTCCCTGCCGCTCACCGCCCGCAGCCCCGAACTGACCGACCCCATGCTGCTCGAATACCTGCGCTCTCTTGGTGTGCGCGGCGGCATCTCCGCCCAGCAGGTTCTGGCGCACCTGAGCGCCTACGATGTCTTTGTCTACCAGTACGGCTACCGCCCTGGCGATCCCTCCCTGCTTACCCTCTTTACCGCCATGTTCCTGCATGGGGGCTGGATGCACCTGGCCGGCAACATGCTCTTTCTGTGGATTTTCGGCGACAACGTCGAGCACCGCCTCGGCCATCTCGGCTTTCTGATCGCCTATCTGGTCACCGGCGTGGCCGCCACCCTTTTCTTCGCCCTCTTTGTGCCCCATTCCCAGGTGCCTCTGGTGGGGGCCTCCGGCGCCATCTCCGGTGTGCTCGGTCTCTACTTCCTGTGGTTCCCCCGCAACCAGGTCAAGGTCTTCATTTTTCTCTTCCCCTTCATCATGAACACCTTCCTTATCCCCGCCCGCCTGGTGCTCGGTTTCTATCTCATGGTCGACAACCTGCTCCCCTTCCTGCTGTCCCGCGGCGGCGAGGGCGGCGTGGCCCACGGCGCCCACATCGGCGGCTTCATCGCCGGAGTGGCCATCGCCTGGGGCATCGATCGGTTGCCTCTCTGGCGGTCCGCCTCTTCGGTAAAGTCGGCGTCGTCCCCCCGGGATAACGCCGAGCGCTCGGCCCTGCCGGAGCAGATCGCCGGCCACCTGCGCGAAGGCAACCCGGCCTGGGCGGCGGCCAAATACTTCTCCCTTGCCAGCCGCGCCGACCGCCTGCGGGTGCCGACACCGGTGGTACTCGAACTGGGCGAATATCTTCTCGGCAGCGGCGCCTACCCCCAGGCCCTTTCCCTCTTTCGGCGCGTCATCGGCGAGCGTCCCACCGATCCGCAGATCGCCCGGGCCTATCTGGGGGCCGGCCGGGCTCAGCTGCATATCCCCCGGGCCGTCACCAGCGCCTACCATTACTTTCTCTCGGCCCTCGATACCGCCCACAACGACGAGGTCGCTGCCGAAGCCCGTCTGCACCTGCGTGCCATCGAGCGCCTGGGCGAAAAAGACTAATAAAAACCGATTTCCCCACGGATTCAAGCCCTTACAAATGTGGTCATTTGACATGAAAGGCTGTTTATGTTAAAAACGTTCGCGTACGAAATATTCGACTTGAAAATAAATGGCGGGCTTTTCAGCTACCCGCCCTGGCATTCACTATCACCAAAGGAGTTTTCCCCGTGCCCATCTACTCGGCAGCACAGCAGGAAATCGCAGAAAAAATCAGTTCAAATAATGTCACTCTCAAAAACTGGCGGGACTGGCGCTGGCAGCTTAAACATTCCATCCAGGATATCGATACGGTAGAGACGCTGCTGGGCATTCGCTTCGACCCAAAAAAACGCAAAGCCCTCGAACTGACGGTTAAAAAATTCCCCCTCTCCATCACCCCCTACTACCTGTCTCTCATCAATACCGACGATCACGAAAACGACCCCGTCTTCAAGCAGGCCTTCCCCTGTTCCCGTGAGCTGGAAATCGAGAAGCACGACATGGCCGATCCGCTCTCCGAGGACAAGGACAGCCCCGTTCCCGGCGTCACCCACCGCTATCCCGACCGGGTGCTGCTGCAGGTCAGCAATGTCTGTTCCATGTACTGTCGCCACTGCACTCGCAAGCGCAAGGTGGGCGACCGCGATTCCATCCCCGGTCGTGAAGATATCCTCAAGGGGATCGACTACGTCCGCCAGCATCCGGAAATCCGCGACGTGCTCCTCTCCGGCGGTGACCCGCTCATGCTCTCCGACGACTATCTCGACTGGATTCTCACCGAGGTGCGCCGCATCCCGCACGTGCAGGTCATCCGCATCGGCACCCGCATGCCGGTCGTGCTCCCCTACCGTGTCACCCCCGAGCTGGTGGAGCGTTTGAAAAAACATCAGCCTCTGTGGCTCAACACCCACTTCAACCACCCGCGCGAGATCAACGCGTCCGCCAAAGAGGCCCTGCGCCTGCTGGCCGACGCCGGCATCCCGCTCGGCAACCAGTCGGTGCTGCTGGCCGGGGTCAACGACTGCCAGCGCATCATGAAGTCGCTGGTGCATAGACTGGTGGAAAATCGCGTGCGCCCCTACTACCTCTACCAGTGCGACCTGGCCGAGGGGCTCTCCCACTTCCGCACCCCCGTCGGCAAGGGGATCGAGATCATGGAGAGCCTGCGCGGCCATACCAGCGGCTTCGCCGTGCCGACCTACGTCATCGATGCGCCGGGCGGCGGCGGCAAGATCCCCATGAATCCCAACTACCTTATCTCTCTGTCCACCAACAAGGTGGTGCTGCGCAACTACGAAGGGGTCATCACCACCTATCAGGAGCCCGAAAAGTACGAGTCCATCTTCTGCAACCGCAAGTGCGACGAGTGTCACCTCGATCTCAAGCTGGAAGATTCCACCGAGTGCGCCGCCGTCGGCATCGAGCGGCTGCTGTCCGATTCGGACCGTACCATCTCGCTGACGCCTGAAAACAACGACCGTATGGAGCGACGTACGCATGACTGATACCATAGAGCAGTTTGGACAATCGACCATCCAGCACGGCCCCCACAGCAACCGGGCCTACCTGATGAGCCTGGCGGCCGACGACCTGCCCCGGCTGGTTCCCTATCTCGATCAGCTGGCTCAGGAGCAGGCCTACACCAAAGTCTTCGCCAAGGTGCCGGAGGCGGCTCTGGAGCCTTTCCGGCAGAGCGGCTACGAAGCCGAGGCCGAAATCCCCGAATTCTATCGGGGGGAAGAACACGTCTATTTCATGGGCAAGTATTTCTGCCCCGAGCGCCAGCAGGAGCGCAAGCCCGATCTGGTGGAGAGCGCTCTGCAGGCCGCCCAATCCCGACAAGGGAGCCAGGCCGACCTCGCGCTGCCGGCGTCCATGACCTGCCGTCTGACCGAACCCGCCGATGCAGAGGCCATGGCCGACGTCTACCGGCAGGTCTTCGCCACCTATCCCTTTCCCATCCACGATCCCGGTTATCTGCGCGAGACCATGGAGAGCCATGTCGATTACCTGGGCATCTGGGATAATGACCAGCTCGTTGCCCTGGCTTCGGCCGAAAAGGACGTGCGCGGCCGCAACGCCGAGATGACCGACTTCGCCACCCTCCCCGACTACCGGGGGCAGGGGCTGGCCGGCCATCTGCTCGACCGCCTTGAAGAAGTCGCCGGTGAGCGCGGCATCCAGACCGCCTACACCATCGCCCGGGCCTACAGCTACGGCATGAACATCACCTTCGCCCGCGGCGGCTACACCTACAGCGGCACCCTCACCCACAACACGCAGATCTCCGGCGAACTCGAAAGCATGAACGTGTGGTACAAGCCGCTGGCCAGCTGAAGCGCCGGCGCAAAGCCTTTGCCATTTTCGGCCAGTGCGGGTAAAGTCGGGGGAGTTTCTCCCCCGCAACCCCAGCAGGCAGGACATCAGGCATGTACTACTATTTCGATTACCAGGAGCCGGTCTTCCGGCCCCCCTCCGAAGCCCAGTCCCTCATCTTTCAGATCACCGTCGGTTGCAGCCAGAATCAGTGCCGCTTCTGCGGCATGTACAAGATGAAGTCCTTCCACGTCCGCTCGGTGGACGAAATCGCTGCCGAGATCGCGGCGGTGCCGGCCCATCATCGCCCCCACATCCGGCGGGTCTTCCTGGCCGACGGCGACGCCCTCGTCTACCCCCAGGCCGGTCTGCTCGACCTCCTCGACCGCCTCGCCGAAGCCTTTCCCAACCTCACCCGCGTCGGCGCCTACGCCTCGCCCAACAGCCTCACCACCAAAAGCCTGGCCGATCTCGAAGCCCTGCGCGAAAAGAAGCTGCGCATCCTCTATTTCGGGCTTGAAAGCGGCGACGACGACACCCTCAAGCTGGTCAACAAAGGCTTTAACGCCGCCGACATGCTGCAGCTCTGCCGCAAAGCCCAGGCCGCCGAGATGAAGCTCTCCGTCACCGCCATCCTCGGTCTGGCCGGCCGTGAGCGCAGCCGCGAACACGCCCGCGCCACGGCGGCGTGGATCACCGAACTCTCCCCCGAATACTTCTCGCTGCTCACCATGTTCCGCCGGCACAACGACGCCTACTTCCGCCTCATCCGCCCCTTGAGCAACGGCCAGGTCATCGAAGAAGCCCTCGACATCGTGCGCCACCTCGACCCCCAGCGCACCATCCTGCGCTCCAATCACGTCTCCAATATCCTCAACCTCGCCGGCAGCTACCCCAAAGATCGCGACCGCATCATCGCCCAAGCCGAAATGGCCCTCGCCGAAGCCAAGAAGCACCCGCAATGGTTCAACCTGGTGCCCGAGTATGAGGAAGAGTTTTTTTAGGAGGAAGGCCCCTGATGAAACCCACTGAAACGAACGTACTGATTTATCAGGCTGATGACGGGAAAACCCGCCTTGACGTACAACTGGATAACGAGACTGTCTGGCTGACTCAGGACCAGATGGCCGAACTTTTTGATCGAGATCGCTCGGTAATCACCAGACATCTTCGAAATGTTTTCAGAGAAGGCGAATTAGTCGAGTCAGCAGTTCGTGCAAAATATGCACGAACTGCTGCTGACGGAAAAACCTATCAAACTCAGGTTTATAATCTCGACGCCATCATTTCGGTTGGATATCGCGTAAATTCCAAACGCGGCACCCAGTTTCGCCAGTGGGCCACGCGGGTGTTGCGTGATCATCTAGTCAAAGGCTATACCGTACATGAACAACGGTTGCGGGAAGAATCGGCCAAGTTCAAAGAATTGCGCCAGACGGTCGATCTTCTGGCCCGCACCCTGACCTCGCAGGAGCTGGTGACGGATACCGGCAAAGAGGTACTTCAGGTCATCACCGACTATGCCTACGGGTTGGCCCTGCTTGACCGCTACGATCACGGCCAGTTGACCATCGAGGGAACCACCCGCAAGACCGGCCACCAGCTCGACTACGACGAAGCCATCGGCATCGTCACCTCCATGAAGGGAACCTTCGACGGCAAAGAACTCTATCCCAGTGTTGAAGAGAAAGCCGCCAACCTGATTTATTTCGTGGTCAAGAACCACGCCTTCTCCGATGGAAACAAACGCATCGCCGCCGCGCTGTTCGTCTATTTTTTGGCGCTCAATCAGATCCTCTACCGCCCCGACGGATCCAAACGTCTTGCCGACAACGCCCTGGTGGCGCTCACCCTGCTCATTGCCGAAAGCCGCCCCGAAGAGAAAGAGACCATCGTCAAGGTTATCGTTAATCTGATCAATCAGAGCAATGAGTGATTGTGGATCATCCGTAGGGGCGCAATTCATTGCGCCCGCTTGAAAAAAGGTGTGAATATCAGGGATTTCCTGATACACAAATTGTTTTTAATCCTCTATTATTGGGTTGTTGTTTTTGCTGGGCGGCGCTCTAACCGGCTTTTCTACTGATATGGCTTTTTTTGACTGGATGGTTGGCCTATAACCCCTGCCCTTTTTCTATCTGTTGACCGGAGTCTAACTTTTTTCACTAACGACATCGACCCCGAGATGCGGTTGCGCAATGTCTTTGCTTTTCTCTGGCCTGAGTCTTCTCGTTACTTGCTTTAACGGTTTTATTTAAGGGTTAACAATAGTGAGCAACATGACCATCGATAAGCTTAAATTAATTATTCAAACCTTTTGTGAGGTTCGCGACTGGGACCAATACCATGGCCCCAAAGATCTGGCCATTGGGGTTATTACCGAGGCGGCCGAGCTTCTTGAACACTTCCGCTTTCAATCTGATGAGCAGTCGCTGGCTCTGCTAAGAGATCCGCAGGTGAAGGAAGAGATCGAGGATGAACTTGCCGACGTCCTCTTTTTCTTGTTGCGGTTTTCGCAACGCTACGATGTCGATCTGACTGCAGCCTTGCTGAGGAAGATCGAGAAAAATGGACGGAAATATCCGATAGCCATGGCAAAAGGGAAAAACACAAAGTATACGAAGCTGTAGGTAAGTATCTGAACTTACAGGGGACATCAATTGATCGTCTACGCCGCCACCAAAACCAGGTTCCAAGACGATGTCATGACCAACGACATCGACAGCATCATCCTTAGCGCCTTCGAGTCAGCAACGGGAAGGACTACCGGCAAGGCTGAAGTCCACTCTTGGAAGAGTTCCTTAGAATACATGGAGCGAGTCCTTCGAGATGATGAGATACCTTATGATGCCGGTGTTGCCATCGAGTACCACCTTCCGCAGACAGCGAAACGCATTGACTTCATTTTGACTGGTCAGGACAGGAATAGGCAAGAGTCTGCCGTACTCGTCGAACTAAAACAGTGGGAGAAGGCGGAGCTCACCCAGAGCGACGCGGTTGTTATCACCCGTTTTAAGCACGGTCTCGCAGAAACCCTCCATCCGTCCTACCAGGCTTGGTCCTACAAGCAATTGCTGGAAGACTACAACGAGACAGTGCAGGAGGAGTACATTGGGCTGTATCCCTGCGCTTACTTGCACAACTACATAGACGACGGGGTTATTACAAACTCGTTCTACGAAGAATATCTTAAGAAGGCACCGGTTTTTCTTAAGCAGGATGCTAAGAAGCTACAACAGTTCATTAAAGCCCACGTCAAGTACGGTGATACGACCCGGGTCATGTACCGGATTGAGCATGGCAAGATCAAGCCGTCAAGGAATTTGGCCGATGAGTTGGCGTCGATGCTCCATGGCAACCGAGAATTCGTCCTGATTGACGACCAGAAGGTGGTGTTCGAGAAGGCTAATCGGCTGGCAGAACAGGCTTCAGACAATGCAAAGAAGGTCCTGATCGTCGAAGGGGGGCCAGGAACCGGTAAGTCGGTTTTAGCTATTAATCTTCTAGTGGAACTTACGGGTAAAAGCCTTAATGCTCGGTATGTTACACGTAATTCTGCACCCCGGCAGGTTTATGAATCGAAACTCACAGGCCACTTTAGAAAGACCCGAATCTCAAATATGTTTACAGGCTCTGGGTCATTTTATTCCACAAAGTCGAATAGTTTTGACTGCCTACTGGTCGATGAATCTCATCGGCTAAATGAGAAATCCGGCCTCTTCAGCAAAGGAGAGAACCAGATCAAAGAAATCATAAACGCCAGCAGGTTGAGCGTTTTCTTTATCGATGAAGACCAGAAGGTGACCCTGAAGGACATCGGTGACAAAGAGGCGATTCGCATCTGGGCGAAGAAGCTAGGTGCCGAGGTCGTCGAGATGAGCTTGGAATCCCAGTTCCGCTGCAACGGTTCCAACGGCTACCTAGCGTGGCTGGACAACACCCTGCAGATCCGACCAACGGCCAACGAAACGCTGGATACTCTAGAGTACGATTTTCGTATCATCGACTCTCCTTCGGCGCTGCACGACCTGATTAAGGCCAAGAATAGAAAAAACAATAAAGCGCGAATGGTAGGCGGATACTGTTGGGACTGGATCAGTAAGAAGAATCCGCTGTTGAAGGACATTGTCATTGGTAACTACAAGGCGACCTGGAACCTGGAGACGGACGGCCAGGCATGGATCATTAAGCCCGACTCAGTCAGCGAGGTGGGGTGCATCCATACCTGCCAGGGCCTAGAGGTGGATTACATCGGTGTTATTGTTGGCCTAGACCTCGTAGTCCGCAACGGCAAGGTGCAGACCCGGCCGGGCGAGCGGTCGAGAATGGACAAGTCTATCCATGGGTGGAAGAAGTTGGTCAAAAACGACCCTGCGGAAGGAGCAGTGCGGCTCGACGCCATCATCAAAAACACCTACCGGACCCTCATGACCCGAGGACAGAAGGGGTGCTACGTCTACTTTGTCGATGAGGAAACGCGCAGGTTCTTCGCCGGCCGGATGCAGGCTGAGTCGGAAGCGGAGGCGAAAACTGAGCGATTGCTGATGCCGCAAAATGTAAGGCCTGTATCGCCCCTGCCATTCCGTCGCCTTGGGCTGGGTGAAGCTAGGCCGTATGTGAACTGTGTCCCATTGTACGACCTTAAGATCGCTGCAGGTGAATTTAGCGAAGAGCAGCAAAGTCATGATGTTGAATGGGTTGAAGTGCCGGGAAGACCGCCGAAGTTTGGACAGTTTGTCGCCCAGGTTCTAGGCGAATCCATGAACCGCAGGATTCCCAATGGGGCTTGGTGTATATTTCAAATGAATCCAGTTGGGAGCCGTCATGGCAAGGTCGTCTTGGTATCGCACCGGGAGATTGCCGATACAGACACCAGCGGTCACTACACTGTCAAGATCTACGAGAGTACGAAGGAGAATCTTGATGATGGTTCGTGGCGTCACAGCTCGATCATCCTTCGGCCTGATAGCTATCTCCCGGGATATGAGCCGATTGTCTTAAGTGAAGAGCAGGCGGAGGATTTGCGGGTGGTTGGGGAGTTGGTGGCGGTGCTGGGGTAGAAAATGTTTTTAAAAAATACCCTGAAACAACAGTCGCAAATGCCGTGGATAAAGCACAGGTCGGCCATTTTGAGACATGCAGACCGTCTGAGTAATCTAACATCAAATACGCCTTTTCGGACAAGCGTACCCACAAGACTCTAACGACTAACCGGCTAGGGTGATGCTGAAACGAATAGGACAGCAACAGGCTGTGCCTTTAGAGAAGCGTATGTGAAGCACCACCCCCGAACAAACAGCTCAACTTCATGCTGCACGAGTGTAATGTCTACACCCTGTGTTGCGCCTGCCGACCGGACTCTTCTACGCCTAAGGGTGAAGACGAACGTTCTCTTCTTGGAGCGTAAGCCGGCCAGCGAGACGCTGTGGACCAAGAAGCTGTGGATCTACGACCTGCGCACTAACATGCATTTTACCCTCAAAACCAATCCGTTGAAGTGGTTCGACCTCGACGAATTCGCAGTGTCAATCCACGTACCGCCACCTGGAGTGCGGAGAGCCCCACCGGCCACTGGCGCTGCTACGATTACGCCGACCTGATCGCCTGCGACAAGGCCAGTCTCGATATCTTCTGGCTTAAGGATGATTCGCTGGAGGATTCGGACAATCTGCCCGCGCCCGGCCTGATCGCCGCAGAAATCGTGCAGGATCTGGAAGCCGCTTTGGAGCAGTTTCGCTTGATTGCCGAGGATTTGGGAGCAGAGGAAGTTGCCTAGATGAAAGCACTAATCGTAACACTTTTGCCGATATTCGTTTTGTATGGTGTTATTTATCTGTTCGCGTGGGGGGCCCTTCATTTTTATCAGACCAGCAAAAATGGTCGTAGGTCACCCCTTTCCCATAAACTGCTTCGTGCGCCGGGACAAACGCTGGCAGGCCAGGTCGAGGATATTACCGTGGAACTGAATGGCGATTTAGCCATGCTCTTTTTGTTGCCGTTTTCTATTTTTTCGCTGTACTTGGTGCAAGTCCATTGGGGGTCGTTGAAGCCATCCCTTGTAAATGTTGGGGGGCACACCCTGATTGGATTGGCCACCATGGTTTTTGTTGCCAAGCGACTTCACAGCCGGTTGAAAACACGGAATTTACTCCGACTTGGTTTAGAAGCCGAGATGGCGGCCGGGCAAGAGCTCAATCATTTGATGCTTCACGGTTGTCATGTTTTTCATGATTTTCCTGCCGAGGAGTTCAACATCGACCACGTCATCGTCGGACCCAGTGGCGTGTTAGCTGTGGAAACCAAAGGCCGGCCGAAGCCGGATAAAGGGCGCGGGGCAATGGATGCCAAGGTTATTTATGACGGCGAGGCATTGCGTTTTCCCGATTGGAATGAAACGAAACCCCTTCAGCAGGCCAAGAGGCAGGCTGTTTGGCTTTCCAAGTGGCTCAGCAGTGCAATTGGGGAATCCGTTACTGCAAAACCAGCGTTAGCCTTGCCCGGTTGGTTTGTCGAGCGAACAAAGCCGGGAGATGTCCTTGTCTTTAATGGCAGAAGCCCGCAATTTTTGGCAAAACCCGGCCGAGAGGGGCAACTGTCACCCGAGATCATCCAACGAATTTCTCACCAACTTGAACAGCGGTGCCGTGACGTGGAGCCGGTCGCTTATCGCAAAGAGAATAAAAAGCAGGCCGGAGCCAAATAACGCCATGTCCTCTTGTCCCTTCTGCCAAATCGACGCTTCTCGAATCCTCCTGGCCAATGAACTGGCCATGGCCATTCACGACGGCTATCCCGTCAGTTCCGGTCACAGTTTGATCATCCCAAAGCGGCATATTGCCTCGATCTTTGAGACGACGCCTGCTGAACAGGCAGCGCTATGGGAGCTGGTCGTGAAGATGCGAGAGAGTCTACTTGAAGAACACCATCCCGCTGGTTTCAACATTGGCATCAACGACGGGGTGGCGGCAGGGCAGACGGTGCTGCACCTGCATATCCACCTAATACCCAGATACTCGGGCGATCAGTGTGATCCTCGCGGGGGTGTGCGCTGGATTTTCCCAGAGAAGGCAAAATACTGGAAATAGGCATGACAATTCCGGCAGCTGAAGACCAACTCAAATTTATCAATAGCATCCAGCGAATTCTGGATGAAGGTGCCTTTGTTGCCACCTATAAATTTGCACTTATTTTGGCACTCGCTGACTATGCCGTCGAGCACGGCGATGACTCCGGTCACCCTGTTTCCCTGGCAACTGATGATATAGCCGAAAAATTTATAGAGTATTACTGGCGGCAGGTCGTACCTTATGCCTTTGAGTGCAAGGGCACCGCCATGGTACTTAAACAAGGGGCAGGAAGCCAGCCCGTAATTTTGCAGCGTGTTATGGACTTGCACTCGAAGGTCAATGGTTCCTTGTCTGCAGCACGTATGCATGTAAAAGACTGGGCACTCCTTTCCAAAAAAGTTGCCACGACTATCGCGGAAATGCCCCTTTGGCGCCTTCAAGTGGCAGGGAACACAATTCTGCCTTTTTTATATAAGCAGCATGGTGCAGGAAGAACAATCGATCTGCATAGTGGGGTAGTTTACAATTTTAGGTGTTAGATCTGAACGCGTTGTTTACACTTTTAAGCCATAGAAATGATCCAGCAACTTTTCGTATGGCGTTAGATCGT